>CAVRZA010000002.1:0-593061 GCA_963725665.1 uncultured Actinomycetes bacterium | reverse complement strand
ATCAACGAGCTCGCGTGCGCCCTCTGTGAGCCCGTGCTTTGCTAGCCGCGGCAGAGCCGAGACGAAGTCGACCAGGGGGCGATTCACCGAGTAGCCGCGGGTGCGCTCGACGGCGACCTCGCCGTCAAGCGCGAGCATCGTGTCCCACATGGCAGCGAAAGTGAGGATGCGGCTCATACACAGGAAACGTACCAGCGGCGCGGCGCCCGAGTCGGCTTGGAGAGGCGCGTAGCGCAGGACCCGCACCTTGGGGTGAAAGACGCCGCGGCCCGGGGGCAGCGAGACCTCGACGACGACGTCCTCGAGGTAGTCGAACAGCGCTCCGTATTGGCGCGGCACCGTGATCTGCCCAGCCTGGCAGAAGACGACGAGCCGCTCGATGTTCTCGCGCAGCGCTTCGAGCAGCGCCGGGCCTCCGGTCGGCGGGCCGTTGGCCTCGTCGCGCCAGTCGAACTTCGTGAAGGCAAGCGGCGCGCACAGCAGGGCGACCAGGTCGAGGGAGAAGGTGGTGCCGACGCCGCGGTCGAGGCGATAGCCGGCCGGCGCGGCCGCAGCGCTTCGAGGAAGAGGTGCCGGTTGCCAGGGTCAAGCATCGCCCTGCCCGCCGATGAGGCCGCCCAGGATGTCGAGAGCGATCTGCTGTGCGACCGGCCAGCGGAACTCGAGCCGGCCGATGCCGGAGTGCTCACTCCACCCTTGGCGAGCATCCTTGTGAGAGAGGCGTGCGCGCTTGCCCTTGAGCGCTTCTTCTCGCGTTCGCAGAAGCCGCAGCACCTCGGAGTTGCGGGCAAGCCCCGACGCGGGCTGGGTGGTCTCGATAAATCGCAGGCCGGCGCGCTCGACGAAACGACGTGCCGCGGGACTGATCCAAGGGTTGATGCCCGTCACCAGGCGCCACAGCTCCGGGAGTCTCCAAGAGTCGAGCGACGGGCGCAGTTCGGCATCGACGAGCCCCGACCAGCCCTCAACGGCGACTGTGTACTCGTCGACAAGCTCCTCGTTCTCGATCCGGCGCGCCAGATGCAGGTTGTAGATCAAAGCCGCTCCGTGCATCGCAAGCGAAAGACATCGCGCGTGCTCGAGGTGGGCCTGGGTTGCCTGTGGGAACCGGTCGCGCTGGGGGTGCTCCCAGACGTACCGCGTCTGGCTCACGTCCCAGGCGGTGCCGTTGAGGACAAGCCAAGCCAGGAGCGAGTCACGGCAGTGAAGGACGATCTTGTCGCGCAGAGTCGTGAGCTTCATCGGCAGAGAGGTCGAAGGTCGCGCCCACAGGGAAGTCCGCCGGCGCGGGCGGAAGGGTGTCCCAGTTGCGCCGGACGGAGTCGACAGCCTCCGCGTCGTCGTTGCGCACACTCACCCTCAAGCGGGCGTAGTAGGCGTCCAGCGACCGATGGTAGTCGGTCTGACCGCCGGGCCATCGTCGGATGCCCCAGAGTCCGAGACCCAACCAGTAGATGTTGCTCGGCAGCCGCTGCAGTCGCTCCTGAGAGTAGCGACCGATGACGCCGTCACTGAGCCCCGACTGCATGAGGGCGCGGATCAGCGCAGCCTCGTCCTGCCGCGCCCGAGCGGCGATGTCCCTCGAATTCACGCCCTTCCTCTCGAGTGCTGCGTAGATCCAGGGGATGAAGAGGAAGTAGCGAGCCCTGGTCTGCATCGTGTTGGTGCCAGGGAAGAAGAGGTCGGACGGCGCGTCCCGGATTGCCCCGATGCCGAACTCGTCACGCGTGTCGTGCTCGCCGAAGACGTCGATCGCCTCGGTCATGAGACGCTTCTCGCGTTCTGAGTAGTCGACCCAGCCGAAGAGAGAAGTCACGATGGCTCCGTCGTCACACGGTCAATGTCGGCACCCCAGCCACTGGGCTCGAGACCCATGGCCCGACGCTCTGAGCTTACACTCCCATGGTGACAGCGCCACGGCCGCGCCAGACAGCTCGGAGGGGACAGGCAGGACAACTCCCGGCAGTGAGGCTCCCCGATTGAGGCGGGCGCTTCGTGCTCGAGATGTGCAGCCGCTTCAGGACGAGCGCCGGTGCGAAGCCGCCGGGTGAGTTGCTGGAAGTCTTGTTGTGAGGTCACCCGGCCGAAAGTGCGCCACTTACAGCGCTTCCACGCGTCGGCCGACGAGAAGCCGACGCTTTCGACGAGAGACTTAAGCAGAGATCCTGGACCGCCAATCGCGGACGCCGGCTCTTTGTCGTGGCTACGGATGTTCACGCCGCTCAGCTGCAGAATGGCGAGCTGATCTCGAACCTCAGCCGCGCGCCGCTCTGACGCAGACCAATAGTGCGCACGCTCCAGATCGCTTCATGCCAAGAGCTTGGACAGTTCGGGAGCAGCGCCGCTGACAGCAACCCCGATGAACAGCCAGACCGCACCAACCGCGGACAGACTCAGACCTCCGGTCTCCGTGGTTTCCAGCATCTTGCGAAGCTAGAAAACCGGCAATCGCTTCGTACATCTGCCGTTCACGAGTCAGCGACTTCACTATGCTTCTGATGGCGGGGCGCATGAAAGCGGGTGCGTCCACCAACTGTAGGTCAACCAGGATGCCGTCGTACTTGCTTGTCAGCCTGTAGACCCTGTTGCCACCACGCCGCCAGGTCGCGTCTATGGCCTTCTGGTTTATGTCCTTCCAGATGATGTGGTCGAGCTTGTTTTCCAGCTTGCGGTAGCGCACGCGGACCGGCTTCACGTCGGCCAGGAACAGGCGCAACTGATCGGCTTGCGTCAATACGGTTGGTGAAGGGCTGGGTGACACGCTGGGCGTAGGTGATGCGCTGGAAGTAGTGTTGCCGCCCTTGCTGCCGCATCCCACTACGATCAGCCCCAGGGCGATCAGAAGGATGCCGATTAGGAACCTGCGCATCACCGCCCCCTTGTTGGCTCTGTGTACTGCCCCGTCCTACACCATGGAGAACAACCGAATCATGGCGCTGCCGCTGCTTGTAGAAGCTATCGCCCCGAGTATGACCACCAGGATGATGATGCCGGTAATCGTGGCAATCGCGCCGATGATGGTTCCAGCCAGGCTAAGCCCGGTATTCAGTCCTTCCCGCTTCGCCTGTCGGTAGCCAACAATGGACATGATGAAGCCGATTAACCCCACGAACGGCACAAACAGCCCGACGAGTACCAACACGAAGCCCGCCACACCGATTCCCGGCGATCCTCGCTGCTGAATAATGACGGCTGTGGTTCCAGGTGGCACCTGCACTGGAACAGCGGCCGATCGAAACGGCGGGATGGGTTGTGTCCGGTCGTCGGCGTATCCAGCCGCGCCCTCCCACGATACCCGGATGGCTTCGGAAGGTTCGGTGGAAGGGGTGCCCGCGACGGCGGCACCGCATTCCCCGCAGAAGTGCGCGCCTTCGATCAAGTCAGCGCCACACGACTGGCACCGCGTTGACCCCTGGTCAACAGCAATCGGCGTACCGCATTCCCCGCAGAAGTGCGCGCCATCAACGAGTTCGGCCCCGCACGACTGGCACTGACCCATGGCCCCACCCCCGTGGCTGCCCCCTGTATCGCCTGTTCTACACCCAGCCGTGGATGCAAGTACATACTAGGTGGATGGGTGCAGCACGCTGACCGCCTGACGTTGGCGATCCGATGTCAGGCCAGCCGAATCGGGCACGAATCCGACCCGTGACGTCACTTGCTGTGACAGCCCCGAGAAGCTTTCGGGGCCGACTGCTTCAGGTGCTAGCATTGTCTTGCACACCTTCTTCGCGTCCAGCCGACATTGCGCCGACACGGCGGGCTCCATATCAACGCGGTCACCTCGCGTAGATCCTCCGCGGTTCCTGGTTCTCGAGACGGTAGGCCAAGCGAGCCTCGAGGATATCGAGCCCGTCGACCGTCAGAGTGTTCTCCCTCGTTTGTACGAACGCGACTTCGCCATCCCGAAGAGGGATTCTGAATGGAAAGATCGGCGATGCCCCTCACGGAAAGCAGATCAAGGGCGCGGGGCGGCTTCTAGAGCGTTCTCCCAGGCGCCAGAGTAGGATTTCGCACGACCGCCCCTGGCCTCTAGAGGCTTGATGTGGGTTCATCGTCCGTCGTAGGCGGCGAGCGCTCGCGGTGGGCGGCCGAGGAGGGTGTTGATGAACATGCCGAGGGTCAGCGCCAGCAGTCGTTGGACCACTCGTTGGGCGAGGCCGGGAAGCGTCTTGGCGAGATGGTCCTCCAGGCGCATCTGGCGCTTGAGGTTGGCGAAGACCGACTCGATCACCAGGCGGATGCGCGCCTTGACGATCTCCGCGGCCGGGCGCTCGCCGAGCCTGTGGCGCTCGGGCACGATGAGCTCGACGCCGACCAGCCGCAGGCTGGCGTGATGCTCCTGGCCGCGGTGACCGGCGTCGGCGAACAGGACGCCGCCGGGATGCGCGCAGGCGAGCCGAAACACACCCTCGCGCTCGTTCTCGTTGGCCGGCCGCAGGTCGTAGCCGAGCGGCGCCCCGCGGCTGTCGCTGAGCAGGAGCAGGCGCATGCCCCAGTACCAGCGGCTCTTGGCGGCGCAGTAGCCGTAAGCGGCGTAGCCGGCGAACTCGCTCTTGCTCGCGCAGCCGGCGTAGTTGGCGCAGGAAAGCAGGGTGCCGTCGACCAGGCGCAGGCTGCCGGAGGCGAGCAGCTCGGCGACGCCGAGCTGCACCGTCGTGATCTGCGGCGTCAAGCGCCGCAAGCGGCGGTTGAACTGCGACTGCTCGGGCAGGTCCGGGAAGAACCCCGGCAGCAAGCGCCCGATCGTGCCCAGGAACTGGCGATCGGAGACCAAGCCGGTGACGGCCTGGGCGACGGCCAGGGCGATCAGCTCCTGGTCGGTCACCTTCCCCACCGGTCCCGGACGAGGCATCGACAACGAGCAGGCGAACACATAGGCTGCGATAACGAGGGTCTCCAGCGACGCACGCATCTCGTGCTCCAATCACGAGGTTGCAGAGCCGGGGACCCTCTTCTCATGACAACTCGCCGCTCCTGCATGGGCGGACAACCCACATCAAGCCTCTAGGGCATCGCTGCCTTTCTTGAAGCTCACTTCCCACCGGCTGCCGACCCCGATCGATCCCGTCTTCGGTGCGGCCGAGGTGAAGGCGAAGGCGGCTCCGCTGGAACGCGCACCGCGTCTTCCGAGGAGAGGCATCCCGTCAATCTGGGCGACATCCATGGCGCAATCCTAGTCCAGACGCTGCCCGCTGCAGGCGTGACACACCACGGATCCACAGACTAAGCTCGCGGCATGCCACAGTGGTTCATCCATGTTGAGATCGACCCCGCCGACCGCGAGGACATTCTCGAGCTACTATCGGGAACGCAGACGCTGCTCACAGACGAGTACGGCAGCACGTACCTCCGGGACTCAGAGATCGACTCGATCACCGAGCGCGACAAGGCTGAGGTGGAGGCCCAGTGGCTGGTTCAGCGCATTCGCGGGCTCGTGGGCTTTGTCGCCGGATGCGGTTCGCCGACCTACCTAGGCCTGGCCGACCGCCGGTCCGACGGTCGCCTCTACCAGCCGGTGGGCACATGCCTCGAGATCAGCTATCGCATCAGGAACGACGTCGACTGGACACCCTGGCGCCCGTTCGTCAGCCGTTCGTCAGAGGAGACGGGGCTCGCCTGGGTCTTCGAAATCCTCGCTGGTGAACGTTTGAACTGGTTCGACCTATACAAGCTTCTCGACGCGATACGAGAGGACCTGCAGGAGGGCGGCCTGAGCGCAACGAAAGCGGCCGAGGAACTCGGGATAGATCTCACTGAGCTCGAGAGGTTCAAGTACACGGCCAACTGCTACGAGGTGCTGAGAGCTTCGTCGCGCCACGCCACGTCCGGGCAGTGGGACGCGCAGCGGCGGAAGGGCAGGCGATGGACGCCGTCGGATGCGATGACGCTCAGCGAAGCTAGGACGCTGATCACTGACCTGACACGAAAATGGCTTCAGTGGAAGCGGAGTCAAGAGCCGGCCAGAACCTGAGCGACCATACTCGGAGCACAGTTGAGCCGAGCGGAGGTACCGCCTCGCCCGGATCTATCAGTGGACCGGTCTACCGAATCCCCAATGCCACCGGCAGTAGCCTTGCGGAGTCCGCACATGACAGCCAGATATCCATGGCAGGCAAAGACGCTGCAATTAGCCGCTGCCGCCGACGCTGAGCCGACCAATACCGCGCTGGCAGAACGCACCACGCAGGTTCGTCTCGCGCCGAATCCCGTGCTTCCGGTGCGCCACTCGGCGTTGCCTGACGCGCGCCCTCAGAGCGACGCTGGGTCACACCAGACGCGCGTCAAGGAGAGCGCATGCAGGGTCACATCCGCCGCCGAGGACCACACAGCTACGAGTACATCGTCGACGTGGGCACCGCAGCGGCGCAGCGCTGCCAGAGCTGCGGCAGGCGCTTCTGGGTCGAGCGGCGGCCCAAGGAGAGCTGCCCCTCCTGCGGCGGCAGGCTGATCGAGACCGAGGAGCGCCGCCGCGAGACCAAGGCCGGCTTCGCGACGCGCAAGGAGTGCCAGGCGGCCATGGACAAGGTCCTGGTCGCGGTCGAGGAGAAGACCTACGTCGCGCCGACCAAGCTCACCCTGCGCGAGTACCTGCAGAAGGAGTGGCTGCCGGCCATCCGAGCGACGATCAGGCCGTCGACCTACAGAAGCTACGTGCAGCACGTCGAGTGTCACATCTGCCCGCACATCGGAGCCGTGAAGCTGCAGAAGCTCAGCGGGCGCGACGATCAACGGCCTCTACGCGAAGCTCGCCCTGAGCGGCAAGAAGAACGGCAGAAGCGGCCTCTCCCCTCTCTCCATCCGTCACGTGCACGCCGTCCTGCACCGGGCGCTCAAGGACGCCGTGCGCTGGGAGCGGCTGACGCGTAACCCCATCGAGGCCGCCGACCCGCCCAGGGTGAACGGCTCTGGCCACGAGATGAAGACCTGGAGCGCCGAGCAGCTCACGGCCTTCCTTGAGGCGACCAAGGACGATCGCCTGCACGCCCTCTGGCATCTGCTCGCCCTGACCGGCCTGCGAAGAGGCGAGGCCCTGGCGCTCACCTGGGACGACGTCGACCTCGAGGCAGGGTCGCTCTCGGTCAGACGGGCGCTGATCCCCAACGGCAGAGAGGTGGTGGTCTGCGAGCCGAAGACGGCGCGGGGACGGCGAGTGGTGGCCCTCGATCCGGCGACGGTCGAGGTGCTGAAGCGTCAGGCCGCCCGTCAGCTGGTGGAGCAGGCGACAGCCAAGAACTGGACCGACACGGGTCTTGTCTTCACGCGCGAGGATGGGGAGGCCTATGCACCCCGAGGTCGTGAGCCGCTTCTTTCGCCAGGCCGTGAAGAGAGCTGCGCTGCCGACCATCCGTCTGCACGACCTGCGCCACACTCATGCCACCCTGGCGCTGCGCGCCGGCATCCACCCTAAGGTCGTCTCCGAGCGCCTCGGGCACGCCACCGTCGCGATCACCCTCGACACCTACTCGCACGCGATCCCGGCCATGCAGGAGGAGGCGGCGGCGCTGATCGCGGGGCTGGTGTTCGCAGGGAAAGCGACGAGGGTGGATCCGACATCGAGCGGTTGAGGGCGCAGCCACCGCTCGATGCACCAGCTGGCTCTCGTCGGCCTCCTCACTCGAAGGCACTGCCGTGACCGGCTCGACAACCACGTCGATGCGCTCGTAGACGAGCGGAGCACTCATCTTCGACGGGTCGAACGAATGTGACGGTGACGACTCCGTTCGATAGGTGACGTAAAGGGCCGAGCAGGAAGCTGAATCACACCGGCGCTGATTCATGCTGCCAGCCCTCCATCGTTCTCTGATCCCGGACTGCGTCGACGATTCCCGCGTTCGGGCGGTTCACTGGCCCTGCGTGCCGGCTATACTCTCGGTGGAGAGGCTTCCCGCGCCCCGACCCTGCATTGCCTGAGATGGACGTGGAACCCCTCGAGGTCAATCCAGACGTCTACCCCGAACCGTGAGGCTCATATGACCGAAAACGCAGCCTCTCCCACTGAGTCATGGCCGACGGTCGTAAGCGCGACCGAACTGTCCAACAGCTTCCTTGGCGGCCTGATTGAAATCTGCCTCGTCACTACTGACCACCAGCGCACCATGAAGGGGCTGGTCCGACTCGGGATTGGCCCGTGGCGTATCTACACGTTTGACTCGCGCACGGTGACGCGGCGCACGTATCACGGCGAGGCGGCCGACTGGGCGATCAAGGTCTGCTTCGCCGACGTCGGCGACTTGGCGCTGGAGATCATGCAGCCGCTCTACGGTCCCTCGATCTTCCAGGAGCATCTCGACCGACATGGCGAGGGCATCCACCACGTCGCCTTCGACATCGGCGCGAAGTCGTGGGAGGAGCGCCTCGCTGATTTTGCCGGCCGTGGGTTTTCGGTGAGTCAATCTGGGCGCTTCGTCGATCAGAACGCCTTTGCGTTCTTCGACACGGAGGCGGCCACGGGCACGACGTTCGAGACCTACGACATACCCGATGGATTCGTTTGGCCGGAGCCGGAGGCGTGGTTTCCCGGCCCGCCCCCGGAGGGCGAACGGCCTCCTGTGCGCTTGCAGAGCGAAGCCTGATCTACTTGTTTTCGTCGTCCTCTCGGTCCGTCCGATGGATGTGAGCCCCATCAACGGCCTTCCCGCCGACCTCGCCCGCGCCCTGGACTCTGTTCAACTGCCGTAGCTGGAGGCGGGGTCGTGAGTCCGGCGACTCTCCGATAGCGGCCCATTTGCCGCCCGATGTCGGCGACCGATGTCGGCATCTGGCCACCACACGAAATGGCCTCAGCGCATCGGGAGCGCCAGGTGCAGGAAGAAGACCTTGGAGGCGGCGACCGGAGTCGAACCGGTGATGGAGGTTTTGCAGACCTCTGACGCCCTCCAAGACTGACGCATTGGGAGTGCGAAACGGAGTGCCTGCGCCAGGAGACAAGCACGAGCGCGAATCTGAGTCCGCGAGAAGGCAGTCCTCTCTCCCTAAACACTACTTGTAGGGAGGCGAGTGTTCAGAAGCCTACCGCGTTACGACTAGACCTGATTAACGAAGCCCTTCTCGAGGAACTCGTCCGTCCCGTCGCTGGACAGGTCGAGGTTGCGCGGCGCGAGCAGGAAGACCCTGTCGTCGAGGCGCTGCAGGCCACCGCCGAGCGCGTAAGTGAGTCCGCTGCAGAAGTCGATCAGGCGAGCGGCCAGCCCCGCCTCGCAACTCTGCATGTTGGCGATCACGGGAATATCGGCCCTGAATTTGTCGGCGATCTGTCGGGCGTCCTCAAACTCGTGGGTCACAACGAGGTACACCTCCGCCTGCGGCAAGCCAACCAGAGCTTCTCCTGTACGCATAATTCCTCCAGCCTCAAATCGCACATAGGACACCGTGGCGGCAGCAAGTTCCGCCAGGCGCCCCGGCGCACCAACTCACCGAGCCCGGCGACCAAGGCGGATCTCGTGCAATCAAGGAGCGTGCCCGCGGATTACTTCGCTACTAGCGTGACGGTTGCCTTCTAGCTCGTCTCGGGTTAGTCGCCGACCGCGCCAACAGAGGTAGGCCAGACTCCCACAGCCTGCGTCGATGCTGCACTGAGCTGATCGCGCCGCCGCCTTGCCGACCGCACACACCACACCGGTTCGTCCCACGCCTGCATCCCGTGCTTTCGGTGCGCCAACCGGCGTTGCCTAACAGGCCCTGCAGAGCGACGCTGGGTCACACTAGACACGCGTCAAGGGGAAGCGCATGCGCGGGCATGTCCGCCGCCGAACGCCACGCAGCTACGAGTACATCGTCGATGTGGGCATAGCCGCGGCGCAGCGCTGCAATCTCTGCGGCAAGAGGTTCTGGCTTCGAGCGGCGACCCTTGCGCACCTGTCCGGCCTGCGGCGGCGAGCTTGCCGAGAGCGAGGAGCGTCGCCGCGAGACCAAGGCTGGCTACGCCACCCGCCGCGAGGCCCAGGCGGCGCTCTCTAAGCTGCTGGTGGCGATCGAAGAGCGCCGCCACGTGCCGAAGAGTCATCTCACCCTGCGCGAGTTCCTGCGAAACGACTGGCTGCCGGCGATCGCCTCCACGGTCAGACCGACGACCTATGCCCAGTACGTGAGCAACTGCGAACAGCACATCATCCCCTTCCTGGGCTCTGTTCCCCTGCAGCGTCTCGACGGCGTCAAGCTCAACGCCCTCTACGGGCGCCTGCTCAGCGAGGGCCGCATCCGCGGCAGCGGCGGCCTCTCCCCCGCTACGGTGCGGCGCGTGCACGCCACTTTGCACCGCGCCTTCCGTGATGCCATGCGTTGGGGCTACCTGGCCGCCAACCCGGCCTCGGCGGCCGACCCGCCGCGCGAGTATGTTTTGGCAAGAGAACGACCCGCCTGGTCGAGCGAGGAGCTGGCCGCCTTCCTGAGATCCGTCGAGAACGACCGCCTCTACGCCCTGTGGCGCTTTCTGGCCTTAAGCGGCTGCCGTAGAGGTGAGGCCCTGGCCCTGCGCTGGGACGACCTCGACCTAGACTCGGGGGAGGTGCGCATCCGACGCGCGTTGATCCCCTTGAACGGCACACTCATCGAGAGCGAGCCCAAGACGGCGCGGGGACGACGGACGATCGTCTTGGATGCCGAGACCCTCAAGTCGCTGCAAGGCCATGCCGCCAGACAGCTCGAGGAACAGGGGTCCTGGGATGATGCCTTCACCGAGAGCCGCCTGGTCTTCACCAAAGAAGACGGTGCTCCGCTGCATCCCGAGCGCATCACAGCGCGCTTCCGGCGACTCGTTCGCGAAGCGGCCCTGCCGGCCATCCCGCTGCACGGCCTGCGCCACACCCACGCCAGCCTCGCCCTGGCGCTGGGCATCAACCCGCGTCTGGTCTCAGAGCGGCCCGGGCACTCAACCGTCGCCTTCACCCTAGACGTCTATGCCCACGTGCTGCCCAAGGCCGACAAAGAGGCGGCAGAGCGGGTGGCCGAGCTCCTGGGAACCGCCGCAGCGGCGAGCGGCTGAGCAGTTTCCGATCGCAAGCAAGGAGCCCGGGTCTTTCGTACACGTCGAGGCTGTCGCCGTGGTGAAGGGAGCTCTCCGCAACGACCCACGTATTCTGACACGCTGAGTGCCGGGGAGCCCCCGTCGCGCGGAAGGGCTCCGACCCCTGGACGCCGCGCCACTGGGCACCGTTGACTGTCCACGTGCCGCGCGGCAACGGCGTCGGCTGGGGACTAGAATGGGCCAAGCACGAGAGCGCGGCCATGAACGGCACGCTGCACGCAGCCGCGGTGGCCGAGCAGCACGGCCCCGACTACAGGGTTCGGTGAGGAGAAGATGAACGACAACGCGCTCACCGCTGCCGCCGCCCTCGAGGCCTTAGTGCGCGACCGCCGCGGCCACATCGAGCCCCACGAGCGAGGACTGATCGCCAAGCTGGCCCAGGCGCTCGCGACGATCGCCGCGGCCCCGTCGCTGGACGAGGTGCCGACCCCGGAGTGGCATGCAGCGCGGCAAGCTAAAGTCGCTGTTGCTGGTGCCGCGCGGGAACTGGGCCTATCCGACGCCGACCTCAACGCGGTAAGAGTTCTTCTCAAGTAGACCAAGTTCGAGCCTCTCTACGTGGCGACGTAGGGGCCTTCCCGTGCGCGACCGGGCCTTTTGGATTAGTCGCGACGAGTCGCCGACCGACTCGCCCTCAAAAGGTCGGCGGCTCTGGGGCGCGCGGTACGACGTCGGCGTCTGCAGGCACAAGGACTGCCCCCTGCACCGAACGCGTTTTGCTTCAGGAAGCAGGAGGGGGGCGGCCATGCCACTCGGCACCCTACCGCCGTCTCACCCGGGGCGGCGGGCTGCTCGCGTGGTAGCCTGCACCCTAAGGACATTGGACGACGTGAGGGGGACCTGATGGCCGGCGAAGACGTGCGGCGCTACTACCAGAAGGAAGAGGAGTTCTTCGGAGAGTATGGCGACGTGGCAGCCGTCGCCTCGAAGCTGCTCGGTGAGGACTGGTCCCCGAATTACCACTGCAACGACCGTGACCGCCACAACCGCGACTACTTCCTGTCCAGCGGTGAGCAAATCGCGCTCGTCTTCGAGAGCGCGGCCGTTCTTCACGCGGGCAAGTCCTTCTCGTCGGCGCAGGTCGTGCTCCGGTCATCGAAGCGCCACGTGACGGTGCGCGTGAGCAAAGACGAGAACGGCGAGCTGGTTGCCGAGAAGATTGTCGACTGGCCGGCATAAAGGGGGCGCATCGTGCCGCGCGACGAATTCGGGCTACCCGAAAGCATGAAAGCACTTGACGGTCTTTCGGATGGGGACGTGCTGGCCAGGTATGACAGGGTGGCCAACGCTAGTAGCAGCCTTCAGCGAGATGAACTGCGCTTCTGGCGCACGGAGTGGGAGTACCGGCGCCAACGCGAAGTGGCTCGGCGCCAGGACGAAGCAGCTCGGCGCCAGGAGGAAGCAGCGAAAACCATGGGACGTCTCACGTGGGCGATCTTCGCGTTCACGTTTCTCGTGGCAGTCTTCACCGTCCTTCTGTACGTCCACCCTCTGACCTAGCGCTCTCCGATCTCGCCCATGCGGGCGTCGATGTAGGGCGGCTATTGCGCGGCCACGGGTGGCGGGCCTCCGCGTCAGGCCATGCCGGAGCGGTTGCCGCCGTGGACGACGGCAACCGCTTGGTGCGGCCCTTCAGCGGCCTACGATCTGGAGACCCAGAGGGGCGGCGGCTGGCGCGATTCAGCGCCGGCAATCGGCGGTCACGCGCCCGGGGCGCGGTACGTGACCGTCTTCTTCGTCGCCTCGTCGACCTCCTCGGGCGTCAGCAGCACGACGACCTTGGAGCGCACGACCCCAGAGCCAGTGACCGCGAGACTCGCCGCTGCCGCCGAGACGTTGTCGGGAAGCTCAAGGATCGCGTACACGTCGTCGTCGCCGAAGGCGAAGTAGAACACCTCCAGGCTTCCGCCGAGGCCTTCGGCGAGAGCCGTCACCGCTTCGCGGCGGCGGCTGCCCCCCTCCTTGAGCAGGCCATTGACGCCATCGGATGTAAGGGTCGCACGTACGAGATACTTGGCCATGGTCATCCTCCCTCGTCGACTCTCCCCTGGGACACCACGATTCTATTCCCGCACGACCAACCCGCACGGAGAGTGGCGTTGGGAACCTCCTCGGCCTACTCGGTCGTTTCGGCGATTGCGTCCAGGATGCCGGGCTTCGATAGAACCACGAGCGTCACACTCGGACCGACCAATCGTCCGTAGAGTGCGCCACCTGTGGCCGGTCAACTCGGAGAGGGGCCGGCTACGCTGGCGCGGACGAGCGGGTAGAGAGTCGCGCCCCACCACTTCCCTGTTACGCCTGTGGCGCAACCGGTCCGCTCAAGGACCCTGCCTAAAAGGGACTCATGTAGTACGTGAGAGGGAAGCATAACCGCATCTGATAAGCCGATTCGAGGAGGCATCGTTTATGTCTGAAGCAAACAAGGAGCTTGCGAGCCGTATCCCGCTAGAGGCGTTCAACGAGGGCCGTCTGGACGTCATCGACGAGGTCATGTCGGCCGACATGACCGACCACAACCCACTCCCCGGGTCACCGCCCGGCCGCGAGGGCGTCAAGGCGCTCATCAGGGCTGTCAGGTCCACCTTCCCGGACCACCAGAACACCGTCATTAGGCAGGTCGCCGAGGGCGACATCGTCGTGCAGCACATTCGCAGCACCGGGACGATGAAGGGCGACTGGATGGGCATGAAGGCGACCGGCAAGAGTGCGACCTGGGAAGCCGTCCACATCGCCCGCGTGAAGGACGGCAAGCTCGTCGAGCACTGGTCCGTCCAAGATAACCTGGGCATGCTCCAGCAGCTCGGCCTGGCCCCCGCTCCTCCGACCGGCAAGGCGGCCTGATCGGGCGAAGTGGAAGTGGCGCGGCCCGCCGACGAGAAGCGAGGCCGCGCTGGAATAGTCTCAATGTCACCCGCACGGGGTGTCTTGAGCGTTGCCGTCGCCGCTGCGCTGTCATAGCTTCGGCGCGGGGCCGGCTACGCTGGCGCTGACGAGCGGCGCCGAGCTGCTCGGCACCACAGCTGCCGTCGACTGAGCGCTCAGAACTGCTCGGCTCATCTCCTGGAAAGGCCATCCGAGAGGGTCGCGGCAGCCGATGTCGACCGATTGTCGGCGCGGAGCGCCGATCTGCCGCCAGCGGCCGACATCGGCGCAGACTCAGAGGGCCATACGCAGGGAGATTCTGGTGGCGAGGGGCAGAATTGAACTGCCGACACCATGATTTTCAGTCATGTGCTCTACCAACTGAGCTACCTCGCCACCGGGTAAGGAGGGATGCTCGGCAGAGCGCGCCCTATCGTAGCCGCGGCACCATCGAGGGTCAACCGACCGGCGACGGACGTCTGCCAGCCCTCATCGGGCTAGCGCGGCGGGCAACTAATGGGCACACTGCAGGTCTATTCAGCCACGCCAGACCAGCGGCGGCCGAGACCCGCCCGAGCGCTTCGTCGTCGAGCCAGATGACCGGCCGCCGACGCTTGCCGGCCCTTCACCGGGCTGCGTGGCGACCCTCGCTCACCTCATCCAGAACGCCGGTGTCGCGATCAGTATCAGCGTGTAGATCTCCAACCGACCGGCGAGCATGTCGAACGTCAAGATGAACTTGCCGACCGGGTGGATGAAGCCGAACGTGTCCATCGGACCCACGTCGGCCAGTCCCGGTCCGACCCCGCCCATGGTGGTTGCTACGGCCGAGAGTGCCGTTTCGAAGTTGAGGCCGACGAGCGACATGCCGCCCACGCTGACGATGTACACGAACATGTAGAGGCCCAGGAAGGCGAACACTCGCCGCATGATCTCGTCCGGTATCACCCTCTCTCCCAAGCGAGTAGGTGTGACGGCGCGAGGATGGATGACGCTGTACACGCTCGCCTTGACCTGCTTGAGCAGCAATTGCACGCGCACGGCCTTCATCGCCCCGGCCGTCGAACCGGCGCATCCGCCCATGAACAGAAGCAGGAAGAGCATGAACTGTGAAAGGAAGAACCACTTCTCGTAGTCGGCCGTGACGAAGCCCGTCGTCGTCGCCAGAGAGACGACGGTGAAGGTCGCGTTGCGCAGACTGGTTGTGAACGGATCGCTGGTCGTGATCAACAATCCCACGGTGATCACGCCGCTGAACAGGATGAGCGCCAGCGTGAAGAAGCGCCACTCCGGGTCTCTGAAGAGACGCCCCGGCCTGCCCATGATGACGGCGTAGTGCAGCGAGAAGTTCGTCGCCGCGAGCCACAGGAAGACGATGATGACCCACTCGATGTACGCGCTGTGAAAGGCGCCGATGCTGGCGTTCTTCGTGGTGAAGCCGCCGGTCCCGATGGCCGCGAACATCTGACAGAGGGCATCGAACCAGCTCATGCCCCCGGCCAGCAGCAGGAGCGTCAGAGCGACGGAGAGGCCCACGTAGATCAGCCAGAGGATCTTCGCCGTCTCGCGGATGCGCGGCGTGAGCCGCCCTTTCTCCGGACCGGGCGACTCCGCCGTGTACAGCTTCATGGCGCCGACGCCCAGCAACGGGAACAACGCGATGTACAGGGCCACGAAGCCCATACCGCCCAGCCAGTGTGTGAAGTCGCGCCAGAACAGCACGCCCTTCGACACCGCCTCGACGTTCTTGATGACGCTCGAGCCGGTCCCGGAGAACCCGCTCACGCACTCGAACCAACTGTCGACGAGGCCCAGCGTGCCCGAGAAGTAGAAGGGAAGCGTCCCCACGAGGCACGCGAGCGTCCAGCCGAGAGCCACGACGGCGAACCCCTCGCGACGCGTGAGACCGCCAAGGTCGGTGCGAGACAGGAGGATGCCGGTGAGGCCTACTCCGGCGCCGATGGCGATCGTGTAGATGAACGCCCGCGTCGTGCGATCCTCCCCGTACCCGATGGCAACCGCCAGTGGTGCAAAGAGCGCCCCCGAGAGCAGCAGCAACAGACCGCACAGCAAGAAGGAGACCCGGCGCACTGCTCCCAGATCGACCGCGGCGCTCGACGGCCGACCGAGGAGTGACGCGTCCAGATCTATGGAGGACGGGCCCGGCACTAGCGCGCCGACAACAGCCTCTGCAGCCGAGGCACGAGCTGCGGGCGAGCGAAGAGGATGACACGGTCGCCGATCTCGACGACCGTGCTGCCGTCGGGGACGATCACCTCGTCCTGCCTGACGATCGAGCCGACCATCGACCCACGCGGCATGTGCAACAAGGCCAGGGGCAGGCCGACGATCTCGGAGCCTTCGGTGGCGATGAACTCGATACCCTCGACGAGCCCCTCGCGCAGGGTCTGCACCGAGACCACGTTCCCCCGCCTGACGAGCTGAAGGATCGGGCCCAACGCCGTCAGCATCGGGCTCAGGACCACGTCTACCCCCGCGCTGGAAGCGAACGGCATGTAGGCCATGGAGTTGACGAGCGATACCACGCGCTTGGCCCCGAGACGCCTGGCAAGCAGCGCGGTGAGCACGTTCTCCTTCTCGTCCTCCACCGCCGAGACGAACATATCGACACGCTGCAGTCCCTCGTCTTGTAGCAGGCTCTCGTCCATGCCGTCGCCGTACAGCACCACGGTGTCGTCGAGCGTCTCCGCCAGCCTCTCGCAGGTCGCGCGATCGCTCTCGATGATCTTGGTGTGCACCCCGTCGGCGGCGAGACGCCGGGCGATGGCCACGCCGAGGCGGCCACCGCCGCAGATCAACACGTGCCGCGTGCGTGCCCAGTGCTTGCCCAGGCGTGTCATGACCCGACGCACCGACTCCTGGGCGGCGACGACGAAGATGGTGTCCCCGGCAGCGATCGGCACGTCGTCGCTTGGGGCGGTGACCATCTCGCCCCGGTACAGACCGGCGGCCAGGCTCTTCTCGTCGCCGCGGCTGGTCAGCTCCTTGAGCGACCTGCCGACCATCGGCGAGTCGGCATCGATCTCGACCCCCAGCGCCCTCACACGCCCCCCTGCGAAGTCGAGGACGTCGGACGCGCCGGGCGTCCCGGCCAGCAGCGCGATGTTGCCGGCCACCTCCTGCTCGGGGCTGATCACGAGGTCGATGCTGAGCGAGCTCTTGTCGATGATGCCGGCGGCGCCGAGGTAGGCAGCGTCGCGCAGCCGCGCCACGCGCGCCGCCTTCTTGGACACGGTCTGCGCGATCAGGCAGGCGACGATATTGGTCTCATCGCTCCCGGTGACGGCGACCAGCATGTCGGCGGTGGGCAGGCCCGCCTCGACGAGGATCGAGGGGTTGCTCCCCTTGCCGAGCACCGTCTGAACGTCGAGGAGATCCTGAGCGTGCCGCAGCTCGTCCTCGTGCACGTCGACCACGACGACGTCGTGGCCTTCCTCGGAAAGCCTCTTGGCCGCGTGGAACCCAAGGATCCCCGCGCCGACCACGATGATCTTCACGGCACCCCCCCGCCCGGGGTCGCAGAGTCTCTCGCCGCTGGCTAACCCACCGCGTCGCTCTAGTCGGTGAGCACGTCGATGCCCGTCTCGGCCTGCACGTCCTCAGGCCGCTCGCTAGGCAAGAAGATGTGGATGAGCTCCTTCTCCTTGGCCGGGTCCAGCAGACACAGCACGTGGTCGTCGGGCAGCAGCGTCTCGCTCCCGCGGGCGAGCAGCGTCTCGTCGGTGCGCAGGATGGCGATGAGCAGCACCCCTTCGGGAAGCTGGATGTCGCGGATGGTGCGGTTGGCGAACGGGGACTCCTCGCTCACTTGGAGCTCGACCAGCTCGACGCCCTCCCGCTTGAACTTCAGCATCGGCACGTACTTGTGCACGGGAAGCTCGTGCTGGATCAGCGAGATGAGCAGCGTCGCCGCACACACGGTGGCATCGACGCCGAGCAGGTCGAAGGTGGCCTGGTTGCGCGGGTTGTTCACGCGCGCGACGACCTTCGGCACCTTGTACTTGAGCCGGGCTATCTCCGCGATGATGACGTTGTCCTCGTCGTCGCCCGTCACCGCAGCCACCATGTCGGCCCTGGCGATCCCGGCCCTCTCGAGGACGTAGATCTCGGTGCCGTCGCCGAAGAGCAGCTTCTCCTCGAGCTCGGGCAGCAGCAGGTTGTAGCGCATGCGTCGCTGCTCGACGACGATCACCTCATGACCCATGTGGGTAAGGCTCCGGGCGGTGTTGAGACCGACTTTGCCGGCGCCGACGATGAGCACGAACATGGCCTACTTCTCCCTCTGCGGCAACTGACAGGAGTGGACGGCGTCGAGCAGCAACGACCGCGCATCCCGCGTGGGACAGACCGTGCGCACACCTGTGGCGGCGAAGAGCTCGGCGCGCGCGGGGTCGTACACCCTGGCGACCGAGCAGGTGACCTCGAACTCCTCCTGAGCGATCTGGGCGCACACGATGTTGGTGTTGTCGCCGTCGGTGACGGCGACGAAGGCGTCCGCGCCCTCGATGCCGGCCTCCTTGAGCACATCCCAGTCGATGGCTGCACCGGTCACGAACCGCCCGGGGAAGTCGTCGCCGAGCAGCTCGAACGAGTCGTCGCTCTCGTCGATGACGGTCACGTCGTGGCCTTCGGCCACGAGCACCTTGGCGATCCCCGAGCCCACACGTCCACAGCCCGCGATGACCACATACATCTCTCTCGTTCACTTCCTCTCTGGCGCGTCACTGGCGTCGTCGCCGCCGGGGTCACTGGTAAGAGACAAGAGGACCTCGTCGGCCGATCCACCCAGTGGATAGCCTGACGGCACGAGGTTAACTATGACCTCGCAGGGTGCGTGCCGCAACACGTACGACACGGTGTCTCCGAAGATGCGATCCTGGGTCCGCCGCTTCCTCGGCGCCCCCAGGAAGATGACCTCAGACTTGCGCTGCGTGGCGAAGTCGACGATAGCCTTGCCCGCGCTGCGCGCAGCGACGACGTTGCCGCGCGCCTCGACGCCGAACTCGCCCGCCGTGGCGGTGGCGAGTTCGACGATCTTCTGCGCCCGGCGCCGCTCGAGGTCGAGAGCGGCGTCGAGCGGCTGGTCCAGAGGCACTTCGAGGACGTTCAAGGCATCGATGGAGGACGCCTTCTCCGTCGCCAACTGGCAAGCGAGGACGAGCATCTCGTCGGTGAGCCTCGTGCCGATCACCGGGACCAGGATCTGGTCGTACACGACGTCGACGGCGGCCGCTTTCGGCAGACGAACGCCGGCTGCCGGACGAAGGAGCGGATAGCCCGCCGCCCTCCTGTACAGCACGTAGACGAGGAGGCCCGCACCCATCCATGCGAACCCGGTCCAGCGCCCGACGGGGTGGGTGACGATCATCGCCGCCCAGACCGCCAAGCCACCCACCGCACCGGCGATCGCCAACACCGGCAGAGAGCCGCCCCGGACCCTCACGTTCCCCGGCATGCGGAAGGGTCGCGCGAGGCCCGGCTCCCGGTAGCGCAGGGCGACGGCCGCCAGATTCACGACGACGATCGTCAGCGCGAAGCCGAAGCCGAGCAGCTCGGCCAAGAGGAGCGCACGCCCGGGCAACACGAGAGCGACGGCGGCGAGACCGCACAGTGTGATGCTCACGTAGGGCCTCATGCTCGTCGCGTAGACCCGGCCGAAGAGAGCCGGTAGTTGCCGCTCGCGCGCGAGCCCGTACAGCAGTCGGGACGAGCCGGCGAGCGTCAAGAACGCCGCCACGAGGAGGACCGCCGCAGCAAGAGCCGCGACCAAGGGCCGCATCAAGTCCCTCAGCCAACCCGCCTCCTTGGGCACTGCGGCCACGATCCCCTCGAGGGGATCCTCCAGGTAGGCACCCCCGACCTGCGTGCCGAAGATGCGAGTCATCGTCCGGCCAGCCTGTTGGAACACCGGGCCCGTAGGACGCTGGGCCGGGATGACGTACGAGGTTCCGTGCTTCTCGACGGGCAAGACGACGACGGTACCCCGATCACCGGCCAAGACGTAGCCGTCACCATCGCCGGCCGGAAGCACCGCGACCGGGACGGTACGTCCCGTGGTGGTGTCCACCGGCACGACGTTCGACGACACGGGCAGAGCGGAGAGAGCGACAAGGCTGAGAAGGATGCTCACGACCGCCGCCAGCGGCAGCGAGCGGGAGAGGACGGCGGGCACTCTGACCTGCGGCTGAGCGACGTCCTCGGTCATGCTCGAGACGGCATCGATACCCGCAAACGCGGCGACCGCGATCGGGATGGCGTAGAAGAGGTGCGCCCACGTCGGGGCCACGCCGAGATCGATCTGGTCCACGACGACCTTCGGCGAGAACGTCAGGATCAGCCCGATCACGATGAGGAACGCCTCGGTCACGAGCGCCAGGATGGCCGGCACACCGACGATCCAGCCGGGGCTCCTCAGACCGACGACGCCGAGCACGACGAGGAGGGCGAGGGTCACGGCAGCCGCGATACCGTCGTATGGCCGTCCGCTCAACGTGGGCCAGAACACGGCCAGATAGTGCGGTACGAACAAGGCGGCCAGGGAAGCGAGGATGACGCTGTCAAGGAGGAGGCCCCATCCGGCGGCAAAGCCCACGAGCTGGTTCAGGGCACGGGCGCCGAAGCCCGCCGCCCCGCCCGCTGCGGGAAGGGCGGAGACGAGCTCCGCGTACGACAGGCAGGTGACGGCGAGCAGCGCGCCGGCCACCAAGAAGACGATGGGGCTGACGCCGAGCGCGTAGAGCCCCACGAGGCCCAGTGTCCACAGGACCGCCCAGCCCACGTGACCGTAGGCGACACCGAACAGGCGGCCGCCTCGCAGACCCGCTCCCGGCACCCTCGGTTCCGGATGCTTGCGGCGCGCCACGGTGCCCCTTACGCCTCTCCGGTCGGGGCTCGCGACGGCTCGCCAGGCGGGTCCTCGAGGGCCGGTTCCGCGACGGCGCCGACGGCCGCGAGCTGCTCGGACTGCTCTCCATACCCCTTGGTCACGACGTTGATCAGCACCTCGCAGGGCGCCTGATCCAGAACGTAATCGATCGTGCGCCCGAACACGCGCTCGGCGATGCGACGCTTGCGCGCGGCACCGAGGATGATGACCTCCGAGCGCCTCGCCGCCGCTTCTTCGCAGATCGCCCGTCCGGCCTGCCGCGCCGTCACGACGATGGGCGTCATCTTCACGCCGAACTGGTCGGCGATGACGGCCGCGCGGTCGAGCACCTGCTTGGCCCTCTCGCGTTCCTGGGTCAGCCGTGCGTCGAGCGGCAGGTTCATCGGCACCTCGATCACGTAGAGAGCGTCGATGGACGAGTTGCGCTCAGTGGCGAGCTGACAGGCGAGCACCACCATCTCATCGGTCACCTGAGAGCCCACGAGGGGCACGAGGAGCTGGTCGTAGACGATGTCCGCCTGCACGTAGGCCGGCAGAGGAGCCGCCTTGACCGTCTCCGTCAGAGACAGGCCTTTCGCCTTGCGATAGATGACGTACGTCACGAGACCGGCAGCCATCCACGTCAGGCCTACGGCACGTCCCTCCGCGTGCGTCAACACGACGACGATCCATACCGAGAACGTGCCCACAGCGCCGACGACTGCGGTGAGCGGCACGGTCGTGCCCCGGAAGGGGATGTTCAACGGCGCACGGAACGGCCGCTCTAGACTCGGCTCCTTGAGCCGCAGCCGGATCACCGACACGTGGGCTGCCGTGAACGACAGCATGGCCCCGAATGCGTAGAGGTCGGCGAGCAACGCTGTGCTCCCGGGCACGATCAGAATGGAAGCGACCACGCCGAAGACGACGATGGCGACGTACGGCGTCATTCGCGTGACGTGCACGCGACCGAGGATCGGTGGCACCTGACGGTGCTGCGCCAGCGAGTACGTGAGACGGGAGACACCGATGATGCCGGCGTTGGTGGCGATTACCAGGATGGTGGCGGCCAGGATACCGACCCACGGCTTGAGGATCGCCTTGAGCCAGGAGAGCTCCGCCGGCATGTGGGTGACGACTCCTTGCACGGGGTCTTGCAGATACACGCTGCCCAGCAGCGTGCCGTACACGTTGGTCACGGGTCGCCCGTTGAGTTGGTAGACGTCGCCATTGGGCTTCGTCGGCTCGATGACCGTCTCGCTTGCCCCGGGATCCTTGACTGGTATGTACACCTTCTGCCGAGGATCGTTCTTGAAGACGTACTCCCCGTCCGGCAAGCCGATACCCTGCACGACCGGCACGGCTTGGGTCTTCCCGCTGGCCGGGTCGTACGGGAGGACGTTGTAGCGCACCGGCATGGCCGAAAGAGCTACGAGCGACATGCCCAGGTACACCACGAGGACCACGGCGAGCACCATGTTGATCGAGCGCGGGACGTCGCGATTCGGGTTGGCCGCTTCTTCGGACATGTTGGAGATGGTCTCGATGCCCGTGTAGGCGACCGTACCGATGGAGATGCCGTAGACGAACTGCTTGAACGTCGGCGCCGTCCAGAGGTGAATCTGGTCCAGCAGCAGGCGTGGTGCGAGCAGCAGGATCACCCCGACGATCATGATGAGGACCTGGGTGAAGAGGTCGAGGACGGCCAGGACGACGTTCAGGCGCGCGGCCTCTTTGATGCCGATCACGTTGATGACCACGAGGAACGCGATGACGATGATGCCGCCGATCGAGTTGTACGGCCAGAACTTGAGGACCGGCCAAAAGGCCGCCAGGTAGTTGGGCACGAAGAAGGCCGAGATGGCGATGGTGATGATGTAGTCGAGCATCAGCGCCCAGCCGGCCCCGAAGCTCCAGAACTCGTTGAAGGCACGACGCGCGAAGCTTGACGAGCCGCCCGCCTCGGGCAGCATGGCGGTCGCCTCGGCGTACGACCAGGCGGTCGTGGCGAACAGCAGCCCGGTCAGCAGGAAGACGAGTGGTGTGAGTCCCAGCGCCGACAGCGCGACGACGCCGAGGGCGTAGTAGATCGAAGAGCCGACGTTGCCGTAGGCGGTGCTGAAGAGCGCAGGCACGCCCAGCACCCTGTGAAGGCTCTGCCCCTCGCGTTTCTTGCGCCGCGCCATCAGGCGGCCGCCTCAGACTGGATCGTGGCTCCCGTGACCGGCGAGGACGCCGCCTCGCCGTTTCGCGCCCGGTGAGGCACTGCTACGAGTAGCGCAGGCGCAGCACTCCCATGGCGAGGAGGAGCGCCCCTGCGATCGTCTGAATCGAGAGCGGCCAGACGCCCGCCCAGAGGCCGCGCACGAGCAGAGCCGCGCCGAGAACGACGAAGACGACGGAGAAGATCTGACGAGTCCTGTGCATGTCCCACGTGTTCTCTCTCAGGCTCCCGACCCAAGCTCGCAACGCTAGCACCGCGAAGGTTGGCCCGCAAGGGCGGGGGCGGACACCTCGAGGCGGGGGCGCCGCGCCTCACGGCGCGGCGCCCCCGCCTCGTCCCGCCCGTCTGCCGGCTGCGCAGGAGTCTTCCCGCGCGGCTCCCTACTTGATCAGGAAGGGGATGATGAGCAGGGCGACGATGTTGATGACCTTGATCATCGGGTTGATCGCCGGCCCGGCCGTGTCCTTGTAGGGGTCGCCGACAGTGTCGCCGGTCACGGCGGCAGCGTGTGCCTCTGAGCCCTTGCCGCCGAACTCACCGTCCTCGATCAGCTTCTTGGCGTTGTCCCAGGCGCCGCCACCACTCGTCATCGAGATGGCGAGGAAGATGCCGGTGATGATGCTGCCCATGAGCACGCCGCCGAGCACGAGATAGCCCTTCTCGCGGAAGGCGAAGCCGACGATGATCGGCGTGAGCACGGGGATCGCCGCCGGGAGCATCATCTCGCGGATGGCCGCCTTGGTGACGATGTCGACCGCCTTGCCGTAGTCGGGCTTGGCCGTGCCCTCCATGATGCCGGGGATCTCACGGAACTGGCGCCGTACCTCCTCGACCACGAGGCCGCCGGCCCGCCCCACGGCCTTCATGCAGAGCGAGGCGAACAGGTAGGGCAGCATGGCGCCGAGGAACAGTCCCGCGAGCACCCATGGGTTGTCGATCAGGAACGAGAGCGCTCCCTGGAAGTCGTACTTCTCGACGAAGTGCGCCTGCAGGTCCTTGGTGTAGGAGACGAAGAGGATCAGGGCGGCGAAGCCGGCCGAGCCGATGGCGTAGCCCTTGGTGATCGCCTTCGTCGTGTTGCCCACGGCATCGAGCGGATCGGTGGTCTTGCGCACCTCTTCGGGCAGGTCGGCCATCTCGGCGATGCCGCCGGCGTTGTCGGTGATCGGACCGTAGGCGTCGATGGCGACGATGATGCCGGTCATCGAGAGCATCGCCATGACGGCCACGGCGATGCCGTAGAGGCCGGCGAGCTGATAGCTCACGAGGATGCCGAAGGCGATCACGACGACGGGCAGGGCCGTCGACTGCATCGAGACGGCAAGACCCTGGATGATGTTGGTGGCATGCCCCGTGATACTGGCGCGCGCGATGCTCTTCACCGGGTTGTAACGGCTGGCCGTGAAGTACTCGGTGATGACGACGATGAGGGCCGTCACGACGATGCCGGTGACGGCGGCGCCGAAGAGGCGCGGTACCGTCGGCACGCCGAAGGCGCGCGCCGCGTTGCTGCCGAGCATCCATTGCGTGATGGGATAGAAGAGGGCGATGGCGATCACCGCCGCGGCGGCCAGCCCCTTGTAGAGGGCGTTCATGATGTTCCCGGAGCTACCGAGGCGCACGAAGAAGGTGCCGATGACGCTGGCGATGATCGAGACGCCACCGAGGACGAGCGGGTAGAGGATGGCCGGCTTGTAGGCTACCTCCCCGCCGATGGCGATCAGCGACCCCTTGCCCACGGCGACGGCGTTGACGCCGGCGCGGAAGCTCAGGAAGGCGAGCAGCATGGCGGCCACGGCCGTCACGGCGTAGGTCTCGAAGAGGTCGGCCGCCATGCCGGCACAGTCGCCGACGTTGTCGCCCACGTTGTCGGCGATCACGGCCGGGTTGCGCGGGTCGTCCTCGGGGATGCCGGCCTCGACCTTGCCCACGAGGTCGGCGCCGACGTCGGCGGCCTTCGTGTAGATGCCGCCGCCGACGCGGGCGAACACGCTGATGAGGCTGCCGCCGAAGCCGAGGCCGACGAGGGCGGCGACGTCACCGGTGATCCAGTAGTAGACGGCCACGCCGAGCAGGGCGAGGCCGACGACGAGCAGGCCGGTGACGGAGCCGCCGCGGAAGGCGACCTTGAGCGCCGGCCCGAGGCCCTGCTTGGCGGCCTCGGCGGTGCGCACGTTGACGCGCACGCTGACCATCATGCCGATGTAGCCGGCGGCGGCCGAGAGCACGGCGCCGACGACGAAGCCGACGGCGGCGTGCCAGCCGTAGGTCCAGTCCTTCCCGAGGCCCAGCGCCACGAGCAGGATCACGAACACGACGATGCCCGACCATGCCGATGGTGCGGTACTGGCGGTTCAGGTACGCCCGCGCGCCCTCCTGCACGGCGCCGGCAACCTCCTGCATCTTGGCGTCGCCGGCCGGCAGGGCGAGCAGCCAGCGGATCAGCACCGCGCCGTAGACGACGGCGACCAGGGCGCAGAGCACCGCGAAGATCACCCCGTTGTCTGACAGGAAACTACTCACGCTCCAGCTCCTTTCACTCCCGCAGGCGGCCGCCGGCTCTGGACTCCGCCAGCCGGCGGCCGCTCTTAGTCCCCTACGAGATGTACTTGCCGATGAGCAGGTCGAGCTTCTCCTTCGTCGCCGCGGGGATCAGCTCGGACGGCGTGTTCACCGCGTTCTCCACCGCGTGCCGGCAGCCGCAGTCGCGCTCGAGGTCGAGCGCCGGCACGACGCGGCGCACGATCGTCTGGGCCGTCTCGACGTTGCGGCGCACGTTGGAGAGAACCTGCTCGAGGGTCACGTCCTCACCGCCTTCGTACCATACGTCGTAGTCGGTCACAAGAGCCATGGTGGCGTAGCAGAGCTCCGCCTCGCGGGCCAGCTTGGCCTCCTGCAGATTCGTCATGCCGATGATGTCGAAGCCCATCTGCCGGTAGACGTGCGACTCCGCGCGCGTCGAGAACTGCGGGCCTTCGATACAGACGTACGTGCCGCCGGCGTGCACCGTCGCGCCGACGGCCCGCCCCTCCTCGAACAGGCGCTTCGAGGCATAGGCGCAGAACGGGTCGGCGAAGCCCATGTGCACGACGACACCTTCCCCGAAGAAGGTCGACACCCTCGCCTTCGTGCGGTCGAAGAGCTGGTCGGGCACGACGATGTCGAGAGGCTTGAGGTCCTCGCGCAGGCTGCCCACGGCGCTGGCGGAGATCAGGTAGCGGACCCCCAGGGCCTTCATGCCCCAGATGTTGGCGCGGTAGTTGATCTCGCCGGGCATGATGCGATGACCGCGCCCGTGACGCGGCAGGAACGCCACAGGTACGCCGCCGATCACGCCCACGAAGTAGACGTCGCTCGGGGCGCCGAACGGCGTCTCCAGGGCCACCTCGCGCGCGTCCTCGAGCAGCTCGTAGAAACCCGAGCCGCCGATGATGCCCACCATCGCCTCGTCGCCAACGGCCGTCATGGTGCCTCCTAGGAGAGCCGGGACCGAAGCGCAGTATATCGACCAGGCGCGCGACGCGGTATGCGCCCGCCAAGGAGGCCCACGTGGACGATCGCGACGGCAGCGGCGTGCCCTTGGCACATCGGTCCTCGCTTTCTTCCCGGCCGGACTCACGCCCTGTGAGCCGACTGAACAGCCCAAGGTGGTGCAGAGAACGAACCCGCTGCGCCGCGGAGACCGGACATGCGAGACGAGTGCTCGGAGACCGCTAGCGCGGTCCTGGCTCGGGTGCCAACTGCCACCACGGTATGCTTGTCGCACGTCTCGGTGGCGTCACCGGTGTCGAAGATGCACTTCACCCGGTGCGCCCCTTGCGTGGTCTCGAACCGGGCCAGGGGTGAGGGCGGCATAGGCACAGGGGCAATGACCGCAGAGATGCTCATAGCGCTAGCGATCTTCATCGTCACTCTGGTCCTCATTCTGACGGAGAAGGCGCACCGGACCATCCTGGCCATGGTGGGCGCGGTCATCATGGTCGGTGTCGGTAAGCTGCTGGGTTTCTACAACGAGGGCGAAGCTCTTCTCGCCGTCGACTTCAACACCATCGGCCTGCTCCTGGGGATGATGATCATCGTCGCCATCCTCGCCCCCACCGGCGTCTTTGAGTTCCTCGCCCTGTGGGCCGGACGGGCATCGAAGGGAAGGCCGTTCCGGCTCATGGTGCTGCTCGGCCTCGTGACGTCCGTCGTCTCGATGTTCCTCGACAACGTCACGACCGTCGTCGTGATGGCGCCGGTCACCATCGTCCTCTGCGAGATGTTCGAGGTCAGCCCGGCGCCGTTCCTGCTCTCCGAGGCGCTGCTCTCCAACATCGGTGGCATCGCCACCCTCATCGGTGATCCGCCCAACATCATCATCGGCTCCGCGTCCGGGCTGAGCTTCAACGACTTTATCGTGAACTCCCTGCCCGTGGTCATCGGTATCTGGATCGCCAGCCTGTTCGTGCTGCGCTACCTCATCGGCGGGGAGCTGCGGGTCGAGCCGGCCCGCTTCCAAGAGCTTGAGCAGCTCGACCCAAAGAAGGAGATACGCGACTGGCCCACCGCTCGCAAGACGATCATCGTCTTCGCCGGCGTCATCGTGCTCTTCGTGCTGCAGGGGCCGCTGCACATGGCGCCATCGATGATCGCCTTCGTCGGGGCCGCCGCCGCCCTGCTCTGGGTGCGGCCCGACGTGCACGAGACCGTCCAGCGTGTCGAGTGGAGCGTGCTCGTCTTCTTCACGGGCCTGTTCGTGATGGTCGGGGGACTGGAAGCGTCGGGGGTGCTCGAGAAGGCGGCGGAGAGCCTCGTGGGCCTCAAGGACGTGAACCCCGTGCTTGTGGGCATCGCCGTGATCTGGGTGGTCGGCCTGCTGTCGGCGGTGGTCGACAACATCCCCATCACCATCGCCCTGATCCCCGTTATCCTCGGACTGCAGAAGGAAGGCGTCGATGTGGAGGCCCTCTGGTGGGCGCTCGCCTTCGGCGCCGGCCTCGGCGGTAACGGCACCATCATCGGTGCCTCCGCCAATGTCGTGGTCGCCAGTCTCTCGGAGCGCACCCAGCACCCGATCACCTCGGCCTATTGGACGAGGCGCGGCCTCCCGACGATGCTCTTCACGCTCGTCGTCGCGAGCCTTCTGTACGTCCCGGCGTACTACGTGTTGTACGCGCCCTGAGTACCCCACCAATGCGCGATGAGTGGCTCACGCTCCCCGGCGTGGTACTGCAGCCTCCTCGCATCCATCAGGACGCGCCGCAATGCGCGGCGATAGACACCGGGTGCGCTGTGGAGATCGGCCGAAACGGGAGACTGCTCCGCTAGCCGCTCGTCGTTGTGCCGGACTGCGTGAGGCCATTCTGTCGAGCGTAGACGGCACGAGCCTCTGAAGCGCGGTAGTCATGTACAGAGGGCCCCCGCACCTCTTGCCCACGGCAGCATCGCGCGCCGGCGCGTGGCGCGCGTCGTTGCCCCGGCCTCCGACGACTCCTACAATCGCCCAATCTCGGCACTGAGGTGGGGAGCTTCCTTCCAGGCTGTAGGGCGGATCGCGCCACGTGCGACGCTCGACAAGCCCGCGGCCGCACGGGAGGCGGCCCACGAAAGGAGACGGGACATGGGCGAAGCGTCGGCGCCGGCCGCCCCCGACAGGATCATCTGGGAGCCGTACGGCGACTACCTCGAGAAGAGCAACGTGCGGCGCTTCATGGACGCCCACGGCGTCTCCACCTACGACGAGCTCGTCGAGCGTTCGACGACCGACGTGGCCTGGTTCTGGGACGCCGCGCTGCACAGACCTCGGCGTGGAGTGGGACGAGCCCTACAGCACCGTGCTCGACGAATCGCGGGCTTCCCCTGGGCGCGCTGGTTCGTGGGCGGCAAGCTCAACGTGGTGCGCAACTGCCTCGATCGTCACGCGGATGGCCCGCGTCGCGATCGCGCCGCCCTGGAGTGGGTCACAGAGGGCGGCGAGCGGCGCACGGTCACCTATGCCGAGCTCGACCGCCAAGTCTGCCGGGTCGCCAACGCCATGCGGGCCGCCGGCGTGCAGCGAGGCGACGCCGTCGGCCTTTTCATGCCGATGGTCCCCGAGCTCGTGGCGGTCTTCTACGCGGCGCTCAAGATCGGAGCCGTCCTCATCCCCGTCTTCTCGGGCTTCGGCGCCCACGCCCTGGCGACGCGCCTCGAGGACGGCGCCAGCAAGATAGTCTTCACCGCCGACGGATCGCTGAGGCGGGGCAAGCCCTTCGCCATCAAGCCCGAGGTCGACCGCGCCATCGAGGAGTACGCGGGGATCGAGACGGTGGTCGTCGTCGACCGCCTGGGAGGCGAGCGGCGCACTGAGGCGGCGATCGACTGCCCGATGACCCCGGGGCGCGACGTCTGGTGGGACGAGTTCCTCGGCGCCCATGGCGAGACGTGCGCGACCGAGAGCCTCGAGGCCGAGCACCGCTCCATCATCATCTTCACCTCGGGCACGACCGGACGCCCCAAGGGGACGGTGCACACGCACGCCGGCTGCCTGGCGCAGATGGCCAAGGAGCTCGGCTACGCCTTCGACGTCAAACCCGACGACGTCTTCTTCTGGCTCACCGACATCGGCTGGATGATGGGACCCTGGGAGCTCATCGGCGTGCACTTCTTCGGCGCGACCGTGGTCCTCTTCGAAGGAGCGCCGGACTGGCCCCACCCGGGACGCCTCTGGGAGGTCTGCGCCGAGTTGCGCGCCACCCATCTGGGGATCTCGCCGACGGCCATCCGCCTGCTCATGAAGGAGGGCCCGGCGGACCCCGACCGCTATGACCTCTCCAGCCTCAAGTACCTGGGGTCGACGGGCGAGCCGTGGGACCCCGATTCGTACATGTGGTTCTTCGAGCGCGTCGGTGGCGGGCGCGTACCGATCATCAACATCTCCGGCGGCACCGAGATCGTCGGCTGCTTCCTCATGCCGCTGCCGATCAGCGCCCTCAAGCCGACGACGTTGCGCGGGCCGATGCTGGGCATGGCCGTCGACTGCGTGGACGACGACGCGCGACCTGTGCGCGAGCAGCTCGGCTACCTCGTCTGCCGGCGACCGGCGCCGTCCATGACGAAGGGCTTCCTGAACGACCCCGACCGCTACCTCGACACCTATTTCAGCCGCTTCGGCCCCGACCTGTGGTTCCACGGCGACTGGGCCTACGTCGACGGCGACGGCTTCTGGTTCCTGCGCGGGCGCGCCGACGACACGATCAAGGTGAGCGGACGCCGCACCGGCCCGGCCGAGGTCGAAGCGGCGCTCATCGAGCACCCGGCGGTCTCCGAAGCCGCCGCCATTGGCGTGCCGCACGAGATCAAGGGCGAGGCGCTCGTCTGTTTCGTCGTGCTGAACCCCGCCGTCGAGGAGTCTGAGGATCTGCGCGCGGCACTCCGGCAGCAGGTCGTCGCGGCGCTCGGCAAGACGCTGCGCCCCGACGACGTGCGTTTCGTCGATGCCCTGCCCAAGACTCGTTCGGGCAAGATCGTGCGCGGCGTCATCCGCCGGGCCTATCTGCAGCAGGACCCCGGCGACCTCTCAAGCGTCGAGAACCCCAACGCCCTCACCGGAGTGCGCGACTCGCGGTAGGAACCGACCGCACGCGACCGCCCGGGGCGGCGTAGGGGTATCCGCCTGGAAGGCCGACGGGCCTCCAAGAGCACCGCGACGAGAGAACGGACGAGACGGTCCCGGGGGCGACGGACGACGGCGCGACCGGGCTGGTGATACGCTTCACATGTTCTCGCGACCGGCCGATCGGGCGCGAAGCATGCCACAGAGGACTGAAGGTGCCGAAGAACAAGGTAGTGCCGATCGCCGAGGCCATGTCGCATGTCCGCTCAGGCATGAGCATCGCCGTCGGCGGCTTCATCGGTCAGGGTGACCCACTGACGCTCATCGACCATCTGAAGACGATGGACGTGACCGACCTCACCCTGTACGAGAACGACGCCGGCTACCACGACCGCGGCGTCGTCGAACTCGCCCTACAGGGCAAGGTCCGAAAGATCGTCGCCAGCCACGTCGGCACGACCCCCGACATCGGCCGGCTGATGAACGAGGGCAAGCTCGAGGTCGAGGCGACGCCGCAGGGCACGCTGGCGGAGATGATGCGCTGCGGCGGCGCCGGGCTCGGCGGCTTCCTCACTCCCACCGGGGTCGGCACCGTGGCCGAGGAGGGCAAGCAGCTCATCGAGCTCGACGGCCGCACGTTCATCCTCGTGCCGGCGCTGCGCTGCGACATCGCCATCGTGCGCGCCCACGCCGGCGACACCTGGGGCAACCTCATCTACCGCGGCACCTCACGCAACTTCAACGTGCCGGCGGCCATGTGCGCCGACTACGTCATCGCGGAGGTCGAGGACCTGTACGTCCTCGGCGAGCTCGATCCCAACGCCATCCACACCCCGGGCATCTTCGTCGACGCCGTGGTGCGCGCCAACATCGAGTACTGCGTGATGCGCGAAGAGGTGATCAACAATGCCTGACGCCAAGACGACCATCGCCGCCCGCGCCGGCCGCGAGCTCAGGGACGGCCAGATCATCAACCTGGGCATCGGCTTGCCGACGCTGATCGCCAACTACGTGCCCGAGGGTGTCGACGTGGTCATCCAGACCGAGAACGGAGCCGTGGGCGTGGGTCCGCGCCCCGATCCCGGCTGCGAGGACCGCGACCGCGCCAACGCCGGCAACCAGCCCATCACGCTCATCCCCGGCGGCAGCTACTTCGACAGCGCGACCTCGTTCGCGATGATCCGCGGCGGCCACGTCGACGCGACCTTCCTCGGCACCCTGCAGGTCGACGAGGAGGGCAACATCGCCAACTGGATCATCCCCGGCAAGATGCTCGCCGGCATGGGCGGCGCCATGGACCTCGTGACCGGCGCCAAGATCGTGTACATCGTCAGCGAGCACTGCGCCAAGGACGGCGGCAGCAAGCTCATGAAGAGGTGCACCTTCCCGCTCACCGGCGCCAAAGAGGCCGACGTGATCATCACCGAGCGGGCGTTCTTCCGCCGCCATCCAGAGAGAGGCTGGCTGCTCGAGGAGGTCGCCTGCGGCTACACGCTGGAAGACATCGCCGGGTGCACCGACATGGCCTACACGGTCGCCGACGACGTGCGGCTCGAGGCCTTCGGAGCGCCGGGGGAGAAGCCCTCCGAGGCGTAGACGCGCGAGGGGCGGAGGTGGCTGAGAGCCACCCCCGCCCCTCGCATTCTCTTCTAGAAGCCGAGGTTCTCCACGCGCTCCACGCCGGGGACCACGGTCTTCAGATGCCGCTCCACGCCCTGCGTGAGGGTCATCTGCGACATGGGACAACCGGCGCACGCGCCCTGCAGCCGCACCTGCACGATGCCGTCGTCGGTCACGCCGACGAGCTCGATGTCGCCGCCGTCCGCTTGCAAGGCCGGACGTACGTCGCCGAGCGCCTTCTCTATCTGCTCCATCATTGCCGTCACTCTTCGTTCACCTCCCTTGCGCTGTATGGGCGACGGGCTCGCCGTCGCGGTGGGGCGCCTGGGAGACCAGGGCCGCAAAGGTCGTGCTCTCGAGTTCGTGCGTCAACAGCGACTCGATCCTCGTCCAGAAGGCGTGCGTCCCGCAGGGGCCCTCCGAGCACGGCTCGACCCGCTGCGCGCAGCGGTGAAACATGGTCGGTCCCTCGATCGCCTCGCAGACCTGGCGCACGGAGATCTCAGTCGCCGGCCGAGCCAGGACTATGCCCCCCTGGCTGCCGCGCACCGTACGCAGCACGCCGGCGCGGGCCAGCGCCTGGACGACCTTGACCAGGTACCCCTCGGGCGCGTCTTGAGCCGCAGCGATCTCCTTTGTCTGCACGATGGCTCCGGAAGGACGCGAAGCGAGCTCATAGACGACACGCACGGCGTAGTCCGCTTGTGTCGAAAGTCGCATGCTTCCTTTTGTACACGAAGTGGACCACTTTGTCCAGTTTGCATTGTACCGGACGGTCTGGAGACGCCCGACGACCAGACGGCGGGCGCGAGGGCAGAACGTGAGGCGAGGCGGGAGCGTGACTGAGGCGCGAGCGCTAGAGCTGCTACACCTCGTCGAAGGCCCACTCGACGTTGGCCTGATGCGCCTCGGCGTAGAACTCGTTCAGCTCGACGCCCTCGGGGAGGAACCACTCCGCCGGCAACGTGAGCTCGTGCCGCGAGACACCGTTCTCTTTCGCCGCCCGCACCGCCTCGTAGAGCCCCTCGAGATAGCGCTGGTTGGCGTCGATGATCTCCTTGCCCATCACCGGTCCATGGCCCGGCAGGATGCGGGTCACGGGGAGCTGCTTGAGCTGGCGCAGCGTGCGCACGTAGCTGGCGAACCCGTCCCGCTGGCACAGGTGCGGCAGGGGCCACTCCAGCGTGTCGCCGGCGAGGAGCAGCCGCGCCGCCTCGTAGTAGGCCACGAGCGAATCCTCAGAGTGACCCGGCGTGTGGATCAAGTGCAGCGTCCCGCCATCGTCGGCGAAGGTCACGCGGTCGCCGAAGGCGATCGTCGGCAACGGCACGCCCTCGGCGGGCGGCAGAGGGATGCTCTCGTCCTCCGTGTACGACCACGACGCCATGAGCTTGCGACACGATCGGTGGGCGACGATGTCGTCGTCGGCGAAGGCGGCGTTGCCGTACACGTGGTCCCAATGGTGGTGCGAGTTGACAACGAGGACGCGCCGACCCTCACGGTGCCGGTTCACAAGAGCCGCGACCGGCCGCACGTCGTCGATCCCGGTGAGAGTGTCGAACACGATTGCGCGGCGTGGCGTGAGAACCAAGGCACAGGCGACGCTGAAGCCGGTGACCTGCACCTCATGGACGAACACGGTGTCTGTCAGCTGCTTCATGGCGACCTCGTAGTAATCGGCAGACGACAGCCACGGCTGGAGCGGTCTACTCAGCTCAGTCCACCGCGGCCGCGAGCGCCCGTCGGCTACACGATGCGAATGTGCTCGGGCGCCGGTGTCAGTACTTCGGGCGCTGCCACTGTGACGAGCCACGTGTTCTCGATGCCGATCGCGCCGAGCCCCGGAAGCACGAACTTGGGCTCGAGCGCGAACACCATTCCCTCCTCGAGCGTGAGGTCGTTGGGCGAGAGCACGGGCAGTTCGTCCAACTCGATGCCGACGCCGTGCCCGATGAAGCGCACCTGCCCCTCCCCGTGCCCCATGAACGATGCCGCCAGCCCCGCCGCCTCGGCCACCTCGCACGCCGTCTCGTACAGCTCGCGGCAGCGCACTCCCGGCCGTGCGCGCGCCGCGACGGCCTCCTGGATGCGCCGCGCAGCCGCGTAGGCCTCCTCGAGCCGGGGATCGAGCGCCCCCAGCACGTACATGCGCGTGAAGTCGGCCGTGTAGCCGTCGACGACCGAGACGAAGTCGAAGACGATGGGATCGCCGCGCCCGATCCGCCTGAAGCTCACGCCTTGGGCGACGGCAGGGCTCAGGCCGGTGCCGGCGAGCGGCGTGTCGAGGAAGCTCGCGACTTCGCCGCTCGCCCCCGTGAGGAGCTGCCCGTAGAACATCTCCTGGTTGAAGCCGCGCATGCGGATCACGCCCTGGTGCCCGAGCGACCGCGCCACGGCCTCGAGCCGGCCGGCCAGTGCCGCCTCGGTGATCCCCTCCTCGAGCAGATCGGGCAGCCGCTCGCTCACGGCGATCGTGACTGCCCCGGCGGCGCGGATGCGCTCGACCTCCCACGGCGATTTGACGGCGCGTTGCCGCATCACGAGCGGCGAGACGTCGACGGCCTGCACGCCGGGCAGCAGCGCCTCGTAGCGGCGCAGCTGGTTGACGGGCAGGACGTCGAGCTCGAGACCGAGCCGCTGCGGCGGCGCGCCGTAGCGGGCCGCAAGCTGCTCGGGCAGGGCCGCTACGCTCGCCAGGGGCACTACATCGAGCGGCGTCTCCACGCGGGCACGAGCGACGGTCTTGCGGGCGAAGAGCGTCGGCTCACCGTCGGCGGGCACGTAGAGGTGCGCCTGCTGCACCGTGCCGGCGTAGTAGTAGAGGTCGGCATTCTGCACGAGGAGGGCGGCGTCGAGGTCGCGCGCGGCCAGGTCACTGCGCAGCCTGGCCAGCCTGGCGGTCAACTCGGCACGAGGTACGCGCGCGGCGCGTTCCTCGACGTAGCGCGGGGACGCGGTGCGGAGCGCGGCCCGCTGAGGGTCCACGGCGGCGGCGGCGCTTAGAGCGTCAGGGTCGTGACCCGCCACCAGGCGACGGCCATGATGACGGCGATCACGACCACGATGGCGGCGAGATCGGCGCCCTCGAAGGGCGCATCGAGGTTCTTGCGCCCTCCCAGCGTCAGCGCCTCGAAGGCGGCCATGCCGCCCAGCAGCCCGCCGATATGCCCCTGCCAGGAGATGCCCGAGTACAGGAACGTGAAGACGAGGTTCAGCAGGAGCCAGAAGCCGATGCTGCGCAGCGCCTGCCCCGCGAACGTGTGGCGGTTGTGGAGGCTATACAGGAACAGCGCCCCAAGCAGACCGAAGATCGCCGTCGAGGCGCCGATCATGGGTACGAAGATCGGACCGATGGCGAACGCCAGCACGTTGCCGGCCACCCCCGCCGTGAAGTAGATGACGAGGAACTTCTTCCACCCCGCCACAGGCTCGAGGTAGGACCCGAGGAAGTAGAGCGAGATCATGTTGAAGAAGATGTGCATCAGACCGGCATGCAGGAACATCGCCGTCACCAGCCGCCAATACTCGTGCTGCACCACGAGCGCCGGCGTATAGAGGGCGCCCAGGTCGACAAGGGTCTTGGTCGAGAGCGCCCCGATGCTGCCGCCGCCGGCGGCCGCAAGGATCTCGATGACGAAGGCGGCCACGTTGAGGCCGATCAGGACCCTGGTGACCGGGGCGTGCGTCGACCCCAGCATGCCGCCCTGCCAGCGCCCGCGTATCTGGCCGCGGGTGACCACGCGGGAGCGCCCGCCGTCGCGACGCTGCTCGGCGATACACTCGGGGCAACGGAAGCCGACGGCGGCTGGGGTCATGCACTCGTAGCAGATCGGGCGGCCGCAGTTGGAGCATGAGACGCCCGTCTCGCGGCCGGGGTGCCGGTAGCAGTGCTGCACGTCGCCGGAGAGGTCGCCGGCGACGTGCTCGTAGGGCTGGTCCTGGTCCACGCGAGATTACCTTCGGCTCTGCTCGTCTGCGGGCTCCGTGAGCCCCGGTTCGGGCGCCCCAAGCGCGCGGCGAAGAAGGTCGCACAACCACGCGGGCACCGCCAGCGGCCGCAGGCTCTCGCGCTCGACGACCGCGTGTCGAGTGTACCCGCGAGCGAGGATATCGTCCCCCCGGCGCACCTCGTAGTCGAACGAGAACGAGGCGCGCTTCACGTCGCTTGCCCTGATGTGGATCTCAAGGAGGTCATCGAGGCGCGCCGGTTGCAGATAGCGCACGCGCGCATCGACGACCGGCAGGTGCACGCCGCGCGCCTCGGCCTCCCTGACGGGACAGCCCAGCGCGCGCAGCCACTCGACGCGTGCGACCTCGAAGTAGGCGAGGTAGTTGGCGTAGTAGACGACGCCAGCGGCGTCGGTCTCCGCGTAGCGCACGCGCACGCTCGTGACGAAAGGCGCAGCGCTGCTCGCGGCGGAGATCACGGAGTGCTCGGAGAGATCCATCGGCCCATCAGTGTACCACCCGGTTCGCCCGCGCCCCCGGTGGCCCACCGACGCGAGCGTCGAGAACCTGTGCGCCTGCGGGGCGCGGGGAGACACGGCCACGACGAGGCCGCAGAAGAGCCCGGACGGCGACGGGGCGCGCGGCCGCGCGCAAGAAGCGGCCGCGCGCCCCGTCGCGCCGGCCCGGACCGCGCCTCGCTCGCCTGCCCGGCGGCGAGGCGCCCGGGGCCCTGGGAACGTGTCGTTTCGTCAGCTCGCGGCAGCCGCCTTGACCGCGTCGCTGAAGATGCTGACGGCGAGGTCGAGATCGGCGTCGGAGAGGTTCAGCGCCGGGATGAAGCGCACGCAGTTGTCGTAGTAGCCGCAGCCGAGGATGAGCATCTTGTTCTTGATGCACTCGCCGATGACTTTCTTGGCCAACGCGGCGTTGGGCTCCTTATTGGTACCCGGCACGACGAACTCGACGGCGTCCATGAGCCCCAGGCCGCGGACCTCGCCCATCTGCGGGTAGTCCTTCTGCAGCTCGCGCAGCACGGCGCGCAGCTTCTCGCCCTGCTTGAACGCGTTCTCGACCATGCCCTCGTCACGCATGGCGTCGATGGTAGCTATGCCCGCGGCACAGGAGACCATGTTGCCGCCAAAGGTGCCGCCCAGCGAGCCCGGCGCGTGCTTGTCGTAGATCTCGGCGCGCGAGACGACGGCCCCGAGCGGGAAGCCGGAGGCGATGCCCTTGGCGACGGTGACGATGTCGGCTGTCACGTCGTAGTACTCGTGGCAGAACCACTTGCCCGTGCGCCCCATGCCGGTCTGGATCTCGTCCATGATGAGCAGGGCGCCGATCTCGTCGGCCTTCTTGCGCAGGGCCTGCATGAACTCCTTGGTCGGCACGATGTAGCCGCCCTCCCCCTGGATCGGCTCGACGATGATGGCCGCCACATCATCGGGCGGGATGTGGCCACGCAGCACCAGGTCGAGGTGCATGAGCGCGTAGTCGGTCGGGTCCTCGCCCCGTGGCGTGCGGTACGGATAGGCGAACTGGCTGTGGAAGACACCACCGGGCAGCGGCTCGAAGTGGCCACGGTAGACCGTCTTCGAAGCCGTGAGCGCCATCGCGTAGTGGGTTCGGCCGTGGAAGGCACCCTGGAAGGCGATCACGGCCGGCCTGCGAGTCACCTGCTTGGCCAGCTTGATCGCGTTCTCAACCGTCTCGGCACCGGAGTTCGCGTAGAGCACGCGGTCCATGCCGCCGGGGACGATCTCGCAGAGCTTCTCGCTCAGCTTCATCGGCGGCTCCGTGTAGAAGAGCGCCATCTGCCCCTGGACCAGCTTGTCCATCTGCTCTTTCGCCGCGGCGAGCACCTTGGGATGGGAGTGGCCGGTGTTGACGACGGCGATGCCCATCACCATGTCGAGCCACTTCTCGCCGTCGGTGGTCGTGAACCAGCTCCCCTCGGCGCGGTCGACGACCAGACCGGTCGACCGGCCCTGCACCGGCGGGACCACGAGCTGCTTCAAGTCCTGGGCTACCATGCTCATGCAGACCTCCACTCTTCCTGCTGCCGCTGTGGACAAACGGGGGCTCCCCGAGGCGGGGATCCGACCGGACGATGCGCCACGTAGGGGCGGCGCCGGCGTTCCTTCACACTCTAAAGCCCGGCGCAGGGGCCCCGCAACGACCAGAGGGCCACCGAAGGGGCAGCGGGGGCTTCTCAGTCTCGACATTCTGGACAACGACAGCGACTCCATTGGCAAATGAAGCGAGGTGTATTGTGCTGGCAACGAACGGGGGTTGTGAAGTAAGCTACAAAGTGTCCCAAGTGAGTCACCGTGCGGAGCGCGACGCGAGCGGGAGCGCCCAGCGTGTCGCGCAGTCGATCCAAGCGGAGCTGGTGGAGGTGGTACCCCGAAACACCCTTCTTGCACCCCCGTGCGGCCGCCTCCAAACAACCACCGGAGCAGGCCATTCGCACGTGGAAACGCGTATCGCAGCCAGCCGCCCCGGCAGCAGCGACCCGGCGGTCGGTCTGCATGTCGAGATCAACGAGTGAGGGAGAGCGCCGTGCCGAAGATCCTGATTGTCGACGACGATCCCGACGTCCTCGACGCCGGGCGGCTGGTCCTCGAGAGGGAGGGCTACGAGATCGCCACCGCCTCGACGCGCGCCGAGGGCATGGCCAAGATCGAGGAGTTCAAACCCGACCTGCTCATCCTCGACGTGATGATGGAAGAGCCCGACGACGGGTTCGTCATGGCGCAGGACCTGCGCCGCCAGGGCCACACGCTCCCCATCATGATGCTCACCAGCGTCGGGACGGCCACGGGCTTCGAGTTCGGGCCCGACGAGGAGATGGTCCCGGTCGACGAGTTCCAGTCCAAGCCGGTCGACCCGACGACGTTCGTCGCCAAGGTCGGCAAGCTCCTCAGCGTGCGACAGTAGGAAGGCAGTGATGCTAGTCACCGAACGAGAGCAGCTCAGCAAAGAGGTGCGCGACCTCGCCGAAAGGCTCGGGCACGACCGCACCTCGCTCGTCCCCATCCTGCAGCAGGTGAAGGCGACCTACTCGCAGATCGACCCCTACGCCATGCAGGTCATCGCCGATGAGCTCGACATCCACCCCGTCGAGGTCTACAGCGTGGCCTCGTTCTATGCGTTCCTGGGCGACGGCCGCCAGGGCCAGTTCGTCCTGAGGCTCTGCCGCACCATCTCTTGCGATCTGCAGGGCAAGGACCGCATCGCTCGCCAGCTTGAGAACGACCTCTGCGTCGGCTTCGGCGAGACGACGAGCGACGGCAAGTTCACGCTGGAGTGGGCGAACTGCATGGGCATGTGTGACCAGGGTCCGGCTCTGCTCGTCAACGACCGCGTCTACACGCAGGTCACGACGGAGAAGGTCCATCAGATCCTCGACGAGTGCCGGCGCGTCTTCGGAGTCTTCGCGCCGGAACACAAGAAGGAGTACGCGGAATGGCCGCTGCAACTACGGGTCCGCTGACCTACAGCACCATCGAGCCTGAGGCCGGCCTCAAGGCGGCCCTTGCCAAACCACGTGCCGACATCATCGCCGAGGTGACCGGCTCGGGTCTCAAAGGACGTGGTGGCGCCGGCTTCCCCGCCGGTCTCAAGCTCAACTTCGCCGCCGCGGAGCGCGGAGAGAAGAAGTACGTCATCTGCAACGCCGACGAGGGTGAGCCGGGCACGTTCAAGGACCGCGTGATCCTCTCGGAGTTCGCCGACCTGGTCTTCGAGGGCATGACTATCGCCGGACGCGCGATCGGCGCCCACGAGGGCATCGTCTATCTGCGTGCCGAGTACTCGTACCTGCGCGGGCACCTCGAGGAGACTCTCGCCAGCCGTCGCGAGCGTGGTCTGCTCGGCAAGGGCGTGCTCGGCGCGGAGGGGTTCGACTTCGAGATCCACATCCACATGGGAGCGGGAGCGTACGTGTGCGGCGAGGAGACGGCGCTCATCGAGTCGCTCGAGGGCCACCGCGGCGAACCGCGCAACCGCCCGCCGTTCCCCGTCAATACCGGCTTCCTCGGACGTCCCTCCACCGTCAACAACGTCGAGACGCTGGCGAACATCGCCTGCATCCTCGCCAAGGGCGCCGACTGGTTCAAGACCATGGGTACGTCGACGTCGACGGGCCACAAGCTCCTCTCCGTGTCAGGCGACTGCGAGCGGCCCGGCGTGTACGAGTTCCCGCTCGGCGTGACGATCGCCGCAGTCCTCCAGCAGGTGGGCGGCCAAGATGCCAAGGCCGTGCAGGTCGGCGGCGCCTCGGGCGTCTGCCTGCCGCGCGCCGACTTCGGTCGCTCGATCGCCTTCGAGGACGTCCCCACGGGCGGCGCGATCATCGTCATCGGGCCGCAGCGCGACATGCTCGCGGTGGCGCGCAACTTCCTCGAGTTCTTCGTCGACGAGTCCTGCGGCCAGTGCACTCCCTGCCGCCTGGGCAACCCGAAGCTGCTCGAGGGCGTCGAGCTGCTCAGCGAGGGCGCCTGCTCAATGGACTACCTGAGTGAGCTCTTGGCACTCAGCGAGACGATGCAGGTGGCTTCGAAGTGCGGCCTCGGGCAGACCAGCTCGAGCGCCTTCGTCTCCATCGTGCGCAACTTCGGCGAAGAGATCATGGGCCGTACCGACGGCGCCATGGTGCAGTAGCGAGGGAGCCGACTATGACTGAGATACTCCAGGAAGGCTGCGGCCGGGCTCCCGAGAGCCAGAAGGCCAAGCTGCCGACGCCGGCCCAGGACACGACCGCCATCGGCGCGCTCGTCTCGGCCACCATCGACGGACGCGAGATCAAGGTGCCGCACGCGACGACGATCCTCGAGGCCGCCAAGCAGGTCGGCATCCACATCCCGACATTGTGCTACCACGAGGACCTCTGCATCGCCGGCGTCTGCCGGGTGTGCGTGGTCGAGGTAGAGGGTCAACGCACGCTGCAGGCGGCCTGCGCCTATCCCATTACGGTGCCGATCAAGGTCAACACCCACTCGAGGCAGGTCCGGCAGGCACGGCGCCACGTCGTCGACCTGCTGCTCTCCGACCACTACGGCGACTGCTACTCCTGCGTGCGCAACGGCAACTGCGAGTTGCAGTCACTGGCCGAGGAGTACGGCGTCGACTACTTCCGCTTCGGTCACACCACGGAGCCGCGCTACACGGTCGACCGTTCCAGCTACTCCGTGGTGCGCGACATGGACAAGTGCGTTCTGTGCCGCCGCTGCGTGCGCACCTGCATCGACCTGCAGGAGGTCGGTGTACTCGAAGCCATCGGCCGCAGCGACCGCACCGAGATCCAGACCTTCATGAACAAGCCGCTGGCTGAGGTGGTCTGCATCAACTGCGGCCAGTGCATCAACCGCTGCCCAACTGGTGCCCTCCAGGCCAACGACCCCACCGACCAGGTCTGGGCAGCGATCGACGACCCAACGAAGCACGTCGTCATCCAGACCGCCCCCTCCCCTCGAGCCGCCATCGGCGAGTGCTTCGGCCTGGAGCCCGGGACCCCGATCACCTTCGAGCTCAACACGGGGCTCAGGCACGCCGGCTTCGACATGGTCTTCGACACCAACTTCTCGGCCGACCTCACCATCATCGAGGAGGGCACCGAGCTTCTCACACGCCTCCACAAGGCGCTCGTCGAGAAGGACCCCGAAGTCGCGCTGCCACAGTTCACGAGCTGCTCACCCGGCTGGGTCAAGTACCTCGAGCACTTCTACCCCGAGTTCATCCCCAACCTCTCGTCGGCCAAGAGCCCACAGCAGATGTTCGGGGCTCTCATCAAGACCTTCTACGCCGAGAAGAACGGCATCGACCCGGCCGACATCGTCAGCGTCGCCCTGATGCCCTGCTCGGCGAAGAAGTTCGAGTGCAACCGCCCCGAGATGTGCGACAGCGGCTACAAGGACGTCGACTACGGCCTCACCAGCCGCGAGCTGGCGAAGATGATGCGCGAAGCCGGCATCGACGTGCCGACGCTCGACAAGTCGGATTTCGACGATCCCTTCGGCACGGCGACCGGCTCCGGCGTCATCTTCGGCGCCAGCGGCGGCGTCATGGAGTCGGCACTGCGCAGCGTCATCGAGATCGTTACCGGGCTCAAGGTGGAGGATCTCTACGAGCACGCCGACATCATCCCGGTGCGCGGTTTCGAGGGCGTCAAGTACGCCGAGATCCCCGTCACCCAGGTGGGCCCCGTACCCGAGCTGCTGGCGCATCTCGTCCCTGACTGGGAGTGGCTCAAGGGCGCCACACTCAAGGTGGCGGTCGCGCACGGCACGGCCAACGCCAAGAGGGTCATGGACGACATCAAGGCGGGCGGCCATTTCAGCCAGTGCCACTTCGTGGAGTTCATGGCGTGCCCCGGCGGCTGCCTGGGCGGCGGCGGCCAACCGATCCCGACCTCGCCCGCGATCAGGGCCGCGCGCGCCAAGGCGATCTACGCCGAAGACGCCGCCTACGAGGTACGCAAGTCGATCGAGAACCCTGCGGTGGTCAAGCTCTACGGCGAGTTCCTGACCGAGGGCCCCTGCGGCCACAAGAGCCACAAGCTCCTGCACACAAGCTACACACCGCGCGGCAAGTACATCGCGTAGGTGCTTCGGGGCGGGGCGGCGAGCCGCAAGGCTCGCCGCCCCGCCCACTCCCTGCGATTGCCCGTGGGTGACACTATCCGCGGGGCCCTCGAACGAGGGGGCGGCCTTCAGCGACCGAGCCGCGCACCACTGGCGCATCCGCGCGAACGCGGTACCCTACAGATACCGAGAGCGACGGCGAGCAAACGACGCTCGAGGAGACGGGCGGGTGCGGTAGAGTCTGAGGGACGGCACGATCTCCGCCGCAAGAGAGGAAGCATGGCCGACTCACGGACATCGGTGCGCTATGTCGACCCGGCACAGCCGGCGCCGGTGCTGCAGCCCTTCACCGAGGAGGAGCGCCGCATCCTGCGCCTCGTGAACCACAGGGTCGCAGCGTTGCCGACCCTCAACGACGTGGTCGACTTCCTCTTCGAGGAGACCATGACCATCTTCCCGTTCGATCGCATCGGCCTCGCCTTCGTCGAAGACGCCGGCGGGCGCGTCGTCTCGCACTACGCCCGCGCCAGCTACGAGCCCCTGCTGCTTAGCCAGGGATACGCCGAGGACCTCACCGCGACCTCGCTGGGGCCCGTGCTCGAGCGCCGCATGCCGCGCATCATCGACGACCTCGAGGCCTATCTCGAGGCCAAGCCGGCGAGCCGCTCCACGCGCCTCCTGGTGAAGGAGGGTGTGCGCTCGAGCCTCACCTGTCCACTCTCCGTCGAAGGACGCGTGGTCGGGTTCATGTTCCGCAGCTCACGCCGAGCGCGTGCCTACTCGAGCCGCCACGTCGAGCTCTCCATCGCGATCGCCGAGCGTATCAGTCAAGCGGTCGAGAAAGCCTGGCGCATCGAGCAGCTCGAAGAGGCGAACCGCGCCTACTTCGAGATGCTCGGGTTCGTGAGCCACGAGCTCAAGAACCCGGTAGCCTCGATGGTGACCGACGCCAAGCTGCTGGCGGAGGGGTACCTCGGCGACCTCGAGCCGCAGCAGAAGGCGAAGGTCGAGCGCATGATCCACAAGGGACAGTACCTCCTGGGCCTGGTGAACGAGTACCTCGACCTGGCGCGTCTCGAGGAGTCCGGTCAGGGCCTGCGCGTGCAGCCGGCGACGCTCTTCGTCGAGGAGGTGCTCGAGCCCGCGATCGACCTCGTGCGCTCGCAGATCGAGACCCGGCAGATGCGTCTGACGACGGAGCTGCCGCCCGAGGGCTCGCTCCTCATCAGCTGCGACCCGGGTCTCATGCGCATCGTGCTGGTCAATCTGGTCGGCAATGCGATCAAGTACGGCGACGCGGGCGGCGAGATCCGCCTCGCGGTGCTCAAGCGCAAGCACGGCATCTCGGTGTCGGTGTGGAACCAGGGGCCGGGCTTCCCAGCCGCCGAGAAGGACAAGCTCTTCCGCAAGTTCTCGCGGCTCGACAGCCCGGCCCTGCAGGGGCACAAGGGCACCGGCGTCGGCCTGTACAACGCCTGGCGCATCGTCCAGCTACACGGTGGGCGCATCCGCGCAGCGTCCAAGCCGGGCTCTTGGGCCGAGTTCTCGTTCTCTATCCCGCAGCCCCTCCCCACGAAGGCTGCCGGCGTCACCTCCGGAGGCAAGCCATGACCACAACGACGACGCCCGTCGAGTTCATCGACGAAGGCGACATCATCACGGCTCTCATCGAGGGCGGGCGGGCCAACGAGACTCGCGTGCACGAGATCCTGGCCAAGGGCGAGGAGGCGCACGGCCTCGAGATGAGCGAGGTCGCCGCCTTGTCGACGATCAGCGACCCCGACCTCCTCGCCGAGCTCTTCGCCGCGGCGCGCGAGGTCAAGGAGACGATCTACGGCAAGCGTCTGGTCCTCTTCGCCCCGCTCTACGTCTCGAACCTGTGCTCGAACGATTGCCTGTACTGCGCCTTTCGCGTGCGTAACAAGGAACTCAAGCGGCGGGCGCTGACGCAGGACGAGATCCGCCGCGAGGTCGAGATCCTGGTCGAGCAGGGACACAAGCGCGTGCTGCTCGTGGCCGGCGAGTCGTACCCCGAGGAGGGTTTCCGCTACGTCCTCGACTCGATCGCCACCATCTACGCGGTCAAACGCGACCGCGGCGAGATACGCCGCGTCAACGTGAACGTGGCGCCGCTGACGGTCGACGAGTTCCGCGAGCTCAAGGCGTCGGGCATCGGCACCTACCAGCTCTTCCAGGAGACCTACCACCGCGAGACGTACCGTAAGGTGCACCTGGGCGGCAAGAAGCGCGACTACGACTGGCGCGTGACGGGTATGGACCGGGCGATGGAGGGCGGTATCGACGACGTCGGCATCGGCGTGCTCTTCGGCCTCTTCGACTGGCGCTTCGAGGTCCTCGCGTTGATGGAGCATATCCGCCATCTCGAGCGCACCTTCGGCGTCGGCCCGCACACGATCAGCGTGCCCCGTCTCGAGCCCGCGGTCGGCTCGAACATCGCCGAGCACCCGCCGCACCCGGTCGACGACATCGACTTCCGCAAGATAGTCGCCATCCTGCGCCTCGCCGTGCCCTACACCGGCATCATCATGTCGACGCGCGAGACTGCCGGCATCCGGCGCGAGACCTTCGCGCTCGGTGTGTCGCAGATCTCGGCCGGCAGCCGCACGAACCCCGGCGGGTACACCGACGACACCGTGGCCGAGATGGAGCAGTTCCAGCTCGGTGACCACCGCACGCTCGACGAGGTCATCAACGATGTGGCGCAGCTCGGATACATCCCCTCGTTCTGCACCGCCTGCTATCGTCTGGGCCGCACGGGCGCCGATTTCATGGATCTCGCTAAGCCGGGCGAGATCAAGGAGCACTGCGGCCCCAACGCGCTTTCGACGTTCCTCGAGTACCTTTTGGACTACGGCTCGCCGGTGACGCGCGCGGCGGGCGAGCTCCTGATCGACGCGACGCTCGCGCGCATGAGTGCGCGCGGGCGTCGCGTCTCGGAGAAGCTCATGGCCCGCGTGCGCGCCGGCGAGCGCGACGCGTTCTGCTAGGGGAGGGCACAGATGAGCGAGAAGCACCTGATCGTCGGCGTCCACATCAGCGACCGGGCTAGGAATGCCGGCGGCGTGCAGGCGGTGTTCACCGAGTTCGGCTGCAACATCCGCACGCGCGTGGGACTGCACGACACGGACGGCACGATGTGCTCGCCGAGCGGTGTCGTGCTGCTCGACGTGATCGGCGCCGAGAGCGACTGCGACGCCATGATGGCGCGGCTCAGCGCCATAGAGGGCGTCGAGGCACAGATGATGGTGTTCACACACGAGTGAGTGACGGTCACCGCATCGAGCATGACCTGCTCGGCGAGGTCGCCGTGCCCGAGGAGAGCCTCTTCGGGGTGCACACGCTGCGCGCCCTGGAGAACTTCCACCTCACCGGACGGCCCGTGCACGGCGAGCTGGTCGCGGCGTTCGGCACCGTCAAGCTGGCGTGCGCGCTGACCAACCGCAGCCTCGGCGCCTGGCGCGACGACGAGGCGAAGGCCGACGCCATCGAGCGCGCCTGCCGCGAGATGGCCGATGGAGGGCTGAACGACGCCGTCGTCGTTGACCGCCTGCAGGGCGGCGCCGGAACGAGCGCCAACATGAACGTCAACGAGGTGCTGGCCAACCGCGCGTTGGAGATCCTGGGCGAGCCGCACGGCGCCTACGCACGCGTCTCGCCCCTCGATGATGTCAACCTCCACCAGTCGACCAACGACACCTTCCCCACCGCGCTGCGCTTGGCGGCCATCCGCCTCCTGCACAAGCTGGAGGAGCAGGTCGTCGCGTTGCAGGAGAGCTTCCAGGTGCACGAGAAGGGCTTCGCCCACGTCGTCAAGGTCGGCCGCACGCAGATGCAGGACGCCGTGCTGACCACGCTGGGCCGCGAGATGGGTGCCTACGCCGAGGCTCTGAGCCGCGACCGCTGGCGCATCTACAAGTGCGAGGAGCGCCTGCGCGTGGTCAACCTGGGCGGGACGGCCATCGGCACGGGGTTCGCAGCCCCGCGGCAGTACATCTTCCGGGTCGTCGATACGCTGCGCGAGCTGACCTCGATCGGCTTCGCGCGCGCCGAGAACCTGACCGAGGCGACGCAGAACGCCGACGTCTACGTCGAGGTCTCGGGCATCCTCAAGGCCCTCGCCAGCACGCTGATCAAGATCTGCTCCGACCTGCGGCTTCTCTCGTCGGGACCGGAAGCCGGCATCGGCGAGATCAGGCTCCCGCAACGCCAGGCTGGCTCTTCCATCATGCCCGGCAAGGTCAACCCTGTGATCCCCGAGGCCGTGACGCAGGCGGCGCTGACGGTCATGGGCTACGACGCCACCATCGGCTACGCGGCGGCGTACGGCAGCCTCGAGCTCAACGCCTTCCTGCCGCTCATCGCCGCCGCGCTCATCGAGAGCCTGCTCTTGCTGGCACGCTCCTGCGAGATCCTGCGCCGCTTCTGCGTCGAGGGCATCGAAGCCGACGAGGTCCGCTGCCGGGCGCACGTCGAGGCCTCGTCGGCAGTGGCCACCGCGCTCGTGCCGGCGATCGGCTACGAGGCCGCCAGCGAGATCGTGCGCCGGGCGCACGAGACGGGCACGTCGATCCGTGAGGTCGCATTGGCCGACGGCCGGCTCAGCGAGGCCGAGTTCGACGAGCTCCTGACGGCCGAGGCCGTCTGCCGCCTCGGCACGCCGACGTCGATGGGACGCGGCGAGCGAGGCTGGCCTGACCGAACGCGCGGCATGCGACTCGAGCGAAGCGCGGAGCTGGCCAGCCATGACCGCAGACAGCGCCGCGCGGCATGCGGCTTCACATCGGCCTCTTCGGCCGGCGCAACGTGGGCAAGTCGAGCCTGCTCAACGCCATCACGCGCCAGGACGTCTCCATCGTCTCCGACCAGGCCGGCACGACGACCGACCCCGTCGAGAAGCCGATGGAGCTGCTGCCGCTCGGCCCCGTGCTCTTCATCGACACGGCCGGCATCGACGACGTCGGCGCCCTGGGCGAGCTGCGCGCGAAGCGCACCATGCAGGTCTTCGATCGCACCGACCTCGGCGTGATCGTCACCGAGGCCGGCGTGTGGGAGGACTTCGAGGACCAGATCCTCGACGAGCTCAGTGGGCGCAACGTCCCCGTCGTGGTCGTCTTCAACAAGATCGACCTCGCCCGAGCGCGCCTCGCGCCGGCGCGGCTGAAGGAGCTCAAGGTGCGCGTCGTCGAGACGGCGGCGCCCGAGGGCGTGGGCATCCTCGACTTCCGCCAGGCGCTCCTCGACACGGCGCCGGCCGACTTCGTCGACAACCCGACCATCCTGGGCGACCTCGTGGGGCCAGGCGAGATGGCCGTGCTCGTGGTGCCCATCGACAAGGAGGCCCCGCGAGGTCGCCTCATCCTGCCCCAGGTCCAGGCCATCCGCGACCTTATGGACACCGACGCCATGGCCCTCGTCGTGAAGGAGCGCGAGCTCAAGGAGGCGTTCGAGCGTCTGCAGCGGCCGCCGCGGCTCGTGGTCACCGACTCGCAGGCCTTTCTCAAGGTGGCCGCCGACACGCCGCCCGCGGTGCTCATGACCAGCTTCTCGATCCTCTTCGCGCGCTTCAAGGGCGACCTGGTAAGCCAGGTGGAGGGCACGCTGGCGGTCGAACACCTCAAGAGCGGCGACCGCGTGCTCATCGCCGAGGCCTGCAGCCACCACCCCATCGCCGAGGACATCGGGCGCGTGAAGATCCCCCGCTGGCTGACGCAATACGTGGGCGGCAAGCTCGAGTTCGAGCACATGCAGGGACACGACTTTCCCGAGGACCCGAGCGACTACGACCTGATCGTGCACTGCGGCGCCTGCAGCTTCAACCGGCGCGCCATGCTGGGTCGTATCATGCGCTGTCGGCAGGCGGGCGTGCCGATCACCAACTACGGCCTGGTCATCGCCTACAGCCTGGGCATCTTCGAGCGCGCGCTGCAGGCGTTCCCGGCCGCGCTCGACGTGCTGCAGAGCGCGATGGGCGCGGCGGCGACGGACCACCTCGCCGCCGCCGCGCCCATCGCCACGCCCGACGGCGTGGCCACCGACGAGCTCTGAGTCGGCGCTCATGGGCGCGAGCCACGATTGCGGCTTGAGCGCGTCCCGGGGCGTCGCCCCTCGCGCCGCCGACGTCGCGCGATGAGGCCTCCTCCGCCAGAGGCGGTCATCGGCCTCTCCCGCGCGGCGGTCCTGGCCTGGCTGCGCGAGGACGACGAGGCGCGCCTCGAGGCGCTCTGGCGAGCGGCCGACGAGGCGCGCCGGCGCTACGTCGGCGACGCGGTCCACCTGCGCGGCCTGGCGGAGATCTCCAACTACTGCGTGCGCGCCTGCACCTACTGCGGTATCCGCGGCCCCAACCGCGCCCTCGAGCGCTACCGCATGCCGGCAGAGTCCGTGGTCGCTTGTGCCCGGCAGGCGCGCGCCTACGGCTACGGCACCCTCGTCATGCAGTCGGGCGAGGACTACGGCATCGAGCCCGAGTGGCTCGCGGACGTGATCAGACAGATCAAGGCCGAGACGGCGCTCGCCGTGACGCTCAGTCTCGGCGAGCGCCCCGACGCCGATCTCGCCGCGTGGCGCGCCGCCGGCGCCGACCGCTACCTGCTGCGCTTCGAGACCTCCGATGAGCGGCTCTACCGCCGCATCCACCCCGACCTGCCGGGGCGTGTCTCGGACCGCCTGGCGATCATCGCCACCCTGCAGAGGCTGGGCTACGAAGCGGGGACCGGCATCATGGTCGGCATCCCCGGACAGACACACGAGTCGGTGGCCGACGACATCGACCTCTTCCGCGACATGGACATGGACATGATCGGCATCGGTCCCTACCTGCCGCATCCGGCGACACCCCTCGGGCGCGAGTTCGAGGAACGCCGCGGGCGCAGCGACTGGGCGGCCGACCAGGCGCCCAACAGCGAGCTCATGACCTGCAAGGTCGTCGCCCTCACGCGGCTCGTGCGCCCCGACGCCAACCTGCCGGCGACCACGGCGCTGTCGCTCATCAACAGGGACGGCGGGCGGGCGCACGGCCTGCAGCGCGGGGCCAACGTCGTCATGCCCAACCTGACGCCCCTCGAGTACCGCGCCAAGTACGAGATCTACCCCGAGAAGGCCGCCGTGCACGAAACGGCCGACGCCATCAACGCCGGCATCGTCGAGCTGCTCGCCTCACTGGGCAGGACCGTGGGGGCGGGACCCGGCGGACGGAGTCGCGCCTTGCCGACGAGCTAGCCGACTCACCCGGATACGTTGCACGACGTAAAGGGGGCCGCGGGCGCCTGTCGGCGCCCCCGGCCCCTCCTGGTCGCGGTTGTCAGTGGCGGCAATGCCTGTGGTGTACGACTAGCTTGTATGCGCGTCCGTCGACAGGCGCGGTGAGCGGGATGCGCATGGCTTTGAGCACCGTCGGCATGATGTCGACGAGCCGAATAGGCGAGCAGCTCACAGCATGCCGAATGCCCGGGCTGTAGAAGGCCATCGGGATGCGCTGTACGTCCTTCTGCGCGCCGCCGTGATCACCGTACGCGCCGTAGCTCGTGCGGTCGGCGAGCAGCCCGACCACATCGGCCGAGCCCTCCCAGGCCATGGTGTCCACTAGCTCCTGGCCGTGTCGCAGCCACCACGCCCTTTCGGCCCAGGTCATGCGCGTGCTCGTCCTGGTGCACTGGAGAACGTAGCTGTCGCTGTCCTCACTCTTCACGTAGGTGGCGATGACACCCGGAAGCTTCGCCATGACCTTCGCCGCCGCGACCTTCATCTTCCACGACTGGTCGATGAGCCACGTCTCCATGGCCGTCGACTGGTAGCTGAAGAGGACGTTGCCGGTGGCCAGCAGCGGCTGCAGGGTCGCTGAGCCTGGGCTCGTGCTCGGCGTGGCGCTTCCTGGATACCAGGTGCCGGCCTCCCAGTTGTCCTCGCTGGCACCGAGGGTCTTATCGCCGTAGAAGTGCTCACCGTACGTGGACCCGTGGTCTGCGGTGAGCACGATGAGCGTGTCCTTCAACTGATGTTGTTTCTTGAGCTCGGCGATGAGCTTGCCGAGCTGCTCGTCGGCGTTCTTGGCCGCGAAGGGCATGTGCACCCAGTCATAGATCGAGCTCGGGTCCCAGCCGTAGTTGGCGACCGTGTCCACCGCGCCGCCACCCCACATGTGCCCGATCTTGTCGATGGCGCTGAAAGTGACCCACAGGCCCGACCAGTTCTCGTGCTCCATGATGGCGGTGGCGGCGTCGGCCACCCAGATGTCACCGCTCTGGTGGTCTTGGAACTCACTCGGCACGTAGCGCCCATCCTCCGAATACAGCCAGGAGGGATACTGCAACTCCGTCCCGTAGGTGTCCCAAGCGTTGCCGACACTGACAAGATACCGCGGGTCGTTCTTGATGTAGTCGGGCACCTTGCCGGACGGCCCGCGATACGTGCCGCTCCACGGCACGCTGGAAGGGCTGAAGGGGGCGGTCAGATCGGCGGTATTGCCCTTGCTGCCCATGCGGACGTACCAGTCCGAACTCTCGGCCGCCATAGACTCGACCTGGTAGCCCTTCTGGCCCACATTGGCGACGACCGTGCCCGGGAACGCGGCGCGCAAGTAGTCGCCGAGCTTCGGGTAGTCGCCGGCCGCCTGAATCAGGGCCTCGTACTGCGCGAAGCCCAGATCACCGCTGGTCACGATAGCGCCGGCCCCGAACCCCAGCACGTTGCCCACATCACGGAAGGCCTCATCCGACCAGCCCATGTGCTTGGGGAACTGGCCGCTGACCATCACGTTGTGACTCACAACCGTCTCGGAGGCCATGTCGCCCACAAAGGCGTTCGGGAACGTCACGCCATGATGCTGCAGCCAGAGCACGTTCTTCATGTGGAACTGCTGCGCGTACCCCGGCTGCATCTGGTCCATGACGACGATCAACACTCGCTTGGGTTGCGCCGCCGCGACGCTGACGGCGAGCAGCAGCACCGTCAGAAGTACGGCAACGAAGAATAGGGTCTTGCGTGCGGTATTCACTGGCTCCCCCTTCTCCCTTGGCTCGTGCGTCCCGGCGTGCGGCCGAGCCGCTCCTACCATCCTCGCAGTATCTCCCCGCGCGTTGCGCCGAATCAAGGAGGAGCTCCGTTTGCCGCCGAGCCGCCCCGTGACTACTGTATTCAGACCTGACAACACCCGGGTGTCTGTACCATCCGCAGCCCTTTTCGGGTACGCTACGACTCCGCGTCGGGGTGTGGCTCAGCTTGGTAGAGCGCTCGGTTCGGGACCGAGAGGTCGGCGGTTCAAATCCGCCCACCCCGACCATTTCCCTCAGGACCGCTTCAGCGTCACGATCTCCGCTCTGATCCCCCTGCCGTCGATGTCAAGGAGAGCCACGCTCGCCGGCCGTCCGAAGCCTCGGGTACGGTTCGCCGTCCCCGGGTTCAGATAGAGGACGCCACCTTCGTTTGCCACCTGGGCGCGGTGTGTGTGCCCCGTCACGACGACCGCGATCCCCTCCCCCGAGGGGTCGTGTCGGCGTAACAGCGCTTCCTTTACGTGACCCACGAGGAGGCGCACGCGCCCCACGTCGAGCACGGCCTCCAGGGGCAGGTCGGCCGCGGGCAGGCCGGCGTCCATGTTGCCGTGCACGGCGGTGACGGGGGCGACGAGCGCGAGCCTCTGAAGCACGCGCTCGTCGCCGACGTCGCCGGCGTGCACGATGCGGTCGACTCCCGCGAAGAGCCCAGGAACCTCGTCGCTGAGCTGCCCGTGCGTGTCGGAGATAACGCCTACGCGCACGACGTCCTCCCCCCGTGGGGCCGCCCCGCGCGCAGACGCCGCCCCCGCGACCCTCGGCTCCGCGCCGCCTGCCGCACTCGCATCGTCCCCGCGCACAAAGCCTCCTCGATTCGCCCAGGGCCGGGGCCGGACCCGATCGTCATCGCCGTCGAGCCTCACCGGCCCTGATAGAATCGCCCACGTGCTCGGCCTGGCAAACAAGCGTGTGCTCGTCACCGGCGGCACGAGCGGCATCGGCCTCGCCACGGTCGAGCGCTTCCGCGCAGAGGGCAGCGACGTCGTCGTGTTCGCCCGGCACGCCGGCGACGGCCCCGGCGAGTACCGCGTCGACGTCGGCGACTTAGACCAGGTCAAGGCGGCGTTCGCCGAGATCGACCCGGTCGACATCGTCATCAACAACGCCGGCATCAGCTACCGGCATCGCCTGCTCGATACGACGCCCGCGGAGTGGGACCAGGTCATCGCCACCAACCTCACCGGCGTCTTCAACGTGGCCCAGACGGCGGCGCGCAGCATGGTGGAGCGCGGCGGGGTGATCCTCAACGTCTCATCGACGAACGCGCTCGTCGGCCACCCTTTCTACGGTGACTACAACGCAACCAAGGCGGCCGTGCTCGCCCTCACGCGCACCATGGCTCTCGAGTGGGCGCCGTGGGTGCGCGTGAACGCGGTTTGCCCGGGCTACGTGCTCACGCCGATGCAGGAGGCGGAGTACACGCCCGAGATGGTCACCGCCGTCATCGAGAAGCTCCCCCTGCGGCGCCAAGCGCGGCCCGAGGAGATGGCGGCCCTCTTCGCCTTCCTCTGCTCCGATGAGGCCGCCTACATGACGGGCAGTGCCATCGTCATGGACGGCGGCGAGACGGCCGGCGGTCTGGCGAGCCGCTAGCCCAGCCCACCTCGCGCCACCGGTCTGCGCGACCCGACCGCCACGGGGACGTCCCTGACACAGGATCAGGCGGTTCCCGCGAGACGGCGCGCCAGGAAGTCCACCTGCTTGGGCGCGACCCGCCGCCAGTAGCCCGGGTTGTGCCCGCCGGTGGCAAAGCCACCCGCCACGTGCCACGGGATAGCGGCGACGAACTCACGCACGTACGGGTAGAAGGGATCGGCCGTGCCGCAGTCGACACGGACGGCGGTGTGCCGCAGACGAGGTATACCGGCGAAGACATCGTTGGCGGCGAAATCGGCCGCGCTGTCGAAGGCGTCGCGCGGTCCGCGCATCATGGCCGCGTACGAGGTCCAGATGGCCGGGCTCGCCGCGCAGACGGCGCAAAAGATGTCGGGCCGGCGCTCGGCGGCGAGCAGAGCGCCGTAGCCTCCCATCGACCAGCCCGCGATGGCGGTCTTCTGACCACCCGCGCCGAGCCTGTACCTACGGCGTAGAAGGGGCAGGAGCTCGTACAGGAGCATCGACATCCTGTCCTCCCCCGATGCACGTCGGTGCCAGTAGGACTCGCCGCCGTCGACGGCAGCCATGGCGAAGGCCGGGAGGTGCCTCTCTCTGATGCCCTCGGCGACGAAATCAGCGAAGTACATGCCGGAGCCAAAGATGCTTCGCGCGTCGCCCCCGCGGCCGGGGAGACAGACCGCCAGCGGGAGCGGCTCCCCGATGTCGCTGCCCGGCGGGACCGCCACCGCGTAGGTGACGTCCCGTCGCAGGACTCCTGACGAGAACTTCGCGTAGACGATCCTGCTTCCCGAGGGCGCCGGCACGCTGCCCCCCAGCTCGAGTGCGGCGAGCACGCGGACGACGGCTTCGCGCGGCGACATGCGCAGGGCGACGAGCGTGCCGCCGAGAGCGGCGCCCATCGCGACGCCGCCCCCCACAACGAACTCCCGCCTCGTGAGACCCGCTTGGGATCGACCGGCCATCGCCATCCCGGCCTACGTCACCCCTGCGAGCGGCTCGCCGATGCGGCGGCTGCCCGGGTGCGTCACCGCGACCTCGTGGGCGACGTACAGCGGGTGGCTCCTCACTTCTTCGGCACGAACAGCGACGCCGGATCGCCGCCCAGATCGGAGGCCGCCAGCGAGAGGAGGAACGTGGCACTCCACGCCGGCCTGGGCAAGCGCACGCGCGACGGCGAGGCCGGTCGCACCGGACATGCCGACGACGATCGCCCTGGTCGACCCTTCAGTCACGGCCCGCGCGCAGACCGATGGGGAGACGCATGCCGACCTCGGGGCTAGCGGAGCTCGCACTCACTCCCAGCGCAATCAGGAGCCGAAACAGAGCTGGTGGCGGCGGCAGGACTCGAACCTGCGACGCGCGGATCATGATTACCATAAGAGGCTTTCCGCCCCGTCACTTTCACCTGCTATTCGTCATTTCCGCCCGACGCCGTGACGGCGCAAACACGGGCGGTGACGAACGATTGTCACCTAGCGTGACACCTATTCTTGTCCTGCCACGGCCGAACGCCCCTCGTGGCTCCATCCCCCCAACGTCAACCGCCGCGCGCTCCCGCGGGCTTCCTGCAGGCACTGGCGCGGCGCCACAACGGTTGGCCGGCGCGCCCCTTCTCGCAGAAGACTTCACCGCGCCGGCCGCGACCCCTCAGTTCGTGGGCAGGGCGAGGACGACGTTGTATGTGATGATGAAGATGATGATGAAGGAGAAGAAGCCCAGGATGCCAAAGCCCAGGCCGCTGTAGTTCTTGATGTCGGCTATCGCTGCGCAGATCCACGCGAACACCAGCGCGAGGATGAGAATCAAGATCCAGTAGTACCAGGCGACGTGCATCGGCCCTTCCTTGGCAGCCGCTAGCAACCCTCGGCGTCACTATTGCCCCGCAACCTCAACCGCGAACCGCCTACGCTTCTTCCAGCGTCCTCTCAGGCCGAACCGTCAACCGCCGTGCTCCCGTACGGCCTTCCTTCCTTCACGCGCTCGCGAGCCGCTAAAGTGGTGCGGGGCTACGCTGGCGCTGACGCTCGGGTACCCAGTCGCCCCCCTCTCCCCTCCACACGCAGAGAGGCCACCGAGCCATGGCACCTCGGCGGCCATTCGAGCACGGCGGGGGGGCGTACCGTGCTTCGTCTGTTTCCCCTGCGATACGGCCTGCTGTAACCGTCTCACACGACCAGGAGAACAACAGGAGGGCAAGTGGCAGGCCAGCCGTTCGCGTTCTACCCGACCGGAGCCGGCTATGCTGGCGAGGAGGCTCGGGCAAACAGTCGCGCCCCTACTGCTCCCGCCCTTAGTGGCCCTCTTGAGACTCGCCGTAGGGCTCTCCCTGCTCACATCGTTCGAGCGCCTCAAGCTGTGCGCGGGTGAGCGAGCTTGGCGTCCCCTTGGGCTTCGCCTGGAACCACAATTGACTCAGCCTCGACATGAACAGGGGCTCCTGGGGTGTGTCACGGCGCTCGCGGTATGCCCCCCACACTGTGTGGAAGCGGCGCCCCGAGTCGCTGTTCCTCTCAACCTCGAGCCACATAACGTCCAGCACATCATCCGGGATTCCGCCGTCCATGGCTCCCCTCCAACTCGCTAGCCCAATAGTAGCACGGCCGGCCCTGTGGGCTCAGGGGGCGGTCTGCGTTCTCTGGGGCCGGATCCGGCCGCGCGGCTCTCCCCGGCTTCACCCCGCGCACCTGCGTACGCTGGGGGATGGATGAGAAGGAGCGCATGGCCGAACGCATGAACGCCCTGATGAGATTGTCACCTACTGGGACACCTGCGGCGTCTCACGGGGCCGACGCCTGAAAAGGGAGTCCTGCAAGAGCTGGTAGCGGCGGCAGGACTCGAACCTGCGACACGCGGATTATGATTCCGCTGCTCTGACCAACTGAGCTACGCCGCCGACCGGAAGCGTAGTGTAGCAGAGCGCGGCGCTGTGCCTCAACGCTGTGCCTCAAACACGCCGCGAGGTCGCCCGCGGTCCCCGATCGAGCGTGCGCGACGTTCGCCAGCAGGTTGAGTAGCGGCAACGACGACAGCGCCTCGACGTACCATTATGTCCACCGCCACCGCGGCCAGTCAGGCACGATTGCCTCTTGACGCGTTGTCTTCTGTGCTATAATGTGCGCGTCATCACAAGCTGAGGATTCAGGTTCCCCCTACCTGAATGCACCACAGCCCCCCAGCCGCCGGTCCCCCTCCGGCGGCACCCTTTTTGGGAGACGGCGGCCGCCCCCGGGCGGCCGCCGTCGTTTTCTCCCTCCGAAGCCGCGTTTTGGTTGAAAGGCCGAGAGGTTTTCGACTACCATAGCCTTCGCCTCCGGGGGAGTGCCCGAGTGGCTAAAGGGGGCGGACTGTAAATCCGTTGGCGCAGCCTACCTAGGTTCGAATCCTAGCTCCCCCACCATAGCGCGCCCACTTAGCTCAGCCGGCAGAGCACCTCCATGGTAAGGAGGGGGTCCGCGGTTCGAATCCGCGAGTGGGCTCCACCCCCAGTCCGTCTTGTTCTCACCGCTGCCCTCGCCGATCTCTCCAATTGGCCTCGCCACTATCTGGCAAGGTACGCCTCCCGATCCCCCGCCGATGCGCTGCCCTGATTGCTGGCGATGTCACCGCCGCCTTGTGAGCGTCAAAGCAGACTGGACATCGACGGCGTTGCCGCCTCTGTCAACGTGCAACGGCGAGGAGTCTCCTTTTCACCGTCGAATGGGCCGATAGTAAGGACGAGAAGTGCGGTGGGCTCGGGCGGTCCACCGAGAAGCTTGGGGGACGGCAACGCAGCGTGGAGCACGATGCAGCAAACCGGGACGGTAAGACGGCTACCGACCTCACCGTAGTCCTTCCGCTGGAGAAGAGCCAAGTCGGCACCTTGCGACACTCGCTGCGAGCGCTCCTTACGCGCCAGTCCGTCCCGCAGGGGATCGCCGACGACATCGTGCTCTCGACCCAGGAAGCCTGCAACAACGTCATCGTCCACAGCGGGGACGGCAGCGGTGGCATCCGGGTGACCGCGTCCTGCGGCGACCACCGGGTGTATGTCGAGGTACGCGACCACGGGCGCGGGTTCGACGCCGGGCGCATCAGACCCGACCGGGCTCCCGACCCCCTGTGCCCCCGCGGCCGCGGGCTCTTCCTCATCTACCACCTCATGGACGACGTCCAAGTGCGCTCGGGCAGCGGAGGCACCGTCGTGCGCATGTGGAAGAGAACGCTAACGAGCTGAAGGTGCAGGAGGCCCCCGGCGGCCTCGACAGACGCGCACGTCGGGGCCGAGACGCCTCCTTGCCCCTGTCACAGTGAGGCGGTAGGTTCCCCTCATGGATCCCAAGCGCCGCCTCCGCGTCCTGATCGTCACCAACATGTACCCGACGCCCGAGACACCGGCCTTCGGCAGCTTCGTGCGCGACCAGGTGCGGGCGCTTCGAGCCACAGGGGCAGTCGACGTCGACCTCTTCGCCTTCGACGCGCGCGGACGCCCGTGGCAGTACGTGCGGGCGGCGGCGGCGCTGCGCCGCCGCCACCCGCACGACCTCGTTCACGCTCACTACGGGCTGAGCGGCTTCGTCTGCCTCGCGCTCCCTCGCCGTCAGCCCCTCGTCCTCACGGTGCACGGTCGCGACTGCCACCATCCCGTCGTGCGCCGTCTGACCGCCCTCGCCGCGCGCCGGGCGGCAGCCACGGTCGCCGTCTCGCGCGAGCTCGCCGCCATCTGTCCCTTCCCGGTGACGGCCGTCGTGCCGCCGGGCGTCGACGTCGAACTCTTCAAGCCCTCGCCGCGCGATGATGCCCGCCGCCGGCTCGGGCTCGACCCGGCCGAGCGCTTTCTGCTGTTCCCGTCGGACCCATCACGGCCCGAGAAGCGCTACGAGCGCGCCGCCGCCGTCGCCGCCGCCGTGCCGGTGAAGCTGCGCGCGCTGACCGGGAGGCCGCGCGACGAGGTCCCGCTGTGGATCAACGCCGCGGACGCGGTGATCGTCACCTCCGAGCGCGAGGGCTACGGCCTCGCCTGCATCGAGGCGCTGGCCTGCGACGTGCCCGTGCTGAGCACCCCGGTGGGCATCGCCGCCGAGGTGCTGCCCGGGATCGACGGGTGCCTGTGCGCCCCATTCGACGCGGCGCGCTGGGCCGATCACGTACGCGAGCTGCTCGAGCAGAGCGACCCCAGGGTCGCCGGACGGGAGATCGCGACGCGGCACGGAGCCGACGTGGCCGCCGAGAAGCTGCTGATGGTCTATCGACAGGCTGAGGCGCGGGCGGCGGGGCGCTGATACCAGCCCCCCGCCGCCCGCGCCGCTGTGTGCTCCCTCAGTTGACTCTGCGCGCCAGGTAACCGAGGATCGCGCTCTCCTCGGGCTCGATCGGCCCCGCGACCGGTCCCTCGTCGGTGACCGCGGCGAGAAGAACGTACTCCTTGTCGTCGATCACGACCGAATCGCCCGGCTGTGCCGCGAACGGCAAGACGACCTTGGGGGCGATCCCGGTCCGGCGCAGCTCCTGCAGGGCGCGCTTGTAGTCCGCGTAACTTGTGTAGTCCCAGGCCACGCACCCGTTATCGGCGAGAACGCGCCCGGCTTTACCCGGTGGTGTCCAGCCGAGGGCGATACGCACGGATCGAGTGGCCGACGGATGCGCGGGGGTCAGCCGGCGTGTGGGGTCAGCCGGCGTGGCGTCAGCCGGCGTGGGTCAGCAGATGCGCGGGAGCAGCTCGCCCACGGGCATGTCGAGGACCCTGCGGGTGCCGAAGGCGGTGCGCAGCGCTACGCGCCCGGGGTGCGCGGCGGTGATGACTCCGATGCGCGCTGCGCGGGCGCCCTCCGGGCGCCCGCGCAGCGCACCCAGCACCGCCTCGCCGCGCCGCGGCCCCACGACGAACACCATCTTCCCCTCGTTGGCCAGCGTGAGCGGGTCGTAGCCGAGCAGAGCGCACGCCGAGCGCACCGGCGCGCTGACCGGTATCGCCTCCTCCTCGACGTCGACACCGACGCCGGCCGTCTCGGCAAGCTCCGCGAGCAGCGCGGCCAGGCCACCCCGCGTAGGGTCGCGCACGAAGCGCACCTCCTCCCCGCCGGCCTCCAAGGCGGCGGCCACGAGCCCCCAGAGCGGTGCGCAGTCGCTCTCGATCGGGGCCGTGAAATGGAACTCGTCGCGCGCAGCGACGACCGCCAGCGCGTGATCGCCGACGGTGCCGCTCAACAGGACGACGTCGCCGTCGCGCACGGCGCCGGCCGTGATCTCATGCTCGACGACGATCTCGCCTATGCCGGTCGTGGTGATGAACAGGCCGTCGGCCGCTCCCCGCTCGACGACCTTGGTGTCCCCGGTGACGATCGCCACGTCGGCCTCCCTGGCGGTGGCCGCCATGCTGGCGCAGACCGCCTCAAGATCGACGAGCTCGAACCCTTCCTCGATCACGAAGGCGGCGCTCAGGGCGAGGGGGCGGGCGCCGGCGGTGGCGAGGTCGTTGACGGTGCCCGCCACGGCGAGACGACCGATGTCGCCGCCGGGAAAGCGCAGTGGCCTGACCACGTGGGCGTCGGTGGTGAAGGCGACGCGGCCGCCCGTCGCGAGGACGGCCGCGTCGTCGAGCCGATCGAGCACCGGGTTGGCGAAGGCCGCCACGAAGACGTCGCGCACCAGGTCGCGGTACAGCCTGCCGCCGCTCCCATGACTGAGTAGGATGCGACCGCTCACGGTCTCGCCCGCGCCAACAGCGACGCGACGCTCGCTCACCGTCCGGCCTCGTTTCCCTCGACACCACGATACCGGTAGCGCGCCGCACACGAGCCCTCGCTCGACACCATGCACGGACCCACGGGCGAGACCGGGGTGCAGCGGCCCGCGAACAGGGGGCAGTCGATCGGATCCAGAGCTCCGCGCAGCACGGAGCCGCAGGCGCACCCCGCCGGCTCGATCGTCTCGCCGGCCTCGACCGGCAGGCGCTCCTCGACGGCATACGAGCGGAACGCCGGCGCCAGCCTGAGACCTGACCCAGTGATCGTTCCCAGCCCGCGCCACGCGGCGTCGCACGGCTCGAACACCTCCGCCATGAGCGCTTGCGCCACGAGGTTGCCCTCTGGATGCACGGCGCGACGATAGCCGATCTCGATCGCCGGCGTGCGCTGACGCGCCAGCATGACCAGCGCCTCGAGCACGTCATCGGCCTCGAAGCCCGCGACCACGCCTCCCACGCCGTACTCCTCGGCCACGAAGCGGTAGCACTCGCTACCCGTGATCACGCTCACGTGGCCGGGCAGAAGGAAGCCCTCGATGGCGACCTCCTCGGCGTCGAGCAAGGCGCGCAGCGCCCCGGGCATGGTCTTGTGCAGGCTCAGGAGCGAGAAGTTCGCCAGCCCACGATCGCGAGCCGAGATGACGGCCGCCGCGACGGTGGGCGCCGTCGTCTCGAAGCCGATGCCGACGAAGACGACCTCGCGCCGGGGCAGTCGCGCAGCGAGCTCGACCGCGTCGGCGGCCGAGTAGACCACGCGCACGTCAGCTCCGGCGGCGCGCTCGTCGGCGAGCGTCGACCTCGAGGCCGGCACGCGCACGAGGTCGCCGAAGGTGACCAGCGTGACCTGCGGCAGGCGCGCCAGCGCGACGGCCACATCGAGATCCCCCGTCGCCGTCACACAGACGGGACAACCGGGCCCCGACACGAGGCGGATCGACTCCGGGAGCAACTCGCGCAGGCCGAAGCGCGAGATGGCCATGGTGTGCGTGCCGCAGACCTCCATGTAGGTGGCCGGCCCACGCTCGGCCGCCGCGGCAGACAGCGCCCGCGCGAGCGCCGAGACGCGCTCGCTCGCGCCGGTCCCGGCCGGGACCGCGCTCGCGATCGCTCGCCGGCGACCCCGGCCCGCCGGGACTGCGCCCGGGTCGCTCACGCGGCTCCGAGCCCAGCTCGTCTTCTGCCTCGAGGAGCTCGGCGAAGAGCCGCTCGCGTTCGGCCGCCTCGTCGGCGTCGAGCACGGTGATGGCGATAGCCGGCGTGCACGAGCACGAAGTCGCCGACGACGGCCTCCGGCACGAGCATCAGGCTGGCGCGCTGCGTGAGCCCGCCGGATTCGATCGTGGCCGTGCCGTCGTCGATCGAGACGATGCGCATGGGGACCGCGAGACACACGGGCTACCTGCCTTCAGAGGACGCGGCGGTGGCCTCGCGCAGGAGAGTATAGCCAGCGACGGCGGCCTGACCAAGGGAGAGGCCGCCGTCGTTGGGCGGCACCAGGGCATGCGTGAGGACCTCGAACCCGTCGCCCTCCAGCGCCTCCTCACAGAGATCGGTGAGGAGGCGGTTCTGAAAGACACCCCCCGACAGCGCGACGGTGCCCAGGCCCTCGTCGCGGCGCACCCGGCGGCAGATGTCGAGGATCATCGCCGGGATGGTGGCGTGCAGGCGCGAGCCGGCTCGCGCCGGGGCCGGCTCGCGCCCACGGGCGAGCTCGCCCAGCAGCGTTTCGAAGAGAGGGGCCAGCCTGATGACCCAGACACCGGCCTCTCCCCGCCGCCACCCTCGCCCAAGCTCGTCTGACCTGCCTCGTCGGCGCCCCTGAGCGAGCTGCCGCGGCCGGCGCCGCCGGCGCCACCCGCCATGGAGCCCCAGACGTCGCCCGGCCGCGCATCCCTCTCGTCAACCACGTAGGGGTACGGCTCGGCGCCTGGTGACGAAGCCATCTCCAGCTCGATCGCCGCCTGGCCTTCATAGGTGATCTCGCCCCGCACACCGGCGAGGGCGGCGACGGCGTCGAAGAGCCGGCCGCAGCTCGTCGTCGACGGCGCGTTGACGCCCGTCTCGACCTGCCGCAGCACAGCCTCGAGCTCATCCTCACCCAGCAGGCCTCGTCCCCCGTCCGCACCGTCGCGCCGATGCGTGGCCTCCCCTGCCCAGCCTACCCGGGCAGCGGCGCGGCGCGCCGCGTCCGGCCCGAGCAGGGCCGCGACCCAGCCCGCGGCGGTGCGCGCCGGCCTGCGGATGGCGAGCGCGCCACCAGGCAGCGGCAGCTCCTCGAGGTGGGCGAGACGGCGAAAGCCGCTGAGGTCGCAGGCCATGATCTCGCCGCCCCAGAGGCGGCCGTCGGTCCCGAACCCGAGCCCGTCCATGCTCACGCCGATCACGCGCTCGGCCCGCCGGTGCTCGACGAGACAAGCGGCGACGTGCGCGTGGTGATGCTGCACGCCCAGCTTCGGCCCCGGCAGGCCGAGCGCGTACTTGGTCGCCAGGTACTCGGGGTGCAGGTCGTAGGCGACGAGCTCCGGCTCGAGCCGGAACAGGGACTTGTACAGCTCGACGGCGACCTCGAAGTGCTCGAGTGTCTCGAGGTTCTCGAGGTCGCCGATGTGCTGGCTCACGAAGGCGTTGGCGTCGCGCGTGAGGCAGAAGGAGTTCTTCAGCTCGGCGCCGCAGGCGAGGACTTTCGGCAGTGCGCGCGGCAGGGCCACCGGGAAGGGAGCGTAGCCGCGCGAACGGCGCACCAGCCGCGGCCGGCCGGCGCGCACGAGCGCCACGGAGTCGTCGTAGCGAGCGTAGATGTCGCGATCGTGCACGAGGTAGTAGTCGGGGATCCCGCCCAACCGCGCGAGCTCGTCCCACGTCGCGACGATCGGCTCCTCCGCAAGGTTGCCGCTCGTCATGACGAGGGGCCGACCGGCCTCTCGCAGCAGCAGCACGTGCAGGGGGGTGTACGGCAGCATCACCCCCAAGTAGCGCTGGCGCACGGCTACCTCGGGGTCGATACCCCCTTCGTCTCCGCACGGCCTCATGCCGCTCGCCGAGCCGTCCCTCCTCCCCAGCCCTGCTCGCGCCGCCGCTGCTCCGGCCGACTCTTCCCCGTTTCCCAGCTTCGCTCGCGCCGCCGCTTCTCCGGCCGGCCAGCGCACGAGCACGATGGGCTGCTCCGGCGAGGCCAGCAGCTCCTCCTCGATCGCGTCGGTCGTGCAGTGGCGGTGAATCTCCTCGAGGTCGGTCATCATCACGGCCAGCGGCTTGTCGGGCCGTCCTTTGCGGCGCTTGAGCTCGCGTACCACGTCGCCGTTGGTCGCATCGCAAGCGAGGTGAAAGCCGCCTAGACCCTTCACCGCCACGATGGCGCCTTCGCGCAGCACTCCGCCGGCGAGCCGGATCGCCTCGTCGCGCTCGGCAACGAGCTGCGCCTGCGGCGCGACGGCGCCCGACGAGTCGGGTTCCCACGCGCCGCGCCGCCACAACTCGACGTGGGGTCCGCACACGGGACAGGCGATCGGCTCGGCGTGAAAGCGCCGGTCGCTCGGGTCGCGATACTCGCGCCGGCAGTCGTCGCAGAGCGTGAAGCCGCGCATCGTCGTGCGCTCGCGGTCGTAGGGCAGGGACTCGATGATGGTGAAGCGCGGACCGCAGTTGGTGCAGTTGATGAACGGGTAGCGGTAGCGCCTGTCGGAGGGATCGAGCAGCTCCCGTCGGCAGTCGTCACAGAGCGCGATGTCGGGCGAGACGAGCTGGTATGCGGTCGGGTCCGCGGCGCTCTCGAGGATGACGAACTTGGCGGCCCCGGTGGGCTCGGCCGGCGCGCGCTCGAGCGAGGCGATGAAAGCCCTCTCAGGCGCCTCGTCGGGCAGAGCGGCGGCGAACGACTCGACGTCGGCCGCCGCTCCCTCGACCGCGATCTCGACACCGGCAGAGGTGTTGCGCACCCAGCCCCTCAGGCCGCAGCGACGGGCGAGCGCGTAGACGAAGGGACGAAAGCCGACTCCCTGGACGACGCCGCTCACGCGGAACACCGCGGCCGCGACCGAGGGCTCACGCCCCTCCGGCGGGTCGGCGGGGGGCTCTAGCCCGGACATGTAAGCTGCATGTCCTCCTCGTACTGCAGCTCGTGGCACGAGCCACAGCGAAGCGTGTACGTGTATCCGACAGGCGAACCGTGAGTCGGGCAGAACTCGACCGTGGCGGCCCGCACTTCCAGCTCATTGTTGCCGCAGGACATGCAGGTAAGCAAGACGTCCTCGCCCAGCTCGTACACCTGGTGGATGCGCTGCTGCACCCCGCTGCTCCCATCGTGCAGGGGAAGCTCCGCGTCGATCTCAACGCGGCCGTTCGCGACGGCCGTCTCGGCGTCGGCGCGTTTGACGAGACCCGGGTAGAACGCCAGCTGCATGCCGATCTCCTTGAGCCGCGTCTGATAGGCGCAATGTTCGGCCAGCCGCTGCTCCGAGCAGCTCGCTCTCGTGTCGCTCGAAGGCGTAGTGCGGAGTGATGAAGCAGGTCGTGTCGACGGTATCGACGAGCACCGCCTTGTGGCGCGGCTTGGGCGGACGTCCGCGTCGTCGGCGCCCGCCCGGCTCGACCAGTCCGAGGCAGCCGATCTCGGGGGCCGCTTCGAGCGCGTCGATGGCCTGCTCGAGCCAGCCCGGCTCGAAGACGAGCCCGTCCTGCACCCGCACCAGGTACTTGCCGTCGGCGAAATGGAAGCCGCGGTCGAGACCGCAGTGGGTCGCCGGCGCGCCCCCCATGTCGAAGGCGAAGCTCGATATCTTGCCGCGGCGGTACTGGCGCATGAGATAGCCGGCGATCTCCTCGTCGCAGCGGCTTGCCATGACGATGATCTCGTAAGGCGTGGAGGTGTCCCAGATGCCGTGCAGAGCGGCGCGCACGGCGTCGACGGGCTGATCGGTGAACAGGACGACGCTCGCGTCACGCACTCGAAGACCTCCCTCCTCGCTCAGTCCACGAATCCCGAAGCGCCCGCGCCCCCGCCGGCGGACCCGTGCCCGCCGGCGGAAGGATCCCTACTTCGGCTTCGACGAGCTCAACGACGCGAGCGGCCGCCGCCGCCACAGGCGGCGACAGCCGCTCGCCGAACGTCTCCACGTCGTCGGCCTCGATCGCGAACACGGTCACCCTCTCGGGCATGTCGTACCCCAGCTGCCGCCCCAGTTCGAGCGCGGTGCGCAAGCTGATCGAGTGCGCCGACCCGTAGCGGTGACCACCGGCGAAATCGGCCTCGGTGAAGATGGTGACCTCACCGGGTGTACGCCCGCTCTTGAGGGCGTCGATAATGATCAACCTCGTGAAACCACGAACGAGGTCGAGCAGGCGAAGACCACCCTGCTCGCTCTCGAGCACCTCCACCCCGTCGGGCATGGGTCTCTCGGCGAAGCGCTGCGCCACGAGAAGCCCGACCGCGTCGTCCGACAGGATCGGGTTGCCCATGCCCAAGACGAGGGTGTGGTGATCCATGCCTACATGTGCCTCTTCACGCTGCTCAGGACCTCGCCGGTGCTCTCAGAGCGCACGACCACGTGCAGCGGCATCTCCCCCGGCAGGCTGTGCGTGGCGCAGCCGAAGCAGGGGTCGTAGGCGCGGAAGGCCATCTCGACCATGTTCAGCTGGCCCTCGTCGATCTCGGCATCCTTCTTGATCAGTCCCATGGCCGCCTTCTTGAGAGACATGGAGATGGCGGCGTTGTTGTTCGTCGTCCCCACGATCAGGTTGACCGCAGTCACAAACCCCTTCTCGTCGGTCTTGTAGTGGTGATAGAGCGTACCGCGCGGGGCTTCGACGCACCCGATCCCCTCTCCGACGATCCCCGTGGGGATGTTCCTCACGTTGGGATCGGTGATCTCGGGATCCTGCGCCAGCTCCAGGGTGCGCTCGGCGGCATACATGAGCTCCACAAGCCGTGCCCAGTGCGTAGCCAGCGTGGCGTGCACCGGCTTGCCGCCGAGCGTGTCGTACATGCGCTCATACTCAGCCTGCGCCAGAGGCGTCGTCATGCCGTCGGAGGCGTTCAAACGGCTGAGCGGCGAGGCGCGATAGACGCCCGACTCCTTGCCGTCGACGAAGCCCTTCCAGCCCACGCCCTTGAGATACGGATAGACCAGGTAGCTGTAGGGCTCGACGTGCTCGGCCAGATGCTGGAGGTAGTCCTTGGCCTCGAACTTGACGAACTCGGCCCCCGACGGGTCGACCACGCGGACCTTGCCGTCGTAGAAGTTGACCTTGTTGTCCTCGTCGACCGTCCCCATGTAGTACGTCTCGTGGGCGAAGGCGTCACTCTTGATGAGGTCGACGTAGACTGGGTTGCCCAGCACCACGTCGTCGAAGATCTGCAACGCCACCTTGGCGAACTCGACCTGGCCCGTGGCGATCTCGACGGCGCGGTCACGCTCCTCGGGCGTAAGCGCCTTGCTCACGCCGCCCGGCAGCCCACACACGGGGTGGATCGCCTTGCCGCCGATGATCGAGACGAGCTCGTTGGCCTCGGCGCGCATCTTGATGACGGCACCGCCGATCTCCAAGCCGACCTTGGCGATGACGCCCAGGATGTTGCGTTCGGCGGGGTCGGCGGTGGGCCCGACGACGAAGTCGGGGCCGGCGAGCACGAAGAAGTGCGTCGTGTGATCGCCGGCGAAGAACGCGTTGTAGAGCAGCTCGCGCAGCTTGCGGCCGGCCGGTGCGGGCTCGACGCCGAAGACACCGTCGATGGCCTTGGTCGAGGCCATGTGGTGCGCTTCTGGGCACACGCCACAGATGCGCGGCGTGATGCGCGCCAGCTCCTCGACCGGCCGGCCGACACAGAAGCGCTCGAAGCCGCGCAGTTCAGGCACCTGGAAGTAGACGTTGGCGACCTCACCGGCGTCGTTGACGAAGATCTCGATCTTGCCGTGGCCCTCGAGCCGGGTGATCGGATCGATGCTGATCTTTCTCATACCGGTGCCTCACTTCGTGCCGCGGGGACCTTCGCTCGCCGCAGCAACGAGCTGGCGAGCCCGAAGCGGTAGAACGTGCCCAGCGGATCGGGCACGGTGGCGGCGATCTCGGCGATCTTCTCGGGGGTCTCGGCGTCGACGATCGACGCCACCGTGCTCAGCATCTTGGCGCCCTGATCGATGACGCCTACAGGCGGCCCGTAGCAGCCGCGGCAGGGCATGTTGGCCTTCACGCAACGCGTCCCGCAGCCGGCACGCGTCGCCGGACCCATGCAGATGATGCCCTGTTCGAGCAGGCACTTCTCGGGCTCGGGGATGATCTCCCAGGGGCGCTTGAAAGCGCTGATCTTCTTCTCTTCCTTGACCCGCTCGCACTCGTCGCAGCAGGTCTTCTCGCCGGCTCCCAGCACGGCGCCCTTGGGCGGCAGCTTGCCGGTCTTGAGCGCCTCGATGACCGTGCTCACGACGGACCAGATCTGGTCGGCCTCAGGGGCGCAGCCAGGCACGTAGTAGTCGACGGGAACCGTCTGGTCGAGCGTCTTCACGGTGTCGTAGAGCTCGGGCAGGTCGAGCTCGCCTTCCTCGACCATCACCTTCGTCTGCGGGAACACGCGCTCGGGGTTGTCGACCGACGGTTCCTGCGTATAGACGAGGTCCATGATCTCGCGCCTGGTGGCGACGTTGGCGAGCCCCGGGATGCCGCCCATGCTGGCGCAAGCGCCGAAGGCCACCATGACCTTCGCCTTGCGGCGCAGCAGCTTGGCCAGGTATTCGTTCTCGGAGTTGCGGATGGCGCCGTTGAACAGGCAGACGTCGACGGAGCCGTCGTCCATCGCCTCGACATCCTTGTACTTGAAGTCGATCGCCACCGGCCAGAAGACGATGTCGAACGCCTCCGCGACGTCGAGGATCTTCTCCTTCATCTCGAGCACGGCGATCTCACAGCCGCCACAGCTCGCGGCCCAGTAGAGGGCCAGCTTGGGCTTGCTCATGCCGGCACCTCCTCGAGCCGTTGTTCCGCCCCCGCCGTGATCTCTCTGCCGGAGCCATTGCCGTTGAACTGCGTGCTCCACTCAAGCGGCCCGAGCGCCCTGATCTGCTCGGTGAACTCGCTCACCGTGCGCGCGAACTTGTCGCCCTCGGCGGCCGAGATCCATTCGAGGCGCACTCGTCCCGGCTCGAGGCCGAGCTGCTGGAGGAGGATCTCCATCAGGGGATAGCGCCCAGCCGTGCGATAGTTGCCGTTGATGTAGTGACAGTCACCGGGATGGCAGCCCGCGATGAGCACGCCGTCGGCGCCCTCCTTGAAGGCCTTCATGACGAAGGTCGGGTCGACGCGGCCCGAGCAGTTGGTCTTAATGGGGACCATGTTGGGCGGGTACTTCATCCGCGCCGTGCCGGCGAGGTCGGCGCCGTTGTAGCTACACCAACGGCACAGGAAGCCGATCAGCCGCGGCTCGAAAACGGTGTCGCTCACGTCTTCACTCCTCCCGTCCTCGCCGGCCTAGACGGCCAACGCTCCTTCGATCTCGGCGAAGATCTGGCCGTCGAGGTACCCGCGCTGTTGCGGCACGTTCGAGCCGCAAGCCGCGACGCACACGCCGCAGCCCTTGCAGGCGGCCTCGATGACCTCGGCGACGCCCTTCTCCTCGTTGTACTGGATCGCCTGATGTGGGCAGATTCCCACGCAGATGTGGCAGCCGGAGCACTTCTCCGGGTCGATGTAGGAGATGGTCGGCTCGACCTTGACCGTCGCGTTGTTGACCAGGGTCAGCGCACCGGCCGCTGCCGCGCCCGCCTGGGCCACCGTGTCGGGGATGTCCTTGGGGTACTGGCAGGCGCCGGCGATGAAGATGCCGTCGGTGACGGTCGCCACCGGCTCCAGCTTGGGATGGCGCTCGAGGTAGAAGCCGCTCGCGCTGCAGCCGAAGCCGAAGACCTGCGAGACCTCCTTGGCGTCGTGGGGCGGCGCCATGCCGGCGGAGAGGATCACCATGTCGACCGGAAGCCGGCGCACGATGCCGAGCAGCGTGTCCTCGGCCTTCACGATCAGCTTGCCCTCTTCCTCGGACGTGAGCGCCACGTCGCTCACCTCGGCGGCGCGGCCGCGGATAAAGTTCACGTCCTCGTTCATGAGGCGCTTGTAGAACTCCTCGTAGCCCTTGCCGTTGGTGCGCATGTCGATGTAGAGCTCGTGGATCTCGGTCTCGGGCAGGTGCTCCCTGATGAGGTGGGCGAACTTGAGCGAGTACATGCAGCAGACCTTCGAGCAGTACTCCTGGTAGTTCTCGTCGCGGCTGCCGACGCAGTGCAGGATGGCGACCGACTTGGGCGCTTCGCCGCTCTTGCAGACGATGTGCCCGCCGGTCGGTCCCGACGCGTTCGACAGGCGCTCGAACTCGAGGCTCGTGATCACGTTGTCGAGGCGCCCGTAGCCGTACTTGGACTCGGTCCTGCAGTCGAAGAGCTCGAAGCCCGTGGCCATGATGATGGCACCGACCTCGAGATCGACCACCTCGTCCTGCTGCTCGAAGTCGATGGCGCCCGGCCCGCAGGCGCCGACACAGGCCTGCTGTTTGCACTTGCCCTTCGACAGCGTGAGGCACTTCTCGGGGTCGATCGTGGCGCGCAGCGGCACGGCCTGGGGGAAGGGGATGTAGATCGCGCTGCGGTACCCGAGACCCTGGTCGAACTCGCTCCTTACCTTGCGCACGACGCAGGCCTCCTGGCAGGCGCCGCAGCCGGTGCATTTGTCGTTGTCGACATAGCTCGCCTTCTTGGTGACCTTGACCTTGAAGTTGCCTACGTACCCGTCGACCTCGGTCACCTCGGAGTAGGCCATGAGGGTGATGTTGGGATGCTTGCCGAGCGCCGACATCTTGGGCGTCAGGATGCACGCCGCGCAGTCGAGAGTCGGGAAGGTCTTGTCGAACATCGCCATGTGGCCGCCGATCGAGGGGTTGCGCTCGACCATGTAGACATGCTTGCCCGCCTCGGCCAGCTTGAGGGCCGCCTCGATGCCGGCGATGCCGCCGCCGACCACGAGGACGTCGGGATTGACCGCCACGTCGATGGGGTTGAGCGGCTCGTTGAACGGCAGCCTGTGGATCTGCGCGCTCAGGATACGCTTTGCCTTGGCCGTAGCGGCGACGGGGTCGACCGTGACCCACGAGCAGTGCTCGCGTACGTTCGCCATCTGCAGGAGGAACGGGTTGAGGCCGGCGTCGCCGGCGGCCTTGCGGAAGGTCGGCTCGTGCATCGTCGGCGAGCAGGCCGCGACGACCACGCGGTTGAGTCCCATCTCCTGGATGTCGTTCTTGATCAGGTCCTGCCCCGGGTCGGAGCACATGTACTTGTACTCCCGCGCCACGACCACCCCGGGCTGCGTCGCGGCCCACTCGATGACGTCGGCCACGTCGACCTTGCCGGCGATGTTAGTGCCGCAGTGACAGAAGTAGACGCCGATCTTGTCTTCAGCCATCTTCGTCTCCTCCCCGCGCCCTAGGCCGGCACGGCCGCGAGGACCGGCTCGCACGACACGACCTGCTTGTCGAGAGCAAGATCCCTGCTCCCGATGCCCAGCGCGATCCCGACGAGCTGGGTGAAGTACATGACGGGGATCTTGAAGTTCGTCCCGTAGGCCTTGTTGACCATGGCCTGGTAGGCCTCGACGTTCATCTCGCACAGGGGGCAGGTAGTGACGATGACCTGCGCGCCGTGCACCTCCGCGCACTTGAGGAGCTCGAAGCACAGGCGCAGCGCGGCCTCTTCCTTGGTCAGCATCAGCATGCCGCCGCAGCACTTGGTCTTGCAGGGATAGTCGATGGCCGTGCCGCCCATGACAGCGATGAGGTTGTCAAGCGTCATGGGGAACTCGGGGTCGTCGAACGAGCCCATGGGACGCGAGAGCTGGCAGCCGTAGTACGGCGCCACCCTGAGCCCCTCGAGCTTGCGCGTGACCTTCTCGGCGATGGCGTCGTAGCCGACGTCATTGACCATCACGTCGAGAAGATGGCGCACGTTGACCTTGCCGTCGTATGACCGCCCGGCGAGGGCCAGCGCCTCGTTGATCTCGTCCTTGAGTACCTTGTCCTCAGCGAGGTAGCGGTTGGTCTTGGCGAGGATCGTGTAGCAGGCGCTACACGTGGCCACCAGGTCCATGTCGCCCATCTCCTGCGCGATGGCGAGGTTACGCGCGGAGATGCCGAACGACTCGAGCTCGCGGATGGAGAAGTAGCTCGTCGAGCCGCAGCAGTTCCAGTCAGGGATCTCCTCGAGCTCGATGCCGAGCTTCTCGCAGACCGCCCGTGCGGAGACGTCGTAGGCTACGCCCGTGGCCTCGGCGGAGCACCCCGGGAAGTACGAGTACTTCATGAGGCCACCTCCTTGCTCTCGAGGAACCTTGTGATCTTGTCGAGCTCCTCGCGGCCCTGGATCGACTTCGCGAACAGCGGCATGCGACCCGTGGAGACGAGCTTCCAGCCGAGGCCCGCGAACTTGAACGGCAGGCTAGGCTTGTGGACCATGAACTTCGCCATCAGCCCGACCTCGTGGTTACGGCCGTACTTGTGCACGTTGTCGACGAAGATCTTCGTCATCGCAGGGTTCTTCGAGTCGCGCGGCCAGGAGTCGTACTTGATTGCCAGCCGCTTCAGCTCGTACATGATGTCTGTGAGCTTGATGCCGGCAGGACAGCGCACCGTGCAGGAGTAGCACGAGGTGCACAGCCAGATGGTGTTGCTCTTGAGGACCTTGTCGAGTTGCCCGGCGCGGAAGGCGGCGACGATCTCGCGAGGGGTGTAGTCCATCAGGTAGCTCGTGGGGCAAGAGCCCGAACACGTGCCACACTGCTGGCACAGCTTGATCTTCTCACCCCCCGGGATCCCGTACACGTCTTCCAGGAAGATCCTATGGAGCTCGCTGATCTCCTGGGTGGTCTGAAGCTCCCCCATCGAACACTCCCGTCCTCGCCGTCAGTGCCGGTTGGGGTCCGCGTCAGGCACCAAGACCACGCGCGAAGGCGCCTGCCGCGTGCGCGCGCGACAGACCTTCCCCACCTTGTGAAAAATATAGCAATAGCGGGAGGAATCCACCTATAGGGCCGAACCCCTATTTCAGCCTAGGACTGTTACTAGTTGTGGAGAACAGGCCGGTGAAGTCGGCGGGCTCTTTTGGACAGTATGTCGAAAGGAATCCGCAGGAACGGCTGTTTCGGCACGCCTACACTCGCCGCAGGCTGGCGGCGGAGCGTGCCGCGCAGCGGCCGGTGGCGCTGCTCGTTGTCGCCCGCACGCGCCGCCCGCTCCGCCGCCAGCTCGCCGGCTCGAGCAAGTCAGTCGAGCTTGATGAGCCCCTTGCGCAGCGCGTACTTCACGAGCTCGGTGACGTCGTGCAGGTCGAGCTTGCGCATGATGTTGGCGCGGTGACTCTCAATGGTCTTCTTGCTCACGCAGAGGATGTCGGCGATCTCGTGGTTGGTGTTGCCCTCGGCGATCAGTTTGAGGACCTCGCGCTCGCGCACCGTGAGCGCCTCGTGAGGTTCGCCCGCGTCGGCACCCTTGACGCGGCGCACGTAGTCGTCGATGAGCTTGGCCGCGATCGGCGGGTAGAGGAACGACGAGCCCTTGTGAACCTCGCGGATAGCCTTGACGAGCTCCTCAGTGGCCACCCTCTTGAGAACGTAGCCCGACGCGCCTGCCTGGATGATCTGCAGCACGTACTCATCGTCGTCGTACATGCTGAGAATGAGGATGCGCACCTCCGGGAAGCGCTTCTTGATCTGCCGCGTCGCCTCGAGCCCGTTCATGCGCGGCATTACCATGTCCATGATGACGACGTCGGGCTTGACGCGCGGGACCTGCTCGACCGCCTCGAGCCCGTCCTTCGCCTCGCCCACGACCTCGATGTCCTGTTCGAGAGACAGCAGCGACCGGATACCTTCGCGCAAGATGGTGTGATCGTCGACGAGAAGGACCTTCACTCGGCTGTCTCTGACCTCATGCGGTTGGCTCATGGCACTCTCACCTTGGCTTCGTTGTCCGGTAGCGGAGTGGGAGGCTTGGCGCCCGCCGGCAGCGGAATGACCACGTACACCCGCGTGCCCCTCCCCTTGTTCGACTCGATGGTCAGCGACCCGTTGAGCAACTCCACGCGTTCCTTGATCGAGAGCAGTCCCAGCCCCGGCTGACTGTGCCGAATCGCCTCCCGCGGGTCGAACCCATCACCGTTGTCGATGACGGCAAGGCTGACGAAGCCGGACGCGGTCTCGAGTCTTACCACGACCTTGGTCCCTCCGGAATGCCTGACGGCGTTCGCGATCGCCTCTTGGGTGATCCGGAAGAGAGCCGTCTCGATGTCGCCCGGCACGCGATACTTCGCCGCCTCGACATCCAACTCGATGCTCGGACCACTTCCCTCGGCATACGATTGTATGTACCAGCGCAGCGTAGGGACAAGGCCGAAGTCGTCGAGCATGACGGGGCGCAGGTCGTAGACGAGCAGCTTGATCTGACCCAGCGTGTAGCGCAGAAGCTCCTTTGAGCTCTCGACGCGCTCGCGGATGGCCGGCGACGCGTCTGCAAGAGCCTTGTCCACCAGGTCCAGATTGATCATCACGGCCGCCAGCGTCTGGCTCGTGTCGTCGTGCAGCTCACGCCCGATGCGGCGTCTCTCCTCCTCGATCGAGCTCAAGAGCTTGGCCGAGTACGTCTTCGACTCCTCTTCGAGACGCCTGCACATCTCGTTGAACGAGCGCGACACCCGGCGCAGGTTGGGATCGGACGAGTCGATGTGAGCTTCCTGCGGCTCACCCTTATGGAGTGACTCCATCGCTCGGCTCAGCTCAACCAGGGGCCGCAGAGCGGCCCGCAGCACAAGATAGTTGGCCAGCACGGTGACACCCACACCGCAGACGAAGAAGATCGCGGTGAGCGCAATCCCCGACTGTCCCGCATAACGACGGGTGAGATAGGTCCCGAACACGGCCCCGAGCAGGATGATCACCGAGTTGGCGATGAGGATCTTCTCGACGATGGGCCGCTCGCCCAGGCGCGCGCGAAGACCGCGACGGGCGCGTCCAGGAGCACTTGCCGCGTCGCGGGCCACGCTATTCGACCGCCCCAGCAGGCGCTGACCCGACATCGAGCGGTGAGGGCGGCGAAAGCTCGACGATGAACTCGGCCCAGGAGCCCCGTTGGCAGCGCGCCCTGATGCAGCCCCGGGTTGGTTGACAGTCCGCGCGCGCGTAAGGTGACGCCAGCCGCTGACCGTCCTCCTCTACGAACGGCAGCCCGACGCGATCGAAGAGGATCAGCGCCCGAGTCGTGCCGAACAGGTAGTCGCACACGTCATTGAGCGGCGGTTTTCGCGTTGACCGTGCCGAGTGCGTTCCGTTCCTCACTGGTGATGCGCCGCTGCTCGTCACGCCCTTTGAACGGGTCGAGACAGCGCAACGTCGACTGCAGAATGACCATGGCCCCGCGGCTCCCGGTGCGGGTCGCGGCACCTCGTCGCAGCTCCGCAGATTGCTGGCAGCCTCTGCGAGACGCCTAGGTTCTTACATTCTCACCATACTTCTCTCACCCGATGGACACAAACGACGGACCTCTCTGGGCTGCGCTGCGAAGGGGTCACGGACAGCACCGCCCATCAACGGCGTGCGCGCGCCAATCTCCGGTCCTGACCCCAGGTGACTTGCACTGGCCTATTGACGAGAAGAGGGTCCCACAGCAGGAAGTGAGCCGAGTTCGCGAGACACGGCTGGTCGTTTCGGCCCCGGCAGCTCCGACGGAGTCCGACGGGAGAACTTGGACGAGCGGGGACCGCTCCTGATAGAGCGGGCGGGGCCGGCTCGATCGAGCCGGCCCCGCCCAGTCCGGCGCCGCAGCGCGGAAGCGCTGCGGCGCCTTGAGTTGTTGCCCTGTCTCCCTACGCAGACGCGTTCGTGTCAGTAGACGGTGACCTTCCGCACCGGCGAGATGGACTTCTTGTAGTTGTTGTCGCCCGCGTAGATGGCGCGGAACGAGTACTTGCCTTTCGTGGCCTGTGCGGTCCACTTCGCCGAGAAGGTCGAGGTCGAGGTGATCGTCACCGTCTTCCACGCCTTCCACGGCTTGGTCCCGAGGCGCTTCTGGATGGTGACCTTGGTCCAGTTGTGATCGGCCGGGACCGTGCCCGAGGCCTTGACCACAGTGCCCGGATGGACCTTCTTGGCCGACAGCTTCAGCGTCACGGTGGCAGTCGCGGTCTGCGTGTGACAGCGACTGCAGGGCTGACCGTTGCCTGGGATGCGCCGTCGCGGGTGTGGCGACGATCGCGGCCGCCGATACCAGCGCAGTCAGCGCGAGGGCAGGGATGACGAGGAAGGCTGCACGGATGCCACGTGCCTTCCTCACCGGGCGCTCGGGGGCGTTACGCATAGCGTCTCCTTGTGCTCGGTGCCGGCCTGCCAGCCGGCAGTTCGACCCGCATCACGACTGCGTCGATGCGGGTCCTGACGTGCCCCGTTACTACGACCCCCGAGAGAGTCGGAAAGCGTGAGGAGATTGCCAAGAAGGTGCGGGAATGACTTCTATGAGTGGCAGTGTAGATGGTCGTAAAGAGCATTGAAAGGCACTGAACATTAAGAAATAGGAAGAAGCACTAGGGCGCGCCGACATAGCCCCGGCCGCCGTTCCCGACGGGCCTTCAGGGCGGACTTTGCAGGCACGAGGGCCGTTGGCTACAATCGCAAGGCACCCGAGCCGACGTAGCTCAGCTGGCAGAGCACATCACTCGTAATGATGGGGTCCGGGGTTCGATTCCCCGCGTCGGCTCCATAACTCCACCGGAAGTCGCGGTCTTTCGCACCCTTCCCCACCCTCACGAGGGATGCGCATTTGCCAGAGTCTGCCAGAGCAGGGGGTCACTGAGCGTCCGTCCGCCCTCTCGCCATGGCCCTCAGAGCGTCTTGCTGTGCACCCGGCAGGCAGTGGCTGTAGACCTTCAGCGTGATGCTCGGGTCGGCGTGGCCGGCCGTCGCCGCGACCATAGGAATGGCGCAGCCCTTGGCCACGAGGAGTCTGATGTGCGTGTGCCTGAGGACGTGCAGCGGGATCCTCCGCACGGCGGTCTTCTGCACGGCCGCACGGAAGCGGTAGGAGACGCTGTTCGGGCCGAGCGGCTCGCCGGCCTCGTCGGTGAAGATGTAAGCCTCGCGGTCCACCTCGGCAGCCTCGAGGTCCGCCGGCGTCTCGACGCCGCGGCAGGCAGCCGTTATCTGCGGATCACGCAGCACGGCGACCGTCTCCGGGTCGAGATCGACGACGCGCACCCTGTTTGTCTTGGTGCTCGTCTCCGCAATCACGCCGCCGGCCAGGGGCACCCTGTTGCGGCGCACCGTGACTCGGCCGGCATCCCAATCGACGTCGCCCCGCCGCAGGCCCAAGGCCTCGCCGCAGCGCAGACCAGTCAGGGCGAACAGGCGCCACAACGGCTGCAGCGGCTCGCCCTCCTGCGAGTCCAGTAACGTCCGGAGCTCGACGGCGCTCCACGCCGGGACCGGCAAGGCCGTTACGGGGACTAGAATAGCGCGAAAGGAAAGGGGAGCCATGAGAACAACCACCGCGGCAATCGTCCTGTCCATCGCCTGCCTGGCCATGCCGGCCACGGCGTCGGCGTCCGTCGGCTGGAGTACGCCGACGGCGACACCGACCAACACATGTACTCCATCGCCGACGCCGACCAAGACTTGTACTCCATCGCCGTCGCCGTCACCGACGTGTACTCCATCGCCGTCACCGTCGCCGTCGTATACTCCATCGCCGTCACCGTCGCCGTCGCCGAGCCCGACGCCGACGGTCACGCCAACGCCGACTGTGACCCCCACCATCACGCCGACGCCGACCACGCACCCCACGACGCACCCGACCAAGCACGCGACCGCCCCGCCGAAGCAGCTCCTGCGCACCGGCGGCCGCGAGTGGATGCCTCTCGTTCTCGGCAGCAGTCTCTTGGCCTTGGGCGTGGCGCTGAGAAGGCAACGGGGCGCGATCGCCGTCGTGGCCGTCGTCGGCATGCCCAAGCCCGTCATCACGCTGGGGACGTTCTTGGAGGCGACACCAGTCGGCCTGCCCAAGCCCGCCATCTCGGTGGCGCGGTTCTTAGAGACGACACCAAGGTGATGACTTCGAAGCTCGATTCCGACACCGACAGTCGTCCCCGAGCGGCGCGGACGGCGGCAAGGGATCCGCGGGCGTGACGCAGTAGCAGCGGGATCACAAGGACTTCCACTACCGATGCGGGGGTCCGTACTGGCCGTACCCCCGCTGGGCTGTTCACCGTAGCATCAGACTGCGGAAGTCCGCCAAGAGCGGCCCGTGGCCAACCGGGACGCAGGGTGACAGTCAGGCACAAACGGGACCACGGTTGTGCCTGCGGACGCGGGTCCCATCTCGGACTCGCGACCACCATCCCTTTCTCACCGCCCCCCTGCGGCAGTGACTCCACGACCAGGCCGCCCGGCTGGGCCCTTGTCAATGCGCAAGCACCGGACATCAGCGGCGGTGGCGCGGCCGTTCTGGAGATCCGCGACGGCAAGATCGCCCGCCAGACCCTCTACCACACAAGCGCCAACGTCCCGTGCGCGCGCTGACGCCTTGCGGCAGGGGCGGGCGGCGAGCGGGCGGGGGAGCCGGCCGGGACGGCCGGCTCCCCCGCCCCCTACGCCTCCACCGCCACTAGCGAGAGGCCAGTCGCCCCCTCGAGACGGCGGATCTGCACGAGCTGCTCCTCACTGATTGGGGCCGGCTCCGCCTGCAACGGCGATCCCAGCTCGGCCTCGATCCTGCGCAGTCGCTCCTCCCGTTCGGGGTCCAGAGAGCGGCAGGAGAAGGCGACGAGCGTCAGGCCGGTCTCCTCCTCAAGCGACATGATCTCGCCGAGCTGTTCCTCCTCGAGGTTCTTCGCGATGGCGCACAACATCAGCTCTCCCCTCCTCAAACGCGACAGCCTTGCACTCCCCGCAACGGGGTCCAGTTCCTCCAGTTCCCCTCGGCACAGCCGGGTCACTCCGTTCGATCCCCGCTCCCTGCGGCGATCGGTGAGCGCGCTCGGCAGTTAAAGGAGGAGCCGCAGAAGCTCCTCCGGAGCCCTAACCAGTCGGTCGGGAGAGGACCCCAGAAGCTGCTCCTCCGAGTGCCATCCCCACGTCGCGGCGATCGTCGAGACGCCGGCGGAACCGCCTTCGACTATGTCGCCGACGGAGTCTCCGATGAACCATGCCTCCTCGTGGGGGTAGCTGCCCAACGCTGCACGCAGCTTCGGGACCTTGCTCTTGCCCTTGTCCCCGCCCAAGACCTCCCGGATGCCCGCGATACCCCACTGAGAAAGGAAGTCCGCGACGATGTCGGACCGGTTCGACGTCACGATGAGGACGCAGTGACGTTGTGCCAGACTGGCTATGACCTCAGGGATCCCGGCGTACGGCGCAACCTCGCCCGCGCCCACTTTCACCGCGATGAGGTCATCCATGACGCGCGCCACCCGCGGGGGCACCCCCAGCTTGCGCAGACCCTCGAACCAGTTGGACTCCACCAGGCGCGGCACCAGGTCTTCCGAGACGAGGTGATCCAGTCCGCCCTCGCGCAGCGCAGTGACCGCCGCATCGTGCATGGCCTCGAGAGAGTCGGCTATCACGCCGTCGAAGTCGAACATGATGAGATCGCTCAAGCTCGTCAAGCTCCGTCCGTCGCTCGTCACTCAGCCCGGCGAGAACCAGCCGGGCGTTTCAGGCACTCGGGAATCACCTGCGAGTCTCTGACACTCAGCGCCGACTGGCAACATCCTCCTACCGTCTCAGCCGAAGCTGCGCTGGCCGCTAGACGGTCCGCGCGCTGCGCTTCGTTGGTCCGGTGCTACCATGCTAGCAGGGCACCTAAGGGGCAGTGCCCGTTGCGACCGGCGGCTCAACGACCGCTGGGTGGCGCGCCCACATCGGGCACGCAGGGGAGCAGGGGAGGCCTGGGAGATGAAGAGCGCAGCTCCCCGGCCCGCAACGAGGTCGCTCAACCCTTTGCCAGACCCGTCCGCTCGGCGAAGCGAGCGACGCAGTTGATGGGTAGGTCGAGCAGCTCGGCGATGCGGAACTTCGCTTCGATGGCGTTGGGCTGGTGCGGGAAGACCGACTCAGGCGTGATGACGCGAGCCAGCCCCAACTCCGAGCGAACGTCGCCCATGACGACCGGGTCCGAGAGATCGTCGGCGGCTACACCCAGCTTGCCGGCCACGTACGCCTTTGCCTCCTCGAGCCTCATCCCCGCGGTCATCTGCATCCTCGCCACCAGGTCTCCGGCGGTCCGGATGCCACCCATGCCGGAGGCGATGGAGTGGGCACACGGCTGGCCGAGCGCATCGCCCGCGCCGACCTACAAGCCGTCGAGGCGCAGGATGTCGACACAGGCGCGCGACGCGCGCGACACGGCATCGACCGGCCCGTAGTAGGCCATCGGCACCCCGCCGACGCCCATCCCCACGTTCATGTGGATGGGGATCTCGGCCTCATCGCAACAAGGCTTCACCAGCGTCAGCGCGCGGGCGATGTTCCAGGCGCCGCTGTGGCTCGTGTTCACGTTGACCGCAGGACCGAAGATCGTTGCCCCAGCCTGCGCTGCAAGCTTCATCTGCTCTCGCGGCCACAGTCCGGCGAGGCGCACTCCCTCGTACTCGAGCTGCCCGTGAATGCCGAGGACGAACTCCCCCGCCATGCCGAGCTCGATGCCCATGTCGGGGAACATCGCGCGCAACCGCGCGACGGCTTTGAGCGTCGCCAGGAAGTCACCGTCGCCCGCCGCTCCCGAGGTATCGAAGTCGAGGCCATCGACGCCGGCCTCCCACATCCCTTCCCCTACCTCAACCATGTCCTTGACCGCGTACTCGACGGCCGCCACCTGCGACTCTCGAGCCTCGTCGATGCGCCCCTGCGGCAGCAGCTCGGACCAGTTGGGCACGGGACCGTCGGGCTGCGAGTAGAGGCCCAGGTTGGGCATGGCACCGTACTGCAGAGGGGCGGTGAGGACGAGCTGTGCGTCGCGGACGATCTGAGCCTGGTTGGGGATGATCGCCTTGACGGCCTTGTAGGAGTAGTCGATGTGCGCCAACTCAACGACGTCGAGGCAGAAGTCCTGCTCGTAGACCTGCAGATCCTGCTGAGCCGAGAGGAAGCTGCCGGCGTTGCAGCCATCCAGGCTCAGGACGACCTCGTGGCCGATATCGACGGCGCTGAAGCGCGACGCCGACGCCCAGATGTCGAGCAGGTGGTCGAACTCGTCCGGGCCGAGGGGAGGGACCTTGGCCCGCTTGACGGCCGCCTCGACGCCGGCCTCGAGCTCGGCACGGAGCTCGCTGCGCGTCATCTCGACGAGCGAGCCGTCCCCCATGCGCGTCTTGATGGTGTTCTCCACGGGCCCTGCCCTCCTGGGCGTCGTTCGATCCACTCAGGCGGATACTATCGTGAAGGCGGTGGTGGCGGGGCTGTGAGAGCGGGGCGAGCGGCGATCGGCCGCTATTCGGTGGTCACCGGCTCCCAGTCGAAGGCGGCGCCGATCGCCTGCAAGTGCTGCCGCGTGGGCTCGTCGCAGAGGGCGCCCGCGAGGCCCGCTTCGTAGGCCTCGCGGGCGCTCACGCCGAGCCGGGCCGCGGCAGCGTAGTTCTGAGCGAGGTCAGTACCCATCAATCCCGGGTCGTCGGTCGAGATCGAGCAGGCCACGCCGGCGGCGCGCAGACGCGGCAGCGGATGCTCCTCCAGTGAAGGGACGATGCCGAGACGCACGTTCGAGATGGGCGTCACGTCGAGCACGGTGCCGCGGCGCACCAGCTCCTCGAGCAGCGCCGGATCCTCGACTGCCCTGATGCCGTGGCGGATGCGGTCGGCCCTCAGGGCCGTCAGCGCACCCCAGATCGAGGCCGGGCCGGCCGCTTCGCCCGCGTGGGGCACCGAGCCGAGACCTCCCTCGTGTGCGACGGCGAAGGCGCTCGCGAACGGCTCCGGCGGGTCTTCGGGCCCGCCGAGCCCTATGCCGACAACGCCCCGCTCTCGGTAGGCGACGGCGTGCTGCGCCGTCTCCTCGCCGAGCTCCGGGTCGAAGACCCGCGTGATGTCGGGCGTGAGGCGCATCTCGACACCGTGGCGCTCGCGCGCCTCCTGGATGCCGTCGCAGTAGCCCTCGAAGATCTCCTCCCACGAGACGCCGCGGACGACCGGTTCCGCCGGCGAGAAGATGCCTTCGATGTAGACACAGCCCTGTGCCGCGGCCTCGGCGGCGTAGTCGACGGTGATCTGGCGGAAGTCGCGCGCCCGCTGCAGAACGAAGGTGGTCACGATCCAGACCTGGATGAAGTGCTCGAAGCCCGTGAACGTGAAGAGCTCGCGCAGACCCTCGACGCTGTCGGCCGGTAGGCTCTCGCCGTTGCGCCGCGCGATCTCTAGGAGCGTGGCGGGACGCACGCTGCCCTCGAGGTGCACGTGCAGCTCGATCTTGGGGAAGCGGTCCGCGGCGGACCGAATGGCCTCAGGCTCGCCCCAGTCGGCTCCACCGTGGTCGCGGCCAGTCGAGGAAGGCGAATCGGGCACGTCTGCTGCGGCCGGCATGCGCCTACTCTACGCCTTCTCCGGGGTAGCGGCCCTCGTCGCGCGCGCGCAGGACGCGCGCCAGAGTGCGCGCGCGGCGCAGCGGCTCCGGCGTGCGGCGACGGCGTGTCAGCAGCAGGACGAGGGCGCAGGCGGTCTCGAGGTCGACCCGCCAGCCGGGGTGCACGACGAGAGGGTTCGAACCCCTCCCGCATGCGCAGGCAGCAGCCGACCGTCTCGCCGTCGAGCACGAGGAGGCCTGACTCGCCGCGCTCCGGCCCCGGCTCCTCGCAGGCGGCCAGCAGAGGACGGTTGGTGACACCGAGGCTCGGCAGATCGAGCACGGCTCCCAGGTGGAGGGCGAGACCGGCGCGCCGCGGGTGGTCGCGGGCCGTAGCGTCGACGAGAAGCAGGTCGGGGCGCTCCTCGAGCGCGCCCACGGCGCGCTCGAGGAGCGCCCCGCAGCGCAGCGCCAGCAGGCCCGCGACGTAGGGCGCGCCGGTCTCGCCGCGCAGCGCGGCCTCGGCAAGCACCTCGTGCGGGGCGCCGGCGCGCACGAGGGCCGCCCCAACCCAGGCAGGCTCGCCCGCCTCACCCGGGCCGGGGCGACCCGTCGGGTACGTGGCGAAGACGGCCGCCACACGCACCGCGGCGAGGTCGGCCGGACGCCAGCGCGCAACGCGCGCCGCCGCGACGGCCAGCGCGCGCTGCTCATCCTCGAGCTCCCACACCGTCCGCGGCCAGGCTCGGCCGATCACCCGCTCCCTCCTCTTACAGTGATAGGATGCTCCCCGGAAGCGATGAGTCCCGACCCGGGAGTACCCGTCATGAGAGACTACCGCACAACCAGCTTCTGGCTCGACGATGTACCCGGGGAGCTGAGCCCACGGCCGAGCCTCCCCGGCGACGTCGACGCCGACGTCTGCATCGTCGGAGCCGGCTACACAGGGCTCTGGGCCGCCTACTACCTCGCCAAAGCCGACCCCAAGCTGCGCATCGTCGTCCTCGAGAGGGAGATCGCCGGCTACGGCGCCTCGGGACGCAACGGTGGCTGGTGCTCGGCCTACTTCGCGGCCTCTCTCGAGAAGCTCGCTGCGGCGAGCAGCCGCGGCGAGGCCATCCGCATGCAGCGGACGATGTTCGACACCGTCGACGAGGTCGGACGGGCGTGCGCCGAGGAGGGCATCGATGCCCAGTTCCACAAGGGCGGCGTCTTGAACCTGGCCATCACCCCGGCCCAACTGCAGCCCCTACGGGAAGAGCAGGAGTACTACACGTCGTGGGGCTTCGGCGAGCCCGACTGGGTGTGGCTCGACGCGGTCGAGGCGCGCCGTCGGCTCGACGTCACGGGCTGCCTCGGCGGCCGCTACAGTCCGCACTGCGCCTGCGTTCAGCCGGCGCGCCTCGCCCGCGGCCTGGCGGAGACGGTGGAGAAGCTCGGCGTGACGGTCTACGAGCAGACGCCCGTGACGTCGATCGAGGGCGGCATCGCCAGCACACCGCTCGGCCGCGTCAAGGCCGAGGTCGTCGTGCGCGCCACCGAGGCCTACACCGTTCAGCTGCCCGGCCAACACGACACCCTCGCCCCCATCTACTCGCTCATGATCTGCACCGAGCCGCTGCCCAAGGAGGTCTGGGACGAGATCGGCTGGGAGGGCCGCGAGTGCTTCAACGACGGGCGGCATCTGCTGATCTACCTCTCGCGCACGCACGACGACCGCATCGCCATGGGCGGCCGCGGCGCGCCCTACCACTACAACTCCCGCATAGATGACGCCTACGACCGCGTGCCCGGAGTGATCGACAGCCACGAGCGCACGCTGCGGCTTCTCTTCCCCGCCATCGGCGCAGCGCGCATCACGCACTCATGGGGCGGCCCGCTGGGCTGGCCGCGCGACCTCTTCTCCACCGTGGGCTACGAGCGTGAGCGCAACTTCGCCTGGGCGGGCGGCTACGCCGGCGACGGCGTGGCCACCGCGAACCTCTCAGGCAGGACGCTCGCCGACCTGATCACCGGACGGGAGTCCGACATCACCACGCTTCCCTGGGTCGGCCACAGGTCGCCCAACTGGGAGCGGGAACCGCTGCGCTGGCTGGGCATCAACGGCGCCTTCAAGCTGATGGCGCACGCGGACCGGGTCGAGAGCGGCATCGGTCGGCCCGCCCGCCGCGCCGCGCTCATCGACAGACTCCTCGGGCAGTAGCGCCGAGAGACACGTCTCAGAAGGCGCGGTAGAGAGCGACGATGGTCGCGCGTCGCTGCTCTCGCCAGCCTGCTCTCGGCCGCTACGGCGAGGCGCCGCAGGCGCGGCCAGCGCTCGGCGTAACGGTGCAGCGTCGCGACGTACTCGACACGCTCGAGGACGAACCCCGCCGTCGCCAGCTGAGTCTCCAGACGCGACGGCGTATTGGCGCGGTGCACGGGCGGGATGACGTCGTGCTCCGCGGCGCCCGCGCCGCGCCGCTTCACGGCCGTGCGCAGGCGCCGCGGAGCACGGACGGCGACCCACACGGCCGGGTTGGCCAGGTTGCTGGTGAGCAGGATCAAGTTGCCGTCGGGACGCAGCACACGACGCCACTCGCGGAAAGCCTCCACCGGCGCCACGAGGTGCTCGACGACGAAGTTGGCGTACACGAGATCGAAGGAGCCGTCGGTGAACGGCAGTGGCCGGCACAGGTCCGCCACCACGAACTCGTCGAGCGCCTCGTTCGCGCGCCCCGCGTCGGTGTCGAGGTCGACTCCCACCAGCCGGGCGATGCGGTGGCGATACCCGCCGAGCCTCGTGGTGCGGCCGCAGCCGGCCTCGAGCACGACAGCGCCCGGTCCGTCCCGAAGGACATCCTCAAGCAGACGGTTCTCGGCAGCCACGTGTGAGGTCTCCACGCTCCCTCCCGGCCGCGACCTGGGCACCTCGCTACCACGGAGCACGTTTCCACAGGAGGCTTCGCCCGTCAACGGCAGACGCTGGCGAAGGCAGACCAGCGCGCCAGCGCCGCCGCGCGGCGGGGTCGTCCGCGCGAGGCGCCGCTGCCCGGGCGCCCCGGGCGGGACTCTGACGATAGCGGCCACCAGCGGCGAGCCGCGGCATGAATCGGATACAATTGGGGCCGACGCGGACCGCGTCGGCCCCGCCCGCGCCAGCCTCGATTCGGCCGCACCCGATGCGGGTAGCGAAGATGTTAGGCCCCGTCGACAGCTCCGCCGAGAACGAGGCACCGGCGACGGCCGATCGACCTACATACAGGCAGCGACGAAAGGACCGATACGATGACGACCGACAGGGTGCGCGAGATCCTCTCCTGGTACGGCTCGGACAACCCGGGCACGCTCGCCAACCTCTACCGCATGCTCATGCACGGGCGCCTCTCCGGCACCGGCAAGATGGTGATGCTGCCGGTGGACCAGGGCTTCGAGCATGGCCCCGCGCGTAGCTTCGCGCCGAACCCGGCCGGCTACGATCCCCGCTACCACTTTCAGCTCGCCATCGACGCCGGCTGCAACGCCCACGCGGCGCCGCTGGGAGCCATCGAGGCTGGGGCGCGCGAGTACGCCGGGCAGATGCCGCTGATCCTCAAGGCCAACAACTCCGACCTTCTCTACTCGAGCGGCGACCCGATGCCGGCCGTGACCGCCTCGGTCGACGACGCGCTCCGCCTGGGCTGCGCGGCGATCGGCTTCACCATCTACCCCGGCTCGGCCGAGCGCAACACGATGTACGAGGAGATCCGCGAGATGGCCTACGAGGCCAAACAGGCCGGCCTCGTGGTCGTCATCTGGTCGTACCCACGCGGCTCGGGGCTCTCGAAGGAGGGCGAGACCGCGATCGACGTGGCCGCCTATGCGGCGCACATCGCCGCGCAGCTCGGCGCTCACATCATCAAGGTGAAGCCTCCGACGGCTCACGTCGAGCAGGCCAAGTCGGGTGAGGCCCTCGAGAAGTCGGGCGTGACGACCGACACCCTGGCCGACCGTGTGCGCTACGTCGTGCAGGCGGCCTTCGAGGGGAGGCGCATCGTGATCTTCTCCGGCGGCGAGGCGGCGAGCACCGAGAACGTCCTCGAGACGAACCGCCAGATCGCCGCGGGCGGCGGCTTCGGCACCATCATGGGCCGCAACTCGTTCCAGCGCCCGCACGACGAGGCGGTCAAGCTGCTGACCGACGTCATGGACATCTACGCCGCGGCGGCGAAGTAAGGTTCGCATAAGGCCGGCGCGGCCGCTGCCGTCGAACACGACGGGGCGGCGCGCAAGAAACGACGGGCGGGGCGCCCCATCCCACGGATGGGGCGCCCCGCCCGTCATCGATCAGGCTTTGAGGGCCGGGCCCTGCGTCAGACGGCGAGCGCGCCGCGCAGCGGCTCGACGGCCTCGACGGCGTGCAGGTCGATGCCGAGCTCCTGGGGCGTCAAGCCGAGCGCGAGGCCCAGCAGCTCGGTCACGTAGTAGACGGGCATGCCGAACTTCTTGCCCTCGCGCTTCTCGAGCTGCGCCTGGCGCAAGTCGAGGTTCTGGTGGCACAAGGGGCAGGCCGTGACGATGGCTTGAGCGCCCGCCTGCGCGGCCATGTCGAGCAGCTTGGCGGAGTTCACGAGCACGGCGTCCTTCTCGAAGAACGAGAGCGAGGCGCCGCAGCACTCGGTCTTGAAGCTCCAGGGCAACACCGTCGCGCCAACCATCTCGGCCAGACGGTCCATGGTGACCGGATCTTCGGGATCGTCGTAGCTGACCCCAGCGCACGGCCGGGTGAGCAGGCAGCCGTAGTAGGGCACCACCTTGAGATCGACGCGGGTGCGCAAGACACCTGCGGGAAGCTCGCGCGTGGCCTCGTCGAGCGCCTCGAGGATGTTCAACACGCGCGAACTGCCGGCGGCCGGCTTGTCGAGAACGACGTTGATGCGCTCGGCTCGCACGGGATCGCCCAGCTCGAAGTTGGCGGCGAGATGCCGCGCCGAGCAGGCGGGGCACGGCATGACGACGTCGAGCCCAAGCTCCTCAGCCAGCCGCAGATTGCGCGCCGGCAGGGCCACGCCCAGGGTATGGTCGACCTGGTGCGCGGAGGAGCCGCCGCAGCACGCCCATCCCTCCAGCTCGACGAGGTCCGCGCCAAGGGCGGTCAGGACCGCACGCGAGGAGAGATCGAAATCCCGCGACGACGATTCCAGCGAGCAGCCGGGGTAGTAGGCCCAGGTACGCTGCGTGACGGCGGGTGTCGCCTCGTCGTCGCGCGTCAGCACTGCTTCCTCCGGGCTCATAGCCTGCCCACCGTCTTCTCGAAGATGCGCCCTATCTCGCCATCGGCGCGGCCGCCGAGCCCGATGTGTAGCTTGCCCTTGAAGAACAGCTTCGGGGCGATGTCGGCGTCGCTGAAGGGCTTGCCCTGTGCGAGGTTGTGGAAGGCCGCCAATTCGAGCTCGTTGAGCCGCCCGTGACGGCGGACGTTCTTGAGGAAAGTACGGTGGAAGGTCTTCGCGCGGCCGTCGACGGGCACGAGGCCGCGCTTGTGGCAGATGTTGCGCGCGGTGTCGATGAGGCGGCCGATGTCGATCTCCTTGGGGCAGCGCATGCTGCACGCGTAGCACGAGGCGCAGAGCTGCGCCGTGCGCGAGGTGAGGACCTCCTCGAAGCGCCCCAACTGAAGCAGGTGCAGCACCTTGTTCGGCGGCAGGTCGAACCAGGCGTGCACGGGGCAGCCCGCGCTGCACTTACCGCACTGGTAGCAGAGCCGCGGGTCCTCCCCCGACTCCTCCTTGATCGCCGCCAGGGTCTCGTCGATCGCGGCGTCGTCGATGACGGTGAGCATGATCCTGAGAGCCTACTTTCTCGTCTGGATGGGTTCTCGTCTTGCCGGCGCCGCCGGACACCGCGTCCGCCCGCGCTCTGCCGGGTGTTTTGAGCCTCGGTTCACAAGCTCCGGCATTTCGCATGGTACAGCCAAAAGGCGGCTGCGGCAACGTAAACGGCGGCCAAGAGCGGGCAGAAGATGGTCTCGGCCCCGCCCGGCCCCCTTCCCTAGGCGCGCCTCCAGCCCTCCGCCGTGCGCTCCTTGAAGCGCGCGACCGAGTTGACCGGCACGTCGAGCAGCTCGGCGATATGGAACTTGGCCTCGATGGCCGCCGGCTCGTCGACGCGGAAGGTGTCGTGCTCGGGCACCCTGCCCAGGCCGAGCTCGCCGCGCAGGTCGGTCATGATGTAGGGATCGGAGAGATCGCGCACGCCGACGCCGAGCTTAGCCTGCCACGTGCCCCTTCGCCTCCGTCAGGCGCATGCCGCGAGTCATTTGCATGCGGGCCACCAGGTCTCCGGCAGCCCTCATACCGCCCATGCCCGCGGCGTGCACGTGCGCGCTGTGCATGCCCACAGCGTCGCCGATGCCCACCTACAACCCGTCGAGGCGGCCGACCTCACGGCAGGCCGTGGCCACGCGCGAGACGGCGTCGGCGGGCGGGAACGGGGTCATCGGCACCCCGCCGACGCCCATCCCGACGTTCATGTGCACGGGGATGGTCGACTCCTGACAGCAGGGCTTGACGATCGTCAGGGCACGCGCCGTGTTCCAGGCGACGGTCTTGCCGGTGTTGACGTTGATGGCGGGGCCGAACATGGTCGCCCCGGCTTTGGCCGCCAGCCTGGCTTGGTCCTTGGGCCACAGGCCGGCGAGGCGGACGCCGTCGTAGCTCAGCTCGCCGTGCATGCCGAGCACGAACTCGGCGGCCATGCCGAGCTCTATGCCGATGTCGGGACAGCGGCGGCGCAGCTCCTCCACGGCGCGCAGCGTGGCCAGGAAGTCGGCGTCGCCGGCGGCGCCGGCGGTATCGAAGTCGATCCCGTCGGCGCCGGCTTCCCACATGCCCTCGCCGACGAAGACCATGTCCTCGACCGCCATCTCGACGGCCTCCTCCTGCGCCGCGCGCGCCTCCTCGATCCTGCCCTGAGGCATGAGCTCGGACCAGTTCGGGACGGGGCCGTCGGGCCATGAGTAGAGCCCGAGGTTGGGCATCGCCCCGTACTGCACGGGCACGGTGAGCAGCAGCTGCACGTTGCGCATTGCCTGCTGCTCGACGTGGCGGATCGTCTTGATCGCCTTGTAGGAGTAGTCGACGTGGTAGAGCTCGACCAAGTCCGAGCCCAGGGTCGCCTCCCACTCGCGCAGGTCCTCGAGACGGGAGCTGGCGATCTGGCTGCCGGTACCGTCGCAGGAGAGGATGAGCTGGTCCCCCTGCTCGACCGATACGAAGGCCGCCGCTGAGGCGAAGATGTCGAGCAGGTGCGCCAGCTCATCCTCGGTCAGCGGCGGTACCTTTGCCCGTTTGGCCGCCGCCTGCGTTCCCTCCTCGATCTCCGCCCGCAGCTCGCTGCGCGTCAGCTCGACGAGCCCGCCGTCGCCCATGCGAGTGGGGATCCTGTTCTCGCCCGCCGTGCTCACGTCTGCACCTCCTGGCTCGTGCGCCGCTTGAACTGCTCGACACAGTTGATGGGGATGTCGAGCACACGGGCGATGTTGAACTTGGCCTCGATCATGTTGGCCTGCCAGGGCTGGCTGATGGCGTAGGAGTGGATACGCCCGAAGCCCAGCTCGCTGCGCACCTCCGTCATGACGACGGGGTCGGAGAGGTCGAAGGGCGTCACACCCAGCTTCTCGGCCACGTAGGCCTTTGCCTCCTTGAGTCTCATGCCGCGGGTCATCTGCATCCGAGCCACCAGGTCTCCGCCGGCTCGCATACCGCCCATGCCCGCAGCCTGAGCGTGGGCGTTGTGCATCCCGTGGGGATCGCCCGAGCCTACCTACAAGCCGTCCAAGCGCAGGACGTCGACGAAGGCCTTGGCGGCGCGGCAGACGGCATCGCCCGGCGGGTGTACGAACATGGGCACGCCGCCGACGCCCATGCCGGCGTTCATGTGCACGGGGATCTCGGCCACGTCCATGCAGGGCTTCACCAGCGTGCAGGCGCGGGCCACGTTCCAGGCGGCGCTCTTGCCGGTGTTGACGTTGACCACGGGGCCGAACATCGTCACCCCCGCCTTCTGCGCCACGAGCAGTTGCTCGCGCGGCCAGAGGCCAGCCAGGCGCACCCCGTCGTAGGTCAGCTCGCCGTGCATGCCGAGGACGAACTCGGCGGCCATGCCGAGCTGCACGCCGAAGTCCGGGTAGCGCTTGCGGATGATCTCGGTCGCCTTGAGCGTGGCGTAGAACTCGGGGTCGCCCGAGGCAGCCGTCGTGTCCCAGTCGATGGCGTCGGCGCCGGCCTCGACCTGCGATTCGGCGAGGCGCACCATGTCGTCGGTCGCCATCGCGGCCGCTTCCTCCTCGGCGGCGCGCGCCTCGGCGATGCGTGCTTCGGGGAGCAGCGTGGACCAGTTCTCGCAGGGGCCGTCGGGCTTGGAGTAGAGGCCCAGGTTGGGCATGACGCCGTACTGCAGCGGAGCCACGGTGGCGAGCAGCGCGTCATGCATGACCTGGGCCTCATAGGGCATGATCGTGCGCACCACCTTGAGCGAGTAGTCGCCCACGCAGAGCTCCAGCAGGTCGGCACCCATCCACTGCTCGTAGGCCTGCAGGTCCTGGGTGCGCGTGGCGTGCGTCTTCATGCCGGTGCCGTCGCAACTCAGGACCACCTCGTCGCCCACATCGACCCCCGTGAAGCGGGCTGGGGACGCGTAGATGTCAAGCAGGTGGTTGAGCTCATCCTGTGTCAGCGGCGGCACTTTGGCGCGCTTGACCGCGGCCTGGGTGCCCGCTTCGAGCTCGGCTTCGATCTCGCTGCGCGTCAGATGGGCGAAGGAGCCGTCGCCCATGCGTGTCGGGATCGTCGGTTCCACCGTGCAACCACCCCCTCGAGGTCGCGATTGTCGCTCGCCGGGCGCCTGGGCCAGCCGGCGACCCGGGCTCTGCAATGCTACCAAAGGGGGCGGCGCCGGCCGCTGCGGGCGAGACTCACTCGCCCGCAGCGGCCGGCGCCGCCCCACGCTCTCACCCCTGGCGCCGATCTCGGTTCAGGAGCTCTTCACCTTGGCCCAGGCGTCCTGGTACATCTGCTCGAAGGCGCCCAGGTCCTTGGGCAGCTGGCCCTTGTCGAGGAGCTCGGGCGTCGGCCGCATCGCCTTCTGCACGGGGTCGGTGATGTACTGCATGGCCGCCTCGACGGCCGGCTGATAACCGATGTAGGTGGCCGCCGCCCCGGCGTTCACCGGATCGAGGATGAAGTTGAGGAAGAGGTGCGCGGCGTAGGGGCTGGGCGCCGTCGCGGGGATGGCGATGCCGTCCATCCACAGCATGAATCCTTCCTTGGGCAGCATGTAGCGCAGCTTCGCCTGTCCGATGTCCTTCATGGCCGCCGCCGCGTCGCCGTCCCAGCAGTGCACCAGCGGCACGCCCTGGATCATCTCGCGCTTGTCGACGGTCGAGGTGTACTGCACCACCAGGGGCTTCTGCTCGATGAGCTTGTTGATGGCGGCGTCGATCTGGCTCTGGTCGGTCGAGTTGGCCGGATACCCCAGGTACATGAGGGCAGCGTTGACGCACTCGACAGGCTCGTCAAGCATTGAGATGTCCCGCTTCCACGCCGCGTCCCACATGATGGCCCAGGAGTCGAGGGAGTCGACGCTCGGCACCTTGTCGCGCCGGATGCCGATGCCGGTCGTGCCGAACATGTAGGGCACCGAGTACTTCTTGCCGCCCTGCTTGGCAGGGTCGTCGAACGGCGGCGCCTTGAAGAGCGGCTGGGTGACGTACTTGGCGAAGTTGGGGATCAGGCTCATGTTCAGCGGCTGGATGAGGCCACTTTTGGCGTTGATGCTCACCCACTTGTCGGTCGGGAACACCACGTCGTAGCCGCCGGCGCCGGCCCTCAGCTTGGTGTTCAGGGTCTCGTTGCCGTCGTAGAAGCTCTCCACGACCGTGATGCCGTACTGCTTCTTGAAGTCGTCGTAGACCTGCTGCGAGGAGTAGTCGCTCCAGTTGTAGATGTAGAGCTTCTTAGGGAGCGTCGTGTCCATCGCCGCCGGCGACGCGCTGGCGGTCGCGCTGGAGTTCGAGGTCGTACCGCAAGCAGCCAGGAGAGTCCCGATGGCCGACACTCCCAGGCCCAGCGCCGCGGCACGTGTGATGAACTCACGTCGGCTGAGCCGCCCCTCGCATACCTCTTGCGCCAGGCGCTCTGCTTGCTCGGCCGGCCCCAGGCCGACGTCACGGTCGTCGTGCATCTACTGCCACCCCCTTGGTGGCCCGGCCCTTTCGAGCCGGGACCCGTACCACTCGCGTCGGTGCCGGTCCAGGCCGGCACAGCCTCTGCCCCATCCTCTTCATTAAGACGGATGCGTCATCGCACTGCAATCATCGCCCGGCTCTGTTCCCGGACTGCCGTACCTCAGTCTAACCAGTGCTCGGGCTCGCATCCGGGGAGCGCTCGTCGCATCCGCGCAAGTATTGCCTGGCTGGCTCACCGAAGACAAGCGAACGCCGAGGTCGCGCTCGGAGTCGCCGGGACAAGGACCGCGCGACGAAGCGGATCGCGATGAACCACCCGACCTCCCGAACAGGCACGCGGTCTTGGCTGACCGACTCGTTCGCCGAGATGCTAGACTCCTTCGCGGCGTGGTGCGACGCACCGACAGCAGGGAGCCCGAGCGGATGACACAGCCAGAGTCACAAGACGTGGTGCAAGGAGCGCAAGAAGATATGCGCCGCCAGCCGCTGGCGCCGCTGCGCAGCGATTTCGCCTTGAGCATGCACACACCGCAACAGCTCGATCGTCTGGCGACGGCGGCCTTCGATATTCTCGAGAGGACCGGCGTGAAGGTTCTCTCGCCCGACACGCTGCGCCTGCTCGCCGAGCGCGGCGCCGTGGTCGACGGCGCGCGTGAGACGGCGAGGCTGCCGGCCGAGCTCGTCTCACGCGCGCTGGCCACAGCGCCGCGCTCGTTCTGGTTCGGCTCGCGCGACGGTTCCTGCGACCTCGACCTGGCGAGCGGCTACTCCTACGGCACGACCGACGGCTGCGGCATCGAGGTCATCGACTGGATGACCGGCGAGCGCCGCCTCTCGACCAAGGCAGACGTCGCCGAGGTCACGCGCATGCAGGACTACCTCGGCTCGATCTGCTTCTGGTGGCCGACAGTCGGCGCCGGTGACTGCGGGCAGACCGCTCAGCTCCACGAGCTCGACGCCGGCTGGAACAACACGGTCAAGCATCTTCAGGGCATGGTGCAGGGCAAGCGGCACGCGCGGCACGCGGTCGCCATGGCCGAGGTCGTCGCCGGCGGCCGCGAGGCGTTGCGCGCCAAGCCGGTGTTGTCGAATCTCATCGGCACCGTCTCGCCCCTGGTCCTCGACCGCGACGGCATCGAGGCGGCGCTGGTCTTCGCCGAAGCCGGCGTGCCGGTGTGCTTCGTGAGCATGCCTACGCTGGGCACGACGGCGCCGGCGACGAAGGCCGGGGCCTACGCTCTCGGCCTCGCCGAGGTCGTCGCCGGCGCCGTCGTCCTCCAGCTCGCCCACCCCGGAGCACCGGTCCTGGGCGCCATCTTCCAGGTGTACGCCGACCCGCGCACCGGTGCGACGGTGAGCTTCCCGCTCGACAGCCGAGGGTTCTTCCTCCCCACCGAGTTGATGCACCACGTGGGGCTGCCGACGATGGCCGGCTACGGCGGTACCGACGCCGTGGCCACCGACTCCTGGCAGTCGACCATGGAAGAGCTCCACCCGCTCACCTTCGCGGCGCTCGACAGGGCCGAGACGTTCACGGCCATCGGCCTCTCCAAGACCTACACCCTCTTCAGTCCCGAGAAGATGGTCCTCGACGACGAGCTCTACCATCGCGTGCGCTTCGGGGTGCTCGACATCCCCGTCGACGATGACGAGCTCGCGCTGGAGGTCGTCGATGACGTCGGGCCGGGCGGGCACTACCTGGCGACACCGTCACACGCGCGCCCACATGCCGGCGGCGATGATGCGCGGCCTGGCGCACGAACTGGAGTCGACGGGCCGCTACCGGGATCCTCTCGAGGTCGCGCGCGAGCGCGGCATCGAGATCCTGCAGCGCTACCGGCCGGAGCCGCTCGCCGACGACAAGGCGAGAGAGCTCGACAGCGATCCTCGAAGCCGCCGATCGCGAGCTCCGGAGCTGACTCGGCCGGACGTCCCGGCCGGCCGCGCGAAGGGCTCCTCACGCGGCCGCGCAGGCACGAGCAACGAGATCACCAGGGCGGGTATCAGTCGAGCAGGAGACGGTCGACGGCGAGCGCCTCGCCGGCGACGTCGTGGAACTTGGCGACGAGGTCAGCTACCGTCAGGATCTCCTTCTGAGCGCGGTCGATGTCGAGCACGACGCGCCCGGCGTGCATCATCATCAGCCGGTCGCCGTAGCGCAGCGCGAGGTCCATGTTGTGCGTGACCATGAGCGTCGTCAGGCCGCGCTCGACGACGATGGCCTCCGTGAGGTCCATGATCGTCGCCGCCACCTTGGGGTCGAGAGCCGCCGTGTGCTCGTCGAGCAACAACAGGCTGGGCTCGGCGATCGTCGCCATGAGCAGCGACAGGGCCTGCCGCTGCCCGCCAGACAGCTTGAGCACCTGCGCTCCCAGCCGCTGCTCGAGGCCCATGTGCAACGGCGTCAACTGCTTCCTCATGACCGCCCGCCGGGAGTTCGTCACGCCCCGCCGCAGCCCGCTGCGCCGCGAGCGCAGGAGTGAGATGGCGATGTTCTCCTCGATCGTCATGGACGGCGCCGTACCGGCGCGCGGGTCCTGGAACACCCTCCCGATCGACCGGCTGCGAACGTGTTCAGGCTGCCGTGACACGTCCCTTTCGTCCAGCAGGACCCTCCCGGAAGTGAGGCGGAAGGTGCCGGCGATAGCGTTGAGCAGGGTCGACTTGCCCGACCCGTTGGAGCCGATGATGCTCACGAACTGACCCGCGGGCACGTCGAGGTCGATCCCGGCGAGCGCTTCCACCTCATTGACGGTGCCGGGGAAGAACACCTTGCGCGCGCCGCGCAGCGTGAGTGTGGCGGGGGCGCTCACACGCGCACCACCTTGCTGCGCACCGTCGGGATCGACAGCGCCGCGACGACGAGGACGGCGGTGAGCAGCTTCAGGTCGGTGGGCGCGATGCCGAAGCGCAGGCTGACGGCGATCAGCAGCCGGTAGACGATGGACCCGCCGACCACGCTGAAGAGCACCCAACTGATGCTCCTGGCGCCGAAGAGGACCTCGCCGATGATCACGCCGGCGAGGCCGGCGACGATGGTACCGATGCCCATGCCGACGTCGGCGAAGCCCTGCTGCTGGGCGACCAGAGCACCGCTGAGCGCGACCAGGCCGTTGGCCACACCCAGGCCGATGACACGCATCAGGTCGGTGTTCGTGCCCGTGGCGCGGATCATCTGCTCGTTGTCGCCGGTCGCCTGCATGCACAGACCGAACTCGGTGTGCAAGAACCAGTCGATCAGGTACTTCACGGCGACCATGAGCACCGCCAGCACCGCGACCAGGACCCAGGGCGTGATCGGAGTCGCGAGGACTCCGGCGAGCTTCTCGAAGACCGTATCGATCCCCAGCAGGGGGGTGTTGCTGCGGCCCATCACACGCAGGTTCACCGTGTAGAGCGCCGTCATCGTGAGGATGCCGGCAAGCAGCTTGGGACCGTAGTTGTTGCTGTCGCTCTCACCCGACTTGAGAAGGATGTGCAGGCCGCCGGTCGCGAGCCCGGCACACACCCCGGCGCTGACGCCTATGAGCGTCGCCAGCCACGGCGGCTGTCCGTTCACGATGAGAGCCGCGGAGACGGCCGCGCCGAGCGGCAAGCTCCCGTCGACCGTGAGGTCGGGGAAGTCGAGCACACGGAACGTGATGAAGACGCCCAGCACCATGAAGCAGTACAGCAGCCCCTGTCCGAGCGCGCTGGTGAGGATGGTCTCCAAGGATGCCGTCTCCTGATCGCCGAGAGCCGGGGTCGTGACGACCCCGGCTCTCGGCACACTACCTCGTCCGCGGCCCTCATGTCATGCGAGGGCCGCGGTCGATCAGAACTTGTTGACGGCCTGGCTGATCAGGTCGGCGGGGAGGGTGACCCCCTGGGCCTTGGCTGCCTTCTCGTTGACCGAGAGCTGCAGGTTCTCAGGCTTGTCCTTGACGAACACCACCGGGACGTCCGCGACCGGCGTGCCGCTGAGGATCTGCGCGGCCACCATACCAGCCTCCTTGCCCACGGTCGTGTAGTCGAAACCGTAGCCCGCCGCGGCACCACGCTTGACGCTGTCGGGGTCGCCGGCGAGCAGCAGGATGTCGTTCTCGTTGCAGACCTTGACGATCGACTCGAGCGCCGAGTCACGGCGATGTTGTCGCCGATGACCGTGATGGCATCGACGCGTCCGATGAGCGACTGGGCGGCGGCCTGCACCTCAGCCGACGTGCCGGCGGTGGCATCGACGATCTCGAGACCCAGCGAGGGCGCGTACTTCTTCTCGGCATTCACGAGGAAGACCGAGTTCGACTCGCCGGCGTTGTAGATGGCGCCGACCGCCTTGGCGTCGGGCTTGAGCTGCTTGACGAGGTCGAGGATCGGCTCCACCGGCTGCATGTCGCTGACGCCGGTCACGTTGGCGTCGGGAGCGCCGGGGTCCGTGACGAGCCCCGCGCCGACCGGGTCGGTGACCGCCGAGAAGACGATGGGCGTCGTCGTGATGGCCTTGGCCAGCGCCTGCGAGCTCGGCGTCGCGACGCCGAGGATCAGATCGAGGTCCCTCGCCGGCGAACTTCTGCGCGATGCGTCGAGGTGGTCGGCATGTCGGCCTGGGCGTTCTGCAGGTCGTAGGTGATGTTGGTGAAACCGGCATCCGCCAGAGCGGTCTTGAAGCCTTCGACGGTCGCATCGAGCGCCGGATGGGTCACGAACTGGCTGATGCCGATCTTGAACGCCTGGGTCTTGTCTACGCTGGCGGCGGCGCTGGGCGAGGCACTGCTGGACGTTGCCTCGACTGCCGCACCCGGCGGCGAGACCGACGGCGGCGACCGCCGCCACAAGTACAACGACAAAGAGTACCTTAGGAATCGAACGCATCATTCTCCTTTCGACAAACCCGCGAGTGCCGCATTCTAGCCGTCGAGAAGCACATAGGACAAGGGCGAGGCGCATCAATACTCAGAGGACATACACCGACAGGGTCACCGCGGAAGGATCTCGAGGCGGCGCCGCCGGCGCCCCCGCGCGGCCTGCGACGATACTCCAACGAGACAGACCGCCGGTCATCACGCTATGCTCTGCGCGAGAAGTGGCGCTGTCCGAACAAGCGGGTCTCCCGCCTTCCTGCCGAGAGGAGATGGCCATGACTGTCGATCTGAGGAAGGAACAGCAGGCTTCACTGGAACGGCCGCGGTATCCGTACTCAGCCCTGGCGCGGTTCTTCTTTTCGAGCATGGATCTGATGGTGGGAAGCGAAGCGACGCTCGCCAAGGCCAGGCTGGTGGAGACGCTGGCCGGTGTACCGTACAAGGCGTGGCAGAACCGCCAGTACCCGAGCGTGCAGCGCTATCGGGACGAGGAGCTCGTGGGCAAGGCTCCCGCGATCCTTGCTTGGGCGCGGGAGGCTGAGGACAACGAGTACCGGCACCTGCTCGTCATCGAAGAGAAGATGCGCCAGGACGGCGCCAAGGAACCGTGGTATCTATCCCCGCCGCTCCCGCGGTTGATGGCCCGCTCGTACGCCCTGTTGACCTGGGCGATGGCGATGCTCGACACACGCAGGGGCTTCCTGCTCAACGCCGAGCTCGAGGACCACGCCGAGCACACGTACGCGCAGATGGTCCGCGATCACCCGGAATGGGAAGAGCAGCCGGTCGTCGGCGAGGTGGTGACGAAGTACGGAGACTTCGAGAACTGGGCGGACGTGTTCCGGCGCATCGGGCTCGACGAACGCGACCACATGAACAACAGCTTCACATTCTGCGGCAAGCCCGACCGGGTGGTGCGGTACGAGGGGATGCCGGGAGCCGCGGGATAGAAGCGGCGGCGGCGGCGAGATCCCCCACGGGGGGTCAGATCGCGCTCGCTACTCTCCTGTCTAGAGGTGCGCGCGTGCCTTGAAGCGCTCGACGCAGTTGATGGGGATGTCGAGCAGCTCGGCGATGTTGAACTTGGCCTCGATCATGCCCGGCTCGTCGGGGTGCACCGACGAGGTGAAGGCCAACGTGCCCAGCCCCTTCTCAAGCCTGACGGTCTCCATCGCCACCGGATCGGAGAGGTCACGCGGGGTGACACCGAGCTTGTCGGCCACGTACCGCTTGGCCTCCTCTAGACGCATCCTCCGGGTCATCTGCATGCGTGCGACCAGATCTCCGGCCGCTCGCATCCCGCCCATGCCCGAAGCCTGCGTGTGGGCAGACTCCATGCCGAGGGGGTCGCCCGTACCCACCTAGTAGCCGTCGATCTTGAGGATGTCGACGAAGGCCTTCGACGCCCGCGAGGTGGCGTCGGCGGGTGGATAGACGCAGGTCGGCACACCGCCGACGCCCATACCCACGTTGACGTGCACGGGGATCTCGGCGACCTCCATGGCGGGCTTGATCAGGGTGATGGCGCGGGCGATGTTCCAAGCCGTCGACTTGCCGGTGTTGATGTTGACGGCGGGGCCGTAGATGCTCGCCCCCGCCCGCTGGACCATGCGCACCTGGTCCTTGGGCCACATGCCGGCCAAGGTCTCGCCGTCGAAGGTCAACTTGCCGTGCATGCCGAGCACGAACTCGGCCGCCATGCCGATCTCGATGCCCAGCCAGGGGTACTTCTCGCGCAGCTTGCGGCAGGCGGTGAGCGCGGCCCGGAAGTCGGCGTCGCCGGCGGCGCCAGTCGTGTCCATGTCGATGCCGTCGGTCCCCGCCTCGACCATGTGGTCGGCAACGAACATGATGTCGCCGACGAGCATCCCCTCGGCCGCTTCCTGAGCCGCCCTCGCCTCGTCGATCTTCCCCTGCGGCAGGAGCTCCGACCAGTTGTCGATGGGTCCGTCGGGCTTGGAGTAGCGTCCCAGGTCGGGCATGGCGCCGTACTGCACGGGGTTGGTGCAGAGCATCTGGGCGATCTTCATCGACTGCCCCTCGTGGGCGACGTTGGTCTTGACCGCCTTGTAGGAGTAGTCGATCTGCCAGAGCTCGACGATGTCGATGCCGAGCAGCGCCTCGTAGGCTTGCAGGTCGGACACCCGGTTACCGATGTGCTTGCTGCCGGTGCCGTCGTTGGTCATCACGACCTCGTCGCCGATGTCGACGGCCGTGAAGCGTGCCGGCGAGGCGTAGATGTCGAGCAGGTGGTCGAGCTCGTCCTGCGCGAGCTCGGGGACCTTGGCTCTCTTGGCGGCGATCTGCGTGCCCGCCTCGAGGTCGGCTTTCAGCTCGCTGCGTGTCATCTCGACCAGCGAGCCGTCGCCCATGCGGGTCGGGATCCTGGCCTCCACGGGGATCACCTCCGTTGCTGCCCTCCGGGATCGTCGCGACACCGCGACCACCTAAGGATGGAGCCTCCCACGCCACCGTGAGCGAAGCGAACCGCGGCGTTCTCTCGGGGGCTGGAGCAGGAGGATACTACTGCCCCGCCGACGATCCTGTACACCGCGAAGAACAGAGCCGGGCGTCAGTGGACGGGGGTCGCCGGCGACTAACGTCGCCGGCGGCCCCCGTCGTACGTGCGAAGGTGGCCGACGTGGATGACGCGGCGCGACCACCCTCCTCCTACGCGAGCGCCATCACCTCGGACAGGGGGGTGTAGGAGAGCCCGTGGGCCTGCGCCACCGACTCGATGGTGAGATTGCCGCGGTAGACGTTGACGCCCGGGCGGAGCGCGGGGTCGTCCTTCACCGCCTCCTCGAAGCCCCTCGAGGCGATGTGCACGGCGTATGGCAGGGTCACGCCGGTGAGGGCCAGCGTCGACGTGCGCGCCACCGAGGCGGCCATGTTGGTCACGCAGTAGTGCACCACGCCGTCGACGACGTACGTGGGATCGCTGTGCGTGGTCGGTCTCGAGGTCTCGAAGCAACCTCCCTGGTCGATGGCGACGTCGACGAGCACCGAGCCGGGCCTCATGTTCTTCAGCATGGACCGTTTGACGAGATGTGGCGCCGGGGCGCCGCCAGGGAGAAGGACTGCGCCGACGACCAGATCGGCGCCCTCAAGAGCCTCCTCGACCGTGGCTTCGTTGGAGAGCATCGTCTCTGCGCGGCCGCCGAAGATGTCGTCGACGTAGCCTAGGCGGTCGGCGTCCTTCTCCAGGAGGACGACGCGCGCGCGCGCGCCGATGGCCATCTTCGCCGCGTTGACCCCCACGGTGCCGCCGCCGATGATGACCACCTTCGCCGGGGGCACGCCGGGGATGCCGCCGAGGAGCACACCCGAGCCGCCGTTGTTCTTCTGCAGGGCGGTCGCGCCGGCCTGGATTGCCAGCCGCCCCGCGACCCTGCTCATCGGCGCCAGCAGCGGATGCCCTTTGGGCGTTGCGACGGTCTCGTAGGCGATGGCGCGGATGTCGGCCTTTATCATCGCCTCAGCGACGTCCTTCTCGTAGGACGCCGCCAGATGCAGGTAGGTGAAGAGGATCTGCCCGGGCTTGAGCTTGGGCCATTCGACCGGCTGGGGCTCCTTCACCTTGATGACCATGTCGGCCTTCTCCCAGGCCTGGTCGCGCAACCCGATCGTGGCGCCGGCCTTGGTGTACGCGTCGTCCCAGAACCCCGAGCCCAGGCCGGCGCCGGCTTCGACGATCACGTTGTGACCGGCGCGGATCAACTCGCGCACCCCGGTCGGCGTGACGGCGACGCGGTACTCGCCATCCTTGATCTCCCTCGGCACGCCTATGATCATGGCACTCCCTTCCTGCCGCCGAGCGACGCTGCCCGGCGCATCTCAGACTGCTCGCGTTCGTCTGTGTTCGCGCCATGATGCGCGTCAGAGTCCGTGGCTGCAAGTGAGAGAAGGTCAAGGACCTGTGCGAGGGCGCCCGGACACTGGGAACCGGCTGCGTTACGCACCGCAAGGTGGACGAAGGCCGCTGGCCGCGGATCACACAAGACATGCGGCGCTGCTATGGGAAGGAACTTGCGAACGGGGCGTTTCATCACTGATCCTGATGGGCTTGTTGGCAACGAGCTGCGAATCGGGAGGCGGTGCTCAGCATGAACGTCGGGACCGAGCATCAGCTTGGGAACAATCCATGAGTCCAGCGCGGAGGCACAGGCATTGAGAGAGCTGCAACTCGGCGACCTGCGGATCGCCTACACGCAGGCCGGCGACGGCCCGCCGCTCGTCCTGCTCCATGGCGGCATGGAGGACAGCCGCTCGTGGCGCCGGCAGGTAGACGGCCTCGCGGACGAGTTCACCGTGCTGGCCTGGGACGCACCCGGCTGCGGCCGCTCCTCCGATGTGCCGGAGAGTTGGCGTATGCCCGAGTATGCGGACGCGCTGGCGTCGTGGCTCCGCGCCACAGGGATCGAACGCCCACACGTCCTCGGCCTTTCCTGGGGAAGCTCCGTGGCGCTTGAGCTGTACCGGCGGCGACGCTGCGTCGTGTCAGTGCCACAGGGATCGAACGCCCGCACGTCCTTGGCCTCTCCTGGGGAAGCTCCGTGGCGCTCGAGCTGTACCGGCGGCATCCGCATGTGCCCGCATCGCTCATCCTGGCCTCGGCCTATGCAGGATGGGCGGGCTCCCTCTCCCCCGAAGAGACTGCGGCACGCCTTGAGGGCGTCCTCGCTGCCGCCGACCTGCCACTCGAGGAGGTGCTCGAGGCATTCCCCGGGGTGCTCAGCGCCGGTGCCCCCTCGGGTCTGCTTGAAGAGCTGACAGTCATGTGGGCGGACAACACGGGCAGCCGGAAGCCCGGCGGATACCGGGCGATGGCGCACTCGATGGCGGAGGCGGACCTCCGAGACGTCCTTCCCCGGATCGAGGTTCCCACGCTCCTGCTGTACGGAGAACTCGATCAGCGATCGCCGCTGAAGGTCGCCAACGAACTCAATCAACGGATCCCCTCGTCGCAGCTTGTGGTCATTGAGGGCGTGGGTCACTCGGCGAACGTGGAGGCGCCCAGGAGTTCAACGCGCACGTGCGGACGTTCATCCGGTCGGTCATTCGGAGCCCATGACCCCTGGACTGCAGTCCACATGGTGTCGGCGCCGCCGCCGGGATGCCCTATCCTGCGAGTGCCGCCCGCAGTCCCGCGTCGATCTTCTCCGCGGCGACCGAAGCGACGAACGAGTCGGCGTCCGTCGTTCGGTCGCCTTCGTCGCGCGCGCTTGCGAGTGTACGGTGGACAGTCCGCCCTCAGTCACCTCTCCTGCCATCCTGCGAGCCTTTGACCGCACGGTCTACGTGCATCACCGTAGTCGACACAGGCCGGATGGCCCAGGGGACGTCGATGGACGCTGGCGCATCAACGTCATCCACGGAAAGGGAGCGACCGCCAACGACCGGGGTCTCACAGTAACGGTCCTCTCCTCCGGCCACCTGACGGTCGACGCGAGTCGCTGCTCAACTTCTTCGACGATGACCTGACTGGCGACGACACCATCCTCAGCGAGCTCTACAAGGCTGTGACGGGGATCGACACTGACGAGGACGGGCTGCTGCAGCTCGGAGAACGGGTGGCCGCTCTCGATCGCCTGCAAGGCAGGAAGCACGGCGGCCACTCCCGCGAGCACGACCTGCGCGCGACGAACAAACGGCTGTTCAGCGAGGCCAAGGACGACAGTCCGTTCCAGGCCTGACGTGAGCGGCGCCGGCGGCGGCCAAGCCGCCGCCGGCGCCGCCGACTAGGCTCTCTTCGACTGCCCTTGAGGCTTCTGAGCGCCCTGGGCGTCCCCGGGCTCGTCGCATCGCCCGGCTCGCGGCCTGGGCCTCCTCAGTCGTCTGCGTGTAGCTGCCTCAGGCCGCCTTGCCCAAGCTCAGATCGGCGACCTTGGTCGAGTCGAAGATCTCCTCAACGCCCTCGACGGGCTTGGAGAAGTCGACCGACGGAGGAAAGATCTTCGTCAGTTGTTCTTTGAACCACAGGTCGAAGGGGTCCTGGGATGCGGCGAAGCCGGCGTTGCCCTTCGCGGGATCGTCGCCCTCGATGTAGATGCCGACGAGGTCGCCATGCGGCGTCGACTGGAGTGTGAGCAGTTCCCCGTTCACGTTGAGCCTGCGGCGTGACGCCGCGAACTCGTCGCGGTGGTAGGCGTCGGCGGCGAAGGCCCTTGCCCTCTCGGTCTCGCCTGGGGCGAGCGGGGCGCAGAGGGCCATACCCCGGCCCCGGCCCTTGGCCGTCGAGTCGAACCATGCAGCTATCGTCTCCGGCTGGGGACCAGGCATCGGCTGCGTGAGGTCGACGCCGTGGATCTCCTTGGCGGCCTTCACGAAGTAGCGGTCGATGTCGAGATCGGACGACGCCAGCTTGCCGAACTTCTCCAGCACGTCGCCTTCGGCCTCGTGGTAGGCGGTGACGAAGTCCCCCATGGGGGTGTGCTGCAGGTACGCCCTCTCCATGGTGATCCCGAGCCTCCTGCGAGACTCCTCGTACTCGCGCGGACGGGATTTCATCTCGTTGGCGATATCCCTCGCGTCCTTGCCCGGCAAGACCGGGAACACCAATGCTGTGCGTGACATTCTGGTACCTCCTGGTGGAACGTTCGCCAAGGGCCACCGAACAACATCGCCCCTGGACACCCCGGCCGGAACCGGCCGGTGTCCGATATGTCCCCGGCAGGAGGACTATCGAGACGAAAGGTCCGTTTCCGTTCGACGGGTCACCACTACGTCGGCAGCAAGGCCGACTCGATGTAATGCGGCTTGCAGGGATTCTGTGGAGCCGGCGGGCGGAATCGAACCGTCGACCTGCTGTTTACAAGACAGCTGCTCTGCCAACTGAGCTACGCCGGCCTCCTCCTAGTCTATCGACAGCCACGGAGGCGGTGAACAGTGCGCGGTGAGGGCGACTCGCCGAGGCTGCAGAACAGCCGACACGAAAAAAACAGACCCCGCCGGGAACGGGGCCTGTCACTTCAGGGCTTGGGGTGCGCCCTTAGGTAGGGGGGTCACTCGCTTCAACAGCGAAAGGAGCCACGGTCCGCATTCTGTCCGTTCTTCGTTAAGCGCGTGTTAAGAGCGGCTTAACTACGATTAACCGTCCGCGGGGCCCACCGGCTCGGGCGCGGCTCGATGGTCACGCCGACCCTCACCCGTCGGGTTGGAGCAACCGCAGCAACCCCGCCTCGTCGATCACCGTCACTCCTGCAGCTTGCGCCTTGGCGAGTTTCGAGCCGGGGTCGGCACCGGCTACGAGGTAGTCCGTGTTCTTGCTGACGGAGTCGGTCACCTTGCCGCCGAGCTCCTCGACTCGTCGGCGCGCTTCCTGACGGGAGAAGGACTCGAGCGTCCCGGTGAGCACCAGCGTCTTGCCCGACAGCGGCCCCTGCGCGCGCTGGGGGGCTTCCTCGACGAAGCGCAGCCCGTGTGCGCGCAGCTTGGCCAGCGTCTCCTGGTTGCGCTCGTCTTCAAGGTAGTCGCGGACGGCGCCGGCGACCACGAGCCCGATCCCCGGCACCTCGGCCATGCGCTCCTCGCTCGCCTGCTGCAGCGCGTCGATGCTGGGGAAGTGCTCGACGAGCAGCTCGGCCGTGACAAAGCCGACGTGCCGGATGCCGAGTGCGTAGAGCACGCGAGCGAAGGGCCGCTGCTTCGAGGCCTCGATCGAGGCGAGAACGTACTCGGCGATCTTGTTGGGCACGACGATGTCGCCACCGTCCGGATCCTTGCCCTTGCGGCTGAACAGCGGCACCACGACCAGCTTGCTCAGGGAGAGAGCGTACAAGTCGGCGACGTTGCCGATGAGCCCGGCGTCGTGGAGCGCCACGACGGCCTCCTCGCCCAACCCGTCGATGTCCATGGCGCCCTTGCTGACGAAGTGCTTGATGCTCTCGACGATCTGCGCCGGACAGGAGCGGTTGGGACAGCGCACCGCGACCTCACCCTCCTCGCGCACCACGCGGGAGCCGCACGAGGGACACGTCTCCGGCATGTGCCAGACGGCCTCCTCGCCGGTGCGGTTCTGGATCACTGGGCCGACGACCTGGGGGATCACGTCGCCGGCACGCTGCACGATCACGTCGTCACCGGGCCGGATGTCCTTGCGGTGGATGTCGTCCTCGTTGTGCAAGGTGGAGAGGCTGACGGTGACACCGCCGACCTCGACGGGCTCCAGCACGGCGAACGGAGTGAGCACCCCGGTGCGCCCGACGTTCACCGCGATCGCCTTCAAGTGCGTCGTCGCCGTCGTCGGCGCGAACTTGAAGGCGATCGCCCAGCGAGGGTCGTGAGCCACCGTACCCAGGGCGTCCTGGAGCCGGAACGCGTCGACCTTCACGACGACGCCGTCGATGTCGAAATCGAGCTCGGCGCGGCGCTCGCCCCAGCGCTTGCACGCCTGGATGACCTCTTCGATGTCGTCGTGGACCTCGACGGCGGGGCTGACCTTGAAGCCCTGCTCACGCAGCCAGGTCAGGGCCGCCCAGTGGCCGTCGAGCTGCAACCCCTCGGAGGCGCCGATGCCGTAGTTCCAGATGGAGAGAGGGCGCGCCGCGGCGAGGGCGGGATCGAGCTGGCGGATCGAGCCGGCGGCGGCGTTGCGCGGGTTGGCGAACGTCGGCTGGCCCGCCTGGGCGCGCTGCTCGTTGAGGCGCTCGAAGCCGGCGAGCGGCAGATAGACCTCGCCGCGCACCTCGACCACCGTGGGCACCGGCTCGCCGGCTTCGAGCGCCCTCAGCCGCAGCGGGACGGCGTGGATGGTGCGCAGGTTGACGGTCACGTCCTCGCCTACGGTGCCGTTGCCGCGCGTCGCGCCGCGCGCGAAGAAGCCGTTCTCGTAGACGAGCGAGATCGCCAGGCCGTCGATCTTGGGCTCGGTGACGTAGCGCACCGGCACGTCACCGAGCCCATCCGCCTCTAGCAGACGCCGGTTGCGCCGGTCCCAGGCGAGCAGCTCCTCGATGTTGCGCGCATTGGCCAGCGAGAGCATCGGTTGCAGGTGCCGCACCTGCGCGAACTCCTTGAGCGGCTCGCCGCCCACGCGCTGCGTGGGCGAGTCGGGAGTGCGCAGCTCCGGGTGCCGCTCCTCGAGCTCCTGCAGCTCGCGGTAGAGCTTGTCGTACTCGGCGTCGCTGATCTCGGGCTGGTCGAGCACGTAGTAGAGGTAGGCGTGGTGCTCGACCTCTTGGCGCAGCTCGTCGTAACGCGCGCGGACCTCCGCGGCGAGTGGCGTCATGCGATGTCCCTCGCAGACGCGCACGTGTCGGCGAGCGGCGTCATGTCCTCCTCCCCACCGGTTCCTCGGCTCCCGTCTCGCCCCTCGTCGGTGACGGCGGCACGCCATCGACGCAGAGGGCGACGATCTCCCGCGGTCGCGTGAGGACGTACGTGGGCCGACTGCGCTCGAGATCGGCGCGCGGGAAGATACCCCACGTGACGGCCGCGGTCGCCGTGCCGGCCGCCCTACCGGCTTCGACGTCGAACGGGCTGTCGCCGACGTAGATGGCCCCCTCCGGCCCGGCGCCGAGACGCTCGAGCGCCAACAGGATCGGCGTCGGCTTGGGCTTGTGCTCCGTCGTGTCGTCGGCGGTGACGACGACGTCGAAGTAGCGGTGCAGGCCGACGGCGCGGAACGCCATCTCGGTGGTGTAGGCGCTCTTCGAGGTCACGAGTGCGAGGCGCTTGCCGGCCTCCTTGAGGCCGGCAAGCGCCTCCTCAACTCCCTCGTACTCGCGGATAAGCTCGTCGTGCACGCGATGGTTGTGGTCGCGGTAGGCGTCGTAGAGCTCTTGAGCATGCTCACAGGAGAGCAGCACCATCTGCTCCATCAGCGGCTGCCCGACGTGCGCCATCAACACCTCGTCGGGCAGCACCCGCCCCAGGACGACCTCGCTCGCGTGGCGAAAGGAGCTGCGGATGAGATCGACGGTGTCGACGACGGTGCCGTCGAGGTCGAAGATCACAGGATCGTAGCCCGTCCTCATGGTCTTCATTGTTCCTAGCCGCCCGTCTCGGCGAACAGGCCGGCGAGGTCCCAGTCGCGCAGCGCCCTCTCTCCAGGCTCGCTGCTGAGGTCGAAGCGCAGCGGCGTGAGCGACACGTACCCGTTGCGCACCGCCTCGAAGTCGCTGCCGGCCTCGTGGTCGGCGTCGCCGTTCTTGATGCTCTTCATGCTGTAGGTGTTGTGCGAGCCGTCCTCGCTCTCGACGACCAGCCGGTCGTGGAAGCTCGCCCGTCCCAGGTGGGTCAGTCTGATGCCCTTGATCGCGGCGAGGGGCAGCTCCGGGATGTTGATGTTGATGAGCGTGCGCGGCGGCAGACCCTCATCGAGCGCACGTCTGACGAGAGGAACCACGACTCCAGCCGTCTCGTCGACGTAGTGCGGCTCGCGCGAGGCGACCGACACGGCCGCCGCCGGTAGACCGAGCAGCACGCCTTCGAGAGCCGCCGCGACGGTGCCCGAATAGGTGACGTCGTCGCCCAGGTTGGCGCCGGTGTTCACCCCCGAGACGATGAAGTCGGGGCGCGGCCCGAAGAATCCCAGCATAGCGACGCGCACGCAGTCGACCGGCGTGCCGTTGACGGCGTTGCCGTAGTAGCCGGCCTCGCCCAAGGTGAGCGGATCGATGTGCAGCGCGCGGTCGATCGTGATGCCGCGCGCGACGGCGCTGTAGTTGCGGTCGGGGGCGATGGTGATGACGGTGCCCAGAGGCTGGAGGACGCGACGCAGAGAGAGGAGAGCCGGCGATGAGATGCCGTCGTCGTTGGTCAGGAGGATGGTCGGCATGTCCACGATTCTACCGTAGCGGTCGTCAGGAGCGTCGCCAGATCTGTAATCACCGCCCGGCACGCCGAGAAGGAGTCGGCCAGCGCCCGTAGAAAGGGCGATCGAGGAGGCCGGAGCGAATCGGTTGACGAGAGCGAGCCGAGTCCACCGCGATGCCGCGGGACGCCGTTTCGCCGCCCGCCGGGCGGTCGCTCTGGCATCCGTCCTGCTCATCAGCGCGGTCTCGGTGCTGGCGGCCGGCCCCCCCCTCTTTCCCCTGTTCCTCCTGCCCGTGCTGCTCGGGGCCGTCTTCTTCGTCGAGGCCGGAGCCATAGTCGCCTCACTCTGCGCGGGTCTCGTGCTGGCTTCGGCCTTCGCGGGTCGAGAGGGCGACGCCTGGACGGGACCCGCGGCCGTCGAGGCGCTCGTCGCCTGCGCTCTGTATGCCGCGGCCGGTCTGGCCCTCGCTCGTCTGCAGCGCCGTCATCGCGTGCGCCACGACGAGCTCGCCGCGACGTCGCTCACCGACCGCCTTACGGGTCTCTACACGTACGGCACCTTCGTCGACTACTTGCGCAACGAGGTGCGCAAGGCAGAGCGCTACGGCGGCGAGCTCTGCCTGATCATGGTCGACCTCGACCACTTCAAACGCTTCAACGACCGCTACGGGCACCAGGTGGGCAACGAGCTTCTGCGCCGAGTCGGCGCGACGCTGCTCGGCCATGTTCGCGAGGCGGACATGGCCGCGCGCTACGGCGGCGAGGAGTTCGCCCTCCTCATCAGGGGCGGCGAGCGTGAGGGCTTCGAGCTCGCCGAGCGCGTGCGGCGCGCCATCGAGGGGACCGGCGTGTCGCTGGGCGACGGCAGGGTCGTTTTCGCCGCCGGCAGCGCCGGCGTAGCCGGCTATCCGGTCGGCGCGCGCGACGAGCGAGAGCTCGTCGCGCGCGCCGACCAGGCCCTCTACGAATCGAAGCGGCGCGGGCGTAACCGCGTCACGGCGGCCTCCGAGACCACGCCGGCGCCGAAGACGAAGACCTTACATGAAAGGCCGAGAGCGACGCTCACGGCCTGAAGGCGCCTGGCCGCTACAGTCCCAGTCTCGAGAGCGACACCTTGGGCAGCCGCGTGTCGGGACGCGCGACGAGGTCGCCGCGCACGAGCTCGACGCCGACGCGACGCAGGGCGTCGAGCTGCTCGACCGCGGTCACGTCGGGCGCCACTAGCTGGACGCCGAGACGCGCCGCGAAGCGCGCCAGCAGGGCGGTCGTGTCGACGAGCGTCGGGTCGCCGGGCAAGCCGGCCACGAGCAGGGGGTCGAGGCTCACGAAATCGGGCTGGGCTTGCGCCACCAGTTCGAGCACCGTGAGCTCCCCACCCAGATCGGCGAAGCAGAGCTGGAAACCCGTCTCGCGTAGCTGGCCCAGAGTACGCAGGGTCGATGCGGGGTTGGCCGTGAGGTCGCCGACCGGCATCTCGAAGACGACGTGCTGTGGCACCAGCGCCGTGTTGAGCGAGTAGAACTCGCTCAACGCGACGATGCCCGCGTTGGGCAGCTCGCTCGCCGCGCAGCCCACGAAGAGGAGCTCCTCGGGCATGAGGCCGACGGCCTTCGCGACGGCGGCCTCGCGCGCCGCCACTCCGTACGTCCCAAGCAGGGGCGAACGACGGGCGACATCGTTGAGCACGTCGGGAAGCCGCAACGGCGAGTAGAAGGGGCCGCGGCTCGTGGCGTGATAGGCGATCACGCCCTTGCGGCGCACATCCACGATGGGCTGGAAGAGCGGCTCGATATCTTCGTTCGCCAGAAGTTCGGCCAGCGTGGCCTCGAGTTCCGCGTCATAGCGCACCGCGTCGCTCTCGGCGGCCTCCATCGCCAGGGCGACCCCTCGTTGCAGGTTCTGCTCGAACGTGAGCGCGTCGTCGGCGTGGATGATGGCCGCGCCGACGAAAGGATGCACCCGGTCGTACACGCCGGCGGCCAGGTCGTTCATGAGCGTGCCCTGCAGGCGCTCGTACACGCGCCGCCTGACCATCAGGAGGTCCTCGGCGTCGATGGGCTTGCCGCTCCGCGGGGGCGAGAGAACGACCACGAAGGCGTTGTCGGACAGCGTGAAGTCGGCGAGCACGTCGAGGGCGCGAAGAGTGCTACCGACCATCTCGCGCAGGTTGCGCGCGATCGCGGTCAGGATCTCGCCGATGATGCCCCAGCCGAAGATGCGCTCGAGACGGCCGTAGCGCTTGAGCTTCACATACAGGATGGCTACCTGGCGGGAGGCCTCGAGCTCGAGGCGGATGGCGTCGGCGATGACGCCCAGCGAGGGAAGCTGCGAGGAGTCGTCGCTGACGAGGCTCTTGAGGTTCGCCTTCGCGCGCCGCGCAATCTCCTCGGCGGCCTGCCGCTCGCCATCGCCGGCCCCTTGATCCGGCTCCGCAAGGCCGCCCGGAGTCGATTCGTCAGGCGCCCTCATACCCCCTCCCGGCGCTCAACGACCGGCCGCCTGACCCGTGCCAGTCTTGGCCGCGGCGCCGGCGCCGCCCGTATCTTTCGCGCTGGCGCCGCCCTCTGTATCGCTCTTCTGGTCGCTCTCCTTGCCCGCCTTGGCCTCCTTGCCCTCAGAGGCTGCCTTGCCGTCGCCTTCGTCGCGGCCGGCTCTGGCGGCCTTGGATGAGCGCCCGTAATCGGTCGTGTAGAAGCCGGAGCCGCGGAAGTGGATGGCGACCGGATGGAAGACCCTGACCACCTCACCACCGCACTCCTCGCACGTCTCGACGGCGGGGTCGGTGAACTTTTGCATGACCTCGAACGTATGGCCGCAGGCCTCACAGCGATACTCGTAGATGGGCAAGCAGGCACTCCCACGACGGACGGCGGCGACAGGCTAGTCTAGCATGCGCCGCCGCAGGCATTTGCCATGCGCACGGAGGTGGTGTATGCGTTAGCCCATGAGCTTCTGGTCCCGCGCGGTCTCCTTCTGGAACCGCCACTGGTGGACGAAAGTCCTGTTCCTCGCCGTCCTCCTCTCGGTGCTCGTGTGGAAGACCGACCCCGCGGCGATCGCGGACTCCTTCCTGCACGTCGACATCCGCTGGTTGCTCGCCGCCGCGGCCGTCGACCTGTTCGCCATCTTCCTCAAAGGCATCAACCTGAAGATCGTTTTCGATGCTCTCGGCGCGGCCCGTGCGCGCGTCATGGAAACGTTCTCGGCCACGAGCATCGGCCTCATGGTCAATTGGCTCGTGCCCGCCCGGCTGGGCGAGGTCGCGCGCGCCTACGCGTTGCAGGTATCGCTGCGCCGCCGCGGCGTCTTCATGCCCGTGGCGACCATCTTCGGCACCATCCTCGGCGAGCGTCTCTTCGCTGTGGCTGCCATCGTCGGCCTCGCCGCCCTGCTCCTCATCGGGGTGAGCGCGCCGGCGTGGGCGCGCACGACACTGATCGTCGGGGGCATCGCCGTAGGAGCCATCATCGTCGCTCTCGTGCTCTACGAGCGTTGGCGCAAGAAGAGCGTCGCCGATCAGCAGCACGTCGAGTTCACCGTCGCGGGCCACCGGCTGCGCATCCCCACCCTGCACGCACACTCGCGCGCTACGCACTGGCACGTGCCTCGCCTGCACGCCCCGTCACTGCCGCGACTGCGCGACCGCCTGCGCTTCCAGGCTCTCGGGCACCTGGCGGCCCTGGGCGAGAGCCAGCGCATCATGGGCAAGCCCGGGGCTGCCATCCTCGAGTTCACCGCGCAAGTCGCCACCTGGATCGTGCAGCTCCTCATCTACTACATGGTCATGCTCGCCTTCCATGTGAGCCCGGCGAGCCTCGGCGCGGCGGCCCTGGTGATGATCGCCACCAACATCATCGGCCTCGTGCCGATCACGCCGGGCAACTGGGGCACCTTCCAGGCGGCCGCCGTCGGCGCCCTGGCGCTGTTCGGGGTGGGCGGCGAGGAAGCGCTCGCCTACGCGATCGGTCTGCAGGGCATGCAGACGGTCGTGGGCGTGAGCCTTGGCTTCGTCTTTCTCAGCATCTCGCACCTGAGCTTGCAGGAGGTGGAGCGCGCGAGCTTGGCCAGCGAGCGGGAGATGGAACAGTCGGGCCGCGACGACGATGCGCGCCGGGGAGAGGCGGCCGGCGCGGACGACGCCGGCGGCGAGACGATCTAGAAGGAGAAGGGCGGCAGATGACCGGCGATGACGCGCGCCGGCCGCCACGACCGAATCATGGCCCAGGCTTGCAGCAGCTCCTCGCCGTCCTCCCAGCCTTCGGGCAGGCGCATCTCGTCGAAGTACGCCTTGAGCGGCCCGATGGTGTCCCCCGCCAGAACGACGAGTCCCTCATCGGTCTCGACGCGGTAGCAGACGCTGCCGTGCGAATGCCCGGGGGTGCGCACCCACGTCACGCCGGGGGCGAGCTCCCCCTCTTCCCCCTCGAGCAGGTGCAGGTGCCTCCCCTCGAGAATGCCGCGCACCGTCGCCCAGTGGGGATCGCGCAGCTCGAGCTCGTGCACGGCGACGGGTCGCGCGACGTCGACGCACGCGCCGGCGTGGTCGAGATGCGCGTGGGTCAGGGCGATGAGATCGATGTCGGCCGGGATCACGCCGAGGGCGGCGAGGGCGCGCACGACGGGCTCGTTCTGCAAGTGCAGGCCGGGATCGACGAGGATGGTCGAGGCGCCGCGCAGAAGGACGCTGTTGGGGAAGGTGGTCATCCCGACGATTCCGTGGGCCCGCCTGAGCTCCTGGTAGGCGAGGAACCCTTCGGGAGAGCGGTGCTCGGGCAGCACGTCGACCCGCTCGCCTTCTACCACGAAAGCGAAGCGGGCCGTGGGCAGCAGCAGGTCGACTGCGAAGTGAGGGGCTACGCCTCCTCCTCCGCCTCGAGGACGTCCTCCGTGACGCGCCCGGCGTTGGGCTCGCGAGAGTAGATGAGGTCGACGGCGTCCAGGTTTACGATCATGAAGGGCGCGGCGTCGTACAGGTCGGCCGAGCCCTTCCTGTAGACCCGCACGTCCGAGAGCGTGAGACGCTTGTCGGGGTACGAGCGGATGAGGTCCGAGGCGCGCCGCGAGGCGTGCCTGCCACTCGCGCCGAAGTGTGCGCGGCCGACGATCTTCAGGTCCCTCACGTAGACGACTAGCTCGAGCAGCTCGAAGCCGGTGTCGACCCCCATCCGCTCGTCTTCCTTGGCTTCCTGTCGGATCATACCGTCCTCCTCGAGGATGGATCCCTCGCAGGCAGTTATCGGACGCAACCCGCCGCGACTATAGCCATATGAGCAGAACGCCTTCCGGCCCGGAAGTGCGAAGGGTGGTTCAGTCCTCGGACCGCTCAGGCCGTCTCTCGGCAGCGCAGGGCGTACCCGAGAACGCGGCGACGGCGCGCGAGGCGCGCCGTCGCCGCGTCATCTCGCGCGAGGCGCGGTCGCCGTCGCCCCCAGCAGAGCGCTTCAGGCGAGGGGCGAGCACGGCGCTTGTCACGCCGAGGGCGGTGCCCACGACCAGCGTGCGAATCGTCCCTAACCGGCCCATGCCGCCACTATAGGAGCGCTGCCTGCAGGGCGCAACGAGGCGCAGAAGTCCCGACGTTGAAGCCGCCGGCTACGGTAGACGAACGCGTCGGCGGAGCCGCGGGTGGCTCGCCGTCGTCGACCGAGCCTCAGGCGATACGGCGTCAAGCGACCGCCGCGAACTCGACCTGCCCGTCGACGATGTCGACGGTGATCGTCTCACCCTCGGCGAACCGTCCGCGCAGCAGCTCCCGCGAGAGCGGGTTCTCGATGTATCGCTGGATGGCCCTCTTCAGCGGCCGCGCGCCGAACTGGGTGTCGTGACCCTGGTCGGCGATGAACTCCTTGGCCGCCTGGGTCACCTCGAGGCGCCTCCCCTGACCGTCGACCAGCTCGCGCGTCTTGGCCAGCAGCAGGTCGACGATCTGCGCGAGCTGCTCACGCGTCAGCGCATGGAACACGATGATCTCGTCGATCCGGTTCAGGAACTCCGGTTTGAAGTGCTGGCGCAGCTCCTCGAGCAGCGCGGCTTCGACGTGCTCGTAGCGGCGCTCGAACTCCTCCCCGCTGGGGATGAGGTGTGCGCCGACGTTGCTGGTCATGATGATCACCGTGTTCTTGAAGTCGACCGTGCGCCCTTTGTTGTCGGTGAGCCGGCCGTCGTCGAGGATCTGCAGGAGCGCGTTGAAGACGTCGGGGTGGGCCTTCTCGATCTCGTCGAAGAGCACCACGCTGTAGGGCTTGCGGCGCACCGCCTCGGTGAGCTGTCCACCTTCCTCATAGCCGACGTAGCCGGGTGGAGCACCCACCAACCGCGACACCGTGTGCTTCTCCATGTACTCGCTCATGTCGAGCCTGACGAGCGCATCCTCGTCGTCGAAGAGGAACTCAGCCAGGCTCTTGGCGAGCTCTGTCTTGCCCACGCCGGTCGGCCCCAGGAAGATGAACGACCCGATCGGCCGCCGCGGGTCCTTGAGACCGGCGCGCGCCCGGCGCACGGCCTCCGACACGGCGGCGACGGCCTTCTCTTGTCCAATCACGCGCCCGTGCAGCCGCTCTTCCATCGCCAGCAGCTTGTCGGCCTCCTCCTGTTTCATGCGCTGCACGGGTATGCCGGTCCAGCGGCTGACGATCTCGGCGATGTCGTCGGCGTCGACCGTGGCGTCGGCGATCCCCTTGTCGGAGAGCCAGGCGTTCTTGGCCTGCACGAAGGTTTGCTGGATCTTGTCGGTCTGCTCCTTGAGCAGCGCCGCGCGCTCGTAGTCTTGCGCCTGCACCGCGGCGGCGCCCTCGCGCGCCAGCTCCTGCAGTCGCTTCTCCATCTCACGCAGATCGGGCGGCAGCATCGTCGACTCGATACGCATCTTGCTCGCCGCCTCGTCGAGAAGATCGATCGCTTTGTCGGGCAGGTAACGATCGGCGATATAGCGGTCCGAGAGGCGCGCCGCCTCGACGATCGCCGCGTCGGAGATCTTCACCTTGTGGTGGGCCTCGTATTTGTCGCGCAGGCCCTCGAGGATGAGGATCGTCTGCTCGACATTGGGCTCGCCGACGAGGATCGGCTGGAAGCGCCGCTCGAGAGCGGCGTCCTTCTCGATGCGCTCGCGATACTCGTCGAGCGTCGTCGCCCCGACCGCCTGCAGCTCGCCGCGGGCGAGCATCGGCTTCATCATGTTCGAGGCGTCCATCGCCCCCTCGGCTGCCCCCGCTCCGACGACGGTGTGCAACTCGTCGATGAAGAGGATCACATCCTTGCTGTGCAGGATCTCATCAAGCACGCCCTTGAGGCGCTCCTCGAACTCGCCGCGGTACTTGGCCCCGGCGACCATGCCGCCCAGATCGAGGCCCAGCACGCGCTGGTTGCGCAGCGACTCGGGCACGTCGCCGTCGACCACCTTCTGGGCCAGCCCCTCGACGATGGCGGTCTTGCCCACGCCGGGCTCGCCGATGAGCACAGGGTTGTTCTTGGTGCGCCGCGAGAGCACCTGGATCACGCGCTTGATCTCCTCGTCGCGCCCGATGACCGGGTCGAGCTTGTGCTCGCGCGCCATCGCCGTGAGGTCGCGCGTGTACTTCTTGAGCATGCTCTCGCCGGTAGCCTGACCTTCGTAGTCGACGCCGGTCGCGCGTACCTGCCCCAGAGCGCGTTGCAGCGACTCCTCGGTCACGCCGAGGTCCCTGAGGATGGCGCCCCCTGGCCCTTCGCCCTCGAGGAAGATGCCCAGGAGCAGGTGCTCCGTGCCGACGAACTGGTCGCCCATCTGCTGCGCCTGCTGCGCCGCGATGTCGATGGCGGCCTTGGCGCGCGGCGTCAGGTAGAGCTGCTCCTGCGCCGCGCCCGGGCCGCCGACGCGACCGGCGCCCTGCGTCTGCACGAAGGCGTTGGCGCGCGACATGGCGGTGCCCTTGTCGAGGCCGAGCAGGTTGAAGATCTGGTCGACCACCCCGCCCGGCAGGCTGAGCACGCCGATAAGCAGGTGCTCGGTGCCGAGCTGGTTGCCGGCTCCGCGGCGAACCACGCCCTGAGCCGTCTCGAGCGCTTCGCGCGCACGTTCGGAGAGTCTCTCTATGTCCATGCCCTCGTGTTCTCTCTTCTCGTTTCGCGGCCCTGCACGCGGCGTCGCCGCGCTGATGCCTCGTCAGCTGCCCCGCCGGCGGCGTCCCGTGGCGATGATGGCGGTCGCGCTCGGCCTCACCGGCACCAGCTCGAAGCGATGGGCGGCATCCGCCCTGCGCACCTCAGCGCGCAGGCGATCGGCCGCCTCCTCGAGCTGCCGCCGCAGGTTCTCGGCCTGCCGGTGAAGCGTCTCGAGCTGCTGTTCGAGCGCGAGGACGCGCTCGACGCCGGCGAGGTTCATGCCCATCTCGGTGAGCTCCTGGATGCGCCGCAAGCGTTCGACGTCGCGCTCGGAGTAGAGGCGCGTGTTCTTGGCCGACCGCTGCGGACGCAGGAGTCCGCGACGCTCGTACATGCGCAGCGTCTGCGGGTGCATCGCCGCCAGCCCGGCCGCGACCGAGATCATGAACAGCGGTCTGTCTCGTTTCTCCTGCACCATCGCTTCAGCCCCCGCCGCAGGCGATCACGACCCTCTCGTGTCGGCGGCGCTCACTAGAAGCCCTCGCCGAAGAGCGCTCGGCGCGGGTCGGACTGACTCTTGCCCAGCTTCTCTACCAACTCACGCTCTTCTTTGCTCAGCTTCGCCGGCACGACCACGCGCACGCGCGCCAGCAGGTCGCCGTGGCCGCCACCGCTGAGCCTCGGCGCGCCCTTGCCGCGCACCCTGAGAGTGCGGCCGTCGGTCGTCCCCGGCGGGACCTTGAGCGCCACGCGCCCACCACCCGGTGTCGGGATGTGCACCGTCGCGCCGAGCGTGGCCTCGGTGAAGGTCACTGGCACCTCGAGCACGAGATCGGCGCCCGAGCGCTCGAAGAGCGTGCTGGACTCGACGTGCGTGACGACGTACAGGTCGCCCGCCGGGCCGCCGCGCGTCCCGGCCTCGCCCTTGCCCTTGAGCTTGATGCGCGTGCCCTCCTTGACGCCGGGGGGGACCTTCACGGTGTAGCGCCTCGTCTGCTCGACCATACCGGACCCACCGCAGGTGGGACAGGCCGACTCGATCACGGTACCGTTGCCGCCACAACGAGGGCACGGCTGCGAGAGGGCGAAGAACCCCTGGTTCTCGGAGAGCACCCCGCGCCCCTGGCACTGCGGGCAGATCTTCGGCGTGGTACCGGGCTTCGCCCCCGATCCGTGACACGTCTGGCACACGTCGGGCTTGGTCACGGGCACGCGGGCCTCGACGCCGCGCAGGGAATCGTCGAACGAGATCGTCACGTCGGCCTGCAGGTCGGCGCCGCGCTCGGGTCGGGCGGCGCGGCCGCGGGCGCCTCTGGCGCCCGCGGCCGCGCCGCCGAAGAGGTTCGAGAACAGGTCGCCCATGTCGAACTGCTGGTAGCCGCCCTGCCCGAACATGCTCGGGTCGAACCCGCGAAAGCCGCCCTGACCCGGGCGGAACCCGCCGCCCGGCCCGAAGGCGCCCAGACGGCTGAGCTCGTCGTACTGCTTGCGCTTCTCGGCGTCGGAGAGCGTCTCGTAGGCCTGGTTGACCTCCTTGAACTTCTCCTCGGACGCCTTGTCGCCCGGGTTGCGGTCGGGGTGATACTGACGCGCCAGCTTGCGGAAAGCCTTCTTGATCTCGTCCTGCGAGGCTTTCTTGTCGACCCCCAAGACCTTGTAGAAATCGTCGGCCATACCTCTCGTCCGCCTAGCGGGCAACGATCACTTTCACCGGCCGCAGAAGCCGGCCGTGCAGCAGGTAGCCCTTCTCGAGCACGGCGGCGATGGTGCCCTCGGGATGCTCCGCCGACTCCTGCGCCAGCACGGCCTCGTGCACGGTGGGATCGAACGGTACGCCCGGCTCGGCCGGCACCTCTTCGAGTCCCTGACTCGCCAGCACCGAACGCAGCTGCTCGCTCACCAGCTCCACGCCCTCGACCAGCTTGCTCTCTTCGTGCTTGCCCGCAGCCTCGAGGGCGCGCTCCATGTTGTCGACCACCGGCAGGAGCGACTCGACGAGGCCTTCGGCCGCACGCAGGCGCAGGGCCTCGCCATCGCGCTGCAGACGTTTGCGGTAGTTGTCGAACTCGGCCTTCAGCCGCAGCAATTGGTCGAGGTAGGCGTCGCGCTCCGCCTCGGCCTTGGCGAGCTCCGCGATACACGCCTCGGCCACCAGCGCCTCGACCTCGTCGGAGACATCCTCGCCCGCACCCGCTGGGCCAGCGGCCGCTTCGTCAGACTCGCTTCGGGATCGCTCGCCGGCGACCGTGGCCGGACCGGCGGCGGCGTCGTCGGTCTCGCCACGAGGACGGCCGCCGACTTCGTCGGTCTCGCCGCGAGCGCGTTCGTCCGCGCCCGCGGCGGAGTCGTCGCTCGCCGGCTCGCCGGTCCCGTCGCGGCCGACGGTCACGCGCACACGGCGCCGCTTACCGTCGCCGCCGCTCGCGTCGTCTCTCTGCTTTCCTCTGTCGGTCATCATGCTCCGGTTTCCCGTCGTCGTCGTTGCCGTACGCCCGCCGTCGCTCTGCTCGGCAGCGACCGCTCGCGCGGGGCTCGCGCACGCGAGCCCCGCGAGCGGTCGCGACCCCAACGTCGCGACCGCGCCGACGGCGTCAGGCCTTCTTGGCCTCGACCGTCTTCTGCCCGGCCTTGACGGAGATCTTCTTGGGCTTCTCCTCCTCGGCCTTGGGCACGCGTACCTCGAGGACGCCGTCCTCGTAGTCTGCCTGGATGTCGTCGGCCCTGACGCCCTGCGGCAGGGCGAGGCTGCGCGAAAAGGACCCGTAGCGGCGCTCCACGCGGTAGTAGCGCTCCTCGTCGACCCTCTCCTCGAACTTGCGCTCGCCCTTGATGGTGAGCACGTTGTCGTCGACCTCGATCTCGATGTCGTCAGGGTTCATGCCGGCGAGCTCCGCCTTGAGCACGACGGCGTCCTTGGTGTCGAACACGTCGACGGCCGGCAGCCAGCTCTCCTGACCGCGACGTCCCTCGAGCATGCCCCGCCAGAGGCGGTCGAACGGGTCCTGAACGTTCGTCATCTCGCGAAACGGATCCCATCTGATGATAGCCATCTCTGCCTCCTTCGTTTCGCCCGTATCCGGTGGTCTCCCAGCGCTCCCCGCCGGGCGAACGCACGGGTCGCGTCACGTGGTCCTAGGTCGCGACGGGCACCCCGCCATCCGCGGGTGGTCCGTCGCACGTGTCGAGCGGGGACTGCCTCTGCTCGTCGTTGTCCGAGGTCTCGAGCCGCGGCTACTTCTGCTCGTCCTCGTCGATGACCTCGTAGTCGGCCTCTTCGACGTTCTCTTCCTGCGGGCCTGACTCGCCAGCACCGCCGTCGCCGGATGCCGCACTCTGCTGCTGGGCCTGCTGGTAGACAGCCTCGGCCAGCTTGTGCGACGCCTGCATGAGCGTGTCGGTCTTGGCGCGGATCTCGCCCACGTCGTCTCCCTCGAGCGCCTTCTGCAGCTCTGAAGACGCCGACTCGATCTGCTGCTTGGTCGCCTCGTCGACCCGGTCGCCCAGCTCGCGCAGCGACTTCTGCGTCGAGTACACGAGGTTCTCGGCGTTGTTCTTGACCTCGGCCAGCTCGCGCGCCTTGCGGTCCTCCTCGGCGTGCGAATCGGCGTCCTTCATCATGCGCTCGATGTCCTGCTCGCTGAGGCCGCTCGAGGCGGTGATGGTGATCTTCTGCTCGTTGCCGGTGCCGAGGTCCTTGGCGCTCACGTGCAGGATGCCGTTGGCGTCGATGTCGAAGGTGACCTCGATCTGCGGGATGCCGCGGGGCGCCGGCGGGATGCCGACGAGCTGGAACTTGCCCAGCGTCTTGTTGAAGCGCGCCATCTCGCGCTCGCCCTGCAGAACGTGGATCTCGACGCTCGTCTGGTTGTCGTCAGCGGTCGAGAAGATCTCGGCCTTCTTGGTCGGGATCGTCGTGTTGCGCTCGATCAGCTTGGTGAACACGCCTCCCTTGGTCTCGATGCCCAGCGACAGCGGGGTCACGTCGAGCAGCAGGACGTCCTTGACCTCGCCAGCCAGCACGCCGCCTTGGATCGCGGCGCCCACCGCGACGACCTCGTCGGGGTTCACACCCTTGTGCGGCTCCTTGCCGACGAGCTGCCTGACCCTCTCCTGCACGGCCGGGACGCGCGTCATGCCGCCGACGAGGATCACGTGGTCGATCTTCTCCGGCGTCAAGCCGGCGTCGGACAGGGCCTGCTGCACAGGCTTCACCACACGTTCGAGGAGCGACGCCGTCAGCTCGTCGAACTTGGCCCTCGTGAGGACCGTGTCGAGATGCTTGGGCCCGTTCTCGTCGGCGGTGATGAACGGCAGGTTGATGTTCGTCGTCATGGTGGTCGAGAGCTCGATCTTGGCCTTCTCGGCCGCCTCGTAGAGCCGCTGCAGCGCCATCTTGTCCACGGAGAGGTCGATGGCGTTGCTCTTCTTGAACTCGTCGACCAGCCAGTCGACGACCGCCTTGTCGAAGTTGTCGCCGCCCAGGTGCGTGTCGCCGTTGGTGGACTTGACCTCGAACACGCCGTCGCCGATGTCGAGGATGGAGACGTCGAAGGTCCCGCCGCCCAGGTCGAAGACGAGGATCGTCTGGTCGTGCTCTTTGTCGAGCCCGTACGCCAGCGCCGCTGCCGTCGGCTCGTTGATGATCCTCTTGACCTCGAAGCCGGCGATCTTGCCGGCGTCCTTCGTCGCCTGCCGCTGTGAGTCGTTGAAGTACGCCGGCACGGTGATGACGGCCTCGCTGATCGTCTCGCCCAGGTAGTCCTCAGCGTCGCGCTTCAGCTTCTGCAGGATCATGGCCGAGATCTCCGGCGGCGAGTACACCTTGCCCTGGATCTCTACGGACGCATCGGCGTTGTTGGCCGCCGCGACCTTGTACGGCACGATCTTCATCTCTTCAGAGACCTCGCCGTACTTGCGCCCCATGAAGCGCTTGATGGAGAACACGGTGTTCTCCGGGTTGGTGACCGCCTGGCGGCGCGCCACGGTACCGACGAGACGCTCCCCGCTCTTCGAGAAAGCCACCACCGAGGCGGTAGTGCGGCCGCCCTCGGAGTTGGGGATCACCGTGGGCTCACCGCCTTCCAAGACGGCCATGGCGCTGTTGGTCGTCCCGAGGTCGATGCCTAGCACTTTGCCCATTCGTGTTCCTCCTTGGAGACTGAGTGCGTATTGATCATAAAAGTTGAGTCATATCAGTGTCAACTTCGTCCCCGAAGGCGCCGCATCCGAAACGCCGGCCGGTCGCTCGGGTCCATCTGCGTCTTTCTCGCCCGCGACTCAGGAGCGAGAACGGCCTGCAGGGGCGCCGGATATAATCGTTTTCGAGCCACCGACCCGTGGGAGAACGCGTGCAAGCAGACAAGGAAGCCTCGAAGGGTCACATCGAGATCCCTCGCTGGGTCCAGCTCGGTACGCTCCCCGTACTGCTGCTCGTGGCCTGGTTCACGATCGGCCTGGTCGGCGAGGCGATCTTCGTCTTCCTCACGGCGATGCTCATCGCCCTGGTCCTCAATCCCATCGTCCGCGTGCTGCAGCGGGTGCGCATCCCACGCCCGTTCGGGGTCTTTCTCGTCTACCTGGCCTTCGTCGCGGTCATCGTCCTCATCGGCGTGCTCGTCGTGCCGCCGGCGCTGCGCCAGCTCGAGAACCTCCTGAACACCCTCCCCGGTCTGGTGGAGGGAGCGCGCGGCAGCATCGACAACCTGCAGCGACTGGCCGATCGCGTGCGACTCAACATCGACGTGAACGCCGAGGCCGCCAGGATCGCGCAGAGCCTGTCGCAAAGCCTGCCGGCCGCGTCACGGAGCCTCGTCGACCTGGGTGTGTCGCTGGTGCGGGGGATCGCCATCACCATCATCATCGTCGTCGTTTCGATCTACATGCTGCTCGACGCGAAACGCATCGTGCGCTTCATCACGACCCATTTCCCCACGCGATCGCAGGCGGACGGGGAGGAGTTCGTGGCGGTCGTGCAGAGCGCCGTCATCAACTACGTGAAGGCCCAGGTGCTGCTCTCGGCAGCGCTCGGCCTGAGCGCCGGCCTGGCCATGTGGCTGCTCGGGGTCACGGGCGTGTTCCCGTCGGGGTCGAAGTACGCCGTCTTCTTCGGTGCGTGGACCGCCCTCATGGAGGTGATCCCCTACGTCGGGCCGGTCATGGCGGCCGTCCCGCCGACGATCGTGGCTCTCTTCCACTCGCCGCTGGCGGCGCTGTGGGTGATCGTCGCTTTCCTGCTCATCCAGCAGGTGGAAGGACACATCCTCGCCCCTCTCATCATGGGCAGCCGCTTCAGGGTGCACCCGCTTCTGGTCATCTTCGTCATTCTCGCCGGTGGTCAGATCCACGGGCTCACCGGAGCCTTCCTGGCGATCCCGCTCATCCCGATGGTCAAGGAGTCCGTCAGCTTCTTCTCGTCGCGCGTCTCGTTCGAGGGCTGGCAGCGCAAGACGGCCGACCAGCCCCTGGAGGGACCGGACTCGTTGCCCTAGGCACGCACAGGGCGACGGGGCCATGACGGAGACCTCGAGTTCTCCCACCTGACCGCCGTCCCCTGCTGCGACCGGGAGGCGAAGACGCAGTCGGTCCCGGTTTCAAGCGCCTCGGTGTACAACGGAGGTTCTTATTGCCCCAGCGCTCGAATTCAGGTATACCTCTCTCGCCGGAATCCACGGAGCCATGGTCCGGCGCGAGCCACAGGGACTGGGGGGCCAGCTTGTACGCTTCATCGCCGGGAACGCGGCGCAGCCGCAGCTCTCACGTCCTTTCTCATCGATCACACTCCCAGAGAGCCGCATCGGGTGCGGCCGAACCCGTTCTTGGGAACGGCTCCCCTGCACGTCTGCTCACGGGGTCGAGGGCCCGTTCCGAGGGTCCTCGCCACGACTTCTCTTCCGCCGTGAAGAGAGGAGGTGACACTGACATGAGTGCGGATAGTCCTCGAAACACTAGAAAGAGAAGGGAGGTGACGCCGTTGAAGCGGCTCACCATCTTCGCCGTCGTCGCCCTGGTGGCCCTGATAGTCGTGCCGGCAGCGTTCGCCGGCTATCGACCGTTGGCCTTGGATGGCTTCACGCCGGTGACCACATGCGAGGCTTGCCACGGTGCCTCGGCGCCGCCTATCTCCGACTGGGCCCAGACAGCCCACGCCTCGGTGGCGAACAACACGGAGCAGTCCAACCGGGCGACCTGCGCGGGCTGCCATTCGGGGAACTTCGACCCTGCACAGCCCATCGCGTGGGACCTAGCGACAGGCGTGGGCGACAACCCCACCGAGGCGTTCGTCGGCTGCTCCGCTTGCCACTACAACGCGGTCACCACGCACAAGGGGGTCGCCAGCTGGAACCCGCCCCCAGCGACCTCCAACCCGCTCGACTACGGGCAGTTCGCCAACCCCGACGTGTGCGGGCAGTGCCACGACCAACGCAGCCAGGCCATGGCGACGTACCCCGTCTACAACCCGGCCGATCCGGGCACCCCGACCCCGACCACCCTGCGTTTCTGGCCCGGCTACGATCCGTTCACGACACCGCTGGCTAGCGTCATCAATGTCGGCAGCCAGCTACAACGCTGGCCGAACACCCCTTATACCCTGAACGTCCACGATACCGGCGCCGTCCAGTACGACGAGATGGCCCAGGGCTGGTACAGCGGCGCGCTACCGGTGCCCGAGGGCACCCCGCTGCCCATCACGCACTTCAACTCGTGGGCCGTGCTGAACACGTTCGTCCCCGACACCGCCGTCTCGGCCAACGAGAAGGTCAACTTCTGCGGGCACTGCATGTCGGCCGACCAGCGCATCCTGGTCGCCGGCGGCCTGTCGGGCCCGAAGCTGATCGTCAACCCCGACCCGAACCAGCCGGCGCACGACAGCAACAACAACGTGGTCACCAAGGACGAGATCAAGTACGGCGACAGCTGCGTGGCCTGCCACGACCCGCACAAGAGGGGCGTATCGAACTCGGTCTGGGGCGGTGAGCACGAAGGAGATGCCAGCGAGCGCAACGCGCAGCTCATCGAGCGGAATCCCGGCACCAACGAGGTCCTGACGCGGGCGACGCTCTGCGGCAGCTGCCACAACGGCGAGCTCGCCGAGGGTGAGACCACCTTCGCGCCCGGCGCCGAGATCAACCATCCGACCAAGGAGTTCATGGACGGCATCGGCGCCATCGACGTGCCGAAGATGCCGGCTCTGCACACGGGCTTCTGCGTGCAGTGCCACATGGTACCGACCGCCATAACCGGCAGTGGCGACGCGAGCGTCGCCGCCAACCACGTCTTCACGCCGATCATGCCGGAACAGGCGATGGACACCACCACCGCGATCAACATCAGCGGCTCGGCCGAGATCGTCGAGGTGGAGGAGGAGACGGCGGGCACCACGGTCACCATCACCACGCGCACCCCGCTCAACTGGACCGCGGCCGCCGTAGGCCTGAACGTGACCATCGCCGGCGTACCCGTTGCCGGCTACAACGGCACCTTCGCGGTGACGGCGATCGTCTCCGCAAGCAGCTTCACCTACACGAATCCGGCGTCGGGTCTTGCAGCCTCCAATGGCGGGACCGTCACCTTCAGCAGCATGCCGACGACCCGTCATATGCCGTACTCGGCCTGCTCGACGTGCCACGAGGGCACGAACGGCGATAACCCGGCCAAGACGGAGGCCATGCAGCAGATCATCGACCAGCGTCAGGAGTGGACGGACGACGATGGTCGATGAGGTCACGGCCACGCTCGATGCCAAGGCCCGCCAGATGGGCTTCACAGACACCGCCGGCCCGCCGGCGATGTCCGCCGTCCAGAACGCCCTGGCCGACCCCGACGTCGCCAACTCCGACTTCGGCAAGGCCTGGACCAACATGGAGCTCGTGGCCCAGGAAGGCAGCTGGGCGTCCACAACTGGCAGTACGGCGTGGCCGTCATCAACAAGGCCATGGAGCAGGCCGACGCCTTCAGGGTGCCGGTCGCGGGCGTGACCATCACGTCCAGTGCTGCCACGGTCACTTACGGCAAGACCCTTACCCTCTCCGGTAGCGTAACCATCCCGACTGGTGGCCCTGCGCTCATGGCCGGCGATGAGGTGCGGCTGTACATCAATGGGACACCGGGGAGCTTTGCCACCCTCAGCGGTTCCAACTACAGCTACACCGGAGTCCAGCCCAACAGGAACACGACCTACAGAATCCTGTTCGTGGGCGACGCCAACTACGCGCCGACCTTCGGCGCCAGCGCGACAGTCAACGTCGCCTACCGGGTGACTCTATCGGCCTCCAAGCGGTCCGTGACCGCGGGGACGAAGGTGACCCTCAACGGCACCGTAGGCCCGACTGCCGGTCCTGTGACGATCCAGCGCCAGGTGAACGGCGTCTGGAAGACGTTCAAGAGCGGCGTGGGGGTCAACTCGAGGAGCAGGTTCGACTACGCCTTCACGACCAAGAAGGGCACCTACAAGCTGCGCGCCGTCAAGGCCGCCGGTCCCACCGTCATGCAGGGCATGAGCGGGGTCGTCACGGTGACGGCGAAGTAGGACCCTTCTGCTGAACGCCTGAGCACTCCGCTCAGGAGAGCGAGAACAAGCGAGGGGCGGCTCCCGCCAGGGAGCCGCCCCTCGCTCTCTTTGCCTGCCTCGAGAGCGTCCGTATAGGATGGACGCAAGCCACAGCGAACGCGGGGGACGAAGGCGCGTCCCAAGGCCGCCGCCCCGCGGCAGCAAGGAGGGGGTTTCAGTGCCTCGTCAGCACACAGCATCCGACGCCCTGTTCGCGCGCATCGAGCAGTCCATCGCCGGAGGTGAGTCGAGCTACGCCCGTCTGGCCGAGGGGCCGGGGTTCTGCATGGCTCGCGGCGAGGGCTCGCACATCTTCGACGTCGACGGCAACGAGTACATCGACTGGTGTATCGGCTACGGTCCTCTCATCATGGGGCACCGGCACCCGAAGATCGTCGCCGCGGTCGTGGAGCAGCTCCAGGAGCGCGGCAGCATGTACACGTTCCCCCACGAACTCGACGCCGAGGTGGGCGAGAAGATCGTGAAGGCGGCCCCCAGCGTCGACATGATCCGCTTCGCCATGTCCGGTACCGAGGCGACGCTGGCGGCGATGCGCCTCGCGCGCGCCTACACGGGCAAGGACAAGATCGTCAAGTTCGAGGGGCACTACCACGGCTGGTCCGACGAGCACTTCGTGAGCTACTCCGGCGCACACGCCAACGCGGGCCCAGAGTCTGAACCGGAGCCGACGCTCACACTGGGGTGCCCGGAGGCGATCGGCGACACCCTGGTGATCGCCTCGTGGAACCGCCCCGAGTACTTCGAGGCCCTCATCGCCAAGCACAAGGGCGAACTGGCCGCGGTGCTCTGCGAACCGCAGATGTGCAACTCGGGCATCCTGCCCGTCGACCCGGAGTGGCTGCATTTCTTGCGCCGCATCACCGCGGAGAACGGCATCCTGCTCGTCTTCGACGAGGTGATGACGGGCTTCCGTCTGGCGCTCGGCGGCGCCCAGGGCTACTACGGCGTTCTGCCCGACATCTCCTGCTACTCAAAGGCGATCGGCGGCGGCTTTCCCGTGGCGGCGTTCGGCGGCACGCGCGAGGTGATGCGACTCGAGGCCTCGAACGAGGTGATGCACGGCGGCACCTACACGGCCATGCCGGTGAACCTGGCGGCCAGCAACGTCGTCCTGAGCGAGATGATCGCCAACGAGGACACCTTCTTCTCACGCCTTCACGAGGTCGGCAACCGTGTGTCGGCGGGGCTGCAGCGAGCCGCCGACGAGCACGGCGTGCGCGCCAAGGTGCTCGGCCTCGGCCCGCTGTGGCAGATCCTCTTCTTGCGTGACGACGCCCCCGACGATCCCGTCATCGACAACTCGCGCACCATGCGCGCGGTCCTCGACACGGCCCGTTTCACGGCCTTCCAGACCGAGATGCTCGACCGTGGCGTCTATTTCCACCCGGGGCCCTTCGAGCGCTGGTTCGCATCGATCGTGCACACCGACGAAGACGTGGAGCGCACACTGGCGGCGGCGCACGAGGCCATGGCGGCCGTCGCGGCTGTGGCCGTATGAGGAGATACCGGCAGGCATGATGATTCGCCGATTCGGCAACCATAGTCGCGAGGACTGACGAAACTCATCCCTGTGCCGTCGCTCCTTTGCCGATTCGGAAGCATATCACGCTTGTCGACCGCCTCAGAACGTATAGAATAGGACCGCCAAACGCACCGTCCCGTCGCCGGCTCTAGCGAACGATGCTGGCGAGCGGGCATGAGCCGGGGTCGCAGGACCTACGCCTTCACGCCCCCCTCCTGCACCCGCCGCGCAAGCGCGACCGAAGGGGTGATAACCGGCCCTAGAGACTGGCGGCAACTCATCGAGCAGGTCGTTACGCAGAAGGAGTGAACCGAGCATGGCATCAACCGCACCCGTCCGCATCGAGCGCAAACGCATCCAGGACCTCATGGAACGCGAGGAGAAGCGCCTCGAGGAGTCGACCCCGAGATCCTACGAGATCTACCAGAGAGCCAAGAAGTCCATGCCCATGGGAGTCGCCTCGACCTATCAGGCGCGCGACCCGTACCCCATCTACTTCACCCATGGCAAGGGCTCGAAGATCTACAGTGTCGACGGCCAGGAGATCAGCGACTTTCACAATGGCTTCGGCTGCATGGTCCAGGGCCACGCGCACCCGGCCATCGTCGAGGCGGTTCAGAAGCGCATCGAGCTCGGCTCGCAGTTCGCGCTGCCGACTGAGGACTCCATCATCGTCGCCGAGCGACTGGCCAAGGACTTCAAGCTGCCGAAGTGGCGCTTCGTGAACTCGGGCTCCGAGGCCACGATGGACGCCATGCGCGTCGCCCGTGCCTACACCGGCCGCGACACCGTGATGAAGATCTTCGGCTCCTACCACGGTCACCACGACTACGCGATGGTCTCGATCGGCGCCGTCGATTACGGCACGATCGGCCCGCGCGACGACTACGCCTCGCTGCCCTACGGGGGCGGCATCCCCCAGGCCGTCGTCGACATGATCATCCCGGTGCCCTTCAACGACGCCCCGATGATGGAGGCGCGCATCGAGAGGCTCATCGCCGAAGGCCGCAAGCCGGCCTGCGTCATCATGGAGGCGGCCATGATGAACCTCGGCGTCGTGCTCCCTGAGCCCGGCTACCTCGAAGCCGTGCGCGAGATCACCAAGAAGCACGGCATCGTGCTCATCTTCGACGAGGTCAAGACCGGCATCTGCACCGCCCCCGGCGGTGCCGTCGAGCGCTTCGGCGTCGTGCCCGACATGGTGACGCTGGCCAAGGCTCTCGCGGCCGGTCTCCCCTCGGGAGGCATCGGTGGCAGTGACGAAGTCATGTCGGTCGTCGAGGACGGCACCGTCTTCCAGGTGGGCACCTACAGCGGCAACCCGCTCTCGATGGCCGCCGCCCGCGCCAGCCTGGAGGAGGTCATGACACCCGAGGCCTACGCCTGGCTCGATCATCTCAACGAGCGACTCATCACCGAGTGCGACGCCATCGCGGCGAAGTACGACTTCCCCTCCTACGCGGTCGGCATCCGCTCGAAGGGCTGCATCAACTTCGCCAGCGGGAAGATCACGGACTACGAGTCGTTCATCAAGTACCAGGACCACGAGCTAGTCGCCCTGGCGTGGCTCTACAACATCAACCGCGGGGTGATCATCGCTCCTGGTCGCGAAGAGGAGTGGACGCTCTCCATCCAGCACACCGACCAGGACATCGATCGCTACGTCGGCGCCTTCGAAGACCTCGTGCGCGACGTGACCTCGTAACGGGAGGCCGACCACAAGGGAGATTGTGACGGCGCCGGCGGCCTCCGCGGAGGCCGCCGGCGCCGTCACACGTGCTTGGCCCGTATTCGCCCGGGGATCAGGTCTTGGGGTCGGCCCAGTCGAGCTGCTCCCTCAGAAGCCCGGCGGCGTCCTCCCCGACCAGACCTTCGAGGAACGCCCCGTCGGCGTCCCCGCCGGCGCCGTCCGGTGCCCCGCGCGCGCCGGCGTCGCCCACGCCCTCAGGGGTGACCTCCGCCCGCAGCGTCGCGCGCCCCTTGGCCGGCGCCTCATCGGCTTCGCCGAAACCAAGACCGTCGAAGATCTGGTTGACCTCGGCCCACACGCTGTCGCGATGGGCGCGCAGCTCGGCGTCGTCCTCGGCGCGGGTCTGCTTCTCGGCCTTGGCCAGCAGCACTCCCGCCTCGCACAGCTTGCCGAGAACGCTGACCACGGTGATCTCTTCGAGCATGACCGACTTGGCGATCTCGGTGACCGTCCGGCGGTCGTCGACCTGAGCGAGGACGTAGAACTCGTCGCGCCCCATCGTTATCGAGTGCCGCGGAAGGGTCTCGTAGTCGTGGTTGCGCATGAGGACGGTGTTGGCCTGCCCGAGGACCTCGAAGGCGAGCAGGTAGTCGCCGCCCACCGACGAGATCTCCATGAGCACGGCGTGCGTGTCGACGGTGATGCAGTCGACGGGCTTGCGGGTCGCTTCGGCGACGAACATGAACGTACCGCTCCCGGCCGCCTTAGCGGCAACGAGCGTGTTGGCCACCTGGCGCGACAGCACCTCTCGCAGCTCACGCTCCTGCAAGAAGCCCTTCTCGACCAGGATCGTGCCCAGCGGCTTCGGCTTGTGCTCCTGCTCCTCCAGGGCCTCGCTGAGCTGCGCCTCGTTCACGAACGAGCGCTTGAGAAGCTGGCTGCCCAGCACCGTGTCGGTGAACACGCGCGTCGAATCGCGCGCCTCGGCGATGTGGCCGTGCACGAAGTGGATGTCGATCAGACGCTCCGGGCACTCGATGTGCAGCGTGCCCGAACGCCGGGCCTTGCTGAGCATCTGCAAGACCTCTGCGACGCTAAAGGTGTCGAGTGTACCTTGCACGAGAGCCTCCGGCTCTCTTATCGGCGCTTCTCCCCCTTTGCCTTAAGGCGACGCCAGGGGTGTCCGAGGCGCGGCGCCGGATGGCCGGCGCCTCGCCTCGGACACGCCCGGCGACCGCGGGGGCAGCGTGTATACTCGTGGCCGTGAAGATCGACCTGCACACGCACACCTACCCGGCCTCCAGCTGCTCCGTCACCTCGCTCCAGGACTTCGTCGCGCGCTGCCGCGATCTGGGCCTCGAGTCGATCGCCCTGACGAACCACGGCAACATCGACGACAACCGCGAGCTCGAAGGGCCCCTGGCCGACATCGGCGTGGTCCTCATCCACGGTGTCGAGATCTCGACGATGTTCGGTGACTACGTGATCTTCAGCCCCGACCTCGGATACCTGTCCGGTCTGCGCGCCGTGCAGGACCTGCCCCGCCCGCAGGAGATCCCGCCCCACGCCGCCGTGGTCTGGGTGCATCCGGCGGGCGGCGGCGGACGCAGCCTCGCCGCCTACTACAAATCGCTCGACCAGACGGTCGCGCCCGTGGTCGACGCCGTCGAGCTCTACAACGGCGCCTGGCTCGACCGCCGCTACGTCAGCGAGGCCCGACGCATCGCCTGGCGAGCTCGATCTGCCGACCACGGGCGGGAGCGACGCGCACCGCCCCGCGGACATCATGGCCTGCTACACCGAGATCCCCGGTATCGTGAAGTCCACGGCGGACGTCGTGACGGCGCTCAAGCTCGGCACAGTCAGCCCCGGCGTGCGCGAGAGCGGCAGGAAGCGCCGCTTCGGGCTCTTCTAGGAGGCGAGATGGTCGTGCTGCACATCGAGACGCACGAGCGGGTGCAGTTCGTCGACGTGACCGGACAGGTCGCGCGCGAGGTCGCGGCGAGCGGGGTGCGCCGTGGCGCCGTGCTCGTCTACGTACCTCACACGACGGCGGGCGTGACCATCAACGAGAACGCCGACCCGTCGGTGTGTCGCGACATGCAGACCGCCCTCGAACGGCTCGTGCCTGCCGACCTGCCCTTCAGCCATCGGGAGGGCAACGCCGACGCGCACGTGAAGGCGAGCCTCGTCGGCTCGAGCGTCGTCGTGCCCGTCGAAGGCGGCAGCCTCGCCCTGGGCACCTGGCAGGGTATCTTCTTCGCCGAGTTCGACGGTCCGCGCCGGCGGCGCCTCGTAGTGCGGATGCTGAACGACTGAAGGCTCGGGCGGCGCCGTCAAGGGGCGCGTCTCAGCGCCCCAGATTGCGCTCGATGAGGTGCTGCAAGGGATGGAAGTCGAGCTTTCCGCCCCCGCACATCAGCGTCAGCCGCTCGGCGCCGAACTCGGCTCCCTTCGACCAGAGCCCCTTCAGCCAGGCGCAGCCGGCGGGGTCGCGGAACCACTCCATGCCGTAGCGGTCCTGCAGCATCATGCGGAAAGCACCCTCGAACATCCACGCGCGCAGATAGTCGCCGGCGTAGAAGCCGGGATCCACGTCGACCAGGTAGCTCTCGGGCGGCACGTCGATCAGCAGCGCCTCTGAGAGACGCTCGCCGTAGACCCTGGCCATGCCGTCTAGGCTGCCGGTCTCCTTGTGCAGCTCGGTCTCGTAGGCGAGCTTGCCGCAGTAGCGGCGCAGGAAGAAGAGATCGACGACGGTGGCGAACGTGATGAACTCGGAGGAGTCGACGAAGTCGAGGTAGCGCTCCAGCCAACGCGGGTTCAGGACGAGGTGGTCCATGATGAAGGCGTAGCCCTCGGTGACGGCCATGTCGCCGAGATGCCGGTACTCGAAGGCGAGCTCCGGCCGCGCGTGGGCGAAGTGCTCCGTGTGTCCGCCCTCGTGCAGCAGCGCCTGGAAGTCGTCCTGGCCGCCCTTGGGCATCACGACAAGGTAGATCTCGCCGGGCACGCGCACGGGCGCGCAGAAGGCGCGCGGCGTCTTGAGCTCGCGCGGCTCGGCGTCGAGGTGCACGTTCGTCTGCGCCGCGAGGTCGATACCCATGTCGGCAAGCAGATTGGAGAAGGTGGGCACGAGACGGTCGGCGGCGAAGACCGCGTCGTACTCGGGGGCGCGCATGAGATACGGCAGGTCGGCGACGTGGAGCTCTTTGAGCGTGAGACCCATCTTGGCTTCGACCAGCCTGTCGAGCGAGCGCTGGTAGACGCCCTCGGTGTCCTGCAGCAGCGCGTCGGTCTGGCCACGCAGAAGCCCGTAGTCGATGCCTTTGATCTCCGAGAAGAGCGACTCATAGTCGTCGTAGCCGAGATCCTGAGCCAACGCGTGTGAGCGGCGCCAGAGGTCGTCGTACAAGGGGTTGAAGGCGTCCGCGACCACGTCGAGCCGCGCCGTGTGGATGCGCAGGCGCCGCTCTCGATCGGCCTCGTTGGCCTGTACGACGCTCGAGTAGCGGTAGGGCACCGACTCCCCGTCGATCTCGACCTTGGCCTGCGCCTCGGTATTGGCGATCTCGTCGCTCAGCTCCTTGGTCTCGGCGCCGAAGAAGCCGGCCACGGTGAGCTCGAGAAGGTAAGCGAGACGCTTCTTCTCGTCGCCCTCGCTGACGGCGTAGAGGCGGTCGAGCTCCTTCACTGCCTCGGCCGTGAAGAGCTCCGGGTAGCGGTCGTAGACGGCGGCGAAGTTGGCCTCGGGATTGAGGCCGGCGTAGTGCAGGTAGTGTTCCTTGTCGAGCTCGCCGACGAACTCTTCGGCGCGGCGTCGGTAGGACTCGAGGTCGAGGTCGGTCAAGGGGTCTCCTTCGTCCGCCGGTCAGTGCCGCCTCCCTCCCTCTGCGCCGGAAGGCGCCCGCACTCTACCAGACTCCGTTCCCGCCGGCGGGACCTGCATCCGGCAATGTAGGGTGACAATCGCGTAGCGCCTCACGGGCCGTCGCAGGGTACACTCCCCGACGTGCCGCCCCACGCCGGAGAGATCATCGAGCTGGCCATCGACGGCCTCGCCTACGGCGGGCAGGGCGTCGGTCGCATCGACGACTTCGTAGTCTTCGTGCGCCGCGCCGTGCCCGGCGACCGCGTGCGCGCTCAGGTCGTGAAACGCAAGCGCAGCTACGCCGAGGCGCGCCTGCTCGAGATCGTCGCCCCGTCCACCCTGCGCGTACCGCCGGCGTGCGGACACGAAGACGGCTGTGGTGGCTGCGAGTGGCAGACACTCGACTACGGCGCCCAGCTCGACTTCAAGCAGCGTCAGGTCGTCGAGTCGTTGGAGCACATCGGCGGCCTCAGCGGCTTCGAGGTGGAGCCAATACGTGGCATGGCGCGGCCCTGGCGCTACCGCAACAAGATGGAGTACTCCTTCGGCAGCGACGAGAGCGGCCGCCTGCTGCTGGGCCTGCACAAGCGGGGCTCGTGGCGCGAGATCATTGAGATCGAAGACTGCTGGCTCGCGCCGCCTGAGGTGAACCGGGCGCGGCAGGCGGTGGCCACCGCCTGCCGCGCCCTCGGCCTCCCCCCGTACTCACAGCTCACGCACGAAGGCCTGCTGCGTCACCTCGTCGTGCGCACCGGGTCCGCCGGCAACGACCTCCTGCTGAACCTCTACGTCAGCGAGCGCTTCCCTCAGGAGGAGGAGCTGGCGGCGCGGGTCGGCGAGCTGCAGCCGTACTCGTCGTTCGCCGTGACCGTCAACGAGTCGCGCGCCGACGCCGCCGTCGGTGTCGGGCCGTTCATGGTCAGCGGACCGCCCTACCTTCACGAAGAACTCGCGGGCGTGCCGCTGCGCGTGCCGGCGACCGGCTTTCTGCAGACAAACAGCGCCATGTGCTCGCTGCTCTACGAGACGGCCCTGCGCCTGGCGCAGCCTCTCACCGGCACCACCGTCCTCGACCTCTACTGCGGCATCGGCGCGATCTCGCTGCTCCTCGCCCGCCATGCCGGCTGGGTGTATGGACTCGAGATCCAGGAGGAGGCCGTGCAGGCGGCCGTGGAGAACGCGCGCCTGAACGGCGTCGCGAACGCGGCCTTCGCGGGCGGTGACGTGCGCAAGCTGCTCAAGCCGCTGGTCGAGGGCGGGGAGCGCGACCTGCCCCTGCCCGCCTTCACGGGCGCGCAGGGGCAGGTCGCGCTCCCCGCAGGTCGGCCTGAGGTCGTCCTCACCGATCCTCCCCGCGCCGGCATGAGCAAGAAGGCTGTAGAGCGCATGGCGCTGCTCGGCGCCGCCCGTATCGTCTACGTCTCATGCAACCCGACCACACTGGCGGCGAACGCCGCGCAACTCAAGACCCTCGGCTACCGTCTCAAACGCGTAGCGCCCGTCGACATGTTCCCGCAGACGCACCACATAGAGACGGTGGCCCTCTTCGAGATCGAATAGCCGGTGCGGCCGGCGGGCCGAGGCTACTGCGGGGCGCGCTCCCCCCACCGGCGCCACAGCAGGTCCGCGTTGGCGAGCAAGAACGCCGCCGAGAGTAGCGGTAGGGCGGGCAGCGCCCACGTCCAGAGCGCCAGCACCACAGTCAGAAGGAATGAGGCCGTCATGGCGACGACGGTCAGCGTCACGCGCAGCTTGAACTGCAGAACCGCCCCGAGATAGAGGCTGAAGAAGATCAGATCGCTGGTGCCGATGGCCGAGAAAGCGTCACGGTAGCTGTAGCCGAACCACACCATGGCCACGGCGAAGTACCCCACGACGTGCGGATGCTCCGTGAGCAGGGTATGCGTCGGTCCGGCGGCGGTGAGAACGCTGAAGCTGTCGACGAGCGCCGCGAGCACGGCGACGACGACGAAGACGGCCAGATTCTCGATCTGCGCCGCCAGCCACAGCCCGACGCTCGCCGCGAACACTGCCTTGGCGACGTTGGCGCCGGGCAGCCAATCCACGTAGGTCAGAACCAGAGCGGCCGCCAAGGCCACGAGGGCGATGAGAAGGAGACGGTGCCCCAGCGTCCTGAGCGGCGCAAGACCGCAGAGGAACACGGCCAGCAGTGACAGCGTGACGGCCAGCGACACGACGATGTCGAGGCGCAGGGGATGGATCGCCGGCGCGAGACTGCTGAAGGCAGTGAAGAGAGCGAGGGCCGCGCCGCCGGCGAGGGCCGCGCCGAGGCGTCGCGGGCCGCCTTCCACGGTCAGTACGGCGGTATCGCCTCGTACCACTCGCCGAGGCGGCGGAACGCCTGCCAGAACCCCGCCTTCTGACGCTGCTCGTCGAGGGACTCGTCGATGTCGGGCGTGAAGAGCACGTCCGTGCCCGGCGTGATCTCGACGATCTCGCCGGAGTCGTACTCGAGGGGCTTGGCCATCGGCAGGGCGAGCTCGTTCAGCGCGGCGACCACCTGCTCCCCCATGGCTACGATGATCTTCGGTCCCACGATGCCGATCTCGCGGCGCAGGAAATCGAGACAGACGGCACGGGCCTGTTCGTGCACGCTGCCGCACTTGACGACGTTGGTCCCATAGAGCTGCAGGGGGTCGATGGCGAGCCGCTGACAGCTCTTCATCACCGCGGTGCCGGCCCGGCCGAAGAACGCCACCCCCTCGTGGCACTCGCTGGGCTGAGCCTGGTACTTGAGGAGCATGATGTCGGCCAGGGGATGGCCGGAGCCGATCACGGGCATCGTCTTGGAGTGCGCGCACATGCGGCAGCGCAGCATCTCCCCCGTGAGCTCGTTGATCTCCGAGATGGCACGGGTCAGGTACTTGTCGTAGATCTCGTTGGGTTGAGCCACGTACCTGCCTTTCGTCTCCGACAAGTAGGTTCGCCCACCGGCGGCAAATCCCTTGCCGCCTTGGAGCGACTACGGCGTCCCGCGCCCGGCCGCCTGCGACGCCGCCCGACCGCCGCCCTCGAGGCTCGTCTGGATGAGCTTCAGGGATTGGAGGTAGAGGAGGCTTCTCGGGCGGCGCAGGATGTGGCCCGCGCCGAGGGCCTCGACGAAGTCCTGCGGTCCGCTGAACGAGCCGACGCCGGTCAGAGCGGTGCCGAGACCAGGCAGCACGTGAGAGTCGCTCCCGGCCGCGCCCGGCAAGCGATGACGCTGCGAGAAGCGCAGCGCCTTCTCGTTGAAACCGGGGTAAGCGATGCGCGAGTTGAAGACCTCGATGACGTCGAGGTCGGTGAGGTTCGCCTTGAGCAAGCTCGTCCCGGGCACGGCATGAAGTCGGTCGAACGGGTGCGGGACGTACACGATGCCGCCCTGGCCTTTGATCTCCGCGATGGTCTCGGCGAAGGTCATCCCGGGAGGGATCCTCTCCTCGAGGAACAGGCCGATCACCTCGCCCTCCAGCGTCCTGACTTCCTCGCCGACGATCACGCGCACGCCGTAGCGGTCCGCGACCTGGAGCGCCTCGAAGCCGCCGGCGACCTCGTTGTGGTCGGTGATGGCGACCACGTCAAGACCGACCTCAGCCGCGCGCTCGAGCAGCTCGTCGACCTGCATCGCGCAGTCGCGCGAGTGGTGGGTGTGAACGTGGAAGTCGGCGAAGAGCTCGGGGTCGGCCCGGCGCGGCCGCGAGCGCTGCTTGAGTCGCCGCCGGATCACGTCACGGTAGACCTGCATGATCTCACCGGCGACTATGTCCCAGCTGTAGCGCGTGACGGTCTCGAGCCCGCACGCGGCGCACGCCTCGCGCAGCGAAGAGTCGGTGAGCAAGTGCGCGAGGGCGCGGGCGAGGGCGCGCGGGTTGCGGGGCGGCACCAGGAGGCCCTCGCGCCCATCGGTCACGACGTCGCGGTATCCTTCGATGTCGGAGGCGAGCACGGCCGTCCGCGTGGCCATGGCCTCGAGCAGGACGATGCCGAACGACTCGTTGCCCAAAGAGGGCGCGCAGAAGATGTCCGCCCTGCCGTAGACCTCGGGCAGCTCGTGGTAGGGCACGCGGCCGCGGAAGCGCACCAGCCCGCGAAAGCGCTCGGGCACGAGATGCCCGAACCTCGCCTCGTGCTCGTCGCTCCCGCACACCTCGAGCTCGAACGGCGGCATGTCTTCACCGATGTAGCGCAAAGCCCGCAGCAGCACCCCCAGACCCTTGCGACGCGATTCCCCCCCCACGAAGAGCACACGCAGAGTGCCCTGCCGGCGCTCGGCGGGAGGTCGGAATCGTCCCAAGTCGATGCCGTTGGGGACGACGCGATAGTCGCCCTCAAAGTAACGCGCGGCCGTGTCGCGCGCCGCCGGCGACACCGCAACGACCGCGTCGAAGACGGGAAAGACACGGCTCAGGATCGGCTTGCCGAGCCAGTACCAGAAGAAGCGCTCGGAGTTGGCGTGGAAGGTCGCCACGATCGGCGACTCGGCGTGATTCATGGCCGTCCACCCGAGGCTGGGCACGAACGGCTCGTGGATGTGCAGAACGTCGAACTCCTCGTTCTCGAGCACGACGTCGACGTTGGAGAGCAGATCGACCGGCGGCGAGATATAGCTGACGGAGCGGTTGTGGCGCACCGAGAAGGTGCCGCCGGCGAAGAAATAACGCGGGTAGGGCTCGTCGGCGGTGAACAGGGTGTCGCGCTCACCGAGCAGCACCGCCCGCACCATCTCGCGAGCGGCCTTGACCGCGGCCTTGTCGTCGCTGGGAGCGATGATAGTGACCCTGTGGCCGTGGGCGGTGAAGCGCTCGGCGAGCGCCGCGATGTGGTTGTTCACGCCCCCCGGCACGGTCCACGCGTAGGGCGTGAGCATCGCTATCCTGTAGCTCGCTGCTTCCACGGCCAACTAAGCTTCGCGCGGACGTTGCATCGCCACGCGCCGTCGGTCAGACAGTCCGCGCCCCGCGCGCTGGGCGGCCGCGTTACGGTCGCGGCGACTTCGCCGCGGCCGCCCGGCGCCCCGAGGGTTTCTTGCCCGCCCCGTCGCCGCTCACGACGGCGTTGTCGACCCCGGCGATGAACTCCTCGGTCATGCGCCGCGCGACGTCGTCGGGGTGCTGCACCGGGGGCGATTTCATGAAGTATGAGCTTGGACCCTCCAGCGTGCCCGACAGGCCGCGGTCGAGGCCGATCTTCGCGCAGCGCACGGCATCGATGACGATGCCCGCCGAGTTGGGAGAGTCGACGACCTCGAGCTTGAGCTCGATGTTCAGCGGCACGTCGCCGAAGGTGCGACCTTCCATGCGGATGTAGGCCCACTTGCGGTCCTCGAGCCACTCGACGTAGTCGCTCGGCCCGATGTGGACGTTCTTGCGGCCCATGTCGTAGTCGAGCTGGCTCGTGACGGCGTTCGTCTTGGAGATCTTCTTGGACTCGAGACGCTCGCGCTCAAGCATGTTGAGGAAGTCCGTGTTGCCACCGACGTTGAGCTGGCTCGTCCGCTCAAGGCGCACACCGCGCTCGCGCATGAGGCGGGTGAGGACGCGATGGACGATGGTAGCCCCCACCTGGCTCTTGATGTCGTCGCCGATGACGGGCACGCCGGCTTGCGCGAACCGCTTCTGCCAGTAAGGCTCGCGGGCGATGAACACCGGGATGCAGTTCACCATGGCGCAGCCGGCGGTGAGAATCTGCTCCGCATACCACTTGGTGGCCTCTTCGCTCCCCACCGGCAGGTAGCTGACCACGACGTCGGTCTCGGTCTCTTTGAGGATGCGCACGATGTCCGCCGTCGGTCCCGCCGCCTTCTCGATGATGCGCGAGAGATACTTGCCGAGGCCGTCGTGCGTCATCCCGCGCTCGACAGTCACGGCCTTCGCCGGCACATCAGCGAACTTCACCGTGTTGTTGGGCTTTGCGAAGACCGCCTCGGCGAGGTCCTTGCCGACCTTGTTCTTGTCGATATCGAACGCGGCGACGAACTCGATGTCGCTGATGTGGTAGTCGCCGAGAACAGGGTGCATCAGGCCGGGCACAAAATCGGCCGGTGCCGCGTGCCGGTAGAACTCCACCCCCTGCACGAACGACGAGGCGCAATTGCCGACACCGATGATGGCGACGCGGACTGGGTTGCCCAAGGCTTCCTCTCCCTCCGACCTTCGACAGCCGATCGCGGCGGCCGATGCTTCACCTTCGCGGCGGCGCCTCGGACGACGGGCCCCGCCTGCCGCCATCGGCGGCGCAAGTGGAGGAGAGTATATCACAGCGCGAGAGGACGCTCAGACCAGCAAAAAGCCCTGCAAAATCGCGGCGAACCGGAGCGCCGCAGACCTGAGTTGGGACGGCCGCCCCGGCGTTCCCCTACGAGGGCGGCGCCACGTCCGAGTCGAGCTGCTTGCGCACGTAAAGGATGCGCGTGACGACCGTCCACGAGGTCAGGACCGCCATAACACCGAGCACGACATCGAGGACGAGGTAACCCGCGAAGAGCAGGCCGACGACCAGCAGCACGACGCGCTCGGGCCGCGACATGAGACCGACCTTGCACTGCAGACCGAGCGCCTCCGCTCGCGCGCGCGTGTACGAGACGAGAAAGGACGCGATCATCACGACGAAGACCAGGGCCACGCGCCCGATGTGGCCCTCTTTCGCGTAGAGCAGGGCGATCGACCCCAGCACAACGCCCTCGGCCACCCTATCGCTGGTCGAGTCGAGAAAGGCACCGAACGCAGTCACTTGCTTGGCCAACCGCGCGACGGCGCCGTCGAGCATGTCGGTGAGGCTGCCGACGAGGAAGATCACGGCGCCCACCGCAGTGTGGCCGGTGATGATGAAGGGGGCGGCGGCCAGCGTCAGCACGAGACCGAAGACGGTGAGCATGTTCGGTGTGACGCGGCCGTTCACGAGCCGCTCCGCGAGCGGGGCCGCCGCACGCCGGACCATCGCGGTGTAGCGATCCTTGAGCGTCGTCAAGGCCTAGACCAACCGGCGGCTCGGACCGGCCGCGTCGCAGCGCGCATCCCTCGCACCGCGTCAGCCGCGATCGCCCTCGCGCCACCGCACGGTGGCGACCTCGGGCTCGCTCGTGCCGGAGAGGGTGAAGAGGTAGGCGATCGCGATGACCAGACCCCCGGCGAGCGCGTCGATCAGGAAGTGGTTGCCGGTGGCCACGATGGACACGAGCACGACCACCGGGTACACCAGCGCCGCCATCCGCACCGGGCGCGAGCGCACCAGGACCAGCAGACCGACGGAGACGAAGACGGCGTAGCCGAAGTGCAGGCTCGGCAAGGCCGCGAAGGGGTTGGTGATGCTCTGCAGACCCCCCGACTGGTAGTTGGTGTGCGAGAAGACGAAGAGGGTGTCGACGAGGCCTGAGCTCGGAAGCAGCCGCGGCGGTGCCACGGGGACCAAGGCAAACACACTCAGTGCGATCGCGTTGATCAGGAGGAAGGCGTTGCGGAAGAACGCGAAGGCGTCGTTGCGCCGCAGGTAGACCCAGGCCAGGAACGCAACGATGGCCGGGATGTGCACCTGAGTGTAGAACCAGTTCAGCACCAGGAGCAGGGCGTGGACATGACTGATCTTGGCCTGGATCCAGGGCTCGAGGTAAAGGCTCAGCGAGCGCTCGAGGGCGATGATGTGGTTCGCGTTCGCCATGGCCGTATACTCACGGCCCGTGGTGAGGTAGCGCACCACGTCGTAGGCGATGTAGCTCGTGAAGAGGATGAGGAACTCGCGGATGGCGTCCTCCCGACCGTTCGGCAGGATGTTGCGCCACTCGCGCACCGCGCTCTTGATCTCGCGCCGACCGCGTCTCACATCCACTTGGATCCCTAGCTCCTCGGCCGAGGTGACGAGCCGGACAAGGCCTTGACGAACACCCTATCAATGACCGGTCGAGGCCCGCAACAGAGGCCTACTACTGGCTTCTATGGTGCTTCCCCGCGCCGCGGATGAAACCCCCACCAGCGACCGGCGATGCTCCCTCGTCTAGCAGCCCTTTGGAGGACGAGTGGGGAACTCGGGAGCTGACCGGGTGCACGGGAAGGGTCGGGACGCGCGGACCGAACGGGTCATGCAGCAGCCCGATTGGATAGCGGGCGTGACCGTGAACCACTAGGCGGACGGGTGCGGAGGGTCTTCGGGAGCGCGTGTTGGCGCTTCTACGACCCCGAGACACGCGCCCTCACCGCCGGCCCATGAGCGCTGCCGCGGCGGCACGTCGAGAAGCCTTCAGCGAGTCTGTGGGGAGGGGCCTCGTGGTGGGCCGTGAAGGATTCGAACCTTCGACATTGGGATTCAGAGTCCGGCGGAGAGCGCTGAAGACGTTGTGACCTGTACTAACGTATTTGCGAAGCTCGACCTCGGGCCATGTCTGAGCGTTGTTCCGAACACACTCTGGGACAGAAGACTGGGTCGAGACATAGCCGGCCTGAGCATCGTCTCGGCCTGTAGACCCCTGCATCACCCCCTTCGTAGCAGATGAGTCCCGCCCCGGGTCAAGGACGGCGAGGGCGGTCTGCTGTATCGTGGTCAGCGGCACTGGCGAAGAGAGGACGGAGCCTTGAGAGTCCTGGTCACTGGGGGAGCGGGGATTCATCGGCTCGAACGTCGCCGGGCGCCTGCTGGAGGGACCCATCCCTGCACGTCAATCCCGCGAGCCCACCCGCAGATGTCTCCGCCTCGAGGACGGTCCTGGCTGGCAGTCTGCCGCGGCCCTCGCGTCCAATCCCCACGAGAGGGTGGTACCATGCCCTCAAGCTCGTAACGGACCTGGGGGAGCGGATGTCCAGCGTCGGCATTCCTTTCACCACAGACTCGCCGCTTGACAGAGACAGCGTATGCCTGCTGTGGACGGGGGGCTGGGAGTCCACGTTCCAGCTGCTGCAGCTACTGATCGTCGGTGGGTGCCGCGTCACCCCCTTCTACCTGATCGACGCGGACCGCCGATCGACCGGCGCCGAGCTTCTGACGATGAAACGCATCAAGGAGCGGCTCTTCAGAGACTACCCTCAAACGCAAGATCTCCTGGGACCTAGCCGCTATTTCGCAGTAGCCGATCTCTCGCCTGATCCCGAGATAACGGAAGCCTTCCGAGCCGTCCTCAACGAGCATTACTTGGGTAGCCAATATGAGTGGCTGTCTCGCTTCTGCAAGCAAAACGCCCTCGATTCCGTTCAGCTGTGCGCTGAGAAGGACACCAACCCGCACGAGATCGTCAAGAAGATGCTCCTAGAGACTGGCGAGGGTCCCGAAAGAGTCGCTCGCGTCGACCCAGCGTTCAGCTCGACGGACGAGTACGCTCTTCTTCGCTACTTCACGTTCCCGCTGCTTCATCTCAGCAAGAAGGACGCGGGAGTCATCGCGGACAAGCAGGGTCTGAGCCGGATCATGGCGATGACGTGGTTCTGCCACACCCCGAGAAGCAACATGAGACCCTGTGGAAAATGCACACCCTGCACTATCACGAGAGAAGATGGACTCGGGTATCGGATCCCTGTCAGCAGTCGGATGCTGGCTGCATTTGACAGGTCGGTCACTGTGCCCTCGAAAGAGGTCGCGAGGGAGGTCGCGAGGAGCATGCTCAGCCGGCTGGGTCTGCTAGCGTACGCGCGAGAGAAACGGCAATCTCATCGGGAACGCCAGTAGATAGGAGGGCCGATCCTCAGTCGGGCTCCGACGTGATCTTCACGGTCGGCTATTCGTTTACCTTCTGACGTTGCGGCTGCGCCACTGCCGGCGCCCTCTTCCCCGCGATCGGCCCGTGAGCTCACCTGGAACGGTCCCACCGCCAGCAGGATGGTCCAGGCGCCCTTGCGAGACTCACCAGGCCTCCTCGCCTAAGGCGATGCGTCCCTGCACGTCCAATCGTGACACCGGGATGGTTCCGGTCCTGAAGCTCGCGCCAACGATTGCGTTCGCATGGAGGAGAGGTGGAGTCTCTCTCACCCGAAGTTGCTCAGGTGCTCATCGCGGGCAAGAATGCGGACGCGAGGTAGCAGAAACGCGGCAAATGAGGCGAGAGAGCCGGTTCTCGGCGGCCACCGGAGGTGGAAAATGCCTGCAAAGAAATGGTGGGCCGTGAAGGATTCGAACCTTCGACCTTGGGATTAAGAGTCCCCTGCTCTACCAGCTAAGCTAACGGCCCTCCGCAGGTGAGGCGGTATGGTATCAGACCGCTCGTGGGGAGGCAAAAGGCTTCATCTCAGGCCCTGAAGACGTTCGTTCAGATGCCGAAGACGTGCTCGCCGACGACGGGGTAGCCCTCTTCCTCGATGGTGTTCTTGACCTCTTCGAGGTCGACCAGGTCGGGGTCGTACTCCAGCGACACGGTCTTCTCCGCTACTTCAACGTTCACCGAGGCGACGCCCTGGATGTCCCGCACGGCCCCCTCGATGGCGCTCTTGCAGTGCATGCATGAGACGGCGGGGACGTTCAGGACGACGTGCTTCGTCTGGCTCATGTGTCCTCCTTGGCGAGCTCGAGCTCAGAGAGTCGGTAGGTGATCACGCGCCCCTCGCCGTGATCGACGGTCACGCTGTCGGCCGACGCGGCGAGGTCGACGACCTTACCTTCCCCGGCCGGAGTGACGATAGTCGTGCCCTTCTTCGGGGCGCGCTTCTTGAAGGTCACGTAGACCCCGTGCTCGTACTTCAGACAGCACATGAGGCGCCCGCAGAGGCCCGAGATCTTGCTCGGGTTCAGAGGCAGGTCCTGGTCTTTCGCCATACGAATCGAGACCGGCTCCTGGTCGCCGGCGAAGAGCGAGCAGCAGAGGCGACGCCCGCAGCTGCCGTAGCCTCCCACGAGGCGGGCCTCGTCGCGGGCGCTGACCTGCTTGAGCTCGACGCGCCGCTTGAGCCGCTCGTTGAGCTGCGTGACGAGCTCACGGAAGTCGATGCGTTCCTCGGCGGCGAACGAGAAGAGGATCTTCTTGCCGTCGAAGGCGAGCTCGGCCGAGACCAGCTTCATGTTGAGGCCGAGCTCGCCGACGAGGTCGCGGCACACGCCCAGAGCCTCGGCCTCGTAGGCCCGGTTGTGCGCCAGCGTCTCGAGGTCGTTGCCGGTGGCCCTGCGCACCACGCGCTTGAGCCCGCCGGGCAGGTCGGCCTCGGAGACCTCCTCGACGTCCTTGACCACGCGTCCGAAGTCGAGCCCGCGCGCCGTCTCGACGACGACAGCGTCGCCGGCGACCAGCTCCAGACGGTGGGGGTCGAAATGGTACAGCTTGCCGCCGTCCCGGAAGACGACGCTCACGATATTAGGCACTCTCCCAGACCTCCTCGAAGCGAGAGAACATCGCCTGCAGAGCGAGCCGGCGATCGACGTTCAGGTACAGGTCTTTGCGTGTCTCGCCGACGACGTCGAGCATGTGCAGGTAGACCTCGGGACGGGCCACGTGCGACTCCTCGAGCTCGGCGAGATGGTCGTTGTTCCAGACGGCTGCCGCGGCGCCCTGTCCCAAGACGAGCAGGTCGCGCAGCCACGAGACCAGGTGATCGACCGCGTCGAGCGCGGCCAGCCGCGTTAGCCTCGCCTTGTCGCGGCGCGCCCGCTCCTCGAGGCGCCTGATCTGCCATTGCCGGTCGTTAGGGTCGGAGACGGCCGCCTCGACCTCCTGCTGACGCGCCGCGAGGTCGGCGCCGACCTCGTCGGCGGCCGCCTTCTCGTCGGTCGTCACCTGCTCGGTGAAGCGCCGCTCCGCGTCGGGCTCGCCCAGCGCGACCGCCGCGGCGAGCTTGAGGTAGTGTGCGCGGCGGTGTGGCCCGCGCGCGTCGGCCGCCAGGCGCTCGGCGCGGGCCACGGAGCCGCGCGCAAGGTGGGCGAGCGCTTCGGCCTCGCCCCCGGCGAGGCCGAAGCGCTCGCCCAGGAACGCGGCGACGGCCTCGTCGGCCACGGGCCGGAACTCGATCGTCTGGCAGCGCGAGGCGATGGTCGGCAGCAGGCGCTCGGGCTGGTCGCTCACGAGAAGGAAGTAGACGTGCGCCGGCGGCTCTTCGAGGCTCTTGAGGAGCTTGTTAGCCGCCTCGTTGGTGAGCGTCTCGGCCTCGAGGATGACCCACACGCGGCGCTCCGAGACAAACGGCTTGAGCGCCAGCTCGGCCACCAGCCGTGCCACTTGCTCGATGCGGATGACCTCGCCTTCGCGCTCCACGATCTGCAGGTCGGGGTGCAGCCCCCGGCGCAAGCGTGAGCATTCGTCGCAGGCGCCGCAGCCGCCGCACGAGGCGACGACGGCGGCTGCCAACTCGCGCGCGAACTCGGTCTTGCCGAGCCCCTCCTCCCCAGCGAGCAGGTACGCGTGCACGAGGCCGCGCTCCAGCGCTCGACCCACGCAGGCCTTGGCGTGCTCCTGACCGGGGATCGACTCAAACACGGGCGCGCCACCGCTGGCGGATCGACTCAAGCACCGATGCTCTCCTCAAGACGTGCGACGACCAAGCGCTGGGCGTCGGCCGCGATCACCGCGACAGGCCGCGCCGCGTCGAGCAGGTGCACCCGCTGCGGGTAGCGGCACGCGACCTCGCGATAGCCCGCGGCTACGCGGCGCTGCAGCTCGAGCCCCTCACGCTCGATGCGGTCGGGCGAGCCTCCTTCGCGGCGCGCCGCCTCGAGAGGGTCGAGGTCGAGCAGCAGCGTGACATCGGGCCACAGCGGCCCCTCGGATTCCTCGCCCGTGGCGAACGTGTTCACAGCGACGACGGCTTCGAGCCCGAGACCGCGGCCGAAGCCCTGGTAGGCGAGCGAGGAGTCGATGTAGCGGTCGAGGAGAACGACCCAGCCGGCCGCCAGCGAGGGCCGGATCACCTCGGCCGCGAGCTGCGCCCTGGCGGCGGCGTAGAGGAGAGCCTCGGTCTCAGCGGCGATGTCGTGGCGGCGGTGCAGAAGGAGTAGGCGCAGCTCCTCACCGACAGGCGTACCGCCGGGTTCACGCAGGGTCTCGCCGGGGTGCCCTTCGTACCCCACCGGCACGCCGCGCCCGACGAGGGCTTCGCGCAAGAGGTCGACCTGGGTCGTCTTGCCCGACTTGTCGATGCCCTCGAAGGTCACGAAGAGGCCCGAGCGCCGCCGTGATGACTCCGGCCGCGTGGTCGCGGCTACTTGGTTTGGCATCATCGCCCGCGCGCTCTCGCGGACAGCAGAGCAGAGACTACCGCTTGGCCTTGGAGTACTTCTCTTTGGTGGGACAATCCGGATCCAGACAGAGCGTCCACGGTCGCCCGCGTCCACCCGATTTGAGCACTTTGATCTGCGGCCAGCCGCACTCGGGGCACATCGTGCCTGTAGGGATGATAGCACCGTACTGCGGCAGCGGGAACGTCTGCCCGCAGCCGCGCCGCGGCTTGGTGCCCGGCGGAGCGCCTTCGGGGACCTTGGGTTCCTCTCCCGCCTTGCCCCAGCAGGCGACGAAGCGTTTGCCCGTCGTCTTGCCGCGCATCATGCGCAGCTCGCCGCCGCAGTTCGAGCAGGTGCCGAGGATCGTGTCCTCACGCAAGGCGCCGAGGATGATGCGCTTGATCTCGTCGGCGTTGGTGGCAAGCTGCTTGTGCGCCTGACCGAGCATCTTCTGGCTCTCCTCGACCACGCCCCGCCGCTGCAGTTCGTTGACGCTGATGGAGTCCATCTCGCGCTCGAGCTCGGCCGTCATCGCCGGCGACGACACGTCGCGCGGGGAGTCCTTCATGGCGGCGTCGCAGGCGTCGATCAGGGCCATACCGAGCCTGGTCGGCTCGACCGGGTTGTCGCGTACGTAGCCGCGGTCGTAGAGATGCTGGATGATGTCGGCTCGCGTCGCCTTCGTGCCCAGGTCGAGCTCCTCCATCTTCTCGATCAGCGGACCTTGCCCGAAGCGCGCCGGCGGCTGGGTCTCTTTGGCCTCGCTGCGCACGTCGAGGACGGTCAGCTCGTCGCCCTCCGATAGTGTCGGCAGCGGCTTGTCACGCTGGGCCGTGTAGGGCTGCCAGGCACGCAGGAACCCGGGGCTCGCGACGCGGCTGCCGCGGGCCACGAACGGCTCGCTCCCGAGCAGCACGTCGAGACGCTGGCCCTCGATCACGGCCGCCGGCAGCAGCGTCGCGAGGAAGCGCCGCGTGACGAGATCGTAGACACGCGCTCGCTCGCCCGAGAGCGGCGCCCCAGGCACACCGACGGGGTAGATCGGGGGGTGGTCGGTGGTGCGCTTCTTGCCCCGCGTCGGCTTGAGCCGCGCCTGGGAGGCAAGGTCGGAGGCAACGGCGGCGATCGGCTCGTGGCGCGTCAGAGCGCGCAGGATGGCGTGCAGGTCGAGAGAGGACGGATACACCGTGTTGTCGGTGCGCGGGTAGCTGATAAGGCCGTCGAGATAGAGGGACTCGGCCGCCTTCATGGCGCGTGCCGGCGAGATGCCGGCGCCCGAGGCGGCGCTCATGAGGCCGGTGGTGTTGAACGGCGGCGGCGGCGCGAGCGAGCGCGGCTCGGCCTTGTAGCCGGTGACCGTGGCGGTCTTCACGCGGGCGGCGGCGAGCGCCTTCTCGGCCTCGGCCTCGGTCGCGAAGCGACCGTGGGCATGCTCGGCCGCGAGGCGCTCACCGCGCGCCTCGAGGTCGGCCTTCACGTCCCAGTAGGGCACGGGCACGAAGGCGAGCCGCTCGCGCTCGCGCTCGACGACCAGACGCAGGGTCGGCGTCTGCACGCGGCCGATCGAGAGGTAGTCGGCGCCGTAGCGGTAGGTGACGAGCGAGAAGAAGCGCGTCAGCACGGCGCCCCAGATGAGGTCTATGTCCTGCCGCGTGTGCGCTGCCTCGGCGAGACTCACGTCAACCGTCGAGAGCTTGCCGAAAGCGCGCTTGACCTCCCCGGGAGTGAGGGCCGAATAGCGCGCTCGGTGGTGGCGGTCGACGACCTTCTGCGGCAGCATGGCTTTGATGTGCGGGTCGCCGTCGGCAGCGGGCGGCGGCGGCGTCCTCTCGGCCGTCTTGCCGTCGCCGTCGCCCGCCGCCCGCGACCCGCGTCGCGCCTTGCGTTTCGGCTTCTCGCCCTTGTCGTCGGGGTGCCGCCGCAGCGCGTCGCCGCGCAGGAGCGCCAGCGCCTCCTCGCCGATCAACTCACCCTCGCGGTCGTAGTCGGTCGCGATGATGACCTCAGTGGCGCCCTTGGCGGCCTCGCGCAGGGCGGCGATGGTGCTCGCCGCACCGCCGTCGGTGACCCACGCCAGGCGCGGCTCCCCGATCATCTCTTCCATGTATTTGAGGCTCCAGCGCCGGTAGGACTCGGGGAAGACGGTCTCCATGACGTGACCGCGCAGGCCGACGGCCACCGCCTCCTCGTCCTGCCAGGTGAAGTGGTAGGACTTGACCCGCTGCTTGCCCCTTCCGTGCTCGAGAGTGCGCACATCGCCGCCCAGGATCTGGGCGATCTTCTGCGCGGCGGAGTCCTTCTCTGTGACGATGAGCCTCATGCGGGATGCCTACTCCTTCGTCGATCGGCGGGCCGACGTAGCGACGCCCCGATGGGAGCGCTGGCGAGTTATACCACCCCGGTCCGAGGCTGTCACCAGCAACCGCGCGCACAGGTCGCGACGGGCGCGCCCGGACGTGCGTGCGCGGGCCGCGTCAGGCGTGGGCCGATGGTGTGCGCGGGGCGCGTCAGGAGTCGCCCGATGGTGTGCGCGGGCCTGTGGACGCGAGCTAGACCGAGGAGCGCAGGCCAGCGGTCAGAGTGCCGCCAGCGCCTGCTCGCGGTCGGGGTAGATGGAGAAGACCTGGTCGAGCCCTGTGATGGCAAGGATCTTGAGGACCGGCCGCGAGTGGGCGACCAGCACCAGGTGGCCATCGAGGGGATGCAGCCGCTTCACACCGCCGATCAGTACGCCGAGCGCCGTGGAGTCGATGAACTCCACCCCCGTCAGGTCGACGAGGATATCGGTCATCCCCTCGTCGATGAGCGCCAGGAGGTCCTCCTTGAAGCGCGGCGCAGTGTAGATGTCGACCTCGCCCTTCAGGACGATCAGGCCACGATTGTCGTCGATATGTTGCCGAGAGCTTGAGAAGTTGGTCATAGCGGCTCGCAGTCGGTCAGGGTGACTGTGTGGCCGTCGGCGTCGGCGTGGGGCTCGCAGACGCCGGCGCGGACTGGCTCTTGATCCAGGCTCTTATGGTGTCGGCCTCGGGCGCGTTGGGCGCCAGCTCCAGGAAGCGCGTGAAGGCAAGTAGCGCGGTCGGCGTGTCGCCCGACTGCTGGGCCGCCGTGCCCATGGTGAGGAAGTAGTCGGCGTTCTTGGGCCGCAGCTCCGTAAGACGTTCGTAGACCTTCACGACCTTGGCCAGATCGCCCTGGATGACGTAGATCTGCCCCTGGCTCTCCAGCGCCTTGACCTTGTTGTCCTTGATCTCCTGCTTGGTCGCGCCCTGCTGGGCGGTCTCAAGGCTGAGGAACTTCTCATACAGCGTCAGCGCCTGCGCATAGTCACCCTGGGCTTTCGAGCTGCCCGTCTGCTGCGTGCCGGCGCGCACCTGGTAGGCCTCGGCAAGCGCGAGAATCTTGAGACCGTTGGTCGGGTCGGCTTGGAGCTGCTTCGTCAGGTCCTTCACCCGCGCCTCCGCTGGGTTGGCCTGCGTGATGCCGACGCGGTTGGTGCACCCCTGCAGCACGCCCGAGTAGCCGAAGACGAGGAAGCTCGCCATGAGGATGGCCATGAACAGGAACACCCACTTCTGCCAGAACTTGACGCGCTTTCTGTCGAGCAGCACCTACGTCGTCTCCTTGTTCTCGGACGCCTCGTGCCACCAGCCGGACTCGGCGGCGCCCACTCTGACACGCCCCTCGCGAACCCGGGCGAGCAGGCGCTCACGCACACCCAGCCCCTCCTCGCGGATGAGGTCCTCGTCGAGCGTGGAGAACTTCTTAGCGTCGTAGAGCACGCGGCCGTCGACGCAGGTGAAGAAGACATCGTCCTGGTTGGCGCCGTAGACGAGAGCCGAGTATGGGTTGTCAATGGGCACGAAGTGCGACTTGCCCACGTTGACGGCGATGAGGTCGGCGAGCTTGCCGGGTTCGAGCGAGCCGACCTCATCGGCCAGCCCGAGCGCCTCGGCGCCGCCGAGCGTCGCCATGCGCACGGCCTGCTCTGCGTCGAGCGCGGTGACGTCGCGTTCGACCGCGCGATGGAGGAAGAGGGCCGTGCGCATCTCGTCGAACATGTCCATGATGTTGCTCGAGGCGGGGCTGTCGGTGCCCAGCCCGACGCGCACGCCCTCGTGGACCAGATCGCGCAGCGGAGCCACGCCGCAACCCGTCTTGGCGTTGCTCTTGGGGCAGTGCGCCACAGCCGCGCCCTTCTGGCGCAGGATGCGGATATCTTCGAGGCTCGCCTGCACGCAGTGCACGGCGAGGAAGTCGGGCCCGAAGACGTCCCATTGCTGCAGGTACTTGATGGGGCTCACCCCGTAGGGCTGCACCAGCATGCGCTCCCAGCCCATCTTCTCGCGGAAGTCGTGGGCGAACTTGCCCGAGCCGGAGCGGATGAACGTGACCTCGTCCTTGCTCTCGGCGACGTGGCTGGTCAGCTTGACGCCCGCCTCCTGGCAGTAGCGTGCGATGGCCTGGTAGAGGCGGCTCGAGACGGTGTAGGTGGCGTGGGGTGCCACCCCGACGCCGACCTGGGCAGGCGCCTCTTCGCGCAGCCGTTCGAGGCGCTCGTGCATGTCGGCCAGCGTCTGGTCGAGGCGCGCGTCGTCGACGCCGAACACCTCTTGGTAGACGATTGCCCGCAGCCCGGCGCGCTTGAACGCCTCAAGACTGCTGCCGGTGTAGGTGACGTCGGCCACGGTGGTGATGCCCGAGGAGATGGTCTCAAGAACCCCAAGCAGGGCGCTGCAAAGGTACTCCTCGGGCGTCAGCGAGGCCTTCACGTCAACGAGCTGGAGGATCCAGTCGCCGAACTCCTCGTCGTCCATGATGCCGCGGAAGGCGGTGTACTCGACGTGGCAGTGTGCGTTGACGAAGCCCGGCATGATGATGGCCTGGCCGAAGTCGACGAGCTGCGCGCCGGGATAGGCGGCGCGCAGTTCGTCGACCCCGCCTACGGCGACGATGCTCCGGCCGTCGACGGCCACGGCGCCGCGCTGCAGGAACGGCGTCGCGACCGGGAGGACCCAGTCGGCGCAATAGATGGTCGTCTCGCTCACGGGATTCCTTCGGTCCGAAAGGCGCTTCGACGTCGACCGTCGTCGCGGGTCGGTCGCACCCGCCTCGCCTCCCCGGGTGCGAGTATAGGGTAGCGCCATCCGCCAGCGCAAACGCCCGTTTGCAGCCACGTTCGCGCCTGAGGCGACTGGACTATAATCGGGCCCAGGTGCCGCAGGAACGCGAAGAGAGGTCGCTTTGGCCGACGAGTCCGCGCAGAGCTACGCCCCCGATGTTGTGACGACCTACGTCTGGGACGCCATCAAGGAGATCCCCGGCGTCGCCGACCTGCACCGCAGCCCGCTACAGACGCTGGGCGAGAAGGTCCACCTGGAGCGGCTGCGCCCCGTGCGCCTCGAGGAGCACGAGGGTCGGCATGTCCTCGAGGTCCATCTGGTCGTGCGGCTCGACGCGGCGATCCCAGCGCTCGCCGAACAGGTGCGCCTGGCGGCGTCGACCTACCTGAAGACCATGACGGGGATCGAGCTGGACGAGGTGTCGGTCTTCGTCGACGACCTCGCCCTCGAACACGCTTCCGACCAGTGAACGTACCCGCGGGGGACCGCCCATGACGGGCAGCGGCCTGCGCGCCGTCGACGTGCACATCGCCAGCCGTGAGACCATGGCTCCGATCTGCCGCGGCTGCGCCTGGTGGCAGACGGCACGCGGGCGAGAGAGCGGCGCCGATCTACGCGCCGTCTGGGAGCAGCGCGTGGAGGACGAGGCCGGCTTCTTCGCTCGCGCCCTGCTCGACGGCGACGACGTGATCGGGTGGATGCACGTCGCCCCCGCGCTGCTCGTGCCGCGAGCCCTGCACCTGCCCTCGGGGCCGCCGTCGAACGACGCCTACCTGCTGACCTGCGCCTACTTCTACGACGAGGAGTTCCTGATCGACTTCCAGCACTTGCTGCAGGAGATCGAGTACGCGCTCAAGGTCCGGGACGTACCCGCCCTGGAGGCTTTCGCGCTACACGACGTGCACTCGGGGGAGCGCTTCCGCGGCTACTTGCGCGAGTTCAACCTGTTCAATCCCCAGGTGCTCGAGGGCAACGGCTTCAGGCGCGTGCGCGCGAGCCGGGGCGTCGACAGATTCCGCCTCGACCTTGCCACACTGATCTCGGCGCCCCGAGCGCGCCGCGCTCGCGAGGCCGTGCAGACGGCCCCGGCTACACAGCCCGTGTAGCGATCGCCCGCGGGCGCGGGCCGGTCGTCAGCGAAAGAGGCGCGGCAGGCGCTGCTTCCACTCCTCGGGCACGATGGCGTCGAGAGCGTCGTCGAGCGTCACCACGCCCAGCATGTGCCCGGTCTCGTCGACGACCGGCAAAACGAGCAGGTTGTACTTGGTCATGAGGCGCCCGACCTCCTCTTCGTCGGCGTCGGGCGCCGCCGTGACAGGGTCGTCCTCCATGATCTGGTCGAGGCGGCGATCGGCCTCAGCCAGCACCAGGTCGCGCAGGCTGACGACGCCGTTCAGGACTCCCTGGGCGTCGTTGACGAAGATGTAGGAGAGGGCCTCGGCCTCGGGCTGCTCGGCACGGATGAAAGCCAGGGCGTCGCCTGCCGTCATGCCACCGAACAGCACGACGTAGTCGGTGGTCATGAGCCCGCCGGCCGAGTCCTCGGGGTGGCTGGCGAGGCCGCGTATGGCCGTCGCCTCCTTCTCGGGCAGCGTGGCCAGCAGCGCCTCGGCGACGTCGCCCGGCAGTTCGGCGAGCATGTCCGTGGCCTCGTCGGGGTCGATCTCGCGCAGCACCGCCGCTGCGCGGCTCGGCGACATCTCCGCCAGCACCGAGCCGCGCAGCGCCACGTCCATCTCCTGCAGAGTGTCGGCGGCGAGGGACGGTTCGAGCGCGGCCAGCACGGCGGCGCGCTCGCGCGGTCCGACCTGCTGGATGATGTCGGCGATGTCGGCCGCGTGCAGGTCGGCCAGCTCGGCGAAGGCCTCGATGAAATGGAGACGCGAGACGCGCAGCGAGATCAGGTTGACGTCGTCCCAGGGGATGAACTGCCCCTCTTTGCGGCCACCGGCGAGGAACCCCAGGCCGATGCGGCGCAACACGGCCGAGCTGCTGGTGTCGACACCCGTCACGAGCACGCGGCCGGCTCGGCGCTCGAGTGCCACGTCCTGCACACGGAAGAGCTTGCGCCGCGACACGTCGAGCACTTGGTTGTCGAGCACCTGGTCGACCAGGGCGACCTCGTCGGTGCGCAGGGAGGCGGGCGCAAGCTGCTCGAGCGCGACAGACAGGCGCAGCTCACCGCGGTCGAGATCGAGCTGAGAGACCTGCGCCCAGCGCGCGCGCAGCTGCTCGTCGCCGTGAGCGAGGATCAAGCCCGTCACGACCGGCGGCTCCGGCAGTAGGGCGACGATCACGTCGGACACGTCGCCCGCGGCTGCGCCGTCGCGGTCGAGGACCGTCAGCTCCTGGAGTCGGGAGAGGGCGAGGGGCTCCTCGTTCACGACGCTGGCGCGACCCCCTGCGCGGCGTGTCTGCAAGCGATCAAGGTAGGCCAGACATTAGTGCCGACCGTTCTACCCTGTCAACGCGTCCCGTCCCGTCGCGGCCGTCCCCGGCGGGGTCGCGTTTGCTTGTCAACCGCTTGCGGCTCTCATAGGGTTCGTAGCGAGTACGCCCGTGACCGCGCGGGCGCGGGAGGAGAGAGACGGCCGGCGGCATACCCCGCACGGGCCGATACCGCCCGGCTCTGGCACGGACCATCCTCGGGCACGGCCACGGCGAGAAGGGGGTGAGCGCGGGCTCAACAAGCGACCGGACGCGGGTCCGGCTCTCCTTCACGGCACCACTTCCACGACCGACTGACAAGGAGCCAGTCAGTGCTTGAGAACCTGTTCAAGTTCCGCGAGAACGGGACGACGCTGCGACGGGATACGATCGCCGGCCTGACCACGTTCGTGGTCATGTCCTACATCATCTTCGTGAACCCCTCGATCCTCGGTTTCGTCGGCATCCCCGCCCTGCAACCGAAAGGCCTGCCCTTCGCCGCCGTCCTCACCTCGACGTGCCTGGTGGCCGGCGTCATGACGCTGCTCATGGGCCTCTACACGAACCGCGCCTACGCCCTTGCTCCCGGCATGGGCCTCAACGCGGTCGTCGCCTTCAGCCTCGTCGCGGGGGCCGGACTCTCGATGAAGGCCGCCATGGGCATCATCGTGATGGAGGGCATCGCCATCACCATCCTGGTGCTCACAGGCCTGCGCGAGGCGATCTTCCTCGGCATCCCCCTGCAGCTCAAAAAGGCCATCGCCATCGGCATCGGCTTCTTCATCCTCTTCATCGGCCTGGTCGACGGCGGTATCGTCATCAAGGGAGGCGGCACCCCCCTCGCCCTCGGCGACCTCATCGGCGTGCCCGTCGCGGTGACCGTCTTCGGCCTGGTCGTCACCATCATCATGCTGGCACGTCACTGGAAGGCCGCCATCCTCCTCGGCATCATCTTCTCGACCATCTTCGCCACCATCCTCAACTACATCTACGACAAGAAGTCGTTCGCGGAGGGCATCGCCGTCATCCCCAGCAGCATCGTGAAGACGCCGGACTTCAGTATCGTCGGGGCCTTCAACTTCTCGTCGTTCGCCGAACTGGGTATCGCGGCCACCGTGCTGTGGGTGTTCAGCATCATGCTGTCGGACTTCTTCGACACCATGGGCACGCTGATCGGCGTCGGCGGCCAGGCCGGCTACCTCGATGAGAAGGGCGACCTCCCCGACGTGCGCAAACCGCTGCTCGTCGACTCGCTCGCCGCAGCCGCCGGGGGCGTCGTCTCGAGCTCTTCGGCGACCACCTACATCGAGTCGGGCGCCGGGGTCGGCGTCGGGGGCCGCACCGGCTGGGTGGGCGTCATCGTGGCCGTCCTCTTCTTCGCCGCCATGCCCTTCTGGCCCGTCGCCGGCGTCGTACCGGCCAACGCAACCGCTCCCGCCCTCATCATCGTCGGCTTCCTCATGATGCAGACGCTGACGGCCGGCGAGGCGAAGGCGGAGCACCAGGGGCAGATGCTGCCCCTCTCGGGCATCGATTTCGGGGACATCGCCTACGGACTGCCGGCGGTGCTCATCATGACCGTGATGCCGCTCACCTACAGCATCACCAACGGCATCGGCGCCGGCTTCATCGCCTACACGCTGATCCGTATCGCGCAGGGCAAGGCTCGCGAGGTGAGCTGGATGATGTACGGCGCCACCGCCGGCTTCATCATCTACTTCGCCTTCCCGCTCATCAGGCACGTCTTCAACATAGGCTAAAGACGGAGCTCGGGCGGGGCGGGCGCCCGTGACGGGCGCCCGCCCCGCGAACGTCTCCCCCGCACCCCTCGCAGCCTCGCCAGAGGCGGAGGGACCCCGTGGTATGCTGCCGTCCCATGACCGTCGTCTACCTCCTCCTCGCGCTCGGCATCATCCTCGTCTCGGCCGAGCTCTTCACCAATGCCATCGAGTGGTTCGGGCGCCGATACGAGCTCGGCGAAGGCGCCGTCGGGAGCGTGCTCGCCGCCGTGGGCACGGCCCTCCCCGAGACGCTCGTGCCCATCATCGCCATCGTCATCCTCGGCGGGCAGGCCGAGGAGGATATCGGGATCGGGGCGATCCTCGGAGCGCCGTTCATGCTCTCGAGCCTCGCCATGTTCGTCACCGCGACGGCCATCTTCGTCTTCGCCTTCTTTGGCCGCCGCACGCGCGAAGTCAGACTCAATGAACGCGTGATGCGCCGCGACCTGAGCTACTTCCTGATCGCCTACGGCCTCGCCATGGCCGCCGGCGTGGTCAATGTGCACCACGTGCAGTGGATCCTCGCGCCTCTGCTCACCCTGGGCTACGCCTTCTACGTCTACCGCACGCTGAAGGACGAGGGCGACCTCGGAGGCGAGACGAAGCCGCTCTACTTCCATCGTCACCCCGTGATGCCGCACAGGCGGCGCATCTTCGCCCAGCTCCTCGTCGCCCTGGCGGGCATCATCGGCGGGGCCTGGGTCTTCGTCGACGCGGTACGCGAGGTGAGCGTTGCCGTGGGGGCGAGCCCTCTGATCGTCTCGCTCCTCATCACGCCGGTGGCGACCGAGCTGCCCGAGAAGTTCAACTCGGTCATCTGGATCCGTCAGAAGAAGGACACCCTCGCCCTCGGCAACATCACCGGGGCGATGGTGTTCCAGAGCACCTTCCCCGTCTCCGTCGGCCTGCTCTTCACGACCTGGGAGCTGCCCCGCGACGCCTACGTGAGCGGGGCGCTGACGCTCTTCGCCGGCCTCGTCTACTACCTGACGCTGCGCATCAAGCACACGATGACGTGGTGGTCGATCGGCGGCGGCAGCACGGTGTACTTCGCGTACCTGGTCTACGTGCTACTCGTGCACCGGTAGCCCGGCGCGCCGGCCGTCCACGGCGGACCGCGCCGTCCGACGGCGACCCGGGCGACCGACCGCCGAGCGCACAGGACGCACCGTGGGCCCGCTTCCGCGGTCGGGCTACTTGGCGACCGTGATGGTGACGGTCGACCCCGCCGGCGCCTTGGTGTCGGGAAGCGGGTCCTGCGCGACGACGGTGCCCGGCGGCTGGCCGGTGCCGCCCTTCTTCTTGACGGTAGAGAGGAAGCCGGCGGCGTCAAGCGTGGTCTCGGCCGTACCCTGATCCATGGTCAGCACGCTGGGCACGAGGACAAGCGACGGCGACGGAGAAGGTGAAGGCGACGGGGATCCCGTGCTCACGACGATGCTCACGCTGGTGCCCTTGTCGACCTTGGTGCCGGGGCTCGGCGTCTGGCTCACGACCGCGCCCGCCGGCACGGTCACGCTGGGCTGGCTCCCGACCGTTCCCACGACGAGGCCCGCCCCCCGTATCGTCGCCTCGGCCTGGCTCTGGCTCAAACCGCTGAGATCCGGGACGGACACTCGCGCGGGACCCTTGCTCACCCAGTACGACACCGTGTCGCCGCGCGCCACGGTGGCGAAGGCGGCCGGGTCCTGCTTGAAGACGGTACCCCGCGCCTGTGGGGAGTTGCCGCTGAGTTGCTTGGGCACGAGGCCCTCGCTCTTCAGGTAGTCGGCCGCCTTCTTGGCGGTCAAGCCGAAGAGGTTGCCGAGCTGGAAGTGCTCGGGACCCTTGCTCACCCAGATGGTGACCGGCTCACCTTTGCGCAGGTCGGTGCCGCCCGCGGGCGACTGGCGCGCCACCAGGCCCACCTGAGAGTACTGGTCGGAGTAGGTGCTCTTGGTATCGACGCTGAAGCCCGCCTTTTCGAGCTGGCTCGCGGCCGTCGCCTGCTGCTGGCCGACCACGTTGGGCACGGCCACTGCTGTGCCGGTGAGCGTCCGGAACAGCAGGAAGCCCCCGATGAGTGCCAGCGCCAGGACCGCCACGAGCAGGAGCCAGGGCCAGATGCGACGCCGCTTGCGCTGCGGCGGTCCCGGGGCGACGCGCGCAGCCGGTGCGGCCGTGGCCGGCTGGCCGGCCATGACGCGCGTCGCCTCGTCGCCTATCGGCAGCGGCGCCACGACCTGGGTGCGCTCGTCGCCGACGTCGTAGCCGGCGGCGACGAGCGGACCGCCTCCGAGCACGGCGCGCAGGTCAGAGGCGAACTGGGCGGCGCTGTTGTAGCGGCGGTCGGGGTTCTTGGCGAGCGCCTTGAGCACCACGCGGTTGAGCGACGGCGGCAGGTCGGCGGCGAGGGCGATCGGCTCCGGCGGCAGCTCGTTGACGTGCTTGAGCGCCACGCTCACGGCCGTGTCGCCCTTGAAGGGCACGCGTCCGGTCAGCATCTCGTAGAGCACGACGCCGACCGAGTAGAGGTCTGAGCGCTCGTCGGCCGGCTGCCCCTTGGCCTGCTCCGGCGACAAGTACTGCGCGGTGCCTAGGACCGAGCCCACCTCGGTCATCGATGAGTCGCCGGCGCGGGCGATGCCGAAGTCCGTCACCCTGGCCCGCCCGTGCTCGTCGAGCATGACGTTCTGCGACTTGATGTCGCGGTGCACGACGTTGTGCTCGTGCGCGTACTGCAAAGCCGCGAGCAGCTCCAGGGCGATGCCGATGGCGTCGCGCGCCGCCAGCCGGCCGTGGCGGCGGACGAAGTCCTTCAGGGTCTCTCCGCTCAGGTACTCCATGACGATGTAGTACGTCGAGCCGACCTGGCCACGGTCGTAGATGTTGACGATGTTGGGGTGGTTGAGGCCGGCGGCCGCCTGCGCCTCGCGCCGGAAGCGCTCGACGAACTGCCGGTCGTCGGCGAAGCGCGACAGGAGGATCTTGACCGCCACCTGACGCCCGAGCGTCTCGTCGCGCGCCAGATAGACGTCGGCCATCCCTCCCGCGCCGATCTTGCGCAGCACGCGGTAGCGGCCGTCGATCAGCTGTCCCTCTTCGTACGCGTCCGTCACGCTACCCCGCTCCAGTCTCCGCGCTCAGTGGGCCCGGTCCGGCCGCCGTCTCCGACGGCCTCCCCGCGCCTCTTCCATATCGCGACACGATACCCTTCTCTCTACACCCGCGAGCAACCGCGCTGGCCCAGGCGTCGCCGCCGTCACGGCAGCGACGCCTGGGCCAGCGCCGCGCGCATCACCGCGGCGGCGAGCGGCGCGGCCACCTCGCCGCCGGTCGCGGACGTGTTCTCTATCGTCACGGCCACGGCCACGCGCGGCGCGTCGGCCGGCGCGAAGGCGATGAACCAGGCCTGGTTCGTCCCGTTGCCCTTCTCGGCGGTCCCCGTCTTACCGGCGACCTGGATGCCTTGCAGCGCCGCTCCCGTCCCCGTGCCGGCGTTGACGACGTCCTGCATCATGGTGTTCATCGTGGCGGCGGTCTGGGCGCTCATCACCTGGTGCCAGACCGCCGGCTGTGCGCTCTGCACCACGTCGCCGTGCGCGTCGGCCACCTCCTGCACCACGTAAGGCTTCATCAACGTGCCGCCGTTTGCGACGCCGGCGGCGACCAGGGCCATCTGCAGCGGGGTGGCCAGCAGGCGCTCCTGCCCCACCGCCATCCAGGCGACGGCCAGGGGGTCCATGGACGCGTCGGTCGCGAGCAGCCCGCCGCCGCCGTAGCGCCCGCTGGGCAAGACGGCACCCTGGGGCAGCTCCAGGGGCGGTACCTGGTAGAAGCCGTAGCGCAGCATGGTGTCGGTCAGTGCCGCCTGGCCCAGCTTGACACCGACCTTGCCGAAGGTGGTGTTGATCGAGAAGGTCAGTGCCTGCGTGAGGGTGTTGGCGCCGAACACTTCGCCGCCGAAGTTCGTGACCTTGCCCCCGTACACGTCGTAGACGCCGGTGTCGTCGAACGTGCTCTGCGGCGTGAACGCCCCGCTGTCGAGGGCGGCCGTCGCCGTCACGACCTTGAACGACGACCCGGGCGGGTAGAGCCCTTGCGTGGCCCTGTCGAGCAGCGGACGGTCGGGGTCCTTCCTGAGCACGTTCCAGGCGCGCTGCACCGCCCGAGGGTCGGGCACCGACAGCGCCGCGGGATCGTAGGAGGGCGTCGAAGCGGCGGCGATCAGGGCCCCGGTCCCTGGGTCGAGCGCCACGATGGCACCGATCTGGCCGCCCAGGGCTTGCTGGGCCACCTTCTGCACGGCCGGCACGAGGGTGAGCTTCACGTTGGCGCCCCGCGGTCGTCTGCCGAGGACCTGGTCGATCAGCGTCCGCGGGCCGAGCCGGGCGGAAGTCCCCGAGAGGTAGGCGTTCTGCGACTCCTCGATGCCGCTCATGCCGTACTGCACCGTGTAGTAGCCGACGAGCTGCGGCGCCACGGGACCCTGGGGATACGCGCGCTGGTAGATGCCTCCCGCACGTCGCACGCGGCCCGCGATGGTCGAGCCGTCGAACCCCAGGATCAGACCGCGCTTGACCCGCAGCTGCTGCACGAGAGTGCGGTGGTTGGCCGGGCTCTTCTTGAGCGCGTCGGCCCTGAAGAACTGCACGTAGGCGACGTTGACGAGAAGCGCCGCGAACAGGACCAGCCCGACGATGAAGACACGTGTGACGCCCCTGTTCACGCCGGCATCAGCCCACCCCCGCGAGCCGCAGACGCTCGTCCTCGGTGCCGGCGCGCACGACGTTGGTGTGATGAGAGATCATGAGGAGCAGGGCCACCAGGATCAGGTTGGCGGTGATCGAGCTGCCGCCGTAGCTCAGAAAGGGCAGGGTGACGCCGGTGAGCGGGATCAACCGGGTGACGCCGCCGATGATGATGAACGACTGCAGCCCGAAGGCGGCCGCAAGACCCGCGGCGAGCAGCTTCGAGAAGCCGTCGGTCGCCTGTATCGCGATGTGGAAGCCGCGCCAGGCGAACAGGACGTAGCAGAGGATCACCCCGACCGCGCCGGCGAGGCCGAGCTCGTTGGCGACGGCCGCGAAGATGAAGTCGGTCGACAGGTCGGGCACGACCGGCACCTTGTTCGGGTAGAGCAGATAGCCGCGTCCGAAGCCCGAGCCGAAGAGCCCCCCGTCGGCCATGGCGAACAGCGACTGCACGATCTGGTAGCCCGAGGACTGCGCCGTCTTCCAGGGGTCGATCCAGATGGCGAAGCGCTCGTGCACGTGGGCGACGTAACGGTAGGCGGCGCCGGCGCCGAAGGCGAAGAGGACGGCGCCGGCGACCACGTACGCGACCCTCGATGTGGCCATGTAGAGCATGCCGATGAACACGGCCAAGAAGAGCAGCGACATGCCGAAGTCCTTGATGAAGATCAGCATGAGCAGCGTGAGCAGCCACATGGCGACCAGCGGCGCGAAGTACCGGGCACGCGGCACGGCGATGCCAAGGAACCTGCCGGTGGGCAGCGACAGGAGCTCCTTGTTGTCGTTCAGGTAGCCGGCCAAGAAGATGATGATGGCGATCTTGGCGAACTCCGCGGGCTGGATCGAGAAACCCCCGAAGCGGATCCACAGGCGGGCGCCGTTGACCTCGGTGCCCGCGACGATGGTGATCGCGAGCAGTGCTATGCCGACCGCTCCGATGAGGTAACGGTAGCGATCCAGGCGCGCGTGGTCGCGCACCACGATCACCGTGAGGATGAACAGCACGGCGCCGACCACCAGCCACTCCCCCTGCTTGAGAGCCAGGGCGGGATCGATGCGGTAGATCTCCGTGAGGCCCGTCGCCGCCAGGAGCGCGGTGAGCGGGAGCAGGTAGGGGTCGGCCTGCGACAGGTACGCGCGCACGACAAGGTGAAGGACGATGAAGATGCCGACGAAGATCAGCCCGTAGGTGACCGACGTGCGTCCGATGTCGCGGAAGCGAGCCGCGAACACGGCCACGTAGGCGGCCACGGCGATGACACCGACGAGCAGCAGGTAGAGCAGCTCGGCGTTGCGGCGGCTCACGGTGCGCCCTTCGCCGTCGGTTTGGCCGAGGAGCGGCCGGTCGGCGAACGACTGCTCGACGGCGATGAAATCGGGAGCGGCGACGGCGTCGGAGTCGCCGTGCGCAGCGCATCGACCGTGCGCAGGGCATCGTCTCTGCTCGTCACCGCGCGTTGCGTGAGGAGACGCTGGTCCTCGGACACCACGGCCGTCACCGGCGTGTTGGTGCGCAGGTAGACCCGGCTCAGGTCGAGCCCCCCGAGGCCGTACGGGAGACCCTGGAACACCGACACGTATCCCTCGTCGACCCCCACGTAGTAGGAGACGTTGAGTGTGATGGCGAGGCCGGCGATGAGCGCGGCGATGACGAGGCCGGCGATGAGCAGCCACAAGCGCCGCCGGCCGAGGCCGCGGCGCGGCGGCGCAGCAGCGTTCGCCGCCGCGGCCTCGACCGGCGGCGGCAGGGGCGCGGTCGCCGCGGAATCGGCCGGGTCGGCGGTCGCGGCGGTGAGCACGGCCGTGCGCTCCTCGTCGCCGCGCTCCGCCGGCTCAGCTTGGGCGAGACGCAGCACGATGACGGTGATGTTGTCGTGACCGCCCCGGTTCTTGGCCTCGACGACCAGGCGGCGCGCCGCGTCGCGAGGGGAAGCCTCCTGCAGCCGTCTCTCGATGGTCGCGTCGGGCACCGCCGACGAGAGCCCGTCGGAGCAAAGCAGCAAGGTGTCGCCCGCACGCAGGTCGATCTCGCGACGGTCAAGCTTCACCCCGGGCTCGGTGCCCAGGACGCGGCTCAAGATGGAGCGCGCCGGGTGGCTGAAAGCCTCGTCGGCCGTCAGCTTGCCCTCGCGCACCATCTCGCCGACGAGCGAGTGATCGGCGGTGAGCTGCTCGAGGAGGCCGTCACGCAGCAGGTAAGCGCGGCTGTCGCCGACGTGGACCAGCTCGGCACGCTCGTTGCCCTCGAGGAGGCGCAGCACGGTGAGGGTCGTGCCCATGCCCGAGCGAGAGGGGTCGTCCTCGGCCAGGGTGAACACCCGCAGGTTCGCCTCCTGCGCAGCGTCGGCCAGCTTGCGACCACTGTCGAGCGCCCTGCCCAGAGCCTCGAGGGCGGTCCGGCTCGCCACCTCTCCGGCCTGGGCGCCGCCCATGCCGTCGGCGACCGCGAACAGCGGCGGCGCGGCGACGAAGGCGTCTTCGTTCGTCGAGCGCTGCAGGCCGATGTCGCTCAGAGCCGCGTGTTCGGCGACCAGGGCCAAGCAGCCCTCACTCCTCGTAGCGGAAGGTGGTCTCGCCGATGCGCAGCCGGCTGTCCGGCTTGAGCTGTGCCTCCTTGACCTCGCGCCCGTCGACGAAGGTGCCGTTGGTGCTGCCGAGGTCCTCCACGAAGTAGAGCTGGCCGCGCGGCACGAGGCGCGCGTGCGTGCTCGAGACGAAGGAGTCGGAGAGCACGATGTCGCTCGCCGGCGACCGCCCGATCATCACCCAGGCCTCGAGCGGGTAGCGCGTCCCGACCTCGAGCACCGGGCTCTGCTCGACGACAAGGCGCGGGTTGATGACGGACGAGAAGTCGAGCCGCTCGCCGGCGAGGGTGCGTTCCTTCTCGCGCGCCTCGCGGCGCACGCGCCGCTCCTCGGGCGTCGACTCAGACGCCGAGTCTGCGGCGGCAGACTCCGCCACCGCCGCCGCCGCGACCGCCGCGGGGGGTGGCGCTGCGGCGAAGGGACTGGCGTCTGCCGGCATCTGGAGACCTTCTTCGACGGCCGGGTTCACGGGGACGACGGGCTCCGCCGCGGGCTGCGTGACGGGGGCCGGGGCAGGTGAGGCGACGGGCGCGGCCCGCGACGGCGGCGCGGGCTCGGGCAGCGTGCCGCCCAGCGGCGCTGAGGCCCGCCCCCACGAGACGACGTCGCGGGCCGCGCCCCGCATCACCAGCCAGACGAAGAGGAAGAGCAGTATCAGGAAGCCCGCCTTCAGGGCGAGCAGGACAACGTCTAACAAGGTCGCCTCTCGAAGCGCAGATCGCTCGTGCCGAGCGTCAGCCTGTCCCCATCGGCCAGCTTGGCGCGCTTCACCCCCCTGCCGTTGATCTGCACGCCGTTGGTCGAGTCGAGGTCGATGATGACGTAGTCGTCGCCCTCACGCCTGATCTCGGCGTGGCGGCGCGACACGTTGGGATCGGGCAGCACGACGTCGCACCGTTTGTTGCGGCCGATGCTCGTCACGTCGGTGGTGAGATCGCAGGCGCCGCCGCCCCAGCGCAGGACCGCGCACGTAGCCGACGCCGCGACCACGGCAGCGGCGGGCACGACCGGCGGCGGCTGGTAGACGACCGTCTGTGAGAGCTGCGGCGGAGGGGCCACGGGGGCGACCTGGGGCTGCTCGGGCTCGGTGACGGTGCGGGTGGCGATGCCGAACTCGCCCAGGTGCAGGTCGTCGTCGCCGTGCAGGCTGACGCGAGGCTTGCTCACTAGGGTCCACCCCTCCCGCCGGGCGTAGGCGATCAGGTACGTCGTGAGCTCCTCGAGCAGCGAAGCCTCGAAGGCGTGCATCTGCTCGTAGTCGGGGGGTGAGAGGAAGACCTCATACTCATTGGGCACGTAGACCTTCGAGACGCTTACCGTCTTGTGATCGCCCATCTCCTTGGCCAGCTTGTGAGCGATCTCCACGGGCTGGACGCTCGACTTGAACGCGCGCCCGAAGACCCCCTCGACGAGGTTCTCTATCTTCTTCTCGATGGACTTGAGGACGTTGGCCACGGCAGCCTCCGGGCGCTCTACGGCGAGCCGACTCTGTACGATATCACCGCCCCTCGTGCCTCACACACGCCGCCGGCATGCCCCGGGGTGCGACGTTGTGTCGGAGCAAGAGGTCTCCAGGCCGGCACGCACGTCGCGGCGAGCGGGCGCCGGCGCCTCACTCCGCCCCGTCCGCAGCCGACCGCGCCCGCCCCCGCAGACCCCACTCGAGCAGGATCGCGACCAGCAGGACCGAGGCCACGACGACGGTGCTCAGCAGGAGCTCGGTCAGCGGGGCGCGGCGGTGCCAGCCGGCGATGGGCACGACACGGTAGAGCGCGAACAGCGCTGCGCACGAGAGCGACCACAGCCACAGGCGCGCCTCGAGCCGCGGCAGCACGAAGACGACGCCGACGGCGAGCGCGAAGCCGGCCCAGACGAGGGCTTGGAAGAGACACGGACCGGCCGACGCGGCCGCCGCGACGCGCGCGACGATGGGCACGGGGTTGGCGCCGCCCAGCTCGTGCCCCAGCGCGCCGTGAGCGACGAAGCCTGCGAACGGCGAGCGCACGGCGCCGCTGAAGAGCAAGTAGATACAGGTGGCGGCGCCGGCCCAGGCGGCGACGACCGGGCCGCGGACGCGGCCCAACAGCGCCGCCGCAGCCGGCGCCACGAAGACGCCGTACACCGGCAGCAGCAGCGGGCCCAGCGCCGGGTACACGGCGGCGAGCGGGCGGCGAGCGGTGAGAGCGTACAGGACGAGGGCGAAGGCGAGGTAGGCGAGACCGACGCCGGGCCCGATGTTAAAGACGGGGAAGGCGAGCGCGCCGAGAAGCCAGGCGAGCCCGGCCGGCGGCAGGACGAACCAGACCAGCAGCGTGGCGAGGGCGAGCGGGAGCCTCCAGTCGGCCGGGTAGGCCGGGAGCCACGAGAGCACCGCCGTGGCCGTCGCGCCGGCGAGGAGCGCGCCGAGGGCGCGTTCGACGAAGGGACCCGAGCGTGCCAAACGGCCGACCAGCGGGCCGAGGAGGCGCTGCGCGCGCCCCCGGCCGCCGAGGCGGCCGGCGACGGCACGCAGCGCCTCCGACAGCTCGAGCGCCCCCGGACGCTCGCCGGGCGTCGGCAGCAGCGCCTCGTCGACCGCGTCGATGAGCTCGTCGGGCAGATCGGGGCGATAGCCGCGCAGCGTCGGCAGACGGCCCGCAAGGACGTTGGAGATGGTCTCTCCCGGGGTCGCCCCACGCAACGGGTTCGTCCCGGCGAGCAGCTCGTAAAGGACCATCGCCGCCGAGTAGACGTCGCTCGGCGGCCCGGCGCGCCGGCCGCCCGCCTGCTCGGGCGACATGTAGGCGACGGTGCCCAGCATGTCGCCCTCGCTCGTGAGCGTCTCGGCGTCCATGAGCCGGGCGATGCCGAAGTCCATCACCTTGACGTGCCCCAGCTCGTCGACCATGAGGTTCTGCGGCTTGACGTCGCGGTGTACGACGCCCTGGCTGTGAGCGTAGGCCAGGGCCTCGAGGACCTGCGCGGCCGCCTCCGCCGCCTCACCGTCGTCGAGACTGCCGGCGAGCTCGGCGAGCGAGCGGCCGCGCACAAGCTCCCACACCAGGTAGGCGCGCCGGCCGTCGGTGAAGAAGTCGTAGAGAGCGACTATGCCGGGGTGCGTGAGCGAGGCGGCCGCCTCGACCTCACGCACCACCCTGGCCGATACGCCGTGACGCTCGTCGACGACCTTGAGCGCCACCTCACGGTCGAGCCTCAGGTCGATCGCCTCGTAGACGTCGGCAAACCCGCCGGCGCCGATCTTGGCGACGACCTGGTAGCGCTCCGCCCAGTCGGTGACGACGGGGGCGCGGCTGTGGGTGGCGACGCTCACGATGCCTCTCCCGCGGCTTCCTGCAGACCCTCACGATCGCTGCACGAAGGAGCCTGCAGCCCCCTCGTTGCGGGGCTGCTCGACCCCGTCTTCTGGAGTCTATTCGGTGTGCTATACTCCACACCTTGTGGGGGCCCGCTCGGGCGAGTGGTGAAACTGGCAGACACGCTAGGTTCAGGACCTAGTGCTCGCAAGAGCTTGCGGGTTCAAATCCCGCCTCGCCCACCAGCATCGTCCCCGGCAAGGAGGAGTGACTAGGTGTCGTTCTTCGACGACGACGGCGAGGTCACGGTACCCGAGCCGCGTCCCCGCAGACGGTCGTCCCGTTCACGCACACGGCTGCAGCGCTTCGCCGTCCTCGCGGTCATCCTCTTCGTCATCGTGCTGGTCCTCGCCCTGAGCATCAGAAGCTGCCAGAGCAACCGCAAGAAGAACGCCTACAGCTCGTACATGGCCGGGGTGCAGACGGTCGTCGACGACTCAGCGGCGGTGACGAGACAGATCGGTACCATCCTCGCCGACCCCACCAAGTACTCGCGCAAGCAGCTCCTCGCCAAGCTCGACGGTCTCGAGACGACGCAGCGCGAGATCCTGACCCGCACGGAGCAGCTCGACCCGCCGTCGCCGCTGGCCGACGAGCAGAAGGCTCTCGTGCAGGGGATGCAGGTGCGCCTCGAAGGCGTGCGGCTGTTCCACGACGGCGTCGTCAAGGCGCTCGGCGTGAAGAACACGGCGGCGTCGGCGGCGAACATCGCCAGCTACTCCGGCTACTTCACCGGCCCCGACGTGTACTACCAGGTGTTCTTCTACGCGCCGGCGCAGGTCACCGTGCAGAATGAGGTCGGCGGCGGCGTCACGGTGCCGGCGATCGACCCTGCCAAGAGCGCGACGCTGCTCGATGCGGCGCGCATCAAGAGCGCCATCGACCGGATGCAGGCCTCGCGCAAGCTGACCGGCATCCACGGGGTGTCGCTCGTGAGCGTGGTGCTAAACGACCAGAACGGCAAGCAGGTGGCCAAGCTCGTCCCCAACAAGGAGGTCAAGGTCACCGCGGGACCGGGGCTGGTGTTCCGCGTGAGCGTCCAGAACCAGGGCACGATCGCCGAGACCAACGTGCCGCTGACGGTGACGGTGGTGCCGCCGGGCACGTCGGCTGAGCAGAAGCTCACCCAGGCGATCGCCTCGATCCCGGCCGGCGCGACCCAGACCACCGACGTGCCGGGGTTCAACCCAGCGGCCTCGTCGATCGGGCGAGTGACGATCGTCAAGGTCTTCGTCGGGCCCGTGCCCGAGGAACAGACGACGAGCAACAACAGGGCCGAGTACAGGCTGCGCCTCACCTACCCGACCGGCTAGAGCCTCACCCTTCTCGTGGAACAGACCTTGCGCGACATCTCCCCCTACCTCGCCCTCGGCGCGGCCGTGGCCGCGATCATCGTCGCCGCCCTTCTGATCGCTCTTCTCGTCAGCGTGCGCCGGCTGCGCCGGGCGCAGCAGGTGGTCCTGGGTGGACACGGCGAGCGCGACCTCGTCTCACACGCCGAGGGCCTCGAAGATCAGGTGCGCAACCTGCGCGACGCCGTCGAGGCGCTCGAGGGACGCATCGACGCTCACAAGCGTGAGCTCGACAAGTCCTTCACCTACCGCGCGCTGCTGCGCTACGACGCCTTCCGCGAGAGCGGCGGAGAGCAAAGCGCCTCGCTTGCCCTGCTCGACCGCGACCGCTCCGGCATCGTGATCAGCACCATCACCTCGCGCGACGAGGCTCGCCTCTACGTCAAGGAGCTGCGCCAGGGAGTGCCCGACCGCGCCCTCTCACCCGAGGAGGTCGCCGCCGTCGAGCAGGCGTCTCCCGGCGAAGCTGCCGACCGCGACGACCGTCGTCTGCCGCCAGCAAGCGACGCGGACGCCTGATCGGCCGCCTCCGCTTGCTCACGGCGGCGTTTTCGGTGGCGTGACGAGCGCAGAGGGCGACGTCGGGGTCCCTGAAGGCGCCGAATCGACGTGTTCCAACCTGTCCTCGCGACGTGAGCCGCCGCGCATGACTTACGGCATCGCGGCGGCTTCTGATAGCGTTCTGTGTATGACCCAGCGTGTGAACGAACGAGCGGCAGGCTTTGACCCTCGGGCCGAGACGCGGGCTGAGACACAGGCCCTCGGGAGCCGGGTCTCCCCGTGAGCGGCTCGACCGACACGGTCGCGTTCCTGGGGCCCGAGGGCACCTTCACCGAGGAGACCCTTCTCGAGACCATGCCCGACCGCGGCGACTGCCACCCCTTCCCCTACCCGTCGATCCGACGACGTGCTCAGGCCGTGGCCGCGAGGCGACGCCAAGCTCGGTCTCGTGCCCATCGAGAACTCCATCGAGGGCTCGGTGGTCGATCACGCTCGACAGCTGGCGTTCGGGCTTCGACGAGCTGCGCATCGTGCGTGAGATCGTCCACCCGGTCCACCAGCAGCTCATCGCCCGCGAGCCGCTCGACCTGCACCCGTCACCAAGGTCATCAGCCATCCCACACGCCTACGGACAGTGCCGTGGCTTCATCCGCGAGCACCTGGACAACGTCGAGCACGAGGCCGCCGACTCGACGGCCGAGGCAGTGCGCCGCGTGAGCCGCGTCAAGAGGCCCTGGGTGGCCATCGGAACGAGGCTCGCGGCCGACATGTACGAGTGCGCAGTGATCGGCGACGACATCGACGACGTCGGTCGACAACCGCACGCGCTTCGTCTACCTGGCGCGCGAGGATGCGCCCCAGGATCTCGACGCGCGCTACAAGACGAGCATCGTCTGCGGCATCGCCCAGGACCAGCCGGGGAGCCTCCTCCTCATCCTGCAGGAGTTCGCGCATCGCTACGTAAACCTGACCAAGATCGAGTCGCGCCCCTCCAAGCAGGGGCTCGGCGATTACATCTTCTTCATCGACATGGAGGGACGCAGGGACGACGAGCCCATCGCCCAGGCGCTGAACTGCCTCGTCTGCAAGCTGCCCTGGGTGAAGGTGTTGGGCTCCTACCCCGCGTGAGATAATCAAGCTGTAGCCCAGGGGGAGGCCGTCAGCATGGAACGTCTGCAGTGCGAGATCAGGCTCATGCGCCCCGGCGAGGAGAGCGTCCTGTACCTGCTCGCCGAACAGAACCTTCGCCCCCTCGCCTGGCAATCGGGCCACCCCGAGCGCTATCACCCCGACGAGCTGCTGCATCTGCTGCGCGACGCCGAGGTCTTCATCGCCGAAGCCGACGACGAGGTCGCCGGCTACGTGGCCGTCGAAGACGACGCCGGCGACCTCGTCGTCCGCTGCCTCTGCGTGAGCCCCGCGCGCGAGGCGCAGGCCGTCGCGCACCAGCTGCTGGATTGGGTCGAGGGATTGGCCTTCAACCGCGGGGCGCGACGTCTCGAGGCCTTCGTCCCCGTCGGCGACGAGGCCTCGCAGCACCTGTACCGCCGCCACGACTTCTCGGGCGTGCCCGAGTCGGACCGCCCCGAGCTAATCGTCATGGAGAAGCGCCTGCCCGAGCCTTGAGCGTCACCAGCAGGTGCCGGGCGGGGCGCTTGGAACGGACCGCCTCCGGGTAGGAGGCGGCCAGAACGACGCGAGGTGACACGTGGCCCGAGTTGAGCGCGAAGGCACCCTACGACCGGTCGCCCCGTTCGACTTCGACCAGTCGCTCGACTTCATCCAGACGTTCCCCCCCATGCACGGCGAGCAACTCGTTTCAGAGACGACGCTCACGCGCGCCGCGTGGGCCAGTCAGACTCCGGTCGCCTTCAAGCTCCGCGCGACGGGCACGGTCGAGGAACCCGAGCTGCACTACGAGTTCTACGCCAACGACGCCTTGAGCGAAGCCGACGTGGCCGCGCTTCTGCGGCGCATCACGGTGTACCTCAGCCTAGACGACGACCTGCATCCCCTCTACGACCTGATCGACTCCGACCCGCCGTTCGTCGCCGTCAAGCGCGAGCTGTACGGCTACCACCAGGTCAAGTTCCTCACCCCGTTCGAGAACACGTGCTGGACCATCCTCTCGCAGCGCAACCTGCTGCCGATCGCGCAACGGATGAAGCGCGTGCTCATCAAGGAGTTCTCGGCCGGCGTCGAGGTCGCCAGCATGCAGTACTGGCCCTTCCCGGGCGCGAAAGCGGTCGTGCAAGCAAGCCTCGAGGACCTCACTCGTCTGCTGCGCAACAGTCGCCGCGCCGAGTACGTGCGCGGCGCTGCCGTCGCTTTCAGCGAAGTGGACGACACGTTCCTCCGCGAGGGAGCCTACGACGAGGTGTTCCGCTGGCTCTGCAGCATCCCCGGGGTAGGCGACTGGTCGGCGGCGCTCATCATGATCCGCAGCTTGGGACGGATGGAGCGCATCCCCTACGGCGATAAGTCGCTCATGCGCATCGCGGGGCAGATCTACGGCGCCGGGCAGCCGGTGACGCCCGAAGAGCTGCAGCGACTCGCCGACCGCTACGGTGACCTGCAAGGCTACTGGGCCCACTACATGCGCGCGACCGGCCGGCTCGTCCTCTCCCCGTAGGCGGCTCCCCCGCTCCCCCAGGCCTCGCGCTACGACCTTAGCGGCAGGCTGGCGCACTGCCGGGCGCACTCCGCTCCGAGCCCGTGGCTTCACTCACTCCTCCCAGTGGTAGCATGATGAATTCATGTTTCCGACACGCCGTGAGGTGCGACGATGCTCGACGTCAAGCTGCTGCGCGCCAACCCCGACGAGGTCCGCCGGGCCCTCGAGCGGCGGGGCAGCACGTCCTCGCTCGACGAGTTCCTCGTCGTCGAGGAGCGGCGCCGCCGCCTGGTCACCGAGGCGGAGCAGCGCCGCGCGCGGCGCAACGAGGTGACGGAGCAGATCGCACGGGCGAAGCGCGAGGGGCGCGCGGCTGAGGAGCAGATCGCCGCCATGCGCGCGCTCGGCGATGAGATCAAGACCTTCGAGCGGGAGTTGGCCGACGTCGAGCAGCATCTCCAGGAGATGCTGCTCGAGATCCCCAACATCCCGCTCCCCGACGTGCCGGCCGGCGGCGAGGAGGACTCCGTGACGCTGCGCCACGAGGGCGAGCCGCGGCAGTTCGACTTCGAGCCCAAGGACCACCTCGACCTGGGCACAGCGCTCGGCGTCATCGACATGGAGCGCGCGGCGAAGGTGAGCGGCTCGCGCTTCGCCTACCTACTCGGCGACCTGCCGCGGCTCGAGTTCGCCCTCGTGCGCTACGCCCTCGACATCGTCGAAGCCAAGGGCTTCCTGCCGGTCGTCCCGCCGGTGCTGGTGCGCGAGGAAGCCATGTACGGCACGGGGTTCTTCCCCACCGACCGGGCACAGATCTACGAGACGACCGACGGCGACTGCCTCGTCGGCACCTCCGAGGTGCCGCTGGCGGGTCTGCACATGGACGAGTTCCTCGAGGGCGACGAGCTGCCGTTGCGCTACACCGGCTTCTCCACCTGCTTTCGCCGCGAAGCCGGCGCCGCCGGCAAGGACACGCGCGGCATCTTCCGCGTGCACCAGTTCGACAAGCTCGAGATGTTCGTCTTCTGCCTGCCCGAGCAGTCGCCGGCCGAGCACGAGCTCATCCTCGAGACCGAGGAGGAGATCTTCCGCGGCCTCGGCATCCCCTACCGCGTGGTGAACATCGCCGCCGGCGACCTCGGCGCCTCGGCGGCGAAGAAGTACGACCTCGAGGCGTGGTTCCCCGTGCAGGCGCGCTACCGCGAGATCACGAGCTGCTCGAACTGCACCGACTACCAGGCGCGCCGCCTCAAGTGCCGCTACCGCACCGAGAAGGGGCCGCGCCCCGTGCACACGCTCAACGGCACCGCCGTCGCGGTCGGCCGCACCATCGCCGCCGTGATGGAGAACTACCAGCGCGCCGACGGCACCGTGGAGGTGCCGTCGGCGCTCAAGGCGTATCATGGGCAAGGACACGATCGGTCCGGCCAGGTAGCGAGGACGCGACTGCGGCAAGGACCACCGCAGGCCCCGCGGAGGGGTGGCAGAGCGGTTGATTGCCCCGGTCTTGAAAACCGGTGTACCCGCAAGGGTACCGTGGGTTCGAATCCCACCCCCTCCGCCACCTTGCAGCAAGGTTCCTGACCCTCGTGATCCGGGCCGCCCACTACGGTATCAGCCCCTACCGCGGTTAGCATGAAGCGAACGAGTCCCCTCACGTTGGCAGCACACCCTCGGCTGCGGTGGGGAGATGCGCGAAGGCGCGCCCCCGCCGAGTGACGGGGGCGCAACTGCTACGCCGCGTGCGGCATGTAGAAGCGATCGAGCCGGCCCCTGTCCTCCTCAGACATCGGGTGCTTGGGGTCGACCTTCGGAGCGTCGTCAAGGTACGACAAGCTGTACGGCACCTTCAGTCGGTCGCCTGAGCTTTCAATCACCCTGACTGGCACGACGAGCTTCGACAGCAGCGATCGCCGAACGACAACGTATTCTCCCTCGTAGACCAGCTCCTTGGCCCTGCCCACAATGGTGGGCATCGCGCGCGTAGACCGCTTGGCCGACAAGGTTCTCCGGACTCACCGCCACCATGACCTCACCTCCTTCGTCGGTGGCACTACGGACTGTTCCCGGATGAGCCCTACACGCATCAGGAAGAGGAGAGCCGGGACTGACCGCATCTCCCAGGCCACACGTCCTCGCGGCGAGCGTGCCTGGCCAAGGGGAGAGCGGTGGCTGCGTCATCCTCCTAGAAACCCCCTACCCGCTCGCTGGCTCGTTTTTCAAGTTCCGAACACCCCCCTGCCGACACTGATGGTGATGCGGTGTTCCCGAACGTGGGGGGTCAAGGCAGACATGGGACGCTGGACGTTCTCCGATCACGCAGGGCGTTACGACGGTCACGAGGCTGTGTGCCGCGCCGCCGCGGCGATCGGCAGGCGCAATCTCTTCCACGACGGCCTGATGTTCCAGCTCGAGGACACGGAGCGACCGACGTCGTTCCACCCCGTCGTCGCCGAGCGCCGCTTCGTCCTGCGGGTCATCCCGAACGACTGGTCGAGCGCCGCCGCGGCCGACACCCGGCCGCGCTGGGAGAGCGACCCGATGCCCGTCCTCGATCAGAAGAAGCGCACCGTGAGGCCGCGCCGGGTCAACGAGGCGATCCTGCGCATCACGGCGGAGCAGTTCTTCGCGCGCGTGCACGAGGAGCTGCACGGCGCTGCTGAGGCCGACATCGGCGAGCTGCTGGCGGCCGCAGGAGTGCCCGCCTAGCTGCTCGAGCGCCGGATCCCTTCAGGGATCTGCCTGATCAGCACGACCGAGGTCTCGACCTGACGCTCGGGGATCTCCCAGTAGCGGCGCAGGAGCCTGTCTTTCTCCTCCTGCGAGACCAGAGCGAAGCCGTGTCGCTCGTAGAAGTGGATGGCCCACTCCGCCGCGGCCCACGTGCCCACGAGAAGCGGCTTGCCGCCGAGACCCGTCATGTGCGCGATAAGGCGGCTGCCGACCCCGCGGCGCTGCCACGCCGGCAGAACGTAGGCATGCCGGATGAGGGTCACGTCGTCGACGTCCTGGATGCCCATGACGCCGACGAGCTCATCGCCCGCGAAGCAGCCCCAGAAGCGCACACCGGCGTCGATCTCGTGCCGCAGCTCGTCCGGCCGCATGTAGGGCTCGTGGTAGCGATCGGCGGGGATCACGCCGCGGTAGGCGACCGACGCGGCGCCGATCACGGAGAGCACGCCGCCGACGTCGGTCGCCGCACACTCGCGCAGCTCGAGTCGAGCACCCGTCTGTCCGGCTGCGGTCATGGGCGGATGCTAGCACCCGGGGACAGCTTCCCAGAGGCAAGGACAAGCGGATCCCGACCCGCTCCCGCCGTCGCGGCGGGACTGGGCGAAGGCGGCGCTGCGGACCGTCGCAGCGGATCTTCGCAAAGGGCGCTGCGGACCGCGGCCACGTAGAATGGCGAGAACCCGCAGGGATGGCCGTCGAGCGAAGGAGGAGACGTTGGGCGCGATGCAGTCGACGAAGCCGGTGCTGGCCGCGGTGCAGGCGGCGCCGGCGTTCGCGAGGCTCGATGAGACCGTCGCCAAGGCGGCCGTCCTGATCGACGAGGCAGCCAGAGGCGGAGCCGACATCATCGCCTTCCCTGAGACGTGGATCCCCGGCTACCCGGCGTGGATCTTCGGCGCCGCCGGCTGGGACGAGGCGGCGCCGAAACGCGCCTTCGCGCGGTCTGCAGCGCAACGCCGTCACCGTGCCCGGACCGGCGACCGACGCGCTCTGCAAGGCGGCCCGTCAGCACAAGGTGACGGTGGTCGTGGGCATCAACGAGCGCGACGGCCGCTACTCGCGGGGCACCCTCTACAACTCCCTCCTCTTCATCTCGCGCGAGGGCGAGATCCTGGGGGTGCATCGCAAGCTCATCCCCACGCACGCCGAGCGCATCGTCTGGGGAGCCGGCGACGGGAGCACGCTGCACGTCTTCGACACGCCGCACGGCCGTCTCGGCGGCCTGGTGTGTTGGGAGCACTGGATGCCGCTGGCGAGGTTCGCCATGCACGCCAAGGCGGAGCAGATCCACGTCGCGGCGTGGCCCGAGGCGCCCGAGATCCACCACCTGGCCAGCCGCCACTACGCCTTCGAGGGGCGCTGCTTCGTGATCTGCGCAAGCACGTACCTGACGGCGAAGGACCTGCCGGACGACTTCGAGGTGTCCGAAGCCATGGGAGCCAACGGCGACTTCGGCCAGGACGAAGGCGTGCTCATACCCGGGGGCTCGGGCATCATCGCACCCGACGCCTCGTGGCTTGCCGGACCGGAAGTCGGTAGAGAGATGATCGTCTATGCAGAGGCCGACCTGGCGCGTATCGGCGAAGAGCAGATGGCTCTCGACGCGGCCGGGCACTACAACCGTCCCGACGTCTTCCGGCTGACGGTCGACGAGCGGCCGCGTCGCCAGGCCACCTGGCTGCGCGACGAGGATGTCGACGCCGAGCCGGTCTCGCCGGGCCCAGGGGACGCGTCGGGCCTAGGGGAGTCGTCGGTCGAGCGCGCCTGACGAAGCAGGGGGCGGTGACTGCGCCACTCTTTGCCAGGCCGCCGGCAAGAGACTAGTCTTGCCGCCATGACGCGGCACGTGGTGCTCACGACCATCGGTGACGACCGCCCGGGACTCGTCGACGAGGTGTCCCGCTACGTCTTCGAGCGCGGCGGCAACATCGAAGACAGTCGCATGGTGAACCTGCACGGCCAGTTCACCATCATGATGCTCGTCGCCGGCGACGACACGACCATGGGGCGTCTGCAGGACGGGCTGGGCATCCTCAACCGCGAGAGTCCGCTCCACGCCGAGCTGCACCCGGCCGACTTCGAGGCGCGCGCCGGCGCGGCCGAGGCGCTTCCCTACCGGCTCTCGGCCTCGGCCATCGACCAGCCCGGGCTCGTGCAGCCGCTCGCCCATTTGCTGGCCGAGCTGGGCGTGAACATCGAGAGCGCACAGACCACCCTCGCCGAGGCGCCGATCACCGGAGCGCCCGTGTTCTCCATGGAGCTCGTCATCTCTGTGCCGCGCGCGACGCCGATAGGCGCGCTGCGCGCGGCGCTCGCCCAGCTCTGCGACACGCTCAACCTCGACTGGCAGCTCGCCGCGCTCTAGCAGCGGTGAAGCCTCGAGGGGCACTGCGCTAGCGGCCCGTGTGGGTCATCGTCCACACGTACGTCGGGCTCGCTCTCGCCTCGCTCTTGCACCTGCCCTTCTGGCAGATGATGCTCGTCGTGCTCGCCTCGCACGTGCTCCTCGACCTCGTGCCGCATTGGGACTACATCGCCGGCCGCGAGCGCTTGCTGTGGGGCTCGGTGGACGTCCTCGCCGCCCTGGCGACTGTGATCGCCCTCCTCGTTTGGGGGATGCCGCTCGCCGTAGTCGTCATGGGGCCAATCTCCGCCGCACCCGACTTCGACGTCGTGGGCAGTGCCATGTGGGGACGCGAGAGTCGGCACGTCTTCCCCAGCCACTGGCGGCGCTTCCCCCACGGGCGCTGCGGACCGGCGCTGGGCATACCGCTGCAGCTGGCCATCGTGGCTGCCTGCGCGGGTGTGGTCCTCTCGGTCGGGGTGTAGATCCTCCGGCGAGTCCGGCGTCAGCCGCCTCACCCGAGCGCCCGTCACGTCAGATGTAGCGCGAACGCAGCGCGACGGCGGTGTCGAGCATCTCGCGCTCGCTGAGCGAGCGTCCGTGCGGGAGGCTCGACTCGAACAAGGCGCGTCGCTGCGCGTCGCGCCGCGACGCGAGCGAGTAGTAGATGCCGAGCCTTCGACCGAGGACGAACTCAGCCCGCTCACGCGGCGGCATGGCGAGGAACTCGTCGACGACGGCCAGTAGCCGATCCCGGTCGGCCGGCAGTACGCCCTCGATCTCGGGCAGAAGGTTTAGGGCGTGGTCCGAGACGAGGCGCAACTGCGCGTCACCGAGAGCCACGAGCAGGTCGTGCAGCTCGCGAACGATCTCGAGGTCGTCGGGGAGCGTGAAGCGGCCGTCGCGGGCGGCATCCGCCAGCGGCGTGCCGCCCGCGACGGCCGCCGTCCGCAGGCGGACCACAAGTGGGCTGTCGGCGTTGGCGTAGGCCGCCACTTGGCGCACGACGTCGGCCGTGCCGCGCACGTGCTCAGCGGCCGCGGCCTCGCCGCGGCCGCCCAGCCCCGGCATCACGTAGAGGCAGAGCTCGAGGCCGGCCTCGAGCACGCGACGGCCGGCCTCGACGTACTGGTCCGCGGTGCAGCCCTTGTCCATACGTTTCAGCACTTCGTCCGACCCCGATTCGAGGCCGACGTGCACGCGCGTGAGGCCGGCCTCGCGCACGAGTCGCAACTGGTCCGCGGCGCGCCGCGCCAGCGTCGCTCCGCGGCCGTAGGTGGTCACGCGCTCGACCTCAGGGAAGCGCTCGCGGACGCGGACGATGACCTCGGCCAGCTTGGCGGGCTTGAGAGCCATCGGGTCGGCGTCCTGCAAGAACACGGTATGGCCGCCGGCGCGCTCAAAGAGCGCCACCTGGTAGGCCTCCTGGGGCACGAGCCCCTGGTGCAGCGCCTCCATCGTCCCGACCTCGTTCATGACCTGAGCGGCCGCGGCCATCGCGTCGACGTCGGCCTCGATCTCCTCCGCCGTACGCAGCGAGAACTTCGCCCCCTTGTAGACGGGACAGAAGGCGCAGTGATTCCAGCCGCAGTTTCGGGTCACGCGCACAAGCAGGCTGTGAGCTTCGCTCGGCGGCCTGATGGGGCCTTGTTCGAAATGGGGGGTCTGCTGCGGCATGCGCGGTCGAGACATCAGCCGTTCGAGAAGGAGAAACCGACCGGGTGCGCCGGCGGCGCAAGCGGACTTGCGGGCAAGCCCGCTTGCGCCGCCGGAGCGTTGTACCCTCCGGGCGCGACATCGTTGGGCCCCTCAGCGTAGAAAAGGCTCGCCAGGGCCTGGATCTGCTCGCGACCCACGCCGAGCTCGAACTGCCCGCCGCCGTACAGGGTGATGCCGTGGCCGCCGGCGTAGGCGATCGCCGCCAGCAGGCGCGCCAGCGAGCCGAAGCGAGAGGGCTTGATGTTGAGGAAGCGGGGCGGCAGGGGCAGGGCTTCGATATCGGCGACGCCGTGGATCGGCGCGTCCCAGCTCAGGCGCCCCTCCGCACCACGCAACGCCAGCGTCGTCTCCTCGTTGAGGACGGCGTCCTCGAGGATCGCGTCGGGAAACGCAGCGGCGACCGCGGCGTAGAGCGCGGGGTCGGGCGGGTTCTCGACCACGGTGCCCTCGTAGTAGCCCTTGAAGTCGAGCACGCGCACGGCGCCGGTGGCGGCGATCTCGCGCATGAACTCCGGGTCCCACTCGCTCGTCGGGTCGAGCTTGAACTCGAGAGCCGGGTAGAGCGCCAGCCACGGCCGGATGTCGAGGCGCGTCGAGACGACGAAGCGCACGGGCCGATACGGACGACCGACGACCTCGCCGAGCGAGGCGCCGGCCTGGCGCAGGACGAGATCGAGAGCGGCGCTCTCGAAGGCCCAGCGACGGTACGCCACGGAGACAGTGGGGCCCACCGGAGGCCGAGCGAAGAGCCGGCCCTCGCCGACGCCGGCGAGGTCCTCGAGCCGTGCGCAGAACGTCCCCAGGGAGGCGCTTACGCCCGCGGGCAGACCCACGGGCAGCTCGAGCGGGAAGTCGTCGTGGTCCTGGGCCACGTAGCTCACGTCCTCGCCGCGTCCCGCGTGGCCGCCGCCGCTCAACACGACGGTGGTCGTCACGCGCGTGAAACCGCTCGAGACCTCGAGCTGGCGGCGCTCGACCTCGTAACCGTCGACGACGAGGTCGAGCGCCGCCAGCCGCCCGTACACCTCCGACAGCTCTACCTCACCCTCGGTGCTGCGCATGACCCCTCCTGTTGCCGGTCTCGTAGCCCCTTCTACCACGCAGAGCTCACGACCAAGCGGGCCGCACGCCTGCGCCGCCGGGCTGCTAGCTCCAGTCCCCCGCGTCACGGCTGTTTTGCCTGCTCAGCGGCTTCTGCTTGTGACATGCAGTACAAACAATTGTCGAGACAGTCGCTCTTCTGTACAGTGACAACCATAGAGTGAACACCCCATGCGTCCTCGGGGTGTTCCTTCTATGAGGAGCCGCAGCCAGGGGCTGCGGCAGCGACGAGGAGGACTGTGTGCAAGAACTCACCCTCACCGTCCCCGACCTCTGGGCCGACCACCACGTCCTGAAGGTCAGGGACGCGCTCGCCACTCTCGACGGGCTGGAGCGCGTCGAGGCGAGCGCGAAAGAACGCACCCTGACGCTGCTCATCGACCCTGCACGGCTTGACGCCGCGCGGGTCAGCGATCATCTGGCCGCGGCCGGCTACCCGCCAGGGGAGCCCGAGGCTGCTCATGATACGCCGCAAAGCAAGCCCGAGTGGGCCGGCGCTGGCATCCGCATCACGCGGACCAACCCCGTCGACCTGAAGATGTCGGGCGACCACCGCAAGTACTGACGTCCGATCACACGACGGCGGCAGGACCGACGCGCACCCGCGAGGGTTGGCGCCGCGCCCCCGCCCGCCGTCTCGACGCGAGGAGCAGCTCAATGGGAGACGCGAGGAGCATCGACCCGGCCGCGGTAGAGATGCTGGCGCACGCGGAATCGTGCGGCATCGGCACCGCCTTCAGCCGGGCGAGCGAGATGAAGCCCTGTCCCATCGGCGAGGTGGGCGCCTGCTGCCGCATCTGCAGCATGGGCCCCTGCCGTCTCGTGGGCAAGGACGCCGAGACCAAGACGGGCATCTGCGGCGCGGACCTGCCGACGGTGGCCGCGCGCCACTTCGCGCGCCAGGTCGCCGGCGGTGTCGCGGCGCACTCCGACCACGGCCGCGACATGGCGCTGACGCTGCTCGCGGCGGCCACCGGCGAGGCGCCCGACTACGTCATCCGCGACCAGCAGAAGCTCATCGTGGTCGCAGGCTACCTCGGCGTCGCCATCGCCGACCGTTCGGTCGCGGAGATCGCTGCCGACGTGGCCGAGAAGGCGCTCGAGCAATTCGGCCAGGCTCACGGCGAGATCCTGACGACGAAACGCGCAACACCCAAGCGGCAGGAGCTGTGGAAGAGTCTCAAGCTCACGCCGCGCGCGGTCGACCGCGAGGTCACCGAGGTCATGCACCGCACGCACGAGGGCGTCGATCTCGACCCTGAGAACATCCTCAAGGCGGCCCTGCGCTGCTCGCTGGCCGACGGCTGGGGCGGAGCGATGCTCTCGACCGACATCTCCGACATCCTCTTCGGCACCCCTTCTCCCCTCGCCTCCGAGGTCAACCTCGGCGTCCTCAAGGACGACCAGGTCAACGTCGTCGTGCACGGCCACGAGCCGTCGCTGTCGGCGATGATGGTCGAGGCCGCCCGCGACCCCGAGCTGATCGCCGAGGCGAAGGCCAAGGGAGCCGAGGGCATCAACCTGGCCGGTATCTGTTGCACGGCCAACGAGATCCTCATGCGCTACGGCATCCCGGCGGCGGGTAACTTCCTGCACCAGGAGCTGGCCGTGCTGACGGGGGCCGTGGAGGTCATGGTCGTCGACGTGCAGTGCATCATGCAGGCGCTCTCGCCGCTCTCGCAGCGTTTCCACACCAAGCTGATCACCACGTCTCCCAAGGCGAAGATACCGGGCGCCGAGCACATCGAGTTCGACGAGACCACGGCGCTCGAGACGGCCAAGACGATCGTGCGCATGGCCATCGACAACTACCCCAACCGCGGCCCCATCCACATCCCGGAGTACAAGGAGAGACTCGTCGCCGGCTTCTCGCACGAGTACCTCAACTACATGCAGGGCGGCTTCTACCGCGCCAGCTTCAGGCCCCTGAACGACGCCATCATCGCCGGACGCATCCGCGGTCTGGCCGGCGTCGTGGGCTGCAACAACGCGCGCGTGACGCAAGACGAGGGCATCGTCGAGCTGATCAAGAACTTCATCGCCCGCGACGTGCTGGTGGTCGTCACCGGTTGCGCCGCCACCGCCGGCGCCAAGCACGGCTACCTGTCTCCCGAGATCCTCGACTCCGCCGGTCCCGGCCTGCGCGAGGTCATGGAGGCCATCGGCATCCCGCCCGTGCTGCACCTCGGGAGCTGCGTCGACAACTCGCGCATCCTGACCGTGCTGACCCAGGTGGCCACGGAGGGAGGGGTCGGCGAGGATATCGACGACATCCCCGCCGTCGGCCTCTGCCCGGAGTGGATGTGCGAGAAGGCCATCGCCATCGGCACCTACTTCGCCGCCAGCGGGGCCCACGTGATCTTTGGCGTCTCGAGCCCCGTCGGTGCCTCGAGCGTGGTGACGGACCTGATGACGAAGGGCTGGGAGAAGCTCGTCGGCGGCAGCCTCGAGTTCGAGCCTGACTGGAACAAGATGCTCGAGCGCTCGCTGGAGATCATCGATGCCAAACGCGAGGCGATCAAGCTGCAGCCCTACGACCCCTCCCAGTTTGGGCAGAGCGGCGACACCCTCTATTTCGACGCCATCAAGGATCAGCTCGGCGGCTACGGCGGCAACGGCGGCGGCAACGAGCACGGGCACGACCACGGCGAGGCGCACACGCACGAACTCGCAGCAGCAACGGCGGAGGCAGGCGCCGCCGCCGAGCCCGCAGGCGCCGACCCGACGGAGGCCTGACCGTGTCGCGCTACGTCGCCACCAGCGCCATCAGGGGCGCCAACGCCATCGTGGGCGAGGCCGAGGCGCTCGTCGCCGACGCGATCGAGCGCCTCGGCCCCGAAGCCCCCGTGCAGTTCACCAACACCGCCTACTACCTGCCCGTCACCTACGCCTTCCTCGGCCACAAGGTCGAGAAGCTGGGCGACCTGGCGCCGGTGGTAGAGCGCGCCAGGTCGCTCCTGCATCCCGAGCCGGCGGAATCGTTCTGGCTCCCCTACTTGGGCGAGACCCTCGACTCCGGCGTGGCTACGCTGCTGGCCGAGGAGGCAATCGAGGGCGCGCGCTTCGCCGAGGGCCTCGAGCCGCAGCGCATCGTGCTCGGTGGACACAAGTCCAGCGAACGCTTCGGCGGCAGCGACGTCTTCGTGCACGGCGACAAGGCGGTGCTCAACGGCCCCATCGACGACATCCAGCTCAGGGCCTGGGGCATCCAGCTCGTCGACGGGCGCATGCCCGGGTTCGCCGCCATCGTCGGCTGCGCCAAGTCGAACGAGGTGGCGGTCGAGATCGTGCGTCAGCTGCAGAGCCGCGGCATCCTCATCTTCCTCTCCGGCAACGTCAACGGGCGCAGCATCATCCACCAGCTCATCGAAGAGGGCGTGCAGCTCGGCTACGACACCTTCACGGTGCCGTTCGGCGTAGACACCATCTCGGCCATCTACGCGCTGGGTTTCGCCGCCCGCTCGGCCCTGACCTTCGGCGGCATGAGCCCGGGCCAGGCGCGCGAGATCATGCTCTACAACAAGTACCGCGTGTTCGCCTTCGTGCTCGCGCTGGGCGAGGTCGACGACCTCAAGTACGCCACCGCGGCCGGCGCCATCTCCTACGGCTTCCCGGTCATTGCCGACACGCGCATACCACAGATCCTCCCCACCGGCGTCACGACCTACGAGCACGTCGTCTCGATGCCCTTCGACGAGATCCCCGGCGCCGACGACCTGGAGCGCGCCGAGAAGCTCATCCAACGCTGCATCGAGGTGCGCGGCGTCAAGGTGCGCCAGAAGAAGATCGGCATCCCCGTCGCCTACGGTTCGGCCTTCGAGGGCGAGCGCGTGCGCAAGGAGATCATGCAGATGGAGTTCGGCGGCAAGCGCACGCGCGCCTTCGAGTTCCTGCGCATGAGGCCGACCGACCAGGTCGAGGACGGCAAGATCATCCTCACCGGCGCCGACCTCGACTCGGTCGAGGAGGGCGGGGCCATGCCGCTGGGCATCATCGTCGACGTCGCCGGGCGCAAGATGCAGAAGGACTTCGAGCCCATCGTCGAGCGCCAGTTCCACTACTTCACCAACGGCGCCGAGGGCATCCAGCACAACGGCCAGCGCGACATCACCTGGATCCGCGTGAGCAAGAACGCCTTCGCCAAGGGCTTCCGCCTCGAGCACCTGGGCAAGCTCCTGCACGCGCGCATCCACGACGTGTTCGGCAACATCGTCGACAAGGTGCAGGTGCAGTTGGTCACCGAAGAGGCCCTGATCGACCCCCTGCTCGAGGAGGCGCGCGCCGCCTACAAGGAGCGCAACGACCGCATCGCCACCCTCACCGACGAGTCGGTCGACACCTTCTACAGCTGCCTGCTCTGCCAGAGCTTCGCACCCAACCACGTCTGCGTGGTGAACCCCGAGCGTGTGGGCCTCTGTGGCGCCTACAACTGGCTCGACTGCAAGGCGAGCTTCGAGATCAACCCCACGGGGCCGAACCAGCCGGTGCCCAAGGGCATCATCATCGACCCCGTGAAGGGCGAGTTCTCGGGCCCCAACGAGTTCATCAGAGTGACCTCCAACCAGACGGTCGAGCGCTGCACCTTCTACTCGATGATGGACGCACCCATGACCTCGTGCGGCTGCTTCGAGTGCATCGCCGTCTTGGTGCCCGAGGCCAACGGATTCATGATCGTGAGTCGCGAGGACCCCAGCATGACACCGTGCGGCATGACTTTCTCGACCCTGGCCGGCACCGCCGGCGGCGGTATGCAGACGCCAGGCATGATGGGCATGGGCAAGTACTACCTGACGAGCAAGAAGTTCCTCTCCGCCGACGGTGGCATGAAGCGCATCGTCTGGATGAGCAGCATCCTCAAAGAGTCGATGGGGCCGGCTATCGAGGAGGTCTGCGAGCGTGATGGCGTCCCCGGCCTGCTCGAGCAGATCGCCGACGAGACCGTGGCCACCAGCGTCGAGGAGCTACTGCCCTTCCTCGAGGAGAAGGGGCACCCGGCGCTGACCATGGATCCGCTGTTCTGATGGGCGCCCTTCCTTGTGGCAATCCCTCCCTACCCTTTGAGGAGTGAAGCGATGAGTGTGGAGACACCGAAGGAGAAGTGGCCCGGCGCCGTACGTGAGGTGACCCTGGGCGCGAGCCACGGCTCCGGCACGCGAGCGGCGACCGTGACGGTGGGCGGCGAGACGACGCTGCCGTTCCTGCATTTCGAGGGCGCCATACCCCACCGCCCGGTGGTCGCCGCCGAGGTCGCGGACGCCTATCCCACCGATTGGTCACCGGAGCTGCTTTCAGCCCTCGGTGAGGCGGCGCACGACCCCGCGGCGTGGGCAGAGTGGGCCGTCGAGCAGGGCGCCGATCTCATCGCTCTCAAGCTGCGCAGCTGCCATCCCGAGCGCGGCGACACGAGCGCGAGCGACGCCGTCCGGGTGGTCGACCGCGTGCTCGCCGCCGTGGGCGTGCCGCTGATCGTCTACGGGCCCGGTGTGGCCGACAAGGACAACGAGGTGCTCATCGCCGTCGCCGAGGCGACCAAGGGAGAGTGCATCTGCCTCGCCAACTGCGAGGACAAGAACTACCGCACGATCGTCGCCGCGGCGCTCGGCAACGGCCACCTGGTGGCCGCCTTCTCGCCCATCGACGTCAACCTGGCGAAGCAGCTCAACATCCTCATCAGCGACATGGGGCTGCCGCTCGAGCGCGTGCTCATGGACCCCAACACCGGCGCCCTCGGCTACGGCATCGAGTACACCTACTCTGTGATGGAGCGCCTGCGTCTCGCCGCCCTGATGGGCGACTCGATGACGCAGCAGCCCATGATCTGCAACGTGGGCGAGGAGTCGTGGCGCCAGAAGGAGTCTCGCGTGCCCGAGGGCGTGCCCGAGGAGTGGGGCGAGTTCGCCACGCGCGGCGTGCTCTGGGAGACGATCACTGCGACCACGCTGCTCGAGTCGGGCGCCGACATCGTCGTCATGCGCCACCCGCGCTCCATCAAGCGCGTGCAGAAGAGCATCGCCGATCTCATGACGCCGCCCGGCGCGGCCGTCGCGGCGGCGTCTTTGTCCGGCCCCGCGACCGCCACGGCGTCCTGAAAGGCAGGTGAGTTCGATGGCTCTCACCGGACTCGAGATCTACAAGCTGCTCCCCAAGACGAACTGCAAGGAGTGCGGCTTTCCCACCTGCCTGGCCTTCGCCATGAAGCTGGCCCAGAAGGGGACCGAGCTCGACAAGTGCCCCTACGTCACCGAGGAGACGCGGGCGGCGCTCGAAGCGGCGTCGGCACCGCCCGTCAAGCTCGTCACTGTGGGCGCCGGCGAACGCGCTTTCTCCGTGGGTAACGAGACCGTGCTCTTCAGGCACGAGAAGACCTTCTTCAACCAGCCGGGGCTCGGCGTGCGGCTGGCCGACGACGATCCCGACCTGGCCGCGCACGCGGCACAAGTCGCCGCCTACGCCGTCGAGCGCGTCGGCATCGGGCTGCGCCTCGACTTCATCGCGCTCGAGAACGCCTCGGGCGACGCCGCCGCCTTCGCGCGCGCGGCGGCGGCCACGGCCGCCGCCGCGGACGTGCCGCTGGTCCTCCTGTGCGAGGACGCGACGGCGATGGGCGCGGCCCTGGCCGAGGTCGCACCGGCGCGGCCGCTCCTGCACGCCGCGACGGCGGCGAACTGGCAAGCGATGGCCGCGCTCGCCAAGCAGCACGGCTGCCCGCTGGCCATCCGCGCCGACGACGGCGACCTCGAGGTTCTCGCTCGGCTCTCCGACGACGTTCGCGGCGCCGGGGTCGAGGACCTCGTCATCGACCCCGGCACCCGCGGCCTGGGCGACAGCCTGGCGGCCTTCACGCAGCTTCGCCGTCTGGCGCTCAAGAAGAGCTTCCGGCCCTTCGGGTTCCCCCTCATCGCCTTCGCCGGCGGAGAGACGGTCGAAGACCAGACCGCCCTCGCCACCCAGGCGATCGCCAAGTACGCCGGCCTCGTCGTGCTCGACCACGGCCAGGCGGAGGGGATCTATCCGCTGCTCTCGCTGCGGCTGAACATCTACACGGACCCGCAGAAGCCGATCCAGGTTGAGCCAGGCCTCTACCAGATCGGCGAGCCGGGCGCCGACAGCCCGCTGCTCATCACGACGAACTTCTCGCTCACCTACTTCAGCGTCTCGGGCGAGGTGGAGGGCGCCGGCAACCCGGCCTGGCTGCTCGTGGCCGACGCCGACGGCCAGTCGGTGCTCACAAGCTGGGCAGCCGGCAAGTTCGACGCCGAGAAGATCGCCAAGACGGTCAAGGAGTCGGGCGTCGCCGACAAGCTGGCGCACAAGAAGCTCGTCATTCCCGGCCACGTCGCCTCGCTCTCGGGCGAGACCGAGGAGGAGCTGCCGGGCTGGCAGATCATGGTCGGACCGCGCGAGGCGGTCGACATCCCGAGCTACCTGAAGACCGTCTGGTCACAGGCGTGATGGTGTCTCTGGATACATGAGCAAAGCAACGACAGGATGAGCGGGAGGACCCCCGAGACGGCCGTCGAGACGCGGCTGCTCGTGGCGTTCGAACCGTACGGGGTGAAGATCGCCGCTCAGCCCGGCGCGAGCCTGGCCGACCTCGCCAGCGAGGCCGGCGTCACGGTCGAGACGCCGTGCGGCGGGCAGGGGCGCTGCGGGCGGTGCAAGGTCCGCTTCGCGGACCCGGCCACCGCCCGCAGCGCCTTCCGCGTGCGCAGCAGCGCGCACCTCAAGCCCGAGGAACAGGCAGAAGGCTACGCGCTGGCCTGTCAGACCTTCGTGGCCGAGGGACCCGGCGTGCCCTCCGTTGCGGGCGGCCAGGCGGCCGGCGTGGACCAGGTCGCGAGCGCGACCGAACAGGCCGCCGCCGTCACCGACCAGCCGGTGACCTCGATCACGGTCGTCGCGCCGCGCCGGGTGAAGGGGCCCGTCTTCCCCACCGGCCACGCGGCGGCGAAGCCCGAGGCCCTGCCGGTGAGCTGCGACTGGCAGCGAAACCCGGCCGTGCGCACGTTCGTGCTCGACATCACGCCGCCCTCGCTGGCCGATCAGACGACCGACTTCGACCGCTTGCGGCGAGCGATGAATCGCCAGTTCGGCATCGACGACCTGCGCGCCGAGCTGGACATCATCAAGCGACTCGCGCGCACCCTGCGCGAGGCCGACTGGAAGGTCGCCGTGACCCTCGAGATGCGTGACTGGGTCTACGGCTCCTACCTCCCGCCGCGGATCATCGACGTGAGGCCCGCAGCCGACGAGCGCACCGACTACGGGCTCGCCGTCGACCTGGGCACCACGAGCGTGGTGGTCTACCTGGTCGACTTCAGCACCGCGCGCGTCGTCGACACGGCCAGCGCCTACAACGCCCAGGTGTCCCACGGCGACGACGTCATCGCGCGCATCGTCTACTCGCAGCGCGGGCGCGGCCTGTACACGCTCGAGCGCCTCGCCGTCGGTACTCTCAACGAGCTCATCAAAGAGCTCGCCGCCCGCAACGACATCCTGCCGACCGCCATCCACGAGGTCGTCATCGCGGGCAACACCACCATGACCCACCTGCTGCTGGGCCTCGACCCCAAGTACCTCCGCGAAGAGCCCTACGTACCCACCGTGACCACGCCACCAAAACTCGTCGCTCGCGAGCTAGACCTCAACGTCAATCCACTGGCGCGCGTGCACTGTTTGCCCTCCGTGGGCAGCTACGTGGGCGGTGACATCACAGCCGGCGTCATCTCCTCGGGGATGTTCGCCACCGAACGGCTCACCCTCTTCATCGACGTGGGTACCAACGGCGAGATCGTGCTCGGCAGCAAGGACTGGCTCATCTCGTGCGCCTGTTCGGCCGGGCCCGCCTTCGAGGGCGGCGAGGTCTACCACGGCATGCGTGCCAGCACGGGTGCGATCGAGGACGTGTGGATCAGCGCCGAGACCTTCGAGCCCACTTACCGGACGATCGACAACGCCCGCCCGCAGGGCATCTGCGGCAGCGGTCTCATCGACCTGCTCGCCGAGCTGTTCGTCACTGGTCTGCTCGACAAGGGCGGCCGCTTCGACCGCACTGCTACCGACCTCACTCCACGGCTGCGCGAGGGCGAGCACGGCCTCGAATACGTCGTCGCCTGGGCGTCCGAGACCGGCGTGGGACACGACATCGTGCTGACCGAGAGCGACGTCGGCAGCCTGGTGCGCGCCAAGGCGGCCATCTACGCCGGCTTCTCCGTGCTCTGCCGGAGTGTGGGTGTCGACCTGGCCGCGGTCGAGCAGATACTCATCGGCGGCGCCTTCGGCCAGTACATCAACGTGGAGAAGGCCATCCAGATCGGCCTGCTGCCCGACCAGCCGGTGCAGCGCTTCCACTTCCTGGGCAACACGAGCGCCCTCGGCGCATACACCGCCCTCCTGTGCGTCAACTGCCGCCACGACATCCTCGACGTCGCCGCCAAGATGACCTACCTCGAGCTCTCCGTCGACAACAGCTTCATGGAGCAATACACCTCCGCCCTCTTCTTGCCCCACACCGACCTCGATGCCTTCCCTACCGTCAAGGCGCTGCTCGAGGAGACCAACACCGGCAGCAGGGAGAGCACCGCGGCCGACCATGCCGATCGAAGGGACGAAAGACCATGACCGTGACCATCGCCGTCGCCGGCAAGGGCGGCACGGGCAAGACGACCATCGCCGCCCTCCTCATCCGCAGCCTCCTCGAGCGGGGCATGCGGCCGGTGCTGGCCATCGACGCCGACCCGGCGAGCAACCTCAACACCGTGCTCGACCTGCCTCTCGAGCGCACGGTGGGCGACATCCGCGAGGACACCTCGGAGAAGGCGCGATCCGGTCAGCTCGAGGCCGGCGTCGCCAAGGCCGACCTGCTCGACTACGAGATCAACGCGAGCCTCGTGGAGGGCGAGGGCGTCGACCTGCTGGCCATGGGCCGGCCCGAGGGACCGGGCTGCTACTGCGCGGCCAACACGATGCTGCGCACCATCGTCGACCGCATCGCCGGCTCCTACGAGTGCGTGGTGATCGACAACGAAGCTGGGCTCGAGCACCTCTCGCGGCGCACGACGCGCGACGTCGACGTGCTGCTCATCGTCAGCGACCCCACGGTGCGCGGGCTGACGACCGCCGGCCGCGTCGTCGAGCTCATCGGCGAGCTCAAGACCAAGGTCGGCCACCACTACCTCGTCATCAACCGCGCCCCGAACGGGCTCGCGCCCGAACTCCGGGAGGTCATCGCGCGGTACGGCCTCAACCTGCTCGCCACGCTGCCCGAAGACCGCCAGGTGGCCGAGTTCGACGCCGTCGGCAGCCCGCTCGTCGACCTGCCGGAGACGAGCGCCGTGGCCGCCGGCGTCGACGACGTCGTCGACACCCTCATGTCCCTGTCGACCGTAAAGGAGACGCTCGGTGCTCATCATCGGTGAGAACATCCACATCATCTCTCCCCGCGTGAAGGAGGCAATCGAGGGGCGCGAAGCGGGCTACATCCAGGAGCTCGCCGTGCGCCAGGTCGAGGCCGGCGCGGGCATCCTCGACCTGAACATCGGGCCCCAGAAGAAGCTCGGGGCTGAGATCATGCCCTGGATCGTCGAGGCGGTCCAGGAGGTCGTCGACGTGCCGCTCTCACTCGACACCACGAACCTCTTCGCCATGGAGGCCGGGCTCGCCGTCTGCAAGCAGCGCGCGATGCTCAACTCGGCCTCGGCCGACCCGGAGCGCCTCGACAGGGTCATGGAGCTCGCCGCGCGCCACAAGGCGCGCGTCATCTCTCTGACGATGGGCGTCGAGGGCATCCCCACGACCTCCGACGGCCGCGTGGGCATCGCCATGGAGGCCCTGCTGCCCGCCGCCGAGGCCGCCGGCGTGCCGGTCGAAGACGTCTTCCTCGATCCTCTCGTGCTCACCGTGACCTGCAACCAGGACGTGGCCCACGTCTCGGTCGAGGCGATCCGCATGTTCAAGATGCTCGCCGACCCGCCGCCGACGACGACCGTGGGACTCTCCAACGTCTCCAACGGCTGCGACCCGGACTCGCGCCCGCTGATCAACCGCGCCTACCTGGTCATGCTCATGGGGGCCGGGCTCGACAGCGCCATCGCCGACCCGCTAGACGCGGTGCAGATGGAGTGGATCAGGGTCGTGGAGGAGCGCGATGACTCGACGCCGCTGAACAGGCTGGTGCTGGCGCTACACGACGCCACGGCGGTCATGGAGGAGCTCGACGAGCGTCTGGTCGACGGCGATGACCCCGACCAGGTGGCGCTCCTTAAGACCTACCGCATGCTGCAGAACCAGGTCATCTACGCAGACTCCTACCTGAGGATCTGACAAACCTCCGCAGCGCGCCGCCGGGCGCGCCTCGCCGGGTGCGGCGAGGCGCGCCCGGCGGCGGCCCTCCCCCTGAAGACCAGCCCCCATCTTCGCCCGCGACGATCTGGCGGGCCGGCGACACCCGATTCGCCGATCACACGCGCATTCGCGGATCGCTCGCGAGGGCGACCACGCTTGGGCGTACGCCGTCATCGGACGGGCTCTTCAGAACGTACCCCCGTTTAGCCGCGCACCGAAAGGGAACATGGCCGACCGTAGGCAAACACCTGCAAAAGGAGGTGAAACGAAGATGAAAGCGTGGCGTTTTCTGAGCGTGCTCGCGTTCATCGTCGTAGTCTTGTCGGCCATCAACATCGGTTTCGTGGGCATCGCCAAGTACGACATCATCGGTCACTTGGCTCGCGGCACCTTCGGCGACGTAACCACCGGCAGCCGCATCGTCTTCACGGTGATCGGCATCGCCGGGCTGGTCATGATCCCGTGGCTGGTGGCACTGGGTACCGGGCGCACGAAGGCGCGTGAGGAGTATCCCACGTCCGACGCTTGGCTCATGACCGGTTGGGCGGCGTTGTTGATGGCCACCCTCGGCGCCCTGAACTGGGGTTTCATCGGCATCGCCAAGTACGATGTCGTCGGCGCTATCGCCGGACTCAGCTTCGGGACATTGGCGGCCGGCAACCGGATCTTCTTCACGTTGGTCGGTATCTCCGGCCTCGTACTGATCCCCTTCGCGGTCTCGCTGCTCTCGGGCCAGCTATCCCTCGTGCGACCTCATGAGGTCGTCGAGCGCGAGAGGCTCGAGATCGTGAGCGAGGAGACGACCGTCGAGACGGAGGTCTCAGAGGAGGAGCACAGACACGCCGCCTGAGGCCGACCTTTCTCACACGCACGTAGTCGACTGGGCTTCCCGGTCGGCTCGCAGGATGGGCGGGTGAGGCTCTGCCTCACCCGCCCATCGCTTTGGTATCATGGGCGCTCCACGGCGGAGACGTGGCCGAGAGGCTGAAGGCAGCCGCCTGCTAAGCGGTTAAGGGGGTATAAGCCTCCTTCCCGGGTTCGAATCCCGGCGTCTCCGCCAGTCGCCTCCACAGGCATGACCCGCTTGTCTCCTCCCCATCGGCTCTCCCGCGCCCGTCCACGCCGCGTGCACGTAGACGCCTGCCACGACCGGTTCACCGCCCGACCGTTCTGCGGTATACTGCCTTGCCCCGGTGCGCCCATAGCTCAGCTGGATTAGAGCGTCGGTCTACGGAACCGAAGGTCGGGAGTTCGAATCTCTCTGGGCGCACCAACTAACTCCCTGGTAATCGCCCTTTCCGAGCGCGACGAGGGCGGCCTGCCGGGCGGCAGACCCCCTAAAAGTACACGAAAGTACACGTTTCGCTCTCAGGCCCGTCGAGCCGGGCCTCAAACTCCTCCGCCTCCATCCGCGGCACGCTCAGCTCGTGGCCGGCCCGCTTCCTCCACTACGGCTCAGTGGCGCGGGTAACGCGCGGGCATCGGCTCGAAAACGAGTCCGCTGAGGCGGGGGCAGAGGTTAGGGAGACCGACGCCTGACTCTGTCATGTGTGGGGAGTCGCGGGTTGCAGGATGGTTGCGCGTGGAGACCGGGAGGGGGGACTCCGCCGCCTCCACGTTCACGGAAGGGTCGTGAGAATCTCCCTGTTGCCGCCCTGGAGGGGCGGTTAGCCACCTAGGCAGCCGCGCTGCGCAGGTCGCGTGCGGCCGCCTCCCGCGTGGCGCACACGTTTCCCGGATCCGTCGCCGTGCCAAGCCAGCGGTCAAGCAGCCCTGTACGCCAGATGAGCAGGCAGAGCTGGCTCCAGACGACGGCGAGGCCGAAGATGGCAAAGTACTGCCAGACCGGCAGCTCACTCAGCTCGAACAGGGTGCGGCCGAACGGCAGGATCAGGACGCCGATGACGAAGCCGAACATGGCCACCGCCACACCGGCGATGCGGTGGTCGCCGCGGTACACGGCACCGGCGGCCCACCATCTGGTCGGCGGCACGGCGAGCACGATGAGCAGGATGCCACAGAACGCAGCGAACAGCGTGAGCGCGGTCTGGGCCGGCGGGTAGGCGAACTCGATGAGCTGGCTTTCGCCGGCGCCGGGATGGGCAGCAAGATAGCTGCTCTTCTCGGGGACGGCGAAGGCGAGGTAGACGCCGATGGACATCACGAGCTGCAGGATCGTCGTGGGCAGCACGAAGCGTGCCAGCAGCTTGAACATGGAGACCTTGGGCGTAGGACCGGGCCTGGCCCACAAGGCGAACGCGGCCGCCGGCACGCCGGCGGTGACGAACGAGATGAGCGACGCCTGCCGTGGCGCGAAGGGGAAGCCGCCCAGCGCGGTGATGGCGGCGATGATCGTCGCCTTGTAGAAGATACGCACCATGAAGATCCGCAGGATGTCGCTCATGCCGTTGATGATGCGCTGCCCCTCGCGGAAGGCGTAGGGGAGCGGCGCGAACGTATCGTTGAGCAGAATCAGGTCGGAGACACCCCGCGCCGCCTGACTCCCGCCCTGCATGGCGACCGCCACGTTCGCCTGCTTCAGCGCGATCACGTCGTTGACGCCGTCGCCGATCATCGCCGCGTAGCGGCCGCGGCCGCGCAGGGCGAGCAGCAAGTCCTCTTTCTGTTCGGGCGTGACGCGGCCGAAGATGCTCGCCTGCTCCGCCGCGGCCGCAAACTCCTCCGGCGACATGCGCTCGAGGTCGGTGCCGGACACGGCCACGAGCTCGAGCGGCGCGCGCTCGTCGGCGCCGGCGACAGCCAGCTCTTGCGGCCCGCTGCTCGGCGCCCCATCCGCCCCCCCGTCTCCAGCCTCATCGCTGTGGTCCAGCACGACCTCGCAGTACGCGTCGACACCCTCGCGAAGGTGCAGCGTGTGGATGCCGGCCTGCTTCGCCAGGGCGCTCACGGTCGTAGGGTTGTCGCCGGAGATGATCTTGACCTCGATGCCGGCCTCCGCGAACTCGTCCAGCGTAAGGCGCACGCCGGGTCGCAGCTCGTCACTGAAGCACACCAAGGCGAGAGGCTCCAGGTCGGAGGGCAGTTCGGGCGGCCGGTCCTGCTCGCTGAAGGCGAGCGGCTCCGGCCGCCCCGCGAAGAGCACCACGCGCAGGCCCTGGGCCGTCCACGCCGCTGCCTGCGCGTGCCAGTCGGGCGGGCCGTCGGCGTTGCCCGGAGCCAGCGCCGGTTCGAGCATCTCCGGCGCGCCCAGCACGTACGTGCCTCGCGCGCCGCCCGCGCCGAAGGCGAGGCCGCTCCACTTGCGCGCCGACGAGAAGAACGCCTCGTGCGTGGGCTCGAGGCGCTGCGCCGGGAACGACTGACGCAGCGCCTCGATGGTGCGGTTCGCATCCGTCGTGCTGGCGGCGAACGCGCCGAGCAGCTCTTCGGCGTGCCGCTGCTCGGCGCCCAGCGCCAGCACATGCTCTGTCTTGACCACGCCGGACGTGAGCGTGCCGGTCTTGTCCGTGCACAGCACGTCGACGTTGGACAGCGATTCCACGGCGTTCGCCTGCTGCACCAGCATGTCGCGCCCCAGCAGGCGCACCGTGCCAAGGGCATATGCCAGGGCGATGGAGAGCACCAGGCCGTTGGGGATCAGCGCGAGGATCACGGTGGACATGCGTACGCTCTCCACGAAGGGCACGTCAACGACGGTGTTCCGTACCCACACCAGGATCTCGAAGATGACCACCACCACGAGCAGCACGCGGACGATCTGGTTCACCTGGCGCTGCAGGGGGGTGAGCTCACGTTTGAAGCCCTTGGCTTTGGCCGTGAGCTTGTTGGCGAAGCTCTCCAGACCCACCTTATGCGCCTCGTAGTAGCCGCCGCCGGTGACGCAGAAGCTGCCCGACAGCAGGTCGTCGCCGGGCCTCTTGGCCACCAGGTCCGACTCGCCGGTGAGCAGCGACTCGTCCACTTCCATGCGGCCTTCACCGGCCATGGGGCCGTCCACGACCACCTGGTCGCCCGGGTGCACGTACAGCACGTCGCCGACGACGATCTGCGCCGGGTCCACGCTCGCCACCTTGCCGTCCCTGACGACGCTCGCCTTGGGGCGCGTGAGGATGCTGATGCGGTCGATCACGCGCTTGGCGCGCAGCTCCTGCACCAGGCTCACGATGGTGTTGGCGAAGATCACGAAACTGACGACGAAGGCGTCGAGCGGCTTGCCCAGCACCAGCAGCACGATGCCGAGCACGTAGAACAGGTTGTTGATGAAGTTGAAGACGTTGTCGCGGACGATGCGGCCGTAGCTGCGGCCGGCGCTGATCTCGACGTCGTTGCCCTGCCCGGCGGCGCGACGGCGCGCGGCCTCCTCGTCGCTGAGGCCGGGGAGCGGGGGGTCGATGTGCGCGGTGCCCACGCGCGCGACGGTATCAGGGCAGAGCGGCGACGGCCAAACGATGCCCTCACGTGCGGGCAGCCTCATCCGCCCCCGATGCCTCCCAGGATGTCGCCAAGGAAGCTCGACTTCTTCTTGCGCTTTTGGTCTCCGTCGTCGCGGTCGTGTTCGTCGCGGTAGCCGCTTTGACGCGCGTCGCTGTGATCCCTTCGCTCCTCGTCGGACCACTTGTCGTACGGTAAGCGGCTCGCGGTCTTGGGGCCCGGTGCCTCGTCGGACTGAGAGACGCCGTGGATGATCTCGTCGAGCTTGCCCCGCTCGAGCCAGATCCCACGGCACTGGGGACAGTAGTCGATGCCGACGCCTTGACGCTCCGCCATCAGCAACTGGACATCGCAGTTCGGACACCTCATGGTCGTCTCCTTCGGTTGGTCATTCGGGGGTAAGAATCCGTCGGTGCGGGCTCATCGTGCGGTGGCCGACCTCGCGACGTCGCTGATCTCTCGATGCCACGACGACGGACCTCAGCCTGCGCGAGAGGTATGACCTCATCCTGCCTGTCTGCAAAAGGACATGTAGGGCGGCGACGAGGGCAAGTCCGTAGCCGGCCAGGGCGTGCAGGTCGTCAGGCGAGACGAACAGCTCGACACGCTCGTCCATGCCCGTGCCTGTGAGAACTGCCAGCACGACGAAGCCCGCCAGGCAGAGACCGGTCAGGAAGCTGATGTCGGTACGGATGGTCCGCAGGGTCTTCTTCATAGCACTGCTCCTCGGCGTGGACTTGAGCGGGCGGCGGACCCGCTGTTCTGCGGTTCCGCCGCCCATGGCAGCTCGCGTGGGGCGAAGCTGCCGCCCCCCGTCTCAGGGGTGGGAGGGGCCCGGGGGGATCAATCGCCGTCGGCCTCGCCACAGTCGCCGCCGTCGCCGTCTCCGTCGTCGTCGATACCGGAAGGACTGGCGGGCTGTGTCGGCGTGCCGTCGGCCGAGCAGTCGTCGGTGGAGCAGTCATCTGCGGAGCAGTCGTCGATCGCGCAATCGTCGCTATCCGGCGTGCTGTCGAGGCACACATCGCCGCAGTCGTCGGGGTCGTGCACAACAGCACCCGTGATGGGCGTCGGAGGCGGAGAGACGCGCGGTGACGCCTTAGTCGAGTGAGGCTTCGCGCGCGGTTTCGTCGCTGCCGACGCGCTCTTGCCGACGGCCTTGCCCTTCGACTTGGCCGCCTCGTCGCCCGCGACGGCATCGCCGGTCTGGTCAGAGGCCGGCGGAGCCATCGAGCGGCTGGAGCTCACGGCGGCGAACGCCGCACCGGCAGACACAGCGCCCAACACCAGCACGACGGCCATCACGCACAGTCTCCTCATAGCATCCTCCTGCGATCGCGGACGCTTGGTCCGCCCCTGTCTCGCCGACAGTGTCACTGAAGGGTCCCTAAGAGCTGGTTAACGACGTGGAGGATGTGCGGAGCTTGTCAAGGGAGCCGAGTCGTCTGGGGCACCAGAACCGTCCGGTCCGGCTAGGTTGCCCCGGCGAGATCAGCCGCGAAGCGAGACCACGAAGGTCGCCCCGTCGCCGGCTTGGCTCTCGGCCCAGATCCGCCACCCGTGGACATCGGCGATGCGTCTCGCGATGGCCAGTCCGAGTCCGTGCCCCTCCTGGGCCCGTGACGTGTCGGACTGGTAGAAGCGCTCGAAGATGTGCTCGAGCTCGGCCGCAGGGATGCCGGGCCCGGTGTCGCTCACACGCAGCTCGTCGCGCGTGAGAGACACGGTGACTTGACCGCCACGGGGCGTGAACTTGAGGGCGTTGCCCAGCAGGTTGGCCGTGAGCTGCCTCACGAGGCGGTCGCCGCCGCGAGCGGTGACCGAGGGAGCGACGCTGTCCTGAAGCTCTATGTCGCGCTCGGCAGCGAGTGGCTCGACGCGCTCGAGTTCGCGCTGCACGAGCGCCGACAGGTCGAACGGGTTGGCGTCGAGCGTGGCGCTGTCCAGCGAGGCCAGCTGGAGCAGGCCCTCTACGATCTCCGAACCTTGCCGGAGCTCCTCCTTGGCAGCTCTCACGCCCTTCTCGTAGTCGCCGGTGCGCAGGGCGAGATCGAGCTCCGAGTTGACCACTGCAAGCGGCGTGCGCAGCTCGTGGCTGGCGTCGTGTGTGAACTGCGTGAGCTGGGCGAACATCCTCTCCGCCGGAGCCAGGCTCCTCCGCGCGAAATACAGCCCTGCCAGGAACGTGATCAGCGAGACCGCCACGCTGGCGAGGAGGAACACGCGGGCCTCGCCCTTGAGCTGAGCGATGCCGATGCGATCGAGGGCGGCCAGCTGGAGTAGTCCGCCGTTGGGCAGTCGCGTGGTGTAGATGCGGTACGTGTCCGCACCCAGCCGCACGCTCGTGAAGCCCGTTGAGCCGACCGGCACGCGCAGGCGCGCGAACGCGTCGGCCTCGTAGAGCACTGAACCGTCAGGGCCGACGATGCGCACGGCGGCGTCACGGCGGCGCAACCAGGCCGCCTCCTCCGCATCAAGGGGGAGGTAGATGTCACCAGCAATGTGCGCCGAGAGCTCGAGGCTTCGATCGAGGTGACGGTGCGTCTCGACATACTCGATCGCAAGGAAGACCACACCGGCGAGCAACGTAAGCACGAACACGATGGCCGTGAACTGCAGCGCCAGTCTCGAGGCGAAGCCGCGAGAACATCTGGCTATCCTAGCCGGGGATCAGGTAGCCCTTGCCGGGCACCGTCGTGATCAGGTCCTTGCCCAGCTTGCGGCGCAGGTAGGCCACGTGCACGTCGACGGTCTGGGAGAACAGCAGGTCGTCGTACTCGCCCCAGACATCTTCGATGAGCTTCAGGCGATCGTGAGCCACCCCTCTGTTGCGCAGCAGGTACTCAAGCAGGTCGTACTCTCGCGGCGCGAGATGGACGACCTTCCCACCCCTGCGCACCTCGTGGCTGTTCGTGTCGACGACGACCTCGCCGGCTCTGAGCACCGGACCGCGATCGGCGACGGGGCGGCGGAGCAGGGTGCGCACGCGGGCCAGGAGCTCCTCCATCTCGAACGGCTTGACGAGGTAGTCGTCGGCGCCGGTGTCGAGGCCTCGCACGACATCCCGCGTGTCGCTGCGGGCCGTGAGCATGAGGATGGGGACGGCGACGCCGTTGTCACGCAGCCTCGTGCAGACCTCGAGGCCGTCGAGTCGGGGGAGGTTGAGGTCGAGGATGAGACAATCCGGCGCCGTCGCGAGAGTCTTCTCGAGGCCGTCGACGCCGTCGTAGGCGACGTCCGCCGAGTAGCCTTCGAGCTCGAGATAGCGTCGCACGTTGGCGGCCAGTCGGCGGTTGTCTTCTACGATAAGCACATCCATGGCTGAGAGGGGACGATAGCAGGTCCGTCTTAAGGATGTCTTAAGGCGCCACCCGTCACGATCGGAACGCCCATCCGCTTGCGGGGAGTAGCAGGGTCCGTCCTCCGGGCCCCGGCGGGTCGTCATCGGTGAGCCTCCGCTCCACCGCTCACCGGCGCATCGTCGATGCGCGGCAGCGACGATCGAGCGGCTCGCGCCGCACCGTCAGGTCATGAGGATGCACCCGGAGGTCCAAATGGTCGCCCGCAAGCTTGCGCCGATGGCTCTCGCCCTTGCCGCAATCCTACCCGGCATGGTCGTGCGCTTCATGGGTATCCCGCTCGACCCACCCCTGCAGGCACTCGTTGCGGGCGCGGCCATCTTCGGTGCCGCGTTCCTGCTCGTCTGGGCTTGCGACGCGGCTCAGGCCGATGTCTCGCAGGCCCTGGCTCTCGCCGTCGTCGCGCTGATCGCCGTGCTCCCGGAGTATGCGGTCGACATGTACTTCACGTGGCAAGCCGGTACGAATCCCGACAGCGAGTACGCGAGCTACGCCATCGCCAACATGACCGGAGCCAACCGGCTGCTGATCGGAGTCGCCTGGGCGGCCGTCGCGTTCATCTGCTGGAGCAGGACGCGGAGCCCCGTCCGCCTCGACGGAGACCGTCGCACGGAGTTGTTCTTCCTGGGTCTGGCGACCGCGTATGCGCTCGTCATCCCGGTCAAGGGCACGCTCGCCTGGTACGACGGCGTCGTGTTCCTCGGCATCTACGTGTGGTACATGTCGACGGCGGCCCGCCGTCCGGTCACCGCGAGTGAGGCCCATGGGCCGGCGAGACTCCTGATCAGTCTGCCCAGACGTCGTCGACGCTTCGTGACCATGGCACTGTTCGCAACGGCCGCGGGCACGATCGTGATCAACGCCGCGCCGTTCAGCGAGGGCCTCGTGCAAACGGGTGCCGTGCTGGGCGTCGACGAGTTCCTCCTTGTGCAGTGGCTTGCACCGATCGCCTCCGAAGCGCCCGAGTTCATCGTCGCCTTGATGCTGGCGTTCAGCGGCCGGGCGGCCCTGGGGCTCGGCAGCCTCCTCTCGGCGAAGGTGAACCAGTGGACACTGCTGGTGGGCATGATCCCGGGCGTCTACGCGCTCGCCCACGGGTCACTGGCCCACCCCATCCCGATGGGCCGGCTCCAGATGGACGAGATCCTGCTTACGGCGGCCCAGTCGGTGCTCGCGGTGGTGGTCCTCGCCTCCCTCAGGCTGTCGCTCGGCCACGCCCTGCTACTGTTTGGCCTCTTCGCCGGGCAGTTGCTGGCACCCTCGTTGATCGGTCTGCTTCCAGGCGACGCCTTCATGGGCCTGGCGGGAGAGGAGACACGGCGGCTGTTCACTGCGTTCTACTTCGTCGCCGCGGTCTCGCTGGTGCTGGACAACCCGGGGCGGATGGCGAACGTCTGGAAGGGGCGCAAGACGGCTGCGGCGACCTTGGGTGAGGGCGAGGTCGGCCTTCGGTTTGCGGAGCGGGGCTGAGCTGTGCCGGTCTTCAGTTTGCCCTTGCCCTCGGAATGGGATCCCCGGCGGCGGTTGCGCCGGTATCCGCACTCCCTCTGACGGAGCGACCGGACTGAGTCGGGGCGGCAGGCTGCTTGCCCGCCGCCCCGTATGTCGCCCCTCTGTAGCCCCGTGGTTCGCCGCCAAGGGGGCACATCGCCGCCGAGGGAGCACGCCGCTCCGGCCTCGGCGCTGGGTCGACGCCCAGCCGCCGATCAGCTGTAGTTGGGGGTGAACCAGGTCGTCGCCGTCCGGCTGACGCCGTCGTGGGTGGCCCGGGCGGTGACCTTCACACGTACGCCTCCCGGGGCCGTAGAGGGAGTCAGCTTCACGTGCAGGTGAGCGTATCCCGCGGCGTTGGTGTGCGCGTGACCTGTGACCTGCCCTGTCGCGAGCCGGAACGAGAACCTCACCTTGACGCCGCCGATGCCTTTCCCGTTGGCGTCCTTCACCCACGCCTTCAGCCAGAAGGGGTCGTCACAGGGGTCGTGGCAAGACGCGTCGGCCCTCAAGCTGGCCATGGCAGATCCCGCACCCTTGGCCGCTGCTCCCGTTTGCGCCGGCGAGACGCTCGTCAGCGCGAACGCCATCAGGACTGCGCTCACGGCGACAACCGCCGCAGTCATCCTCTTCATGCTCTCCTCCTTCTCGGTTGTGGGGTCGCCTCGCGCTGGATGCGACCCACGACTGACAGTCGCGGAGGCAGCATGACGTGGCCTCGATTAAGAACCGATTACGCAGCAGATGAGTAGGGAGAAGAGCCCAGCGGACTCCTATGAGGCCTGAGCCCGCATGAGATCACGCGGAGCCGCGGCGGCGGCAAGCATAGGCAATCACGCCAGGCGCTCCCCCGCCGGATGCTGCCCAAAGCCGCCCATTTGCGTTGCTAAGTGGTTGCAGCCGACGGGCTCAGCGGAGGGGTGCGAGCGAGGAGTCCCCTAGATGCGGGGGGGCGCCACCGGATTCGAGCCACGACCCCTTCCCTACGGGCGTGGAGGTCAATGAGACGATGAGTGGGCGGTTCTGCAACCCGTCTGCAACCAGACTCAGCGGCTCTGGTTGGCTCTCGTCACCTTCAGGTAGCACTCGACTCCCGTCTTCCACGCTCAGGACGGTATGTCGACGACGGTTGAAAACTGAACACTCTGCGCCGGTCGAAAACTGAACACTCTTGAAGCACGCGACCGGTGACGAACCCTTGCGCAAGGCAAAGCGCGCAAGGGAGGAAGGGGTGTATCAGGTGCACGACTGGGTGAAGGTGCGGGAGCTGGCACGGGAGGGCGTGCCCAAGAGGCGCATCGCCAAGCGTCTGGGCTGCAGCCCCGGAACCGTCTATCGCTTGCTCGCTCTGCAGACGCCGCCGCGCTACGAGCGCGCCCGTGCCGGCTCGCTGCTCGATCCCTTCAGGGCCGAGATCGAGCAACTGCTGAACGACGACCACACGGCCCCGGCGACCGTCATCCTCGAGCGTCTGCGGACGCTCGGCTACGGCGGCGGCATCTCCATCCTCAAGGACCACTTGCGCGAGATCCGGCCGCGCTACGCCCCTCGCGAACTCCATGGACGGACGACCTACGTGCCCGGGGAGTTGCTGCAGGCCGATTGGTGGGACACCGGCATCGAGGTGCCGGTGGGCAAAGGCGTTCTGCGCAAGGCCTACGGCTTCGTTGCCACGCTGCCCTTCTCGGGCGCCCACGCCGTCGTCTTTACCCACTCCCAGACGACGGCCGACGCCGTGCCGGCGCTGCTCGGCTGCCTTACCCGCCTGGGAGGTGTGCCCGCCAAGCTGGTCATCGACCGTGACAGCTCCTCTTCCGCTGCCGGGAGGGCTCCAAGACCGCTGCCGGCCTCCGCGACATCAAGATCGGCGACTGGGTCTGGGTCTGCGGCACGATCGACCCCACAGACCTGAGCGCATCGCCCTACACGGCGAGGCTGATCCTGGATCGGCCGCCCTTCACGCCAAGCGCAACGCTCTGATTCCTGCTGAGCCTGACGAGCGCGCGGGCGGCGCGGCAACGCGCCGCCCGCGCGCTACGCTGCAGTGACTGACGTCTCTGGTGACGCGCCCCACTTACCACCGCGGGACACCCACCATCGCGGGACACCCACCTGCGAGCCTGGAACCTCCCAAACCTCAACCAGTGGATGAGCCCCGCCCTCAGGCGGCGGCGAAAGCCAACCCTCTGCGAGAGGCCGAGGCTTTTGGTATTGCATCGCCGTTGACGGACAACTAGAGTGCCGCTTGCCCGCCGTCACGTTTTGTGGGACGCGGCGGAGATCCTCTTCGTGAGGAGCAGACCCCGCAAGGGATCTACTCCCAAGGGGCTTCGGTCCCGAGAAGCAAAGAGGAGACCCGTGCGGCGAACTGCAGATAGTGCGGCGGGCTTTTTGCTGCCCCGAGACGCCCGTCGGGCTAGTGGACGCGGTTCTCCCGGCCCATGAACGCCTTCATCGTCTCGCGACGGTCCTCGACGACCACCTGACACGCGGCGGCATCGCCCGAGAACAGGAGCCCGTCCCCTCCCATGCGCGCGCTCTTGAGCGACTGGGCCAGCAGCACCGCCAGATCGTCTGTCGGCGCGTCCAGCCACCCTCGTCCCTCATCGTGCCCGTCGCTGGCGCCCTCCATGTCGATCCAGACATCGCCGTCTTCGAGCAACACGTAGCGGTCCTCCGGCCCGACGTCTTCGCGATAGGTAAGGAGCCAGCCGCGCACGTCCGGCGCCGCGAACGTCTGCTCGACGAAGAACACACCGCAGTTGGGAGCCCGGCCCATGGTGTGCATCTGCAGCAGGTAACGGCTCACGATCTCGTGCAGCTTCTTGCGCGGGTACTTGAACTCGTAGTTGTAGGCCATCCCACACCCCCCACGGCAACGGCGGCCCGGCCGCCGTGCACTCGCGGCGCCGAAGCATTCCGGCACCACGTTTCCGAGAATGAGTCCGCTCTTGCATGGTACGAGAAACCGACGCAGACGGGCAGGGGGCCAGACTGGAATCCGTAGTCAGGCAGGACAGCGAGCTAGGGCGGTCTCGGACTTCGCCTACGCCGCCCGGAGCTCGCTGTCGGTCCGCTCGCGGCGCTGGAAGGCCTTCATCCTGCAGGAGTCGCTGCAGTACTTGCGTCGCGGGTTGCGCGTCGTGAACGTGTTGGCGCACTCGCTGTAGGCGCAACGCGCTACCAGCAACGGGCCGAGCAGCCGCCGGCTGGGCTCATCGTCGATGTGCGTGACGTGACGCTCGTGCACCGCGCACAGGTCCGAGGGGTTGTAGAGGGAGAGCACCGTGCTGCAGCCCTCGGCGCTGCAAACGCGGCCGTTTCCGAACGTCCTCACGGGCACGAGCGACCCGTGACGACGTCTCACAAGACTGCCAGCGGCATCTGTCACGGACGACCTCCTCCACCGCGCGAATCGCCTCCCACCGTGAGAATGTGTATCCCCAAGTCGCCTCGTCCGTACACGTTCGCAGGCACCCGTGCAGAATCGGTCTCGCAGCCGCGACTCCTCAGAAGTCGCCCAGGTCGGTCACGCCGTCGAGCTCTCCCTGCCCCATGACCTCGACGTAGGCGCCACCGTCGACGAAGCGCACGTTGCTCACGTGGCCCGTGCCCGCGAGGCGCACGTCGCCCTCGGCGCGCAGCAGAAGAGCCAGGCGCTCGTCGGACGGTTCGAGCATCGGGTCCTGCCGGCTCTCGAAAGTGACGCGCCAGCCTCCGAGCTCCTCGTTCTCCGGGATGTACACATACGCAGACTCGAACTCCTGCGGCTCGTTGTCGAGCCGGACCTCCACCAGGCGATAGCTCAGCATGGAACGGCCTCCATTCTTTCCGGGTGGGGCGCCGCGTGCACAAGGGAAGATACCTCGCGTGGCGTGATAGCATCCGCGACCTGACGAGCGTACGTGCGAGACGTGCCCCGATGATCGAGACGACCGATGGCGTGCCTCGATGAGCGAGCTGACCTATGGCGTGCCCACACGAGCGACCTGATCGACTCCGCGCTGAGATGAACGAGCTGACCGACGATGCGCTGAGATGAACGAGCTGACCGACGACGAGTACTTCATGCGCTTGGCGCTGCGCGAGGCGGCGCGGGCAGTCGCGCACGACGACGTGCCTGTGGGGGCCGTCGTCGTGCGCGGCGGCGAGGTCATCGCCGCTGCCCACAACGAGCGCGAGCTGCGCCAGTCGCCGACGGCGCACGCGGAGATCCTCGCCATCGAGGAGGCCGCGGCGCGCATCGGCCACTGGCGCCTGCTCGAGACCACCATCTACGTCACCATCGAGCCCTGCCCGATGTGCGCCGGCGCGATCAGCCAGGCGCGCGTCCCGCGCCTCGTCTACGGCGCGCGCGACGAGAAGGCGGGGGCCGCGGGCACGGTCTTCGACATCGCCCGAGACCCCCGCCTGAACCACTTCACCGAGGTGCGCAGCCGGGTCCTCGAGGACGAGTCGGTCGCGCTCTTGCAGGAGTTCTTCAACCGCCGCCGCGAGGCCGGCGAGAAGTAGCGGCCCGCCGCCGCGAGGCTGACCGGCAGACGCGTTCAGGCACGGCTGCTTCGTTCACCAAGCGCCCCGCCCTGGGCTATACTTCGTTCTCGCCCACGGGCCCGGAGAGGTGTCCGAGTTGGCTTAAGGAGCGCGACTGGAAATCGCGTGGGCGGCGATAAGCTGCCTCGTGGGTTCGAATCCCACCCTCTCCGCCAGCGACCACCTGTGGCCCGTGCGCAGCCCCTCGCGGAGAGGTGGCTGAGATGGCTGAAAGCGGCGGTCTCGAAAACCGTTAAGCGTCGTTTGGCGCTTCGAGGGTTCGAATCCCTCCCTCTCCGCCACAACCTAGTTGACCGCCGCGGAGTGCTCCGTCTCGAAGTGTGGCCACGTCTCGAGGAAGCGTTCGACGACCGCGGGGTCGAACTGCGTCCCGGCGTTCTGCCGTAGCTCCCCGAGAGCGACGTCTTCGGCCAGAGCCTCGCGATAGGGACGATCCGAGGTCATGGCGTGATAGGCGTCGCAGACCAGCAGGATGCGCGACGGCAGGGGGATCTCTTCACCGCCGAGGCCATCCGGGTAGCCGCTGCCGTCCCAGCGCTCGTGCGCCGCCCTCACGATATGCCCGATGGAGCGCAAGTGCGCGATCCGCGAGATGATCCGCTCTCCGATGACCGTGTGCTCGGCCATGACGGCGAACTCCTCATCGGTGAGCTGGTCGGGCTTGTTGAGGATGGCTCCAGGGATACCGATCTTGCCGATGTCGTGCAGGACGGCGGCATACTGCAGATCGCGCAGGTCGGCTTCGACGAGGCCCAGGCGACGGCCGATGGCGACGGCCATGTTAGCCAGCATGTCGGCGTGATCGGCGGTGTACTGGTCCTTGGCCTCCATGGCCGCGGCGAGCGCCGTGACCGTCTCCAGGTACGTGTCCTCGAGCTTGCCGTAGTTGTCGGCGTTCTCGAGCGCCACGGTGGCCTCGCTGGCCAGCACCTGTAGCACCTGCAAGTCGTCGGCGCTGAGTGGGTCCGACCGCTCGCTGCGCACCTCGACATACCCCGTCAGCGCGCCGTGGACGACGAGCGGCAGGACGAGGCGGTGGCCGTCGGCTCCCAGGCCCTCCTGGAGCGGGTCGCCGCTCTGGAGCATCCTTGCGACCAGCGCGTCGCCGCCGTCGTCGCCAGGACCAGCCTGGGCACCGCTGTCGCCCAAGCTGACACCTCGCTGGTCGGCGGGCTCGAAGCGGCCGTCGCCCGTATGCAGCCAGACGCATGCACTCGCGGTCTCGGCGGCGAACAGCCGTGACACGCCGGCCGCGACCTCACGCAGCACGGTGTGCGCGTCGAGTGAGGCGGCGATGCGCTGACTCACGTCGAGGAGCGTGACGAGCAGACGGTTCTGCTCCTCCTGCTGCCGGTAGAGACGGGCATGATGGATGGCCGTGGCCGCCTGCTCGGACAGCCCCTTGGCAAGCTCTATTTCCTCCCCCGTGTAGTGACGCTCGTGGTCGAACTCGACGAGCACCAGGATCCCGAGCGCCTCGCCGCGGAAGAGGAGGGGGACGTTCAGGCAAGCCATCTCACCGAAGGCGTCCATGGTCTCGCGGACGTCGCGGGGCAGTCCCGGATCGCCGAGGTGTTGCTGCACGATCTCGCCGCTGGCCAGCAGCTTCCTGTCGCTGGGGTAGAGATCGAGCGCGAAGACGGTGCCGATCTCGTCCACGCAGTCGTCCTGCGGCCTGTCGCGGCGGTTGTAGAGGGAGCGCGTGGCGATGGCGTCCCTGTCTTTCAGGTACTCGTAGATGACGCACTGCTGCGAACCGAGCGCCTCGGCCGTCTTGCGGGCGACGAGCTCGAGGACATCCTCGAGGACGACCGTCGACGTCATGCTGGTGCTGGCGTCGAGGAGCGAGGCGAGCTGGCGAGTGCGGTCCTCCTGTGAGCGGTAGGCGCGCGCGTTGTGGATGGCCGCACTCGCCAGCTCGCCCAGCCCGGCCGCCAGCTTGCGCTCGGCCTCGGTGAAGATGCGCTCCCTGTCGAAGGCGTAGATGCGCAGTATGCCGAGCCGCCGGTCGTGGAAGCGCAGCGGCACGCTCAGAACGCTCTTCTCGCCCCACGTCTCCATGCAGCCGCGGCGATCGTTGGGCAAGTCGGGATCGGACATCAGCTCGAGGACGATGCCGTCGCTCATGAGGATCCGGCGCTCTCCGGGGTAGTCGTCGAGCTCGTACGAGGACCCAAGGCTGTCGTCGGGCCCGATCGACTTCTCACGCTCGCACAGCACGCTGTAGATGAGTGCCTGCGCTTCGGGGTCGTATTCGTAGATGGCCGCCTGCGAGGCGTCGAGCGCCTCGGCCGCCTCGCGAGCGACGCGGTTGAGCACGTCCTCGACGACCTCGTTCTGCGTGAAGGCCCGGCTCGCGCTCACGAGCGACGACAAAAAGCGCCGTTGGTCCGCCTCGAGACGCTGCGTATGCGCCTCATGGAGCGCGATTGCCGCCGGGACGGCGAACGTCGCCGCGATCTCCCTCTCGCCTTTGGCGAACCGCCGCCCGCCGCGCCTCTCGATGAGATCCACGAGCCCGACGACCTCGTCGCCGAACACCAGTGGAGCCGTGAGGCGCGAGCACGCGGACCGGCGCTCCAGATCGCTGCGGTCGAGGGGGTCGAGGCCGGGGTCGTCGATGTACGCTTCGGTCACCTGCCGGTCGACCAGGCTCGCGCGAAGGGACGGCCGGTCGCACGCGTCCGCGGACTCGTCGGCCCCATCGTCGGGACCCACCGCAGACTCGGCTACCCAGCGTGCCGCCAGGGTGAGGTGATGCTCGTCGCCGGCGTACTCGTAGAGGCGGCACTCCGACACGCCCAGCGCCTCGCCGAGGCGTCTCACGACCAGGCGCAGAGTCTCGTCGACGTCACCCGGCGATGCCACGGCAGCAGTCACCTCGCCGAGCAGTGCGAAGAGGTCGTTGGCAACGGGTGTCGACTCAAGGCCCGACATCGTCGCCCCCTATTGTCGGCGGGCCGGACCGAGTGCTTGACCGGTCGCGAGATGAACCGCGCCGGGCGCCGCCGACGAGCCTGGCGCGGTCGCCGACCCCGGCGCTGGCTCGCCCGCGAGAGCGAGGCTGGCCGCTAGTTCTGGGCCAGCCTCGCCTGCACCGTGATCTCGAGGTTGCCCTTCAGGGCGCCCGACACCGGGCAGCCGTCCTTGGCTCGCTCGGCGGCCTGCACGAAGCTCGCCTCGTCGAGCCCGGGGACCACGCCCTCTACCTCGATCGCGCTCGCCGTCACACGCCAGCCGCCGTCGACCTGGTCGATGGTGCAGGTGGCCGTCACATCGAGCTTCTCCGGCGCCGTGCCGGCCTGCGCCAGCTCGCCCGAGAACGCCATGGCGAAGCAGCTCGCGTGAGCCGCCGCGATGAGCTCCTCGGGGCTGGTCATGCCCTCGGAGCGCTGCGTGCGCGACGCCCAGGTCACCGGCAGCCCTGAGACCGCGCCGCTGCTCTTCAGATCGAGAAGCCCTCGTCCCTGTTCGAGAGAGCCCTCCCAGATCACCTCTGCCCGTCGTTGTGCCGCCATCTCACCGAGCCTCCTCGTCGTTCACACCTGCTGCACTACCATACCCCTCGTTTAACCCCGCAGCGCGACGGGAACGGCTGGCACAGGCGGCGGGCCACCGGCACCCCGTCGCTCAGGAGGACGAACCGTGGCCAGCTTCCTCATCGTGTCGCTGCACGACCCCGACGAGCACCGACGCGCCCTCGAGGAGACCCTCAACCAGGGGCCGCAGTTCCAGGAGGCGTTCCACTGGGGTTGCGTCGTGGGAGACCACACCGGTTATGCGTTCGTGCGCGCGGGCAGCGCCGGTGAGGCCATCGAGGACTACCTGCCGGCCTTCCTGCGTGCGCGTGCGACGGCGCAGCGCGTCGAGAAGGTCAAGGCGCGGGACTTGCGCCGGCTGTCGGCCGACGAGGGCTGAAGGCACTGGCTGAGGGACGCTAGAAGAAGCGGTACCAGCGCGGGCGCGGGAAGCTGCGCCACAACGGTCCCTCGCCGTGCACGAGCCTCAGGAGCTTCGGACCCAGCAGCGTGCTCCAGTCACGGGAGCCGGGCAGGAACCACGAGCGTCGCTCGGCGGCAGCCGAGCGCACTTGTGAGTAGGGCCAGCCCGGCTCGCTCTCGGCGACGTAGAACCGCGGGGTAAGGAGGGAGCCGCCGTCCACTCCCTCCGCCAGCGCCGCGAGATCGGTGCCGGGGTAGATGCGCATGGCGACCATGGCCACGACCGCGTTGGGCGCGACCTCGTCCATCACCCGCACCGTCTCGGCCACCGTCTCCCGCGTCTCGCCGGGTCCACCGAAGAGGAGCGAGTGGCAGAAGTCGATGCCGGCGCGTCTGCAGGCAGTCGAGGCGGCGCGCAGCTCCTCGACGGTGAAGCTCTTTCCCAGACTCGCGAGCATGGTCTCGCTGGCGCTGTCGGTGCCGAAATCGACGGCCATGCAGCCCGCCTCGGCGAGCAGGTCGAAGAGCGAGGGGTCGCTCATCACGGGCTGAAGGTAGCACGAGAAACGCAGTCCCAGGCGCCGGGCGATGATGGCGCGGCAGACGCCGGCGAGGTGTTCCTCGTCGGCGTTGAAGGCCGAGTCGACGATGAAGTACTCGGCCGACGGGTGCAGGGCCTGCAGCGCGGCGAGCTCGTCGGCTACCGCTGCGGGCGGACGGCGCCGCAAGCGGCGACCCTCCAGGAGCGGGTAGGTGCAGTAGAGGCAGCGGTACGGACAGCCGCGAGCCGACTGCACCCCGATCGTCCGGTAGCGTCGGAACGAGGGAAAGACGCGCTCGAGTCCGGCGGGCAGGCGGACCGCCGCCAGGTCGTCTAGGCGCCGCTCGACGACCCCCGAGTGCCCGTTGCCGAGCGCCGCCAGCATCCCGGCCTCGCCGTCGCCCGTCACGCCGACGTCGGCGCCGAGCAACTCGAGGAGCTCCGCGGGGAAGATGGCGAAGGCCGACCCGCCGACGATCAGGCGGGCGGCGGGCGCCGCGCTGCGCGCGGCGCCCGCCAGCTCCTCGTACCAGCCGACGTAGCTCCTCGTGCAGGGGTAGGCCGCGTTGTCGATGTTGCGCAACGAGAGGCCGATGACGTCGGGAGCGTGGTCGGTCACGGCGCGCCGCAGAGCCGCCAGCGGGCGCCGCGCGAGGCCGGCGTCGAAGAGGCGCACGTCGCAGCCGTGCGCCTCGAGCGCGCCGGCCACGTAGGCGGCGCCCAGCGGGAACGCCGGCTCGGGGAACTGCTCGCGGTTCGCGGCTATCAGAAGGACGCGCGCCATCCGGCCATTATGGGCCACGTCCGACGCGATGGGCTAGCCGGACCCCTCGCGGGCTCCCCTACGTAGCGACCTTGCGCGTCCAGACGACCAGCCCGGCCAGCAGCTGCCCGACGAGCGCCCGCACCGTCTCGTCGGTGAGCCGACCGTCCTGATCGAAGGCCGCCGCGGCGCCGCTCACCAGTACCTCCGGTTTGAGGAGCACGTAGGACTCCAAGTACGCGAGGTTCTGGCGCAGCGCAAGCTGCGCGCGCACCGTGCCCATGCGCCCCGTGCTCGCGCCCATCAGCGCGACCGGTTTGTGCCGCAGGGGCGACTCGAGCGGCGGGCGGGAGACCCAGTCGATGGCGTTCTTGAGAACGCCCGGGGGGCCGAAGTTGTACTCCGGCGACGCGATGAGGAGGGCGTCGGCGAGGGCGATCCGCCGCTTCAGCTCGGCGACCGGCGGCGGATCGCCCTCGCCGACGCGCACGTCGTCGTCGTAGGGCGGGATCTCGCGCAGCCCGGTGAACTCCTCGATCGCGACGCCCGGCGGCGCAAGCTCCTGCGCGGCGCGCAGCAGCATGCGGTTGTAGGAGCCCCTGCGCAGACTGCCGCAGACACCGAGAACCAGCAACTCAGCCACAGCTCCGCACTTCCTTCCTCGAAGACGCCGCGCCTCCGGGGTGACGACTCCATGTAGTATGAGGCGGGTACCGTACCATGTGGAGGGAGACGTGGAGCAGATGCTTGCGAATATCCGTGAGCAGCCGGCCATCGTGGCCCGGATGGCGACCGACGTCTCTTCGCTGCGCGATGCCGTAACGGCCGCGAAGGCGAGCGGCAGCCGCTTCGTCCTCTTCGTCGCCCGCGGCGCGAGCCACAACGCCGCCATGTACGGCAAGTACCTCGCGGCGATCCACGCCGGCCTTCCCGCCGGGCTGGCGATACCCAGCGCCGCGACGCTGTACGGCGCCGACATGGACCTCCGCGACTGTCTCGTGGTGGGCATCAGTCAGAGCGGGCGCACCCCCGACGTCATGGACTACGTGAGCGAAGCCCGCCGCCGGGGAGCGTTTACCGTCGCCATCACGCACGACGAGACGAGCCCCCTCGCGGCGGTCGCACAGGCCGTCGTCCCGACCCGCACAGAGCCTGAAGAGGACCGACCGGCGACGAAGACCTACACCAGCCATCTCGCCGCGCTGGCGCTCTTCTGGGCCGCGTGGAGCGGCGACGAGAAGCTGCTCGCGGCCCTCCGCAACGAGGTGCCCGCGGCCATGGAGGCGGCGCTCGGCCTCGAGGCGCAGATCAGACGCATAGCCCCGCGCTACCGCTCGCGCGAGCACCTCGTCGTCGTGGGCCGCGGCTACAACTACGCTACGGCGCTCGAGACGGCCCTCAAGCTGCGCGAGACGTGCCACCTGTTCGCCGCGGCGTACGCCGGCGCCGACCTGATGCACGGTCCGATCGCCGGCATCGAGCGCGGCCTGCCGGCCATCATCTTCGCCCTGCCCGGGATGGCCCAGGGCTACATGACCGACCTCGTGCGCGAGCTGCGCCGGCGCGGGCTCGACCTGCTCGTCGTCGGGCAGCGGGGCCCCGCCGCGGAGTCCGCCACCGTGGCCATCGAGCTGCCCGCGACGGTCCCGGAGGCCGCTTCTCCGCTGGTCGCGATCTTGCCGGCGCAGCTCCTCGCCTACCATCTCTGCACGTACATGGGCTTGGACCCCGACAGCCCGAAGCGGGCGGGGCGTCGGACGCCGCTGACCTAGCCCGGCGGCGGCAGAGCGTAGATCACGCAGTCCTGCGGCACCCCGCCGCGCACGCAGTGGTCGCGCGCGAGCCTCTCACGCACGAAGCCGGCCTTCTCGGCGACCCGCTGCGAGGCGCGATTGGCGGGATCGGTCTCGAGCCAGACCCTGCGCGCGCCGCGCGACTCGGCGAGCCAGCGCGAGACCAGGCCCACGGCGCGGGTGGCGTAGCCCCTGCCGCGCTCAGCGGCCGCGATCCAGTACGCCACCTCCACGTCACCGGGCGCGGCCGTCTGCAGGACGAGCAGCCCGACGAGGCGATCCTCGTCCTGCGCGGCGAGGGCCAGTCCCCGGCCCTCGCCGCGCAGCTCGTCCCACAAGGCGATCATGGCGCGCGCGTCATCGGCCGAGTGCGGGCCGGGTCTGGGGTCCAGGCAGCACGTCTCCCCGGCCGTGACGGCGCTCGCTATCCACGTCGCGTCCGCGAGCTCGAGCAGCCGCAACCTCACGCCGCCGTCGTCGAGGACGGCGAACGCAGCGATCACGGGGCGATCCTCACGCCGCGCCCTGGGCCGCTCGCTCTATCTCGATACCGTCGAGGTAGCTGAGCACGCTGACGACCTTGCCGCGCGCGACCGTCCAGATGTGCGCGAAGGGCACTGACATGACGTCCCAACTGCCCCGCGGCCGGCACCGGATGTGCCCCGTCACGACGACGCGGTCGCCCCGCTCCTGAAAGCGAAACGGCACGACGCGCACGACCTGCCAGTGCGGGGGGATCGACCCGAAGAGGTCATCGGCGACGACGTCCCGGGAGCGGTGACGCGTGGTCGAGGTCACCTCGCGCACGACCCAGTGCGCTTCGCCCTCGGGGACGTGCTGGTCGAACAAGCGCAGCACGGCCTCGGGCGCCCCGAAGCCGAAGGCGCGATAGCCGTCGCGCAGCATGGTGAGCGTCTTCTCATCCACCCGATCCGTCGCCTCCACACGTTCCGCCGGCACAATGACGACTGTTCCCATCGCGCCGAAAACGACCCACCCGCGCGCCCTTCGCCGCCGCCGCTGCAGGGGACGAACGGAGCGCCGTTCCGTCCCCTTCCAGCGTCTGGTATCCTTGCCGTCCGTGGGCAATTAGCTCAGGGGGAGAGCGCCTGCTTCACACGCAGGAGGTCGTTGGTTCAAATCCAACATTGCCCACCACACTCCCTCGGGTCGTTGGCCCCCCTGACTCATGCGGTCGCCGACCCGCCCCTCGCCTTGCGCCGTCCCCAGCGGGGGGTGTAGTCTGCCATACTGGCCAACGGCCGGGTCCAGCAGACCCGCCGAGCGGCACTTCCCATGCCACATTGGAGTAGTCGGCGCCTGAGCATCGGCCACAGCGGCCAACGTCGGCCGCGGCGAGGGTGGTCGCTGCGCTCGGCTGCCGGCCAGCGACGAAACGCATGAGAACCTCACGGAGGTGAAGAGGGTGGCAAGCACAGATCAGAAGGCCTACACCGAAGAGACCAAGGTCTTCCCGCCGGATCCCGAGTTCTCGAAGAACGCGTGGATCAAGGACATCGCCGAGTACGAGCGCCTCTACAAGCGTTCGGTCGAGGATCCGGAGGGCTACTGGGCGGAGCGCGCCGAGGACGCTCTCGTCTGGACCAAGAAGTGGGACAAGGTGCTCGACTGGAGCTTCGACCCCGTTCCCTACGTCAAGTGGTTCCAGGGCGGCGAGCTGAACGTGGCCTACAACTGCCTCGACCGCTGGGTCGAGGCCGGGCTCGGCGACAAGCCAGCGATCATCTTCGAGGGCGACCCCGGCGACACCAAGACGTACACCTACAAGCAGCTCCTCGACGAGGTCTCCAAGTTCGCCAACGTGCTCAAGAAGCACGGGGTGAAGAAGGGCGACCGCGTGGCCATCTATATGCCCATGATCGCCGAGCTGCCGGTCGTCATGCTCGCCTGTGCGCGACTGGGCGCGATCCACATGATGGTCTTCGGCGGCTTCTCAGCCGAGGCGCTCAAGACGCGCATCGACAACTGCGGCGCCAAGGTGCTGGTCTGCGCCGACAAAGGCCACCGTGGCGCCAAGACCACGCCCAGCAAGACCAACGCCGACGTCGCCATCAGCGGCGAGACGCCGGTGGAGACGGTCATCGTCGTCAAACGCGTCGACGGTGACGTGCCCATGCAAGAGGGACGCGACTTCTGGTACCACGACGAGATCGCTGCGCCCGACATCACCGCCGACTGTCCGCCCGTGCCGGTCGACGCCGAGCACCCCCTGTTCATCCTCTACACCTCGGGCTCCACGGGCACGCCGAAGGGCGTCCTGATGTGCACGGGCGGCTACCTGCTCTTCGTGCACGACACCACCCGCGACGTGTTCAACCTGCACGACGACGACATCCACTTCTGCACCGCCGACATCGGCTGGATCACCGGCCACAGCTACATTGTCTATGGCCCGCTCAGCATCGGGGCGTCGAGCATCCTCTTCGAAGGCCTGCCGACCTATCCCGCGCCCGACCGTTACTGGGAGGTCGTCGAGAAGCACAAGGCGACGACCGTCTACACGGCGCCCACGGTCATCCGCTCCCTGATGGGCCAGGGCGACGAGTGGCCCGAGAAGCACCCCATGGAGAGCCTGCGGGTCATCGCCACGGTGGGCGAACCGATCAACCCCGTGGCCTGGCTCTGGTACCACGAGAAGGTGGGCAAGGGCCGCATCCCCCTGGTCGACACGTGGTGGCAGACCGAGACCGGCGGGCACATGATCACACCCCTGCCCGGCGCATCGACCCTCAAGCCGGCCTCAGCTGGCCGTCCCTACTTCGGCGTGCAGACCGTGGTCATGCGTGACGACGGCAGCGAGGCCGATGTCGACGAGAGCGGCCACCTCTGCATCAAGGCGCCCTGGCCGGCCATGATCCGCGGTACCTGGGGCGACGAGGACGGCAAGCGCTTCAAAGAGGTCTACTTCTCGATGTTCAAAGGCCTCTACTACACGGGCGACGGCTGCGCCATCGACGCCGACGGCGATCACTGGCTCAAGGGCCGCATCGACGACGTGCTCAACGTCTCCGGCCACCGCATCGGCACGGCCGAGGTGGAGTCGGCGCTCGTCAGTCACCCGGCCGTCGCCGAGGCGGCCGTCGTTGGCTACCCGCACGACATCAAGGGCACCGGCATCTACACCTACGTCACCCTGATCGACAGCGTCGAGCCGTCGGACGAGTTGAAGAAAGAGCTCGTCGCCCACGTGCGCAAGGTCCTGGGACCGATCGCCACGCCCGACAAGATGCAGTTCGCGCCCGGGCTGCCCAAGACCCGCTCGGGCAAGATCATGCGCCGCATCCTGCGCAAGATCGCCGAGGGCGAGTTCGACGCCCTGGGCGACACCTCGACGCTGGCCGACCCGGCCGTGGTCGAGGACCTCAAGGAACACCGCCAGTAGCGCGAGGCGACAGAGAACGGCTCGCAGGGGCGGGCGGCGCCGGAAGGCGCCGCCCGCCCCTGCTGCATTCGGCTAGCCGTCCGAGAGAGGGCGGCTGTAGCATGCGGACGCAATCGCGAACACACACCCCCAAGAGGTGACGGACGCATGAACACGGACGCGACGAGCACGGCGACCCCTGACATCCTCTGGTTCTCCGACCGGCTGCGGCGCGACCCGCTCGACGCCGCCGGCGTAGCGCGCCTCAAGCAGGCGACGTTCGACATCCTCGAGGGCGTCGGGGTGTGCTTCCCGTGCGAGCGCGCGCTCGAGATCTTCAGGGCGCACGGCGCCGTCGTCGGCGACGACGGCGCCGTGCGCCTCTCGCAGGACCTCGTCGAGCGCGCGCTCGCGACGGCGCCGCGTGCGTTCGTCCTCGCGGGACGTGAGGAGCGCTTCGACCTGGTGCTCGACGGCGCGCGGACCTACCTCTGTACCGAGGGTGTGGGCGTTCGCGTGCGCGACCCGGAGACGGGCCAGGAGCGCGCCTCGCGCACGGCCGACATCGAGCTCATGGCGCGTGTGGCCGACGCCCTGCCTCTGATCTCGTTCTTCTGGCCCTGCGTGAGCGCCCAGGACCACCCCCGGACGGCCCCCCTCCACGAGTGCCACGCCGGGCTCACCAACACCCTGAAGCACGTGCGCGGTGCGACGACGGTGCACCCCGTCCTGGCGCGCCGCATCGTGGAGATGGCGACCGTCGTCGCGGGGTCGGAGGAGGCGCGCCGCCGCCGCCCGCCGATCTGCGCCAACATCTGCACCATCAGCCCCCTCTCCCAAGACGCGACCGGCGTCGAGACCGCGCTCGTGTACGCCGAGGCCGGCATCCCGATGAGCTTCATGGCGATGCCGACCATGGGGAGCACGGCGCCGATGTCGCTCGCGGGTGCCATCGCTCTCGGCGAAGCCGAGGTGGTGAGCGCCATGGTCCTTGTGCAGCTCGCCCACCCCGGCGCGGCCGTCTTCCACAGCAACCTGCTCTCCGTCATGGACCCCCACAGCGGCGGCTACGTCTCGGAGTTCGACGCCGCCGTGGGCTGGCTTCTGGTGCAGCTCGCGCACGCCTGGGGCGTGCCCTGCTTGCAGGGCTCGAGCCTCTCCAGCGACGCCAGGCGCATCGGCTGGGAGGCCGGCGCCCACGCCGGGCTCGGCGCAGCCCTGCTTCCCCTGTACGGAGGCGAGATCACGGGCGACATGGGCGGCCTGCTCGGCGGGGCGACCGTCCTCGAGCCCCATCTCCTGGTGCTCCAGCACGAGGCGGCGCTGCGCGCCTACGAGTGGCTCGAGCAAACGACCACGGGCCTCGGCGACCCTGCCTTACAGGTGATCGCCGACATCGGACCGCGCGGCCACTTCCTCGCCCACCGCCACACGCGCGAGCATCTGCGCGACGTGCGCTTCGGGCCCTTGCACCCGCCACTGGCCCCGCCCACGATGGGCGGCGAGGAGCCGGTCGTGGCAGGGGCGCGGGCCGAGTTCGCGCGCCTGGCGCGCGAGCACCGGCCCGCGCCCCTGCCCGACGACGTCCTCGCCGCCCTCGACCGCGTACTCCAGCAGGCCGAACGCGAGGCGGCGAGACTGTAGCCCGGACGCTCCGCTCCGTCACGCCACGTGGCGGGAAGGAGCGCCGCCGGGTATAGACTGGAGACGCGAAGGGGGGCGGGGCACGTGCGTGGTCCCGTCTCTTTTTTGCCATGACCCAACGCGCCGCCGCAAGGTGCGTGAACGCTGGAGACCGCCGAGCCTGCATCTGGAGAGACGCCGATGAGCACGCTGAACCTCGACAAGCTGTTCGATCCCAAGAGCATCGCCGTGATCGGCGCCTCCAACAAGAAAGGCTCCGTCGGCTACATCCTCTTGCACAATCTCATCGGCGCCGAGTACAACGGCGTCGTCTACCCCGTCAACCCGACGGCAATGGCCGTGCAGGGCATCCAGGCCTACGCCACCGTCTCCCAGGTACCGCGCAAGGTAGACCTCGCCATCATCGCCGTGCCGGCCAAAGCCGTGCCCGACCTGGTGCGCGAATGCGGCGAGGCCGGGGTAGGCGCCTGCGTCATCGTGTCGGCCGGGTTCAAGGAGACCGGCGCCCAGGGACAGCGGCTCGAGGAGCAGGTGCTCGCCATCGCGCGGTCCTACGACCTGCGCATCCTGGGTCCCAACTGTCTCGGCTACATCCGCCCGGGACACAACCTCAACGCCACCTTCGCCCACGTCATGCCCGAGCCCGGCCGCGTAGCCTTCTTCAGCCAGTCCGGCGCCCTGGGCACGGCCATCCTCGACTGGGCGACGGCCAACCATGTCGGCTTCTCGGCCTTCGTCTCGGTGGGGTCGATGAGCGACGTCGACTTCGGCGACCTCATCGACTGCTTCGGCGCCGACCCGCAGACGAGCTCGATCATCATCTACATCGAGGCGATCACCGACGCGCGCAAGTTCATGAGCGCGGCGCGCCACTTCGCCAAGACCAAGCCGATCATCGTCGTCAAGGCGGGGCGCAGCGCCCGCTCCGCCATGGCGGCGGCCTCGCACACCGGCGCGATCGCCGGCGACGACACGCTCTACAGCGCCGCCTTCCGTCGCGCCGGCGTCGTGCGCGTCGACGAGATCGAAGACCTGTTCGACGCCTCCGAGGCGCTGAGCCGCCAGACGAGCCCCAGAGGTCCCCGCCTCGCGATCCTCACCAACGCCGGCGGCCCCGGCGTGATGGCCTCCGACCGCCTCCTCGCCCTCGGCGGCGAGCTCGCCGACGTGAGCCCCGAGACCGACGCCAAGCTGCAGTCGGCCCTCCCCGGGTTCGCGGCCCGCGGCAACCCGGTAGACGTGGGCGGAGACGCCGACGAGGTGCGTTACGGCAACGCGGCCGCGGCGCTGATGGAGGACCCCAACATCGACGGTGTCCTCGCCATCCTCACGCCGCAGGCGATGAGCCACCCCACCGAGACCGCGGCGGCGCTCATCGAAGTGTCAAGGGCGCACCCGCGCAAGCCGCTGCTCACCTCCTTCATGGGCGAGATCAAGGTGCGCGACGGCATCGAGGCGCTGCGCCAGGCCCACATCCCCACGTTTAACACCCCTGAGGACGCCGTGGGGGCCTACATGTACATGTACGACTACACCAAGAACCTGGCGCTCCTCTACGAGACGCCGACCGACCTTCTGCCCGACTTCAACCCCGACCGGGAACGTGTGAAGCGCATCTTCACCGCGGCGGCGCGCTCGGGTCGGTCAATCCTCACCGAGGTCGAGGCGAAGGAGGTCCTCGAGGCCTACGAGATCCCGGCGGTCAAGACGGTCGTCGCGACGAGCCCCGAGGAGGCGGCCGCCGCCGCCGAGCAGTTGGGCTTCCCAGTGGCGATGAAGGTCCTCTCGCACGACATCACGCACAAGACCGATGTGGGCGGCGTGGCGCTCAACATCCGCTCGGCGCCCGAGGCCGCCAAGCAGTACACAGAGGTCTCCGAGCGCGTGCAGGCGGCGGCGCCCGAGGCCGAGATCCTCGGCATGGTCGTCGAGGAGATGGCCCCGCGCGGCGGCTACGAGGTCATCATCGGCTCCAAGCGCGACGCGACCTTCGGCCCGGCGCTCATGTTCGGCATGGGCGGCACCGGCGTCGAGCTCTACCGCGACGTGGCCGTCGACTTCCCGCCCGTCAACGAGACGCTCGCGCGCGCCATGATCCGCGACACGAAGGTCTCGAGGCTGCTCGAAGGCTACCGGGGCCGTCCGGCGGTCGACATGGTGGCGCTCGAGCAGACGCTGGTGAAGTTCAGCTACCTGCTGGTCGACTTCCCCGAGATCCTCGAGATGGACGCCAACCCCGTGCAGGTGCGCGCCGACGGGCTGGCCGCGCTCGACGCGCGCATCGTCATCGAGCCCAAGGACGTGCGCAAGATCGCCCTGCCGGGATCGCACCTCATCATCTCGATGTACCCCAGCAAGTACGAGTCCGAGTTCGCCATCGAGGGCGAGAAGGACAAGGTCAAGCTGCGTCCCATCCGGCCCGAGGACGAACCCTTGTGGTCGGAGATGATCAACTCCCTCTCGGAGGCCACGACCGAGTACCGCTTCTTCGGTCCGGTCAAGGAGATCACCAAGTCGATGCTGGTGCGCTACCTGCACATCGACTACGACCGCGAGATCGCCATCGTCGCCATCCAGGGGCAGAAGAAGAAGGCCAGGATGCTCGGCGTTGCCCGTCTGACCAAGGAGACGGGCAACGCCGAAGAGGGCGAGTTCGCCATCGTCGTACGCGACGAGTACCAAGGCAGGAGCCTGGGCACGGAGCTCATGGACGCCCTGATCCAAGCGGCGCGCGACCAGCACGTGCGCGAGATCAACGGCGACGTGCTGGCGGCCAACACGAGGATGCTGCGCTTCGCCGAGTCGCTCGGCTTCGACGTGCGGCCCACCGACGACCCCGAGATCCGCAAGATCGTGCTGCGCGTCTAGCGCGCCGGGCGCAGGGCTCGAGCATGCGTTTGACCCCCCTTCGGACCATGGGTAGACTCGCTGATGGTCGCGCTAGGCGGGGAGCTAGCGGTGCCCTGTACCCGCAATCCGCTACAGCGGGGCTGAATCCCCGCCCGAGGGGCCGTCCCGCGAGGCCGTCGGCCGGCGTGCGGCGTTGATGGCCGGGTCCCGCGCAATGGGACCCTGCGAACCCCGTCAGGTCCGGAAGGAAGCAGCGGTAAGCAGGCACTTCCATGTGCCGCGGGGGCGCCCGGCCGGAGCTTGCCACCGGCAGGGACGCTCGGAGGATGGTACTCGACGGCGGGTGCGCGGCCATACGTCTACCCCCCGTCTACCCCCGGCGACGGCGGGCTCGCGCCCGCACCTCCTTCACGCTGTCGGCGACCGCGGGTACACTAGGCCGACCATGAAGCTCTCCCTCTACCGCAAGTACCGTCCCCAGACGTTCGACGAGGTCGTCGGTCAGGACCACGTGGCGCGCACGCTCAAGAACGCCGTCTCCACGAGCGCCGTCGCGCACGCCTACCTCTTCGCCGGACCGCGCGGCATCGGCAAGACGAGCATGGCCAAGATCCTCGCCAAGGCGCTCAACTGCGTGGGCGAGAACCCCGACGGCACGCCGGTCACCGCTCCGACCGTCACGCCCTGCGGGGTGTGCGACGAGTGCGTCGCCATCGCCGCCTCCACCTCGCTCGACGTCATCGAGATGGACGCCGCCTCGAACCGCGGCATCGACGACATCCGTGAGATCCGCGACAAGGTCGCCTTTCAACCGGTGCGCGGCCGGTCGAAGGTCTACATCATCGACGAGGTCCACATGCTCACCGAGGCGGCCTTCAACGCCCTCCTGAAGACGCTCGAGGAGCCACCGGCGCACGTGGTGTTCGTGCTCGCCACGACCGAGCCGCACAAGATCCCCACGACGATCCTCTCGCGCTGCCAGCGCTTCGACTTCAAGCGCCCGGGGCTGCCCGAGATCCGCGACGTTTTGCGCCGCATCGCCGCGAGCGAGGGCATCGACATCGAAGACGCCGCCGTGGCCGAGATCGCCGAGCACGCGCAGGGAAGCTTCCGCGACGCGGTCGGCGTCCTCGACCAGATGGTGACCTTCTTCGAGGGCCAGACGATCAAGGCCCGCGACGTGCTCGACGTGCTCGGCGTGGTCGAGGACGAGCTCCTCTTCGAGCTGACCGACGTCGTCATCGACCGCGACGCGGCCGGAGCGCTTCTGTTCGTGCAACGCCTCTCGGAGCGGGGGCCCAACTACGCGCAGTTCATCAAGGAGCTCCTCACCCACCTGCGACACGTCTTCATCGTGCAGCACTCCGACACCGGCGACCCCGATGTGGTGCGCTCACTCGACACCGGTCTCGGGCTCGGCGACGCGCGCCTGCACAAGGTGCAGGAGCAGGCCAACAACCTGCGGCCGGCCGAGCTGGTCCGCCTGATCGAGCTGCTGGGCGACGCCCAGAGCGAGATCAAGGCGGGCCTCGACGGCCGGCTGCAGCTCGAGCTCGCCCTGGTCAAGGCGACCAAGCCGCAGGTCGACCTCTCGCCCGACGGCCTCGAGGAGCGCCTGCGCCGCCTCGAGGCCGCGAGCGGCAGGCGTCCGGTAGCCGGTGGGACTCCGGGCGCGCCGCCACCCGTCGGCGACGCCGCGACGCGCGTCGAGCCCGGCGTCCGTGACGAGGGCGGCGACGCCGGCGCCGCGAGTGTCGGCGCCGTCTCGGCTGTGCCGCCTGCCACCGACGTCGCAAGCGGCCCCGAGCCGCCCGCGGCGCCTGGACCGACCGCGCCACCTGAGCCGGCCGCAGCAGGCGAGCCCTCGGCGACGACCGCCGAGCCGTCATCGGACTCGGCGGCGCCGTCGGCGCGGGCGCCGTCACCGGAAGCAGAGGCGCCGTCAGCGGCAGCCGAGCCTGAGGCGAGCCAAGGACCGGCCGCTGCAGCGGCGTCTGCATCCGATGCGACGGCGCCCGAACCAGCGGGGCCGGCCCCGCAACACTTGGGGCCCGAGCATCCGAGCCTCGAGAAGCTCAAGCGCGGCTGGAACCTCGTGCTCCAGCAACTCGAGAGGCGTGACGCGACGCTGTACGGAGCGTTGAAGGAGGCGCGACCGACGGAGCTGGCGCACGGCGTGCTCACCGTGGCCGTGCCCTCCGAGTTCGCTCTGCGCAAGGTGCGCGAGCCGGCCAACACCGAGATGCTGACAACGGCGCTGCACGAGGTGAGCGGCGGCGCGTTCGCGGTCGAGTACGTGGTGAATGAGAGGGAGCGGGCGGCGGCTGCGCCGCCGCCCGCTCCCCAGAAGAGCCTCAGCCTGGCCGAGAAGGTCAAAATGGTTGAACAGACCCTCGACGCACGGGTCCTGCCCGAGGACGAGTAGAGGAGACGCCCCCCAGATGAACCAGAACTACTCCAAGATGATGAAGCAGGTCCAGAAGATGCAGGAGCAGATGGCCAGGGCGCAGGAGGAGCTCGCCAGCGAGACCGTCTCGGCGAGTGCCGGCGGCGGCATGGTGACGGTGGTCGCAAGCGGCAACCTCGAGGTGCGCGAGGTGCACATCGAGAAGGACGCGGTCGACCCCGACGACGTCGAGATGCTCCAGGACCTGGTCATGGCGGCCACCAACGAGGCGCTGCGCTCCGCGCAGGACCTGGCACAAAAGAAGCTCGGCGGCGCCACGCAGGGCCTCGACCTGCCCAACATCCCCGGACTCTTCTAGCAGAGGCGACGCAAGCGCCCCTCGCGCGCACCTCAGAGGTGTGCGCCGGCTCTCCCTGCCGGCGCAGCGGTCCGCCGCTCCGGCAAAACTCCCTGCAAGACCGGGCCCAAGACCTTGAATGACGGGCTCCTTCACGGTACTCTTGTGCACAGGAGCACGAGAGTCTCCGCTCACACCGGGCCGGTCCCGCAAGCCGCCTCGAAACGCCGTCTGCAGCGACGCAAGCGTCGCTCCGGCGGGTCGCTTGTGAAGGGTGGGATAAGGGGTGGTCCGTCTACCGCGGCGCAGCGCCGGGCCCCGCGCGGGTCACCACCCCGCGAGGCGAGGCGGTGGCCGCCGGCGACAGCCCACCGGCGTTGCCGGTGGGCCGGCTGCCACATAAAATCGGTGGTTGGCTTGTCGCCTTGTTCAGGTGCCGGAAACGGCACGAGCCGCCCGATCTCTCGAGGGAGTGTAACGAAGCGTGTATTCGCCTGCGGTCGAACGCCTGATCACGGAGCTCGCCAAGCTTCCCGGCATCGGCCCACGCACCGCGCAGCGGCTCGCATTCCACATCCTGAGACAACGCCCCGACGACGTGCTTCCCCTCGCCGCGGCCATCGTCGAGGTCAAGGAGAAGATCGGCTTCTGCACGCGCTGCTTCAATCTCGCCGAGGGCGAGCTCTGCGGCATCTGCGCCGACACGAGGCGCGATGCGAGCGTGATCTGCGTGGTCGAGCAGCCGGCCGACATTGTGCCGATCGAGCGCACGCGCGAGTTCCACGGCCTCTACCACGTGCTCGGCGGCGCCCTGTCGCCCATCGACGGCGTCGAGCCGGCCGACCTGCACGTGGTCGAGCTGGTGCGGCGTGTCGACGACGGGGTCCGGGAGGTCATCCTCGCCACGAACCCGACGATGACCGGCGAAGCTACGGCACTGTACATCGCCGACCTGCTTCCCGAGGCGGTGCGCGTCTCGCGCCTCGCCAGCGGGCTGCCGGTCGGCGGCGATCTCGAATACGCAGACGAACTCACGCTAGGCCGCGCTCTCGCCGGCCGGCGCGAGGTCAGCCGCGGACAGGTGGGGTGAGACGTGAAGACCAAGACTGCCGATCGCGAGAAGGCGCCCGGCGCACGCATGACCGAGATCCGCTGGCACGGCCGCGGCGGACAGGGTGCGGTCACCGCGGCCAAGATGGTCGCCGAGGTCGCGCTCGGCCAGAAGAAGTACTTCCAGGCGTTCCCTGAGTACGGGCCCGAGCGCTCCGGCGCGCCCATCGTCGCCTTCACGCGCATCAGCGACGCGCCCATCCAGATCTACTCCGGCATCGAGCATCCCGGCATCGTCGTCGTGCTCGACCCCAGCCTGCTCAACATCGTCAACGTGATGGACGGCACGTCCGCCGACGCGGTCCTCATCGTCAACACCGACCTGGCGCCCAAACAGCTGCGTGCGAAGTACGCCATCAAGGGAGGCCGGCTCTACGCCGTCGCGGCGACGCGCATCGCCACCGAGACCATCGGCCGCGCCATCCCCAACACCCCCATGGTCGGCGCCCTAGTGCGTGCGACCGAGCTCTTCCCGCTCGACGACGTCGTCGAGTTCATGCGCGAGGACTTTGGCCACAAGTTCCCGCCCAAGGTCGTCGAAGGCAACATCCGGGCGCTCCAGCGCGCCTACGAGGAGGTCCAGGGCGAATGACTCCGAGCAAGAAACCGGCCGCCCGTCCCGCTGCGGCGAAGGCGCCCAAGGGCCCACGCGCGGCGAGCGGCGGGGCCAAGGGCGACGGGACGAAAGGCGCCCCTCCCAAGCCGGCTTGGGACATCTCCGACATCCAGGAGTGGGGCCCGGACCGTCACGAGCTCGGGGCCGTGATCCCCGAGGCGGGCAACTCGATCTACAACGAGACCGGCGGCTGGCGCACCTTCGTGCCCGAGATCGACGTCGAGAAGTGCATCGGCTGCATGCTCTGCTACTTCTACTGCCCCGACGCCGCCATCATCGTCGAGGGTGGCAAGGCGGTCGCCGTCGACCTGGCGCACTGCAAGGGATGCGGCATCTGCGCCCACGAGTGCCCCCCGAAGGCCATCACCATGCTGCTCGAAGAGAAGGAGTGACCGTGGCGACCCTCGACGTGAACACCATCGCGGTCACCGGCAATGAGGCCGTGGCCAACGCCATGCGCCAGATCGACCCCGACGTCGTGGCCGCCTATCCCATCACCCCGGCGACTGAGATCGTGCAGATCTTCGCCCAGTTCGTCGCCGACGGTAAGGTCGACACGGAGTTCATCACGGTCGAGAGCGAGCACTCGGCGATGAGCGCGGTCATCGGCTCCGCCGCGGGCGGCGCGCGCACGATGACCGCGACGAGCTCGCAGGGCCTCGCTCTCATGTGGGAGCTCCTGCACCTCGCGTCGTCCTACCGCCTGCCCGTCGTCATGGCCAACGTCAATCGCGCCCTCTCGGGCCCGATCAACATCCACTGCGACCACTCCGACTCCATGGGCGCCCGCGATACGGGCTGGATCCAGCTCTACGGCGAGGACCACCAGGAGGCCTACGACAACCACCTGATGGCCGTGCGCATCGCCGAGCACATGGAGGTGCGGCTGCCGGTCATGACGATGATGGACGGCTTCATCGTGAGCGGCGCCATCGGTCCGCTCAATATGCTCTCCGACGAGGCCGTGCAGGAGTTCATCGGCCCCTACGTGGCCGTCAACCCGATGCTTGACACGAAGCACCCCGTCACGGTGGGCCCGTTCGATGGCCTGCACGGCTGGTTCTTCGAGCACAAGGTCTCGCAGAACCGCGCCATGGAGCGCGCCTTGCGCGTCATCGACGAGGTCGCCGAGGAGTACGCCGCGCTGACCGGCCGTCGCTATCACCACTTCTCGACCTACAGGCTCGACGACGCCGAGATCGCGATCGTGGTCGTGGGCTCAACGGCCGGGACGACGCGCACGGTCGTCGATCAGCTGCGCGACGCCGGCGTCAAGGCGGGCGTGCTGAAAGTGCGCACCCTGCGGCCCTTCCCCGTGCAGGAGTACGTCGACGCCCTGCAGGGCGTGAAGGTGGTCGGGGTCCTCGATCGCGCCGACTCGTTCGGCGCCCAGGGCGGCCCCATCTTCCTCGAGGTCCGGTCGGCGCTGTACGACTGCGCCACGAGACCCGAGATCTACCCCTTCATCTACGGCCTCGGCGGGCGTGACATCTTCCCCGCCAACATCGAGGAGGCCTACGCCGTGCTCCAGAGCGCAGCGGCCGGCGAGGAGATCCCGGTGAAGCGGCGCTACCTGAACCTGCGCAAGGACGAGGAGCAGTGATGGCGGGCAACGGCAACGGCAAGCTCCGGACGGCACCGACCCTCTACGAGGTGCTGCAGGGCATCGACTTCGAGAAGCGCGAACTGCTCGGCAAGGCGCGCGGGCGGGGGCTCTTCGACCTGGTTCGCGACGGCCGCGGCGGCTACCGCTGCTACGCCTGCACGCTGTGCGAGCGCGTCTGCCCCGTCGACTGCATCGAGATCGACTATTGCCCCGAGCACCCCGACCTCCCCTGGGACACCGCTGCTGAGAAGGCGGCGCGCGCCGAGGCACAGCCCGAGATCGACATGGCCAAGTTCGACGACGTCGCACAACGGTTGCGCGACGGGTCAGGGTTGATCGAGGCCCTGCATGCGACGCAGGACTCCTTCGGCTGGCTCCCGCGCAGGGCGCTCGAGGAGATCGCTGACGAGATACGCATGCCCTTCTCGAAGGTCTACGGCGTGGCGACGTTCTACAACCAGTTCCGGCTGGAGCCCGTAGGCAAGCATGTGATCAGTGTATGCATGGGGACGGCCTGCCACGTGGCCGGCGCTCCCCTCGTGGCCGAGGCATTCGCACAGGAGCTCGACATCGCCATCGGCGCTACGAGCCCCGACGAGCTCTTCACGCTGCAGACGGTCAACTGCGTCGGCGCCTGCGCCCTCGCCCCGGCCGTCCGCCTTGGCGAGGACGAGACCTTCGGTCGCATGACCCCGAACGAGGCGCGACGGCTAGTCCGCAAGCTTCGTCGCAAGAAGGAGGCCTGACGTGGCTGCGACGGCACGATCAACGGCCCGGCGGGCCACGGCCATCGAAAGAGCCCTGAAGCGGGCGTTCCATCCCGAGAACGCGACTCCGGGCGAAGACGAGGTCAAGATCCGCGTCTGCGCCGGCACGACCTGCAATGCCTCAGGCCGCGCCGCCCTGCGCGCCGCCATCGACGAGGAGCTTGCCCGGCGTGGCCTCAGCGACCGCGTCGCGGTGGTCGAGACCGGCTGTCACGGTCTCTGCCAGGAAGGCCCCATCGTCGTCGTCCATCCGCGGGGCGTGTTCTACCCGCGCCTCAAGGCACGCGACGTCGCCTCCATCATCGAGACGAGCGTCGTCGGCGACGAGGTCGTCGAGCGCCTGCTGTACCGGCACCCCGAGACTGACGAGACGATCGTCGAGGAGAAGGACGTCCCCTTCTACGCCTCGCAGGTGCGCGTCGCGCGCGAGGCGAACGGTTTCATCGACCCCACCTCCATCGACGACTACCTCGCTCGCAACGGTTACAGCTCGCTGGCGAAGGTGCTCGCCGGCGGCGACCCCGAAGCCGTCATCGACGAAGTCGAGAAGAGCGGCCTGCGGGGTCGCGGTGGCGCCGGCTTCCCGACCGGCAAGAAGTGGCGCTTCTGCCGTGCTAACCCCGGCGAGCGCAAGTACGTCATCTGCAACGGCGACGAGGGCGACCCGGGCGCCTTCATGGACCGCGCCATCCTCGAGGACAACCCCCACTCGGTGATCGAGGGCATGATCATCGCCGCCTTCGCCATCGCATCGGGGACCGTGCCCGTCGAGGGTTTCGTCTACGTGCGCCACGAGTACCCGCTCGCCGTGCAACGCCTCCGTCTCGCGCTGGCGACCGCGCGCGAGCGCGGCCTGCTGGGCGAGGACATCCTCGGTTCGGGGTTCGACTTCGACATCCGCATCAACCAGGGCGCCGGCGCCTTCGTCTGCGGCGAGTCGACGGCCCTGACGGCCTCCATCGAGGGCCGTCGCGGCATGCCGCGCGGCAAGCACATCCGCACCGTGGCCCACGGCCTCTACGGCCAGCCGACGAACCTCAACAACGTCGAGAGCTACGCTACCGTGCCCTGGATCATCGCCCACGGTGCCGACGCGCTGGCGAGCATGGGGACGGCGACGTCCAAGGGGACGAAGATCTTCTCCCTGACCGGCAAGGTGCGCAACAGCGGCCTCGTCGAGGTGCCCATGGGCGCCACGCTGCGTCACGTGATCTTCGACATCGGCGGCGGCATGCAGCCCGGACGCGAGTTCAAGGCCGTGCAGCTCGGCGGTCCCTCGGGCGGCTGCGTGCCGGCCGAGTACCTCGACTCGCCGATCGACTTCGAGAGTCTCGTCGCGCTGGGCTCGATGATGGGCTCCGGCGGCATGGTGGTGGTCGATGACTCCACCTGCATGGTCGACTTCGCCAAGTTCTTCCTCAAGTTCACGGCGGAGGAGTCCTGCGGCAAGTGCGTACCGTGCCGCGTGGGCACGCAGCGCATGCTCGAGATCCTCGAGCGCATCACTGCCGGAGAAGGCACGCTCGACGACATCGATCTGCTCGAGCGTCTCTCCGACGACGTCATCGAAGGCTCGCTCTGCCAGCTCGGCGGCAGCGCCCCCAACCCCGTCCTCACGACCATCCGCTACTTCCGCGACGAGTACGTGGCCCACGTGCTCGACAAGCGCTGTCCGGCGAAGGTCTGCCGGCCGCTCATCCGCTACACCGTCAACAAGGAGAAGTGCACCGGCTGCTTCGCGTGCAACGTCGCCTGCCCCACCAAGGCCGTCAGCGGCGAGCGCAAAGAGGTCCAGAAGATCAGCCAGAGGCTCTGCATCAAGTGCGATACCTGCCGTCAGGTCTGCAACTTCGATGCCATCGACGTCGAGTCACCGGGCGTCTTGACCGCCGTGGCCGGAGGGAGGAACTGATGAGCACCCATACCAAGGCCGCAACCGTGAAGCTGACCATCGACGGGCGGCGAGTATCGGCGCAGCCGGGCGAGAGCGTGCTCGCGGTGGCACAGCGCGCCGGTATCGACATCCCGGCCCTCTGCGCCGAGGAAGGCATGGCGCCCTGGGCGGCCTGCCGCCTCTGCCTGATCGAGGTCGAGGGCTGGGGCAAGTTGCAGGCCGCCTGCACGACCTGGGTGCAGGACGACCTCGTCGTGCACACCGACACAGAGCGCGTACGCGAGCGGCGGGCGAACTACCTGCGCATGTACCTCTCGGACCACAACTCCTACTGCGAGGCCCCCTGCTCGGTGAGCTGCCCCGCACACATCGACATCCCCGCCTTCATCGCGAAGGTCGAGGAGGGCGACTTTGGCGCCGCGGCCGCCATCGTGCGCCGCGACCTGCCCTTCCCCGGCATCCTCGGGCGCATCTGCACGCGGCCGTGCGAACCGGTCTGCCGACGCGGTGAGGTCGAAGAGCCCATCGCCATCTGCGCCTTGCACCGGGCTGCCGGCGACCGCGCCCCCGACGACATCGAGTGCGCACCCTCGACCGGCAAGCGGGTCGCCGTCATCGGCGCCGGCGTGGCCGGCCTGACGGCCGCCTACTACCTGCTTCAGGCCGGCCACGCCGTGACCGTCTACGACGACAAGGACGAACCGGGCGGCATGCTGCGCTACGGCATCCCCGAGTTCCGTCTGCCGACCGGGGTCGTCGAGAACGAGCTGGCTCCCCTGTGGAAGGCCGGCGCGCGTTTCGTCGGCGACGTACGGCTCGGCGACGACATCTCGCTCGCCGGCCTGCTCTCCGGCGGCTACGACGCCGCCTTCGTCGGCGTCGGCGCCTGGAAGAGCCAGGCCGTCACGATCCCCGGCGGCAAGTTGGCCCGCGACGCCCTCGGCTTCCTCGCCGAGGTCCGCGCCGGCAAGAAGCCGCGCCTCGGCGGCGCGGTCTGCGTCGTCGGCGACGGCTCCGCCGCGCTCGACGCCGCCCGCTCCGCGCGCCGTCTCGGCGTCGCTGAGGTGACGGTCCTCTGCCGGCACGAGGAACGCCGCGTCGAGGCCGGCGCGGCCGACGTCGCCGCCGCCCGCGACGAGGGTGTGCGCTTCGAGTTCGCCGTCGAGCCGCGGCGCATCAAGCTCGACCGCGGCGGCAAGCCGGCCGCGGTCCAGGTCGTCGAGCTCGACGCCGACGGCGTGAAGCGCACCAAGGCCGCGGCGCGCGACGTGCCGGCGCGCACCGTGCTCTGGGCCCAGGGCTACACGCCCGACGCCGAGACGATCGAGGGCGAGCTCTCGCTGTCATCGTGGAGCACGCTCGAGGCGAACCCCTTCACGGGGCGCACCTCGCAAGAGGGCGTCTTCGCCGGCGGCGACGCCGTGACGGGCGCCAAGGCGGCCATCCACGGCGTCGCCGCCGGCAAGCGAGCGGCGCTGGCGATGGACGCTTGGCTCTCGGGCAGCGACCTCGAAGAGCTCGAGGGCAAGCTGGCGCTCTACGCCGCCCTTCCCTACCTCGAGCAGGTACGCGACGCCGCCCAGCTCGGTGAGCTCGGCCAGCGACTGGCCGAGCACGCCCCGGTCTGGCTGAGGATGGGCATCGGCGCCGACACCGCGCCGCGCGCCCGGCAGAGCAAGCTGACGGCGGCCAAGCGCCTCGATTCGTTCACCGAGGTCGAGCGGGGACTCACTCCGGCGGCCGCGCGCGCCGAGGCGGCGCGCTGCCTGCAGTGCGTCTGCGACGCCAACGGCAGCTGCGATCTGCAGCGGCTGGGCATCGAGTACGACATCACCGACAACGAGCTCGTGATCGCCGCGACCAAGACCTTGGCGCCCGGCCTCGTGCGCCGCGAGGAGTCCGACGCGCGACACCCGTTCATCGAGCGCGACATGAACAAGTGCATCGCCTGCGGGCGCTGCGTGCGCGTGTGCGCCGACGTGGCCGGCCCGGCCTGCTACGACTTCAGCGGCCGCGGCTTCCGCATCAAGGTCGACACGCCCTACGGCGAGTCGCTGCAACTGGCCGACTGCATCACCTGCGGCCGCTGCGTCACGGCCTGTCCGACGGGGGCACTCAGCTTCAACCACCGCGTCCTGCAGTCGTACGCGGTCGACGAGGCGCGCTGCACCTTCTGCCACCAGTGCGTCGACGTCTGCCCTGTCGACGCGCTCAAGGAGACGAACGTCTTCGAGCAAGGCCGCGAGCAGTGGCACACGCTGGTCGCCCAGGGCTCGAAGCTGGCCGGCGGCCACCGGCTGTGCGCCGGCTGCGGCGCGCCGATCGTGGCCCGTCAGGTGCTGATGGGCACGAGCGAGCCGGTCGTGACCGCGGCGGCCACCGGCTGCCTCGAGGTGTCGACGACGATCTACCCCTACACCTCATGGACGAACAGCTACATCCACACCGCGTTCGAGAACGTGGCCGCCACGCTGTCGGGCGTCGAGACCGCCTACCGCTCCCTGAAGAAGCAGGGCAAGATCGCGGAGAACGTCAAGTTCATCGCCTTCGGCGGCGACGGCGGCACTTACGACATCGGGCTGCAGTCCCTCTCCGGGGCGATGGAGCGTGGCCACGACCTCGTCTACGTCTGCTACGACAACGGCGCCTACATGAACACCGGCTTCCAACGCTCCGGCGCCACGCCGCTCGGCGCCTGGACGACGACGAGCCCCGTCGGGGCTGAGCAGACGGGCAAGATGCAGCAGCGCAAGGACCTGACCGGAATCATGATCGCCCACGGCATCCCCTACGTCGCCCAGGCCTCGCCGCACGACCCGCGCGACCTGGTGCGCAAGGCGGCCAAGGCCCTCGCCACCCCCGGCCCGGCCTTCCTCAACATCATCTCGCCCTGCCCCCGCGGCTGGCGCAGCGAGGGGGCCTCGTCGATCGAGCTCGCTCGCGAGGCCGTCAACACCTGCTACTGGCCGCTGTTCGAGGTCGAGAACGGCGTCTACCACCTGAGCTACCGGCCACACGAGAAGGAGCCGGTGACGCCATGGCTCAAGAAGCAGGGACGCTTCGGGCACCTCTTCAAGGCCGGCAACGAGGGCGTGCTGAGCGCGCTCGAGGAGTGGGTCGACAGGGAGTGGGACGAGCTGCTCGAGAAGTGCGGCGAGCCCAGCGACGCCGAGTGGCGCGCCGGGCACGCGGCGATGACCTGCGACTGACTAGACTAGACCGGCTACCAGCCGAACGCGCGCGGCGGGCGGCGCCCCTTCGAGGGCGCCGCCCGCCGCGCTTCTCCATGCTCCCGTTGTGAGTGAAGGGGCACACCTCGACGACATCCTGCACAAACGATTGTCACGCGCAGCGCTGTTCTATACTGTTCGTGTTGGATTCCACCGTTGCCCTGCGGCAGGGGTCGAGCGGTGTGGCAATCTGGCTCACGATTAGGGGGGAGCCATGCGTTCGGGGTGCCAGGTCGGACGAGGCAGCCTGTCTGCGGACTCTCGTAGCATGCGGAGCGAGCGCCGGCGGCTGTCCGAGCCTCAGAGCCCGACACTCGGCCGCTGCCCCGCCCAGAGCGCCCACCTCACCGCCGTGGGCCTGGCCGCTGGCGCCGGCCACCCGCCGCCGTAGGCCTGGCCGCCGACGCGGCCGCCTCGCATCGCGCCCGCCCATTCCCCCACTTGTGACGGCGCGACGCCGTGGCCACGGTCTCGGTGGCGCGCGCCGCCCTTCGGATCCCCGACCTCTCCGCCTAGGAAGCGCACTCACCCGCGCCGCGCTGAGGTTCATGCACAGGTCGACTCATTCGGCGCCGCCGAATGGTGCCTCGAACGGGAGCAGGAGCAAAGAGACGCCCCGTCTCGTGGCACAGACGCAACGTCAAGCGAAGGAGGAGGCAGTATGATCCGACCCCAGCATGCCGGCGGTCTCCGCAACGGAGGCCTCGGCGTCGAGATCTTCACCCAAGATGAGCTCGACGACATCCACTGGGCGACCGTCGAAGTGCTCGAGAAGACGGGCCTCTGGGTCGAGGACGACGAGGCTCTCGACCTCTTCGCCGACGGCGGCTGCAAGGTGGACCGGGCCGAGCGCAAGGTCAGGATCCCGCAGCACGTCCTGGAGGAGACCGTTTCCTGGGCGCCCTCCAAGGTCGTCCTCTGCGGGCGCACCCCCGACAAGGACGTCGTCCTCGAGGGCAAGCGCGTCAGCTACACCAACTTCGCCGAGGGCGTCAAGGCGGTCGACCCCTACACAGGCGAGCTGCGCCAGACGACCAAGAAAGACGTCGGTGACCTCGCCAAGCTGGTCGACGCCCTCGACGACATCGAGGTCTACACCGTCGCCGTGACGGCCAACGACGTCGCTCCGGAGGTCGCCGAGGCGCACCTCATCGAGGCCACGTTGCTCAACACCACCAAGCCGATCTGTAGCCTGGCGCTCAACCATCACGGCGCCGAGTTAACGATCGACGCCGCGGCGGCCGTCGTCGGCGGCCGCGACAAGCTGGCCGAGCGTCCCATGCTCGAGTTCCTGAGCTGCCCGGTCAGCCCCTTGAAGCTGATGGGCGAGTTCACCGGCTGCATGATCTCGGCCGCGCGCGCTCACATGCCAGCGATGCCGCTCTCGATGGCCATGTCCGGCGGCTCGGCACCGGTCACCCTGGCGGGCACACTGGTCACGCACAACGCCGAGGTCTTGGGCGGCGTCGTTCTCTGCCAGCTGGCCGAGAAGGGCTGCCCGGTGATCTACGGCTCATCGACGACGGCCTTCGACCTGCAGCGGGCCACGGCCTCGGTGGGCACACCGGAGCTGGCACTCATCAGCGCCGCCGTCCCGGCCCTGGCGCGCTACTACCTGCTGCCCAGCTACGTGGCCGGCTTGTAGGCGGATTCCAAACTAGGTGATGCGCAGACCGCACACGAGAAGACCATCACCGGACTAGTACCTGCGTTGGGAGGAGCCAACCAGATCTACGGTGCAGGGATGATCGAGTCGGGCGTCACCATCGACTACGCGGTGCTCGTCATGGACAACGAGACCGCGCGCATGTGCAAGTACATCCTTCGCGGCATCCCCACCAACGATGCCACGCTCATGGTCGACGAGATCGTGGCCGTGGGCTCCGAGAAGGACTTCCTCTCCCGCAAGAGCACGCGCGACAACATGCGCGCCCACCAGTCGAGAGCAGGGCTCATCGACCGGCGCGTGCGCGAGGAGTGGGAGATGGACGGCAGCAAGGACTACTACCAGCGCTGCAACGAGAAGGCCAAGGAGGTCATCGAGTCCTACGAGGTCGAGCCGCTCCCGAGCGACGTGCAGGACGAGATCCGCGCCATCGTGAGGGATGTCGAGAAGAAGGCGGGCGTCGCCATCTCCTGAGCCCGGGCTTCGACAGGAAACGCGACGTGAAGGAAAGGGAGCATATGGCAGACTTCGAGACGCTGAAAGAGATGATCATCGCCGGCGATGATCACGCGACGGCCCAGACGGAGAAGATGCTGGCAGACGGCGCCTCGGCGCGCGACATCCTCGACCAGTCGCTGTTGCCCGGCATGGAAGTCGTGGGCCAGCGCATGAAGAGCGGCGAGTTCTTCATCCCCGAGGTGCTTCTGAGCGCGGAGACGATGCAGGCCTGCCTCGACCTCGTGAAGCCGCACATGGCGGCCGGCGAGAGCGCGACGATCGGCACGGTCGTCATCGGCACCGTCGAGGGCGACATGCACGACATCGGCAAGAACCTCGTGGCGATGCTCTTGGCGGGCGGCGGCTTCAACGTCATCAACCTGGGCAAGGGGATCAAACCGGCCGACTTCGTGGCCGCCGTGAAGGAGCACAAGCCCGACGTCCTCGGCATGAGCGGCCTGCTCACCACGACGATCCCCAAGATGCCGGAGACGATCAACGCGCTCAAGGAAGCCGGCCTGCGTGACCAGGTGAAGGTCATCGTCGGTGGCGCCCCGGTGAGCGAGGCCTACGCCAAGGAGATCGGTGCCGACGGCTACGGACCGAACGCGTCGATCGGTGTCGAGCGGTGCAAGGAGCTCGCCGGGGTCAAGGTCTGAACCCGTCGAGGTCACTGTGCAGCCGGCGAGCTCGACGGTGAGCGCCTGGCGGCCCGGCTCGCCGGCGAGCCGGGCCGCCAGGCTAATCCGGACGCAGGCGCGCAAGGGGGCGCGCCCGCGTCGGTGGCCAGGAAACCGTTCGCAGCGGAAGGAAAGGGGGCGCAGGCAGAACGTGACGCATTTGAGTCGCGAGAGCGGCCTGGTGCACCCGGCCGCACGGCAGGGCGCAGGCCGAATCGCGGACGGTCGTTTCTGTGATCGCTACGAAAGGGGGAGCTATGGTTGCAGCCGCAACCGACACCGTTGGGAGCCATGCCATCTGGTTCTGGGTGGCGATGATCGCCTACTTCGTGGTCATCCTGTGGATAGGCCAGTCCATCTACCGCATGCTCCGAAAGAGGTCTGCGGACGATCAGCAGAAGGATTACTGGGTGGCCAGCCGGTCGACAAGCGCGCTGCTCGTGGGCTGCAGCATCGCCGCCGGGTGGCTGCTGATCGGCTTCATCACCTGGGCGATCTATAGCACCTACATGTACGGCCTCGGGGGGATCTGGGTGATGGTGATACCCTGGTCCATCCTCCTGTTCTGCATGGTCGCGTTGGTGCCCAAGGTGCGATCGATCAAGGCGATCTCGCAGCCGCAGATGCTGCAGAACCGCTTCGGACTCCCGCTGCGCGTGCTGGTGAGCCCGTTCAACATCTTCACCTTCATCATCTGGTCGGCGGCCGAGGTGTGGACTATCGCCCACATCGTCGCCCCCGAGTTCGGCGTGCAACCGTGGGTGATGTACCTCGCGTTCAGCATCCCGATCGCCATCTACATGTGGATGGGCGGCTTCCACTCGGTGATCAACTCCAACGTGCTGCAGTTCTTCATGGCGATCATCTTCGTCACCGTGGTCACCGTCGCCATGGTCGTCGTCGCCTACCGCGACCTGCCCTCCGGGGTGAGCATGTACGACTATTTGAAAAGGGTCGTGCCGCCCGGTAGCGGAGAGGGCTATAGCGCCTGGAGCCTTATCCCGCTGGGGGTGCCGTATATCTTCATCTCCATCGTCGCCCTGCTTCCCGGGTGGGTGATCGAGGAGGACTGGTGGCTCAAGGCGCAGTCGGCCAAGGACACGAAGGCGGCGCGCAAGGGCATCTGGGCCAACCTCATCTACAACTACATCTGGGTGCTCATCCTGCCGAGCATCTTCGGTCTCTTGGCTCTCGTTGTCTTCCCGCCGAAGACGGCCTACGATGCTGTGCTCGGCGGCGACGCCTACCAGATCATGACCATCTTCTTGAGCCAGGAGTTCCCGATCTGGGCCCTCTATCATCCTGTTCCCCATGCTGGCCGCGCTGTCGATGTCGACGATGGCGACCTTCACCAACGTCTGCGCCATGAACATCAGCTACGACGTCCTGCAGCCGCTCGTGTACCGCAAGCGCGGTTGGAGCGACAGCAAGATCATGGCCTGGAGCCGTGCCTGGTCGCTCATCGTGTGCTTCCTGATGATCCTCTTCGCGTTCGGCATCGACCTCCTGCCGAAGGGATTGTGGGACGCCTACTATCTGTCGAGCGGCGTCCTATCGGCCGGCGTGGCGGTGCCGGTGTTCGCGATGTTCTGGAAGCGCGCCAACCTGCGCGGTGCCTTCGCCGGTTCGCTGGTAGGTGGCCTCACGGCCTTCATCGGCTACTTCGTCGAGAAGTACGTGCTCGAGTTCGACTACTGGCCGTCCCAGCTGGCGGCGAGCGCGCTCGGCTACGCGGTCTGGGGTGTCATCGCCGGTGTCGTTACGTGCATCGTCGTGACCCTAGTCACGGCGCCGCCACCGCAAGAGAGGCTCGACGCCATCGCCGCGGCTCCCGTCGACGACCACGCCGAGTTCTTCGCCGGCGTGCGCGAGACGGGCTGACGGCCGCTGGCGGCCTGTTCCTAGGGGTGCGCGGCGCGACTCACGGTCGCGCCGCGCACCCGCATTGACTCAGGAAGGCGGCCCCGGCCGGCTTCCTTCGGCCGACTGCCCGTCGGTCGGTGCCAAACGAAGCGAGAGGGGGACGAGCTATGGCGAGCACCTTCGTCGTGGGCTACGACGGCTCGACGGCTGCGAAGGACGCCCTGAAGGCGACCATCGATCTTGCCGAAGGCAGGCAAGGTACCAAGATCGTCATCACCTGTGGCCACGACCGGCGGCCGGGCTGGCTCGGCTACGAGCCGCTCTGGAAGTCGGCCATGGAAATGGAGAAGCTCTGGGACGAGATGGAGACGAAGATCAACGACGATCTTGAGGAGGCGGCCAAGACGGCGCGGGCCGCCGGGATCGAAGCGGCCACGGCCTGCAGCCGGGGGAACCCGGCCTCGATCGTGGTCACGGTGGCACGCGACGTCGACGCCGACATGATCGTGGTCGGCGCGCGAGGCGCCGGCGCCTCCGAGACGACCACGGTGCTCGGCTCCACCACCCAGGAGCTGCTGCACACGGCTCACGTGCCGGTCCTGGTGGTTCCCGCCAAGGAGTAGCCCTCCCCGAAGTCAGAAGCTGGTTAGGCGCCGGCGGCGAGGTCCCTACACCTCGCCGCCGGCGCCTCCACGCAGCGCGGCGATCCTCGGTCGGCGTTCGCTATCGGCCAGCCCGCCTTCCCAGGCAACGCTTGACGAGGATACCCACAGGGGTATCTTTGCTGCCGATCAGTCCAGGAACCGAGCAGAAGGAGTGCGCCGTGCAGGGTCGTGTCGACATCGAGGCGGGGATCTGCCTGCACAAGACCACCGCGTACGCCTCTACGCCCGACACGCGCAAGGTGTCGTTCGCCATGGAGACCACCTGCGCCAACATCGAGCGCCTGGCGGAGCTGGTCACCCGCGAGGAGGGCTTCGACGCCTACCACGAGATCGACACGCGACGCGAGAGCGAGATCCTGGGCGCCGGCAGGACGGCCCGCGTGTGCACCGATTGCGTGGTTCCGGCCTCACTCATCAAAGCGCTGCGCATCGCGTCCGGTCTGGCGCTCCCGAAAGAGGTCAGCATCGCCCTGACCCAGGACGAGGTGATGAGCGAGGTCTAGCGAGGTCTACGGGTCCGACGTCTCTTCGCCCTCGGCGAAGAGACGGTTCAGGCCCCTCGCGATCGTCTCTCTTCTCCAGTGCACCGCACAGCGGCAGACGACACCGTCGCTGTGGGCCGGATACTCACGTTTCGCCGGTGAAGCCTGCGCGGTCGAACCCTCCTCCGTGTCCCCCCGCACCGCACCCCCGCCCGGGGCAAGACCGGCCGATGGTTTCGCGCCGGTAGCGGGGTCGGGCGCCGGGCGACCTATCTCGCTGACGTCATCCGCCTTCTCGGGCCCTTCGGGCCTGCCGATACCGGCGTCCGTCGCCACTTCCCCTCACCTCACTCCGGCAGGGGCTCGCGGTCCCATTCCGACGGGCTGAAGACGGCGCCGGGCTCGCCGCCGACGGCGAGCAGGGCAGTGCCCGCGTCCCTCGCGACCGCGCCGCGTACCGAGGTCGGGTCAGGAACGTAGACAAAGGTGCCCGCCGGCGCGTCGAACTCCTCATCGTCGACCTTGAACGTGGCGTGGCCGCTCACGACGAGGTACAGCTCCTCGTGCCTGGTCCCCGAATCGGGGTCCTCGGTGTGGTCCTCGGTGAGCACGTCGCCCGCCTTGACCGCCCGGAAGAGGTTGGTGCCGAACGAGCCGATGCCGAAGAAACGCCGTAGCGGCTTCCACTCCGTCTCGGGCGCCCACTCGTAAGGGATGTTGGGGATGTCGTCGATGTGCGCCGCAACGTACTTCGTCGCCTCGCTCCCGCTCTCGATCATCTCTGCCTTCCTCGGTTCGCCTGCGCGAAGCCTATCCCCGGGCACGGCCCCTGTCAGGGCCCCACGCGCGACGGCTGGCCCGCCGCCTGCCAGGCGGTTGGCCGGGGCGAGCAGCGCCGAGTAGAAGAAGGGCGTCATCCGGCTGAGCCACTGCGCCGGCCTCTCCCAGGCGGCTCCGGGATCTCAGGCGGTTAGGAGGTGAGAAGCCCGTCGCGCAGGACGACGGTGCGATCGAAGTAGCGTCGGTTCTCCGCGTTGTGGGTCACCATCACCATCGTCTGCCCCTCCTCATTGAGCTCCCGCAGTAGCTCCATGATCTCCGCCGTCGTCGCGGTGTCGAGGCTGCCGGTGGGCTCATCGGCGAGGACGAGTGGCGGCTCGTTGACGAGGGCGCGGGCGATGGCCACGCGCTCCTGCTCGCCCCCCGAAAGCTGACTGGGAAGATGGTCGAGGCGAGCCGAGAGGCCGACGCGCGTGAGCACCTCCTGCGCTCGCTCGCGCTTCTCGCCGCGCGGCAGACGCTTGACGCTCAGAGGCAGCATCACGTTCTCGACGGCGTTCAAGTACGGGATCAGGTTGAACGCCTGGAAGACGAAGCCGATGTACTCGCGCCTGAAGTCGGCCAGACGCTCTCCGGGCAGGCGGTAGAGGTCGATGCCGTCGACGAGCACGCGCCCCCGCGTGGGGTGGCTGAGGCCGCCGAGGATCGACAGGAGGGTGCTCTTGCCCGACCCCGACTGCCCCATGACGCCGATGAACGCCCCTTCGTCGACGCGCAGATCGATGCCCTTGAGAGCATGCACGGGCACCGCCGCCTCGCCCGTGTAGACCTTCTCGAGACCGGCGATCTCGATGAACGAGGCCGGTGGGTCGCTCTCGACGCTGACCGTCGGCATCGGCTCGCGTGCTTCGCCGCCGGCGAACGCCGGCGACTCGCCGGCCTCGGCGGCAGCCGGTGCCATCGACTCGCCGGCCTCGGCGGCAGCGAGATCGCCGGTCTCGGCCCGTGATCCTTGCACCGTGCTCCTCACAGACATCGTCCTAGAGCGCGCGCAGCGCCTCGGTCGGGTCGAGGTGGCTCGCCCGCAGCGCCGGGTAGAGCGACGCGAGACCGCCCACCACGAGGGAGAGCGCGACAGCCACGCCGAGCAGCATCGGCTCCCAGTCGAGGGCAACTGGCCCGCGCGCCAGGAAGGGCACGAGGACGGCCGTGACGGCGATGCCCGCGACGTAGGCGAGCACGCCGGCGAGCGCGGCGGTGGCCAGGGCCTCGATGAGGATGAGACCGACGACGTGACCGCGCCTGAAACCGAGCGCCCTGAAGATGCCGATCTCGCGCGTGCGCTCCGTGACCGAGCCCATGACCGTGATGAAGACCACCAGGGCTTCGATGGCGATGACGACGCCGGCGAGCGCAAGACCGAAAGAGCGGAACTGGTCGAGGGCGTGCATCCTGCCCTTTACCACCTGCTGGACCGCAGACACCTTGGCGCCGGGGAAGATGCCCGAGATCTGCGTGACCATCTTCTCGATGGGACAGTTGGAGCAGAGGGCAGCCACCTCGACCATCGTCGCCTTGCCGGGCTTGTTCAGCACCGCCTGGGCCACGCCGAGGTCGGTGATCAGCAGGTTGTCGTCCTGCGATCCAGTCTCCCGGATGATGCCGACGAGAGTCAGCGACCTTCCGCCCACCTGGACCGGCTCGCCCATGACGAGACCCAGCCGCTTCGCCACCGCGCTGCCCGCGACCAGCTCGTCAGGCTTCTGAATGGCACGCCCGTCGATCGACCACCATTTCTTGAGCCTGAACTCCTGGTCGAGCTTGACGCCCATGAGCAGGGCCTCTTGCCCGCCGACGTGTGTCACCCCGAGCAGCTCGGGGGCCACGATGGCCACGTTGCGGCGGTTGGGGATGCTGCGAATACGCGCCACGTCCCTCATGCTCAGGTCGCGAGGAGCAAGGGCGACGCCGCCGAGGGCGACGCCGCCGTAGGTCAGGGACAGGTCGTCGCTCTTGGGGCTGACGACTATGTTCGCCCCGTAGCTCTCGAGGTTGTTCTGCGCGTCGACGGTCAGCGCTCTCTGCAGCGACAGCAGGGTCACAATGGTGGCGATGCCGACCACGAGGCCGGCGACCAGAAAGAGCAGGCGCGACTTGCGCCGTCGCAGGTTGCTCAGGGCGAGCGAGAACAGGTTCATGCCGCCAGTGACCGCCTATGCGCCGGAGGACCGATCAGAGGAAGTAGTGCGCTCCGGCCTCGAGGTCGGTCGTCGTGATGACGAGCTGGCTGCCGACCACCTTGCGATCGAGCGGAGCCGGGTTGCACCCACCCTCGAGGACGTTGATCTGGTCGGAGCGGAAGCGGCGACCGCAGTTGTTGCACTGCATGAAGTCGCCGCTCTGGTGATAGCCCTTCTTGTACGGGTAGCAGACGTCGCAAGCGTCGAAGGCCGCGCGCACGGTGCCGTCGGGGCTCTCCAGGACGAAGTAGTTCACCTTCGTGCCGCCGCTCTCATAGGTGTAGAAGTGCGCCTTGCCGTCCGTCACTTGCGAGAGCGGGATCTCCACCTTGCCCTGCGCGGTGCTCGCCTGCGCGAACTCCGAGCCGCCACCTCCGCGGGTCAGAAGCAGGGCGCCCGCAACAGCCAGGACGGCGACTGCGGCGGCAGCGGCGACGATGAGGGGACGACGGGAGCGGGCGGCCGAGGAGTCGCCGGTGAACTGCGCACGCTTCTGCTCTCGTGCGCTTGACCCGCCGCCCGCACGCGTCGAGTTCCTGGAGACCGTCGTCTGCCGCGACGCTGCCGAACCCGACCGGGCACCCCCGCCGGAGCGATGCTGTCTGCGCTTGGCCACCCTCGTGCTCCTTCGTCCGTGCCCGGCGAACGCCGGGCGGCTCATATGTCATGTGAGTCTCTGCGCGCCCTGTCGACACGCCGTTCGCCCTGGTCGACGCCGCAGGCGGGCCCGTGGATGGCAAATCTGACAAAAAAAGTCAGAAACACCACTTTCGTCTAGAATAGGGCCGCGAGGTGCGCCACGTCAACGATACCCGCCGGGGGTAATGATCGTCGTGGGACTCGCAACGCTCAGTTCAGCGACGCTCCTCGTCCGCGACGGGTGCAAGACATCGGCGGCGGAGTATGCTGGTGCCCATGCTCTGGCACAGAAGAGGGGACGCGGCGAAGACGATCGAGGGCCTGCACGTGAGGGACTTCGAGGAGTCGAAGCTCGGCCAGGTGCTCGGCCTGATCAGATCGTGCGCCGCGTTGTCGGAGGCGGTCGTGCCGTACAGCGCCGCTTCGTTTCGCGCGGCATACCTGGGCCCTGGCTCGCACCCCGAGCGCGATATCACAGTGCTCACGAGGCGCCATCGCGCGGTCGGCGTCTCGCTCATGTCGACCAAGCGGCAGTACCTGGCGGGCGGCCGGGCGTACATGGAGGTGCTGTACGTCGAGCCGCGGTATCCGGGTCCCGGCCCGATCCGCACCCTCATCGAGACCGCGAGGGAGAAGCTGCTCGGCGACGACCTCCCGCTCGAGGGCATGTTCACGTTCCTCGACGACCGTACCATGCGGGCGGAGCAGTCCCACCTCGAGGACATAGGGTTCAGCCGCGTGCGGCGCTGCCGCTACCTCGTCTTCACGCCACCGCGCGATTACCCGGGCCCGCGCTTCCCCGAAGGGTTTCGCCTCGTGCGCGACATCATCCCCGGCAACGAGCGTCAGATCGCGGCCCGCTTCAACGAAGCCTTCCTGCCGCCGTCGCTCATCCCGGCTATGCCCGAGAACTTCCGCCCTCTGCCCGGCGACGTGTGGCTGATACGCGACGGCGCCCTGTTCCTCTACGAGGGCCGCGACCTGGCCGGCTGCGTACAGGTCCTACGTCACTACGAGGGACGCACGGCAATGAACTTCGTCGCGCGGCTCGGGGTGGTGGCGAGATACCGCGGGCGCGGGCTCGGCAGACAGCTCCTGCGAGCGGCCATCGACACTGGGCGTCAGCTCGGCTTCAACAGCGTCAAGCTCACCGTCTACTCCGATACGCCCGACGCCGAGCACATCTATCGCAGCGAAGGCTTCAACGAGCACTCCTGCACAAGCGAGCTTTCCTGGAGCTGGGGCGCACGCACCGCCCGGCGGAGCTCAGCCGCCTCGAGCGCCGCCTCCCCCGTCCTCTAGCCCTGCGCCGACGACGCCCGTCTCGGGGTGCGTCGGCGCTCCTGCGGTTCGTCGCGCTCCCGCAGGAAGCCCTCCGCCGCAGGACAAACCCGCAGCAGCGGGCAGCGCCGACACTCGGGACGCCGCGCGTGACAGATGGCCCGGCCGTGGCGCACGAGGTTGACGTGCAGCGGGTAGACGTTCTCGGGGCCGGAAAGAGCGGTGAGGACCGCGTGCGCGTCCTCGGCGCTCACGCGGGGGACGATCAGGCCCAGCCGGCCGGCCACGCGGTGCACGTGCGTATCGACCGGCATCGCGGGACGCCCGAGCGCGAACAAGAGGACGCAGGCCGCCGTCTTGGGGCCGACGCCGGGCAGCCGCTGCAGGTAGGCGAGCGCCGCGGCGTCGTCCAGGTCGTCGAGCTCGCGCAGATCGGGCTCGCCGCGGCGCTCGCTGATGGCCGCCAGGATCGCCTTGATGCGCGGCGCCTTGGTCGCCGAGAGGCCGCCGAGCGCGATGGCGTCCTCGACGGCGGCGACCGGGGCGTCGCGCACCTCGCGCCACGTCGGGAAGCGCTCCCGCAGCGCCGCGTACGTGCGCTCGGTGTTCACATCGGCCGTGTTCTGCGAGAGCACCGTGTAGACGAGCTCCTCGACGGGGTCGTGGCGGGCGGCCCAGACGGGCCGCCCGTAGTGCCCGTCGAGGAGCTCGATGACCCTTCTCACCTGCCGCCGCGGGTCGACCGCCCTGGAGACTCGCTTGGCGCGCGCCATCCAGCCGGCCTTCAAGCCTCGTCGTAGGCCGCGAGAGCGGCCGGCAAGGCCTGCGTCACGCCGTTGCCGGCCGCCGGCAGCCCAATGAGGACGGCCGAGACGACCTCCTCACGCGAGGCCCCCGCCTGCTTGGCGAGCTTGACGTGGAAGGGTACCCCGCTCACCAGGCGCAGCGCCGCGAGCACGCCGACGTAGACCAGATGGGAGGTCTTCTCATCGAGCGCGTCGGCCGCGCCAAGCCCCATTACGGCGCCCATCCAAGCCTCCGCGTGCCTGGGCGCTTCGCGCTGGAACGTCGCGAAGGCGTCGCTCACACCGGGTGCGTCGTGGTCCATGGTCCCTCCTCCAAGACGTCCAAGCCGATCGGCGCCATCCTACCGCAGCGGCCGCCTCGGCGGCCGGCGAAGCTTCGGCGCGATCCGATCGTCGACGGCACCCACATCGCGCTCCACGTTCAAGTCGGCCACGACGAAGTCGCAGCCGCTCGCGGCACAGGTCCGTCACCTTTTCTCGGGGCTGGCAGATGCCGATATACACCCTCGAGGGCAGCGACACCGTCCGCGCCGGGCGCCAAGGCGAAAGATCGCGGTGGCCCCGGAGCTGCCGCCGGGCTCGCACGACGACGAGCGGACGGCGATCGCAGTGAGGAGGTGCGGGCGTGGAGACGCAGCGGCCAGCGCGCGAAGGCGGGGCTTTCCGGTGGCACGCCGGGGCATGGTTCGGAGCCCAGATCGGCTCCACGCTCTGGCTCGTGATCCTCGGAGCGGCGCTCTCGTTGCGCGACGACTCCTCGCCCGGCACCGCGCTCATCGCTCTCGCCGTGGCCGTGAACGGCATCGGCCTGATTCTGTGGGAGCACCGCGACCGGATGAGACCCTACCCGGCCATCCAGGTGCTCATCGCCGTGGTGGGGTGCGCGGCGTTCGTCGCCTTCGCGCTCCTCGACGGGACATCGACCTGGGGTCTCGCCGGCACGCAGGCGAGCGGCGCGCGGCCCCCGTACGCCGTGCTCCTCATCTTCCCCGCGATGATGGCCATGTTCGCCTTGCAGGAGCACGCGGCGCGCCGTGCGCGACGCCGGGGCTCCGGCGGTCCGGTCGCCAACGGGCACGGCCGGAGCTGAACCGGCGACGCAAGACGACAAACGGGCGGGGCGGGAGCCCGAGTGGAACTCGGGCTCCCGCCCCGCCCAGCGCCCGGCCGCGCGCGTGGCGGCCGGCAACACGCGTAGTCTACTCCTGGGCTACGCCTTCGCGAAGGCCTTGATGCCGTTGGCCACCGTCGCGAACGTCTTGTCGACCTGCTGCTCGCTGATGACGAGCGGCGGCTGGATGCGCAGGACGCTGGCGAAGTTGCCGCCCACACCGATCAGCACGCCGTTGTCGAGACAGTACTGACGCACGAACCCGGCGGCCGCCGAAGCGGGCACCTTGCGTCTGTCTGTCCTCGACGAGCTCGACGCCGACCATGAGACCCTTGCCGCGCACCTCGCCGATCAGCGCCTCGCTCTTCATGAGCTCCTCGAAGCGCGCCTTGAGGTCGGCGCCCTTGGCGGCCGACTGGCCGCAGAGGTCGGCCTCCTCAAAGAACTCGATGTTGGCCAGCGACGCGGCGCACGAGACGGGGTTGCCGCCGAAGGTCGAGAGGTGGTCGCCGACCTGGAAGGCGTCGGCGATCTCGGCCGTGGCGGTGAAGGCGCCCAGCGGCCAGCCGTCGGCGATGGCCTTGGCCATGCACAGGATGTCGGGCTCGACGCCGTAGTGCTCGATGGCGAACATCTTGCCCGTGCGTCCGAAGCCGCTCTGCACCTCGTCGGCGATGAACAGCAGGCCCTCGTCGTCGAGGACCTTCTTGACGACCTTGAAGTAGTCGTCGGGCGGCACGATGATGCCGCCCTCGCCCATGACCGGCTCGGCCACGAAGGCGCAGACGTTGCCCGAGAGGTGCAGGCGCGCGACCTCGCTCACGCGGCGGGCGCACAACATGCCGCACTTGTCGGGCGTCGTCTCGGCGAAGCAGCGGTAGCAGTAGGGCGCCGGCGCGAAGGCGATGCCCGAGAGGTAGGTGTAGCCACCCTTCTTGCGCCCCGAGTTGCCGGTGATCGACAAGGTGCCATTGGTGCGCCCGTGAAAGCTCGACTCGAGCGCCACGAACTCGCTCTTGCCCGAGTAGCGCTTGGCGAGGCGCATGGCGCCCTCGAGAGCCTCGGCGCCCGAGTTGGAGAAGAAGGTCTTCTGCAGCTTGCCGGGGGTGATCTCGGCAAGCTTCTCCGCGAGGGCGCCGACCGCCGCCACGTGGTAGACGTACGAGCAGGCGTGGACGAGCTTGTCGGCCTGGGCCTTGGCCGCCTCGATGATCTTCTTGTTGCCGTGCCCGGCGTTGGTCACGGAGATGCCGGCGAAGCAGTCGATGTACTCCTTGCCGTCGACGTCCCAGAGCGTCGCGCCCTCACCGTGATCGACCACCACGGGCTCGATGCGCTTGACGAAGCCCGTCATCACGTAGTCGCGGTACTGCTCCATGGCTCCCATGCTATCGACCACCCTTCACAACGCTGTTTCGACGGAGCGAGACCGGCCAACTCTACCAGAAGCCCGCTGGGCCTCAGCCGGGGTCGCGCGAGGCAAACATCCCACAGTCGCGCTGTTAGGCTGGTCGTAGCGGCAGAGGCACGCCTTGTCCGCTATCATGCTCGCGACGACTACGAGGGGCGGGGATCGACTTGGCGGAACGCAGGGTCGAGCGACACCAGCTGCACTACGGCTGGGACCACGCGACGGAGCCATGTCTTGTCGTGGCCCCCGGCGATGTGGTCGAGTTCGACACCCTGGACTCCTCTGGCGGGCAGATATCGCCCACCTCGACAGTCGAAGATATCGCCCGCTTCGACTTCGCCAAGGTGAATCCCGCCTTCGGCCCCGTCTTCGTGGAGGGCGCCCAGCCGGGCGATGCGCTGCAGGTGACGGTCCTCGACCTGCAGACGGCCGACTGGGGCTGGACCGCCAACATACCCGGCTTCGGTCTGCTCGCCGGCGGCTTCACGGAGCCGGCTCTACACCTCTGGCAGCTCGACCCCGAAACGCTGGCGCCGGCGACCTACGCTCCCGGGGGACGCGTGCCCCTCAAGCCCTTCCCCGGCATCATGGGCCTGGCTCCCCACGAGCCCGGACTGCACAGCGTCGTCAACCCGCGGCGCGTGGGCGGCAACATCGACACGAGGGACATCGCCGTCGGGTCCACGCTCCTCTTGCCCGTTGAGGTCGCGGGGGCCCTCTTCTCGTGCGGTGACGGCCACGCGGCCCAAGGTGACGGCGAGATCTGCGGGGTCGCCCTCGAGACGCCGATGCGCATCACGGTGAGGCTCGATCTGCTGCGCGACGCTCACGTGCGCTGGCCACGGTTCACCACGCCGGGCCCCGTGACGCGTCACCTCGACGAGCACGGCTACGAGGTGACGATGGGCATCGCGCAGGACCTGCTCGAGGCGGCCTGCATCGCCGCGCGGGAGATGGTCCAGCTCATCAGCGCGGAGCATGCGATGAGCGAGCTCGACGCCTATCTGCTGTGCAGCGTGTGCGCCGACCTGCGCATCAGCGAGGTCGTCGACGAGCCCGACTGGATCGTGTCCCTGTACTTTCCGCGGGTCGTGTTCGCCTAAGGGCGAGGCACACCCATTCCGAACGCGCATTCCCCCGCAAAATCATGTATTCTGTGACTCACTTCACGTAGACGGCGGCACCGCCGCCACGCTATACTCGCGCCTACCTCGCGCGGGAGTCGTGAGGTCCGCAGAATGCCCAATTGCCGTCCGGCGTCCGAGAAGGAGAGTTTGATGGCGGGTGCCTCAAAGACCACCGGGGCCGTGCTCGTCTTGGGGGGAGGCGTGGCTGGCATCCAGTGCGCGCTCGACCTGGCCGAAGGCGGGTACAAGGTCCACCTTGTCGAGAAAGCGCCGGCCCTGGGAGGGCACATGGCGCAGCTCGACAAGACCTTCCCCACCAACGACTGCTCTATGTGCACGCTCTCGCCCCGGCTGGTCGAGGTGGGGCGCCATCTGAACGTCGAGCTCATCACCAACTCGGAGCTCGCCGACCTCAGCGGTGAACCAGGAGGCTTCAAAGCGCGGATCCTACACCACGCCCGCTACGTCGATCCCGACAAGTGCACAAGCTGCGGCGAGTGCGTGCCGGTCTGCCCGGTCAAGGTGGGCGACTCCTTCAACGAGGGGCAGGGCGAACGCACGGCCATCTACAAGCTCTACCCGCAAGCGATACCCAATACCTACGCCGTGACGAAGAAGGGCCAGGCGCCATGCAAGCGCGCCTGCGCCGTGGCCACCTCGGCCCAGGGCTACGTCGCCCTCATCGGCGAGGAACGTTTCGCCGAGGCCTACACGGTCGCCAGCGAACCCAACCCCTTCCCCGCCGTCTGCGGCCGCATCTGCACGCACAAGTGCGAGACCGACTGCACGCGCGGCGAGGTCGAGGAACCCATCGCCATCGCCGGCCTCAAGCGCTTCGTGAGCGACTACGCCGCCGAGAACGTGCCCCTACCCGACCCGGCCGAGGTGCGTTTCGACGAACAAGTGGCGGTCATCGGTGCCGGCCCCACCGGCCTTGCCTGCGCCCGCGACCTGGCCCTGCTGGGCTACAAGACCACCGTGTTCGAGGCCAAGAGCGAACCCGGCGGCATGCTGCGCTTCGGCATCCCCGAGTACCGGCTGCCCAAGTACGCGCTGCAGCAGGACATCGACCGCATCCTCGCCCTGGGCGTCGAATTGAAGTGTGACCAGAAGGTCGGCGCCGACGTCACCGTCGATGCGCTGCTCAAGGACGGCTACAAGGCGGTCTACTTGGCGACCGGCCTGCAGGGCGGCAAGCTGCTGCCCATCCCCGGCAACGACGCCAAGGGCGTCTTCACAGCCGTCGATCTCCTCTACGACGCGACCGTCGGCAACCCCGTCGACATGGGCAAGAACGTGGTCGTCGTCGGCGGCGGCGACGTGGCCTTCGACGCCGGACGCACCGCGCTGCGCTTGGGCGCCGAGAAGGTCACCCTCACCTGCATCGAGGACGACGAGACCATGCCGGCCTCAAGCGACGAGATCGAGGAAGGCCTCGGAGAGTCGATCACCTTCATCTGCTCCTGCATGCCCACCTCGATCAGCTCCGACGCCGACGGCCGCGCGAGCAAGGTCGACTTCCAGTACTGCACGCTCGGCGACGCCGACGAGCGCGGTTGGCGCCCGCCGGTCCCGATCGATAATTCGTTCACCGAGCTCGAGTGCGACACGGTCATCTTCGCCACCGGCCAGGCGATGATCGACGACTTCACCAAGGGCGCCCGCAACATCAAGATCGAGAAGAGCCAGATCGTCGTCGACAAGCAGACCGGCGCGACCGGACGCAAGGGTGTGTTCGCCGGCGGCGACGCCGCCGCCGTCGGTCCCTGGACCGCCATCGAGGCGATCGCCGCCGGCCGGCGCGGGGCGCGCGCCATCCACAACCACCTGCGCGGCGAGGAGCTCTTGCCCGTGTGGGACGAGTTCAAGCCCGAGGCCAAACCCGATGAGGAGATCCTGCGCAAGACCGAGGTCATGGCGCGTATGCCCATGCCGCAGCTCCCGGGCGCGGCACGCAGACTCACCTGGGACGAGGTCAACACCGGCTTCTCCCCTGAGCAGGCCGTCGCCGAAGCCAAACGCTGTCTCAACTGCGCCATCTGCTCGGAGTGCATGGAGTGCGTGCGCGCCTGCGGGCCGGGCGCCCTGCTCCACGACGAAGTAGACGCCGAGCTCGAGCGCGAGATCGGCGCCGTCATCATGGCGACCGGCTTCGACGCCTACGACCCCGGCCGCAACGGCGAGCACGGGTACGGCCGCTATCCCAACGTCCTTTCTTCCCTCGAGTACGAGCGCATGCTCTCCGCCTCGGGTCCCACCGTCGGAGAGGTGCTGCGCCCCTCCGACGAAGCCCACCCGAAGCGCATCGCCTTCATCCAATGCGTCGGCTCCCGCGATCAGGAGCACGAGTACTGTTCGAGCGTCTGCTGCATGTACGCGACCAAACAGGCGATGCTGACTCAGGACCACCTGCCCGGCGCCGACTGCGACGTGCTTCTCATGGACATGCGCGCCATGGGCAAGGGCTTCGACGCCTTCTACCAGCGCGCCCTCGACCGCGGCGTGAAGTACATCCGCTCGCGCCCGTCGTCGATCAAAGAGGACCCTCTGAGCAAGAACCTCTACATCACGCTCGAGAACGAGGCCGGCGACATGATCACCGCCGAGTACGACATGGTCGTCCTCAGCGTCGGCCTCGAGCCCGCGCGCAAGGCGCAAGAAATCGCCGGCGAGCTCGGCATCGCCCTCAACCGCCACGGCTTCTGCGAGCTCGAGGAGTTCAAGCCGCTCGAGACGGGGCGCGAGGGCGTTCTTGTCTGCGGTCCCTTCTCGGAACCCAAAGACATCCCCGACTCGGTAGCTCAGGCGTCGGCCGCCGCTGCTCTAGCGATGACCAGGCTCGCCGACTCGCGCGGTTCCCTGACCGTCGAGAAGCAGTACCCGGAGGAGAAGGACGTCGCGGGCCAAGACCCGAGGGTCGGCGTCTTCATCTGCCACTGCGGATCCAACATCGCCGGCGTCGTCGACGTGGAAAGTGTGGCCGACTACGCCCTGAAGCTGCCCGGAGTCGTCTTCTCGACCGACACGCTCTACACGTGCTCGTCCGACAGTCTGGCGCTCATCCGAGAGACAATCGAGAAGGAGAACCTCAACCGCGTCGTCGTGGCGAGCTGCACGCCGCGCACGCACGAGCCGATCTTCCAGGACACGCTCCAGGAGGCGGGGCTCAACCCCTTCCTCTTCGAGATGTCGAACATCCGCGACCAATGCTCGTGGGTGCACGCGCAGTGGCCACACGAAGCCACCGACAAAGCCAAGGACCTCGTCCGCATGGCCGTCGCCCGCGCGCGGCTACTCGACCCGCTCTACAAGCTGGACGTACCGCTCACGCACGCGGCACTCGTGGTCGGCGGCGGTGTGGCCGGCATGACGGCCGCGCTCGCGCTCGGTGAGATGGGCCACGAGGTCCACCTCGTCGAGCGCAGCGCCAAGCTCGGTGGACGTGTCCTCGACATCGACAACACGATCCGCGGAAGCGACCCCAAGGTCTTCCTCAAGGAGCTCGAGCAGCGCCTGATCGACAACCCCAACGTGCGCATCCACCTCGAGGCCGAGCTGGTCGACTTCCACGGCTTCATCGGCAACTTCTCGAGCGTCGTCAAGGAGTCCGACGGCAAGCGCACGCCGATCGACCACGGCATCGTCATGGTGGCCACGGGCTCGCAAGAACAGCGCCCCGAGCTCTACGGCCTCGGCTCGAGCCAGAAGGTCGTCACACAGATGGACCTCGAGCGCATGTTCGCCGAGGGTGACCCCCGGCTCGAGGAGGTCAAGTCGGTCGGCATGATCCTTTGCGCCGGCTCGCTCGACGAGAACAAGCCCTATTGCTCGCGCACCTGCTGCCTGCAGTCGATCAAGAACGCCATTCGCCTCAAGGAAATGGATCCGGACCGGCCGGTGTATGTCTGGTACAAGGACGTCCGCACCTTCGGGCTCAGCGAGGAGTACTACACCAAGGCGCGCGAGCTGGGCGTGATCTTCACCCGCTACGCCAACGGTTCGGAGCCGAAGGTCGACGCCAACGGCTCGCTCTCGATCGCCTATAGCGAAGCCGCCCTGAAGAAGTCCATTGAGATGCCACTCGACCTCTTGGTGCTCGCCACTCCGACAGTACCCAATGAGGGCAACGACGTGCTCTCGCAGATGCTCAAGGTGCCGCTCACGGCCGACGGCTTCTTCCTCGAGGCGCACGTCAAGCTGCGCCCCGTCGACTTCGCCAGCGAGGGCATCTTCCTCTGCGGCTCGGCTCACTATCCGAAGTCGATCGACGAGTCGATTTCGCAAGCCTATGCGGCGGCGGCCCGCGCGGCAGCGATCCTCGCCAAGGCCACCCTCAAAGCGGGTGGCGTCGTGGCCGAGGTCGACACCGAGAAGTGCGCCGCCTGCCTCACCTGCGTGCGCGTCTGCCCCTACGAGGTGCCGATCATCGACCTCGAGACCAAGAAGGCGAAGATCGAGGCGGCCGCCTGTCAGGGCTGCGGCGTCTGCGTGGGCGAGTGTCCGGCCAAGGCCATCACTCTGCATCACTACACCGACGAGCAGATCTTCGCCAAAGAAGAGGCGTTCAGAGAGGCGTCACCGCACTTTGCCGCGGCCATCGATGCGGGGGAGGTGCGCTAGTGGAGGCCAACATGACTCAGGCGCAGACGAGCGCGGCTGTGGCGGGCGACGAAGTCCCGACCGCCGTCGAGGAGACCGCTCCGCCGAAGGAGTGGCCCGAGGGCGTGCAGCCCGAGATCATCGTCTTCGCCTGCCACTACTGCGCCTACGCGGCGGCCGACCTGGCCGGCAGCATGCGCCTGCAGTACCCGCCGACGATCCGCATCATCAAGCTGCCCTGCACGGGCAAGCTCGAGGTCATCCACGTGCTCAAGGCCCTCGAGGCCGGCGCTGACGGCGTCTACGCCGCCGGCTGCATGGAGGGCGAGTGTCACTATCTCAAGGGCAACCTCTGGGCGCGCCGGCGGATTGACTACGTCAAGAAGCTGCTCGAGGAGATGGGGCTCGAGGCCGGGCGCGTCGAGATGTACAACCTCTCGTCGGCGATGGGCCCCCGCTTCGCGGAGATCGCCACCGAGTTCACCGAACGCATCAGGGCGCTCGGCCCCAGTCCGCTACGTCGCGACGACGTCTCGCCCGTCGAGGCGGCTCACGCCGCCGTGGCGGGCGTCGGCGGCGAACCGGTCGCGGAGAGCGCCGCCCCGGGCCCCGCGGCAAACGTTGAGGAAGGACAGGCGCAATGATCACTGCTGAACGCAAGCCGTTCGACGAGATCCTCGGCCTGGTCGAGGGCAAGGACAAGGTGCTCGTCGCCGGATGTGAGACCTGTGTGGCCGTGTGTCTCACGGGCGGCGAGAAGGAGGCCGAGATCCTCGCCAGCGAGCTGCGCATCAAGGCCAAAGACGACGGCCGCGAGCTCAAGTGCGAGCACACCGCGGCCATCCGCCAGTGTGAGTGGGAGTACCTCGACATGATCGCCGAGAAGGTGGCCGAGTACCCCGTCGTGATCAGCATGGCCTGCGGCATCGGCATCCAGTCGATGGCCGAGAAGTTCACCGAGACCCTCGTCCTCCCGGCCGTCAATACCAACATGCTGGGCATGCCCCAGGAGCACGCCGTCTGGCTCGAGCGCTGCGCCGCCTGCGGCGACTGCGTCCTGGGCGAGACCGGCGGCATCTGCCCCGTGGCGCGCTGCTCCAAGAGCCTCATGAACGGGCCCTGCGGCGGCAGCCACGACGGCAAGTGCGAGGTCACCGGCCCCAACAAGGAAGAGATCGACTGCGCCTGGCAGCTCATCCACGACAAGCTCTACGCGCAGGGACGCGAAGACCTGCTCCTGCGCAACACTCCCCCGAAGGACTGGAGCAAGAGCAACAGCGGCGGGCCGCGCAAGATGGTGCGTGAGGAGGCGAAGCCGGTATGAGCGGCAACGGACTGAAATCCGGCAGCAATCTCGAGAAGATCCTCGCCGCCGGCAAGTTCTCCGTCACCGGCGAGTGCGGTCCGCCGAAGAGCGCCGACGGCACCATCATCGCCGAGAAGGCGAAGCTCCTCAACGGCTACGTCGACGCCTGCAACATCACCGACAACCAGACCGCCGTGGTGCGCATCTGCTCCATGGCCTCGGGCTACATCGCCCAGCAGAACGGCATGGAGGCCATCATGCAGATGACCTGCCGCGATCGCAATCGTCTCGCGATGCAGGCCGACATCCTCGGCGCGGTGGCACTGGGCATCCACAACATCCTCTGCCTGACCGGCGACCACATGAGCTTCGGCAACCACCCCCAGGCGAGGGGCGTCCACGACATCGACAGCGTCCAGCTCATCCGCATGTTCAAGGACATGCGTGACGAGAAGAAGTTCCAGTGCGGCGACGAGATGCCGGTCGAGCCGCGGTTGTTCATCGGCTGTGCCGAGAACCCCTTCGGCGACCCCTTCGAGTACCGCGCCCTGCGTCTCAAGAAGAAGATCGAGGCCGGCGCCGATTTCGTGCAGACGCAGTGCATCTTCAACATCCCCAAGTTCAAGAAGTGGATGGAGATGGTGCGCGCCCTGGGCCTGCACAAGGAGATCAAGATCCTCGCCGGCATCACGCCTATCAAGGGCGCCGGCATGGCGAAGTACATGCAGAACTTCGTGCCCGGACTCGAAGTACCCCAGGAGATCGTCGACCGCATCGCCGCCAAGGAGAAGGGCGCCCCGCAGCAGGAAGAAGGCAAGAAGCTCGGCGCCGAGATGATCAAGGAGATCGCCGAGATCGAGGGCGTCGCCGGCGTGCACGTCATGGCGGTCGAGTGGGAGCCCGCGGTGCCCGAGATCGTCGAGATGGCCGGGCTGCTGCCGCGGCCGGTGGTGAACTAGGATGAGTCCCACGGTCGCCATCGACACCACCGCGGCCAGAGCGGTCGCGGCTGACCTGGGTGAGAACGTCTACAAGTGCTATCAGTGCAAGCGCTGCACGGTCGGCTGCCCCGTGGCGCCCATGGGCGACCTGCACCCGGCGCAGATCATCCGCGCCGTGCAGCTCGGCGACCTCGACGCGGCCGTCGAGTCGCGGTTCATCTGGCTCTGCACGGGCTGCGTGACCTGCTCGACCCGCTGCCCGCAGGAGATCGACGTCGCCGCGGTGATGGACGAGCTGCGCGCCATCTCGTGGCAAGAGGGCCTGGTTCCCAAGGACCGGCCCTTCGCCGACATATTGCAGTACAACTTCGACTCCATCGTCCGCTGGGGCCGTCTCTACGAGATCGAGCTCATCGCGCGTTACAAGTTCATGCGCCCGCGCACGATGATGGACGACGCCCTCCTGGGCGTGAAGATGTTCACTAAGGGCAAGCTGTCGCTGCGCCCGGCGTTCGGCGACCGCAAGCAGATGAAGCGCATGGTCGCCGAAGCCGAGAAGATCGAGAGCGAGAGGGCGGCGGCGCGCGGGCGCGTCGCGAAGCGGCCCGCGCCCGCGCTCACCGGGGGTGCGCGATGAGCCGCCGGGTCGCCTACTACCCCGGGTGCTCGCTGCACGGCACGGCCAAGGAGCTCGATGGGTCGTTCCGGGCGAGCCTCGAGGCTTTCGACATCCAGCTCGACGAGATCCCCGGCTGGGAGTGCTGCGGCAACACGGCCGCCCACGCACGCTCGCGGCTGCTGGCGGCCGCCCTGCCCTATAACGAGCTCTGGAAGGTCAAGAGCAACCTCGGCCTCGACACCGTCGTCGTGCCCTGCGCGGCCTGCTTCTCGCGCTTCATGGTCACGCTGCACGACATGAAGGACGAGGCGCGGCACGCCGACATCCAGCGCGTCGTGGGACGCACGTTCACCGGCGGCGTCGAGGTCGACAACCTCATCGACGTCTTCTACGACCTCGTGGGGCTTGAGGAGCTCGAGCGCCGGGCGCGCCACTCGCTGGGCGGGGTCAAGGTGGCCGCCTACTACGGCTGCCTGCTCACCCGTCCACCCAAGGTCACCTCGGCCGAGGACCCGGAATACCCGATGCACATGGACGAGATCCTCGAGGTGCTGGGCGCGAGGCCCGTCGACTGGTCGTACAAGACCGACTGCTGCGGAGCCTCGCTGGCGCTCTGCGAGCAGTCCGTGGTCGTCGAACTGACGCGCAAGATCCTCACCGATGCGTCCGCCGCCGGCGCCGAGATGGTCGTCAGCGCCTGTCCGCTCTGCCAGGCCAACCTCGACACGCGCCAGGAGGAGATCGCGGCCGCGGACCCAGGGTTCGTGAAGCTGCCGGTCCTCTACCTCTCGCAGCTCGTCGGTCTCGCGGTCGGCGTGCCTACCGCGAGGCTCGGCTTCGGCAGGCACATGGTGCCCGTCGAGCCGGTGTTGCGGGGGGCTGGGGCAGCGGTCTAGCCGCTCGCCTCAGAAGCGCCACTGTCACGGGCGGGGCGCGGCTCGCAAGGCGAGCCGCGCCCCGCCCGTCCGCTTCCTGCAAGCGCGCGCCGGCACAATCCACCTCCGCATCCTCGGCCCAACTGTGACCCTTGTTTGCCGATTTCTTCATGATATCATCATGCTACCAGAAGCGGAGACGGTCTCCTCTCGCGCCGCAGGTTCGGCGCGGGGCCGCCTCGAACGGAGGGATCACGATGAGTCACGAACGCGAACGCAAGGTCGTGAGCGGCTGGGTGATGCTGCCCATCACCATCGCCCTGCTCGTCGGGGGGATTGCCCTGCTCATCTTCCCCGTGGCATCGGTGTGGGCCGGTGTCGTGCTGCTGGGTCTCAGCGTACAGGTGTGGCTCGGTTTGGTGCTGCTGGGTCTCAGTGTGCTCTCCATGCCGGGCTTCTTCACGCTGCAGCCCAATGAGGGGCGCGTGCTGATCCTCTTCGGCCACTACCGCGGCACCATGCGTCAGGTCGGCTTCCACTGGGGCAGCCCGTTCTACGCCAACGGCGGCAGCCAGAGGTCGCTCAGTCAGGCCCTCAAGAAAAGCGGGAAGGAGAGTCCTGACGGTGGCCGGACGCTAGGCCGCTACAAGGTGTCCCTGCGCGCCAGGACGCTGCCCGGCGAGCGCATCAAGGTGAACGACCAGCGCGGCAATCCCATCGAGATCGCGGCCGTCGTCGTCTGGCACGTCGCCGACATGGCGCAGGCGATGTTCGATGTCGACGACTACCAGGCGTATGTGGCGATGCAGAGCGAGACGGCGGTACGGCACCTGGCGAGCGCCTACTCCTACGATCAGGGAGAGGACGCCACCGCTGAGATCACCCTGCGCGGCAACGTCGACGAGGTCTCGCAGGCGCTGCGCGAGGAGCTCCAGGAGCGCCTTGCCAAGGCCGGGGTCGCCGTCGACGAGGCGCGCCTCACGCATCTCGCCTACGCCCCCGAGATCGCCCAGGCCATGCTCCGCCGGCAGCAGGCCGAGGCCATCATCGCCGCGCGGCAGAAGATCGTGCAGGGCGCCGTCGGCATGGTCGACATGGCGCTCGTGCAGCTCTCGGAGAAGAACGTCGTCGAGCTCGACGAGGAGCGCAAGGCCTCGATGGTGAGCAACCTCATGGTCGTCCTCTGCGGCGAGTCGCAGGTGACCCCGGTCGTCAACACCGGCACGCTGTATCAGTGACCGCGCGGGCAGTGGGCTTCGTGCCGATGACGGTCGGCAGCTCCCGACCTGGCCTCGCGCCTCTGACGGCGCGCGACGGCGCCCATGTCGGCCGTCGGCCTCTCATGTCTGCTCGGTGATCTGACGTGGCCGCGCGCAAACAGTTCCTCTTGCGCATCGACCCCGAGCTCTGGCGGCAGCTCGAAGGGTGGGCCGCCGAAGAGCTGCGCAGCGTGAACGCCCAGGTCGAGTACATCCTGCGCGAAGCGGTGCGCAAGCGGCGCGGCGGCCGGCGGGCCGATGGCCCGCCGGCCGCCGCGCCCGACGAAGACCGCGGCGCCGGGTCGACGCGCAGCGGCTAGGTGAGCAGCGCCGCGAGGCGCTCGGCGAAGTCGACGATCAGCCTGCCGACGACGTGGTCGGGATCGAGCTCGGGGTTGTAGATCACGAGCGAGACGCCGCAGCAGCCGCGCACGCCGAGGGCCGCCGAGACGAGCTCGAGAAGCTCCTGCCACGAGAGACCGCCCAACGAGAGAGAATCCTGCGCCGGAAAAGCCCCGCCGCTCAGTACGTCGAAGTCGATGTGCAGCCACCAGCGGCCGGCCCGGGCCCCAGGCTTGCCCGCACGCAGCTCCTCCCCACCCCCCGCGGCCACCAGCGCCGCCTCACGCCCGCAGGCGGCGAAGCCCGCCTCGCGAAGCTCGTCGTCGCTCGCGAAGAAGAGGCCCTCGCCGAGCCGTTCGCGCAGCGAGGATTGGCCGTGCGCCGCGAGCTCCTGCCGGTCGCGCGGGCCGAGCAGCGCCAGCCGCTCGGCCCGCACGACCGGCAGGAGCTCGCGCAACGGGACGGGTACACGCTCACCGGTGAGCCCCGCGGCGAGCGCCAGCACGCTGTCGGTCTGCCTGCCCGTCGGGCGACGTCTCCAGGTCGAAAGCGTCCTCGTGGCCGTCGACGAAGACCAGACCGACCTCGCCCAGTGCGTCGCGCGCGCCGGCGAGCGCGCCCAGCAGGACAGCGCAGTCGGCGCCGTACACCATCGGGGTCGCATCCTCGCTCAGACCGTAGCCGACGGCGTCGCGCAGGCGCCGTACCAGCAGCAGTAGAGCCTCCTCGTTCAGCAGGCCCGACGCGGCGCTCCGTTCGGCTACCGGCGCCGAGGTGATGAGCTCCCCCCAGTCGACGACGTCGTGGCGCAACGCGAGCCGGTCGACCAGTCCCAGACGGCGCAGCTCGGTGGCGGCGTCGGCGACCGCCCCGTCGCGAGCGCAGGAGTCGAAGTCGACGCCGATGAGCAGAAGACGTGCCATCCGCGGAGTCTACAGCTCGCGTCGGCAGCTTCTGGGCCAGACCGCATCCGCACCCCAAGGTCGGCGCTTCCAGGGCCGTGCATCTTGACGCCCTTCCGGCCACCCCCCTAGGCTCGGCCACGACGTCAGCGGCGAAAGGTGGATCATGGAACGCTTCGCGGGCAAGACCGTCCTCGTGACGGGAGGGTCGAGCGGCATCGGACGTGCGACCGTGCTCGCGTTCGCGCGCGAGGGCGGCCACGTCTTCGCGGCCGCGCGGCGCGAACGCGAGCTTCACGCGGTGCGCGCCGCAGCGCGCGAGGGCTCCGTCGAAGTGCTGACGCTCGACGTGCGTGACGCCGCGGCGGTGAGGCAGGTCGTGCGCCGTGTGATCGAGCTCGCCGGCCGCCTCGACGTGCTCGTCAACTGCGCCGGCATCGCCCGCAGCGAGCCGGTGCTGGAGATGAGCTACGAGAGCTGGTGCGACACCCTCGACAGCAACCTCAGCGGCGCTTTCGTCGCCGCGCAGGAGGCCGCCCGCCACATGGTCGCGGCGGGCGGCGGCGCCATCGTCAACGTGAGCTCGATCTGCGCCTACTACGCGGAGTCACCCGACGCCTCGTACTGTGCCTCCAAGGCCGGCCTCACCATGCTCACGCAGTGCATGGCCTACGAGCTCGGTCACCTCGGCGTGCGCTGCAACAGCGTCGCGCCGGGCCTCACGCTGACGCCGATGCTGGGCGACGACCTCGATGACCCGGACGTCTACCGCGAGCAGATGCGCCGCATACCCCTGCGCCGCCCGGCGAGGCCCGAGGAGCAGGCCGCCGCCGTCCTCTTCCTCGCCTCAGACGACGCGTCCTACGTCAACGGCGAGATGCTCGTCGTCGACGGCGGTCAGACGAGGGGCTTCTGGTACTACCCCGGGGACGAGCCACCGGTCCCGTTGGCCAAGGCGGCGCGCGCGGGCATCATAGCCTCATCGCCACACGAGGCGTCGACACCCGACAACGACACTCGACACGGTGGGAGGCAGTCATGAAGCAACTCAGCCCCGGCGTCTACCGCTGGACCGCGCCACACCCGGAGTACCGCACCAGCGCCGAGGAGGTGGCGTGCTACGCCCTGACCGCTCCCGAGGGACTGGCCCTCGTCGACCCCCTGCTGCCAGACGGGCCGGCAGGCGACGCACTCCTGCGACAGCTCGACGGCCTCACGCGCACCGCGCCACGGATCGACCTGCTCATCACCATCCCCTACCACACACGCAGCGCCGAGAAGCTCTGGTGGGACTGGCACGAGACGGTCGAGACGCGGATCTGGGGGCACCCCGCGGTGGGCAAGCGGTTCACGAATCCCGGCACGCCGCTCGAGCACATCGACGTTGGCGCGCCGCTGGGGCCGCTCGCGCGCGCCGTCGCCATTGGCAGACCGAGACGGTACGAGACTCCCCTGTACTTCCCTTCGCGGCGCGCCCTCGCTTTCGGGGACGCCGTGGTCGGCATGCCCGATGGGAGCCTGCGTATCTGGGCGCAGGGGCGCGTCGAGCCCACCTGGTACAACGAGCGGTTCCTGCCCACCCTGCAACCCCTGGCGGCGCTCGATGTCGCTCACGTCCTCGTCACACATGGACCGGCCGTGATCGGCGATGCACAGCGGGCGCTGCGCGCGGCGCTCGAGGCGCCGCCGGTCACCAGGTACTGGTGAGCCTCGGAGTCCGCCGCGTAACCTCTCCCGGCGACGCCGCGTCTAACACGATGTAGCCATGGATATCCACGAGCTCACACTCGCCCTCGTCCTCGGCCTCGCCGGCTACCTCATCGGCTCGATCCCCTTCGGCCTGCTCATCGGCCGCTTGTTCTACGGCATCGACGTGCGCGACTTCGGGTCGGGCAACATCGGGACGACGAACACGTACCGCAGTCTCGGGTCCGTCGCCGGAGCCCTGGTCCTGGTCTGCGACACCGCCAAGGGCTTCGCGCCCGCGTATGTGGCTTCACTTCTGCTGCCACCGTGGCTCACGGTGCTTGTCGCCGTCACTCCCGTCGTCGGGCACATGCGCTCAGTGTTCCTGCGGTTCCGGGGCGGCAAAGGCGTGGCGACCGCCTCCGGCATCATCCTCGCCCTCATGTGGCCCATATTCGTCATCGTCTACGCGGAGTGGCTGCTCGTCATCGCTGTGACGCGATACGTCAGCCTGGCTTCGATCCTGGCCGCGGTCAGCTTCGCCGTCCTCACCTTCGTCTTCCCCGAGCCGACTGCCTACCGGGTTTCAGCGGTCGCCGTGACCGCCGTCGTGATCTGGGCACACCGTGCGAACGTGGTACGCCTCCTGCGGGGCACCGAGAGCCGCGTGTCGCTGCCTTGGCGATCCGGCTCGCGGCGGTCGCCGGGCTCGCAGGGCCATGGAGCAGATCCAAGCCGCGGGCGGTAGACTGGCGCCGACGACAAGGAGGCCCCATGTACTTCCAGCGAGGCACGCTCGACGACGAGCAAGTCATGCTCCTTCTGCGCGCGTTGCCCGTCGACATCAGCTTCGCCGACGAGGCCGACGTGCTGCGTTACTGGTCGGGCGCGACCTACAAGACGTGCGACGCGCGCTACATCGGCCGTGACGTGCGCGACTGCCATCCCGAGCAGAGCCTCGAGACGCTGGAGCGCATCCTGCAGGAGTTCCATGCCGGGACGAGGGACGTCGCCGAAGGGTGGTCGCAGGAGCGGGGAAAGACAAAACACACGCGCTACTTCGCGGTGCGCGACGAAGAAGGACGCTACCGGGGCATCCTCGAGGTCAACCAGGATGTCACGGCCCTGCGGGCGCTCGAGGGCGAGCAGGCGCTGCCGGGCTGGTAGGGGCGGTCGGGTCGCACTGGGACGACGAGGGCGCCGGCGACGGCGGTCGGCCCTAGGGAGTCACAACGTGATCTCGTGGCGGCAGAGCTCGTCGCCGTCGAGGATCGAGCGCACCTGCCGGTGGTTGCTTGGACTCACGCCGAGGAGACCGCAGATCATCCCCTGGTCGAAGGCGCAGACCATCGCCGGAGCGAGCAGCGCGACCTCCTGATAGACGCAGTTGGTCACGTCGATGGTGACGGTCGGCGGCTTGCCGTTGCCTAGGCGGGCGCGATAACCGTTGTCGCCGAGCCACTGCACGACTTCTTGCGGTGTGAGACGAGCGTCGCGGGACGTCACGACGCCGTCGACGAGGCCGGCGCGCGCCAGGTTGCGGCCGTGTTCGTGGCCGACATCGATGGCCATCTCGTAGTGGTCGCCGGGGAGCCGGCCGAGAAGCTGCACGAGCAGACGCGCCAGCCACTCATAGCGCCGCGGCGGGAGTTGCACCTCGAGACGTTCTTCGGAAGGGAAGTAGACCTTGGATGGTCGGCCGCCCTGGGCCCGGCGTCGTGTGCCGACCTGCAGGAGCCCCATCTCGACCAGCTTCTCCAGATGCGAACGCGCGACGGTGCGATGGAGACCGAACGCCGCCCCCAGCTCGCCGGCCGACTGCGGCACCTCCGCCTCGACCACGTGGCGGTAGAGCGATCGCCGCGTACCGTCACCGAGCGCCTCGCCGATGCGCCCCAGGCGCGCCATGTCCAAGTCATAAGCGTTCATCGCCACACTATAGTCCTCGGAGCACATCTTATCACCACTCCGATACGCAGGTGCAGGCTTTCACAAGACTCGCGCACATCTCTCCCGCAGCCGCTGATACACTCGTCATCTCAGAGAGAAAGGAGTGGCATGATCAGGGTGAAGACGTTCATGACGCCGATCAAGATCTTCGCCACCCCGCGCGAGCTCGCGGACCTCGACGCGGCGGTGGCCGACTTTCTCGCGGCAGAGAAGGCGACGACCGTGTTCGCCGTCAGCGACACCACGACGACGGGCGAGAGCGGCGAGACGATCGGCCTCATCCGCTGCGTCACCTACGAGGCGTAGTGCCCGAGCCACACGACGTGGTGGCGCTTCGCGAGCAGGGCGATGCGGCGATCCTGCGCGCGGCACTTGAGCTCGAGGAGGAGGCGGTCGCGCGCTATACGGAGCAGAGCCTGCGCGCGACCGACCCCCGCCTGTTCGCCTACTGGGAGGCGCTGAGGCGCAACGAGACGGAGCACCGCGACGAGCTGCGCGCGCGGATCACGGCGCTCGGGCAACGGGGGGCGGCGAGATGATGCGCGGGTACACCTGGGCGCTCGGCGCCCTCGAGTCCGACCTCGAGTTCGAGCAGACGGCGGTCAAGCTCTACGGCAAGTACGCCGCCGCGGTCGGCGATCCCCCACTCAAAGAGCTGTTCAAGGACCTCGCGCGCGCCGAGGCCGGCCACGTCCGCGGCTTGCGCAAGCTCATCGAGGACTTCCGTGCCGACGACGTCGCCGTGCTGTTCTTCTGCCCCATGTGCGGCTGGCAGATCGATTACGGCGCGGCGCCGGCCGAGGGTACGGAGCTCAAATGCCCGATGTGCGCCGGGCGCTTCGCGCTGCGTCTCGTCGACGGCGACTGGACGCTCGAGCGCGTCGGACCGTAGGCGTCAGAGAGCGATGCCGTCAGGCGACGACCGGCGCCGGCGCGAGTACACGCGCGCGAACCTCGAGCACTGGAACGCCTGGACTGAGATCCACGAGGGCTCCGCGTTCTACGACGTGGAGGGGTTCCTCGCCGGCCGCCAGACCCTGCTTTCCATCGAGCTCCAGGAGCTCGGACCGGACGTCCGTCAGGGGACCACGCTGCTCCATCTGCAGTGCCACTTCGGCCTCGACACACTCTCGTGGACACGCCTCGGAGCTCGTGCCACAGGCGTCGACTTCTCCGACAAGGCCATCGCGCTCGCCAACCGTTTGGCGCGAGAGGTCGGACTGGATGAAGGGTGCCGCTTCATCCAGTCCGACCTCTACGACCTGCCGGCCCACCTCGACGAACGCTTCGACGTCGTCTTCACCTCGTGGGGGGTGCTGATGTGGCTGTCCGACCTGACCGCATGGGGGCGGCTCATAGCGCGCCACCTGCGGCCGGGCGGCATCTTCTACATCGTCGACTTCCACCCGTTCGTCCTCACCCTCGACGACAAACGCGCCGACCTCATCGTCCGCTACCCCTACCTGGCGCGCAGCGAGCCCCTCTCCTTCGAGTCCGACAGCTCCTACGCCGCTCCCGCCGTGAAGACGGAGTCACACGTGTCGTACGAGTGGTCACACGGCCTCGGTGAGATCGTCTCCTCCCTGACCTCGGCCGGTCTGCGCCTCGACTATCTTCACGAGTTCCCCTACTGCACCGGCCTTGTGTTCCCCTTCCTCGAGCAGGGAGACGACGGTTGGCTACGCGTGCGTGGACACGGGGACGACTTTCCACTCTCCTTCTCCATCAAGGCGCGCGCCGGCTGAGAGAGCGGCTGATTCGTCAGCCGAGAGGACGACCGACACAAGCTGAGACGACGGCTGACGCCCGCCGACGACGGCTGACGCCACGGCCGAGACGACGGCTGACGCCACGGCCGAGGGCAAAGCCGCGCGCCTGAGTGCCTTGGAACACCGCAGTCATCGCCTCAACGGAGGAGCGATACCCGCGGCAAGCGGCTGGCACTCGTCGCTCGTTGCTTGACCCCGTCCGCACGCAAGCGTATTCTTTTTGTGGGTTTCCACGGTCGGAAGGTGAGTTTGCTTCGCCGGTCGAGGGCAGACTGTCCCGGCCCGCCCCCTCCCTCGGAACCGGCTTTCTCACCACACCGACACACACCCCGCAGAAGGCGGCGCCCCACCCTCCAGGCGCCGCCTTCACGTTGTCGAGGCGCGCTCGTGCGACCCCCGTTGCGCGCGAAGCCTCCCCCTCGTCTCCTGCCTCGACGGCCTTCAGGCATCCTGCGACGAGTCGCTCAGACCGTCGCGGCACATGCATGCGAAACGCGCAGTACGGAATGTGGTCTAATAGTGGCGAGCCGCGAGGCAGGGTGCCCTGCTCGGAGGCTCGCTCAAGTGAATGGGGGAGTCATGAGGCACATCCATCCACGCATGTCAGGTCGCGCACTCCTCTGTCTGATGATGGCGTTGCTCATCGTCACCGCAGTCTGCGGCCTCGCTCCTCCGGCCTCAGCGGCGCCGACCGAGCCGACGCTCGACCTGGCCGGGCTCCAGGCTCTCCTCGACGCCTCTCCCGACGGCACCGTGCCCGGGTACCTCAAGACAGTGGTCTCCGGCGCGACCATCACCGACATACCTCTCACCGTGCTCAGCATCACCGCCGACCCCGATGTCGGCACCTACGTGCCCTTCATCCTGTTCGAAGCCACGGGTTCGGTGATCGAGAGAGCGGGAGGCATAGCCATGGGGATGAGCGGGAGCCCGCTCTACGTCTCCGATGGCGGCACCGACAAGCTGATCGGGGCTCTCTCCTACGGCTACTACCAGACGATCGGCGGCCTCGGCCTGGCGACACCGATCCAATACATGGCGGCGATCGAGACCGACCATCCCGTCGTGCCCACGCTCGCCCCGCTTACGCTCGACAGACCGGTCGCGACCAGCGGCGGCCTCATCGACAAGGTCGTGATAGCTCCGAGCGTCGCTGCCGCCAAGGAGGTCAAGGCGAAGAAGGGGACGGCCGTGGTCGCCCCGCTCGCGGTGATACAGCTCGGCGGTCTTCCCGAGACCAACCCCGCCTTCAAGCACTACTCGGCGCTGTTGAGCAAGCACGGCGTCAGCGTGCTGCCCGCCGGGCCGGTCGGTCTCGGTTCGGCGCCGGACTTCGAGACACCCTTCGTCGGCGGCGCCGCCGTCGGCGCCATGCTCATGCACGGCGACGTGTGGTCGGGCGGTCTCGGCACGGTCACCTATGCGCACGACGACGTGGTCGTCGCCTTCGGCCATCCGATGTTCGAGTCGGGCAGCAGCGGCATGGAGCTCGCCAACGGGTACGTGCACGGTATCTGGCCGAACCGCGACGCGCCCTTCAAGCTGATCTCACCGGGCAAGATCAGAGGGACGATCACCCAGGACCGGATGTTCGGTATCGCCGGCACGACGTCGCTGATCCCCTTGGAGACGCCCCTCACCGCCCACGCGACCTGGCTCCCGGCGAGCAAGACCGTCGACAGCACCAGTTACGTGCCGGTGTGGGTGGCCGACAGCCCGGAGTGGCAAGGCTACGCCGGCTACGCGTCGAGCTTCCCCATCTATGAGGCCGTCGACGCCGGTTACCTCGCCGGCAGCATGGAGACGACGACGACCGTGGTGGTGAACGACGGCGTCGCCGACCGCACGGTGACGCGCACCAACCTGTGGGACGACGGCTATGACGTCCTGTGGTGGCCGACCTATGAGCCCGACATGATCACCTCGATGCTCACCGCCAACGACAACGGCCTGGCCCCGGCGCACATCGTCTCCGTCGACTTCCAGGCGACCATCGCCCCGGTGCGCAGGTCGGCGACCATCGTCGACGTGGCGGTGCCGGGAGGCCTCAAGGTGGGCGACAACACCGTGGTGACGACCGTGCGCATCTACGGCCAGGCCACGCTCGACACCGTCGAAACGACGCTCACCATCCCCGAGGGGGCCCCTCTGTCCGGCACGCTGACCGCGAGTGGCTCCGACAGCGGCTACTCGAGTGACGAGTACTACGCAGGGGAGGTCTCCCCCGCGCAGGCCATGGCAGAGCCGATGACCGTCGCCGACATCGTCGCCGAGATCGACGCCATGCCCACGAACAACGACCTGCAGATCACCTACCTGCCCGGCGGCGAAGGTGGCGACGCCGGCCCGGCAGGCGACGGCGCAGGATCCATCGACTCCATCGCGGCCTCGACCCGCCTCGACAAGGTCGTCTACGGCAACGCGGTCAAGCAGACGACGGCGCTCAACCTCGAGCTGGTCCCGCGCACGGCCGGCTACAGACAGCCGGTCCTGGTCATGGGCACGATCGACGCCGTCGCCGGCGACACCACGGTGGCGCTCTACAGACGCGCCGTCGACGCGACGACCGAGACCCTCGTCGACGGCGCCGTCCCGGTGACGTGGGATCCGGATTCGCGTCGCGGGGTCTTCTTGGCGGAGGTGACGGGCCTTACCAAGAACACCGTGCTCACCGCCGTCTGGGGCGGTGACGATCAGTACCTGGGAGCCACGGGCAAGCGGACGGCCGGCATCAGGGCGAAAGTGGGCCTCACCGCCGTTGTCCGGCCGGGAGGCGTCCGGCTGGCGGCGCGTGTGACCCCGACCCAGGTTGGGGCCAGCGTGACCTTCCAGCGCTGGACCGCCAGCGGCTGGAAGAAGATCGCCACCGCGAAGACGGCCGCCGACGGCTACGCGCGCGCGACCTGGAACCCGGCGGACGGCAACTACCGTGTCCGTGCCTCGTTCTTGGGCAGCGCCGTCAACAAGGCGGCGCAGTCGACGGCGATCGCGGTCCGCGTGCCCTGACGGCGGGGCAGCGCTCCCGCACGCAGTGAGCGGCTGGCGGCGGCGCTACGGCGCCGCCGCCAGCCGCTCGAACAGCCCTCCCAGCTCGTCTTGGCCGACGACGAGGTCCGCAGCCTCGAGCACCGCCGGCGCAGCCTGCGCCATCGCCACGCCCAGCCCCGCCCAGCGCAGCATGTCGATGTCGTTGAGGCCGTCGCCGCAGGCGACCGCGCGCTCGCGACGCAGGCCGAGGCGCGCGCAGAGGAACTCGAGGGCGCGGCTCTTGGTCGCGTCGACGTCGGTGATCTCGATGTAGGGGAGCTGCGACCGGGTCACGACCAGGCGCCCCTGCCAGCGGCGCTGCAACTCGGGGGTCAGCGCCTCGGCATCGTCGGGCTCGGTGGTCATCACGAGCTTCGTGGGCGACCGCCGCGTCACGACCTGCAGCAGATCGTCGACCGCGTTGATGTCGACCTCGGCGTACTCCGCGTAGCGCCGCGCCCACTCGTCGAGCTCCTCGACGTAGAGCTGGTCGTCGACGTACACGTTGAGGTGGCGGCCGATGTCGCGCGCGTGGCGCACGACATCGGCCGCCACCTCCCGCGACACCGGCCGGTGCAGCAGCCACTCACCGCTGCCGAGGTCGGCGACCAGCGCCCCCTGGTAGCAGACGATGAGCCCGCCGTCGATCCCCAGCCTAGCAGCCATCGGCCGGGCGCTCTGCAACATACGGCCGGTGCAGATGACGAAGGTCACGCCCGCCGCCCGCAGATGGGCCACGCCGGCGACCGTCGCGGGCGCGAGCTCGAGCTCGGGGGACAGCAAGGTGCCGTCGAGATCGCAGGCCACGAGGTCGGGATGGAAGAGCGTCACCCCGCGGTGAGACATCAACGGTTGCCTCGTGCGCTGTGGACGGGTAGACTCCGCCTCAGGAGAAGGCAGGGTGTACGGCACATCCGCTTCTCAAAAAGACCTGATGACAATCAGGTCTTTTTTTGCCCTCATTCTCGTCCCCGTCTCTCGCGCGGTCGCCACGCCGCTGGCGTCCGACCAGGCCCGCCTACCGCCGCCGCAGATCGTCGATGAAGCGCTGCACGTCGAGCTCGCCCTCGAGGATGCGGCCGATCACGTAGCCGATCACCCCGCACACGAGGACGACGGCGAGCTTTGGGAGCCCGAGCCACATCCAGACGATGCCCACGACAAGGCCAACGATCAGGCCGACGTACTTGATCCTCATCCGTCTCCTCTCCGACCTCGAGTTCAGCGGCTGAACCCGTCCACGTCAAGGTCGACCGTGACGACCTCCAGACCGGCCGCCCGCTCGAGCTCGCGTCGACTCACCTCACGCACGCGGTCGTGCACGCCCACCAGATCGCCGGGGCCGACCACGCCGGCCACCGCCACGCCGAAACCCGCCTCTTCGCGCCGCAGCCGCACGCGCACCTCGCGCAGCTCCGCCACATCGCGGCCGATGGCCGCGGCCAGCAGGTGCTCTAGCGCAGCCGCGCGCACGACGATGGCATGCTCGCCCGCGCCCACGAGCACGTCGCCGCGCCCCTGGCCGCCGAAGGTGGCGAGGCGCCAGACGAGGACCAGGCAAAGAAGGGCGAGCGCGGCGGCGGCCACGCCCGCCGCCGCGCTCGCCCTTCCTTGATCCGCGGGCAGACCCGCAAGCCAGCCGGGCAGGTCCCACGTGAGGCTCGACACCGTCAGCACCACCGCGCGCACGAAGAAGGCGACGACGAGAACGAACGCCGCCAGCGCAATGACGATCGTGGCCGTGCGCACCCAGCCTCTCACGGCAGGTACCGCCGCAGTTGGCGCACGGCCAGAGTCTTCGCTCGCACGCGGGGCTCATCGAGGGGCAGCCCGGTGCGCGACGCCAGCGTCGCCACCACCTCACTAGCGAGCTCGCCGGTGATGCTCTGCCGTGTCGGCGAGCGGCCGCAGGGCGACCCAGAGCCGAGGCGCGAGGCGCCCCTCGCGCGACTGGACTCGGGCTCGCGCACGCACGACCTCGCGGTGATCGAGCGCGACCCCTTCGACGAGGCGCTCGAGCGTGTCCGCGGGCACCAGCACCGCGCCCGTCCCGCTCACGCTGACGGCCACGATCTGCTCGCTGCGCTGGAGCTCAACGACGATGAGCAGCACGAGCGCCCCGCCCGCGACGGCCAGCGGCACGATCCAGCCGCCTGCCGTCGCGGGCAGCGGCAGATGGTCCCAGGGGGACACCGGGCGACCGGCGGCTGCGGCCAGAAGCTGCGCCGCAGCCAGCGCCGAGAGGACGCCCACAATCAGCAGCAGCCCCGCGGCGAGGAGCGACTGCAGGACGCCGAACAGCGAGGGTGAGGCCGGCGGTGAGCTAGGCCTGTCCGGCCGGCTTGCCAGGTGGTTCCTCCGCGAAGTCGATGTCGCTCACGACGATGTTGACGGCGCGGACGGTGAGGCCGGTGACACCCTCCACCTTCTCCTTGACGGCGGTGCGGCAAGCCTCGCCGACCTGGGGGATGTTGGCGCCATACTCGACGACCAACGTGACGTCGATGTCGACCACCTCATCGTGCAGGTCGACGCTGACTCCCTGCGTGCGGCTCTCTCCGCCGCGCACGCTGGAGGCGAGGCTGGAGAGAGCGCGCGAGGTCGCACCCCCGAGCGCGTGAACTCCGTCGATCTCACGACAGGCCGTGTAGGCGATCTTCGAGATCACGTTGTCGGCGATAGTCACGCCGCCCTTCTTGGGCTCGGCCTCGGGGTTCGGCTTGTCGACCATGGTGTCACTCCTTTCGACGCGCGGGGGCGGACCGGCCCGACCGCCTCGCACGCAAAGACTCCTGGCTCGCTACTCTACGCCCGCGACGACGGCTGCATGCAAGAACCGGCCGAGCCGGCGCAGCCTGTCTCGGCTCATCATCCGCATTTCGAGCGCAGCGAGAAACGCGCGGGACGAGCCGAGCGGGCGCAGCCTGTCTCGGCCCATCATCCGCATTTCGAGAACCCGCACAGGCGGCAGACGACACAGCCTCCCTCGTGCTCGATCGCTCCTCCGCAATCGGGACATGCTCCCTGCGCCACCTCGACCAGCGAGAGCTGCGGTTCGGGGGCGGACGCGGCCGCCGCGGCCGCACCGCTGATGTAGCGCCGCTCGAGGGCCTTGCCGATGGCGTCGGCGCACGACAGTGTGGCGTTCGGTCCGAGACCGTAGGGGACGTGACAGCGGATGCCCTTGAGCTGCTCGACGACCTCGCCGGGAGCCGCCCCCTTCTTGAGCGCCAGCGAGATGAGCCTGCCGAGGGCCTCGGTGTTCGACGAGGCGCAGCCGCCCGCCTTGCCCATGTTGGCGAAGACCTCTCGCGGCCCGAGCTCGTCGTCGTTCATGATCACGAACAGCTTGCCACAGCCTGTCTCCATGCGCTCGGTCTGACCGCTCAGCAGCTTGGGACGTGAGGGGCGCGTGGTGGCGATGCCGACGACGGGGCTGCGGCCGTTGCCTTTCTTGCCCTGCCCCACGTTGAGCACCTGCTCAGCACGGCTGCCGTCGCGGTAGATGGTCACGCCCTTGCAGCCCGCCTTGTAGGCCAGCAAGTAGACCTTCTCGACGTCGTCGGCGGTCGCCTGGTGGGGGAAGTTGACCGTCTTGGAGACCGCGTTGTCGGTGTGCTTCTGGAAGACCGACTGCAGGCGCACGTGCCACTCCGGCGTGATGTCGTGCGCCGTGGCGAAGACCCGCCGCACCTCGTCTGGCACCTCGTCGACGCCGCGCACGGTGCCCTCGTCGGCGATGCGCTTCATGAGCTCGTCGGAGTAGAAGTCGCCGGCGCGCGCCACCTTCTCGAAGTACGGGTGCACCTCGACCAGGCGCTCGTCGTCGAGCACGTTGGCGCGCACGTACGAGACGGCGAACAGTGGCTCTATGCCGCTGGAGCAACCGGCGATGATCGAGATGGTGCCGGTGGGCGCGATGGTCGTCACGGTCGCGTTGCGCATGCGCGGGCCGTCGGGGCGATCGAACACCGACCCCTTGAAGTTGGGGAACACCCCGCGCTCCTCGGCCAGCTCCTGGGAGGCCTTCTGCGCCTCGGTCTGGATGAAGCGCATCACGTCGCCGGCGATCTGCGCCGCCTCGTCGGAGTCGTAGGGGACGCTGAGGTACAGGAGCAGGTCGGCGAAGCCCATGACGCCCAGACCCACCTTGCGGTTGCCCTTGGTCATCGCCTCGATCTGCGGCAGCGGGTACTGGTTGGCGTCGATCACGTCGTCGAGGAAGCGCACCGCGGTCTGCACGATGCGTCCCAGCTTCGCGTAGTCGATGTGGCCGTCTTCGCCGACCTTCGCCAGGTTGACCGACCCGAGGTTGCACGACTCGTAGGGCAGCAGCGGCTGCTCGCCGCAGGGATTGGTGCTCTCGATGGCGCCGAGCTGCGGCGTGGGGTTGTCTTCGTTGATGCGGTCGATGAAGACGATGCCGGGGTCGCCGTGCTTCCACGCCAGCGTCACCATCGACCGGAACACCTTGCGCGCCTTGAGCTTCTTCACGACCTCGCCACTGCGCGGGTTGACGAGCGGGTACTCCTCGTCGGCCTCGACGGCGCGCATGAAGTCGTCGGTGACGGCGACCGAGATGTTGAAGTTGTTCAGTCTGTCCTCGTCTTGCTTGGCCGTGATGAAGTCGAGGATGTCGGGATGGTCGACACGCAGGATGCCCATGTTGGCGCCGCGCCGCGTGCCGCCCTGCTTGATCGTCTCGGTGGCGGCGTCGAACACGCTCATGAACGAGAGCGGCCCCGAGGAGATGCCCTTCGTGGAGAGCACGACGTCGTTGTGGGGACGCACGCGCGAGAACGAGAAGCCCGTGCCGCCACCGCTCTTGTGGATGAGGGCGGTGTGCTTGATGGCCTCGAAGATGGAGTCCATCGAGTCCTCGACGGGCAGGACGAAGCAGGCCGAGAGCTGTCCTAGCTCGCGGCCGGCGTTCATGAGGGTGGGGCTGTTGGGCAGGAACTCGAGAGACGTCATGAGGTCGTAGAAGGTCTGCTCCCACTCGCCGACCGGAGCCGCGGGGTTGTGCAGTCGTTCGGACCCGGCCACCGTCTTCGCCACGCGTCGGAACATCTCTTCGGGCGTCTCGAGAAGCTCCCCGTTCTCGCCCTTCTTGAGGTATCGCCGCTGCAGCACCTTGAGCGCGTTGGCGGAGAGTTCTATCACCTCGTGCATCGTTGCCAGCCCCTCACTGCCGTCGTTCGACCGCCAGAAACGGTCCCGTCTCTCGTCTCATCCCTCTGCCCCCGAGGGAGGCTCAGTCTAGCGAGCCGGGGTGACGGCCGGCCCCGCCGGCCGTCACCCCGGCTCGCCCTCTCACAACCTGGCGAGCTCATCCTGGAACTCATCGATGTCCTCGAACTGCCGGTACACCGACGCGAAGCGAATGTAAGCCACCTTGTCGAGCTCTCTTAGATGACGCAGCGCGCGCTCGCCGATCTCGACGGAGGCGACGCGCTGCACCGACTCGCGCCGCAACTCACCCTCGATCTCGTCGGCGATGAGCTCGATACGCGCTAGGGGGATGCCCCGCTTCTCGCACGCTCGCAGCAGGCCGTTCAACAGCTTGGCTCGCGTGAAGACCTCTTCGCGACCGTTGCGTTTGATCACCAGGAGCGGCGTCTCCTCGACCCGCTCATAGGTCGTGTAGCGCCGGCCGCAATGCAGGCACTCCCGTCGCCGTCGGATCGAATCGCCCGATTCCGAGTCGCGCGAGTCGACGACCTTGCTCTCTTCAGTGCCGCAGAAGGGACAGCGCATACTTCCGACTCTCCACTACATATTGTGCCTCAAAGCCAAGGCAGCAACAATATCTTCCTATTGGGCGCGACCGCAAGGATTCCTCCTGCCGCGCTCAGGCTGCGAAGACTCAACCTCGACTTGAAGGTTAGACTCTGCTCCGAACAGCGGCGAGGGTAAGGACGCGACGGCCGGAGGTATACTCCCCCACGGTCATGAACACCATCGTCCTGCCTACGTACAACGAACTCGAGAACCTGCCGCACGCTCTGCGGCGCATCCGGAAGGTCGCGGACGGCCACAGGCTGCCTTTGCACACCCTCATCGTAGACGACGGCTCACCCGACGGCACCGGCGAGCTCGCCGACCGGCTTGCGCGCGAGATGCCCGACGTCGAGGTCCTGCACAGGCAGCGTAAGGAGGGCCTCGGCAGGGCGTACATCGCGGGGTTCAAGCACGCTCTCGCACGGGGGGCGGAGATCCTCTTCGAGATGGACGCCGACCTGTCGCACGACGCCGCCTACCTGCCGGACTTCCTGCGCCGCATCGATCAGGGAGCCGACCTCGTGCTCGGGTCGCGCTACGTCGCGGGAGGGGGCGTGGAGAACTGGGGCCTTGCGCGCCGTTTCATCAGCCGCGGCGGCTGCCTCTACGCGCGCACGATCCTCGGCCTGCCCGTAGACGACGTCACAGGCGGCTTCAAGTGCTTCCGGCGCGAGGTGCTCGAGACGATCGACCTGGATGACATCCAGAGCAGCGGCTACGGGTTCCAGATCGAGATGACCTACCGAGCCTGGCAGCTCGGTTTTCGCATCGAGGAAGTACCCATCATCTTCGTCGACCGGGCGGTCGGCAGCTCGAAGATGTCCGGCAACATCATGCTCGAGGCGATGGTGAACGTGTGGCGGCTGCGCCTCAGTCCGCCGCCGGCCAGGAGAGTCTAGAGGCGGCGAGTCTCCTGCGACGATCGGCTGGGTCGCCGGAGCCGCCGGGGCTTAGAATGTGGTCATGGACGTTCGCGAGCGCATCCTGGCCATCGACGTGGGGCTCGGCACCGCCGACGTGCTGATCCTCGAGCCCCACATGCCGGCCGAGAGCTCGGTCAAGCTCGTCGTCCCCTCGCGCACTCAGGTCGTCGCGGGTCAGATCAGGGCGGCCACGGCCGCCGGCAAGACCGTGGCCTTCAGCGGGCCGGTGATGGGCGGCGGCGCCTCAACGAAGGCGATGCGCGATCATCTGGCCGCCGGCTTCACGTTCCTCGCCACTCCAGAGGCCGCGCTCACCTTCGCCGACAACGTCGAGCTCGTGCGCGGCCGCGGCGTGCACGTGGTGAGCGAGGACGAGGCGCGGCACGCGGTGCTCGCCGGAGCTCACGCCGTGCGCTCCGGCGATGTCGACCTCCCCACCCTCCTGGCCGCCCTGGCTGAGCTCGGCGTCGAGCCCGCCTTCTCCGGCGCCGCCGTCGCCGTCCAGGACCATGGATTCAACCCGCACAGCTCCAACCGCGCCTTTCGCTTCGACCTCTGGGAGCGCGCTCTCGCCGAGCGCCGCGCCATCCAGGCACTCTTCTACACGGTCGACGAGATCCCCGGCGAGCTCACGCGCATGCAGGCGGCGGCCGGCGGGTTGGCCGGCGTCCCTCGCGTGATGGCCGCCGACACCGGCCCGGCCGCCCTCTACGGGGCTCTGGAGGAGGGCGTCGACGACGCCATCCTCGTGAACGTCGGCAACGGACACACCGTCTGCGTGGTGGCGCTCAGCGGGCGCCTCGCGGGGGTCTTCGAGCACCACACTTCGGCGCTCGATCGCGCCTCCCTCGAACGCTGGCTGGCGCGCTTCTTGGCGGGTGAGCTGACGAGCGACGAGGTGCGGGAGGCCGGCGGGCACGGGGCCGCCTTGAGCGGCCCCGTGCCCGCCGGCCTCCCCATCTTCGTCACCGGACCCCATCGCTCGCTGCTCGCAGGCAGCGACCTCGACGTGAGCTTCCCGGCGCCCATGGGCGACATGATGATGACGGGCTGCTGGGGACTCGTGAGGGCGTTCCGACTCCGCTTCGGCGTGTGAGGCGGTAACGGCCCCGCCCGGCGGTCCGGTGCGGGGCCCGCGGAGCACGAACCGGCGCCGCGAGCCGGACCAAGGACCGCCGCCGCCGAGCCAGACCGAGGACGATCGAGGACCCGACGAGGAGTGAGATGCGAGCCCACACGACCTGGCTGAACGAGGACGAGAAACGGCTGATCGTCGAGGAGGCGCTCGATATCCTCGAGAGCGTCGGCTTCCGGGCCGCTCGCTCGCGCGTCCTGCCCCTGCTCGCCGACGCCGGCGCCACGGTCGATCTCAACGCGGGTCTGGTGCGCTTTCCGCCCGACCTCGTGCGGGCGGCTCTGGGGCGCTGCCCGCGTGGGTTCCTGATGGCCGCCGCCTCGCCCGAGCACGACGTCGTCCTGGCGGAGGGAAGGCCCTACCGTTTCACGCCCAGCGGCTGTGCGGCCAAGACCATCGACTACGTGACCGGCGAGCGGCGCGCCAGCACCCTTGAAGACGTCCGCCTGGCGACGGCGCTCAACGACTCGCTGCCCGAGCTTGGGCTCATGTGGACGATGGTCTCGGCGACCGACGTGCCCATCGAGCGCCGCGAGCTCGTCGAGTACTACACGATCCTGCGTGAGACCGACAAACACATCACGCTCGTCGACTGTCCCTCGCACGTCGACGCCGTGAAGCGCATCTTCGAGGTGCTCTGCGGCGACCTGGAGCGCTTCCGCGAGCGGCCGCGCGTGAGCACGCTGGTCACGGCGGCCTCGCCGCTCCAGGTCGACGGTCAGGTTCTCGACGTCCACGTCGCCATGGCGGAGTGCGGCGCGCCGGTCAAGGTCTACTCCATGACGAGCGCCGGTGCGACCTCACCGGTGACCATCGCCGGCACGGTCACGCAAGGCGTGGCCGAGTTCCTGGCCATCATGACCATGCTGCAGGTCGCCGTTCCGGGCACGAAGGTGATCTTCTGCTTCGGCTCCGGCATCCTCGACATGCGGTGGACCACGTTCTCCATCGGCTGCCTCGAGAACAGCATGATGAGCGCGGCGGCGACCGAGGTCGGACACTACCTCGGCGTGCCGACGATGAACCCCGCCATGTCGACCGACGCGCGCTACCCGGGTATCCAGGCCGGCTACGAGAAGGCGCTGAAGGCGCTCACCGTGTGCTCCGCCAACCCGGACCTCGTGTCGGGATGGGGGCTGATCGACTCGTCCAGCGCGCTCTACCTGCCCCAGATCGTCATCGACAACGAGATCGCGCTCATGGTCCGCCGCATGCTGAGCGAGGTCGAGGTCTCGAAGTCGTCGATCATGCCCGACGCGTTCGCGCGCGCCGGTATCGGCGGCGACTTCTTGCGCGAGAAGGAGACGGCGCGGCGCGCGCGCGCCGGCGAGCACTTCCTGCCGCAGATCGCCAATCGGCTCTCATACGAGAGGTGGCAGGAGAGCGGCGCGACCGAGGACGACGCGGCGCGCGCCGTGATCGACAGGGTCATGGCGGCGCGCGCCGACCGTCGGCCCGGCCTGAGCGCGGACCAGCTCGTCGAGCTCGCCGCCATCTGTGGCGTGGCGGCCCCGATCTGAGGGTCGCACGGCCGGGGCCCGGACGCACCTCAGAGGGGCAACAGCCTCCCGACGCCGCGCTCGCGCGCGCGTGAGAAGATGAGCCGCGCCGTCATCACGTCGTCCACCGCGATGCCGAGGTTGAGGGCGAAGATACGCTCCTCGGCGTCGCGACGGCCGGGCGCCCTGCCGGCGACGACGTCGCCGAGGTCCTCGAGCCTCGCCACCGGCAGCTCGCCGAGGTAGGCCCCCTGGGCCACCGTCGCGCGGACCTGGGCGACGTCGTCGCACACCAGGCGGTCGCAGGCGGCCATCGCCGCCGCCGTCCAGGCGGCGTCGTAGTCGAGCGCGACCGCCAGGGCGCCGGCCTCGAGGAGGCCGGCGCCGAGCGGCGGTCGCGCCCCCGTCCCCATCGAGATCGCACTGACCACGACGCCCGCCCCGCGGCAGACCTCCGCCGGCGGGGAGCAGGCGATGCACGAGAGCGCCGGGAAGCGCGTGCTCATCTCGTCGATGAACGCCCGCTGCGCCGTGGCCGAGACATCGTAGCAGCGTGCCTCGCGAAGGCGGGGCAGCACCTCGACGAGCGCGGCAAGGCTCGATCGCGCCTGCACGCCGCACCCCACGATCCCGACGGCCTCGACGTCGTCGCACGCCAGCCGGCGGGCCGCGACACCGACGCTGGCCCCGGTACGCAAGGCGGTGAGGAGCGCGGCGTCCATGACGGCCAGCGGCTGGCCGTCGGCGGCGTCCGAGAGCACGAGCAGCGCGGCGAGGGCCGGCAGGCCGCGCGCGGGGTTGGTGTTGTAGACGGCGACCCATTTGAGCGCGGCCAGCCCGACCTCGCCGCGCACGAGCGCCGGCATGGCGTGGATGAACGCGCCCCCGCCGGGGTGCAGGGCCGGCTTGGGCGGCATCTCGGTCTCCCCGGTGCCCTTCAGCCGGAACCCCTCCTCCACCGCGGCGACGACCTCGCCCATGGGCAACCGTAGCTCCTCGACATCGCCGCGCGAGAGGTACAGCACTTCAGGCATCTCGTCCTCCTCGAGAGTAGGGTCGGTCCTGAGACGATCCGGCTCCTCCGCTGTCATACTATGCTCCCCATGAGAAGAGACTTGCGCCAGAGCCGAAGGCCGGGCCCGTGACGACCATCCTGTTCCAGCTCCTGGTCGCCTACGCGGCCGCGCGGGTGCTGGGCCGCCTGGCCGGCGCACTCGGGTTCCCAGCCGTGATCGGCGAGCTTCTCGCCGGCGCCCTGCTCGGTCCACACCTTCTCGACCTGGTCCACAGGTCCGAGTTCTTCGAGGCCTTTGCCGAGCTCGGCGTGATCTTCCTCCTCTTCGAGGCCGGCCTCGAGGCGCGCGTGCGCGACCTGCTCGCCGTCCGCGGGTCGGCCCTGCGCGTGGGCTTCATTGGCGTGGCACTCCCGTTCGCCGGCGGCTTGCTGGCCGCTCTGGCGTTCGGCGAAGCCACCTCCAACGCCCTCTTTGTGGCCACAGCCTTCGTGGCGACCTCGGTGGGCATCACCATCACCGTGCTACGGGAGCTCGGCGTCCAGTCACGGCGCTCGGCGCGCATCATCCTCGCCGCCGCCGTGCTTGACGACATCCTGGGCCTGATCGTCCTGGTCGTGGTCAAGGGTGTGGCGCTGGGAGAGTCGAACCCCACCGAGATCGCTCTCATCGCCCTCGAGGCGGTCGCCTTCGTCGCCGTCGTGGTCGTCGCCGGACCGCCCCTCGCAGCGCGGCTCTCGCACCTCGTCAAGCGGCTGCCCCCCGGGGTGGTCTTCGACGCCTCGATCGTGCTCACTCTGGGACTCTCCTTGCTCGCCGAGTACGTCGGTCTGGCAGCCATCGTGGGTGCCTTCCTCGCCGGACTGCTGCTGGGCGAGCTGGAAGACTACGACCCCATCCAGCGCCGCATCGAGCCGCTGACGGCCTTCTTCGTACCCTTCTTCTTCGTCCTGATGGGGACCTACGTCGATTTCGCGGCTTTCGCCAACCCCCTCATCGACGCCGAGATCCTCGTCTTCACGGCCGTCGCCGTGGCGACCAAGTACGCCGGTGGCTGGGTCGGAGCGCTCAGAGAAGGCGGGGCGATCCGGCGCGAGGTGGGAGCCGGGATGGTGCCGCGCGGCGAAGTGGGCATCGTCGTCGCCGGGATCGCCTTCTCGGCCGGTGCCGTGACCGGGGACGTCTACGTCGCCGTGATCAGCATGGTACTGGCCACGACGTTCCTGGCCCCGTTCATCATCCGCCGTGCGTTCGCGGGCGCGTCCCGTCCCTTGGGCACGGGCTCAGGCCGCGATGACCAGGCCGGTCGAAGAGACGCACGGCGACACCTGAAGGGACCTCGCCGGCGAAGCCGACCACAGAGCTCAGAACTCGTACGTGTTGTGCTTGGCCGGCGTGATGCCGTAGCGCGAGAGCCCGGCCATGGCGTTCTTGAACGCCGCCCTGGCGTCGGCGCCGAAAGCCGAGAAGACGATCCGCCGCAGGCCCGAGCGCGGATGCCGGCGCAGGTAGAGCTGCACCTGTCCGAGCATGGTGTTGGCGCAGGCGTAGAGCGGGAAGCCGCCCACCCCGGTGCCGAAGGCCGGCAGGGCCAGCGAGCGTACTCCGAGGCGCTCGGCGGTCTCGAGGACGTTGTAGGTCGCCCTGGCTATGATGTCCGCGTCCGTGCGCAAGTCCTGACCCATGACGGCGGCGTGGATGACCCAGCGCGCCTTGAGGTCACCGGCGCTCGTGACGGCATTGTCGCCCACGGCGATCGGTGCCTGCGCCATAGCTTCGCTCTCGATCGCCGCGCCCCCGGCGCGCTTGATGGCCCCGGCGACGCCCGACCCCATCCACAGGTGATCGTTGGCGGCGTTGACGATGGCATCGACCTTCAGCGCCGTGATGTCGCCGCTCTCGATCTCGAGTGAAGTGGAACCGATCGTCGTCTTCATGGCCTCTCCGTTCGTCTCCCGTGCCGGTGATTCCAGGGCGGTAGTCTATCGCGGACGCGGGCCCCCGCCTCAGCGACCGCATGCCCACGAGGCTGATAGCATGGGCGCGGGGCGGCGGGCGGGGTCACGGCCGTGACCCCGCCCGCCGCCCCGCGCCCAGCCCAACTCCGGGAGGGGGAGCGATCTCGGCGACCTTCGTGATCTGGGTCGGCGTGGCCTTCATCGAGGCCGCCTGCTGGGGCACCATCGTGGTGCTCAACAAGAGCGTCCTCAAGTACGTCACGCCGTTGGGCACCAACTTCCTGGTGCGCATCGCGTCCCTGACGGCTCTACTGGCGCTCACGGTGCCGCTCACCGTGCTGCACCTCTGGAGCCTGACCTTCGCCATGACGTGGCCCGCCGTCGGCTATATCAGCATTGCCGCCGTCGTCACCTGGCTCGTCGCCTTCAACACCTACTACTACGCCCTGCGCAGCGGCCGCGTCGGGGTCGTCACGCCGCTCACGAGCATCGACCCCCTCTTCGCCGCTCTGTTCTCAGCCGCGCTCATCGGGACCGCGATCGGTGGCCTCACGGTCCTCGGATTGGCCGTCGCCACCGGCGGCATACTCCTCGTCTCACGGTGGATGCACGCCGACCCGGCGGTCGCCGCCGAGGTGGCCGCCCCGCCCACCCCCGGACACGCCGAGTCGAGCCGCCTGGAGGTCGTGCTGCTCTCGCTCGTGACGGCCGCCGGCTGGGGTCTTGGGCCGGTGCTGATCCAACTCGCCCTGCAGTCCGTCGGCAGTGCCAGCACGACGATGATCCTACAGAGCCAGACGATGGGCCTGGCGATGCTGGGCGGTATCGTGCTCTGGCGGCGGGCCAGGGTCTTCGTGCACCCACTTCACTCCGCCGAGCGGCGGAAGGTCGTGCTGCTGATCGTCTTCGCGGGGCTGCTCGAGGCCCTCTTCTCGATCCTCTACTACCTCGTCATCGAGCACATCGGCCCTGTGCTCACGGTGCTCATCGGTTCCACGGCGCCCTTGTTCGCCATCCTGCTCGGTGTGCTCGTTCTGCGGGAACGTTTCGGCAGGAGGCTCGCGCTGGCCGCCGCCGTGACCCTGTTGGGCGTCTTGCTCGCCACGATCGACCGTCTCTAGGCCCGGCTGAGTGCGAGACGCGGCGCGTCGGGCCACGCGAGGATCGGCGACCCCGAGGGGTCGCAAAGACGGGGATCGAGAACAACCCCCGGGCGGTCTTCCGCAGAAGGGCGGCGGAGAGTTACTTCAGGCGACCGAGGATGCGCCGCCGCACGGCCGCGCCCTTGAGCCACTGGATGGCCTCGGTGGGGTTGAGACTCTTGGGGCAGGCCTCGACGCAGTTGGTGATGGTGTGGCAACGGTAGGAGCCGTCCTCGTTGTCGAAGGCCGGTAGGCGCTCCTTGTGCGCCTCGTCGCGCGAATCGACCTCGAAGCGGTAGCACCAGAGCAGCGCCGCAGGGCCGAGGTAGTTTCTGTCGGCCCAGGCCGACGGGCAGGAGCTCGTGCAGCAGCCGCAGAGGATGCAGTCGATGGGCATGTCGAGCTTCTTGCGCTGCTTGGGCGACTGGGAGATCTCCTTCTCAGGGTCCTCCGAGTGACGGATCAGCCACGGCCGAACGTACTCGAACTTGGCGAAGAAATCGGTCATGTCGCAGACGAGGTCCTTGACGAGCGGCAGGTGAGGCAGGGGCTCGATCGAGATCTCGTCGCCCACGTGGCGCAGGTTCGTCTGGCAGGCGAGCCGGTAGCGACCGCCGATGTACATGGCGCAGGAGCCGCAGACCGCCGCCCGGCAGCAGTACCTGAAGCTGAGCGAGGCGTCGAGGTGCTCCTGGATGTAGAAGAGCCCTTCGAGCACCGTCATGTTCCCCTCGTACGGCACGCGGAACTCCTCGTAGCGGGGGGCGGTGTCGCGCGTGGGGTCGAATCGCTGGATGCGAAAGGTGGCTTCGGGCATCAGTACCTGCGCTCCTGTGGTTCGAACATGCCTAGGGTGACGGGCTTGGACTCGAGTCGCGGGCCCCCGGGCTCGTAGTGCGCGAGTGTGTGCTTGAGCCACAGCACGTCGTCGCGAGCGGGGTAGTCGGTGCGCGCGTGCGAGCCGCGCGACTCGGTGCGCGCCAGGGCGCCGGTCGCGGTGGCCAGGGCCACGTCGACCATGGCCTCGAGCTCGATGGTGCGGATGAGGTCGAGGTTGAACAAGTCGCCGCCGTGCATGAGTTTCACGTGGCGGGCGCGCTCCTTGAGCGCGCGCATCTTCTCGAGCCCCTCGGCCATGCGACGTTCGTCGCGGAAGACGCCGAAGTGCTCCTTCATGGTGGCGATCATGTCGGCGCGGATGGCGTAGGGCTGCTCGCTGCCGTGCCGCAGGCGCTCGACGCGATCGCGGATGGCGGCGAGCGCGCCGTCGGCGGCGCGGGCGGTCACGGCGCCGTCGGCGCCGCCCGCGCCGCCACCGGCGATGAACGCCGCCGCCGCCGCCCCGGCGCGGCGGCCGAACACGATCGTCTCGAGGAGCGAGTTGCCGCCGAGACGGTTGGCGCCGTGCACCGAGACGCAGGCGCACTCACCGGCGGCGTAGAGGCCGGGAAGCACGGTCGCGCCGTCGGCGTCGGTGTCGATGCCTCCCATCGTGTAGTGCTGGCTGGGCACGATGGGCACCGGCTCGGACACGGGGTCGACACCCTCGAAGTGGATGGCCAGGTCGCGGATACCGGGCAGCCGCTCCGCGATCTTGGCCTCGCCCAGGTGGCGCAGGTCGAGGTACACGTACTCCTGGCCGTTGATGCCGCGCCCCTCGTTGATCTCGGTCTGGATGGAGCGGGCCGTGATGTCGCGCGGCGCCAGCTCCATGGCCTTCGGCGCGTACTTGGACATGAAACGCTCGCCCAGGTCGTTGAGAAGATAGGCTCCCTCACCACGGGCGCCCTCGCTCATGAGGATGTTCGTCGTGCGCAAGCCCGTGGGGTGGAACTGCACGAACTCCATGTCCTTGAGGGGCACGCCGGCGTAGTAGGCCTGTGCCGCGCCGAAGCCCGTGGAGATGATGGCGTTGGTCGTGTTGATGTAGGTGCGCCCGGCGCCACCGGTGGCCATGATCACCGCCTCAGCGAGGAACGCCCCGAAGCCGCCACGCACCATGTCGTAGGCGATCACGCCGCGGCAGACGCCGTCGTCGACGAGGAGCGCCACCACGAACTGCTCGACGTACATCGTGACGTCTTGCCGGTAGCCCTGCTCGACCACCGTGTGCAGCAGGTAGTGACCGGTCTTGTCGGCGCCGTAGCAGGTGCGCGGGAAGCCGGCGCCACCGAAGGGTCGCTGAGCGATGCGACCGTCGTCGTAGCGGCTGAAGGGACAGCCCCAGTGGTCCATCTCGTAGATCGCCGGGACGGCATCGGTCGTCATCGTGAAGGCGGCGTCCTGGTCGGCGAGGTAGTCGGAGCCCTTGACGGTGTCGAAGGCGTGCTTCTCAGGGGTGTCGTCGTGTCCTTCGGGGTCGTTGGCGAGGGCGGCGTTGATGCCGCCCTGGGCCGCGCCCGAGTGACTGCGCGCCGGGTGCACCTGGGAGAGCACCGCGACGTCGATGCCGGCGCGCTTGGCCTCGATCGCGGCCCGCATCCCGGCGAGGCCGCCGCCCACGACGATCAGCTGGTGGTGCACCACCGCCCGCTCCGTCAGGTGATCCAGGGCCACAGGGCCCAGAGGCCGAAGACGAAGAAGGCGATGCCGAACGCCCAGAGCAGATAGGCGAAGACCAGACGCTGCCGGCGGGCTTTCCAGAAGTAGTCGAGGAGGACCATGCGCAGGCCGTTCAGGCCGTGGAAGATGGCCGCCGCGAGAAGGCCGACGTCGATCACGATGAAGAAGACGGCGGCGAGGCGCGCGGCGATGTTGTCGTAGCTGAGCTCGCCGATGTTGAGGATGTGCGTCGCCACGAGGTGGGTGCCGAGGCCGACGATGAGGATCACGGCGGTGGCGCGCTGCATGAACCAGCCCCAGACACCGCCGCGCGCCTCGTCGAGCTGCTTGCGATCGAGGTCGCGCACCGCGCCGACCGGCACCGGCCCGGAGGCCGCGGGCGACGGGGCGGCCGCGCGAGGGGCTGCGCCGACTGTCTCCTGCGCCATCACTCCTCCTAGAACACGAACGGCCAGGCGGCCACGATGAAGAACACGAACAAGGCCACGGCCAGCACCATGGCGCAAACGAAGACGGCCTTGTGGCTGCGCACACCGACGCCGACGTCCATGAGCAGCACGCGCACGCCGTTCAGGCCGTGGAAGAGCACCGCCCAGACGAGCAGCAGGTCGAGGAGCACGAAGAGCGGCTTGTCGAAGGTCTTGAAGATGCTGTCCAGCGTCGAGGCGCCGGTCATGCGCCCCTGCGAGATGATCACGATGTGCACGAAGAGGTAGATGGCAATGACCACGCCGGCGACGCGGAAGAGCAGCCAAGCCCACATGCCGAGGCCCTTCCAGTTGCCGGCACCGACGTTCGCCGTCTCGCGGTCCACGGCTTTGGCCACGGCTGTCTCTCCTCTCTCCAGCGGAGTCCCGGACCGACACATGGGGCTTCGCGAGAGATGCCACCCTCGACGGGTCCCCACCCTTGAGAAAGTATATGCAAACTCGCCTGGAACCGGCTAGGCGCGAGCGTCGATCTCGACCCCACTGCCCGGGGCACGTCGCACATCGCCGGGGTCAGAACGGGTCACGTGTACAGCACGTAGTAGGCGACGGCGTAGAGCGCGCTACACACTGTGAGCGTGATGAGCATCGTGGGCAGCCCCTTGCGCGTCCAGTAGGCGGAGGTGATCGGAGTCCCGGTGCGCTCGGAGAGGCTCACGACGACGACGTTGGCCGAGGCGCCGATCACAGTGCCGTTGCCGCCCAGTCCGACTCCGAAGGCAAGGGCCCACCACAGCGGCCCGATGTCGATCCCTTCCTTCTGCAGCCCCACCATCACCGGAATGATCGCGATCGTAATGGGGATGTTGTCGACCACCGCCGAGAGCAGGCCGGCGACCCAGATGATGATGATGCCGACGATGACTGGGTCCAAGTCCTTCAGCGCGGCCAGACTCTTGGCCGCCTCTTCCATAAGGCCCGAAGCCTCGAGCCCACCGACCATGACGAAGAGGCCGGCGAAGAACATGAGAACGCTCCACTCCACGCGCTGAAGCGTTTCGTGCACGTCGGGCCTGACCCACAGCAGAGCCAGCGCGGCAGCCGAGAGGGCGATGAACGACGGCGTCAGATCGAGCGCGCTGTGCAGCACGAAGAAAACGATGGCACCCGCGAACACGATGAGCGTCTTGCGTGCCACGACCGGGTCTTTGATCTCCTTCCAGGGGTCGAGGGTCTCGACGTGGGCGAAGCGGTCGGGATGGATGGCCAGCTCGCCGCGGAAGAGGAACACGAAGGACAGCGCGGCGGCGATCCACACCACGACCATCAGCGGGGCCGAGTTGATGAGGAAGTCGTTGAAGCTAAGGCCGGAGGCCGAGCCGATGATGATGTTGGGCGGGTCGCCGATGAGCGTGGCGACGCCGCCGATGTTGGAGAACAGCGCCTCAGAGAGGAGGAACGGCGCCGGACTGACCTCGAACATCTCGCAGAGGACGATGGTGACCGGCGCGATCACGACGACGGTCGTCACGTTGTCGAGGAGCGCCGAGACGACCGCCGTGACCGCGCCGAGGAACAGCAACAGGCGGAACGAGTTACCGCGCGAGAGGCGGCCGGCGTAGAGGGCGAGGAACTCGAAGAAGCCCGTCGGGGCGAGGATGCCCACGACGATCATCATGCCGATGAGCAGGCCGATGACGTTGAAGTCGATGGCGAGCAGGGCCTTGCCCTCGCCATAGAAGCCCATCAGCTTGCCGGCCCCGACCATCACGCAGGCCCCGGCGATGCCCAGGATAGTGCGGTGTACCTTCTCGGTCAGGATGAGGACGAGGACGACGGTGAAGATCGCCAGCGAGACGATCATGTCCGCGGTCACGACGCGCTCCTCTGAGGTGCTTCCACTCCCCCTGCCGCTCCTCTACCCGTTCGGTCCCTCCTGCGCCCGAGTTCGGCGCGAAAAGTATAGTGGATTGCCTGCGGCGCCTCACGCATGTGGCGCGAGAGCATTCCTGTCTTGCGGATGTACAATCGCATCCGCAGGGAAGTGATGGATCCGGACGGGATCCTCACCGAGATCCCGCCGGCGGCAGACAGCCGGGAAGACACGGGCTCCCCTCTCCTTAGGGGAGGGTAGCCCTTCGCTACTCGCGAAAGGAGCGCAGCGAATGAGGATCTTCTACTCGGTCGACGTGCACGGCGCGGAGACGGTGTGGCGCAAGTGGATCAGCGCCATCAGCATGTACGAATGCGACTGCCTGATGCTCTGCGGCGACTTGGCGGGCAAGGCGCTCGTGCCCATCATCGACTACGGCAAGGGGTACTCGAAGTCGGGCTACTTCGGCCAAGAGGTCAAACTGAAGAGCGAGGAGGAGATCGTCGACTGGGAGCGCAAGCTCGCCAACGGCGGCATGTACTTCTGCCGCATCGATCGCGGCGGGCTCGAGGAGATGAAGAAGAACCCCGATCTCGTCGACCAGACCATGAAGCGCGAGGTCGTCAAGCGCATGCGGCAGTGGCTGGAGCTGCTGTGCGAGAAGATCGACACCTCGCAGGTGAAGTCGATCGTCATGCCGGGCAACGACGATCCGAGGGAGCTTGACGAGGCCATCAAGGAGTACGCGGACCGGGGGATCATCTACCCCACCGACAAGGTCCTCGACCTCGAGGGCCACGAGCTCATCAGCAATGAGTACGTGACGCCCACTCCCTGGGACACGCCGCGCGAGACCGACGAGAAGGGCATGCAGAAGATGCTCGAGGAGAAGATCGGCTGGCTCAAGGACGTGCGTAACTCGATCTGGAACATCCACTGCCCGCCCAAGGACACCGACATCGACCTGGCCCCCAAGCTGAGCGCCGATCTGAAGGTCGCCTCGGGCGTCGGCGGCGTCGAGATGATCCACGTCGGCTCGCAGGCGGTGCGCGACGTGATCGAAAGGTACCAGCCGATGCTGGGCCTGCACGGCCACATCCACGAGTCGAGCGGCTTCACCTACATCGGCGAGACCCTGTGCATCAACCCCGGCTCGGAGTACGGCGAGGGCCTGCTGCGCGGCTTCATCGTCGAGCTCACTCCAGAGAAAGTGGAGAAGTACTGGAAGGTGCAGGGCTGATCGAACGGGGGGCCGCCGCGGCGCCGCGTAGCCAGCGCCGCCGCGGCGGCCCCCCTCGTCAACGGCCATCCTCGTCTCCGGCAGGTCCACGCGTGAGAAACCGATCCTTCGTGTTCGTCGCCATCATCCTGGTAGTCGCCGTCCTCACCTGGTCGATCTCGGGCTTGGTGGGCGCGGCCGTCAAGGGAGGCAGCGAGGAGTTCAAGCAATGGCGTCAGCAGAACGTCAAGCTCTACTGGGCCATCTGGGGAATCGAGGTGGTGGGTATAAGCCTGCCGGTGCTCTGGGTCGTCGGACGCCGGATGCGAGCCCAGGAGATCGAGCACGACAAGAAGGTGCTCGAAGTGCGCGGCGTCGGCCGGCTGACGGGCGCCGCACTGCGCGGCGACGAGAAGGCCATCGCCAGGCTGCTCAAGCTCCTCGACGCTCCGGAGCCGGTCGTGCGCTACCAGTCGGCGCGCGCCCTCGTGATGGTAGACCAGCCCGAGTCCAACAAGGAAATCGTGCGCAAGGTCTCCTACTGGCCCGGTAACCAGAAGCTCGCCATGGTCGACGTGCTGAGAGAGATGAAGGACCCAAAGGCGCGCAAGCTCATGCAGGTGCTGGCGCGCGACCGCAGTCAGTTCGTCTCGGGTCGCGCGCGCGCCGCCCTCGCAGCCACTTCTGGCAAGGCGAAAGGCGCGACCGACATCGTCGCCAAGCGCAAGCGTGAGGCGCAGGCGGCCGCCGCCAAGGCAAAGGGAAAGAGCCCGGCTGACCGCGAGGCGTAGCCGCCCCGCGGTGGGGCGGGGCCGAGGTCAGGCCTTCCTCGTCGGACACCTCCTCCGGTCCGTCGACACCTTGCACCATGAGAACGCCCGTGCTAGTTTGCGAGCCATGAGACTTATCCATCCGGGTAAGTAAGCGGCCTGACGCAGGCCGGCTCCAGGAACCAACAAACCGCCGTTCACACGAGCTTGAAGGGAGCGTGAGCCATGGCGACGACTGAAGTCCGGGCCAAGGGCCCATATCCAACGCCGTACCCGGCGCCCGCCGATCCACCGATGGACTACAAGATGTACATCGGCGGCGAGTGGGTCGAGTCCGAGAGCGGAGAGCGGTTCGACGTCTATTCCCCCGGCGACGGCAGCCTGATCGGCTCGGTGCCCAAGGGCACCGCCGCCGACGTGCAGACGGCCATCGCCGGAGCCCGCAAGGCCCAGAAGGAGATGGCCAAGCTCTCTATCCCGGCGCGCGCGAAGCTGCTCTTCAAGGCGTCCGAGATCGCCTACCGGCGCCTTGAGCACGATGCGCGCGTCCTCTGCCGTGAGTGCGGCAAGACCATCACCGAAGCGCGTGACGAGATCGAGCACTACTCCGCCCCGCACTTCATCGAGGCGGCCGAAGGCATCAAGCGGTATCGCGGTCGGGTCAACCCGTCCATCCAGGAGGACACCCTCAACAAGCGCATCCTGGTGATCCACCAGCCGATGGGGGTCATCGGCATCATCTCGCCGTGGAACTGGCCGCACGACATCCCCAACATCGCCGCGACCCACGCCCTGGCCGCCGGTAACGCCGTCATCTTCAAGCCGGCGAGCACCACGCCGTACAGCGCCCTGATGTTGGCCGAGATCTTCGAGGAGGCCGGCTTCCCCGCCGGCGCCGTCAACGTCGTCACCGGACCGGGTGGTGTCGTCGGCGAAGAGCTGGTGAGCAACCCGGGCACCAACGCCATCCATTTCACAGGCGAGACGGTGACCGGCGAGCGCCTCACGCGCATCGCCGGCATCAAGACGGCTCATGCTCGAGCTCGGCGGCAACGGTCCTCTCGTGGTCATGGACGACGCCAACATCGAGGAGGCCGTCGAGGCCACGATCACCGGCTGCTTCTATCTGGCCGGCCAGGTGTGCACCGCCTCAGAGCGCATCCTGGTGCACGAGGCGATCCACGACGAGTTCGTCGATACGCTGGTCAAGCGAGCCGGCCAGGTCAAGGTCGGGAATCCGCTCGACGAGGACACCGACATGGGTCCGCTCAACAACCTCTCGAACGTCGCCAAGGTGCAGTCGCACTACGACGACGCGCGCGAGCGTGGCGGATCGTTCCTCATGGGCGGCACCATCGACGGCATGTACTCGGAGGTGACCATCGTCGACGGCGTCACCTCCGACTTCCTCATGGCGCGCGACGAGACCTTCGGCCCCGTGGCGCCGATCATGACGTTCAAGGACATCGACGAGTGCCTGCGCATCGCCAACGAGACACCGTACGGGCTGCAGGGCGCGGCTTTCACGAGCAGCTTGCGGACCGCGTTCCTGCTCGGCGAGGGCATCGAGTGCGGCACGGTCCTCATCAACGAGACGAACAACTGCTGGGATCAGCTCTCGCCGTTCGGCGGCGTGAAGAAGAGCGGCCTGGGCCGCGAGCTCAGCGACTGGTGCTTCGACGAGCTGACGGAGATCAAGCAGCTCAACATCGACATCAGCAAGGTGAAGTAGGCGGCCATCTAGGGACGCCGAAAGCGACGGCGCCGCGGAGGGCGGAACGCCCCCCGCGGCGCCGTCGCTCGACGCTCTTCTCCAGCCAGCAGGCTACGTGCCTCACTCCGGCTGGTACTCCTTTTGTCAGTCCACGGTCGCGCCGCCGTCCGGTCCCTCGGGGCCGACGGACGACAGCGTCGCCGGCTCCGAGCCGGAGACCGCGCCTGCCGGCGCCGCCGCGACGGGCGTCGCGAAGTAGCGCTCGTAGCCCCCTTCTTGAGCGGGATCACCACGAGACGTGTCACCGCCCAGTACGCGACGGCCGACGTGAGGAGCGACGGCAACGAGGCGCTGATCCACCTGAAGCCGGCGGTCCAGTGGCTCACGTAGGTCACGGGGTCGAGCAGGTACCAGTAGGTGAAGAAGCCGACCGCCACGGCGATGAAGGCCGCGGGGTTGACGCCGCCCCAGAAGCCGTACTTGCTCCGCACCGAGTTGTCGAACAGGGCCACCATGTCGAGCTTCTGGCGCCGGAAGAGGTAGTAGTCGACGATCCCGATGGCGCAGATGGGCGCGAAGAGCAGCCCCAGGAAGTACATGAACGTGAGGCTGTGATTCATGAACGCGCTGGGGAGTACCGCCGCGATGAAGGCCACCGGAGCCAGCACGATGGCGGCCGTCCACTTCCACGTCAGGCGGTACTGCAAGGCGGGGATCTGCTTGAGCCCGATGCAGGTGGCGTAGACGCCGACGATGGCCGTGCCGACGTTGGCCAGGCCGATGAAGACGACGGCGATGATGCCCATCCAGAGCCCCGTCACCTTCACGAACGAGATCGACGGGTCGGGGTCGCCCGTGGCAAGTCCGGCGTAGAGGCCGATCAGACCAATCACGCCGGTGATCATGCCGAGGCAGATCATCGAGGGCAGGAGCGCCTGCTTGACGCTCTTGCTCATGCGCATGATGCCGCCCATGTAGGGCCACCAAGAGAGCACCGTGGCGACGAGGATCTCGAAGCCGAGCGTGTAGTCGAGGTGCAGGTCGCCCGAGGCGTAGGCCGGCTTGGCGTTGGCGATGTCGGTCCAGCCGTACTGCTGCAGCAGACGCACCAGCACGACGAGACCGGCGATGGTCACGGCGACGGCGATCCAGATGGAGTTGTTGCGGATCGAATCGGCACCACCGATCACGAGGTAGTAGCAGTAGGCGATCGTGGCCAGGGAGACGATCACGGAGACGGTGTACACCCAGCTGTCGGGCAGCCAGCCGCCGGCGTTGAGGACGTTGGCGGTGGCTCTGCCGAACAGGATGATGAGGATGCAGTTCCACCCCACGATCGAGGCGTACTGAGCGAAGATGCCGAAGCCGAAACCGCGGTTACCGTACTGCGGTTTGCAGGCGGCGATGGTGTCGATGCCGTACTTGGTGCTCACGGGCATCGCCGACAGAGTGACGAAGTACATGCCCACGAGCGCGCCGGCGATCATGGCGATCGTGCCCAGCGCGCCGGCGAGATACCAGGACACCGCGCCGCCGATGGCGTAGCTCCAGGCGGCGATGCCCGCCGAGATGGTCACGCCGAAGATGCCGACGAGACCCCAGTTGCGTTCTGCCGGGAGGACCGGCCAGCTGCCCTCGGCAGCCTGGTGGATGGCCGACCTTCCATGCCTCCATTGGCAGCCATGTCAGCCATAGAGCAGCCACCCCCCGATCATCATCACGGCGGGAATGATGAGCCCCACCAGGCGCCAACAGCCACTGGTCGCCCGCGGTCGGCTCGCGCGCCCTCGTACTCAGGATCGCTGTTCACCAACTCGAGGCGCTGCCGGAGCTCCTTGTTGAGCTCCAGCTCCTCCTGTGTAGGCATCGCGCGCTCCCCCTTCTCGTTTCGCCTGTCGTGGGCGGCCGACCGGCAGAACCGGCCGGCCGCCCCACTCCCTGTCTTCCTACCGGCTCGCCTTGGTCGCGCCGGCCTTGTCGAACAGCCGCTTCACCGAGTTGATCTCGATGTCGAGCAGGTCCGCGATGCGCGCCTTGGCCTCGAGCCCCTTGGCGCAGCCCGGCACCGCGGTGATGACGCCGATGTCGAGCTCCTCCCGCAGCCCGCGCATCACGGTCGAGTCGGCGAGGTCGAAGACGCTCACCTTGAGCTTCTCGGCCACGTACTCCTTCGCCTCCCGCAGTCTCATCTTGCGGAGCTGCATCCGTGCCACCAGGTCTCCAGCGGTGCGGATGCCTCCCATCCCGGAGGCGAGCGCGTGACTCACGGACATCCCGTAGGGATCGCCCGTGCCGACCTACAACCCGTCGACGCGGCCGATCTCGACCATCGCCGCCGACGCACGCGTGAGCACGTCGGCGGGTGGTATCTCGTACATGGGCACGCCGCCCACGCCCATGCCGACGTTGGCGTGGATGGGGATCTCGGCCACCTTCGAGCACTCCTTCACGAACGTCACCGCGCGGGCCACGTTCCAGGGCGTGCTCTTGCGCGTGTTGGTGTTCACGACGGGGCCGAAGAGATGGGCGCCGGCCTTCTCGACGACCTTCACCTGCTGGTGCGGCCACATGCCGGCGAGCTTCTTGCCGTCGTAGTCGAGCTGGCCGTGGAAGCCGAGCACCATCTCGGCGGCCATCCCCACCTCGATCGCGAGGTCGGTGCTCTCGGCCAGCTCCTCGACCGCCTGCAGCGTGGCGAGGAACTCCGCGTCGCCCGCTGAGGCGGTCGTGTCGAAATTGATGCCGTCGGCCCCCACCGCCGCCATCTTCTTGCTCACGTAGACCATGTCGTCGCGGCACATCTCGGCCATCTCCATCTGGGCCTCGCGCGCCTCAGCGATCTGCCCCTTCGGCAGCAGGTCGGCGGGGTTGGGGAAGGGGCCGTCCGGCCGCGCGTAGAGCCCGAAATTGGGCATGGCGCCGTAGAAGACCGGGATGATGGTGCCGTGCAGCGCCTGCTCGACCCCGGTCGCCTCCAGGGCGACGATCGCCTTGACCGGCTTGAAGGAGTAGTCGGGATGCCCGATCTCCATGGTGTCGAAGCAGAAGGCCCGTTCGAAGACGCGGAAGGCCTGCTCGCGGCTCAGTGGCAGACCGACGCCGCTCGAGAGCTGCGCCGAGTACAGGGTGTTGACCGAGCCGTCCTTGGTGAGGATGATCTCGTGCCCCCGCTCGACGCCCATGATGCGGCTCGGATTGGCGAAGAGGTCGAACAGCCAGTCGAACTCCGACTCCTCGAGCACGGGGACCTTGCCCCGCTTGGCGGCGTCCTCCGATCCGGCGACCAGGTCGGCCCTCACCTCATCGGGAGTCATGACGACCGTGTAGCCGTCGCCCATGCGCGTCAGGATCTCGCTCACGGGCTCACCCCCTCGACGCCGCGACCAGTCTTACGACTCACACGCACCACCCCCTGTCGTCCTGGCCGTCGCCGGCCTGGCCCGGCCCCTCGACACTCCACCACAGGCTGCTATCCACCCGGACGGATGAACGATGTGGCGAACGCTACCATGCGCTGAGGCGAGGTGACAAGACATCCGACCGGCGCGAGTCTCGGCCTCGACACCCGACCGTTTCGCGCCGTGGGCGACCCTCGTTACGGCTGGCGCAACGCCGTCAGCAGACAGTATCTGAGCGTCTCGAGGGTGGGTTCGGGATCGTATTCCCGGCCGTGGATCGAAGCCTGGACGGAGATACCGTCGATGATCGCCGCCGTGAGCTGTCCTATGGCCGCCAACTGCTCGCGCTGCGACTCATTCTCGACGTGCTCCAGCACCAGCCACTCCAGGTTCCACGCATACCAGACCTCGTAGAGGCGCACCAGTCGCGCACGCAAGTTCTGGTCACGCAGCGCGCGCGGCAGGATGTCGTAGAAGCCGCCGAACGACGAGGGATCGGTGGCCATGCTGCGCACGCCCTGTATGAAGCCGTCGACGCGCTCCTCGAGCGGCGCGTCGGGCGAGACGCTGCGCCCCATATGGGCGCACTCGTCGAGGACGATCTCATCGACGATCGCCTCGAGCAGACCGGCCTTGCTCCCGAAGTAGTAGCGCGTCGAGGCTTTGTTGACGCCGGCCTTGGCGGCGATCCTCTCGAGGGTCAGCGCCTCATAGCCCTTGCTCGCCAGCAGCTTCTTGGCCGCCTCGAGAATCTTGAGCGCCGTCGGGGGCAGGGAAGCGGCCGGACTGAGCACGGGCGCAGACGGCATGCGCTCCGCAACGGTGCTCGTCCTGGAGTCGGACATCGCCGGCACCCGCTCGCCAGGCCCACCGACCCTGCTCTTGCCGTCGTTCACGCCTCCTCCTCACCTACCCGGTTGGGTCACCGAGCGTCGAGTCTAGACCGTCGTGACGCGACACGGGAAGAGACAAAGAGCCGGCCGCCTAGGCCTTCTTCTTCCCCGCAGCCGACCTGTCTGCGGCCGCCTTGCGCTCTCCGACCGGTCGCGGCCCGTTCGCCGTCTTGCGACCGTTGAGCTTCAGCCCCATCGAGGCCGCCCACACTTCCTCGACCCGGTCGACGGGCACGAACTTCATCTTCTTGCGCAGGTTCTCGGGCACGTCCTCAAGGTCGACCTCGTTGCGCGTCGGCAGGATGACCGTGCTGATGCCGGCCCGCTGCGCCGCGAGCGTCTTCTCCTTGAGCCCCCCGATGGGCAGCACCTGCCCCGTGAGCGTGACCTCGCCGGTCATGGCGACATCGGCACTCACCGGCTTGCCCGTCACGAGCGAGGCCACGGCCGTAGCCATGGTCACCCCGGCGCTGGGACCGTCCTTGGGGATCGCCCCCGCCGGCACGTGGATGTGCAGGTCATGCTTCTGGAAGTAGTCGTCGGGCACACCGAGCTCCTCGGCGTGGGCGCGCACGTAGCTGACTGCAGCCTGCGCCGACTCCTTCATCACGTCGCCGAGCTGACCGGTCACCGTCAGGTGCCCGCTGCCCGGCATCGCCGTCGCCTCGATGAACAGGATATCGCCGCCGGCGGGCGTCCAGGCGAGGCCGGTGGCGACGCCGGCGTCGGAGGTGCGCCGCTTGACCTCGGGGAATACGCGCGGACGCCCCAGCAGTTCGTGCACCTTCTTCGGCGTCACGCGGAACTTCTCGCCCTTGCCCTCCGCGACCAGCGTGGCCAGCTTGCGGCACACGCTGCCGATCTCGCGCTCGAAGTTGCGCACGCCCGCCTCTTGCGTGTAGGCGGCGACGATCTCGCGCAGCGCCGCGCGGTCGAAGCGCACCTGGTCCTTGCTCAGGCCGTTGGTCTCGACCTGCTTGGGCACCAGGTAGTTGGTCGCGATGTGCAGCTTCTCCTCGATCGTGTAGCCGGCCAGCGGGATGATCTCCATGCGGTCGCGCAGCGGCGGCGGGATCGGCTCGAGCTGGTTGGCCGTGGTGATGAACATGACCTTCGAGAGGTCGAAGGGCAGGTCGAGGTAATGGTCGCGGAAGGTGAAGTTCTGCTCGGGGTCGAGGACCTCGAGGAGCGCGCTCGCCGGGTCGCCGCGCCAGTCGGCGCCGGTCTTGTCGATCTCGTCGATCATGAACAGCGGGTTGTTGGTGCCGGCGTCGCGGATGGCGCGCAGGATGATGCCCGGCATGGCGCCGACGTAGGTGCGGCGGTGACCGCGGATCTCGGCCTCGTCGCGCACCCCGCCCACGCTGATGCGCTCGAACTTGCGCCCCATCGCCTCGGCGATGGAGTGGCCGAGCGAGGTCTTGCCCACGCCGGGTGGGCCGACGAAGCAGAGGATCGGCCCGTGCAGGTCGGCCTTGAGCTTGCGCACGGCCAGATACTCCACGATGCGGTCCTTGACCTTCTCGAGGTCGTAGTGGTCGCGGTCGAGGATCTCGCGCGCGTGCTGCAGCTCGAGGTTGTCCTCGCTCGAGGTGTCCCAGGGCAGGGTGATGATCCAGTCGAGGTAGTTGCGGATGACCGGATACTCGGCGCTCTGCGGCGCGAGGTTGGCGAGGCGGTCGAGCTCGCGGTGAGCCGCCTTGGCGACCTCCTCGGGCAGCTTCATCGACTCGATCTTCTCGCGCAGCTCGTTGGCCTCCTTCTGCTGCTCGTCGGTCTCGCCGAGCTCCGCCTGGATGGCCTTGAGCTGCTGGCGCAGGAAGTACTCGCGTTGCGTCTTGTCGATCTCGGAACGCACGTCCTGCTGGATCTTGGAGCCCAGCTCGAGCACTTCGAGCTCGCGCGTGAGGATGCTCGTCAGCTTGCGCAGGCGCTGCTCGACGTCAGACTCCTCGAGCAGCGCCTGCTTGTCTTCGGTCTTGATGCGCATCGTGCTGGCGATGAGAAAGGCGAGGGCGCCGGGCTGCTCGACGTTGGCCGCCGCCATCTCGAGCTCCTCGGGCAGATAGGGCACGAGGTCGACGATCTTCGAGAACACCGAGAGGAGGTTGGCGCGCAGCGCTTCGACCTCCTTGCTCTCGACGACGATGTCGTCGATCTCCTCGATGCTCGCCTTGAGGTACGGCTCCTCCTCGGTGTAGGAGGTGACGCGCACGCGACGCACGCCCTGCACGAGGATACGCATCGTGTTGTCGGGCAGCTTGACCATCTTGTGCGCCAGCGCCACGGTGCCGATCTCGAAGAGCTCGGCCGGGCCCGGCGTCTCGAGCTCGGGGTTCTTGGAGGCCACGAGGACGAGCAGGCGGTCGCTCGCCAGGACCTCGTCGATGAGCTTGATCGAGCGTTGCTGGCCGATCGTCAGCGGGATCATGGTGTCGGGAAAGACGACGGTGTCGCGCAGGGGCAGGACGGGCAGGACCGAGGGGATCTCCTGCTGCGCCTCGTCGGTCTGGACGACGACCTCTTCGCTGCTCATGGCTTGGCCTCGACCTTGATGGGGACCTGCTGCACCTTGGACTCCTGCGTGAGCAGCGGCAATCTGATCTCGAGCACTCCCTCGTCGTAGGTGGCGTACGTCTTGTCGACGTCGGCGTCGACGGCCAGGCGGATGCGCCGGTCGAAGGGGCCGTAGTCCATCTCCACCTGCTGGTAGACCCGCCCCTCACCGGCGGGGAACTCGCGCCGCCCGCGAACCGTGAGCTGACGCCGCTCGACGTAGAGCTGTATCTCATCGCGATTCACACCCGGCAGCTCCAGCCGCACGACGATCTCACCCGTCGGCTCCTCGAAGAACACGTCTGCCAGGGGGCAGAACCCATGTCCCGTGCTCCGCTGCCTGGCGCGAGGCATGCACGCGTCGTTGAAGACGCGCAATACCTCGTCGTGTATGTCGTCCACCGGAAGCTCCTTGCCTCGTAGGGCCGCAGGCGATGCCGGCCCAGTGCCATCTTGCTCTCTCTTACCCCCGCTCACGGGGCCGGTAACGCCGCCACCGGGGATAGTGGGATTCTACGCCAACGATGAGGCTAGGAGCGAACGGGGACGCTGCTGACCCGCCGGACGGCGCTCGACGCACGGTAATGGCGGGCGTCCCGCCACGCGAGCGTCTCTAGAGCGCGATCTCCTTGATCTTGATACGCCTCAAGTCCACCTGGCCGAGACCCATCTTCGCCTCGGCCGCGACGTACGGGACGTCGGTGCCTTTCATGTCGAACAGAGTGGCGGCGTAGGCGTCGGCGGCGACGATGTCGTGGCTGGCGATCACCTGCCGCGTCTGCTTGACGTACTCCAGGCTCCCGCCGGTGGGCCCGTTCTGGGTGAGGATGCGGTAGGCGTCGACCACGGTCAGGGCCGGGCGCACCGCGCTGACCAGGTCGGCGACGCGCTGGCCGATGTCGCCGTGAAGGCCGCTGGGGTCGGTGATGACGCCCATGAGGTTCTTGCCTCCCAGGGTCAGCGCGGTCAGTCCGTGATCCTTCGCGATGGGGACGTTGATGACCAGGTCGGCCGTCATGATGTCGCGGTAGACGGGCCACGAGTGGATGCTCCTGCCCTGCGGGATCGCCGCCGCCACGAACTTGAAGGGCACCATGATCTCGACCGTCCCCCCGACGCCCTCGACGGCCTGCTGGATGCCGCTCGCCTGATAAGCCTCCCTCATCGGCGACCCGAACCCCAGGTCCATGACGCGCACGCGGCGCGCCCCGGCCTTGAGGGCGAGATCGACGAGCGTCGCGACGACCGCGGGGTTCGTCGTCGCCGCGTACTCGGGCGCGCGAGCCACGCACACGTTCGGCTTCACGATGACGTCGGCGCCCTTGGCCACGAAGCGCCCCATGCCGCCGATGGCGTCGATCGCCGCCGCCGTGATGCGAGCCGGGTCCTCGCCGTGGGCGACGGCGAGGTAGGCGGCGCTGGCAGAGGGGATCGAGGTCGGCGTCTTCGTCGGCGTGGCGGTCTCGGGTGGTCGGGACGCCGGCGAGAGCGGCGAGCCGGTGGACGCGGTGCTGGGCGGGGCCGGCTGCGGCGAGGAGCCGCAGCCGGCCCCGCCCAGCACCGCCAACCCGGCCATGGCGCCGGCGATCCTCAAGAACTGCGCGCGATCGATCCCCTCCGCCACGGACTCCTTCAATCCCGTCGGTCTCTGGTTCAGAGGCGAAGTGTACTCGAAACGAGCTGCGCCCGTGTCCGCATCCCAGCCTAGGCGGGCGGGCGCGACGCCAGCGAGGCGTCGCCCGGCGGTCTGATCTGACCTAGAGGGTCAGCACTCTGTCGATGGCGTGAATGATCCCGTTGCCGCACGCGATATCAGTCTGCATGAAGCGCGCACCGTTCACCGTGACGGCGCCGCCTTCTACGTAGAAGCTCAACTCCTCGGCCCTCAGCGAGCGGGCCGAGCCGAGCCGAGCCACGTCGGACGACGTGAGGGCGCCGGAGACGACGTGGTACTTGAGTACTTCGTGTAGAGCCCGCTTGTCGTGCAACAAGGCCTCGTCGAAGTCGGCGGGCAGCCTCGCGAAGGCCTCGTCGGTGGGCGCGAACACGGTGAACGGCCCGTCGCCCGAGAGCGTCTCGGCGAGGTCGGCTTTCTTGATCGCCTCGACAAGAGTGCTGAACGAACCCCTCTCGACCAGGGTCTCGACGATGCTGCTGTGGGCGATATCTTCGGCTGGCATGGCCATGGATCGTTCTCCCTCGGTTCTGGCTGCTCCGACGAAGCCGCCGACAAGGCGCTGCACGATGAGGTGCGCCGACCCGTCGCAGCCTCCCCGTCGGGGCCTGACGAGGCGTACAGTTCCCTGGCGCCGGGTCGGTAGACTGCTGGCGCGGGGGCGAGCCGGTCTCTCAGATGATGGTCGCAGAAGGTGAGGGGACGCGTGGCTGGGAACGAAGCTGAGGCAGGGACGGCTGCGGCGCCTTCGAGCCGCGGCTGCCTCGTGTGGCTGCGCGAGGACCTGCGCCTGCGAGACAACCCGGCGCTGCTCGCGGCAGCGCGTTCCGGCCTGCCCGTCGTGCCGGTCTTCGTCGAGGACTGGGACGATGCGTCGGTGTGGAAGCCGGGGGCGGCGAGCCGCTGGTGGAGAGCTCGCTCGCTCCAGCGGCTCGCCGCCCACCTTGCGGAGCTGGGCCTGCCGCTCGTCGTGCGCGCCGGTGCCGCAGAGCGCGTGCTGGACGAGCTCGCACATGAGTGCGGCGCAGCCACCGTTCACGCCAACCGCCTCCCCACACCCATCGGCCAGGAGATCGAAAGGCGAGTCGGCGCCGCCCTCGCCATGCGAGGGCGGCGCCTGCAGCTCTACGACGAGCGCTACCTCTTCGACTGGCGACGCCTCGACCACGGCCGCGAGCGCCCCATCAGGGTCTTCACGCCGTTCTGGAGGGCCTGCCTGCGCCTCGGCGACCCGCCGCGACCGGCCGGTGCGCCGGCGCGCGTGACCGCGCCGCCGAACGCGCCCCAAGGCCTCGATGTCGACGCGCTGATCCGGGCGACGGACCACGCGTGGGCCAGCGGTCTCGCTCAGGAGTGGGAACCGGGCGAGGCGGGCGCCCGCGCCCGCCTCGCCCGGTTCCTCGCGGTCGCGCTCGGCGGCTACGCCGCCGAGCGCGACCGGCCCGACCTGCGCGGCACCTCGGAGCTCTCGCCACACCTTCACTTCGGCGAGATCTCGGTGCGCGAGGTGTGGTGGGCCGCACGCGAGACGGCCGACCTGATCACCGGGGACGAGACCTGGGGCAACACCGGCGAGAGCCGGGCGCCGAGGCGGATCGGAGAGAACCAGCGCGATCAGCACGCATCGGCGACGGCGACGCGGTGCCGACCCCAGCTCCAACCGGCCTTGCGACGCAGCCGGCGTCGGGCGTCGAGGCCTTTCAGCGGCAGCTCGTCTGGCGCGACTTCGCCGGTTACTTGGTGCGCGGCGAGCCGCGCCTCGCCGACGAACCCCTGCGAGCGGAGTTCGCCGCGTTTCCCTGGGCCGACGACGGCGAGGCGCGGCTCGCCGCCTGGCGGGAAGGAAAGACCGGCTACCCGCTTGTCGACGCCGGCATGCGCGCGCTCTGGGCCACGGGCTGGCTGCACAACAGAGTGCGTCTCGTGTGCGCCTCGTTCCTCGTCAAGGACCTGCTGGTACCCTGGCAGGACGGCGAGCGCTGGTTCTGGGACACGCTCATCGACGCCGACCTGCCGGAGAACGCCTTCGGTTGGCAGTGGGTGGCGGGCTCGGGCGCCGACGCCGCTCCCTACTTCCGCATCTTCAATCCCAGCCTGCAGGGCGAGCGCCACGACCCCGACGGCACGTACGTGCGGCGCTGGCTACCCGAGCTGGAGAGACTGCCGGCACGGTGGATCCACCGGCCCTGGGAGGCGCCACGCGATGCGCTGCGCGCGGCCGGGATCGCTCTCGGCGAAAGCTATCCCCTGCCGATGGTCGCCCACGCCGAGGCGCGCCGCCGCGCATTGAACGCCTTCGCGAGCATCCGCGGCTGAGGTGTGGGCGCCGCCGCGGCGACCGATGCCCCGCGACCCCTCCGCCCACCCGCCTGCCAACCTGGTCTTGCGGCTTCCGGAGCCGACGGCGACGCCACCCTCCCTGCGCCCTCAGTGTGGTCCGCTCGAGCATCCGAGGCGAGATGACGAAGGCCCGTCGCCGGCTAACGATGACCGCATCGTCGCTGTGCCGAGTCGCGGCGCCCTCGTGGCGGCTGCGCGATGGCCGCGCCGTCGCGTCGGCCGCGCACCGCGCCGGCGGCGTCATCGCCTTGCCGCTGTCGTCGCGCCAACAACACCCTCGCAGCGGCCACGCTCCGTCCGTCAGCCACGGTATCCTCTCTGCGAGGGCAAGAAGGTCAACGCACGCCCACGGAGAATCGAAACAGGGAGAGCGCAGCGCAAGGAGCGAGAGTGCCCGAGCAGAGGCGGGAAAACCGTGCCAGGCCTCGGCCAGCAGGTCTTCTTGCCGCGCGCGGGCTTGACAGCGAACAGGTGTTCGTGCTAGCGTCCGGCGATGCGTAACCGAGCCGGGTAGATCGTTTGCAGCTCGCGTTCACGACGGTCGACGAACTCTCCAGCCTCCTCGAGGAGGCTGGAGAACCCCTCGACTACCGCGAGTTCTGGCCCCGCCTCTTCCCCGTCGCCAACTGCCCGCCAGACCTCATGCGCGCGCTCGTCGCCGACATCGTCGACAACGACGAACGCTTCGCCTGGGAGTCTTCGGTGCGCGTGGGCCTGGCGGCCTGGCACAGCGAGCGCCGCGACCTCGCCGACGTCTCCTTCACCGTGGTCGATCTCGAAACGACGGGGGCCACGCCCGGCTTCTCCAAGATCACCGAGGTCGGCGCCGTGCGCATCGAGGGCGGCGAGATCGCGGGTACGTTCTCGGAGCTGGTCGATCCCGGTGTGCCGATCCCGGCGCTGATCACCGGCATCACCGGCATCACGCGCGAGATGGTCACCGGCGCTCCCGCCATCGACGAGGTCCTGCCGCGTTTCGTCGCGTTCGCCGCCGACTCGGTGCTCGTGGCGCACAACGCGCGCTTCGACCTCGCCTTCCTCGATTACGAGCTCGGCCTGCTCACACGCGAGGCCTTCCCACGCCCGGCGCTCGACACGCTGCGCCTGGCGCGCCGGCTCATGCCGCATGCGCGCTGCTCGCTCGGCGTGCTGGCCGATCGTCTCGGCCTCCCGACGAACCCCGAGCATCGCGCCCTGCCCGACGCCAGAGCGACCGCCGAGCTGCTCCTCGTCCTTCTGTCGCGCCTCGAGGAGCAAAACGTGACGACGCTCGAGGAGGTGGCGCGCATCTGCGAGCCCGAGGCGCGGCGCAACTACCACAAGATCGTGCTCACCGAGCAGCTGCCGACGGCGCCCGGCGTGTACATCATGCGCGACGCGCGCGGCGCCGCGCTCTATATCGGCAAGGCCGAGAACCTGCGGCGCCGCACGCGCGACCACTTCCTGCAGCGGCAGGCCTACGGTGCCACGCAGGCGCTCGAGCTGCTCGAGAAGATCGACATCGTCGAGACCGGCTCTGAGTTCGCCGCCCTGCTCCTCGAGAGCCGTCTCATCCGCGCCCACAGGCCGCCCTGCAACCGCCACGGCACGCGCGTCTCGACCTACCACTACGTGAAGCTCACCGGCGATGTCTTCCCACGGCTCTACGCCACGCCGAACCTGCGCGACGACGGCTCGCTCTACGCGGGGCCGTTCCGCAAGGCGACCTTCGCCAAGCGCTTCGCCGACACGCTCAACGCCCTCTTCCCGCTGCGCACCTGCGCGCACCTGCCGGTGGTCGAGGGGAGCGAGGCCGAACGGGCGCTGCAGCTCCTCGAGGCCGAGTCCGGCTCGCGTGGCCGGGACGCGGCGCGGGCGGTGCGCCTGCACCGCCCGCGCCGCGTCCCGGCCACGTCCTGCATCCGCGCCGACATCGGCCACTGCCTGGGCCCCTGCCGCGTGGCGCTCGACGGCGAGTACCGCCAGGCCGTCGAGCAGGCGCGCCGTGTGCTCGAGGGCGACGGCGACGAAGTCGAAGAGGTCCTCAAGGAGCGTCAGGACGACGCAGTCGAGCAGCTCGCGTTCGAGCAGGCCGGCCGCCTGCAGGCGCACCGCGACACCCTGCAGCAGGCGCTGCGCCTGATCAGGCGCGTGCGCGAGGCGCGCGAGACCTACGCTCTGCTCGTCTACCCGTCACGGCGCGCCGGGCGCGTCAACCTCTACGGCGTCGCCGCCGGGCGCATCGTCGTCGAGCGCGAGCTCTCGCCGCGCCGCTTCGGCCACGACGCCGCGCTGGCCGTCTTGCACGACGTCTACGGCGCCGCCCCCGCGGCGCCGCCGCTACCCACCGAGGCTGTCGACGAGCTGCTCCTGGTGCACTCCTGGCTGCGCTCGCACCGCCACGCCGTCAACGTGCTGAGCCTCTGGCGGCCGCAGCCCGATGCCGACGACTACGAGGAGCAGATCGCCGACCAGCTTCACCTGACGGCCAGCGAGCTCCTCGCCAAGATCCGCCTCGTGGCGACCGCGGGCGCCCGTCCCGACCTGGGCGACGACCCCGACGACGCCGACATCCTCGCCGCGGGCCCGTACCCAGAGCCCACTCCCGCCCTCACCGGCGTTCCGGCAAGGTAGAACGCGGTCGCCGACCGCGCGGCGCGCCGGCAGCCACTTTCCGTCCGACGTTTACACGAACATATGTTCGTGCTACCCTGTGATCCCCCGCAAAGAGAAGAGCGAGCCAGAGGACGCAGCGGGTGAGCAGAGGCGGAGCCACCCCTATCGCCGTCACATGGGACCGCGTGCGCAAGGTCCCGCGCTCGTTCCTGTGGCGCGGGCGCCGCTACCGCGTCGACGACGTGCTGGCGCGTTGGGTCGTCGACACCGGCTGGTGGAACCCCGCCACGCGCACCAGCAGACGCTACGTACGCGTGGCGGCCGAGGGCCGCGTCTTCGACCTCTGCTACGACCGCCTGCGCAAGGGCTGGTTCCTCGAGCGCGCGCTCAACTGACGCGCAGGATTGACTAGGACGGCGGGTCCGGGCGGCTGTCGCGCAACGCCGCGACGGCCGCCCGGACCCGCTCGGCGGCCTCCGCATAGGCCCGCGCGCCCGTCCCCTCGAGCCCGGCCAGGTCGACCGGGGGGCCGACCACAAGCCGTATCGGCGCACGCCGCAGCCTGCCGTCACGCCACACGCCATCGGCGCCGGTGATACCGACCGGTATCACCGGCGCCCCACTGCGCAGGGCGAAGAACCCGAGGCCGCGCCCGAACTCGCGCAGCCGCCCGTCGTTGAAGAGGTCGCCCTCCGGGAAGAGCGCGATCACCTCGCCTGCGCCGAGCAGCTCCAAGCCACGATCGAGGGCCGCGCGGTCGGGCCGTCCCTTGTTGACCGGGAACGCCCCCAGCCGCGTGATGACCGGTCCCACGAAGCCACGCCTGAACTGCACCACGTCGGCCATGAAGTGGAGCGGCCGCGGAAACGAGACGCCGAGCAGGATGGGGTCGAGGCTGCTGTGGTGGTTGGCTACGACGATGGCGGGTCCCGTCGCCGGCAGGTTGAACGTGCCCGCGCAGGTGAATCGCCCGTAGAGTCGCACGGCGGGAACCAGCACGAGACGAGCGACCGTGTAGAGCCAGGGGTCGCCACGGCCGCGCAGGGAGTACTTCATTGCCGCAGCCTCCGTGCCGCCTCCTCTTCGGACCCGGGAGCCGCCCCGGGGACACCGTTCACGCGACGTAGAATCGCGAGCACCAGCGGAACGGACAAAGGAGCCTGATGGCGCACGGGTACCTCCCAGCCGGCCTCAAATCGGCCCTCGCCACGGTCACGGCCGCGCAGATCGCTCTCGTGTTCGGCATCATCGTCGCCAACCAGTTCTTCAACGTTGGCTCGACAGCCTGCTTTGCCGCGTCGGCGCACGCCGACCGCATAAAGGTGTTCGTCTTCTGGCAGGTCGTCGGCGGCTTCTTCGGCCTGGGCGTCCAGCTCAGCTACGCGGGACTCGTGCGCTACTGGTCGCTGCCCGCGGCGAACGTCCTCGGCATCGGCCTCGCCTTCGTAGCCGTGCAGGCGTTCACGGCCTACCTGATCTTCCATGAGTCCTTCCAGCGCCCCCAGTGGATCGGGACAGCCTTCGTCTTTGCGGGCATCGTCCTGGTCGCCATGCCGCGACACTGAACCGTTAGGCTCGCTTGCGGCGCCAGGACTGCTCCTGGGCGTCGTGAGGGCGGCAGGATTCACCTCCGGTCCGGCATCCCGGACGAGACGGCGCGCCCATGCCCGGCCCCCTCGGCGAGTGCCAGCCCGTGATCGTCGTTGGCGGCCATCTCCACGCCCATGGCCCGCAGGGAAGGCACGAACCACGCACGCGCGACGACCAAGCCGAGTAGGACGGCGGCGCCGACGAAGAGGGCGGTCACGCTCCAGCGCGCGACGGCGCCGGCGAGGAGCTGCGAGAGCGGCACCAGGCCCACTGAGGCGAAGATGATGAGGCTCATCATTCGGCCCATCATGCGCTGTGGCGTGCGCGCCTGAACCCACGAGAAGAAGAACACCATCAGGTAGCCGACCGCCAGACCCATGAGCAGCGCCGGGGCCAGTGCAGCGACGAGCGAGTGGGCGACGCCGAGGAGCGCCAGCCCGACACCGAACACGGCGCAGACGCCGAGGAGCAGGTTGCCGGTCACCCACGGCGGCGGCTTCGGCAGCGTGCCGCCCAGGGCGAGACCGACGAGGGAGCCGGCGCCGAAGGCCGACATGACGAGGCCGAAGCCGCCGGCTCCCTCGCTCAGGCGCTCGCGCACGAGCTGCGGGATGCCCACCAGCAACGGTCCGACGGCGAGGAAGTTGACGGCCACGATCAGCGCCAGAAGCGTGCGCAGCAAGGGATCACCCCACATGTAGGCGAGACCCTCGCGCACGGACGCAAGGAGGCTGGGCGGCGCGCCCTCCGGGCGCGCCGCCCAGCCCGCCGCGCCCGTGCGGGGCACACGATCGACCTGCATGACCCACAGTGTGACGACGGAGACGAGGAACGTGGCGGCATCGACCGCCAAAGCCAGCCCGACACCCTGAAGACCCAGGCGATCCGCCGTGAAGGCGGCTATGAGCGCCCCCGCCAGCATCGGACCGACGAACTGAGCAACCTGGTCGAGCCCCTGCACGACGGCGTTGGCCGCCGGCAACTGGTCCGTCGCCGCCAGTCTCGGCACGATGGCGCCCTGGGCAGGAAAGAAGAAGCCGTCGGCGACACCGAACGCGAGGACGATCGACCATAGCATCCAGAGCTGCACGGAGCCCGAGAGGACGAGCGCGGCGAGCAGCGCCACCAGGGCCAGCCGCGCCATGTTCGAGCCGATCATCACACGGCGCGGGGAGAAGCGGTCGGTGACTGCGCCGCCGACGAGCATGAAGAGCGCCCGCGGCAGCCCTTGCAGGGCGAGCATGGCGCCCAGGGTGAACGGGTTGTTGCTGAGCTCCAGCACGAGCCAAGGGAGGGCGATGAAATAGAACTGGTCGCCGAGCAGCGACACGCCCTCGCCGACGAAGAGCAGCCTGAAGTCACGGATGCGCAGCAGGCCCAGCATCTCGATTGGAGAATACCCGCGGCGGCCTCCCCGGACTACTCGCGATCGCGCCCCCCGCCTGCCTGCCCCCGCGGGCATACCCCGGTGTTCTTCGTAGACCGCCCGATGTGAGAGCATGCGATGCCGTGAGACGAGCCGGCATTCAGGTCGTGCCGGCCCGTCCCGTGAGAGCGAGCCGTCGACGACCGTCTCGATGGGCGCCCAGGGTCGAGGTACGGACCCTGGGAGCCGATAGAAGAATGGACCCGTCGACACGGTAAGGAAGGTGCTGTGACCTCATTCCTGCGGACGTCCCGCCTGCAGGCGCTTCGTCACCCGTGGTTCACGACTCTCTTCGCCGCGGTCGCCGTGGTGGCCGTGCTCTACTTCGTGGCCGCCGTGTCGGTGGCCGAGCTGCTGCGACCCATGTACGACCCGGTGCAGCGCACCGTCAGCGAGCTCGCCGTCGGACGCGACGGGTGGATCCAGGTATCCGCGTTCGTCGTCCTGGGCGTGGGCCTTCTGGCGCTCCAGCACGGCCTCTGGCGGCGGTTGCGCGCCACGCTGCTCTCGCGCTCGGGCCTCGTCCTGCTGGCGCTGTGTGCCGCGGCCACCTTCGTGGCCGCGGCCTTCCCGACCGACATCAAAGGATCGGTCACACACACGGTGAGCGGCGACATCCACGCCTGGATGGCCAGCGTGGGCTACGGCTGCCTGATCCTCGGTGCCCTCCTGCTTTCGATCCACTTTCGCCACGACGAGCACTGGCGCTCGTACCACCGCCCCTCGCTTGCGCTCGCGCTCCTGGGCACAGCCGCGTCGATCGCCATGGCGCTGACCACGCACACCGACTTCCTCGGCCTGACCCAGCGGGCGATGGCCATGCCGCTACTGCTTTGGGTGTTGCTGACGGCCCTGCGTCTCTACACGCTGCCCCCGCAACCCGCCCGTTCATCGGCGTAGCGCGAGACGCCTGCCGCGCCCAGAGCGGTATGCTTGTCCCATAGCTGCCACTTCGGCCCGACGGCGACGCCCGCGGGCGACGACGGTACAGGGGGAGAAGCATGAGAGCTGACGCAGACCTGAGCACGGTCGCCGGCGCCGGCCTGAGGCTGGATGTGTTGAGCGATGACGCCGTGCGACAGATCCACCAAGGCAGCCTCGAGGTCCTCGAGCAGACGGGGGTGTTCGTCGAGGACGACGAGCCGCTCGACATCCTCGCCGACGGAGGCTGCGACATCGACCGCGAGACGCACGTGGTGCGCTTCCCGCCGGAGGTGATCGAGGAGGCGCTGGCCTCCTGCCCTCCACGCGTCTTCTGCGCCGGTCGGAACCCCGAGCACGACATCTGGGAAGAAGCCGGCGGTGAGGTGCACTTCACCAACTTCGACGAGGGCATCAAGTACATCGACCCGCGCACGGGTGAGTACCGCGACCCGACCAAGAGCGACGTGGCCGAGGTCGCCCGCCTCATCGACGCTTTGCCCAACATCGCCGTCTACGAGTCGGCCGTCGGCCCCAAGGACGTACCCGGCGAGACGGCCTCGATCCACGGCCTCGAGGCGGCGCTCACGAACACGACCAAGCACACCGGCTGCGAGGCCGTGACGGGTTGGGAGGCGCGCACCTGCATCGAGATGGCGGCGACGGTCGCCGGCGGCCACGACGAGCTGCGCGAAAGGCCGATCCTCGGCCTCGGCGTCTGCCCGGTGAGCCCTCTCCAGCTCACGCGCGACGCCACCGAGGTCATCATCGAGACCGCGCGCGCCGGCCTCGCCTGCACCACCCTCTCGATGGCCATGTCGGGCGGCTCGGCCCCGGTGACGCTCGCCGGGACGCTCGTGCAGCACAACGCGGAAGTCCTGTCGGGCATCACGCTGACGCAGCTCACCCAGCGCGGCGTGCCCTGCGTCTACGGTTCCTCGACGACGGCGCTCGATCTGCGCTTCGCGGCTGCCGCCGTCGGCTCACCGGAACTGGCTCTGATCAGCGCCTGTGCGGCGCAGCTCGCCAGACAGTACCGCCTGCCGAGCTTCATCGCCGGTGCGTAGGGTGACTCCAAGCTCGGTGACGCGCAGATCGGTCACGAGAAGACGCTCACCGGCCTGATGGCGGCGCTGGCAGGAGCCAACGTCATCTACGGAGCCGGGATGACCGAATCGGGAGTCACCTTCGATTGCGCCCAGCTCGTCATGGACGACGAGTGGGCGGCCATGATCAAGCAGGTGATCGGCGGCGTGCGCGTCGACGCCGAGATGCTGATGCTCGACGACATCAAGTCGGTAGGGCCGTTCGGCGACTTCTTGAGCCTCGCGAGTACCTATCGCTTCATGCGCGCCCAGTCGAACCCGCGCGTGGGCGATCGGCGCGTGCGCGAGGAGTGGGAGGCCGACGGCGCCACGGACGCCTACGCGCGCGCTCACGCGCGCGCCCTCGAGATCCTCGAGACGCACAAGCCCGACCCGCTCGATCCCGACATCGCGAGACAGGTGCACGCCATCGTCGAGCGCGCCGACCGCGAGCGCGGGGTGGGGTGAGGACCAACTGCGTCGAGTCTCGTCTCGAGAACCCGTCGTCGAGGGAGCCTTCGGTCATTCAACTGATGACCACCCCAGGGAATTCGCCTCCGCCGACCGGCTGGGTCCACGCACCGTGCCGCTACGGCCCTCATGACGAGCTGTGCACACGGCGAGCGGCATCATCCTGAAGACTGATTCTTCTTCTACCCCGAACCAGCGCCAATCCGTCCTGAACCCTCGCAAGGAGACAGAGGCGCAAGCCGTGCCCGGCGGCGGCCACCTACTCAACAGCCCGCCGCAGCGGCCTGCGTTCCCATGGCGGGCTGCCCAAGCCGGGCCTCTCGACGAGCCGGCTCGTGCGCCGACACGCCCGTTCCGGCTATCAGCCCATAAGGACGTCGGCCATGCGTGCTGCCATCGCCCGGACTGACGCCTTGACCTCTGCGGACCGCTGCGCCTCACCGCGAGCGTCGGCATGACCGCTCGCCACCTCGACCGGGGGCTGCGACGGTGCCATGAAGTCGAGGTAGCGACGCAACGCAGCGACGGTGTCCGAAAAGCCACCTTGTCCCCCGATGACGAGCAGGCCGACGATCTTCGGCGTGAGCCACTGCTCGGTTCAGGTAGCGATCGTTCGTGCAATCCATGAACGCCTTCATCTGCGCACTCACGTTGCAGAAGTGGACCGGCGTCGCCAGGATGAGTCCGTCTGCGGCCCACACTCTGTCGAGCAGCGCCTCGACATCGTCCGCGGCGCGCGGTGGCGTCTCTCGGCCTGGGTCGATGCCGCAGGGGAACAGCGGGAGGTCGGAGAGCTCGATCGTCTCGCAGGAGACGCCGCGACGCTCGAGCTCTTCCGTAGCGACACCCGCCGCGAATGCTGTGTTGCCGCCTCGGCGCGGACTGCCGACGAGCGCCACGACCTTTGGTCGCGTGTGCAGATCACCCCGCCTGGGCGCAGATTCGCTTGCATCGCTCCTTTCTACACCCGCCATTGGCGCTCTCCCTGGGCACCTTGGTTGTGCGGCGGCGGCTTCACACCGACGAGCCGACGGATGCGGACCGCTATTCGCGGTCGCCGCCGCCACGCACAGTGTACCCGCGCGTGCTGCCACGGGTTTGATGCTTCTCGCTGACCCGTGACGAGTTGTGCCGGTGAAGGAAGAAGAGCAAACCGTCTTAGAGGGCGATGTGAGGAACCCGGGACTGCGCTACCCCCTGGGATGGCTGGGTCTTCGTGTATCGCCTGTCTCCCCGGCTCTGCAGGAAGAAGCGGAGCACTGCGAGGACAGGAGCGTAGGCAGCGAACGGCAGCCATACGTAGATCCGGTGCAAGAAGCTGATCCCGAGAACCAGCGGAATCGCTCCGAGAATAATCGCCGCAACCATCAGGGCGAGGTTGAACCGCTTGGGCAGGGTCGTCACGAGCCCCGGCACCAGCCACAAAAGTCCCGCGACTATGACGACGGCAGCGAACACCATTCCAGTGTCCGCGCGGAGCGGATCCCCGTCCGCCATTCTCTCAGACATTCCGAGCGAGAAGTAGAAGCGGGCCTCAGAGACGAACCACACGAGCCCGAATACCGCGACTATGACGCCGGGTAGCAGAGCGGGGATTGCCGTGAGGAACCGCGTTCGCCGGCTCCAGCCCGGGAGCATGACGAAGTCTCTGGCCTGTTCTGAGGGATTTGAATCCGCGAGGGCAAGACGAAACGCTTCTGCCTCTTCGGCGAGAGGCGCGGTGAAGCGCCACAGTTGGGACACCCGGCAGCCGCGCTGTTGACGAGCGAGTCACACACGGGACAGCGTACTTCCGTCACACGCTCTCCTTCTCACGCCTTGACCGCACGCTAACTCCGATCGGAGCTCCTGCGGACGGGCGGATTGTGATGCCGATTCTACCTCTCGTTATCGGGACCTTGACCGCTATTGATCACCGCCTGAACAGCGGCTGGGGCGCAGGTGTTGCCCGTCTGTCTTTCAAGGAAGGCACAGGCATAGATGGCGACATTGAACACGAACGTATGTTCGTGTTAGGCTTTGCTGGGGCATCTCCCCGCACAGCAAGAGTGGCATTGAGCGCCTCCGGAAGGTCCTCTTGGGTTTCGTCCATCTTCACGTCCACTCCAACTTCTCGTTCGGCGACGGCGCGTGCCGCATCGACGACCTCGTCGATGCGGCACGCGCGATGGGCATGAAGGCGCTCGCCGTCACCGACCACGAGGGCCTCTACGGAGCGGTGCGCTTCTACGAGGCCTGCCAGAAGGCCGGCATCAAGCCGATCGTCGGCGTCGAGCTGACGGTCGAGTCGGTGCTCGACGCCGACGGCGAGCCGGAAAATCGGCCGAAAACGCCGCTGTTGCCAGCCCTGACTACACCGGACCTGGTGCGACCTCGTCGGTCGTCAACCCGAGGGTTGACGACCGGCGCGAGGGGCCGGCCGGCGGAGGTGACCCGGCGGCGCGCCGCCGGGCGCTGGAGTCGCGCCGGCCCCCGGGTCTTCAAAGGGGAGTGTGGAGGGCGGGGTTCACGACGGGGGTGCGGAGGCGGTTGACGATCGTGGTGCGAAGGGGAGTACAGGGTCGCCGCACGCGAGGTTGACGATCGCGGCGCGGAGGGCGGGGCGGGGGTCGAAGGAGGCTCTGGAGGCCGCGACGAAGACGCGGCCGGAAGGAGGCGAAGCCGCCCTCCTGAGGCCCCCGCCCCGCCCGCAGCGCCCCCGGTTGACGATCGAGGGGCGAAGGCCCCCTCCCCGCCCTCAGCGCCGCGATCCGACGACGCCCCGGCCGACCCCGACCCGACGCCGTCTACGCCATCCACCACCTCAAGTCTGCCGCCACCGTCCCCCCCGCCTCCCTCGCCGCCCAGACCGCCGGCGGCTTCCACCTCATCCTCCTCGCCAAGGACTCCGCCGGCTGGTCCAACCTCTGCCGCATCATCAGCGCCGCGCACCTCGAGCACCCCGGCGAGCCGCCCCTCGCCCGCTTCGCCACCATCAAAGAGCACGCCGACCACCTCATCGCCCTCTCGGCCTGCCGCCGCGGCGAGGTCGCCTCCCTCCTCCTCCAGGGCGATCGCGACGGCGCCCGGCAAGCCGCCACGCGCCTCGCCGAGACCTTCGGCCCGCAGAACTTCTACCTCGAGCTCCAGCACGAGCTCCTGCCCGACTCCGACAAGCTGCTGCGCGAGCTCGACCTGCTCGCCCACGAGCTGCGCCTGCCGACGGTGGCCACCAACGACGTCCACTACGTCACCCGGGCCGACGCGCCGCTGCACGACATCCTCGCCGCCGAGGCCGCCAACCAGCCCCTCCCCAACCCGCTCGGGCGCAAGAACGCCGAGCTCTTCCTCAAGTCACCGGGGGAGATGTGGCGCCTCCTCCGCCGCCACCCCGAGGCCTACCGCAACGCCGAACGCATCGCCGCACGCTGCACCCTCGACCTGGGCCTCGGGCAGCTCCTCTTCCCCGCCTATCCCCTGCCGCCCGGCGAGACCGCCTTCTCGCTCCTCTGCAAGCACTGCTTCGCCGGTGCCCAGGAGCGTTACGACCCGCTCACGCCCGAGGTGCTCGACCGCCTCAACCGCGAGCTCAAGGTGATCGAGGAGCTCGGCTTCGCGGAGTACTTCCTCGCCGTGCGCGACATCGTCGAGTTCACGCGCGCCCGCGGCATCCTCTACTCGGGCCGCGGCTCGGCCGGCAACAGCATCGTGAGCTACGTGCTGCGCATCACCGACGCCGACCCCATCGCGCACGACCTCCTCTTCGAGCGCTTCCTCAATCCTTCCCGGCGCGAGATGCCCGACGTCGACATCGACTTCGACTCCGCGCGCCGCGACGAGGTCATCGCCTTCATCTACGAGCGCTTCGGCCACGACAAGGTGGCCATGGTGGCCACCGTCAACACCGTGCACGCACCCTCGGCGGTGCGCATCGTCGCCAAGGCCTTCGGCCACACCCCGGGCGAGGTCAACCGCCTCTCCCGGCGCGTCCCCTGGGGGAGCGCCTCCAACCTCGGCGAGATGGTCGCTGAGCGCCCCGAGCTCGCCGACCACGAGTTCCAGCTCCCGCACTACAGCCGCTTCGTCGCCCTCGCCGAGCGCCTCGCCGGCTACCCCATGCACCTGGGTACACACCTGGGCGGCTTCATCCTCGCCCGCGAGCGGCTCACCGACCGCGTGCCCCTGCAGTGGGCGGCCAAGGGTGTGATCGTGGCCCAGTTCGACAAGGACGACGTCGAGACGCTGGGCCTCGTCAAGATGGACATCCTGGGTCTCAAGATGCACTCCGCCATCGCCGAGGCCGTGGCAAGCATCGCGGCGCGCACCGGCGAGCGCATCGACCCCTGGACCCTGCCGCGCGACGATCCCGAGGTCTACAAGCTCATACGCGAGGCGCGCACAGTGGGCGTCTTTCAGCTCGAGAGCTCGGGGCAGCGCAACCTGGCCACGCGCCTGCGCGAGCGCGACTTCGAAGACGTGATCGCCGCCATCTCGCTCTTTCGCCCGGGGCCGCTGCAGGCCGAGATGATCGGACCCTTCATCAGGCGCCGGCACGGCAAGGAGCCCGCCGCCGTACTGCACGCCGCCATGTGGCCGGCGCTGCAGCGCACCTACGGGGTCATCCTCTACCAGGAGCAGGTCATCGAGGTCGCCTCGGCCATCGCCGGCTTCTCGCTGTCGGAGGGCGACATGCTGCGCCGCGCCATGACGCACGACCGCTCCATGGAGGAGATGGACGAGCTCGGCCGCCTGTTCGTCGAGAAGGCGGTCGCCAACGGCGTCGAGCGCGCGACCGCCGAAGACGTCTTCCGCCAGCTGCGCGGCTTCGCCGCCTACGGCTTCAACAAGGCGCACGCCGCCTGTTTCGCCGTCGTCTGCAACGCCAGCGCCTGGCTCAAGGCGCACTACCCGGCCGAGTTCTTCTGCGGCATCCTCAACAACTGGCCGATGGGCTTCTACTCGCCCCGCGTGGTGCTCAACGACGCGCGTCGCTGGCCCCTCGCGATCCGGCCTCTGGACGTGAACCTGAGCGAACCCGGCTTCTCGCCCGAGGACGACGGGCGCGCGCTGCGCGTCGGCCTCAAGTACGTCAAGGAGATGAGCGGCGCGGCGATGCGGGCCATCATCGCGCAGCGCGCGCCCGACAACGGCGGACCCTACCGCTCGCTGGGCGACTTCTGCGAGCGCACGCGGGTGAGCGTCGAGATCGTCGAGAACCTGGTGCGCGTGGGCGCCTTCGACGCCCTCGGCGTGCGCCGCGAGGAGCTCCTCGTGCAGGTGCCGCTCATCCACGCCCGCGTCATGGGGGTGAAGCCCGGCTCCCTGCAGCGGTCGCCGTCCGGCGACGTCGGCTTGCCCCGGTGGGTGGTTGCCAAACGGGAACCGGAGGGCGGGGACTCAGTGCGCGACTCGCGCAGGCCGGAGGGTGGGGGTGGGGTCGAAGGACGCTTAGTGAGCGCCGCAGGCGCGAGCGGGCGTCCTGAGGCCCCACCCCCACCCGCAGGTCTATCACCGCGAGGCCGCCCCCCCGAGACCCCCGCCCCGCCCGCAGGCCCAGCGAACCCCGACCCATCGGCGCAGACGGCGCTCGTCGTCGACGACGAGCTGGCGCCGATGCCCTTCATCCCCTCGTGGAGCGACGCCGACCGCGTGCGCGCCGAGCTCGAGGTGCTGCACCTCAACGTGAGCGCCCACCCGCTGGCCTTCGCGCGTGAGGGCATGCGGCGCCTGCGCTGCGTGCCCTTCGCGCGCCTGGTCGAGGTGCGCGACGGCACGCGCATCCGCCTCGCCGGCGTGCTCGAGCGGGCGCAGATGCCCTGGATCCGCTCCGGTCACCGCACCCTCTTCCTCACCCTCGAGGACGAGACCGGCATGGCCGAGGTGGTGGTCTTCAACGACGTCTTCCTGCGCTACGGCAAGCTGCTTAAGGAGACGGTCTACCTGCTCGTCGAGGGCGAGCTGCAGAACAACGACGAGCGCGGCCTGGCCGTCGTCGCGCAGCGCATCTTCGATCTCATGGCCGCGATCAGGGACCCGGGGATCCTCAAGCGAGGAGCGGGCAACGGAAGCCGCTCGACCGTCCAGAGACCGACCGCCCCGTCGGCCCCCCGCGACCGTGGCACCCTCCCGCGCGGCGACCGCCACACAACCGGGGGAGGAGAGCACCCTCCGGTCACGGGACCGCCGCCGGAACGCCCCTGGCTCGGGCCGATGGCGCCCGACCCGCGCTACCCCGCACCCTCACGGCAGGACCACCGCTGGCCGAAGGCCGACCCGGCCGAGGGGCTTGACGACCTGCCGGTCGTCGAGCCCCGCACGCGGCCGGGTCGGACCGGGTGACGACAGAGCATTGTGAGGACGGGCGTCAGCCGGTAGGAGACGCCGGCCAGAAGGAGCCTTACTCCTGCGCCGCCACGTGAGCCGGCGAAACCTCCGTCTCCGCCGAGTCGACCGCCGTCTCGGGCTCGGCGCCCGGCGCCCGGCGCGGGCGGTCGTTGTCGTACCAGAAGCGGTTCCAGGCGAGCTCGCGCGTCAGGCGTCGCGGCAGGCCGTTGCCCTCGCCGCGCAGGCGCGCATAGGCGAGTACACAGACCATGACGAGGCCCCAAAGCGGAGCCGACCAGGCGCGGCAGAAGACCCAGCGGACGGGCACGTAGGTGATGGCTCCGATCATGACGCTGAACGCGTGGTGTTTGGCGATGCTGCCCGCGACGCCGGGTACCCCTGCGACAAGCATCGTCGGCTCGTCGATGGCGAAGGCTGTGCCGACAGCAGTGGACGCGCCTCGTCCACGGACCACCATCACGTGCGCGATGAGCGGCGCGACGGCGAGCGCACCGGTGAGGTTGCGGCCGGCGCCGTAGTGCCGCGCGAGACGCGCGATGGTGTAGCCCTTTAAGGCATCGATGACGCCCGTGGCGATGGCGGGTCCGACGCCCACGCTGCGGCGGACCGAGTCGGCGCCCGCTTTGCCCTCGACGACGGCCTCCCGCCCGCCCCCAAAGAGCCAAATGACCAGCCGGGCGGTCGGCAGGCAGCCGACGGCGAACGCCGTTGGCAGCGCGACCAGGGCGAACAGCACAGGATGTCGTCTCGGCGACACGTTGCCTCCTCTCAACGGGCAGAGGCTACACCGACGATGCCCGCTTGTGAAAGACCCTCACCCACCGACTGCTCGTCGCAGCAGCTCGCGGTAGCGCGTTCTGGCGACCTGCGGCGCGTGACGGGCGAGCGCCAGCCTGCGGCCGCGCTCGCCCATCACGCGCCGCTCCTGGTCGCTCAGCGTGAGCAGGACGCCGATGGCGGCGGCGACCTCGGCGGCCGAAGAGCCGTCGACGACGAGGCCGCTGACGCCGTCGTCGTCCGCCACCACAGCCTCGGGGGCGCCGCCGGACGAGCCGGCGATGACCGGCAGGCCGGCGAGCGCCGCCTCGGCGTAGACGAGGCCGAAGCCCTCGACCTCGAGGCCGCCGAGGCGCGTGCGGCTCGGCATGGCGAAGACGTCGGCGGCCCGCAGCCAGCGGTGCAGGTCCTCGTCGGAGACCTCACCGACGAAGCGCACGCGGTCGGCAACCCCGACGCGCGCGGCGAGACGACGATACAGAGGCCCGGTCGGGCTGTGACCGACCAGCGCCAGCTCCACCGGTCCCAGGGCGTCGCCGATCACGGGATCCAGCCGCGCAAGGGCCTCGATCAGCCTGTCCTGGCCCTTGCGCAGCACCAGGCGCCCCACGCAGACGACCAGCGGCCCGTGCACCCCGAGCGCACGCTTCTCGGCGGCCGCCTCGGCGGCCGTCGCCGGCGTGTAGCGCTCGGGGTCGATCGCGGGCCGCATCACGCAAGCCGGCACGCGCCCGCCCACCTGACGAGACGCAGCCGAAGCGGTGAACTCGCTCACGGTGACCAGCATCGCTGCCGAACCCAGCACCCAGCGCAGCAGCTCGCGCCCGCCCGGCACGGAGCCCGGCCCCGTGACCTCCGCCCCTCCGAGAAACACCAGATAGGGCACGCGCAGATCGTACTTGAGCCATGGTCCCACCATGCCCGCCGGCAGCGGGTGCCCCAGCTGCACGAGCTCGATCCCGTACCGTTCGATAAGCTCGCCGGCGAGGCGGCGAAGGGCGGGCAGCGGCCACAGGATCGACGTCTTCGTGCGCACCACAGTGTAGGGATGCCCGGCGTCGAAGTCGGCCGCGTCGCGGTCGGCCGGCGCCAGCACCACCACCTCAGCGGGATCGAGCGTCTGGATCAGCCGCCAGTAGTAGGACTGCGCCCCGCCCACGCGCGGCGGGAAGTCGTTGGTGATGAAGAGGGATCGCGGCACAGCAGCGGTGCCGCCGGGGCGGGGCACGGCGGCGCTGTCGAACACGTCGGGCATGGAGGGCATTGTATCCGCATCGGGCCCTGCTCTTGCCCCTCTTAGCCCACCTCACCCTCCACGAGCAGTTGGAGGACCTCAAGCTCGTCCTTCTCGAACCAGACCCGGTCGCAGACCACGCAGCTGTCGACCTCGACGGCGTGCTGCAGATCGAAGTGGCGGCGCACCATCTTCTTCCCGCACAGAGGACAGGGCTTGTGGCCGCGTGGGTCACGCCCGCGCGATAGGACCACCTGGCGCCGCAGGTGATCGCCCTCGCTCGCGGTGCACACGGCCAGACGCCGTTGCTCATCCGTGAACCCCACCTCCCGCCGCGCCAGGATCTTGCCGATCGCCTGCGGGGATGCCAGTCGGCCCCCACAAGCCGCACAAGCAAGGACCGGCACGCCCTCGTAGTCGGCGGGCCGCAGCGTAGCGCCGCAGGCCGGACAGTGCGGGCCGGCCGCGGAGGATGTGGCCGCAGCGCTCGCCGTGCCGGTCACGTCCGTGGCCGCCTGGAGCACTCCGGGGCCAAGACCGGCCGCCACCGCTACGCCGGCCTTGGTCGCCGGCGGCCGGCTGAGATGCTCCCGCTGCTCCAAGGCCTCCTCGGCCTCAGACGAGCGCGACACGAACGAGGCCGTGCTGACAGCTCCCAGCTGCAGCAGCACGGCGATGCGCTTGTCTGTGGGCGGGTGGGTCTCCGCGAGACGGTCCAGCCAGTCGAAGGCAGAACAGCCCGTCGGCCTTATGCAGAGTGCGGCGAGTCCGTAAGGGATCCAGCCGGCCCCGCTCGGGTGGCGCGCCATCATGCCGAGTGCCTGAGCCAAGCCGAGGGGGTCTCGCGTATAGCGCACAGCCGCGGCATCGGCCCTGTACTCACGTTGCCGCGAGATGGCGCTGCTGATGAGAGCCGAGGCCAGGACCAGCGGGGCGAACAGCCCCTGTGCCAGGCCCGTCGACTCACGGTCGCCATCGGACCACGACTCGACGCCCCCGAGTCCGGCAACGGCGCTGGAGTAGACACCGAACAACAGGCAGGCCGCGGTCACCGTGGCGCAGTCGCCGCAGAGGACGTGAGCCGCCTCGTGGGCCACCACCCCTTGGAGCTGCTCCCGACTGAGCCGCGCGAGGGCGCCCTCGGTCACGCCGATGGTGCCGCCGCCGGCGAAGTCGCTGAAGGCAAAGGCGTTCATCCCCACGGTGGGGACGACCACGCAGTACAGACGAGGGCAGCCCCCGGCTATGGCGATCTCGTCGACGATGTTCTGGAGGCGCTGGTGGTAGCGATCGTGCGGGTCGAGCGGCCGTGCGTGCATGGCGGCCAGCAGGCGCTGCTCGGCCCCGAGACGGCTCAGCCGCCAGTAGAGCCAAGCCAAACCCGCGGCGGCCAGAAGAAGGGTGACGAGGCCGGGAAGGGTGAACGTCAGCCAGAGGACCCGCGTGTCGAGGAGCAGCGTCGAGGCCGCCAGGCCGACGCAGAGGACGACGATCCAGACGCCGGCGAAGAACAGGACGACCAGGACCCCGAACAGCAGCCAGATGCGCGAGCGACGCTCGCGTTCGACGTCGAAGGATGTTGTGCGTGCGCCGTCCATTGGTCCGCCGCTCCTCTTGTCGGCACGTGGCGGCCAGAGCCTGAACGCCTGTCGCCCGGCCGGGCCCGGAGCCCACGACGCGGAAGCTCAGCGCGGCAAGAAAACCGAAATTGTCCGGTTTAAGCCGCAGCGCTCAGGGGGATACACGTTTTGCAGTCCGAGCCCCCACTCGGATTGCAGGTACCCCCCCAGGTACCACCCCATGGCTCCTTTCACAGCCCCACGCCCCCCGTGGGGCTGCCTTTTTTCAGGCGCCGGCGGCTTTAGTAAGCTACGCCAAAGCGAGAGACCCGAGCCTCTCGCGCCCTTGTTGTGTCATGCCCTGAAGAGGGGGTCATCCTGAGCTGGGTCTACTGGCTGTTCGCAGCCGTGTTCGCCCTCGGTCTCTACCGCGCGCTGCGCGGGCGTCACCAGCTGCAGAAGGCCGGGCGCTCCCGCGATCCGTTGGCCATCCTGAGTGTCTACGGCCCTATCATCCTCGTCGTCGCGATCTTCGTCGGCTACCTGCTCGCCGGTCCGGCCATGCGCATGGTCCTCGTGATCATGCTGCTCATCGGCGCCGTCGGTCCTTCGGTGGCCAGCTTCGTCGAGGGCTACTCCGGCCAGACGAAGGCGCGCAACATGCGCCGCTGGCTGTTCATCATCCTCACGGCACTGGCGGGGCTCGTCGTCCTCTCGTTCATCGTGAAGCTGCTCCTGCTGCTGCTCGTCCTCGCGGGGGTCGTCGCCGTCGTCGTCCTCTCCGGGCTCCTGCTCGGCGTGTTCCGCCGATGAGCCCGTCGGCCGAGAGGCGCGAGGGACCGCCGCTGCGCCCGTCGGCCGAGGCGCGCGAGGGACCACCGGCGGTCGAGATCCTCGCCGCCGGAAACGAGGTGCTGCTCGGCGATGTCCTCGACACCAACTCGAACTGGCTCTGCCGACGAGTGACCGCGCTCGGCGGGCAGGTGCGTCGCTGCGTCCTGGTGCGCGACGAGGTAGAAGCGATAGCCGACGAGCTGCGGGCGGCGCTGACGCGCCGCCCGCAGCTCGTCTTCACGGTCGGCGGTCTGGGCCCGACCGAGGACGACCTCACCCTGCGCGGGGTCGCCCTCGCCACGGGCCACCCCCTCGAGCTCAACGCCGAGGCCGAGCGACTGGTGCGCGCGAAGTACGAGGAGTTCTTCCGTTCGGGGCACGTGCCCACCGCGGAGATGAACGACGCGCGGCGCAAGATGGCCTTCCTGCCCGGCGGCGCCGAGCCGCTCGTCAACCCGGTCGGCGGCGCCCCGGGGGTCTGGCTCGAGACCGACGACTGTGCCGTCGTCTCGCTGCCCGGCGTGCCCGGCGAGCTGCGCGCCATCGTCTCCGAGTCGCTCGCCCCGCGACTGGCGGCGCTCTTCGGGCCCGCGTGCTACGACGAGCGCTCGCTGGTCGTGCCTGAGCTCCAGGACGAGTCGGTGATCGCCGGCATCCTGCGGCAGGTCGACGCCGCCAACCCGGGCGTCTACGTCAAGTCGCGCGCGCGGCAGTTCGGCGAGGCGCGCGCGCTGCGCATCACCCTCTCGGCACGCGCCTCCGACCCGAGCGAGCTCGAGACGCTGCTCTCGGCGCCCTTCAAGGCGCTCGCCGAGGCGATCGCGGCCGCCGGCTTCGCCGTCGCCGAAGACTCCGGCGAAGACGAGAGCTAGCTCCCGGCCGCCTCCAGCACGCGCTGGAGGAAGGCATCCTCGGGCACGGCGCCCTCGAACGACGTGGTCTCGTTGATCACGGTCTTGGGCACGGCCATGACCTGGTAGCGCTGCGAGAGCTGGGGGAACTCGCCGGCCGCCACCATGTCGGCGCGCACGTGCTCGCTCGCCATGGCGAACTTATGTGCCGTGCGCACCGCAGCAGGACAGTACGGACAGGTAGGAGTGACGAAGACCTGAATGTGGACGTCCTTCTGCAGCCCGCGCAGGGCTTCCAGGGTGTCCATCGGCAGGTCGTTGCTGCCGCTGCCGACGTCGATGATGTCCTCGATGAGGCTGGCGAACTCGTAGCCCGAGGGCAGTCCGAAGAAGCGCACCCGCCCGTCGCTCATCTCACCCTTGACCAGCGTCGCCGGGATCTTGTCGATCCCCGCCGCCTGCGCCTCGTCGAGCTCCGCGGCGAAGTCGTGCACCTCGAGCTCGATCCTGTCGCTCGTCGCACTGACCTCCTCGAGGAGCGCTTGGGCGTCCTTGCACGACGGGCACTGAGCGGCGCCGGGCACGAGAAGGCGGCTCTCCTGCTGCGTGTAGTGCACCAGCGTGACGTCGCCCATAAGCCGCTCCTCGAAGATCTCACGCAGCTTGGCGGCGTCTTCATCGCGCAGCAAGGCCATGGCCCCTCCTCATCGTGCTCTCGCCTCAGACGGTCGAGCGTACTCGCCACCTATCCTACCCCGCCGATGAGCGCCACACTCGCGAGCCTGGCCTTGTGCGCCCCCGGGGGACGCGCGGGGACTGGACCGCTCGTCGGCGACTCTCACCCGAAGTGATCGTCGATGAAGTGCGTCGAGACGGTGCCGGCGACGAACAGCGGGTGGTCGAGGACATGCTGGTGGAAGGGGATGGTCGTCTTGACGCCGCCGACCCTGAACTGCGCGAGGGCCCAGCGCCCGCGGCGGATGGCCTCGTCGCGGTCGCGACCCCACACGATCAGCTTCGCCAGCAAGCTGTCGTAGAACTGCGGCACCGTGTAGCCCTGGTAGACGTGGCTGTCGATCCGTACCCAGGGGCCGCCGGGAGGAGCCCACTCGTCGACGAGCCCCGGGCTGGGCAGGAAGTTGTTGGCGGGATCCTCGGCGTTGATGCGGAACTCGATGGCATGGCCCTCGACCACGACGTCATCCTGCGTGAACGGCAGCGGCTCACCGGCGGCGATGGCGATGCCCGTCTTGACGATGTCGATCCCGGTCACCATCTCGGTGACGGGGTGCTCGACCTGCACGCGCGTGTTCATCTCCATGAAATAGAAGCGCCCCTCCCCGTTGAAGAGGAACTCGACGGTGCCGGCGCCCTGGTAGCCCGCCGCGCGCGCGGCCTCGACGGCGGCGGCGCCCATGGCCGCGCGCGTCTCCGGATCCACGGCCGGCGAGGGCGCCTCTTCGATGAGCTTCTGGTGGCGGCGCTGGATCGAGCAGTCGCGCTCGCCGAGGTGGACAATGTGGCCGTGCGCATCGGCGAGCACCTGGATCTCGACGTGGCGCGGCTCCTCGATGTAGCGCTCCAGGTAGACGGCAGGGTTGCCGAACGCGGCCTCGGCCTCGTTCTGCGCCTGGCGCACGGCGGCGGCAAGGGCATCCGCATCGCGCACGATGCGGATGCCCTTGCCGCCGCCGCCGCCGGCCGCCTTAACCATGAGCGGCAGGCCGATCTCACCCGCCACCCGCTCCGCGGCGGCGACGTCGGCGACGATGCCGTCCGACCCCGGCGTGATTGGCACGGCGGCGGCCGTCATCGTCGCCCGCGCCGCCGCCTTGTCGCCCATGAGCGCGATCGACTCGGGCGCAGGGCCGATGAACGCGATGCCCTCCTCCCGACAGAGCGCCGAGAACCGTTCGTTTTCGGCCAGGAAGCCGTAACCCGGGTGGATCGCCTGCGCGCCGTGGGTCTTGGCCGCCGTGATGAGCGCATCCATCTGCAGGTAGCTCTTGATCGCCGGCGGCGGCCCGATGCAGACGGCCTCGTCGGCGAAGGTCACGTGCCGCGACTCGGCGTCGGCCTCCGAGTACACGGCGACGGTCGCGATGCCGAGCTCGCGGCAGGCGCGGATGATACGCACGGCGATCTCGCCCCGGTTGGCGATGAGGACCTTCTCGAACATCGCGCGGAAGCTTACCAGTTCGCGGGCCGTTATCACGGCTGCCAACGCCTTCTCTGAGCCCGTGGGGTAAAGGCCGCCGCCCCGGTGCCGACAAGACTTAACGGTGTGAGAGGCGGGTTCATTTCAAGAGCGATGCCCGTCTCCTCGTGTCTTCCGTGAGGAGGTCAAAGGAGCAGCGATATCGGACCAGGCCTTCGGGCCTGAATATCATCCCCTCTCCTGCCGGGCCGGTTCCTTCCGCCGTTTCCGAGAGCCCGCATCACATGAAGGCCCCCCAACCGGCCCGGCGTTTTCTCCCTCATCTCCCAGCCACGACACGGCGCGCACGACTCCGCCCCCCTTGTCGACCTTCTGCCGCGGGCAACGTCATCGCCTGTCGCGGGCGGAACGCTTGGGCCTCCCGACCGAGCCGAGCTAGGCTTGTCCGGCGATCAGCGCACGCGGGCTAGGCTTGTGCGGCGATCAGCGCCCACACTTCGCTTCCGTCGGCGCCGGCCTTCGTCGCCTGCCGGTGCATAGCGAGCCGCCCATCGACCCCAACTCCCGCTATCCGCCGCCCGGAGCGGCAGGAGATGCTCAAGCGGATGGTCGCGGCGACCGATTGACTCCATGAAACGGCCGAGGAGTGACCCTGGCTCAAGCCGCCAAGAAACGTCTCTTCGTCATCGACGACGACTCCGATCTGGGCAATGAGCTCGCCCAGTACTTCGCCGATCTCTACGAGGTCGACGTCCATCGGGGAAACGCCGCGGCGCTGCGAACCCTGCGCGAGAACCCGCCCGACGTCGTGCTCACCGAGGTCAGCTTCGGCAACCTCGACGGCGACGCCGTCCTGCGCGCCCTGACCGGCGCCGAGCTCCGCAGCGTGCCGTTCGTCGTGCTCTCCGCAAGGCAAGACTTCGCCTCGTTCGAGATCGCGCACCGCTACGGCGCCGCCGACTTCGTCACCAAACCCTTCCTGCTCGACGAGCTGCGCGAGAAGCTGCGAGCGGCCACCGACCGCCGGCGCCAGAGGAACGCGGGGCGCCTCAAGCTCGGCGCGCTGCTGGTCGCCAGCGGCCTCCTCGACCAGCCCCAGCTCGAGTCGGCGCTCGCCCGCCAGAAGGCCGACGGTCGGCGCTTGGGCGAGGTGCTGGTCCGCGACTCCTTCGTCTCCGAGACCGACCTCGTGCGCGCTCTGGCGGGGCAGCTTCATCTTGAGATCGCCGATCTGAGCCAGGTCTCGCCCAGCCCGGCCGCCATCGGCCTGTTGCCGCGCGACTTCATCATCCGTCACCGCCTGCTGCCCTTCCGCCTCGACGACGACGGCACCCTCGTGATCGCCATGACCGACCCTCTCGACGTGGTGACGCTCGATGAGATACGGCTGCGCACGAAGCGGGCGGTGAAGGCCGCGATCTGCGGGGAGTCGGCCTTCGACGAAGCCGTCACACTCCACCTCACCGCCCGCGGCAAGCTCAGGGAGACCGGCGGGGGCGAGCCGGTCAAACCGGCCGACGACGTGGCTCTCGCCCAGGACACGTCGATCATCGAGATCGTCGACGAGCTCATCTACGACGCCGTGAGCATGAAAGCGTCCGACATCCACCTCGAACCGCGAGAGGAGACGCTACACGTGCGCTGTCGCATCGACGGTGTGCTGCACGACCTGCGCGAATACCCCGCTCAGCTCGTGCCGGGGATCATCAGTCGTGTGAAGATCATGGGCGACATGAACATCGCCGAGCGTCGCCTGCCGCAGGACGGTCGCGTATCGCTCGAGACCCCGGACGGCGACGTGGTCGACCTGCGCCTGGCGTCGATCCCGAGCCTCTTCGGCGAGAACCTCACCGTCCGCGTGCTCGAGGTCTCGCCCCTGCCGCCCACCCTCGGCTCGCTGGGCTTCAGCGGCGACGGTCTGCAGCGCTACGAGGAGGCCATCGCCAAGCCCGACGGAGGCGTGATCATCTGCGGCCCTACGGGTTGCGGCAAGTCGACAACCCTCTACACCACGCTCGAGCTCATCAAGCGGCCGGAGACGAAGATCTACACCGTCGAGGACCCCGTCGAGCGCAAGCTGCAGGGGATCGTGCAGACCGAAGTCATGCCAGCCATCGGGCTCACGTTCGCCCGCGCGCTGCGTTCTCTCGTGCGCGCCGACCCCGACGTCATCATGGTCGGCGAGGTGCGCGACCTCGAGACGGCCAAGATGGCGGCCGACGCTGCTGTGACAGGTCACCTCGTGTTCACGACGTTGCACACGAGCGACGCGCCGTCCTCGATCGGCCGCCTCATCGAGATGGGCGTGCCCCCCTACCTTGTTGCCGCCGCCTTCCGCTGCATCGTCGCCCAGCGCCTCGTGCGCCGCCTCTGCAGACACTGCCGCAAGCGCGAGCTCCTCGCGGCCGAGACCTGGCAGGGGCTGGGCCTCGGAGCGGCGCCCGCCGCCGTCATGGAGGTCTGGGCACCGGTCGGCTGCCGCAAATGCTTCGGCACCGGCTACCTGGGCCGCGTCGGCCTCTATGAGGTGATGCCGATCGACGAGGAGATGCGTGAGATGGTGGCCCGCAATGCCTCGCTCGTCGAGCTGGCTCGCGCTGCACGCGCGGCCGGCGTCGAAAGCATCCGCCAAGACGGCATGCGCAAGGTGCTCGAGGGCGTCACGAGCTATCTCGAGCTCATCCGCGTGACAGTCTGATCGTCTTCCGTCAGGCCCGACCGCGGCCGGCATGTGTCGTTGGCGTCGGGGTCGGAGGCCCGCCACGCCGTGTCGTCGACGTTTGCCCGCCGGGTGCGGGTGATACCATTCTGACGCCAGCTACGAAGTGAGCGTCGTGACGCGAGGCGTGGCCCCATGAGTGTCGTCGACCTGCTCTTCATCTTCCTCGTCATCCTCGCGCTGTCACCGATCGTGCAGCTCAAGCTGATGGACCTGCGCCGTTCGCGCACCATGGCGGCCATCCAGAAGGCGCGCGGCACCCGCGTCGTCAGCCTCATCCACCGCCAGGAGGTCATGGCCCTGCTCGGTCTGCCCGTCTTCCGCTACATCGACATCGCCGACTCCGAGGAGATCCTGAGAGCGATCCGCCTGACACCGCCCGACGTGCCCATCGATTTCATCGTGCACACGCCGGGCGGTCTCGTGCTGGCCACCGAGCAGATCGCCTTCGCCCTGCTCCGCCACCCTGCGCCGGTGACGATCTTCGTGCCCCACTACGCCATGTCGGGCGGCACGCTGCTCGCCCTGGCGGCCGACGCCATCGTCATGGACCCCAACGCGGTGCTGGGACCCGTCGACCCGCAGGTGGGCAGGTACCCCGCCGCCTCCATCCTCGCCGCCGTCGCCGAGAAGGACCGCAACGAGGTAGACGACGACACGCTCATCCTGGCCGACGTGAGTCGCAAGGCGATCGATCAGATGACCGAGACGGTGACGGCCATCCTCAACGAGCGGCTGCCCAAGGCCGACGCGGAGCGGCTGGCGCGCACGCTCACCGAGGGACGCTGGACGCACGACTTTCCCATCACCGTCGATCAGGCCCGGGCCCTGGGTCTCGACGTGAGCACGGACATGCCGCAGGAGTTCTACCACCTCATGCGCCTCTTCCCGCAGCCGCCGCGGCGCCGTCCCTCGGTCTTCTACGTGCCGCTGCCCTCGCCCTCGAAGGACGAGAAGACCTCACGGCGCGCGCGCTCTGTGCGCGAAGAGTAGACCTCGCGGCGCGCGCGCTCTGCGCGCGACGGGTAGACATCCGTTCTATGCAGGTTCCGGCGCGCGCCCCCGATACCTGAGAGCGTCAGACCCGGCAGGAGAGGGGAGCGGAGGGTCAAGGGAAGGAACCTCCGCCGTGCCGGCAAGAGTCACACCACCAGCGGCAGTTTCGGGTCCTTCTGCCTCACCAAAAAGGGCCCGAAGCCTTGCCCGCCCGGCCTACACCCGCGCCTGACAGACGGGACAGAAGTCCGTCTCGCGGCCCGAGCGCGCGTAGCCGGCGAGGGCCGCTCCACAGCGTGGGCAGGGATCGCCCGCGTGGTGGTGGATGCGCCTCTCGAAACGCCCCCGGCGGCACTCGGCATCAAGGAAGTCGGGCTCGCCGCCCTGCGCGACGGCCTCGTAGAGGACGTCGCGCAGGGCGGCGAGCAGCGTCCCCCACTCCATCTCACCGAGGCCGGTCACGAGCCGGCGCGGGTGCAGGCGCGCGCGCCACAGGATCTCGTCGGCGTAGCCGTTGCCGACGCCGAGAAGCAGGCGCTCGTCCATGAGGAAGGGCTTGAGCTCGCCCGACCGCCGCGAGGCGCGGCCGGCGAGCTCGGCGAGCAAGATGGGTGTGAGCGCCAGATCGAGAGCGTCGTACGGCGGAGGGCCTGGCGGCGGCGCGTAGACCGCGAGCCCGTAGGTCGAGAAGGTGATGTCGGCGAAGACGAGCCACGGCCGCGGCGCCCCATCACTGTCCGGCCCGGCCTCCCTTGTGCGACCGTCCGTGGCGAGGCCCTCTCCAGTTGCGCCCTGCGACGGCCGTAGCGCGAGGCCAAGCCTCTTCACCGGAGGATCGAGGCTCTCGCCCGTGTCGGGCAGGCGCTCGCGCAAGGTGACGCTCGCCCAGAGGCCGAAGTTGAAGTCGAGCGCCTGGCCGTCATCGAGGGCGAAGAGCAGTCCCTTGCCGCGGCGCTCCACGCCCGTGATCAGGCGGCCCTGCAGGCCGGCGACGAAGCCCGCAAGGGCGCGCTCGTCTTCGTCGCGCGGCAGCTTGAAGGGCCGCCTGACGCGACTCGGCATGCGCAAGACGACCTCTTCGATGCGCCGGCCCACCACGTGGGGCGCCAGCGTCGCGCGCGCGACCTCGGCCTCGGGGAGCTCGGGCATGCCGTCGCGCCCTGCGCCGCTCTCGTCGCCGGCCGTCTAGGCGCCGTCGGGCGGCTGCGCCGCCGCCGGCGCCTCCTCCCCACCCTCACGCAGGTCCACGACGCGCCGCGATTTGCCCGTCGAACGCTCGAGCGACCCGGGCTCGACCAGCTTCACCCTGGGCCGCACGAGCAGCTCCGAGCGCAGCTCGTCGGCGATCTTGCGCTCGAAGGCCACCAGGTCGTCCTGCCAGCCGTCGAACAGCTCCTCGGTGACCTCGACCCGCACCTCGAAGCTGTCGAGGCCGTTCTTGCGACGCAGGACGATCTGGTAGTGGGGCTCCACGCCCTCGATCTCGAAGAGGATGCCCTCGATGGTCGAGGGGAAGATGTTCACGCCGCTGATGACGAACATGTCGTCCGTGCGCCCGCGGAATTTGCCGATGCGGGCGGTGGAGCGCCCGCAGGCACAGGGCTCGGAGGTGAGCGTCGAGAGGTCGCGCGTGCGGTAGCGCAGGACGGGGCAAGCCTCCTTGCTCAGCGAGGTGAACACCAGCTCGCCGAGCTCGCCCTCCTCCACCGGCTCTCCGCTCTCGGGGTCGACGACCTCGACGATGAAGTGGTCCTCGGAGACGTGCATGCCGGTCTTGAGCTCACACTCCCCGGCGACGCCGGGACCGATGACCTCGGTGAGCCCGTAGTTGTCGGTGGCCGAGATCGGCAGACGAGACTCGATCTGGCGGCGCATCGATTCGCTGCACGCCTCGGCTCCGAAGAGCCCGATACGGAGCTTCAGACGCGAGCGGTCGACGCCACGCCTGTCGAGCATCTCACCCAGGAAGAGCGCGTAGGACGGCGTCGCCACGAGCACGGTCGCGCCGAAGTCGCGCATGAACTGGAGTTGGCGGCTGGTATTGCCGGGGGAGTGGGGCACGACCGTCGCGCCTACCCGCTCGAGGCCGTAGTGGAGGCCGAAGCCACCGGTGAACATGCCGTAGCTGAAGGCGACCTGGGCCACGTCGTCCGCGGTCACCCCGGCGGCGGTGACGAGGCGCGCGGTGAGCTCCGCCCAGGTGTCGAGGTCGTTGGCTGTGTAGCCCGTCACCACCGGCTTGCCGATGGTGCCCGAGGAGGAGTGGATGCGCACGACCTCGCGCAGTGGCACGGCGAACAGGCCGTAGGGGTAGTTGTCGTGGAAGTCGTCCTTCGTCATGAACGGCAACCGGCGCAGGTCGGCCAGGCTGCGGACGCTCGCCGGTGTCAGCCCGGCCTCGTCGAGCTTGCGCCGGTACGTCGGTACCCGGTCGCAGACGTAGGCCACCGTGCGCTTGAGCCGCTCCAACTGCAGCGCCTCGAGCTCCGGCCTCGCCATGGTCTCGTTGGGGACGTCCCAGATCCGCAACTTCCGTCCTCTCGTGCGGGACTCACCGTGGCAGTCTACCCCAGCGTGGGCCGCCGCCGCTCCCACTGATCGCAGCCAGACGGAGCCGGAACGTGAGCCGGACGGCGGAAAGTACTATGCTCCGCCGTGAAATCGAAGCGGCGGCGGGCGCACGGGGGAACCATGCCGATCCCGAAACGGACACGGAGAAGGCCGGAGCGGGCCGGAGTCCACGAGGACGTGCTGGTGACGCTGCGCGAAGCCATCATCAGCGGCGTCCTTTTGCCGGGCGAGTCCCTCGTCGTGGACGAACTTGGGGAGTGGCTCGCCGTGAGTAGCACGCCGATCCGCGAGGCTTTGGCGATCCTCGCCGGTGAGGGCCTCGTCGTCAGGCGCGCCAACCGGCCCGCGATGGTGGCGCCCCTGACCATGCAGGGCGCCATCGACCTAGTGCGCGTCTACGGGGTGCTGGTCGACACCGCCTACAGATGGGGCGCGCCACACCTCACCGAGCTGGACATCCGCGAGATGCGCGCTGCGAGGCGCGAGCTCGCCGAGGCCATCGAGACCAGCGACCTCGACGGCGCCGCCGACGCCACCGCCCGTCTGCACACCGTGCTCGTGCGACGAGCCGGGAGCGAACACCTCATGGAGCTCATGGCGTCGTACCTGAGCCGAGTCCACCGCCTCATACGACTCCAGTACCCCGACGCCTACACGGCGGACTCGGTCCGCCTCCACGGAGCCATCGTCGACGCTTTTGAAGCGGGTGACGTGGAGCACGCGATCGGCCTGCTGAGCGAGGCATGGGAAGGCTTCGCGCAAGGCATCGCGGCGATCCCAGACGGCGACTGGGACCCCGAAGCGGAGTCCTAAGACGCTACTCGCCCGACCTACGCGCCCAGGTCCTTGTGCGGGTCACCGACCATGCGCGCGGGCACGACGGTGCGGTCGAACTCCTCAGCCGTCACATATCCCGTCGAAAGAGCCGCCTCGCGCAATGTCGTTCCCTCTTCATGGGCCTTGTGGGCGATCTCCGTTGCCTTGTCGTAGCCGATCACGGGGCTGAGCGCCGTGACGAGCATGAGCGATCTCTGCACGTGCTGGTCGATGTGCGCCCGATCGATCTCCGCGCCCTCGACGCTGAAGCGACGCAGCTTGTCGCAGGCGTCGGCCAGCAGACGCGCGGAGCGCAGCACGTTGTCGGCGACCAGCGGGCGCATCACGTTGAGCTCGAAGTTGCCCTGAGAACCGGCGAAAGCGGTGGCCGCGTCGAGACCCATGACCTCGACGCAGGCCATCATCGTGGCCTCCTCCTGGGAGGGATTGACCTTGCCGGGCATGATGGAGGACCCGGGCTCGTTCTCGGGCAGCCGCAGCTCATGTAGGCCCGCTCGCGGTCCGCAGGCCAGCCAGCGCAGGTCGTTGGCGACCTTGTAGAGCGCCACGGCGAGGCCGCGCAGGGCGGCGCTCGACGCCACCATGGCGTCGAGCGAACCCTGCGCGGCGAACTTGTTGGGCGCCGTCACGAAGGGCCGACCGGTCAGCTCGGCGAGGCGCGCGGCGATGGCCTGCCCGAACCCGGGCGGGGCGTTGATGCCCGTGCCCACTGCCGTACCCCCCGCGGCGAGCGGGTAGAGACCGGCCAGCGCCGCGCGCACCCGCCCGAGGGCGTCGCGCAGCTGGACCGCGTAGCCCGACCACTCCTGCCCCACGGTGAGCGGCGTCGCGTCCTGCAAGTGCGTGCGGCCGATCTTCACCACGTCGACCCAGGTCACCGCCTTCGCCCACAGCGCGTCGGCGAGCGCCTCGACTTGGGGAAGCAGTTCGTCCTCGAGCTCGAGCACGGTCGCCACGTGCATCGCCGTGACGAAGGTGTCGTTGGTCGACTGCGACATGTTGACGTCGTCGTTGGGATGCACCGGCCGCTTCGTCCCCGGCACCCCTCCGGCGAGCTGGATGGCCCGGTTGGCGATCACCTCGTTGACGTTCATGTTGGTCTGCGTCCCTGAGCCGCTCTGGGCCACGAAGAGGGGGAACTCGGCGTCGAGCCGGCCGTCGATGACCTCGTCGGCGGCGGCGATGATGGACCGCGCCTTGTCGGGCGCCAGCCCGCCCTCGTCGCGGTTGACCATCGCCGCCGCCTTCTTGACCTGGCCGTAGGCGCGGTAGACGGCCAACGGCAGGCGACCGTCGCCGATGGCGAAGTGCTTCAGCGCTCGCTGCGTCTGCGCTCCCCAGAGACGCTCGGCCGGCACCCGCACCTGGCCCATGGCGTCGCTCTCGACACGCGAGCGGCCGCCGTCGATGATCTCGCCGTCGCGGTACTCGCCGGCCGGCAGCTCGATGTCGTCGCGGATGTACGAGTCGGCGCGTGGGTCGTTGACCATGATGGGCCTCCCGGCCATGAGGTTCTCATCATCTTAGTACCTTCGGCGCGGGGCATCGAAACCCGGGCCGCACCTTGCTCGTCGCCGACGGCCCGCAGTGGGGCGCCGGCGACCAGCCGCCAGGCCGAGCCGGCGGCGTCACGTAAGCGCTCGTTTCGCTCGCGGAAAATAGGAGTCAACCGCTCCGCTTTCATACCCGTCAGGGGTATACTGAGGGCGAGACGCTGCGACACTGACAGCGAGGCGGCGGAGCACCGACGACGAGGCGATGGACCGCAACGCAACGACAGTCGAGATCCCCATCACGGGCATGACCTGCGCGACCTGCGTGGCGCGCAACGAGAAGGCGCTGCGCAAGGTCGACGGCGTGAGCGAGGCCAACGTGAACTTCGCCACCGAGAGGGCGACGGTCACCTACGACCCCGCGTTGGTCGACCTCGAACACCTGCGCGAGGCGATCGAGAAGGTCGGCTACGGCGTGCCCTCGCAGACCGAAGTCCTGAAGATCCGCGGCATGACCTGCGCGAGCTGCGTGGCGCGCAACGAGAAGGCGCTCGCCCGCGTGCCCGGCGTGCTGAAGGCCGAGGTCAACCTGGCCACCGAGAAGGCGACGGTCGAGTACGTTCCCGGCCAGGTGACGCATGAGGAGGTCGTGCGCGCCGTCGCGCGAGCCGGCTACGAGGTCGACGAGGACGTCGCGGCCGCGTCGGCAGACGCGGCCGCGCTCGTCGACCACGAGGAGCTCGCGCGCCGGCGCGCCTACCTCGCCCTGCGCCGCAAGGTCATCGTGGGCGCCGTCTTGTCCGTGTTCATCTTCCTCGGCAGCATGCAGTTCAGCTTCGTGCCCGCCTGGTTGCAGAACGGCTGGGTGCTTTGGGCCCTGGCGACGCCGGTGCAGTTCTGGGTCGGTGGGCAGTTCTACAAGGGCGCCTGGGCCGCGCTGCGCCACGGCTCCACGAACATGAACACACTCATCGTCATGGGCTCTTCGGCGGCCTACGTCTACAGCGCGCTCGGAGTCCTCTTCCCCGCCGCCTTCATGCACCAGGGCCTCGGCATGCCGCGCTACTTCGACTCGGCCGCCCTGATCATCACCCTGATCCTGCTGGGGCGCATGCTCGAGGCGCGCGCCAAGGGCCAGACCGGCGAGGCGATCAAGAAGCTCATCGGCCTGCAGGCGCGCACGGCGCGCGTCATCCGCGACGGCGTCGAGGCCGACGTGCCGGTGGCCGAGGTGCGTCACGGCGACCTCGTGCGCGTGCGCCCGGGCGAGAAGATCCCCGTCGATGGGGTCGTTGTGAGCGGCTCCTCGACGGTCGACGAGTCGATGCTCACCGGCGAGCCCATCCCCGTGAGCAAGGACGAGGGCGACGAGGTCATCGGGGCGACCGTCAACGGCAGCGGCTCGTTCACCTTCAGAGCGACCAAGGTCGGCGCCGAGACGGCCCTGGCGCAGATCATCCGCCTCGTTGAGCAGGCCCAGGGGTCGAAGCCACCCATCGCCCGCCTGGCCGACGTCATCGCCAGCTACTTCGTGCCCGCCGTGATCGGCATCGCCACCCTGACGCTGATCGTCTGGCTCCTGCTGGGTCCCTCGCCGGCGCTCAACTACGCGCTGCTCAACTTCATCGCCGTGCTCGTCATCGCCTGCCCCTGTGCCCTCGGCCTGGCGACGCCGACCGCGATCATGGTGGGCACCGGCAAGGGCGCCGAGAACGGCGTGCTGATCCGCGACGGCCAGTCGCTCGAGACGGCGCACAAGCTAACGACCGTGGTGCTCGACAAGACAGGCACAATCACCGAGGGCCGGCCGGCCGTGACCGACGTTGTGGTCAGCAACGGGATCACAGAGGACGAGCTGCTGCGCCTGCTGGCGAGCGCCGAGCGCGGTTCCGAGCATCCGCTGGGCGAGGCCGTGGTGCGCGCCGCCGAAGCGCGCGGCCTCGCCCTCGGCGAGGCCGCGCGCTTCGAGGCCGTCGCCGGCCACGGCATCCGCGCCGTCGTCGACGGGCACGAGGTGCTCGCCGGCAACGAGCGCCTGCTCGCGGAGCGGGCGACGGCGCTCGACGGCGCCGGCGAGCACGCGCGCCTGCTGGCTGACGCCGGCAAGACGGCCATCTACGTGAGCATCGATGGCCGGCCGGCCGGCGTCGTGGCGGTGGCCGACACGGTCAAGCCCGGCTCGGCCGAGGCGATCCGCCGCCTGCACGAGCTGGGCCTCCAGGTGCTCATGCTGACCGGCGACCAGCGGCGCACGGCACAGGCGATCGCCGGCGAGGTCGGCGTCGACGACGTGATCGCCGAGGTGCTGCCCGGCCAGAAGGCGGCCGAGGTGCACCGCCTGCAGGACGAGGGCAAGCGCGTGGCCATGGTCGGCGACGGCATCAACGACGCGCCGGCGTTGGCGCGGGCCGACGTGGGCATCGCCATCGGCACCGGCACCGACGTCGCCATGGAGGCGAGCGACGTGACGCTCATCGCCGGCGACCTGAACGGCGTCGTGACCGCGATCGCGCTCTCGCGGCGCACGATCCAGGTGATCAAGCAGAACCTCTTCTGGGCCTTCGCCTACAACGTCGCCCTGATACCGCTCGCCGCCGGCGTCTTCTATCCCGCCTTTGGGATCCTCCTGAACCCCATCTTGGCCGCCGCCGCCATGGGCCTCTCGAGCGTCACCGTGGTGAGCAACAGCCTGCGTCTGCGGCGCTTCAAGGCGACCTGACGAGAGCGCGGCGTCTCGGGGCGGCGAAGCAGAAGCTTGCCGGACCGCTTCTTGCGCACACCTCCGAGCCGTAGAATCAACCCGGCCGGCAGTACAGGCCGGGATGACTGAGGAGCGACGGACTCAAGAAGGACGCGCGCCACCCGCGATAAGAGGGGGAGCATGGGGACGATCACCGTCGGCGACATCGAGCGACGCCTGAGGCAGGCGGGAGTGGACCTCTGGGGCGTGGCTGCCAATGACCCGCCGCTCCCTCTCGCGCCGGCGCTCCCGACAGCCATCTCGATCGCCATGCGCCTCCAGCCTACGGCCCTCGCCGGCGTCGAGGACGGACCCACCCAGGCCTACCTCGACGACTACCGCCGATTGAACCTGGCCCTCGGCCAGATCACCGAGTCGCTCGTGGCGTGGCTCCATCTGGCCGGCCACAAGGCAGAGAGGGTGCGCCCCACGATGGCCGACGCCGACGTCGACGACTGGGGCGCGGCCGGCGTGTTCCCGCACAAGACCGCGGCCACGCAAGCGGGGCTCGGATGGATCGGCAAGACGGCCCTCTTCGTCTCACCCGAGCTGGGCCCCAAGCTCCGCTTGGCAACCGTGTTCACCGACCTTGAGCTCCCCGTCGGCGTGCCGCTGACCGACGGCCGCTGCGGCTCCTGCCTGCGCTGTGTCGAGGCCTGCCCGGCCGAGGCCGGCCGCGACGTGCAGTGGCGGGCCGGCATGGCGCGCGACGAGCTCTACGACGAGCGCGCCTGCGAGCACCACCTCGACGGCAACGAGAAGTTCCACGGGATCTGCGGCATCTGCGTGGCGGTCTGCCCGTTCGGCGCCGCCGGCTGAGCCCTGCTTCTACCGTTCGGACCGGGGTCCGGCCAGGCCGCCATCCTCGGCAGCGAGGCGCGCCAGCGCGTCGGCCGCCTCTGTGATCGTCGCCGGTGCCGGCAGCTCCCGTCCGGTGCGACGCGCCAGGTTCTCGAAGAGCTGCGAGAGCACCGGCGGCTCGATGTTCGACTCACGCAGCAGGTCGGCGCGCACGAAGATGTCGCGCGGCGAGCCGTGCAGCACGATGTGGCCGCCGTGGGCGAGCACGTAGACCTCGTCGGCCATCTCGGGCACGAAGTTGACGTCGTGCGTGGAGACGATCATCGTCATCCCGCGCTCGGCGACCTGCCGGTTCAGAAGGTCGAGGACCTGGCGGCGGGCGCGCGGGTCGAGACCCTCGAACGGCTCGTCAAGGATCAGGAGCTCGGGGTCGAGCACGAGCGCGCCCGCGATGGCCACCTTGCGCTTCTCGCCGCCGCTCAGATAGTGCGGCACCTTGTCGCGCAGATGGCCGATCCCCAGCAGATCCAGGGCACGCTCGGTGCGCTCGCGCACCTCCTCCGTGGGCAGCCCGTACTGGCGTGGCGAGAACGAGACGTCGTCCCAGACCGTGGGGGCGAGCAATTGCTCGTCGACGTTCTGCAGCACTACCCCGATCCTCCGTCGCACCTTGGCGAAGTCGTGCGCGGGGTCGATGCCCATCACGCTCACCGATCCCTCGGAGGGGCGCAGTATCCCCACCAGGTGGAAGAGCAGGGTCGTCTTGCCGCTGCCGTTAGGCCCCAGCAGCGCCACGCGCCGCCCGCGCCCCACGACGAAGTCGAGGCCGCAAAGCTCGACCTTCGAGCCGTCCTCGTAGCGATGCTTCACGCAACTGATGCGCGCGGCCGTCTCGGGTAGGTCGGGCGCTGCGATGCCGAGGGCTCCACTATCGGGCGGGCCGCTGTCGGGGGCTGCGATGCCGGGCACTGCACCGCCGGGCGCTGCACTGCCGGGCGCTCCGCTATCGAGCGGTCCGCTCATGGGTCGCCCCTCAGCGTCTCGGTGAACGGCTGCACGGCCGCGGGGCGCGAGCCGGGCCGCAGGGGCACGGCGAGCGCGAACGCGAGCACGAGAAGCGCCACGGCGAGAGGCAGCCAGCTGTACGGGTTGAGCGCGCGCCACTCGAAGCGGAAGAGGAACCCGACGGCGCTCGCGAGCGCGGCGGCCAGCAGCAGCGGCACGTCACCTGCCTGCACGTGGCCGGGGTCCTCGCCCGAGATGCGTCCCGAGTATCCGCGCAGGCGCATGGCCGTGTAGGTGCGCTCGCTCACGTCGAAGGAGTACACGGCGCCCAAGGCGAGCGCGGCGGCCAGGTTCTTGAGCCGCGCTCGCACGCCTCCACCGATGAAGCCGCCGCGCAGGCGCATAGACGTAAACGCGTCTCCCAGGATGCGCAGGAGGATGAAGATCGAGCGGTAGGTGATGTACAGGGCCTCGACGATGACGGCCGGCAGCACCGGTCGCAACGCCGCGAAGAGCCGCGGGTAGGGCGTCGTCGCGATGAGCAGGACGACGATCGAGGCGGCCGTCACGGCCTTGGCGATCGTCGTCGCCGGCACGATGAAGTCGCCGTGGAACTGCGCGATGGCGAACAGCAAGGCGAAGAGCGCCGGGTAGAGGGCCGCCAGGCTGAACTTGCCCACGGGGATGCCGGCCCGTCGCGCCGCGGCGAGCATGAGGAAGAAGAGAGCGAGGACGACGAAGAGGTTCTGCAGGACGACCACCGCGGCCAGACAGACGGCGGCGGCGAGCATCTTCGCCGGCGCCGAGGCGCGGTGCAGACGGCTGCGTCCCGAGGTAGCCCAGTAGTCGACCGTCGCTACGTCCACGAGAGCCCTCCAAGCAGGGGGTGGCGCAGCAGCCCCGGTCGCACCCGGGCGACGAAAGCGACGAGGTAACCGACGATGAGGCTCTCCAGCGCCCAGCCGACCGATCCCAGTCCGTAGATGACGACGGCGAAACGGGCGACGGAGATGTGCGAGCTCGCCTGCACCTCCTGCTCGGGCGTGACGATGCGGTTGGCGAGCAGGCCCTCCTTGAAGGGGTTGGAGAACGAGAGCGTCGCCGGGTTGAGCGCCCCCGTGTCGCGTGCCTGTGCCGGGTTGACGTTGGCGAGGGCGACGATGCCGACCGAGAGGCTCGTCGAGAGGAAGAGGGTGAGCACGGTGGCGAGGCCGGCGGCCAGGCCGATGCGCGGCCGCAGCACCCGCGCGAGGAGGTGGAAGAACGCGTAGCCGAGCACGCACTCGGCGCCGATGACGAGCGTGTTGAGACCCACCACCGTGACCCCGCCGTGGCCGAAGAGCGCCAGGATGACGTTGACGATGAAGGCGGCCAGGAACCCGGCGGCGGGGCCGAGGATGATGCCGCCGAACACGGTCAGGTTGACGTGGTAGGCGATGGGCACGATCTCGGTCGACATGGCCGCGACGAGCAGCGCCGAGACGATGCCGAGCTGCGGGATGAGCTGGCCGCGGTCGGCTCGCCGCAGGGCGAGCAGCGCCACGGCCAGCAGGACGATCGTCACCGCCCAGCCCAGGCCGACGAGCCACAGAGGCAGGACCCCGTCCGGGATGTGGATATGGCTCACCGGCCCCTCTTCCCGCTCGACCGGGCGGCGGCGTCGGCGCACTCGGCGCACAGCCCGTAGTAGGTCTCCGCCGCGTGGGAGAGCACGAACCCGTGCGACTCACCCAGCTCGAGCCCGAGCTCATCGCAGCGGCAGACGCTGCTCTCCTCGACCGTGCCGCAGCGCTCGCAGACGAGGTGATGGTGATGGCCGGTCACGGTGCAGGCGTTGTAGAGCATCTCGCCGTCTCGCCGGCCCGCCTCGCGCACGCGGCCCTCAGCCAGGAGCAACGCGAGCGTGCGGTAGACGGTCGTGAGGCCCACGGAGGGCCCCTGAGCGCAGACCACGTCGTGCAGCTCGCGGGCGCTGACGGAGCGCTCGAGGCGGGCGATCGCCTCGGCGATCGCCCGCCTCGAGCGCGTCGCGCGCCTCGGTCCGGCGGCCGTCTTGCCGCCCGTCGCGTCGATGCCGCCGATGGCGGCGCCGGTCACGCCGGCCGCCGTCGCTCTCGTCTCGCCCAAGCCGTCACCCCCACAGACCACGCGATCGCGGCCTTCTTGAAAACCATTTTCAGTTTATACCGCGGTGTCCGGGGGCGAAACACAGGCAGTCAGGACGTTGAGGCTGCCGGCTCGCGGGGTTGGCGCTCGCCGACCTGCGGAGTTGGCGCTCGCCGACCTGCGGAGTTGCCGTTCGCCGACCGCGGAGTTGCCCCTCGCCGACCCGCCCCTCGCCGACCCGCAGAGCTCCCGGCTCGTCGTTGCCGCCGGGGTACAGTTGAGACGAAAGCGTTCGTCGTTCCGACCGGACACGGAGGCACGGTGAAGGCGATCCGCGACGGCGTGACCATCGAGGCGACACCGCTCGAGGCGTGGGAGACGTGGACCACCGTCGATGGGCCTGCAGAGCTTCCTCGCCCCGAAGGCCAGGGTGGAGCTGCGCCTCGGGGGCCCCTTCGAAGCCTACTTCGACCCCGAGGCGCCGAAGGGCCTACGCGGCAGCGAGGGCATGAAGATCCTCAGCTACGTGCCCGAGGAGATGCTCTCGTTCACGTGGACCGCGCCGCCGGAGTACCCGCAGGTGCGCGGTCAGAAGACATGGGTCGTCGTGCAGTTCGAGCAGGTCGCGCCGCGTCGCATCAGGGTCGCCCTCACCCATCTCGGCTGGCGCGAAGGCGACCAGTGGGACGACGTCTTCCACTACTTCACGCGCGCCTGGCGCACCGTGCTCGCCCGGCTCGAGTACCGCTTCACGGTCGGGCCGGTCGACTGGTCGCACCCGCCGCACTGACGCCCGTGAGCGAGGGGCGGCGGGGGCGGCGGCGCGATCGCGCCGCCGCCCCGCCGCCCCTCACGCTCTGAGCCGGTCAGCGCGTCTTCGCCACCTCGGCCAGCAGCTCGTCGAGGCGCGCGATCTGGGCGTCGTCGAGGGCGAAGGAGCGCGGCTCCGAGCGCAGCTCGGCGACGCGCTCCTTCGCCCTCTGCTTCATGGTCTTTGCCCCATCCTCGAGCCAGCGGTCGTAGATGCGCTGATCGCACAATCCCGCCTGCCAGAAGTCGCGGTGGTGCTGCCGCGTGTACTTGCGCCCCAGGTGATCGCCGCCCGGCCCCACGGTCATGATCTCGTCGAGGGCCAGCGTCTCGTCGTCCGTCGTCAGCCCCTTCATGAAGGCGCGCGCGTAGCCGATCAGCTCGTCGCCGATCAGGATGGTCTCGTATGAGCTCTGCAGCCCCGTCTCGAGGTAGCCGACGTCGTGCAGGAGCGTGGCGCGCGACAAAGCGCCGAGCATGGTCGAGAACGCCGCCTCGGCAGTCCATTGCTCGTCGAGCAGCTTGGAGTCGGAGTGTCCGGCGTAGGCGAAGCTCGGCAGGCCGTACCAGCGCGAGAGGTCCGACTCCGCCTGGTGACCGACGAAGATCTCCGGCGGGTTGTAGGTGTCGACGAAGGTGCGCATGTTCATCTTCCCTACCCCGCACCCGTAGACGAACGGCGCTCCGGCCTTCACGAGCTGGTGCACGACGAGACCCGAGAGCACCTCGGCGTTGCCGGTGACGGCGATGGCCCCGACCGAAGCCGGCGCGGTGGCGCCGACGCTCGGCGCCGGAGCGTACACCAACGGGATGTCGAGCTCGGCGCACGTGATGAGCTTGTCCATGCCCTCGAAGTCGTGCATGAGTGGCGGCGTCGGCATCGCGTAGACGCCGAAGCTGTCGCCGGCGCCGGCGGCCGCGGCCATCTCCTTCATGAGCGCCAGCGGCCGCGCGTCGCGCGTGGCCACGAGGATCGGCTTGCGCGTCCCCTTGAGCATGGCCACGAACGGGGCCACGTCGTCGATCGTCCTGCTCCACGTCTTCGGGGAGACCCATCGACATGACGAAGTCGATGTTGGGCAGCCTCTCGCTGAGAGCGGCCATGCCCTCGATGTCGGCGACGCGGACGCGGCGTCGCTCGCCTGAGTCCGGGTCGCGCACGAAGAGGCAGTCCGAGCCGGTGCCGAAGTAGGAGTTCTCGACGGTCAACTCGAGGTCGAGCTCGCCGTCTCCCCCGCGCGCCGCGATTCGAGACCGCCGTGGCACCGTTTCGAGCGCGCGCGCGACGAGCTCGCGGCCCAGGCGCACCCGCGTGCCCTCCACCCGCGCCCCGGCGTCCGCGAGCAGCTCGCGCGCGCGCTCGTGCTTGACCTCGACGCCGGTGGTCTCGAGCACGGTGAGAGTGGCCTCGTGGACGCGGCGACAGTCGTTCTCGTCCCAGATCGACAGACGGGGGATGGTCATGCGGCTGCCTCCTTCTGCTCGACGAGCACTCCACATGGTGAACGAGCGGCGCAGGCCGGACCGGCGATCCCGCCGCTCGCTCAAGGATATCGAACGGCGAACGAGGGTGTCAGCCCGTGCGCCTCCGTACCGGCCCCGAAGCCGGCGGCACGGGTCCCTGGCGTCACTTGGCGCGGAACAGCAGCCAGACGACCAGGAAGCCGACGGCGACGGCGATCGCCGCCGACACGAACGGCCACCAGAGGTGCCAGCCGCCGAAGAGGAGCAGACCGACGCCGACGAGCAGCACGTAGAGCGCAGCCGACACGACGATCCCTATCCACCTGATCCGCCGCGGACTCGGCACGGCACCTCCTCGCGCCCCTGGCTCCCGAGCCTAGTGCCCCAGCCGCGGGCGCTCGCGCCCCCTGCCGGCCTGCGAGGCGATGACCGCCGTGGCGATGTCGTCGAGGTCCTTGTCGCTCAGGTCGAGGCTCGCGGCGCCGATCCAGCCGTCGACCTGCTCCGGCGAGCGGGCGCCGACGATGGCACCGGTCACGCCCTCCCACTCGAGGACCCAGCGCACCGCCACCGCCTCGACCGTCGCGCCGAGACGCTCGGCGATCGATCGCAGCAGGTCGCGCAGCGTCAGATTGCGCGACAGAGCAGGCTCGCGGAAATCGTCGTCACGCTTGCGCCAGTCGTCGTCGGGCCAGCGCCGCGACGCGCTCCTTGGAGAACGAGCTCGTGAGCAGACCCGACTGCATCGGGCTGTAGACGATCACCCCCGTGTCGTGCTGGCGGCACCACGGCAGCTCGCGGCTCGCCGCCTCGCGCTCGATGAGCGAGAACGGCGGCTGCAGGGAGTCGACGTGCCTGACCGCCTCGCAGCGGTCGAGCAGCTCGGTCGAGAAGTTGGAGACCCCGCACCAGCGCACCTTGCCCTCGTCGGCCAGTGCCGCCATCGTGGCCCACGACTCCTCGACCGGCACGCCGCTCTCGTCGGGCCAGTGGAACTGGTAGAGGTCGATGTGGTCCAGGCCGAGACGGCGCAGAGACGCCTCACACGCGCGGCGGATGGACGTCCGGGCTGAGATCCGAGGGGGCGTCCTTCATGGGGTCGCTCTCATCCCACGCCGGGCCGCACTTCGTGAAGACGTAGGGACGCTCCGCCTCGGGCAGCGCGCGCACTGCCCTGCCGACGACTTCCTCGGAGTGCCCGTGCCCGTACACGGCCGCCGTGTCGACCCAGTTCACACCCCGCTCCACCGCGTGTCTGACGGCCGCGACCGACTGGGCGTCGTCCTGCGGGCCCCAGCCGAACGCCCAGCCGCCTCCGCCGAGCGCCCACGTGCCCATGCCAAGGGTCGTGATCTGCGGCCCGTCCCGGCCGAGCTTGCGCATTGGCAGTGCCATCGACCCTCCTTCCTTGTCCATCTTCTCGAGACCGCCGGCGCCCGGGCGTCCGAGGCGCCATCCTTTTTGTACCCCAGGGCACGAACAGTATAGTCGGCCGTCGGCGACCGGCGGCGGCGGACTCGGGCCGTTGACAGCGAGGCCGCTTGTGCTACAGTGCACATATTCGCTTATCCGCATATGTTCTTCCGCGAAATGCGGGCAGAACGACAGCATGTGCACGCCGTCGGCGACGGCCTGCTAGAGGAAAGGAGCCGCCCCTTGGAGGACCACCCGAAGCTGGACGCCCGCCTCGAAGCCGAAGTCAACCTGCTGCACGCCCACGTCTGCCAAGCGCTCGCCGACCCCAAGCGTATCCTCATCCTCTACGCCTTGGCCGACGAACCTCACTACGTGAGCGAGCTCGCCGAGTTCCTCGACACACCGCAGTCGACCGTGTCCCGCCATCTCAAGGTGCTGCGCGACCAGTCGCTGGTGATCGCCGAGCGCTCCGGCTCGTCCGTGCGCTACTCGCTCAGCGACCACCGCGTGATCGACGCCCTCGACCTGTTGCGCGGCGTCCTCATGGGCGCGCTGGAGCAGCAGGCCCAGCTGGCGCAGGCCTTCGCCGCGCCATCCGCTCCCGTCTCCTCCCCCGCCAACTCCTAAGGAAAGCGAGCCATGAGCCTTTCGACGTCGCAAAAGCAAGACCTCGAGGCGCTCTTCGGCGAGCGCGTCACCTTCGAGCGCCTCGAGCGCAAGCTCTACGGCCACGACATCGCCGCGATGCCCAGCCTGATCAAGCCGCTGGTGCGGCGACACGACGCCCGACGCCGTCGTCCAGCCGCGAGCGAGGAGCGAGCTCGTCGAGCTGGTCGCGCTGGGCGAACGAGCACCGCATTCCCCTGACGCCGCGCGGCAAGGCCTCGTCCGGCTACGGCGGCGTCATCCCCGTCAAGAACGGCGTCGTCGTCGACTTCTACCGCATGAAGAAGGTCCTCGCCGTCGACGCCGACGCCAGACCGTCACCGTCCAGCCGGGCATCGTCTGGGAGACAGCTCGACCGCGAGCTCAAGAAGCAGGGGCTGACCCTGCGCCTCTACCCCACCAGCTACCCGGGCTCCACGGTCGGCGGCTGGCTGGCCCAGGGCGGCGCGGGCATCGGCTCCTACGAGTACGGCTGGTTCATCGCGAGAACGTGCTCGCGGCGCGCGTCGTGCTGCCCAGCGGCGAGGTGCGCGACGTCTCGCGGCGACGATCTGCGACCTGATCACCGACGCCGAGGGCATCACCGGCCTCATCAGCCAGGTCACGCTGCAAGGTGCAGGCCGCTGGACGGATGCGGACGTCATGGCCGTCGCCTGCTCCGACGCCGCACGACCTGCAGCGAGCTGCTGCAAGCGCATCGTCGCCGACCGAGCTGCCCATCTGGTCGGTCACCTTCATCAACCCGCGCATGGCCGAGCTGAAGAACCGCGCGCCGCTCATGGAGCACCACGGCCACCCGGTCGAGGAGCGCGTCCTGCTCCCGGCCGCCTACATCGTCACGCTCGCCTTCGCGCAAGGCCGACCGTGCGCGGATCGAGGCCACAGCTCGAGCTGCTCGTCAAGCCCTGCGAGGCGCGAGATCCTCGAGCGAGCGCATCGCCGAGCACGAGTGGGAGCACCGCTTCAAGCTGATGCTCGTCAAGCGGCTCGGCCCGTCGCTGGTGCCGACCGAGGTCGTCGTCCCGCTGGCCAAGCCTGGGCGACGTGCTGGAGCGAGATCGAGCGCAAGATCGATCAGCCGGTCGTCAAGGAGGGCGTCGTCATCGCGCAAGGGCCGCGAGCGGCGAGCCGGAGGCCGTCATCCTCGGCTTCATCCCCGCCGACCAGCGCAAGTTCAGCTACAACTTCGTCTTCGGCCTGGCGCTCACCGTCATCAAGATCGCCGAGAAGAACGGCGGCCGCGCCTACGCCACCGGCCTCTACTTCACGAGCAAGGCCGACCGAGGTCCTGGGCGCCGGAGCGCGTCGAGCGCATCGCGCGCCTTCAAGGAGCAGGTCGACCCCAAGGGCATCATGAACCCGGGCAAGGTGCTCGGCAGCGGCCTGCTGGGCACGGCGCTCTGGCGCTGGCCAGCGCGTTCGAGCCGCTGATCCGCCCCTTCGGCAACCGCGTCATCACCCAGGTCGGCGAGCGCCCGACGGAGCCCGTGCGAGGGCATCCCGGCCGACGTGGCCTGGTACGCCTACGCCTGCTCGCAGTGCGGCTACTGCGTCGACGAGTGCGACCAGTTCTACGGCCGCGGCTGGGAGAGCCAGAGCCCGCGCGGCAAGTGGTACTGGCTGCGCGAGTACATGGAAGGCCGCGAGAAGTGGAACCAGAAGATGGTCGACACGCTTCCTCGCCTGCACCACCTGCGAGCTGTGCAACGTCCGCTGCTCGGCGGCCCTGCCCATCGAGCCGTCGCTGGATGAAGCTGCGCGGCAAGCTGATCCACGGACGAGAAGCGGATGACCTTCCCGCCCTTCGAGATGATGGGCGCGGCGCTCCGCGCCGAGGGCAACATCTGGGCCGGCTACCGCAAGGACCGCGCGGACTGGTTCCCCGAGGACCTGCTCGAGAAGCACGGCCCCGAGCACAAGGCCGAGATCGTCTACTTCGCCGGCTGCACCGCCTCAGCTACGTCGAGCAGGACATCGGCATCGGCGCGGTGCGGCTGCTCGACGCGGCCGGCGTCGACTTCACCTACCTCGGCGAGAAGGAGAACTGCTGCGCGCACTCCGATGCTCGTCGCCGGCAAGTGGGAGCGCTTCGAGCGAGACGATGAGCGAAGAACATCGCGGACGTCAAGGACGCCGGCGCGGACACGGTGATCACCTCCTGCCCGGCCTGCGACATGATGTGGCGCAAGGTCTACCCGGAGTGGGCGAAGAAGCTCGGCATCGAGTACGGCATCACGGCGAAGCACTACAGCGAGGTCCTGGCCGAGAAGATCGAGGCGGGCGAGTTCACGTTCCCCGGCGAAGACGGGCGCCAAGAGCAGAAGGTCACCTGGCACGACTCCTGCCACATCGGCCGCGCCTGCGGCGTCTACGAGCCGCCGCGCGAGCTGATCAAGGCGATCCCCGGCGTCGAGTTCGTCGAGATGGAGCACAACCGCGAGAAGGCGCTCTGCTGCGGCAGCGTGCTCACGCTGCATCAAGGAGCCGCCGGTGGCGCACGAGATCGGCGACGATGCGGCTGGAGGAGGCCGTGGAGGTCGGCGCCGAGAAGTGCTCGCGCTCTGCCCGTGCTGCCAGTTCCAGCTGCGCGTGAGCGCGCAGACGAAGGCAAGGACATCGTCGAGTCGAGGACCTGGCCCACTTCGCGCCGACGGCGCTGGGCTACGAGCTGCCCGACCCCAACCCCGAGGTGCGAGCGCAGTGGGCGGTGTTCGAGGCGATGATCGCCCTGATGACGCCGCAGGGCTTCGCCGACCTGATGGGCACGATGTGGCCGGAGCTGATCGACGCCATGCCGTTCGGGATGGGGCCGATGATGCGCGTGATGGGCAAGGTGCCCGGGCGCGCTCGAGGCGATGAAGCCGATGTTCCCGATCCTCTTCCCGCGGCTGCTGCCGATGATGATGCCCAAGGTCATGCCGACGATGCTCGAGCGGGTCGCCGAGCGCGTGCCGATGCCCGACTACATGGAGGAGCAGATGCCCGACCTGATGCCCAAGGTCATGGACAACCTGATGCCGCAGATGATCCCGGACGTCGTGCCGCTGGTGACCGACCCGATGATCGACTACCTCAAGAGCGAGGCGGCCCGGAACGGGAACGGCGGCGGTGCGCCAAGCGCGGCGTCCGCCGGACCCGACGACGCGGACGCGCCGGCGCAGGCCGGCGCGCCGGACGAGCGCGAGCGCCCCCGGCACGACCGGCGCATCCGGGGATGCGAGCGCCACAGCGAAGACAGGTGGCGGCAACGGCGGCTCGTCCGCGACGGTGGCACGGGCACGATCCGCGAGACGGGTGAGACCGTGGCCGCCGACGCCGCGACCGGCGAGGTCGCGGATGCGGCCACGGAGACAGCAAGCCGGCGACGAGACGCCCAAGACCGACTAACGGCATCCGCCCACGAAAAGGAACACCCGCGGGGGCGGGGAGCGCCGGAAGGCGCTCCCCGCCCCCATTGTCGATGCGCCCCCGAAGGTCGGTGCGGACGTCAGCCACTAGCCGACGTCAGCGGTCCCCCCGTCGCCGCACGAACGGAGAGGCTCGCAAACGCCGCCGCTAAGGGAATAGAGCGAGCGTCACACGGCGGCAAGAAGCCGTCAACGGCGAGTAGATCTGGACCGCGACGACGGACCGAGGCCATGACCACTCGCTTCTCTCTCCGCACGAGGCTAGATGTTCCGCGTCAGGGATGGCTCTTTCTCCACGTCCCCGATGAGCTCCTCGGCGACGTCAGAAGGAGGGTCTGGCTGCGGGGGACACTGAACGGCAAACCGTTCGCTGCCACCGCGAATCCCTGGAAGAACGGCACGCACGTGGTCACCGTTAACCGTCAGATGCGGGCCTTTCTCGGCATCGATGGTCCAGTCGCGATCGAGCTCCAGGCCGAGGTCCTCGACGAGCCGATCCTCGACATCGAGATCCCTACCGACTTGCTGGAAGCAATCCAAGGCGATGCTGCCGCGTCCGAGACGTTCGCAGGACTACCCCCCTCGCATCAGAAGGAGTTCGTGTTCTACCTGGACGAAGCCAAACGGCCGGCGACGCGCGCAGCCCGGATCCGTAAGAGCGTCGCCATCCTGCGGAAGGGTCGCCACCTGTGGGAGAGCCCTGCCCGCATGTTCGCCGATGACTTGAAGGAGCTGTGACCTGACCATGTGGGTGACGCGAGGAGAAGAGATGACCAGCGCCCACACGCCTGCTGGAGGTCCTTCGCACGGTGAGGACCAGACTCCAGGAGCGCTGTGATGAGCACGTTCGTCGCGCTCCTGAGGGCCGTGAACGTGGGCGGAGTGAAGGTCGCCATGGCCGAGCTGCGCGGCAGCCTGGAGGGCCTCGGACTGACGGGCGTCCAGACCTACGTGCAGAGCGGCAACGTCGTGTTCGACGCCGCCGACGACGATCCCGCGCTGCACGCCGCGGCGATCCAGGGCGCGATCGCGCGCGCGTTCGATCTCGACGTGAAGGTGCTCGTCCTCAGCGCGGCGCAGCTGGCGCGCATCGCGCGCGCGAACCCGTTCCTCGCTGCCGGCGCGGACCCGAGATTCCTCCACGCGACGTTCCTCTTCGAGCCCGTGACGGAGTCCGGCTTCGCCGCGCTCGCGCTGCCCGCGCAAGAGGGCGAGCAGGCCGCGCTGGGCGAGCAGGTGGCCTATCTCCACGTGCCGCACGGCTACGGACGCTCGAAGCTCAGCAACGCCTACTTCGAGCGCGCCCTGCGCACCGCGGCCACCACCCGCAACTGGCGCACGGTGACGACGCTCGTGGAGCTCAGCTCGCGAACCATCTGACGCCCGCGCCTAAACACTAGCTTCATAGGGTTTTGGTCTGCGCCCGCTCGAGGTACCACCGGAGAAATCGTGCAAACGGCCGCCGCCGGCCTCCGACTGCTCGGGCAGCGGCCTCGCAACTGGAGTAGCCATGGCTGCAGAACCCCTCACAGTCGATCCGGAAGCGGAATCACCGCCCGCACCGCGCGTGCCGCGCCACCTCGGCCTGGCGCTCGTCGTGATCGCGGCGGCCCAGCTCATGATCGTCCTCGACGCCACCATCGTGAACGTCGCCCTGCCGCACATGCAGCGCGCGCTCGGCTTCAGCGGCGCCGGCCTCGAATGGATCGTCACCGCCTACTCGCTGGCCTTCGGCAGCCTGCTGCTGCTCGGCGGCCGGCTCGGAGACATGTACGGCCGCCGCAGGATCTTCATCGCCGGCGTGCTCGTCTTCTCGCTCGCCTCGCTCGTCGGCGGGTTCGCGACCAGTCAGTGGTGGCTGCTCGCGGCGCGCGCCGTGCAGGGCGCCGGCGCCGCTCTCGCCGCGCCGACCGCCCTCGCGCTGATCGCCACCACCTTCCCCATGGGACCACCCCGCAACAGGGCGCTCGGCGTCTATGCCGCCATGAGCGGCGCCGGCGGCGCCATCGGGCTGCTCCTCGGGGGGATCCTCACGTCCTACGTCTCGTGGCGCTGGGTGTTCTTCGTGAACGTCCCCATCGGCTTGACCGTCGTCGCGCTGGCGCCGATCGCCCTGGTTCCCTCGCTGCGGCTCCGCAGCCGCCTCGACATTCCCGGCGTCGTGACGAGCACGGCCGGGCTGGCGTTGCTCGTGTACGGCCTGACCCACGCCGCCGCCGGCCGCGACGGCGTCTCGCACTGGGGCAGCCCGGTCACCATCGCCTCGCTGGTGGCCGCCGCCGTGCTGCTCGTGAGCTTCTTCGTCATCGAGCGGCGCAGCTCGCACGCCGAGCTGCCGCTGCACCTGCTCCGCTCGCGCCGCCGCTCGGGCGCCTACGTCATGATGCTGCTGATCGCCACGGCCCTGTTCGCCGTGTTCTTCTTCCTGACCATCTACATCCAGACGGTGTGGGGCTACAGCCCGGTCAAGGCCGGCATAGCGTGGCTGCCGTTCCCCATCACGATCATCATCGTCAGCACGCTCGTCGCCCGTGTGCTCGTGACGCGCGTCGGCGTGCGCCCGATGCTCATGGTCGGCCCCCTGCTCGCCGCGGCGGGATACATCTGGCTGTCGCGGCTCAGCGTCGACGGCAGCTACCTCACCAGCCTGCTGCTGCCCATGCTGATGGTCAGCGGCGGCCTCGGGCTCATGTTCGTGCCGCTGACGCTCATGGTCGTCTCGCACGTCGCTCCCAGGAGACCGGCGTCGCCTCCGGCATGCTGAACACCGGCCAGCAGATAGGAGGAGCCATCGGCCTGGCGGCCATCGGCACCATGGCCTGGACCTCGGTCGCGCACAGCGTCACCCACCAGATGGCGGCGGCCGCGGCAGCGGGCGGGACGGCCGCCAGTAGCGCCGCGGGGAGCGCGTCGAGCGCCGTCCCCGGCGTGCCGACGGCCGTCCTGGACCACGCCTTGACCGTGGGGTTCTCGACCGGCCTGCTCGTGGCCGCCGGAGTCGTCCTGTCCGGCTTCGTCGTCGCGCTGATCACCACCCGGACGCCGGGTCGCTTCGCTCTCTCCTCGGCGGTGTATGAAGACCGCGAAGAGCCCTGCGACGAGGTGCTGGGAACCTGTTAGGGGAGGTGGAGCGGGCGACCGTCGCTGCTCGAACTGTTATCGCTGCGCAGAAAGTGGAAATGCGTGACGAATGAAAGGGGGTGAACTACATGGCTGAAAGCATCTTCTCGCGCAGCGAGTCTCACCCGACCTGTTCTGCACGGATTACGACAGTTGCTCTGGCCTTCTACCGGGACACGTTGGGGCTCAGGGTAGAGGAGATCCCCGAAATGCCCGGCAACGCCGTCATCCACGCCGGCCACGGAACCAAGTTGGGCCTGCACAGCAGCGACCACGCCAGTACGTCCGATCACACGGCGGCGAGCTTGCTGACCGACGACGTCGACAGCGCAGATCAGTCACTTGCGCTCGAAGGGCGTCAAGCTGGAGGACGTACGATCTCCCCGGCATCAAGACCGTAGATGGGATCGCCACGCAAGGCGCCTTCAAGGCAGCCTGGTTCAAGGATCCGGGAGGCAACATCTTGTGCGTCTCACCCAGCCTGGAGGCCTTGAGAAAGGCCGCCTAGCACGTGGGTAGTCAGTCGGGCGGGGGCGGCGGCCAAAGGCCGCCGCCCGCGCCCGACGCGTCTCGCCGCGCAAGCGGCGAGGGCCGGGGCGAGGCGGCACAGCCGCCTCGCCCCGGCCCCTCTAGGCGACCGAAGGATCTCGCCCTAGGCAGCCACGCCTCCGGCCCCCCCACGCACGGTGCCGGTCGGACTGATGTTCTGGTTTAGGTGGAAGAGGTTGTCGGGGTCGTACTTCTTCTTCAGATCGACCAGACGGTCGTAGTTGCCGCGGTAGTTGGCACGGATCTTGCTCTGGTCGTCGCCCGACGAGGAAGTTGACGTAGCCGCCCTCCTGCGAGTGCGGCGCGGTGGCCGCGTAGTAGTCGCGCACCCACTTGATGTTGGCCTCGTTGTCGGCCGGGTCGGGCCACATGCCGCCGATGACGGTGGCGAAGTTGGCGTCGCGGTAGGCGAAGGCCGTCGCGTCCGAGCCACGCGCTGGCACGGCGCCGTTGATGGGGTAGATGTGCAACGCCGAGTTCACGGTGGGGATCTTCGGCCCGTGCTCCAGATGCGCGGCGATCGCCTCGTCGTGTAAGCTCCTGACGAACCTCGCCTTCCAGTAGTGCTGCAGCCCGGGCGGGACCAGCGCGTCGAACGCGCCGTTGAGCGCCGGGTACGGCATGGGCCCCACGAGCTCGGCCACCACGGGAGCGACGTCGCGGATGGGCCTCAAGGCGCGCTCGCCCTCTGCCACCGGTCCCGCCCAAGCGGCGACCATGATGATAAACGTGTCGCCGTGGCGTTCCTCCGGGATGAACGGCAGCGGCGGTGCGATCTGGAAGCCCGGGAACATGCCCAGCTCCTCCGGCGCCTCATCGACGAACTCGCGGAAGAAGCGAAGGAGGTCGCCGGCGTGGTCGAGCTCGAAGAACATGGGGCCGCCGTAGATGTCCTTGACGGGATGCAGCTTGTACTCGAAGGAAGTGACGACGCCGAAGTTGCCGCCGCCCCCGCGCAGCGCCCAGAAGAGGTCCTCGTTTTCCCTTTCGCTGGCCACGAGCACACGCCCGTCGGCGGTCACGACGTCGGCCGAGATGAGATTGTCGATCGTGAGGCCGACCCTCCGCGACAGGTAGCCGATTCCGCCGCCCAGCGTGAAGCCTGCCGATGCCGGTCGTCGAGACGAAGCCGCCGGTCGTCGCGAGGCCGAACGGATAGGTCGCATGGTTGACGTCGCCCCAGGTCGCGCCGCCTCCAGCGCGCGCCGTCTGCCCTGCGGGATCGACGCGCACGTTGCTCATGCCACCGAGGTCGATGACGACGCCGTCGTCGCAGGTGCCGAAGCCAGGTACGCTGTGGCCGGCGCCCCGCACGGCGAGAACGAGACCATTCCCTCGCGCGAAGTCGACTGCCGCCATGACGTCGCCGACGTCCACCGCCCTCACGATGACCCGCGGCCGCCGGTCGATCATGGCGTTGTAGACCGTGCGCGCCTCCTCGTAGGCCTCGTCGTCGGGCGTGATGATCTCGCCGCGCACGCGCTCGTGCAGCTGCGTCGATGGTGAGTCCACTCATCGCTCCTCCTACCCCCGCATCGCGCCGCGAACGGCGGACACGCGGGGCCTCCTAGGTTCCCAGTCCGATACCGAAGGTATTCCCGCGAGAGCCGTCACCCATCGCCGTTCGCTACGGACCTCGTACGAGGCGCAGGCTGCGGGTGAGGTACGCGAGTCAGTGTTCCTCGAAGAGGCCGATCACGTTGCCGGCGGGATCGCGGAAGCGGGCCGTGATCTCGGGCGCGTCGCCGCCGATCGGCTGCACGATCTCGCCGCCGTGCGCCACCACGGCCTCGCAGGCCTCAGCCACGCTGTCGACCATGACGTAGATGAGCAAGCCGGGCCGGTCCGACGGAGGCCTGCCCACGACCCACGTGCCGCTCACCTCGCCGACCCCGTCGTCGAAGGCCAGATGCCCGTCGCCGCGGCGCCGGATGTTCCAGCCGAAGACCTCACCGTAGAACTCGGCCGAGCGCTGCGCATCGGTGGCGGGGATCTCGATGTAGCACACCTTGCCGTGCGCCAGGGTGGGAGGCATGGGCGTCCTCACTCTCGGGCGGCCGGTGGGGCCGGAACCTGGATGGGGCAAGGATGTCTACCGTCAGGGTCCTTGAACGAAGCGGCCTTCGCTCCTGCTGCTGCTGACGAATGTCGTCGTCCGACGTTGAGCCGGGGGAAGTCGTAGCGCTCGAACCTGACGCTGCGCTCCGCCAGTCGGCGACTTCCTTCTCGATGATCCGGTCGACCGACCAGAAGGCGCAACTCGCGCGCGAGCGACCGGTTCCCTCGCCGAGGTACATGAAGAAGGTCGAGTCGTTGGGCGCACTCGTACAGGAAACGCCGGCCTCCGCCGACCTCGCGCGGCTGCTGCCCGTAAGACGCCTTCGTAGAACTGCCGTCCTCGCTCGACGTTCGATACCCGCACGTAGGCAGAGCATCTGTGAGTCACGCAACATGACGTCGTCCTCCTCCTCTCGGCGTGCCGACAGCCATCGCCCGCAAATGCACCCAAGACCGGCAGCCCGACTTTCCGCGCTCACCTACCGCGCGCTGTGACGTTCTGCCCGCGACTTCACGCCCAGGAGCATCCTGCGCATCATCGGGAAGTCGCCGAACTCGAACAGGATCACCGTCACGGCCGCCATCCCGGGCGAGCTCCAATCGTTGTACTGCTTCAGCCGCGTGACGAGCCTCGTACCGCCGCTGGCCAGGGGAGTCAGTCTTCCAGGACCACGTGCTGTTCGGTTTCTCCCACAGGAGCCACGAGTTGGGTCCGAAGGCCTTGATCTCGAAAGCCGTCGTCTCGTTGACCTTGCTCGCCATCGGCACCCAGTCGCCTACCCGCGGATCCTGGTACTCGGGCAAGATGCGGTCGGCGCTCGGCCGGGCGGCGTTGTCGAAGATGTCGTAGCTGTAGAAGCCGGCGCGGCCGAATCCGACTTGCACGAGCCAGGGCCAGACTGCCTCCGGCGGCGCCGCGATGGAGAGCGCCCGAGTCGCGCTGAACGAGGGCTTGGGGACGATCTCGTCACCGGGCATGGCGCCGGCGACCTCGTCGTCGGTGGCTCCCCAGCGCAGATGCCGCCGGCGCACCAGAGGCGCGGTGATGAAGAGCGGCGAGGCCAGGATCACGTCACGCAGGCCGCGCCCGACGCGCCTGTCGTTCATCGCATTCCTTCCGCCTGGCACGGCTCCGTGTGCCCGTCAGCCGCGGGGGCCGACCTGCTGCACGGCCCAGCCGTTGCCGTCGGGATCGTTGAAGAAGACGAACGAGTTCCAGTCTCCACCGGGCCCGTCGACGCGGGCACCCTGGTCGAAGTGCTGCACCTGGCTGACCTCGACACCACGCTCGACCAGCTCCGCCCGCGCCGCCTCGATATCGGTGACGACAAGCTGCATGCCCTTGACCGCCCCGGGCGGCATCTGGGCGAGCCCGCTGCCGATGGCGATCGAGCAAGCGGAACCGGGCGGCGTGAGCTGCACGACGCGGAACGACTCGCCCATGCGCACGTCGTTGTCGACGACGAAGCCGACCTTCTCGCTGTAGAACTGCTTCGCGCGGTCTACATCCGAGACCGGGATGACCACCACTTCAAGCTTCCAGTCCATGCCGTACCGTCCTTTCTCAGGCGGCCGCCGCGAGGTCGACGACGAAGTCGTCGAAGCTCCGCGGCGGCCGCCCCGTGACCGACTCCACGTCGCCGGTGACCACGTCGTAGAGGCCGCCGGCGACCTCGCGGTTGAACTCGAGTGTGGGCTCGACTCGCCACGCCGGCAGGCGCTGCGCCAGGCTCTGGCGCGCCGTCTCCTCGGGCACCGGCACGTAGCGAACGGGCGGGCCGGCGCGCGACAGACGCTCGGCCACCTCAAACCAGGTCAGCCTTTCGGGGCCGGTGAGCTCGTAGGTCTTCCACTCGTGCGCATCGGTCGTCAGAGCCGCGACGGCCACCGCGGCGACGTCACGCGTGTCGATGAACGCCACCCGCGCGTCGCCGACCGAGGAATAGATCGCGCCGTCGGGGCCGACCAGCTCGGCGGCGAGCTGCATGAGCATCGTCGGACGCAGAAAGGTGAAGGGGATGCCGGATGAGACGATGAGCTGCTCCGCCTCGGCGTGCCAGCGCACGAGCGCCGACGGCGACTGCACCGAGGCGCCCATGACCGACTGCTTGACGATGTAGCGCACGCCGGTCCATAACGACGCAGCGAGCACGTTTCCCTCCTGCTCCACCTGGTTCGGAGCCCCCGGTGAGAGAAGGAACACGCGCTCGACGCCGGCCAGCGCCCGGTCGAGCGAGTCGGGCTGATCGAGATCGCCCTCGACAACGTCGACATCACCGAGCACTTCGCGAGCCCGAGCGGGATCGCGCGACAGCACACGGAACGCGGCACTACGTCGCCGCAGCTCGGCGACGACCTGACGCCCGACGCGGCCGGTCCCTCCGGTAACGAGGATCATGACAAGGCCTCCATGATGAGTTTCGATGAGAAGTGTCCCCGCTCCGATCGCGACGACAACCCTACGGCCGCTGAAAGCCCTCGCGCGTGCGTTGCCCGAACCCGAAGCCTCTATCCCAGGCGATGTGCGCGCCCCAGGCGAGGCCACCGGCGAAGACGACGGGGGGCAGCCAGATGCCGGCGATCACCAGGGCGATCGGCACGACGAAGCTGTGCAGGGCGTTGTAAAGGCGCACGGCACGTGGATGCAGCTGGCCGCGCTCGAGCCCGGACCCGGCGCCAAAGATCAGCGCCACGTCGGGCAAGGAAGACGAACGCGATCGCGGCCCACGTCGTGCCTCCGTGTTTCACCATCTCGAACAGGGCAAGCGCCGTCAGAAGCGCGCCCAGCACCAGGTAGGCGACGCGCTTGGTCGGCACGCTCACTCGCTCCCCTGGGTCGCGTGCGAAGGCGGCGGCCAGTCGATCAGCGGCTTGCCGATCTCCCACTGATGCCCGAAGGGATCTTCGACCCGGCCCAGCAGCCAGCCGTGTGCCTCCTCGACCGCGTAGACCTCCGTGGCGCCCAAGCTCACGGCCCGCGCGACCGTGGCGCGTGGATCCTCGACGATCAAGAGCAGGCGCACCGTGCTGCCGCCCAGCGATTCGGGGCTGAAGTGCTTGTTGGGCGGTGACTCGTCGGAGACCCAGAAGGAGGCAGTGCCCACGGCGAGCTGGGCGACCACCGACTCGTGTTCATCGGTACCGCCCACGCGGTAGATCTCGACGGCGCCGAAGGCCGCCTTGTAGAACTCGATCGCCTCGCGGCCGCGGCGAACGGAGAGTTGCGGCGACACGCTGACCTGCGCTGCCTGAGTGATCGAGTCCGGCGCACTGTCCATTTGGGATCCTCCGGGTTGGCGTCTTCTTCCTAGTCACCGAAGAGCCCCCTTGAGGAAACATGTACGCATCGCCGTGTGGTGGCTGCACAAGTACCTGACGAGAGGCATACAAGCGTCGGGCAGCGGGAACAGGTCGTCACTGAAGCGAATCCCTTCCGACCCACCGGAGGACGACATGAACGAGAAGATCGGGACGCACATCGAAGAGGTGCACACCGTGAGCGTACCCGTCAGCGACGTCGACCGAGCGCTCGAGTTCTACGCGCGGCAAGCTCGGCTTTGAGACGCGCATCGACGTGCCCTACGGCCAAGGTCGACGCTGGATCGAGGTGGCCGCGCCGGGAGTGATGACGACGATCGCACTCTCGCCTCCCGGCCCCGGACAGGCCCCCGGCGTCGACACCGGCATCCGCTTCACGACCGGCGACGTCGAGGCCGACCACGCCGAGCTGCGCGCCCGCGGCGTCGACGTCGACCCGGAGATCCTGCGCTGGCCGAACTCGCCGCCGATGTTCCAGATGCGCGACCCCGACGGCAACCTGCTGCGCGTGGTCCAGCGCATGGAGCAGACCGCAGAGCGAGCGGCGCAGGCGAGACCGCCACCAAGAGGTTCGCGGTCCTGGTCAAGTCCGACGCGAACACCGAATCGGGAACGATGCCCGAGGAGAAAGGGCTCGCCGAGATGGTCCGCTTCAACGAAGAGATGGTCAACGCCGGCGTGATGCTGGCCGGCGACGGCTTCCACTCGAGCTCCGACGGCGCGCGGGTGGTCTTCTCGAGCGGGTCGCCGAGTGTCGTTCGCGGACCCTTCCCCGAGCCGACGCAGCTGATCGCCGGCTACTGGATCATCCAGACCGAGGTCGCTCGATGAGGCGATCGACTGGATGAGGCGGGCTCCGTTCGGCGACGGAGCCGAGGTCGAGATCCGTCAGGTGTTCGAGGCGGAGGAGTTCGGCGAGGCATTCACGCCGGAGCTTCAGGAGCAGGAGGAGCGCCAGCGGATGAAGATGGAGGCCAACGCCAGGCGCCGCGCGGCCTGACGGCCGCGCGGCGCCCCGGTTGGCCTGCGCGTCCTGGGGCATAACCTCCCGCATGGCCTCGGTACAGAAGAACACCATCACGACGGCGACAGCGCCATCGAGGAGACACTGTGACACCTGCTGACAGCGTCATCGAGGTCCGCGACTTGGTGAAGGTCTACGGGCGCGACACGCGCGCGCTCGACGGCATCACCTTCGACGTAGCGCACGGCGAGCTGTTCGGCTTCTTGGGGCCGAACGGCGCCGGCAAGACGACGACGATCCGCATCCTGGCGACCCTGCTGCGCCCGACCTCGGGCGTCGCCAGGGTCGCCGGCTTCGACGTCGCTTCGCATCCGCACGAGGTGCGCGAGCGTCTCGGTCTGGCCATGCAGACGCCGACCCTCGACGCCTTCTCGACCGGGCGCGAGACGCTCGAGCTGGCCGGCCGGCTGCACCGGCTGCCGGCCGGCCAGCTCCGCCGTCGCGCCGACGAGCTGCTCGAACTGATGGGTCTGGCGTCGGTGGCCAAGAAGCTCACCGGCACCTACTCGGGCGGCATGAAGCGACGTCTCGACCTGGCCAGCGCCCTGATGCACCAGCCGCCGCTGCTGATCCTCGACGAACCCACCGAGGGACTCGACCCGCAGAGCCGCACCGCCCTGTGGGAGGAGCTCGAACGCATCAGCGCCGAGGGCACGACGATGCTGCTGACCACGCACTACATGGAGGAGGCCGACCGGCTCTGCTCGCGGCTGGCCATCGTCGACAACGGCAGGATCGTGGTCGACGGCGAGCCGCAGGAGCTCAAGGAGACGGTCGGCGCCGACTCGGTCGTGCTGCAGCTCGAGCCGAGCAACGGCGGCAACGGCGACAAGGTCGCCACCGTGTGCCGCCTGCTCGAGGGCGTGATCCCGTGCGAGGCGGTGACGGCGCACCCCGCCGGCGTCGCCCTGGCGGTGCCCAACGCCAGTGCGGCGGTGCCGCAGCTCATGCGCCGCATCGACGGCAACGGCCTGCACATCACCGGACTGCAGATGAATCAGCCGAGCCTGGACGACGTGTTCCTGAAGTACACCGGCCGTCACATCCGCGAAGAGGCGGCCGACCAACCGATCATCATGGGATGGTGAGGCAGCGATGAACACGCTGACGGCCTTCGGCTACGAGACCTACTGGCTGGGACTGCGGACCACCCACCGCTTCTTCCGCGTGCCGTCGAACTGGCTGAGCATCATCTTCTTCCCGCTGATCCAGCTCCTCGTGTTCAGCCAGCTCTACAAGGACATCGTCCAGTTGCCGGCGTTCGGTCGCCAGACGCTACCTGGCCTACCTCGCGCCGGGGCAGATCGTGTTCGCGTCGTTCCTGGCCGTGGGCTGGGCCGGCTACGGCATGCTGGTCGAGTATCGCAACGGCTACCTCGACAAGCTCAGGGCGAGCCCCATCGGTCGACAGTCGATCCTCGCCGGCGAGATGGTGCCGCTCTTCTTCGAGGCGGCCATCATGGCCGGCGTCCTGCTGGTCGTGAGCCTGCTGCTCGGCGCGTCGCTCGTCACGGGCGTCGGTGGGCTGCTTCTCATCCTGGCCCTGTCGGGGCTCTTCGGCATCGCCTTTGCCGGCGTGAGCTTCATGGCCGCGCTGCTGACCAAGAGCGAGCAGGCGGCGAGCGCGATATCGCTGCTCATGTTTCCAGTGGTCTTCATCTCGACGGCCTTCGTGCCGCGCGCCGTCATGCCGGGCTGGATGCAGACGGTCAACGACTGGAACCCGGTCACCTTCCAGATCGAGGCGATCCGCAGGCTCATGGTCGTGGGCTACGACTGGGCGCGCGATCGGCAAGGCCGTGCTGTCGCTCCTCATCGTCGGCGCGATCCTGCAGACCGGCACGCTGCTGGCGTTCCGGCGCCTGGCGAAGTGAGGGCCGTGCCGGCCTGACTTGAGTGGTTAGGCGGTCTCGACCACCGGGGGATGTTCCCGCTGTCGGACAGTAGCCATCAAGGCAAGCGGCACGAGCAAAGGATGAGACATGGAGAACACCGTAGTCTGGGCGGATATCCCAGTCACTGATCTTGATCGCGCCATGAAGTTCTACGGTGCGGTCCTGCAACGTGAGTTCAAGCGCATGGAGGGTATGGAGGGCGTCGCGCTCGAGGCTCCGCCCGCGGACTTCGACCCCTCGACCATGGAGCCCCCGTTCCCGGTGGCCTTCGACCTGGCCGTCGTGGCGGCTAACAAGCCTAGCACCGACGGCTGCACCATCTACCTCAACAGCGGCGGCGATCCGGAGGGCATGCTCCGGCGCGCCGCGGACGCCGGTGGGGAGATCCTGCAAGAGGTGCCAGTTCATGGGCGATATGGTCGGCTAGCGTCGGCTTCTTCAAGGACACCGAGGGCAACCGCATCGGTGTACATAAGCCGCCGCAGATGTAGAATGTGCAATACGGGGCGAGGCGCGGTGTGCGTTGCACACCACGTCTCGCCCTACGACTGCCCGCGCTGTGGAAAGGGTGACCATGGGCCCCCTCGGCTGGTTCGCAACCGATAGAGCAGACCATAAGGCCCTCGCGGCAGGATGGGTCGTGCCCGAGCCGAGCCGCTGCGTCCAGTGCGGGATCTGCTCGTTCAGCTGCCCCATGGGGATCGACGTGCGGCGGCACGTCTGGCGGAGCGAACCGGTGACGAACAGCCATTGCCTGACCTGCGGCGAGTGCGTGAGACGCTGCCCCCGCAGACTGCTGCGCTTCGAACCGATCAGGGCCACCGCGGTGCTCGCCCGGCCGAGCAAGAAGGTCCTCTGACATGGCCAGGCGCCACATCTTGATCGGCAGTGGCCCCGGCGCCATATCGGCCGCTGAGACGATCCGCCGCTGCGACGACCAGGCCGATATCGTGATCGTCGGCGTCGAGCCCCACGGCTACTACTCGCGCCCCGGTCTCGCCTACTATCTGACCAAAGAGCTGCCCGAGGAAGGGCTCTTTCCCTTCACACCCCAGGACTTCGCCCGCCTCAACCTCCAGGTGCTGCACGAGCGCGCCGTGCACATCGACCCCGCGGCCCACAAGGTGACGCTGCAGAACGCCCGAGAGCTTCCCTACGATCGCCTGCTCATCGCTACGGGCTCGACGGCGATCACCGCCAGCGTGCCCGGCGCGCAACTCGACGGGGTGGTCAAGCTCGACGACTTGGACGACGCCCGCGATCTGATCCGCAGGAGCGGCCACGCCAAGACGGCGGTGGTGGTCGGCGGCGGCATCACCGCCCTCGAGATCGCCGAAGGCCTGAGCGCCCGTGGCATGAAGGTGCACTACTTCATGCGCAAGGACCGCTACTGGAGCAACGTCCTCTCGGAGTCCGAATCGCACCTCGTCGAGCAGGGGCTCGTCGGGCGGGGCTTGCGGATCCACACCTTCACCGAGCTTGCCCGGATCATCGGTCGGGATGACCGGGTCACAGGCGTCGAGACCGGCGACGGCACGCAGATCGCCTGCGATCTCGTGGCCGTGGCCGTAGGCGTCCGCCCGAAGATCGAGCTGGCCGAGGATGCCGGGCTCGAGTGCGGGCGCGGGATCCTCGTCGACGAGTACCTGCGCTCGAGTGACGACGACATCTTCGCGGCGGGCGACGTCGCCGAGGTGCTCGCCGCGCGCACCGACCGGCGCACCATGGAGGTCCTGTGGAGCTCGGCCGTGGCCAAGGGCCGCATCGCCGGCCTCAACATGGCGACCGAACCCGCCCACGTCTACGACACGGGCACCCCCCTGAACGTCACCCGTCTGGGCGGCTTCAAGATCACGATCATCGGCACCGTCGGCGAAGGCCGGGGGTCCGATCTGGAGGGACTCTCCCGCGGCGACAGCCAAACGTGGGCAGAGCTTGGCGAGGCGTCGATCGTCGAGTCGCGCAGCGGCAAGAGCCACATACGGCTCGCTCTGGGGCAGAGCACCATCGCCGGCGCCGTCGTCATGGGGGACCACGAGGTCTCCTTCCCCCTGCAGGGGCTCGTCGGCGCCCGCGCCGACGTCTCCGACATCATGCCGAGCTTGCAGAAGCCGGCGGCTCCGATCGCCGAGATCGTGGCCGACTTCTGGTCGAGCGCGAGGTGGCAGTTTGCTTAGGCGACACCAGGAGCTCTGGTACGCACTCGTAGCGATCGCCGCCACGACGGGCCTCTACGTGCTCGCATACCAGCAGGCGGGCACGTTCCCCTCGGCGTCGGGTCTCGTGGGTCACGGGATCGGCATCGCGGGCTTCGTCCTCATGGTGATGACCGCGACCTTGTACTCGATCCGCAAGCTCGCGACCGAGGCCCGCTGGGGTAGCATGGAGCGCTGGCTCAGGTTCCACATGGTCACCGGGATAGTCGGCCCCTACATGGTGCTGCTGCACACGGCCATGCGCTTCCAGGGGCTAGCCGGTCTGGCGATGCTCCTGACCGTCGTCGTGGTGATCAGCGGCGTCGTGGGGCGCTACATCTACACCAGTGTGCCTCGCGTGGTCGCAGGCGCAGAGCCTGAGGTGATCGGGCTGGATCGCCGGTTCGCACGCTCGTACGCCGCGCTGTCGATGGCTTCGACTGCGCCCGAAACAGCCCCCATCGCCCCTCACGGGGCGTCGGGCACAGACCAGCGGTTTGATCGACTCGCGGCGCGGAGGAGCGCACTGGCGACCTGGCGTTCCTTCCACGTCCCCCTCACCTGGGCGCTCGTGATCACCGCCCTCGTCCACACGGTCGCGGCCATCTACTACGCGGCCCGGTAGCGACAAGTGAGGGTGCGACTGTGAAAGACGGACCGCGTCTTCCTCTCCGGCGCACGAATCCTGGTCGCCGTCGTCACCCTCCTGGGCCTCCTCGCCTGGATGCTGGTCATGGGTCCGGGCCTGTTCAGCCCAGGGGCGCTGAACTCGCAGGCCAAGGCCCAGACGCTGGGCGGTGTCACCAGTCACGCTCAGCTAGCGCGTGATTGCGGCGCTTGTCACGCCGCCCCCTGGAGCTCCAAGTCCATGGACGACCTGTGCATGGCCTGCCACACTGATGTGCGCACGCAGGTCCAGGGCCACAGCGGCATCCACGGCGGCATGCTCGGGGCGATGTCATCGAGCTGCAAGGCTTGCCATTCGGAGCACCTCGGGCCTAACGGCCCGCTGACCGCCAACTTCAACCACAGCTCGTTTCCGTTCAAGCTCACCGGCAAGCACGCCAGCGTGCCGTGCCAGCAGTGTCACGCAAGCGCCACCTCGTTGCAGGACCTGCGCAACGCACCTCAGGACTGCTACTCCTGTCACGCCAAGGACGACAAGCACGGGGGGTCATTCGGGCAGCTGTGCGGACAGTGCCACAACACGACGAGCTGGGCCGACGCGACGTTCGACCACAAGATCTTCCCGGTCAACCACGGCACCGACCAGCAAGCCTCCACATGCAAGACGTGCCATCCGACGAACCTCAGCACCTACACCTGCTACGGATGCCACCGGCACACGCCGGCCAACGTCCTTGGCGAACATGAGGGCAAGAACCTCGCCGCGTTGGCGGACTGCATTCACTGTCACGCCGGGGGAAAGGGCGGAGGCGACTAGAAGCGCTTCCGGCTCTCAGTCGACGTCGCGGCGGGCCGTGAGCATGATGCCCGCGAACGCGAGCGCCGCCGTCCAGGCCACCAGGACTGCCGCGCCGGCCGCAGGCGACAAGTCGTGCGGGCCGCCGAGGCCACCAAGCGCTTCTCCTGCGTGAGTCGGGCCGAAACGCCCGACCCGTGGAACGAAGCCGAAGAGCAGGTTCTCGACAACGAAGCCCCAGGCCAGCAGACCGACTATAGCGGCGACCTGATTGCGCACGACGGCGCCGATCCCGACCCCGATCGCGCCCCAGAGCGCGACCCCCGCCAGGGTGCCGAGCACCAGAAGCGTCACCTCACCGGCGCCGAGAACGAACGGGATGTCGCGACCGCGAAGGACCGCGTAGTAGATCACGAACACGAGCGCCTCGCCGGCGACACCGAAGACGAGCCCCGCGAGCAGGCCGGCGCCGACCTTGGCCGTGAGGACACGCGAGCGCCGCGGCTCGAACAAGAAGGTCGGCCGGATCGTGCCGAAGCGGAACTCGCCGGTCACGAGCAGTATTCCGGCGAGCGCCGCAAAGAGTCCCGCGAGGCCGCCCACGTTGAGGAGCTCGCGCTGGTTCTCACTGCCGGCAAGCACGGCGCCCTTGCTGAGCAGCGCGGTCACAAGGGCCAGGAGCGCGATGAGCACGATCATGCCGAGCACAAGCCCGAGCGTCGTGCGCGTCGAACGCATCTTGAGCAGCTCTGCCCGCATCTGGCCGATCATGATTGCGGCGCCTCCTCCGCGGTGAGCTCGAGGAAGACGTCCTCCAGCGAGGAGCTCTGAGCGACGAGCTCGTGCACCCGGATGCCCGCGGCGAACGCGATGTCGCCGACGCGCTCGCTCGTCGTTCCGTAGGCCAGCAGCGCCTGTCCGTTGCTGGTGGCGGTCTCGATCTGTTCGCGTCGCAATGCCTCCTGCAGGCGCCCTGGCTCGGGGGTGCGTACGCGCACGGAACCGCCGAGGCGGGCGGTCAACTGCGAGAGCGGAGACTCCGCCACGAGCCGGCCGCGGTTGATGATCAGCACCTGATCGACGGTCTGCGCCACCTCGGCGAGCACGTGACTTGAGACCAGGACCGTTCTGCCCTCGGTGGCAAAGGCGCGCATGAAGTCGCGCAGCCAGCGCACGCCCTCCGGGTCGAGGCCGTTGGCGGGTTCGTCGAGGATCAGCAGCTCCGGGTCGCCGAGCAGCGCCGAGGCGAGCCCCAGCCGCTGCCGCATACCGAGTGAATAGCCCTTGACGCGCCGCTTAGCCACGCCGTCGAGCTCGACCAGGCGCAGCACCTCGTCGACCCGCGCATCGGGCAGGCCGACCGAACGGCTCAATGTCCGCAGGTGGTCGCGCCCCGTGCGGCCGGGGTGAAAGTCGGTGGCCTCGAGCACCGCGCCGATGCGAAGGGCCGGCCGCTGCAGCTCCGCATACGGCCGGCCGAAGACAAGCGCCCGCCCGCTCGTCGGTGCAGCGAGGCCGAGCAGCATGCGCAGCGTCGTGGTCTTGCCGGCACCGTTGGGGCCGAGAAAGCCGGTGATCGTCCCCGCCGCGAGCGAGAACGAGAGATCATCGACGGCGAGCAGCGTCCCGAAGCGCTTGGTCAGCGCTTCGCCTTGCACGATCGGAGCCGTGCTGGGGTTTGCGGTCCCGTGGTTGTCCATGACAGTCGGTCTTCGATTGACGAGGTGGGCTTCTCAAACAGATTCGGTGCCTTCACGCGTTTCACCCCCCGAGAAGGCGCTCAAACCCCTCGGCTGCGCGCGCACCCTGAGCTTGCGCCGTCTTCGCAGAGTCAGGCAGCTTTGGTCGAGGTACGAAGAGCTGCCGAGCAGGGGGCCCTGTCGAAGCTCGCCAGGTAGCTGGTTCCCCGCTCTAGCGGTACCGCGACGCCAGCTGTCCGCTCATGTTCCCTCCGGCGAGCGCGGCCCGCTGTAGCTCGGCGAGCTCCTCGAACACCGAGTCGTCCTCGAGCCCAGGCACGCAGACGACCTCGCCGCGGGCGAGTCCTGCGACGATCGCCGTAGCCACATCCTCGGAGCTCATCAGCGGCGGCATGCCCGGCGGCCGGTTACCCGTCGTGATGCCGTGAAACTCGCTCTCAACCATGCCGGGCAGGCAGACCATGGCGCGCACGCCCGAGCCATCGAGCTCCTGCGCCAGGGACTGCGTGAAGACGAGCTGGAACGACTTGGCGCCCGCGTAGGTAGCCCGACCTCCCATGCGTAGAGGGACGGGGCCGCTCAGCGAGAGCAGCGAGGCGACATTGACGATCGCGCCTGACCCGCGCGCGAGCATGCCCGGCAGCGCCGCGCGGGTCAGGCGCATCGGCGTCACGGCGTGGATGGCGATCACTTCCCGCAACGTCGCCGGATCGACCTCGGTGAAGGGTCCGTAGCCGGAGAACCCGGCGTTGTTCACAAGCAGCGACAGGCGCGGCTCGCCGGCGATGCGCCGCTCGACGGCAGCGACGTCGTCGTCCCGGGTGAGGTCGGCCACGTGCGCCTCGACGCTCGCCCCGGTCTCGGCGGCGAGCCGCTCGGCGAGCGCCTCCAGGCGCTCGCGGCGGCGCGCGACGACGATGAGATCATGACCGTCGCGCGCCAGGCGCTCGGCCAGGGCCTGACCGATGCCGGACGAGGCGCCCGTGACCAGAGCCAGCGGACGCTCGATGGGATCCTGTGCTGCTCGACCACTCATGCGGTACCTCCGTAAGCCTGCGCGCTCCGTTCGGGAGCTCGCGCTCCGACTCCGCGAAGAACGCCGATACGCTCTGCAGCCGGTGACTAGAGCGCCCGCATACGGTTGTTGCGGGGGTTGTGCTCGAGCTCGGCGAGCCCCAGTGCCTCGAGCAAGGGCGGCAGGTACATCGCGAAGCGTCCGCGCAGACCCTTCTTGAGTCCGTACCAGCCTCCTACAGGGTTGGCCTCGGAGCGACCCCACGCCTCCACGGTGTCGGGGGCGGCAGGCTTCTGTTCGTCCGCGGCGCCGAGCGGTACCCAGTCGCCGCGCTCCTTCAGCCACGCGTGCAGGTCCTCGATCGCGCGCAGGCGATAGCCGAGCGTCGTCTTGCCTACGATGCAGACCAGCGCCGGCGGGTCTGCCGACTCGTCACGGTACATGAGGTACTCCGAGGTGCCGGGTGGCGTCTTGAGCACCCAGGGATCCTCTTTGGTGCCCGAGCCGACTGCGGTGGCGTTCGACATGGCTTGCACCCTCGCCTTCGTAGGGATTGTCGGCGGGAACGTTCCCGGCGAGGGGGCGGTCCATACCGTGCGCCACGAGCCACGCACGCTGTGGCCTTAGCTGCGTGGTCACCTGCCGCGTCAAGTCACCAGCCGCGTGGTCACCTGGGACGTTAGGCGGCCTGCGGTTCGTCGTATGCCTTCTGCAACCCAGCGATGTCGATCTTCTTCATCTGCAGCATCGCGCGCATGACCCGGTCCGCTTTCTCAGGATCGGGATCGTTCAGCATCCGCGGCAAGACACTCGGAACCACCTGCCACGATAGACCGTACTTGTCCTTCAGCCAGCCGCACGGTCCCGGCTCCCCACCGTCCGAGAGCTTCTCCCAGAAGTCGTCGACCTCTTCTTGCGTCGTGCAGTCCACGGAGAACGACACGGCCTCGGTGAACGTGAACCTCGGCCCACCGTTCAGTCCTATGAACTCCTGCCCGTCGAGCTCGAAGCGCACGGTCAGAACGCTACCTTTGGGGCCGGGGCCGGCGTCTCCGTAGCGGACGACCTCGGTTATCCGTGAGTTCTTGAAGAGCGACACGTAGAACTGGGCTGCCTCCTCGGCTTGGGTGTCGAACCAGAGGAACGGGGTGATCCTTGGCATCTTGTCATCGACTCCTTCTCTAGGCGCTCAGGTCCCCCCAAGCGCCGACGCCGCCGTCCGGGTACGCCTGGCATCATTGCCGGTCGGCGCCGCGATGAACCACGATGCACGCGGGGGAGCGGACCGGTGAGTAGAATGACCACGTCGCCGACACTCACCCGCCCCGCGGCAGTCGCCCGCCCGGCGGCACCCAGGGAAAGGACATGACCGTGGCCTCCGTACGACCCTTGCCGCCCGAAGCCCTCTACAGACACTGCACTCTGGACCATCTCGACTTCGCCACGACCGCCGACCTGAAGACCGACATCGAGTTCATCGGCCAGGACCGCCCCATCGCCGCCATCGAGCTCGGTGTCACCATCGACCGCCAGGGCTACAACATCTTCGCGCTCGGACCCAGCGGCACGGGCAAGTACACCGTCATCCAGCGCTTCGTGGAGCAGCGCGCCGCGGACGAACCGTCCCCGGACGACTGGTGCTATGTCAACGACTTCGAACAGCCCTCCACACCGCGCGCCCTGCGCTTGCCGACCGGCATGGGCAAGCAACTGAAACGCGACATGGAACGCCTGGTGGAAGAGCTGCGCACCGGCCTCTCGTCCGCCTTCGAGAGTGACGAGTACACGACGCGCCGTCGCACCCTGGAGGAGGAATTCGAGGAGCGCCAGAAAGAGAGCCTCGCCGAGCTGCAGAAGCAGGCGCAGCGGGCGCGGCCTGGCCCTGCTGCAGGCGCCGACCGGCTTCGCGTTCGCCCCGATGAAGGACGGCGAGGTCGTCTCCCCCGAGGAGTTCCAGAAGCTGCCCGCTGACGAGCAGAAGCGCCTCGAGGACGAGATCGAGTCGCTGCAGGGGGAGCTGCAGAAGGTGCTGCTGCAGGTGCCGCGCTGGAAGCGTGAGTTCGGCAGCCGCCTGCGCGACCTGAACAACGAGGTCACCGCCGTGGTGGTCAACGACCTGGTCGACGACCTGCTGGTCAAGTACAAGGACCTGCCCGACGTGTGCGGCCTACCTCGCGGCAGTGCAGAGGAGCGTCGGCGACCACTTGAGCGACTTCCTGGAGACCGGCGAGGAGAAGCCCGAGGAAGGCGCGGCGGCAAACCTGCCCATCCCCGACGCCTCGGGCAAGCCGCCCGCGCTGCGCCGCTATCGGGTCAACGTGCTGATCGATTCCAGCGGTGCCGCCGGAGCGCCGGTCATCTACGAGAGCAACCCGTCCTATCTCAACCTGGTGGGCCGCGTGGAGCAGATGCTCCATGATGGGCGCGCTGGTCACCGACTTCACGCTGATCAAGCCCGGTGTGCTGCATCGCGCCAACGGCGGCTATCTGATCCTGGACGCGCTCAAGGTGCTCTCCAATCCCTACGCCTGGGAAGGACTGAAGCGCGCCCTCCGCTTCCAGCAGATCCGCATCGAGTCGCCGGGGCAGATGCTCAGCGTCACCAGCACCGTCTCGCTCGAGCCCGAGCCGATCCCGCTGGACATCAAGGTGATCCTCATGGGCGACCGCCAGCTCTACTACCTGCTGGCCCAGGAGCGACCCCGACTTCAACGAGCTGTTCAAGATCGCGGCCGACTTCGACGACGACTTCGTGCGCGACGAGGAGACCACCCGACAGTACGCGCGGCTGATCGCGGCCATCGTCCGAGCGCGAGGGGCTGCTGCCGCTCGACCGCGGCGCCGTCTGCCGGGTCGTCGAGCACGCGTCGCGCCTGGTCGGCGACTCGGAGCGCGTCACGGCCCAGATGCGGGCCATCGTGGACCTGCTCGAGGAGGCCGACCACTCGCGCGCGGCGCGAGAAGCGCCGAAGCTGGTCAGCGTCGCCCACGTGCAGCAGGCGATCGACGCCCAGATCTACCGTTCGGACCGCCTGCCCGCGCGCATGCGGGAAGAAGTGCTGCGCAAGACGGTACTCATCGACACCGAGGGGACCAAGGTCGGCCAGATCAACGGGCTGTCGGTGCTCTCTCTGGGCACCTTCAGCTTCGGCCAGGCCAGCCGCATCAGCGCCACCGTCCACATGGGCAAGGACGAGGTGGTCGACATCGAGCGCGAGGTGGAGCTGAGCGGGCCGATCCACTCCAAGGGCGTGCTGATCCTGTCCGGCTTCCTGCGCGGCCGCTACGCCCAGGAGCATCCGCTGTCGCTCGGGGCGAGCCTGGTCTTCGAGCAGTCCTACGGCGGGGTCGACGGGGACAGCGCCTCGTCCGCCGAGCTCTACGCGCTGCTCTCGGCGATCGCGCGCGTGCCCATCACGCAGTCGTTCGCGGTGACCGGTTCGGTCAATCAGTCCGGCGAGGTGCAGGCCATCGGCGGCGTCAACGAGAAGATCGAGGGCTTCTTCGACCTGTGCAAGGCGCGCGGACTGACCGGCGACCAGGGCGTGCTGATCCCCGAGGCCAACGTCAAGCACCTCATGCTGCGCCAGGATGTGGTGGAGGCCGTCGCCGCCGGGCAGTTCGCCGTCTACCCCATCACCACGATCGACGAGGGGATCGAGGTGCTGACCGGCCTGCCCGCGGGCGAGCCCGGCGGCGACGGCCGCTACCCCGACGGGCACGGTGAACCGCATGGTCGCCGACCGGCTGGCCGAGCTGGCCGAGAAGAGCAAGACGCTGGAGGACAAGCCCACGGCCCGGCGGTCGCCGCGCAAGCCTACCGGGTCGTGAAGTGAGACGATCACGCCGATCATCCACACCGAGGCGGCCAGGCACACCAGGCCGAACTCCACCAGGATGCCGAGGCCGGTCGCCTTCAACGTCTCCACACTTGAATCGAGAGCCGCACGGAAGTCCCGGCGCCGGGCGTATTCGCTCGCCAGCAGCCCGGCGCCGAAGCCGACGAACAGACCGACCACCGGGATCAGGAACATGCCCACCACGGCCGACACCACGGCCACGGCGATGGAGCGCTTGGGGACCTGCTGTTGTCTCAGCTTGCGACCGGTGAGCACCGCGCTCGCCGACCAGCCCATCCCGGCGATGACCGAGCCGATCACGGCGACGGTCCACGCCTCGGGTGAACCGATGATCCAGGCCCAGGCGATCAGCGTGATGATGGCCAGGAGGCTGCCTGGTAGCACCGGGTAGACCGTCCCGATCGCAGCGACGGCCAGCAGGAGCCCGGCTACTACGGTGACGACGATCTGGGTATCCACGCCTTCATCCTGGTGGGACAAGTGTAGCCGACGGCGTCCGCTCGATGCGGTGCTTAGGCGTGCGTGTTGTACAACGCACCCGTATGATTGACCGCCTAGCCCTGGAGGAAGGAGCCCGCCATGACGCGGTTCGAGAACGATGAGGCAACAAGCCACCCGCTGGTCACCGAGCTCGGCAAAAGGACCTACTTATGGTGCCGTTGCGGCAGGACGCGGACAGTCCCGTATTGCGACGGCCGCACACGGGGACGGGGGTCATCCCCGTCAAGTTCAAGATCGAGGAGCCCATCGCACAAGCTATCTGCAACTGCGGCCTGACCGGCAATCCCCCGTTCTGCGACAGCTCGCACGCGGAGATCGAATAGACGCGGACTCCCCCGAGGAGGATCCGACGCAAGCTGCACCCAGCGCCGGGCGGATACCCTGCGCGGGCTGCGGCTTCAGCCTTTCGGAGCGCTTGGGCGCGTCCGGTTGAGACCCTTGTTGGGCGGCGCGCAGGTCATCATGCCTCCGCTCTGCAACGACCACGGCCTCCCGGCAGTTGCGCCAGAACAGCTCACGCCGCACCACCGCCCCGGCGCAACCGTACTCGGCGAGGAGGCCGTCAATGCCCCCTCGCGCAAGGAAGTCCCTGAAATGGTGATAGTGCGCGTGGCCGAACGAATACTCAACAGTCCGAATCCCAATGCCGCCGCCGTTCCAAGGCAGCGGGGCCGCTGCATCGATGATCAGGACTGCTCTGGCCACACGAAGTGCTTCGCCGAGGACTCGCACGCGTTCTTCAATCGGCAGCTCGTGAACCAGAAGAAGAATCGTAGCGACATCGAACGCATGGTCTTCGATCCCCACAAGGTCCGTCGCATCCAAGTGCAGGAAGGCGATCTCTGCGGACCTGGTGGCCTTACGGGCGAAGTCCAGCATCCGCAACGACAAATCCACGCCCACGACACGGCAGTGCTTTTTCTCCAGCAGATCGAAGCACAGCTCTCCAGTGCCGCAGCCGAGATCCAGCACTGAACTGCCGTCCGCGACGAGGTCGACAGCAACGCGTCGCGCTTCGGCGAGCGGCGGGTCCAGCAGCCGGTGATAGACCGACCCGTAGAAGAAGAGACTCTTGTCCGCCGGCATGTTCGTCGACTCAGTCATAGTACGCCCAACGCTGAGCAGATGAGCTGCGCACGGCGAAGCCGTGTGCCAGTTCAATCTGCCTGTTCGGCATCAGTACTCCTCGTATGGGCCCTCGAAGATCAGGTCAACGTAGTCTGCCTCACCGACGCCACCAACAGGGGGAGCGAACGCCTGGACAAACCTCCAGCCGTCCTGCGCATGCCGTGTGATTGTCTCGCGATACTCAGGCTTCAGTCTCCCGGTCAGCCACCCACCTTTGATTTCCCGGAAACAGACTTGTACTCATACTGGGTGGCCACGGCCTACTCCTCCTCTGTATGCCGAACAAGGATTCGACAGGCTGCGGATGGTGTTCGGCATCGACCGCCTGTTTATGCAGAGGACCCTAGCACCAGGTTGCGTGGGTGTCATGGACAGTCTGTGTACGAAGGGTTCACGGTCACATCCGCGGGACCAGTCCGCAGGCGCGGGACATCCGGTCATCGCCTTGACAGACGCCAGTCCCGCCCGTCGGTGGGGCGACCGATCAAGCACTTGGCGCACCCCCTTGACGCAAACACTTGTTTAGTGACTGCTAACTAGGGTACAATGCCTGCCATGAAGGCAACGACGAGACTGAGCAAGGAAGAGCGCCGGCGCGAGATCGTCGAGGCGGCGACCCGTGAGTTCGCCGTAGGCGGACTCTACGGCACGCCCGTCGAGGCGATCGCAAAGAGGGTCGGCGTCTCGCAGCCCTACCTGTTCCAGCTCTTCGGCACCAAGAAGGACCTCTTCATCGCCGCCGTCCGGCGGGCCTTCGAGCGCACCGTGGCCACCTTCCGCACCGCGGCGGCCGAGGCCGGCGAGGACGCCGACATGAAGACCGTCCTGATCGCCATGGGCTTGGCCTACCACCGTCTGCTCGCAGACAGAAATCTCCTGCTCATGCAGATGCAGGCCTACGCCGCCTGCGGCGACGAGGACGTGCGCGAGGCGGTGCGCGAGGAGTTCCTGCGCCTGGTGCGCTTCGTGCAAGGCGCCTCGGGCGCCGCCGACTACGACGTCAGGGAGTGGCTCGCGCAGGGCATGCTCATGAACGTGGCCGCCGCCATGGACCTGAGCAACGTTGATGAGGACTGGGCCAGGATGTGCATCGGCGGCGAGATCTTGGAGGCGCATAAGTAGCGCGAGCCGGCAGCGGCCGGCCTTCAGCTTCCCCTTTTTTGTCCTGCAAAGTAAGTGACTACTAAGTTAGAAGAGAGGAGATGAACAAGCATGAGCAAGAGGGCCATGACCATCTGGACCTTCATCGTCACCGGGGTCGCCATCTTCATGGTGTCGCTCGACAACCTCGTCGTGACCACCGCGCTGCCGGTGATCAAGCGCGACCTCGGGGCGTCGCTCTCCGGTCTCGAGTGGACCGTCAACGCCTACACCCTCACCTTCGCCGTGCTGCTGCTGACCGGCGCCGCGCTGGGCGACCGCTTCGGTCGCAAGCGCATGTTCCTCGTGGGACTCACGATCTTCACCGCCGGCTCGGCCTTCGCCGCCCTGGCGCCCAGCATCGAGGCGCTCATCGCGGCGCGCGCCCTGCAGGGCGTGGGCGGCGCCATCGTCACGCCGCTGACGCTGACCATCCTGTCGGCGGCGGTGCCGCCGGCCCGCCGAGGGCTTGCCCTCGGCATCTGGAGCGGCACCGCCGGTCTGGCCGTGGCGCTCGGTCCAGTCATCGGCGGCGCCGTCGTCGACGGCTTCTCCTGGCAGTGGATCTTCTGGCTCAACGTGCCCATCGGCATCGCGCTACTGCCGGTCGCGTTCTTCCGCCTGAGCGAGACGCGCGGACCCAACCGCTCGCTCGACCTGCCCGGGCTGGCCCTGATCAGCACCGGCCTGTTCGGCCTCGTGTGGGGGCTCGTGCGCGGCAACGCCCACGGCTGGACGAGCGCCGGCGTGCTCGTGCCCATGATCGCCGGCGCCGCGCTGGTCGTCGCCTTCGTCGCCTGGGAGCTGCGCTCGCGGGCGCCCATGGTGCCCATGCGCTTCTTCCGCCGGCGCGCCTTCTCGGCCGCCAACCTGACGTCGCTCTTCATGAGCTTCGGCATGTTCGGCTCGATCTTCCTGCTGGCGCAGTTCTTCCAGATCGTGCAGGGCTACTCGCCCCTGCAGGCGGGCCTGCGCACGCTGCCCTGGACGGCGATGCCGATCCTGGTGGCGCCGATCGCCGGCATCCTCTCCGATCGTATCGGCAGCCGTCCGCTGCTGATCGCCGGCATGGTGCTCATGAGCGGCGCGCTGGCCTGGCTGGCCGTCGTGAGCTCGGTGACCGTGGCCTACGGCGACCTGGTGCCGGCCTTCGTGATGGCGGGCGTGGGCATGTCGCTCTACTTCGCCCCGGTCGCCAACCTGGTGCTCTCGGCCGTGCGCCGGGAGGAGGAAGGCAAGGCCTCGGGCGTCAACAACACCGTGCGCGAGGTCGGCGGCGTCTTCGGCGTGGCCGTGCTGGCGAGCGTCTTCTCCGCCGTCGGCGGCTACCTGACGCCGGCATCGTTCGTCAACGGTCTCATCGCCGCCCTCTGGGTCGGTGCCGCGGCGGTCGGACTCGCGACCTTCGCGGCGATCGCCATCCCGCCGCGCCAGGACGTCGTGCCCGACTCGGTCTCGTACCTGCCGACCGGTGACGAGCTCGAGGCCCGCTTCGGCGAGCCGGCGCTCGTCCCGGTGAGGAGCGACGACGAGAGGATGATCGGCTGAGCGCATCAGGCCGACCGCTGCTCAGCACGTGGGGCGGGGTGCGGGCGTTCCGCCCGCACCCCGCCCCCCGGAGCCAACGCAAGCAAGAAACGAGCTCGCCTGGGAGGCGAGCGGAAGGGAGTCATCATGGGGATCGCAGTCGTCTACTACTCAGAGACCGGCAACACGGCGAAAGTCGGCGGCGCCATCGCTCAGGCGATCGGTGATCAGGTCATCCTCTCAGCCCTTGACGATTCGCCCTCCCTCGAAGACTGCAGCCTCGTCTTCATCGGCATGCCGATCGTCAAGTTCGGGCCGCCCGACGCTGTGCGGCAGTTCATCGAGGAGAGGTGCGCCGGCCGGCAGGTGGCCCTGTTCGTGACTCACGCCGCTCCCACTGATCTCGAGCTGGTTCAGCCGTGGCTCGAGGCCTGCAAGGAAGCCGCCGTCAGCCGCCGACCTCGTCGGGTTCTTCCACTGCCAGGGGCAGCTCGCGGAGCCGGTCAGGCAGTACATGTCGGAGTCTGGCGTGCCGATGCTCGTGCAGTTCGCGGAGATGTCGGCGTGCGCCGAAGGAGAGCCGGGCGAGGCGGCCTTGCGGCGGGCGGCCGACTTCGCGCGCCACGTGCTGAGACGGACGCGCCTTGACCTCGTCGTTGACGGAGAGTTGGTGGCGAACTGAGTCAGTGTGCTATGTCGCGCGGTCTGGGGCGGGGGTGCGGCGGCTGAGAGCCGCCGCACCCCCGCCCCGCTCGACTCCCAGAAGACGCTCGTCGAACGCGAAGAGGCTGCCGGCGCGATGCTAGAATCCGCGCCATGATCGAGCGGGCTACAGGGAGCTTTGGGGCAGGCGGCAAGCCGCTGGTCAGCGGAGCGACGCTGAGCAACGGAATGAGCCTCGCGATCGGGGCGCTTGCGCTCGTCGGCCTCTACGTGACGAGCTTCGACTCCTACCTCCTGTTCCACTCGGCGGCGGAACTCGTGTTCATGCTCGTTGCCTTCGCCGTGTTCGTCATGGCCTGGAACCTGCGCCCCTTCCTCGACGACGACTACCCGCTCTTTCTGGGCATCTCGCTGGCCACCGTGGGGACGCTGCGTCTGATCCACATGCTCGACTACAAGGGCATGGGCGTCTTTCAGACGGTCGATGCCAACCATGCGACGCAGCTCTGGATCGCCTGCGGCTACTTGGCGGCCGTCTCCCTGCTCGTCGCCCCCATCTTCATCGGCCGGCGCATGAATATCGCTCTCGTCGGGGGCGCCTACGCCGCGGTCGCGGCGGCGATCCTGACCGTCATCTACGTGGCGCCGGTGTTCCCCAGAGCCTACGAAACGGGCGTGGGGCTGACGCCCTTCAAGAGGGTGAGCGAATACGTCATCTGCGTGATCATGCTCTGCGCGGCCGGCGCCCTCTGGCGCCGGCGGCGCAGCCTGACCGGCGCGACCTGGCAGCTCATGGAGGCGGCCATCCTGGTGTGGATCGTCTCGGAGCTCTGTTTCACGCTGTATGTCGGCGTCTACACGACGCCCAACCTGATCGGACACCTGCTCTCGGTGCTCTCGGCGCTGCTCGTCTATCAGGCGGTCGTCCATGCCGAGGTCGCCGAACCGCACGCCCTCGCCGTCGAGAGCCTGCGTGCGAGTGACCGAGCGCAGCGCGAGGCGGCGCAGCTGCACCAGCGTCTTGAGGCGAGCCTGCTCCCGAGCCTGCCGCTCGAGCATCCCGGACTCCGCTTCCATACACGCTACCAGCCCGGTGAAGAGCGTCTGTTCCTAGGCGGCGATTTCATCGACCTCGCCCAGATCGACGCTCAGCGTGTCGGGGTGCTCGTCGGCGACGTGAGCGGCCACGGCCCCGACGCCGCCGCCCTCGGCGCGACGCTTCGCGCCGGCTGGCAGGCGCTGACCACCGCCGGCGTCGGCTTCTCGCAGACGATCGAGACCCTGGGCCGCGTACTGGAGCGCGAGGCCCCTTCGGCGGACACGTTCGTCACCTGTGTTCTGGCGGTGATCGACGAAGAGGCGGGCGAGCTCCACGTGCTTTGCCTCGGACACCCGGCGCCGCTCATCATCGCTCACGGGCAGGCGACCAGCGTCGAGGTACCGTCGCAACCGCCGCTCGGGCTGGCCGACCACTTGCTGTGCGATGCCACGGTCGTGACCCTGCCGTCAGCGGCCTCGCTGCTGTTCTTCACCGACGGTGTCATCGAGGGTCGAACGACCCCGGGTGCGAGCGAGCGCTTGGGCATCGAGCGATTCGCCGGCATTGTCTCGCACGAATGTGTCGGTGCCTGCGACGAGGCGGCCCTGGATCGTGTGCTCGCGAGTGTCGTCGAGATGAACGGGGGACCGCTTGCCGACGACGTCGCGATCGTCATGGTGACGCCGGCGCCGGTCGGCGTGCTCGCCTGAGCTGCGCCGGCCTTCGCTCCTCTTGCTCCCCGGGCTGCTCTCGCGGGCGGAGGTCCGCTCAGCCGGCGCCCTCAGCCCACTCGAGGACGGTCTTGAGTCTCTTGAGCTGCCCGACCTCGACCGCCATCTGGCGGCCGACCATCGGGGAGGGGCGGCGCAGCCGCCCCTCCCCATCGTGTACTCCTGCCGCTTCGAGCTTCAGGCGCGCGGGGCTCGTCAACCACCCACAACGGTCCTGTAGTATCACCCACCGGGTATGTACGGCCGGCAGCGATCCAACGTTCGGCGAAGCGATGTCGCAGGAGGGCCGCGAGCGATGACTTCACAGGGAGAACCGCGTCCGAACGACCTGCTCCTCGAGGCCGCGGAGCGTGCGTCGCGCTACCTCGAGGGCCTGCAGGAGCGGTCCGTCGCACCAACGCAAGAGGCGCTCGATGGGCTGAAGCGGCTCGACGAAGACCTGCCGCTTCAGCCCATCGACCCGCACGACGTCCTCGCCCTCCTCGACGAGGTCGGCTCACCGGCCACCGTGGCCACCGCCGGTCCGCGCTTCTTTGGGTTCGTCATAGGCGGCTCTCTGCCGGCCACGGTCGCGGCGACCATGCTGGCCTCGGCCTGGGATCAGCCGGCCGGCCTGGTCGCCGCCTCACCGACCGGCGCCGTTCTCGAGGCGGTGGCGCGGCGCTGGTTGCTCGAGCTGCTCGGCCTGCCGGCCGCAGCCGACGTCGGCTTCGTCACGGGCGCCACCATGGCCAACTTCGCCGCCCTGACCGCCGCGCGCCACGAGCTGTTGCAGCGCGAGGGCTGGGATGTCGAAGCCGACGGGCTCTACGGCGCCCCGGCCATCACGGTGGTCGTCGGCGAGGAGGCCCACCCCTCCCTGCTCAAGGCCCTGGCCTTGACCGGCTTCGGACGGCGGCGGGTCGTGACCATCCCCGTCGACGGGCAGGGGAGGATGCGCGCCGACGCGCTCCCGGGTCTCTCGCGACCGGCGATCATCTGCGTTCAGGCCGGCAACGTCAACACGGGAGCGTTCGATCCCCTGAGCGCGATCATCGCCCACGCTCACGAGCACGAGGCGTGGGTCCACGTCGATGGCGCCTTCGGTCTCTGGGCCGCGGCCTCGCCGCTCACCGCACCCCTCGTGGAGGGCATCGCCGACGCCGACTCCTGGGCGACCGACGCCCACAAGTGGCTCAACGTGCCCTACGACAGCGGCCTCACCTTCGTGCGCGAGCCCGGCATCCTGCCCAGGGCGATGTCGGTGACCGCCGCCTACCTGCCGACGGGCGGCGAGCGTGAGCCGAGCTTCTACACGCCGGAGCTGTCTCGGCGGGCGCGCGGCGTGGAGGTCTGGGCGGCCCTGCGCTCGCTGGGTCGTTCCGGCCTCGCCGAGCTCGTCGAGCGGTGCTGCCGCCACGCGCGGCGCTTCGCGGAGGGGCTGCGTGAAGCGGGCTATGAGATCCTCAACGACGTCGTGCTCAACCAGGTGCTCGTCTCGTTCGGCGACGAGGAGACGACGCGCGCGGTCGTGGCCGCGATCCAGCGCGACGGCACGTCCTGGTGCGGCCCGACCGTCTGGCAGGGGCACACGGCGATGCGCATCAGCGTCTCGTCGTGGGCGACGACCGATGACGACGTCGAACGCAGCCTGAGCGCCATGGTCCGCCTCGCCGGAGAGGCTCGCAGACGAACCGCTCCTGCTGGCGACGCCTAGTGGCGAGCAGCGCCACGTCGGCCACAGAAGAGGTGGAGGCGAGCGTCTCGATGACGGCGAGCGACGACACCGACGACTCCTCGCGCGTCCGGCGACGACACGGACCTCGCGTCGAGACGCGACATTCGAGTCCGGGCGGCGCCCACGTCTGCCCGGCACGGCACGCCTGGTTTCTGACGACCCCCCTGCGGCGCCTGATCACCAACCCGAGCGGCATCCTGCGGGGGCTAGTCCACGAGGGAGACACCGCCCTCGATCTCGGCTGTGGACCGGGCTTCTTCACCCTCCCCTTGGCGCAGATGGTCGGCGACCGCGGCAAGGTGGTCGCCGTCGACCTGCAGGCCGAGATGCTGCAGCGCCTCAAGTCGCGAGCCGAACGTCGCGGCCTTTCCGCGCGGATTCGAGCCGCGACAGTGCACCGCCGAGACCATCGGTGACATCGAGCCTGTCGACTTCGCCCTGGCCTTCTACATGGTCCATGAGGTGCCCGACGTGGGCCGCTTCATAGAGGAGGTAAGCGGCGCTCTCAAGCCCGAGGGACGCTTCTTGCTGGTCGAGCCGAAGGGGCACGTGTCGGCGAAGGCCTTCGAGAAGACCGTGGGGCTCGCCTTGCGAGAACCACCTGACGGAGCTGTCGAGACCGCGCGTCGTGATGAGCCGGGCAGCGCTGTTCGTGCGAGCGTAGACCCGGCGACGGGCGGCTCAAGGCCGCCCCTCTCCCCCTCTCCGGCGACCAAGCGTCCTCGGACCTGCCTGTCAGAGACCTACCTTCACGGCGAGGAGCTGACCGCGTCCCAGGGTGACCAGGTGCGCGGTCAGCTTGGGGTGCGCCAGGGCGGCCGCGCAGAAGCCCGCGACGGCGTCTTCGTGTGACGTGGTGTTGTCGGCGACGAGCAGGCCGCCGAGGCGCAGGGCGCGCACCGAGGGCTCGAGCGCGGCCTCGTAGAGCACCTTCTCGTGGTCCATGAACACCAGGTCGGCCTCGCCGTCGAAGGCGGCGAGGCCTTCGTGTGCGTCCTGCGCGCGCAGCTCGACGACGTCGGTCGACCCCCGCCTCGGCGAACGTGGTGGCGGCGATGTCCAGCTTGCGTTCGTCTGACCTCGAAGGTCACGAGGCGACCGCCGTTCGCGCGAACGGCGGTCGCCATCCACAGGGCGGAGTACCCGGACGAGGCGCCCAGCTCCACGACGAGTCGCGCTCGCGTGGCGAGCACGAGGAGATGCAGGAACCGGGCGGTCTCGGCGATCGACGGCACGCAGGCGGTCGAAGTACGGCGTGCCGTCGACCCGGTCGCGGGCGTCGGCCTCTTCGAGCCGCGCCATGACGACCTTGACCTCGGGTGCGATCAGATCCACGGCACCTCCAGACGTCGGTAGGTCCGGTCGCATCCTATCCCTCAGAAGCGAGAGGCCGCACATGCTCTTCTCACGGAGCGACTCCCGATGGGCGACCGTTTGACGGGCGTACCATCCTTCGCAGAGACCGAACACCGGCGAGACGATGCGAAAGGGAGGCATCATGGCGACCTACGTGCTTCTGGTCAAGTTCACGGACAAGGGGGCGGCCGACATCGCGAACGTGCCGGAACGCATCGATCAGAGCGTGAAGGCCTGGAGGGAGGTGGGCGGACAAGACCTGACCGTGCTCATGACGATGGGCGAGTACGACTACTGCTGCATCGGTGAAGCGCCGAGCGACGATGTGGCCATGAAGTTCCTCTTCAAGCTGGCCAAGCGGGGCAACGTGCGCACCACCACCATGAAGGCGTTCTCCAAGGATCAGGTCTCGCAGCTGCTGAAGGGCATCGGTTAGGCTCGGAGCCCGGCACTGAGGGCTCCGCACCGCGGCTCAGCACCGCGGCTCAGCACCGGGGTCGGGCACAGGGCTCAGACGAGGAAACCTCACCTCGGGTCGCGGATGAGACCCATGAACAGCGGCGCCCGCGTCGCGTTCTCGGTCAGCACGAGCAGGAACGGGTGATCGGCGCGGATCTGGAACTGGCTTACCGGCATGCTCGTCACGCCGACGATGAGACCCGAGGCGGCGGCCGCCTCCACGCCCTCCTCGTTGAGATCGAGGTAGGTCTTCTGCATCGCTTTCTGGATGAAGATGCGCTCGGGCGCCACGTCGGCGATGCCGGGGAACTCCGCCCGGTCCGGTGAGAAGGCGCGCGGCATCCCCATCGCGGCCAGGTTCTCCTTGAGCTGATCGGCGGTGTACTTGGTCGTGAAGCGCGGCAGCTCGAGGCTGCCAGAGCCCGTCGTGGCCTTGCCGTACAGAGCCTCGAGCTGCCGCGCGTCGAGACCCTTGAGCAGCGATTCGGCCGTCTCGGAGCCCTTGGGGACGATCACCCACACCGTGACCGGCCCGTCGGTCTTGAGGGCGACGGCGTCGTAGCTCGCCGTCTGCGCGACGGGCGCTTCGAGCTCCGAGGCGTTCATCATCGGCACCTCGACTCGCTCGCCGCTGGCCAGCGTGAAGGACGCCGGGCGGGTGTCCTTCTTGTCGAAGTAGTCCCACTTGACCTTCAGATGCACCGTGTTGAACAGCGCCAGGATCGTCTGCGCGTCGAACGAGTCCGGGCTCACGATGTCCTTGATGCGCCCGGCGGTGTGCTCCTCGACCCAGGCGTTGATGTCCTTCGCCGCTGCAGCCGGGTCGCTCGGGAGCGGTCGCATCTCGGCGGCGAAGTAGTCGCGGTTCGTGTCGAGGAAGGCCGGCCTGAAGGGGAAGGCCGTCGCGCAGCCACAGCGAGTCGGCGATGCTGACTTCGTGCTTCTTGCCCGACTGCGCCAGCCAGATCAAGTCGGCCCAACCCTGGTTCAGCGCGGCGAGCTCCGTCGAGTCCTGAATCGGGTCGAGACCGAGCACACGCCGCATCTCCTCAGCCGTCTGGCCGCTCGCCCCGTTGAAGACCATAGAGAGGACGGCGTGCAGGGAGACCGGCGAGACGACCACGTTGCCGGTCGGCGACGTGGCGACTTGGCGCTGCAAGAGCGCTAGGCCGAAGCGGTCGAGAGGCCGGGCCAGCGCTTTCGCCGATCGCGACTGCACATCGGGGTGGCCCTTAGCCGGCACTGCCGCCGCGACGCTAGTGTCCGAGCGCAGGAAGGCCACCATCGCCGCCGCGACGGCGCCCGCTACAGCTACCACGAGGACCACGAGCAGGATCCGCTTCATCACGACCTCCAGTATCGGCCCGCGCGCCTGCTCTCAGGGCGGCGCCGGCTCCGACGGCATCGTGGGGGGAGACGCGGCACGGGCGATGGAGGTTCGGAAGGACGACGGAAGGCAAGGTCGAACGCGAGACGACTCGGGGGTTACGAGGATGGCGCGGCTGTCGTGACGCTCAGGCGAACACGGTGCGCCCGTAGAGCACGATGACCACACCGACCATGGCCACCGCCGCTCCGATCACGTCGAACCTGTCGGGCACCTTGCCGTCGATCAGCCAACCCCAGAGCATCGCTCCGACCAGGAAGACGCCCGCGTAGGCGGCATAGACGCGACCGTACCTGCTCTCCGGCTGGAGCGTCTGCACGACCGCGTAAACGAGGAGTGCCGCGAGCCCCACGACGGCAAGTCCCCACGTACCGTGTTCCTTGAGCCAGCGCCAGTAGCAGTACGTGCCTCCAAGTTCCCCAGTGGCCGCGAGGATGTAGATCGCGAAGGTCTTGACCACGTCCATGACGGAGTCCTCCATTCAGCGAGGTGGCGTGAAAGACAGCGCGAGTTGACGATAGAGTCTACCGTCCTCGCGGAGCCGTGTGGAGGCGGAGATGGGCAAGCGCGCGGGCTGCAGCCTTCACGAACCTTAACGATGACCCGTCCCCCAACAGGGAAGATTTTGTCCTGCATACTTCACACTGACGTTCTCAAAGGAGAGCATCATGAAGATCTTCGTAGCCGGCGCCACCGGAGTCATCGGCAGCCGGCTCGTTCCGTTGTTGGTCGAAGGTGGCCACGAAGTCGTCGGCATGAGCCGCAGCCCCGAGAGGGCCAAGCGCCTCGAGGAGCTCGGCGCTCGCGGCGTCGCGTGCGACGTCTACGACCGCGAGGCCCTGCAAGGGCTGCTCAACGACGAAGGGCCCGAGATCGTGATCGACGAGCTGACCGACCTCTCGCGTCAGCTCGGTCCGAGCGGCAGCGAGGCCGAGTTCGCCGCTAACCAGCGCATGCGCACCGAGGGCGCACGCAACCTCGTCGATGCGGCGCGCGCCGCGGGCGCGCGCCGCATCGTCGCCCAGAGCTACGCGCACATCTACGCACCCATGGGCGACTGGATCAAGACCGAGGACGACCCCCTGAACCTCGGGTCCGACGTGCCCTCGACACGCCGTCGCAACGTCGAGGCCGTGCAGGCCCTCGAGCGCGCGGTGCTCGAGACGCCGGGCATCGAGGGCGTGGTCCTGCGCTACGGCGCCATCTACGGCCCCGGCACCGCCTACGCGGACGACGGTTCGATCGCCAATCTCGTTCGCATCAGGCACTTTCCCGTCGTCGGCGACGGCCACGGCATGACCTCGTTCGTGCACGTCGACGACGCCGCGGCGGCGACCGTGCTGGCCTTGAGCGGCCCGACCGGCGTTTACAACATCGCCGACGACGAGCCCGCGTCCAGGTCGGAGTGGGTGCCCTTCTACGCCGAACTGCTGCACGCTCCGGCGCCGCACCACGTGCCGACCCTGTTGATCCGCGTGCTCGGACGCGAGCACTTCATCTACCGCTCGACGCAGCAGCGCGGGACCTCCAACGCGAAGGCCAAGCGCGACCTGGACTTCGATCCTTGCTTCAAGACCTGGCGGCAAGGCTTTGCCGCAGAGCTGGCGCAGAGAGCGGCGGCGTGACAGAAACGAAGGCGCGGCGACGGCGGTCGGTCCCTCGTCAACCGGACTACACGGCCAGCCGCAGACGTAGCGGCCGCCCCGAAAACGGGCGGCCCTGCGGACGGCGCTAGTCAGCCGCCTCCGGCGGCGCCATCTCGCGCAACCGCGATGGCGCCAGTCCGCGCACCCGCGAGGTCGCCATCTCAGGGAACCGTGAAGTCGCCATCTCAGGTAGGCGCGAGGGCGCGCCGCCGATGAGGTCCCAGAGGCGCCGCTTGTGCTGCGCCAGGCGAGCGTAGCGCAGACGCGCCTGACGCAGTTTCTCCGCGTTACCCGCGTAGCGGAGGTGCGCCCAAGGCGAGCGCGGCTTCGCCAGGCGCACGGCGCCGATGAGCGCTACGCCGGGGATGAAGATGCCCACCACGCCGGTCCAGAGCTTGCCCTTGAGGAGCGCCACCACGACCGGCACGAGGTTCAACGCCGCCGTGGCGGTGAGGACCCAGCGGGCCGAGGAGGGCACGAAGTTCGTGCCCCCGGGGAACCCCGCGGGCACCAGACCGAGCAGCAACAGGCCCGTGAAGGTGGCGGCCAGGACCACGGCGTCGATGGACTTCCTGCCCTCCTCGCCCCAGTAGACGTCTTCGAGGTGCAGCACGAGCGCGAACTCGTCGAGCACGAGGGCGACGCCGATGCCGAACACGAGCGCGAACGCGTCGAGCAGATGACCAGACGGTTGCAGTGCGACCTGCAGGATGCCGACGACGACCAGGACGATGATGCCGAACACCATGTGGTGGATGTGTAGCCCGCGCGGCTTGAACTCGCCGAACCACCAACGCACGTTGGCGCGCATGAGCCTCGTGCTCAAGCGCACCACGAAGAAAGCCGCCAACAAGCCGATCAGCAGGAACAACAGCGGTTCCTTGCCGGCGTGGATCATGCTCAAGCCTATCGTGCCCACGAGAATCCCTTCGTCTGCTCGGGTGATGGCCGGCGAGCCCTGGACAAGCGCCGCCGTCGGCCGGAGGGGTGTCCACCAGTGTACTACCACTGCTCGTTACCCGATACGGTTCCCTCACCGCGACCCCGCCGTCCCGTCGCCCGTTCGTTCCAGCCGGAGGAGGGGCACAAGCAAGACAGATGGAGAGGAGTGGAGCATGAGCGCGCCAAGCGCACCACAAGACAAGCCGCGCATCGTACACGAGCCGGAGCGGCGCCGCTTCGAGATCTTCGTCGATGATACCCGCGTCGGCCTGGCCGCATACAGGGATGAGCCGGGACGCAGGGTCTTCACGCACACCGAGATCGACCCGGCGTTCGAGGGCCGAGGACTCGGCAGCCTTCTGGCCGTCTTCGCGCTCGACGAGACCCGCACCGAGCGGTTGCACGTCGTGCCTCTCTGCTCCTTCATCGCCGCCTACATCGAGCGCCATCCTGAGTATCAGGAGCTCGTGGTCCCCGCGAACCAGGAGCGGTCGGGCTAGCGATGCGTCTAGGCGGCCAACCGCTCGCGCGTGGCGCGGCGCAAGTCCCGCCCAGTCGCGCGATTCAGGCTGCCTTTCGAGGCCGCTTGATGGGCGACTCGCGATCGAGCGTCTTCCTGTCCCAACCGGCTCGCTCCGCGCCCGCCTCGTAGGTCGTCCTGAAGAACTCCATGAGCGCCCCGCGCGGGTCGGCGGCAGCGGTCACGTCGGCGTACGAGAGGAGGAACTCGCCGGCCGCGTCGCTCCAGTGCGCGGTCGGGGGCGCGATTCGTGCTTGCTCGATCCCCGTAGGCTTGGGGTAGGTGTAGGCGAAGAACCCCGGCTCGGCTTGCTCGTCGCCGGGCCAGAACCCGCACATCGCTTGCTCGGCGTCCTGGGCCACCCGCTCGACGAAGCCGCTGCCGGCGGGCGGCTCCGCGGGACGTCCCGAGAAGCGCGTCACCGAGAGGTCGAAGGTCCCCCACCAGAACGAGACCTCGGTCTGCTTGCCCCAGAATCCGGCGCGATACTCGTCGAGGACCGACGACACCCTCGTGAGCACCTGGAAGAACGACTCGACGCAGGCCGTGTCGTAGGGCGCGCCCTCGCCGGCGACCGCCCCCGGTGCCTCGAGGGACTTCGGATCGATGGCCGATCGCGAATCCGAAGGCGTCGAGGGCGGCCATCGTCTCGTCGTGGAAGCTGGCCACGCTGCCGTTTCGCTGCAGACCCACGCTGCGTCTCCTCCCGTCACTCGAGGTGAAGATCGCCGCGTGGTCGACGAAGTCGAGGTCGATCTGCAGGGAACGGTCGTTCGCCCACATGGGCGTGGTGGTCAGGCCCCGTGAGGTCACTCGCAGAGGGGAGTTGGCCCACTGCGGCATGACCAGCGTGAGAGCTAGACGGATCTTGCCCACGACCTGGGTGTAGTGGCGCAAGGTCGTCAGGGTGCTGCGGCAGCGCGCTTGATCGAGCGCGGGCCATCCCTTCATAACCGTCATGACGACTCCTCGTCTCGTCGGGCAGTGCCATACGGTGTTCCCGCCCAGACGATCGACCGCACGCGGGTGCGTTTCGCGCCTTTCGGCGCCGCCGCCAGGCCCGGCGAGCAGACCGCCGCCGTCAACCCCCATCGGTCGCGGCGCCGCCGACCACAACGGACCGTGTTTGCACAATGTGAGAAGCGGTAACCCCACGATGCAGACTACCCAGTGGCCACCCTCGGCCTCGAGACGGCCCTGGCGTGACCACTCACGGGAGGACGGACCCGATGAGGCTTGGAAGACACAAGCAACAAGTGGATACGGCGTCAGACGAGGGCCTCGCCAACGACGGCGCAGAATTGCGCCAGAGGCTGACGCCGTTGCAGTTCGACGTCACGCAGCGCGAAGCGACTGAACCGCCGTTCGAGAACGAGTACTGGGACGAGCACCGTGAAGGCCTCTACGTCGACGTCGTCTCGGGCAAGCCGCTCTTCAGCTCGCGCGACAAGTTCGACTCGGGCTCCGGCTGGCCCAGCTTCACCCGCCCGCTGGAGACCGAGTCGGTGACCACGCGCACCGACTTCAAGCTCTTCGTCCCGCGCACCGAGGTGCGCAGCGCCGCCGCCGACTCCCACCTGGGACACGTCTTCAAGGACGGACCAGAGCCGACCGGCATGCGCTACTGCATCAACTCGGCGGCGCTGCGCTTCATACCCAAGGAGCGGCTCGCCGAGGAGGGCTACGGCGAGTACCTGAGCCTGTTCGAAGGCTGACGCCGCCGAGGTGTCGCTGACTCGACGATCACGTCGAGCGGCCACACGGCCATGCCGTCTGCCGCGGCCGGCAGCGACGGAGACGAGGCGTCCTGCGCACGGTCAGCGGTAGCGGAGGCGGCCGGCAGCCTTGTAGGCCGCCTCTTTCGCAAGGTCCTTCACGCCCGCCAGCTTGTCTGAGACCGACGCCTCAAGCTGCAGACCGGGGTAGCTCGGCGCGGCGCGGCCGGCCTTGCGGCGCAGCCAGAGCCGGCCGCGCATGACCTCCCGCTTCACGCGATAGGTCTCGCGCTGCGACGCCACCATCTCGTCGGGCGTCGCCTCGGTGAGGGTCAGCCAGTCCGGCGCCACCTCGTCCATGAGCCGACGTCCTGCTTCCGTACGCACGATGAGATCGGAGACCCCGGGGCTGCCGCTGAAACGATCGAGCCAGGCGTCGCCGACGGACACGTCGGCGAGCTCCGCCAGTGCGTCAGGGCAGAATCGGCAGCGCAGCGGCACCCATGCGCCGACGAAACCGTCGTAGTAGTCGGGGTAAGGCACTTCGGTCACCGTGCCGGAACGCGAGGTCAGGCGCAGAGACCCCGGCCAGCCTGGTCCGCGATAGGCCACGCAGGCCAGCGCGGCGGGATCGCCCCCCGCCCTGCGGGCGGCTACCCAGGTCGCCTTGGGCACGTTGGTGAGTCCGCAGAAGATGCCCAGCGCGAAGACGATCCGGCCGCGCAGCACGGGCAGACGCTTCTGAGCACGTCGCAGCCCCTGCAGGTGGCAGGGCAGGCCGACGACGGCGTAGCGGCCGGCCTCCTCGCGGATCGCGCGCAGCATGAGGTTGCTGTTCACCGTCGTGTACTTGGAGCCCCGCGCCGCAGCCACCTCGTCGGCCGAGCGCGCCAGGAAGGGCTTACCCGCCAACGCGTTCTCGGGGTCCATGCCGATGACGAGGGCGGCGTCGATGAGGTCTCGTGCGAAAGCGCCCTGCAGGATGGCCGTCGCGACGCCCCCCGACGCGCCGGCGTAGCGCACCGCGGGGTCGCTCGCCCAGCCGAAGGAGAGGCTCAGCCAGGGGCCGAGGAAGTCGCGTCGGGGGGCGTCGCCGTTGCGCTCGCGCCACCACGCACCGTCGGAGTAGTCGAATCCGTCGCCGGGGCACACATCGGCGCAGGTGCCGCAATCGCTGCAAAGCTCCTTGTCGACGCGCAGCACATAGCCGGCTTCGAGGTCCCACACCATCGAGATCGCACGCTCGGGGCAGACGCCGGCGCAGGTGCCGCACAACTCGCAGAGGCCGGCGTCGTATATGTGCTGCACGTCCACGGCGGCAGCCTATCGTGTCTCGATCTAGAGCGCATGCGAAGATTCGACACTGCCACCAGGGCGACTCCAGCATGTTGTGTATCATCGGGCGAGGACCCCCGAGAGACACCGACCACAGGAGCGCGGCCGGTGAGCGACGAACAAGCGCTCAACGCGCGAGCGATCGCCTTGCTCGATCGTTACGACCCCGAGGACGGCAGCGAGGAACAGCGGCGGCTGGCCGGTGAGATCCACGAGCTGCTGAAGTCCGACGGCGAGCGCCTCGACGACGACGTGCTCATCACACTGCTCGACCTCCCTCCCGGCACCGACACCGACCCCATCAGCGCCGCCGCGACCGCCGAGCTTGCCTGCCGCGGGCCCGGCGTCGTCGAGGCGCTCCTGACGACCGCTCTTGATGGCGGCGATACGGCGCAGCCCCGGGCGCTCGAGATCCTGGACGGCATGGGCGAGCTGGACGTGGTGCAGGGCATGATCGAGGTACTGGGAGGTGACGCCCAGGACTTCGTCAAACGGGCGGCAGTCGAAGCGCTCGTGGCGATCGGTGAAGACGCCGCAGCAGCGCTCAAGAGCGCTGCCGAGACGCCTCGCTCACAGCACTTGGCCCTCGCCGCTCTCGACCGTCTCGACGTTCCCTACGCACCGGCCAAGCTGTACGGCCCGGAGGAGACTGAGGTGTGGGGTGATGAAGAGGAGGTCGAGGCCGACGCGAGTGACGGTGGGGATGCCAGTGTCGAGGACGGCGACGGGCCCGGTGAGACCGCCGATGAGGCGAGCGATGCAGGTGTAGACGAGACGACCGATGAAACAGCCGACGAGGACGCCGACGAGGAGCCCGACACGACCGCAGCTGCGGCCCTCGACCACGTGCCCGACGAAGTGGCCGATGACACCACACCGGAGGAGGAGCCGCAGCTTCCGCCCGGCCCCGACGAGCGAGCCATGGACGAGTCTTACAAGGACTTCCTGCGCGGCTGGCGCGACCGCGAGCGACCCTGATCGCCCGCCGCACCGCTGACGGCACTTCTGTCTACCCCCGCAGAGGGAAGCGAGATTCCCCCCACAGAGGGCTGCGCAACGCCTGCGATTGGACCTAGACTCTGGCGGGGTTTAGTCAGAGAAAGGAGCAGCCGTGAGATGGGTCCTCAAGAGCATCCAGTGGGTCGCCGGCTACGTCATATGAATGGCCATCGTGGTTGCCGTGTGCAACTACCTCTTTCACTTTCCGCACTGGGTCAGCTACCAGCTCATGCCTATCCTGATCACCCTCGGGTTTGCCGTCACCGTCGTGAACGACGTGCGCAAGATGCGTCGGCCTGCGTCCTGAGATGGCGCTGAGCCGTCCAGAGAAGGCTCGCTCGTGACTCTGGGCGCCGACTCTGGCGAACCCCCGGTCGGAGACAAAGTGGCCTCGTCCGACCCGCCGGAGACCGCCGTACTGTCGCACGATGTTCCCGCAGCGGTCGAGAAGACGACGCTGCCCGAACCGGTCATCGCCCTCGAGCACCTGCACAAGGCCTACGGCTCCACCGTCGCCGTCGACGACGTGTCGTTCGAGGTGCGCCGCGGCGAGATCTTCGGTCTGCTCGGTTCGAACGGCGCCGGCAAGACCACCACGGTCGAGTGTCTTGAAGGACTGCGCCGGCCTGACGGCGGCCGGGTGAGCGTCCTCGGCGTCGATCCGCTCGCCCATCCCGAACAGCTGCGCGGCAGGGTCGGCTGCCAGCTCCAGGAGTCCCATCTCCCCGAACGCATGCGCGTCTGGGAGGCGCTCGACCTGTTCGCGGCGGCCGCACCCCATCCCATCGACTACAACGTGCTCCTCGACGACTGGGGCCTCACGGCGAAGCGCAAGGCAGCCTTCGGCAACCTGTCGGGGGGCCAGCGCCAGCGTCTGCTGGTCGCGCTGGCCCTCGTGAGCGAGCCCGAGGTCGTCTTCCTCGACGAGATGACGACAGGGCTCGACCCGGCGGCGAGACGGACGAGCTGGGAGCTCATCGAGCGGATCCGCGACCGCGGGACGACCGTCGTCCTCGTCACTCATTTCATGGATGAGGCGGACCGCCTGTGCGACCGCGTTGCCGTGATGGACAACGGCGTCATCGTCGCCCTCGACACGCCGGCCCGGCTCATCGCCGCCAGCGCCGGCGCCGTGCGCGTCACCTTCACGGCCGAGGGAGACTTCGAATGGCTCACCGCGCTCGAGGTCGTGCACTCGGTCGGACGCCACGGCGCCTGGGTCGAGGTGCTCGGCGAGGGGCCCGTCGTCAATCACGTGGCCGCGGCGCTCCTGGAGAGAGGCCTCGCGCCGCTGGACCTGCAGACGGAACGCCCGACGCTCGAGGAGGCGTTCCTCAAACTGACCGGTCACCAGCTCGACTAGGCGGGAAGGACGGCGATGAAGCTCTGGCGCACGATGACCTGGGGGGAGATCAAGCTCTTCCTGCGCGAGCCGCTCACCGTGGTCTTCGCCTTCGGCTTCCCGCTGATCATGCTCCTCGTGCTGGCCGGGGTCTTCGGCACCGAGCCCAGCACCGAGCCTACGGCGACCGGTCTCATGCCCTGGCGGGGGGCATCGCCGCTGAGCTACTACGTCCCGGGATACGTCGCCCTCGCGGCCGCCGCCGTGGGGCTCATCATGATCCCCGCTCATCTGGCATCGTATCGAGAGCGCGGCGTGCTGCGACGCTTCCGCGCCGCCTCGATCCCGGCGTCGACCGTCTTCGGCTCGCAAATCGCTGTGCAGTTCGTGCTCTCGGCGCTCGGCGGGCTGTTGGTCGTCGTGGCGGCGTACTCGATCTACGACCTCGCCGCCCCTTCCGATGTGTTCGCCGCGTTGGTCGCGTTCGTATTCTGCATCGCCGCCTTCGCCGCCATCGGCGTGCTGCTGGGCGCCGTCATGCCCTCGCCGCGCGCCGCTCAGGGCGCCGGCGTGCTCCTCTTCTTCGTGATGATGATGCTCTCGGGGACGGCACCTCCGCGCGAGGTCATGACCCCGACGATGAACACCATCGCCGACTACCTGCCCCTGCCCCACGGCGTGCTGGCGATCCAGGACCCGTGGCTCGGCTACGGCTGGAACTTCACCCAGCTTGGCATCCTCACCGCCATCGCCGTCGTCTGCGGCGTGCTGGCGACGCTGGCGTTCAGACGGCAGTAGGCGACTGCGCTCTCAGCGGCGGGGGCGGGGAGCGCCGAAACGGCGCTCCCCGCCCCCGCCGCGTCGCGGCCACCTACCTCCGTCACGCCTCTTCCTGGCGCGACAGCCGCCACCACAGCAGCGCGTAGACGCCTGCCCCCCAGGCGAAGAGCACCGCGTACGAGAGCCACTCGTGCGGGTAGAGCGTCCGCCCGGAGAAGGCGTTGGCCGCCAGGCGAAAGGTCTGCGCCGTGGGGATGAACGACAGTGCCGAGTTGAGGGCGTCCGGCGTCGGGATGCCGAGCGTGAAGACCGGGACGAGGAGAGGCAGCAGCGCGACGGTGCTCCAGGAGTTGACCTGCTGCGCGGTCTTGAGGAGCCCCGCGAACAGCAGCCCGATGCCGACCAGCACCGCGGCCGAGACCAGGATCGCCACCGCCAGCGCCGCCGCGTCGGCGGGACGACCGCGCGTGATCGCCAGCAGCACGGGCACCGAGACCACACTCAGCGTGATGCCGAACAGAGCCTTGGCGGCGATCACGTCGGCGGTCGAGGCGATGAGCGTGAGCGCCTCCATCGTCTTCTTCTCGGTCTCCTCGACTAGCACGGCCGGCACCGCGTACACGGCGATCATGCTCAGCAGCAGGATGATCGAGATGAGGATGAAGTCCGCGCGCGCGCCGAGCACATCGAGCGCCGTGGAGCTGCCGCCCGGTCTCCGGCGGCAGCGAACGCTGCACGATGCGAGCCGGCGGCGCGCGCCCGGCGAGGGCATCGACGCTGCGGCTGAGGAGCGCGACGGCGACATCGCCGCTGAAGCTCGGCGAGGAGGGCAGCACGACGGTGAGCAGCGGCGATTCGGCCGGTCTGGACGGCGGCGTCGAAGCCCGGCGGGACCACAAGACCGACGTCGACCTTCTTCTGCTGCACCTGCTGCTCGAGCCGGGCTGGCATTGGGCATCGTGACGAAGGTCAGGCGCACGGTGCGACCGGTCTAGCTGGGGAAGGACAGGTCGTGAGCTTCGTCGGCCGCTCGAGACGATGCCCACCTTGCCTTCTGTGTCCTGACGTTCTCGTCGGAGAACATGAAGGAGTAGAGCAGCCCCAGCAGCCAGCGGCAAGATGATCGCCGTGAGCACGCGGCTGTCGCGCAGGGCGTCGCGCATGTCCTTACGGTAGATGGCCCGGATGCGGCGCCAGCTCACAACGGCCTGCCGGCCAGATTCACGAAGACGTCCTCGAGCGTCCCCTCCTGCGAGTGCACCGTGAGGACCTTGCCCTCGGCCATCCAGCGCTCGAGGCGAGCCGCGTCCTCGGGGTCGTCGAGCCGCAGGCGCTCTTCCTTGCGCGAGTCGAGCAGCACGACAGCGTGCGCTCCCCGTAGCGCAGCTTGAGCTCGCGCGGCGTGTCGAGGGCGACGATGCGGCCCGAGGCGAGGAAGGCGACGCGGTCGCAGAGCTCGTCGGCTTCCTCCATGTAGTGCGTCGTGAGGAAGACGGTGGTCCCCTGCCGCGCCTGCTCGCGCACCATCTCGCGCACCTCGCGCGCCGAGGTCGGGTCGAGGCCGCGCGTCGGCTCGTCGAGGAAGAGCACGCGCGGCCGGTTCAGCAGCGCGCGTGCCACCAGCAGGCGCTGCTTCATGCCGCTGGAGTAGGTCTTCACCTTGCGTCCGGCGGCCTCGCCGAGCCCCACGGCCTCGAGAAGCTCGTCGACTCGCGCGCGCGGCACGCCGTAGAGCTCGGCGAAGAGCTGCAGGTTCTCGCGTCCGCTGAGCCGCGGGTAGAGGTTCTGTTCCTCGAAGACGAGGTTGATGAGCGGCTTCATGCGCGTCGCGCTCGTGGACGACGTCGTGGCCGCACGACGCGGCGCGCGGCCGGCCGTCGGCCGCGCCCGCCCCGTCAGCACGCGGATGGTCGTCGTCTTGCCGGCGCCGTTGTGGCCCAGAAAGCCGAAGACCTCCCCCTGCGCGCCGTGAAGCTGATGTCGTCGACGGCGCGCACCTCGCCGTAGTGCTTGGCGAGGTGTTCGACCTCGATGGTCAGGCTTGTCCCTGCCCCGATCACGACATGCCTATCCTTGCGTCCGGCACACGCGACTTCTAGGACTTGGAGCCCCTGTCGCGCCTCGACGCCCGGGACTGCTCGACGGCACCGATCACTACGCCGACTGCCACCCCGAGCGCCACGCCGAGACCGATGTTGCCGTAGATGGCCCCCAAGGCGACGCCCAGACCCGCTCCGATGGCGATCCAGACCCCCAGCGCCTCGTTCGCAGTCTTCTTCCCGGAAGTGTCGTTCTCCCCGGTCATCATTGCCACCCCCTTCTACGTGCGCAAGTTGTTGTAGACATACGAGCCGGCGAACGCCCCCCAGAAGACGGCCAGAAGCCAGAAGGAATCGTCCCCGGCGTTGCCCTTGGCGGCGAAGTTCCAGGCCCAGTAGGCCTGTATCGCGACCGCGGCCACGAGGCAGGTGAAGACGGCCGTCTTGCCGAGAATCAGGCGCCCACGTTCGTCCTGCTCGCGGTCGAGGCGAGCACCTCGCCGCCACATCCAAAGCGCGGCAAGACCGACCAAGGCGAGAAGGACGAGCCCTCCCTGCAACACCCGGCCAGCATACGGTCCGTCCGACAGCACGCCCACAACCAGGCAGGGCGCGGCGAGCGCCACGGCGAGTGCCATGGTCCTACGCGCTGTTCGCACTACTCCACCTCCTCGAACCGGAAGAGACCCTCGATGGACGTGCCGAGTGCCCTGGACAGTCGCCACGCCAACTCGAGCGACGGGTTATAGCGCCCGTTCTCGATCGAGATGATCGTTTGGCGGCTCACCGCGACCTGCTCCGCAAGATCCTCCTGGCGGAGACCGGCCGCCGTTCGCAACTCACGCACACGGTTCACCAACGCGGAATCCTTCCATGTAAAGGACACTTTACAGAAGGATAGACCCGACCTTGCTCCGATGTCAAGTGGACTTGACATCGCGAGCCGCGACGCCAGCCCGGAGAGACGGCTGTGATCGTTCGAGTCGCCGCCCCGGGCGCCGCGCCGAGACCGATGTTGCCGCGGCTGGCCCATAAGGCAAGGCGACGCCCAGACCCCGACGGCGGTCTACGCCATGTCCGGGCCGGCCTTCAGCGCTGAGTCTGCAGGTCGATCAGGCGCTGCTTGAGCTCGCCCTGCATACGCGTCAGCTCGCCCTCGGCTTCCAGCCGCTTGGCGTGGCCTTCCTCCTGGATGCGCACCGTCTCTTCGAGCGTGGCGATCAGGTCGTCGTTGACCTTCTTGAGCGTCTGCAGGTCGACGATGCCACGCTCGACCTCGCGCGCCACCTTGCCCGACCCCGTCTTGAGCAGCTCGGCGTTCTTGGCCAGCAGCTCGTTGGCCGTGTCGGTGACCTCCCGCTGCAGCTCCAGGGCCTGCTGCTGCCGGTAGAGGCTGATGGCGATGATGATCTGGTTCTTCCACAGCGGCACCGTGTTGAGGATCGAGCTCTGGATCTTCTCGACCAGGTTCTGGTCGTTGTTCTGGATGAGCCTCACCTGAGGCGCCGTCTGGATGGCGATCATGCGCGTCAGCTTCAGGTCGTGCAGTCGGCGCTCGAAGCGCGCGATCGAGTTGCGGAAGTCGGTGAGCTGCTGGGCGACCATGGGATCCTGCGAGGCGCGCGCCTCCACCTCGAGCGCCGGCAGCTTCTTGGTCTGCAGTTCCTCGAGGATCTCATCGCCGGCGGCGATGTAGAGGTCGAGCTGGCGCAGATACTCGAGGTTGAGCTCGTACATCTTGTCGAGCACGGTGACGTCCTTGAGGAGGGCCATGCGCGCCCGTTCGAGCGAGTTCACGAGACGATCGATGTTGGTCGAGAGCTTCTGGTAGCGCACGCTGAAGCGCTTGAAGGCGTCGAGGAAGCGCCCGATCAGGGGGATGCGCGAGCCCGGCGAGCCGGCGGAGAGACCGTCGACGTCGAGCTCTCTCACGTTCACCAGCAACTCCGTGAGAGCCTCCCCGGCTTCGCCCGTGTTCCTCGTGCGCACGTCGCTGAGGAGCGAGTCGGCGAAGGTCGAGAGCTTGTTCTGCGCCGGGAGCCCGTACTGGATGACCAGCTGCGAGTCGGTCACGTCGACGGCCTGCTTGATCTCGTCGACGCGCTGACGCTCCTCGGAGCTCAGCCGGAGAGCCAGCGGCTGTTCTGTCTGGGCGAGCTCCTGGCCCGGGGCGGTCCTTGTCGGTTCGGCCGGATCGGTCATGAGGTCCCTCCGCTGTCACGGGCGCCCGCGGCGGGCCCCGTCTCGTGGAACAGGTTCTCCATCTCCACCGTCTTCTCGAGCAGCGCGATCTCGCTGTCGAGGTCGATCACCTCGTTCTGCACCAGGTTCGCGAGCTCGCGGTCGAAGGCCTGCTGCACGCTGTCGAGCGAGGCGGCCGCTCGCTCCAAGGTGCTGCGCACCTCGGGCGAGCCGACGCCTCGCCGCAGCAGGTCGGCGTAGCCGGTGACGATCTTCTGCGCGGCTTCCAGGTAGTACGTGAGGAAGCCGCGCGCCAGCTCGACGCGCCGCGGCTCGGCGCGCAGCTCGGCGACGATCTTCTCGCCCGTGGTGCACAGCCTGCCGATCTTGTCGCGCACGCCCGAGTCGCCGATCGACTCGGCCGCCGCCAGGATCTCGTCGATCTTGGCCTCGGCGCCGCGGATGATCTCGGCGGCGCCCTCGTCGATCCCTCTCGGCAGGGCCGGACGGTCGACCTTGGGCAGCATCAGGGGCGGCGCCGGCAACGTGCCCGGCGCCCCCTCGCCGAACATCAGCGCCCGGTACTGCGGCCGCACGAGCAGGGCGTGCAGCACCGAGATCGCGCTCACGGCGAGCTGGATGGCGAAGAAGAGCCAGAAGAACGGCGTGCCGAAGAAGCCAACGGTGAGTATCACCGGGATCAGGTAAGCGAAGCCCGAGACGATCCACTCGATGCGCCGCGCCTTGACCCCGATGTAGAAGAAGGCCAGCCAGTTGAGGAAGCCGAGCGTGAAGGTCCAGAAGAGCCACAGCGAGTGACGCCACCACCACCTGCGCTGCCGCCTCGCGACGGCGAGGGAGAGCGCCTGGTCGATCGGGGCTAGCTCCTGCGAAGACTGCTCGGCCGGCCGCAACTGCTGCACGTCGCGCACGACGCTGGCGGGGTGGCCGAACTGGCACTCCCCGTAGCCGTTGACCCAGACCCAGCGGCCGCAGGTCTCGCAGTATCCTCCGAGCGGCATCGCCTCTCCTCAAGCGGATCTTGAGATGACTAGCATAGCCGACCGTCACCGCCTCGCGCAGGCCGTGAAGCGCCGCAACGCGGGGCCGTCAGCGGTCGCTACTTAGATTCCCGGCAGGAGGTCGGTTCAGCCTGACTGGGCGAGGGTCGTTGGTTCGGCGACGCTCGAGTGCCTCGTCGCTGTCTCACGGGCTTGCACCGTCGCGCAGGGAACGCACCTCGGCGATGACGTTCGCGAAGGCGGCGGCCACCACCTCCGCGCCGCGTGCGCTCAGGTGCACGCCGTCGATCGTGAGCTGCGCCCACGGATCGTCGCGCTTCGCGGCGGCGACGTCGTCGCGCAGGTCGAAGAGCCGTGCGCGGGCCGCGCCGCGGACGACGTCGCCGATCATTCCCGCTATCTCCTCGACGCGCGCCCTGAACGGGCCTTCGACGCCGTCGTCGGGGAGGATCGGCGGCACGCACACGACCTGGCGCCGCGCCGCGAGGGTGAAGGCGAGAAGGCGTTCGTAGGCGGCGCGCAGGCGGGCGAGCCCGGGCTCGCCCGCCTGCGCGCCGCCCCCCTCGACCCCGGGGAGCGACCAGCCGCCCATGAAGGCGTCGTTCACGCCCACCCAGATGAACGCCAGGTCCACCGGGTCGAGGCCGTCCCCGCGCATGCGCAGCTCCACGCCGGCTATCGTGTCGCCGGCGCGCCCGCGGTTCAGCAGTTCGTCGGCGGGCAGCAGCTCACGTAGGCGCTCCAGATAGGACTCGCCCGGCCACCCCTCCGTGAGGCTGTCGCCGACGAACGCGATCCGCATCTGTTCCCTTCCCACGTCTGCCGCCGCCAGCGCGGCAGGCGCGAACGATGCAACGGCTAGTCGCAGGGTACTCCTCGCTCATGCACGGGAGGAACACCGTCAAAGCTGGCGCGACAACGCTAGCGCAAACGCCATGGGGGTTCGACGTGGAAGAGACCTACACCGCCGTCGCCGACATCCGCGTGCTCCAGTACAACGACCCGGCCGGCCCCTTCAGCTCTAGGCGCTCTTCACCTCCGTCCAGAGCTGGTTGTAGACGTTGTTGAACTCCCCCAGATCCTCGTAGGTGTGCGCGCTCTTCATGACCTCGTCACTCGGGCGCATCGCCTTCATGATGGGGTCCGAGACGTAGGGCACAGCGGCTGCCACAGGCGTCTGGTAGCCGGTGAAGGCGCTCAGCTTGGCCGCCACCTGCGGATCGAGCAGGTAGTTGATGAGCATATGCGCCCAGTAGGGTGAGCCGGCGGTGTTGGGCACGACGAAGGTGTCCGTCCACACCGAGAACCCCTCGACGGGCGCGACGAAAGCCACCTTGTCGGCGCCCAGCTCGCCCTGTGCTCGCGCGACGTCGCCGTCCCAGCCCTCCGTCAATGGGTTGCCGGCGAGGATGTTGCGCAGCGGCACCGCGTCGTACTTGCGCACCAGCGGTTTCTGCTCGATCAGCTTCTGCTTGGCCTTCTGCAGCACGTCCATGTCGGTGCAGTTGCAGTCCGAGCCGATGAGATAGAGAGCCGCCTCGAGCGCGCCGCGGGCGTCGGCGAGCATGATGATCTTGTCCTTATACTTATCGTCCCACAGTGACTGCCAGCTCGTGATCGTCTCGCTCACCTTGTCGCTGCGCACGTCGATGCCCGTGCGTCCGAACATGTACGGCACCGAGTAGCGCTTGCCGCCGGTGCCGGGGTCGTAGGACGGACTCTGGAACGCCGGCATCACGCCGGAGAAGTTGGGCAGGAGGCTCATGTCGAGCGGTCGCAGGAGCCCCGTCTTCGCCATGATCGAGACCATCCATCCGGTGGGCACGATGACGTCGTAGCCCGTGGCCCCGGCCTTCACCTTGGCGAGCATGGTGTCGTTGTCCTCGAAGTAGCTCTCCTTCACCTTCACCCCGTACTCGCGCTGGAAGGCTTTGAGGACGCCGGGATCCATGTAGTCGGACCAGTTGAACAGGATGATGTGGTCGGGCTTGCTGGAGTCGAGCGGCGTGGGCGAGGCGCTGCCCGCCGCGGTAGTGCTCGAGGTGCCCGAGCCGCAGGCTGCCACGAGCGCCGCAGCGGCAGACACCGTCATGCCGAGGCCGACCGCTCGTGCGAGGAACTCCGCGCGCGTGATACGTCCCTGGGCGACGTCGCTCAGCGCGGCTTGCAAGTCGTGAGGACGGCATAGTCTCCCCCTTGCCTCTGGTAGAGACGGAGGACCCCACCCCTGGCGCCGGATCTCCCCGACCAGGCGTGCCGGAGAGGCCCCCACCTCTCCCCTGCTGACAGGCTCAGTATACGCCCGAGGAAGGGGCCGCCCGTCAGGACCAGAGGCGCGCCTGCTGCCAGGTCTCTTCGGCAGCAGGCGCGCGCTCGGCCTCGGTCTCGGGCGCCGCGGACCGTTCGCCGGGACTGACGGCGGGGCTGACGCCGGGCGCGCGCACGGGCGGTTGCTCGTCCCACTCGCGGCCGTCGAGCTCGCGGCCGAGCTGCCCCTGCACGCGCCCGCCCCAGCCCTTGAAGGTGAAGGCGACGCCTTGCGCGTGGCAGCGGTCGCGCAGCCCGCGCAGCCACTCGGGTCGCGGCGGGCGGCGAGTCGGTCCCGACTCGCCGCCCGCGATCACCCAGTCGATGCCGCTGAGATCGAGCTCGTCGAGCGGCCCCAGCAGCGGCTCGGCGCTGATATGACGCACGGCGGCGGGCACCGCGCGCAGCGCGGCGACGCGCCGCGCGTAGTCCATGCTCTCGACGGTGACGCCCATCCAGACGTTGGCCGGCCAAGACAGCGACGGCGCCAGCTCGAGCAGGCGCGTTTCGCGCTTCGTGAGCGCGTGGAAGACGTGCCGCGGCGCGCGTTCCATGACGGCGAAGATCTCACGGATGTAGTCCTCGGGAAGCTCCTCGTGGAAGAGGTCGAACATCGAGTCGACGAACACGCGCCGCGGCTTCTTCCAGCGCAGCGGTAGCGCGAGGCGCTCGGGGCGCAGTTGCAGCTCGAAGCCGTGCTCGTAGTGGTGGCCGGGGATGCCCCGCCAGCGCTCGGCGAAGCGCTCCGCGTAGCAGTGCGCACAGCCGGCCGAGACCTTGGTGCAGCCGGTGACGGGGTTCCAGGATTCCCAGGTGAGCGAAAGGTCCTGCATGTAGTCAGCTTAGCAGGCAGATGGGACGCTGCGTTCGAAGCCGACAGCGGATGGTCGCGACCACGCTGCCCGAGCACGTTACACGGAGGCGTGGCGAAGTCCGGTAACGACCGACTCGACCGTCCGACTGCGACACATGTCATGGTATACCTGACATCGTCCTTGAAGTGCACTGCCGACGACCGAGCCGAGGCAGCCGCGAGAGGCTAGTCATTGGACCAGAAGGGCGCCAGCCGCAGACTGAACCAGCGTCGCAGGGGCTACGCCATGGTCGCGACGTCGTTCGTGATCATGGGCGGGGTCGGCGCCCTCGTCACGTGGGCGTCGGCTCCGGAGAGCATGCTGCTAGTGCTGCGCATGGGCATCGCCGCGGCGACGCTGGCGGTCTTCTTCGCACGCTCCGCACTCTGGGCAGAGGTGCGACGACCGGGCATGCTCAGCCGCTGCTGGCGATGGCCGCGATCGACTCGGCCACCCTCCTGCTCTTCTTCACCAGCATGCGCCTGACCAGCGTCGCCGTCGGCATGTTCCTGCTCTTCCTCTCGCCGCTCTGGGTCGCGTTGCTGGCACCGCCGATCCTCCATCAGCGCACGGACCGCATGGTATGGCCGGGGCTGGGCCTGGCCATGGCTGGTCTCGCCTTCGTTATCGTCCCACCGGCCATAGGCACCGAGCTGAAGCCGTCGTTCTGGGGTATCCTCTGCGGCCTCGCCTCTGGCATCGGGCTCGCCGGGTTCATGATGATGGTGAGTGCGCTGCGCCGTCGTGGGTTGCGCAGCGCGACGATCGTCATCGCTGAAGGAACCCTGGATGCACTCTTCCTGCTGCCACTGGCCGTCTGGCAGACGTGGATCGTCGGCAGCGGACTCACGTGGCGCGATCTCCTCGTCGGTCTTGTCCTGGGGATCGTGTGCACGGCCCTCGCCTATATGCTCTTGACGGAAGGGATGGGCTTCATCCCCGTGCAGCACGTGCCTATACTCGGCTACCTCGAGCCGCTCGTCGCACCGCTGTACGCCTTTCTGCTCGTCGGCGAGGTGCCTGCAGGCTGGACGATGCTGGGCGGCCTGCTGATCATCGTGGCGGGCGTGATCGTGGTACTCACCGGCGAACGCGAAGCAGCCTCAGCGGCTCCCGCTGCCCGGGAACCGATGCTCGGACCTGGCCGCACGACCCGCGAATCCCCGGGCGACACAGGGTAGAAGCGAGTCCCCTGTCGATTCACCAGAGTCACGTGGATCCGGCCGAGCCGAGCCCGATGCGCTCCAGGTACGCGGCAGTGCTCGCGCCAATCCGATGCCCGTCTCCTCCTCGACGGCCCGCCAGTAGTCCTGGCGGGCGCCGCGGGTGACCGGTCCCGGCGCCTCCAGCGACCTACTGTCGATGGCGCTGACCGGCCGCACCTCGAACCTCGTGCCGGCGAGAAAGGCCTCGCGGCAGGCCAGGACCTCGTCGACCAGACACGGCTCCTCCGCCACCTCGAGGCGTCGCAGGACCACGCGGCGCGTGATCGAGTCGAGGATGCCCTCGCCGAGCGGCGGCGTGCGCAGCCGTCCGGCGGCGTCGACGAAGAAGAAGGCCGCCGTCTGCGCCTCGAGCACGCGGCCCTCGGGCGTCGCCAGGAGCGCCTCGTCGCCGCCGGCCGCGACCGCGCGCCGCCGCGCCAGCATGTTGCCGGCGTACGAAAGCGTCTTGGCGCCCACCAGCACCAGGCGCGGGACGTCGACCACGAGGCCGAGGCGCGCCGTCACCGGCGGCGCCAGGAACGGCTCGGCAAAGGCCAAGCGGTGTCCGCCGCGCGTCACGACGATGCGCAGGTCGTAGCTGGCGTGGCCGCAGAGCGCGACGAGCTCGTCGATCTCCGTCGCGAGCTCGTCGCGCGGGCAGTCGAGCAGGAGGATGCCGCACGAGCGCACGAGGCGATCGAGATGCGCGGTCAGCGCGAAGGGGCGGCCGAGGTAGACACGCACGGCTTCGAAAGCTCCGTCGCCGCGCAGCAGGCCGTCGTCGGTCGCGGGGATGAACGCCTCGCCGACACGCAAGATCGTCCCGTCGAGGACCGCCGGGAAGTCCGCCGACGCCGCCGGATAACCCTGCTCCAGGCTCCCCACTGCGCTCATACCAGCAGCTCCCCGGCATCGACCGCCACGGCCGCGCCGGTGACGTAGGCCGCTTCGTCGGAAGCGAGCCAAGAGACGGCGTCGGCGATGGCGGTGGCCGGCACGAAGTCGGTCGGCAGCACCAGCTCGGCACGCGTCGCGCGCGCCAGGTCGTCGAGCGTGGCTCCAGGACCGCACGCGTGCTCGTAGTAGTCCGGGAAGGTGACCATCTCGGTGGGCACGCGCGTGGGGCAGACCGCGTTGACCGTGACGCCGTACTCACCGACCTCCAGCGCCAAGCTGCGCACGAGGCCGATCACGCCGTGCTTCGAGGCGGCGTAGTGCGAGACCTCGGCCCACCCGCGCAGGCCGGCCGTCGAGCCCAAGAGGACGATGCGGCCGTAGCGGCGCTCGATCATGTGCGGGACGACCGTCTTGAGCGTGAGCCACACGCCCTTGAGGTTGACGTCGATGGTCTCGTCCCACTGCTCCTCGGTGAGCTCCCAGAGCCTTCCCCACGTGAAGATGCCGGCGCTGCAGACGAGGATGTCGATGCGTCCCAGGCGGCCCAGCGCCTCGCCCACGGCGACGCGCAGCTCGGCCTCCTTGGTCACGTCGGCCTGGATGGTGAGCGCGTGCCGCCCCAGGGCCTGGATCTCCTCCTGCGTACCCGTGAGGTCGTCGGCAGAGGCGCCGGCGTAGAGCGTCGTCGTCGGCTGCGCGCAACGGTCGAGAAGGATGAGGTCGGCGCCCTCGCGCGCCAGCGCGAGGGCGCACTCGCGGCCGATGCCGCGTGCGCCGCCGGTGACGAGAGCTATCTTGCCCGTGAAGCGTTGCCTGGCCGATGCCGCACCGGTCATCCCCTCCGGTGCTCGGTGTGCCCGATCCGCTCATGGCCTCCTCTTCAGCCATCGCGTGTCCTGCGCTGCTCAGCTCGCTCTCGGGGCTCTCGCCCGCGCCCGAGTCTACACCCGCCGTCCGGCACCCCCACCGGTGCCACCGGTCGGCCGCGGCGCGGTCCCGCCAGGTGCTACGCCACCCCGCACCAGCGCATGACGACAAGCGCCACCGCCGCGGCGTGATCGACCAGATCGTCCACCGGCGCGAACTCGTCGAGACGGTGCAGGGCCCCGCGGTCGCCGGGACCGAAGCAGAGCGTCGGCGTGCCGGCGCGGATGAAGGTCGCCCCGTCGTGCCAGGACTCGAAGCCCGTGAGCGTCCCCTCGCGGTCCAGGTCGACCGCAGCTTGCATGGTGAGCGCGACGAGGGGATGGTCGGCGGGGATCTCTGCCGGCACCACGTCGTTGTCCCAGAACCACTTCAGCGGGTGCTCGGCAAGCCAGGGATCCCCGGCGGCCGCCGCCGTGATCGCCTCGTAGATCTCGCGCTCGACCCGCTTGCCGGTGCCTTCGGCGTCGACCTGAGTCGGCAGGTAGGTGACCTCGCAGGTGAGGACGGCCTCGCTGGGGTAGGTCACGCTCCACTCCCCCGCGTGCAGCACGGTGGGCACGATGTCGCCGGGGTCGAGGTAGGGATGCCGGCAGTCGGGGCGGCTGCGCCACTCGTGGCGCAGCCGCTCGATCGCGGCGAGGACCAGCGGCAGCTTCTCGATCGCGTTGACGGCACCCCCCTCGCGCCAGTGCGGCTGTGTCATCTCCGCGTGCCCGGGCCGACCCTCGATGGTGATGATCGGCGTGAGCGAGCCGCGACAGGCGACCCACGTGTCGAAACCCGTCGGCTCCGCGCAGATGCCGGCGTCGGCAGTCACACCGCGGGCGACGGCGGCCACGCCGCCGGCGCCCGACGACTCCTCGTCGGTGACCGAGCACCAGATGACGTCGCCGGCAGCACGCACGCCGAGTCGGTGCAGCGTCTCTAGGGCGACCAGCATCGCGCCGAGACCGCCCTTCATATCGCAGGCGCCGCGGCCGTACAGCTTGCCGTCGCGCACGGCGGCCTGGAACGGGTCGGAGGTCCAGCGATCGACCGGTTCGGCCGAGACGGCGTCGATGTGCCCGAGGAGGAGGAGGCTGCGGCCGGCCCCGTGGCCGCCCAGTCGCGCGGCCAGCTGGGGCCGGCCGCGGAAGCTCAGACCGTCGGGCAGGAAGCGATCGCCGACGGTCGGCTCGGGTTCCCAGAGGTCGGTGGCGGCACCGATCGCCTCGAGGCGCGCCTGCAGCAGCCGCTGCAAGCGCTCCTCGTCGCGCGGAGGGTCGTCGACGTCGCGTGCGGTCGTGTCGAGCGCGACGAGCTCGCCGACGAGGTCGACGAGCTCGTCGCGCCGCGACCGCACGTCTTCGACGACCCTCTCCTCGAGCGCTGACTGCAGTCCGGCCATCGCACCCTCCTTCTCGCCGGCCGCAGCATACACTGCGGGTTGCGCCCCCGCGCACCCGCTGCGTATCGTTTGTCCACCTGCCCGACGAGAGGGACGACGTGTGAAGCAGCTCCTGATGCTCGGCAACGAAGCCATCGCGCGCGGCGCCTGGGAGGCCGGCGTGCAGGTCGCGGCCGCCTACCCGGGCACGCCCAGCACCGAGATCGTCACCAACCTGGCGCGCTACGAGGGCGTCTACGCCGAGTGGTCGACCAACGAGAAGGTCGCCTACGAGGTCGCCTTCGGGGCGGCCATGGGCGGCGCCCGCGCCCTCACGGCGATGAAGAGCGCGGGCGCCAGCGTGGCCGCCGACCCGCTGATCAGCTCCGTCTACACGGGCATCAACGCCGGCCTCGTCGTGTGCCTCGCCGGCGACCCCGGGATGGCGAGCGGCATGACCGAGCAGGACGACCGCTACTTCGGCCGCATCAGCAGCATGCCCATGCTCGAGCCGGCCGACAGCCAGGAGTGCTACGAGTACGTCAAGCTGGCCTTCGATCTGAGCGAGGAGTTCGACGTGCCCGTCATGGTGCGCCTCTCGATCCAGACGGCGCACCAGAAGTCGATCGTGCGGCTCGAGGAGACCGAAGGGGGTGACGGCGAGCCGCCCACCGAAGGCGGCGCGCTCGCCGAGGGCGGCGACGGCTCCGACCCGACGGCCCTGCGGCGCACTGTGCCGCAGCGCAAGCCGCCGCACCGCATCACCGAGAAGTACTCCCTGCTGCCGCGCTTCTCGCGGCCGCTGCACCGGAGCCTCATCGCTCGCTTCGAGCGCCTGCGTGCCTACGCCGAAGCGAGCCCGCTGGCGCGCGCAGAGCCCGGAACGGGCGCCTTCGCGCGCGTCGGCGTCGTCTCGGCGGGCGCCGCCTACATCTCGGCCAAGGAGGCGCTTCCCGAGGCGTCCTTCCTCAAGCTGGGCATGATCCACCCCCTGCCGGTCGAGGCGGTCCGCCGCTTCGCCGCCACCGTCGACCGCCTCTTCGTGGTCGAGGAGCTCGAGCCATACCTCGAGGAGCAGATCCTCGCGGCCGGCATCGCGGTCGAGGGCAAACGCTGGTTCCCCTCCTGGAGCGAGCTGACGCCGGTACGGGTCGGGCGCGCGTTCGTGGCGGCCGGCCTCGACCTGCCGCGCTGGGCGCGCGAGAAGGCCGCGGAAGACGAGAGCGTCATTCCGCGGCCCCCCGTCCTGTGCACCGGCTGCCCGCACCGCGGCATGGCCATGGCCATGAAGAAGCTCGACCTCGACGTGCACGGAGATATCGGCTGCTACGACCTGACGACGCTGCCGCCGGTCTCGCACATGCACTCGGCGTTCGAGATGGGCGCGAGCATCCCCATCGAGCAGGGCTTCACTCGCGCCGGCGGCAGCGCGAAGGGTTCCATCGCCGTCATCGGCGACTCGACCTTCCTGCACTCCGGGCTCACGGGGCTGCTCAACGCCGTCCACCAGCGGACGAACGTCACCGTCCTGATCCAGAACAACAACATCACCGCCATGACCGGCGGCCAGACGCACCCGGGCACCGAGAGGAGTCTCGCGGGCGCCGAGACGCAGCCGGTCGACTTCGAGGCGATCTGCCGGGCGCTCGGCGTCGAGCGCGTCGAGACGGTCGATCCCTACGACTACGCGGCGTGCCTGGCGGCGCTGAAGGCCGGCCTCGCCTTCGACGGGCCGGCCGTCATCATCACCAACCGGCCGTGCATGCTCTTTCCGCGCAAGATCCCCGGCGACGGCCACTTCGAGGTCGACGAGGACCTCTGCACCGCCTGCCAGCAGTGCATGAAGCTCGGCTGCCCCTCGCTGCGCCACACCGAGGCGATGGTGAAGACGCGCCACAAGGTGGTGATCGACGCCGAGACGTGCACCGGCTGCTCGCTGTGCGCGCAGCTCTGCAAGCCGGGCGCGATCGCGAAGGCGGGTGGAGCGTGAACGGCGGACACTTCGCCGGCGGCGTGGTCGACGACATCATGGTCGTCGGCGTCGGCGGCCAGGGGGTGATCGTCGCCGCCGCGATCATCGCCGACACGGCGATGCTGCACGGCGGCCTCGAGGTGAAGACGAGCGAGACGCGCGGCATGTCGCAGCGCGGCGGCAGCGTGAGCTCGCACATCCGTATCGGTGAGACGAGTCATGGCGCCCAGCATCAGCCCCGGCGAGATCGACTATCTGCTCGCCTTCGAGGCCGCCGAGGGACTGCGCCTGGCGCCCTCGCTGGCGCCCGACGGCCTGGCTATCGTCAACACGCAGCAGATCGTGCCGCCGTCGCATCGACCGGGACCCACGCGTACCCGTTCGACGCGATCCAGCGAATGGTCGACCAAGGCGTGAGGGTCATCGCCGTCGACGGCAACGCGGTCGCGGAGGAGATCGGCGACGCGAAGGTCGCCGGGGTCGTGCTGGTCGGAGCGCTCTCGGCCCATCTGCCCTTCGCCGACGAGACCTGGAAGCGAGCCATCGCCCGCAACGTCCCGGCGAGCTGGCTGGAGCTCAACCTCGCCGCGTTCGCCGCCGGGCAGCGCATCGGGGCGGCCGGAGTCGGGGTAGGCCCGGCGGCCCGAGCCGGGGTAGAGGCGGCGGCCGGCGCGGCGGCGACGGTCGCGAAGACAGACGAAGGAGGCGTGCATCGATGAGCGGTAGCGCCGCGAGCAGCGCCGTGCGGCAGGACGTCTACTTCGAGCCCGATCTTGAGACGCTCGAGCTCGACGCCCTGCGGGCGCTCCAGCTCGAGCGTCTCAAGCTCGTCGTCGCGCGCGCCTGCGAACGCAGCCGCGTGTACGGGGAGCTGTGTCGCGCCGCTAGAGTCGCGCCCGACGACATGTGCTCCCTCGACGACATCCGTCGCCTGCCCTTCCTCGACAAGGCCACGCTGCGCGACGTCTACCCCGAGGGCCTGCGCACCTGCGACCTCGACGACATCATCGAGGTGCACAGCACCTCCGGGACCACCGGCAAGCCGACGCCCATCTGGGTCTCGGAGCGCGACATGGACGACTGGGCGACGCGCAACGCACGCTCGATCTGGATGGTCGGCCTGCGGCCGAACGACCTGCTACAGAACTGCTTCGCCTACGGGTTGCCGACCAGCGTCGGCCTGCAGTACGGCGCGCAGCGCGCCGGCGTCGGCGTGGTGCCCGCCGGCATCGGCCGTCACGAGCTGCTCATCGACCTGATCGTCGACCTGGGCGTCACCGCCATCTGCACGACCCCGTCCTACGCCCTCTTCCTCGCCGACAAGGCCCTCGAGCGCGGCATCGACCTCGCGCGCGACTCCAAGCTCCGCGTCGGCCTCTTCGGCGCCGAGCCCTGGCCCGAGTCGGGCCGCGAGCGCCTCGCCGCCACCCTCGGTCTCGACGCGTTCAACGAATACGGCATGGGCGAGTTCCTGGGCCCCGGCATGGCCTGCGAATGCCCCGAGAAGAACGGCATGCACGTGTGGTCCGACCACCTCTTCGTCGAGTGCGTCGACCCGATCACCTGCGAGCCCGTCGGCGACGGCGAAGCCGGCGAGCTCGTCTGGACCTCGCTCACGAGCGACTCCATGGCGATGATCCGCTACCGCAGCCACGACATCTCCTCGCTCACCCGGGAGCCGTGCCCCTGCGGTCGCACGCACCCGCGGATCGGCCGCATCACCGGCCGCAGCGACGACGCCCTCTCCATCGGCGGACTCGTGGTGTTCCCGAGCCAGGTGGAGGAGGTCCTCGTGTGCTTCGACGAGGTCGGCAACAACTTCTGCATGGTCGTCGAGAACGTGGACAACCTCGACCGGCTCACGCTGCAGGTCGAGGTGCGCGAGCTCGCCGAGCTGACCACCGAGTCACGCGAGAAGCTCGCCAAGAGGATCGTCGCGGCGACCAAGACGACGGTCGGCGTCACCCCCCGCGTCGAGCTCCACGAACCCTTCTCGCTGCCGCGCATGACGTCGGGTCAGGGCAAGACAGCCTGTCACCGCGTCGACGATCGGCGCGGTTGCTGATCGGCCTCGCCTGGCCGGCTCAAGGCGCGGCCGACGTGAAGCGCGGTGGGGCCACGCGATGAACGCTCCCGACGGACAGCCGGTGACCGCCTCATGCGTAGGCGGCGCCGAGCCGCCGTCGCCGCGCTTGCGGCGGCGTTCGTCGTCATCGCGCTGTTCTTCGTGCTCGACCGCGAGGGGACGCGGCTCGCGCGTCCCGGCAAGCCGCCGCTGGGCTATCTCGTCAAGCCGCTCGGCGAGCGCGCCTACCGCGTCACCGCCTGGAGCCTCGGCGACGGCGACTCGCTCGTCGATGCCACCGCCGCCGACGCGGTCGACGAGGTCGACTTCGACTGGTACCAGTCACAGAAGGACGGCAGCGTCGCCACCCGCGCCGAGAACCTCGACCTCGTGGCGGCGGCACGCAACAGCGGCCTGAACATCTTCGCCACGGTCACCAACCAGCCGGCCGGCAGCCTCAGCTTCAGCCGCGGCATCGCGGCGGCGATCATGGCCACGCCGGCGTCGCGCCGCCGTCACATCGAGAGCCTCGTCGCCCTCGTGAAGGAGAAAGGCTTCGACGGCATCGACCTCGACTGGGAGGCGCTCAAGAGTCGCGACCGGCAGCCGTTTGCCACGTTCGTCGAGGAGCTCGCCGCGGCGCTCCACGCCGAGGGACGGTTCCTCTCCATCGCCGCGTTTCCCAAGACGCAGGATCCGGGTCGCTGGGACAGCCAGCGGGCGATGGACTACAAGCGTCTCGGCGCCGCCGTCGACGAGTTCAAGGTGATGGCGTACAACTTCAGCGGCCCGTGGAGCGGCCCGGGACCACAGGCGCCGCTCGAGTGGGTCGACAAGGTCCTGAGCTTCACCCAGAGCCAGGTGCCGGCGGGCAAGATCTACCTGGGCATCCCCTTCTACGGCTACGACTGGCACGCGGGCAAGGCCACGGCCGTGCTGCCCAGCGGCGCGGACGCGGCGGCGGCGCAGTACCGGGTGACGGTGGGCCGCGATGCGGCCTCAGGCGAGGCGACGCTGCGCTACACCGACAGCGAGGGGGTCGCCCACGTCGTCTACTACCAGGACGAGAAGGCCGTCGCCGCCAAGCTCGATCTGCTGCGCAAGAAACACCCGCGCATCGCCGGCATCGCCATCTGGGTCATGGGCCAGGAGGACCCGGCCTTCTGGACCGCGATCGCGCGCGGACTCCGCTGACGCGCCGCCGGCCTCGTATTGTCGGCGGCGCGTGGAGCCGCGCGCGCCGACGGCGCTTCGGGCGGCTACCTACGCTTCAGCATGTTGCCCAGGATGCCGCGGGCGATGTCTCGGCCCAGTTGGCTGCCCGCGGCGCGCATGACGCTCTTGCCCAGAGCCTCGGCCAGGCTGTCGCGGTCGCTCGCCCGCGGGCGCGCGGGCGCCGGGCGCGGCGCGCTCTCCGGCCGCGGCGTCGGCTTCGCAGCGGCTTCGGCCTGCTTCGCCGCGGCCGCCGCGGCCGCGGCCTGGTCGGCCGCCGTCGCCGCCGCCTGCGCCCGCGCCGCCAGGACCTCCTCGGCCGACTCGCGATCGATGACCTGCTCGTAGTGGCCGGCCACCAGCGAGGCGGCCATGATCTGCTGCCGCTGCTCGGGGGCGATCGCCCCGATGTGCCCGTGCGGCGGCACCACGAACGCGCGTCGCACCATGCAGGGGCTGCCGTCGGCCTCGAGCAGCGAGAGCAGCGCCTCGCCCACGGCCAAGTCGGTGACGGCCGACTCGACGTTCACCTCGGGGTTGGGCCTGAACGTCTCGGCCATGGCCTTCACGGCCTTCTGCTCGCGCGGCGTGAAGGCGCGCAGCGCATGCTGCACCTTGTTGCCGAGTTGTCCCAGCACGGTGTCGGGGATGTCGATGGGGTTCTGGGTGACGAAGTAGACGCCCACGCCCTTGCTGCGGATGAGGCGCACGACCTGCTCGATCTTGGTGAGCAGCGCCGGCGGCGAGTCCGTGAACAACAGGTGCGCCTCGTCGAAGAAGAAGACGAGCTTGGGCTTGGGCAGGTCGCCGGCCTCGGGTAGGCGCTCGAAAAGCTCGCTGAGCAGCCACAGCAGCAGCGTGGAGTAGACCTGAGGTGACAGCATGAGCTCGTCGGCAGCGAGGATGTTGATGTAGCCGCGACCGTTGGCATCGGTCTGCATGAAGTCGAAGAGGTCCAGGGCGGGCTCGCCGAAGAGCTTCTGCCCGCCCTGCTCCTCGAGGCTGAGCAGGGCGCGCTGGATGGCGCCCACCGACGCCGCCGAGACGTTGCCGTAGGTCGTGCCGATGTCGGCGGCGTTGTCGGCGACGTACTTGAGCATGGCGCGCAGGTCGTCCATGTCGAGGAGCAGCAGGCCGTTGTCGTCCGCCACGCGGAAGGCGACGGTGAGCACCGCCTCCTGGATATCGTTGAGGTTGAGCATGCGCGAGAGCAGCAGCGGACCGACCTCAGAGGCCGTGCTGCGCACCGGGTGCCCCTGCTCGCCGAAGACGTCCCAGAACATGACCGGCGAGCCCTCGAAGGCCCACGACACCAGGCCGAGCTGCTCGACGCGCGCATCGACCTTGGCGTTGCCGCCGCCGGCCTGCGAGACGCCCGACAGGTCGCCCTTGATGTCGGCGGCGAACACCGGCACTCCGACGCGGCTGAAGGCCTCGGCGAGCACCTGCAGCGTCACCGTCTTGCCGGTGCCGGTGGCGCCGGCCACGAGCCCGTGGCGATTGGCCATCTGCGGCAGCAGTAACAGCTCCGTGCCGCCAGCCTCTTTCGCGATCAGCAGACCTTCGGATGCATCAGCCACGGCACCGCCCTCCCCTCGAGCCCACCTCGCCGAGCATGATACACGCTGACCGGGGGCGGCACGTGCGCGTCCGCGGCCACCGGGGAATGACCCGCAGAAGCGTCCGCAAGGGTCCGACGTGGCGCAGCGACCGCGGCGGGGCCCGCTCAGCCGCGCCCGGTCGACGCCGCCGGAAGGCCGTACAGGGCGAGAAGCCCCCTCAGCCAGCCTGCTCGTGCCCGCAACCTGTGCCTCAGCTCGCGGCGCAGCTCCGCGACGTCGGTCAGGTCTTGCCGGGTGGCAGACCGGCCGCCGAAAAGCACTGCCTGGACCCGATCCACCACGCCGGTCACATCGAGGCCGACATGTTCCTTCAAGAGGCGCGACGTCTCGTCGAGAGTCTGCGACCGCGGCACGTCCACGCCGTAGTCCTTGAGCTCGGCGAACATGAGCGCGAGAGACGCCCGCAGGCGCCCCTCGGGGCCTCCCCGTCGCGCGGCTCGCCGGCGGAGCAACACCCGGCCCAGCGGCCAGGCTAGCAGCAAGGCCGCCAGGGCGATGCTCCACGGCAGCACGCCGCGCGCGACCCAGGCTCCCGACGTCGCCCCGCTGCCGCCTCCGCCCGCCGCCAACCGGTCGCGAAGCCGTTTGGCGGAGTTCCCCGTCCCCGTTCGGGAGAGACCCTCCGCCGTGGCGCCTCCCGCCGTGAAGGGGCTCACGAAGCCAGCGCTCGTTGACGACGGGCCTCGCCCGGGCAGGCTGCGACCCGGCGTGGGGTCGAAGGGCACCCAGCCGACCTGGGGGAAGTAGACCTCGACCCACGCGTGGGCGTCCGTCCTGCTCACGACGAACGTGCCGTCCTTGGCCCTGTCGCCCGTGGCAAACCCCAGCACCACCCGGGCCGGGATGCCGTTGAAGCGCATCAGCGCGGCCATGGCCCCGGCGAAGTGCTGGCAGAAGCCGGTCTTCGTCTTGAAGAGGAACGCCGCGTAAGGGGACTCGAGCGACACCGAGGGCGGGCTCAGAGAGTATGTGTAGTTCAGGCGCAGGTACTCTTCGACCCGCAGGGCGATGTCGTACGGATCGGTAGCCTGTCCCACGATGGCGCGGTTGAGCCGGTAGAGGCCGAGCCACTCGCGTTCGACGGGAGTCACGCCCAACGCCTGCCGCCACCGCGACTCGGTCGCGCCCGCTCCCATCTCCACCAGCGTCGGGAAAGGCATCTCGATGTCTTGCAGGACGTCGTCGGGGTAGTCGCGACCGCGACCGACGAGATCGGCGGGCTTCAGCTGGGGGACGACGGCGGTGACCTCGTAGTCGAGGTTCGGCCCGATGAACGCCTGGGCCCGGAGGGCCTGTGCGCCATTGAGCTGCACCGGCACTCGCTGATCCAGGACAAGAGTCCTCGGCATCCCCCCGGCGAAGTAGTAGTCCGTGTACAGCGACCCGATCCGGAACGCCTCGGTGACCAGCCTTCCCGGAGGCTCCGTGGTCGTGCCGGGGACCCTGTAGCGGTAGAGGCCGGATTCGGGCTCAGGCGTCAACACCGCCCGCAGGGTCTTGTCCCCGAACCATTCCTCCCCGGTGAAGTAGTCGAGAGCGTTCGCACGCCAGTACGTTGCGACGGGCGACTTGACCCTCATGACCTGGGCATTGTTCGCGGGATCGAGCAGGCTCGGGTAGTCCTTGATCCCGCTGAAGTTGATGCTGGTGCTCTGGTGAGTGACGACCGTGCCGCCCCACGTGCGCCAGTCCTGCCACGGCTGGCTCGCCGCCGCCGACGTCGCCCCGAGCAGCGAGAGACCGAGCAGAGAGGCGATCACCGTCGTCGCCACACCAGCCAGAGAGTCGGCCGGCTTCCACCGCTCGCGCTCAAGCGAGCGTGAGAGCATCAGGAGGCACCCAGCGAGCAGGAGGAACGCGGCCGGCAGCAGGAGGACCTTGTCGGCGTCATCTATGGTGACGCCGAACCCCAGCAGCACGAGGAGGAGGACGACGGCCGGCAGCGCCTTGCGCAAGCTGAGGGCCACGAAGGCTGAGAAGGCCGCGGCTACGTAGACGAGGAAGGCAAGGAGGAACCTGAGCTCGGGCGCGGCGTCGAAGTCGAAGGGCAGATGCTGGGTTATGTAGGCCCGGCCGCCGGCGCCGAGCTGTTCGCGGAAGAAGCCGAGCTGTTGCCAGACGCCGTGGATGGTCGGCGGAAGCGAGAGCTGCAAGCGCAGCAGCAGGTAGGCCCCGAGGGGGATCAGCACGAGACTGAGGGGCCATGCTCGACGATGGACGAGCCCGGGCCCGCCGGCGAGGGTACCCACGATGACCGCGAGGACGAGCAACGGAGCCAGGGAGGGCCTGCCCACCCGATCGACCGCAAGGGCGGCGGTGACGGCGAGGCCGAAGAAGCTGAGAAGGTAGAGGAGCTTGCGCACGACCATCAGACTGGGCGAGCGTAGAGTCCTTCGCGGTGCGCCAGCGACAGCACCGAGCCCAGATCGTCGCCGCGGTTCACCCTGAGGCAGGGCACCCCGGCGGACGTGAGCGCGAGCGCAAGGTTCCGGCTCTCGGCGCCCGGTGGCGCCGACGTGAACGAATCCGGGGCGACGTAGACGACGGAGACCTGCCGGCCCTCTTCGCGCAGGGCGATCACCGCGCGCACGAGCTCTCGATCGAGCGACAGGACGACCAAGGTCAGGCTGTGCGTACGCAGCACCTGCGTCCGCAGGCGCAACCCACCGCTCGCCAGGAGCACGCGCAGCGAGGGGCCGAGCCGCACGGAACGATGCGGCTCGGTTCTCGCCAGGTTCTCCAGCAGGCGATGGTGACCGTTGGCGTCGGCCGTAAGGCGCAGTTGTCCCCAGCCGCTCTCGTGGAGCAGCAGAGAGACCCCCCGGCCGGCGCGCAACGCGAACGCGGCGATCGAGCCGGCGACTTCGACGGCGAGCTCGAAGTTCGTCTCAGGAGGTTCACCGACGACGAACGAGGCCGCGCCCTCGAGCAGCAGGGTGACATCGCTGCTCGACGGGTCCTCGGTCTCGCGGAGCATGAGGTTCCCCGTCTTCGCCGTGGACTTCCAGTCGACGTGGCTCAGCGGTTCGCCCGGGTTGTGGGGTCGGATGCCGCGGAACTCGTAGCCTCCGAGCGCCGCGAGGCCGCCTCTGCCGACCTCGCGGCGCTGACCGGCGCCCACCAACAGCGCGCACGAGCGCAGGTGAATCAGTCGCGGGAACACGGTGAACTCGATGGCATCCCCAAGCTGGCGGCGGACGCGCACCAGGCCCAGCGGGTCTTCGGCCACAGCGAGCAGCGCCGGGAGACGGTGCACACCTCGCCGCGCGGGCCAGGGACCCGAGGTGGCCACTCGCTCAGCCCGAGGACCCAGGCTCTCGAAGTCGACCGCCCGGTCACGGTCGCCGAGATCTCCGACGGCGTGCGGCAGCCTCACCTGCAGCCCCGGCAGCAGGGAGCCGTTCTTGGCGCGAAACGAAAGCAGCAACGGGTCGCCGACCACCGGCTGCTCGGGCGTCAAGACGCGGACGACCCTGAGTCTGCGGCCGCTGACCAGCACCAGCAGCCACGACACGAACAAGGCGGCCACGAACGCGAACGACAGTAGGTAGAGCTCCCAAGTGCCCAGGATGCGCGCGGCGATATAGGTCGCGATCGCCACGACCAGGAGACTGAGCCCGCGGGCGGTGGGACGCGTCATCGCTCCGGTCCGGGAACGGGGACGGCCTTGAGCAGGTCGGCGAGCGCCGCTCCTTCGGACTGCCCATGGACCTTCGCATCCGGCGAGAGGATGATCCTGTGACTGAGCACCCGGCCGACGAGGTCCTTGATGTCCTGCGGGACCACGAAATCCCTGCCCCGCAGAACGGCCAGGGCCTTCGCCGCGCGTATCAGGGCGATCCCGGCGCGAGGACTCGCCCCGAGGTAGACGTCTCTGCTGTCACGGGTCGCGGCGAGGATACCGACGACGTAGCGGCGGATCGCCGGCGCGACCTTCACCCTGTCGAGCGCGGCCTGCATGGTGAGCACCTCGCCGTCGCTCAGGACCGGAGCGAGCTCGGCGAACGGGTCCCCCGAGGTCTGGGCTAGCAGGATCGCATCCTCGGCGGCGGCTGCCGGGTAGCCGATGCTGATGCGCATCATGAAGCGGTCGAGCTGGGCTTCGGGGAGTGGGTAGGTGCCCTCGTACTCGATGGGATTCTGGGTCGCGATGACCATGAACGGGGCGACGATCGCATGGGTCACGTTGTCGATGGTCGCCTGGCGCTCCTCCATGCACTCAAGGAGGCTCGCCTGCGTCTTGGGCGAGGAGCGGTTGATCTCGTCGGCGAGCACGATGTTGGCGAAGATCGGTCCCGGGCGGAACTCGAAACCGGCCGTCTTCTGGTTGAAGACGCTCACCCCGGTGACGTCGCTGGGCAGGAGGTCAGGGGTGAACTGGATGCGGGCGAAGCGACAGTTGACGGAGCGCGCCAGCGCCTTCGCGAGTAGCGTCTTGCCGACGCCGGGGTAGTCCTCGATGATGAGGTGACCCCCGGCGAGCAGGGCCACGACGCAAGCCTGGATCACCTCCTCCTTGCCGAGGATGACCGAGGCGATGTTGGCCGCGATATCGTTCGCGCGGCGGGCTACCTCGTGCATCTCCTCGTCCTGAAATGGTGCGCTGCGTGTGTCTGTCTGCATCGGCTCTCCCGATCTCTACGCAAGTATGACGCCAGTATGACGCCAACCTGCGCGCAAGTCGCGTCCAGCCGTGAAGGTCCACCCCGCGAACGGGTGGCTCGCCGCCCACGACGACGGCGTTCCCTGTTCCATGGGAAGCACGAACATGATTCCCCGGAGTCGCCCCGGAGACCGTTCGAGGCGACCGGCCCGGCGGACGGACGAGGTCGAGAGCAGCCGAACCGCACTTTCCGACGATGCGTAGTAGGCTGAAAGCAGAGATAGCGACGCGATGAGGGGGCCGCCATGCTGCGCGAACTGGCCGAGATGGTGCGTGCGAGGCGAGTGTCGGCGAGGGAGCTCGTCGCACACTCGCTCCAACGGATCGAGCGCGACAACCCGTCGCTGAACGCAGTCATCGCGCTACGCGCCGAAGAGGCGCTCGCCGAGGCCGACGCGCTCGACGAGCGCGTCGGCCTCGGCGAGCCCACGGCCCTCGAGCTGCCGCTCCTGGGCATCCCCCTGCTGGTCAAGGACGTGCACGACCTCGCCGGGATGCGCACGACCATCGGCTCGCTCCTGCTGGCCGCCGCGCCGCCGGCGCAGCGCGACTGCGCGCACATCGCCCGTCTGCGCGCGGCCGGCGCGATCGCCGTCGGCAAGACGAACGTGCCCGAGTTCTGCTTCGAGGGCTACACCGACAACCGCGTCTTCGGCACGACCCGCAACCCGTGGAAGCTCGAGTGCACGCCCGGCGGCTCGAGCGGCGGCTCCGCCGCCGCCGTGGCCGCCGGGCTGGCGCCGATCGCCACCGCGACGGACGGCGGCGGCTCGATCCGCATCCCGGCGGGATTCTGCGGTCTCGCCGGCATCAAGCCGACCAACGGGCTCGTGGGCCGCGACCCTCTCCCCTCCTGGATAGACTTCTCCACCGACGGCCCGTTCGCCACGACCGTCGACGACCTGCGCCTGCTCCTCGAGGTCGAGGCCGGCCCCGTGCCCGGCGACCCGAGCGCCCTACCGTACGCGCCGCCATTCGACGCGGCGCCGGGGCGCGGCCGGCCGTCGCGCGTGCTCGCGGCCGAGCGCCTGGTCGACTGGGGCCCGCTCCCCGCCGCGGTGACGCAGGCCTTCGAGGTCGCGCTCGAGGCACTCGAGCGCGACCTCGGACTGCCCGTCGAGCGCATCGGCCCCGGCGACATCTTCACCGCGGGTAACATCGACGACGACTGGTTCGTCATGGCCACGGTCGAGCAGGCCTACGCGCTGGGACGCGAGACGATCGAGCGTGAGGCGCGGCGCTTCACAGACGTGTTCGCCTACTGCATGCAGCAGGGGCTCGCCTACACGGCCGAGGAGTACGCCACGCTGAGGCGGCGTCGCTTCTCGTACGTGAGCGAGCTCGACGAGCTACTCGCGGCCGACGTCGTGCTGGCTACGCCGACCCTGTGCGTCGAGGAGCAGTCCGCCGACGGGCGAGTGCCCGGCCACGACGGCATCGGCACGCCCGCATGGGTCTACAACACGCAGGCGCAGAACGTGACCGGACACCCGGCGATCACGCTGCCGGCAGGGGTCCTCCCCAGCGGCTTGCCCTTCGGCCTCGAGCTCACCGGGCCGCGCTTCAGGGACGACCTCCTGCTCGCGTGCGGCCGGGCGTGGGAGGAGGCACGACCCTGGCCGCGGGTCGCGCCGGGCCACGAGGAGTTCTGGACGGTGTAGCCGGTCGGCGGGGGGCGGGCGGCGCCTTCAGGCGCCGCCCGCCCCCCGCCCCTTCCTCAGACCACCGTCAACGTCGCCGGATACCGCGCCGGGATCTCGACCCCACGCCCGGTCATGATCATCGTGTCGATGACGCCCACGCCTTCGTGCTTGTCGAGGTCCCAGAGCTGGATCTCCCAGTTGGCCACGAAGCCGGGCTCGAACACGCCGGCCTCGAAGCCCTCCTCGTCGTTCAGGTAGATGTGGCCGACCCAGTCGGGCGGCATCGAGATGCCCAGCACGTAGCCGCCGACCCACCAGACGTGCTGCCGCAGGCCGGCGGCGTCGACGGCTTCGTCCATGAGCCGCTGCAGCTTCATCGTCCGGTCGCCCGGTCTGATCTGGGCGCAGGTCTCGTCGCGCATCGCCGTCAGCGTCGCCAGGGCGTCGGCCCAGAACGGGCTCTCGCCTAGCGAGAAGGCGCGCGCGGTGTTGCCGTGGTACTGGTGGCGCGTCGCCGACATGTCGATCATGAGCAGCTCGCCGGCCTCGACGCGCCGGTCGCTCGCCGGCGCGTGGAAGGCCGGCGTCTTGGGCCCCGTGCGCACCATCGTGCGGATACCGGGCTCGTCGCCGCCCCGCCGCGCGCACTCCGCGAAGAGGAGTGCGTTGATCTCGTGCTCGCTCATGCCCGGCGCCAGTGCGTCGCGTAGCGCCTCGTAGGCGGCGTCGGCGATGGCCAGCGCCTCACGCGTGTAGGCGAGCTCTTGGGGCGATTTGATGAGGCGCACGTGGTCGACCACCCAGGAACCGTCGACGACCTCGGGCGCGCCGGCGTCGGTGAGGCGCCGGGCGAGCTCGGCGAAGGCCGGCCCGCCCGGCGCCCAGCTCCAGTACTCGAGCCCCACGCGGCCCTTGAGCAGCCCGCGCGCTTGCAGCACGTCGGCCACCGCCTGCGCTCCCTCGGGGTAGTAGAAACCCTCCTTGCCGTACTCCACGTACTCCTCGATCGTCGGCGGCCAGCCGGGCGCGTGGTCGTAGGTGTCGAAGTAGATCGGGGGGGCGGGCGCGAGCGGCACGGCGAGCCCGGTCACGTTGCGCGGGTCGAACCACACCGCCTGGTGCCCCAGCAGGTAGTTGAGGTTGGGCGGCGCCGTGACGTAGAGCAACGCGATCCCCCGGCGTTCCATCTCGGCCCGCACCCCGGCCAGCCGGGCGTCGTACTCCGCCTTCGTGAACGGCAGTGTCCACTCCGCACCCTGTGACGGCACCATGCGAGGCTCCTTTCCCCGACGACGGCACGACGCGACCGGCTCGTCGCGCGGATCTCTTCCGAGCTGCCGGCGCTATTCTCTCAGCCGCCCTCCGGCAGCGACAGCGAGGGCGCCGGGCGCAGGCGCCAGACGTCCTTGACGCCCAGCACCCAGAGCGAGCAGGCGAGCCCCACGGTCCCCGAGAGCCACGCCGCCGTGGTGAACCCCAGCGCCGCGACCAGCGGCCCTGCGATGGCCAGCCCCAGCGGCCACAGGGCGAGCGACGCCATCCAGTCCCAGGCCGTGACGCGCGCGACGGCGTCCCTGGGCACTTGGCTCTGCACAGTCGTGTTCCAGACGGCGACGAGGATCCCGACGGCGACGCCGTGGATGCTCTCGGTGACGATGAGCGCCGGCAGGTAGCCGCCCAGGGCGAGGGCGAGCGGCGAGAGACAGCCCGAGGTCCCGGTGATGGCCACGACGACCATCGGCCGGCGGGGACGGTAGCGCATGGCGAAAGCGCCGCCGGCGATCATCCCGGCGCTGAAGATCGCCATGAGGAAACCCCATGACGCCGCTCCCCTGCCGTGCTCGCGCAGGATCAGCGGCCCGAGAATCTGGAAGGGAGCTATCGCGGCGAAGAGGACCAGGCACGTGCGCAGGAGCATGACCCAGAGCCAGCGCCGCGACTTGACCTCATACCAGCCCTGGCGCAACTCGGCCACAAAGGGCGCCGGCGCGTGGCGGCGCTCGAACGGCGGCGCGACGATCGTCGCCAGGAAGACCGCGCTCACGACGAACGTGCCGGCGTCGATGGCGATCGCACCGCCGGGCCCTAGCACCGCTATCAGCGTGCCGGCGATCGCCGGGCCGACGAGCCAGCCGAAGTTGTCCGAGATCCCCATCAGAGCGTTGGCCTCCTGCAGACGCTGCATCGGCACGAGCTGCGGGAGCAGGCCGCCCCAGGCGGGGCGGAAGAAGGCCTCGGCAGTGCCGTATGCCGCGAGGAGCACCATGAGCTGCCAGATCTGCGCCTGGCCGCTCAGGAGCAGGGCCGCAACGGTCGCCTGCACGCAGGCGCGGACGATGTCGGAGACGAGCATCACGCGCTCGCGGCGCAGCCGATCGGCCCAGACGCCGCCGATCAGGGCAAAGGCGACGAGGGGTACGCTCTGGGCGGCCAGGACCAGTCCGAGGTCCGTCGGCGAGCCCGTCAGATCGAGCACGGCGAAGGTGATGGCCACCGGCGTGATGCCGTCGCCGATCACCGAGACCGATTGGCCGAGAAAGAGATTGCGGAAGTTGCGCTCGCGCAGGGCGGCAAAGCGCCCCGAAAGACCACTCATGCATCGCTCCTGTGTCGACTCGCCAGTCTATACGTTCGCCCGCAGGCGTCTCGCTCGGCCGGGTGCCCCGTTCGTTCACAGGCGTCCTCCCAGTCACACTGGCCATGGTCCGCCGGGCCGCGTGCGCGAACGGCGCAGGGGCGCTCTCAAGCTTGAGAAAGCCGCCGCCGCGGGTAAACCTCCGAGCATCTACGTGCGCCTTGGGGCGGCGGTGAGAGGAGGGTCCATGGAGGTCTTCGAGCGGCTCAGCTCTATGCCGGTGCCGGCGGAGGAGCTCTTCGAGTGGCACGCGCGACCGGGCGCCTTCGAGCGTCTGGTGGCACCGTGGCAGCGGGTGAAGGTTGTCGAGCGTCGTGGCGACATCGCCGACGGCTCGCGCCTCGTGCTGAAGGTCCAGGCCGGGCCGCTGCGCGGCACCTGGGTGGCCGAGCACCACGACGTCGTACCGGGCCGCCAGTTCGCCGACCGTCAGGTGACGGGGCCGTTCGGGGCCTGGGACCACACCCACCGCTTCATCCCCGACGGAGACGACGCCAGTATCCTCGAGGACCACCTCGAGTATGAGCTGCCCGGGGGCCGTGCGGGGCGGCTGCTGGGCAGCCGCCCCGCACGGCCCCAGCTCGAGCGGCTCTTCCGCTTCCGCCACGAGCGCACGCGTAACGACCTCGAGCGCCACAAGGAGACGCGCGCGACTCCCCGACTCAGGGTGGCGATCACAGGCTCCAGCGGCCTCATCGGACGCAACCTGGCCGCCTTCCTCTCGGCCGGTGGCCACGAGATCGTTCGCGTCGTGCGCCGCCGCCCCGCCGGCGAAGGCGAGGTCTTCTGGGACCCGGCCGCCGCAGAGATCGACGCGGCCGGGCTCGAGGGCCTCGACGCCGTCGTCCACACCGCGGGTGAGAGCATCGCCGGCGTGTGGACGGCGGGCAAGAAGGACGCCATCCTGCGCAGCCGGATCGACGGCACCTCGCTGCTCGCGCACACCCTCGCCGGCCTCGAGAAGAAGCCGCGCGTGCTCGTGTCGGCGGCCGGCGTCGGCTGGTACGGCGGCCGCGGCGACGAGGAGCTGAGCGAGGACAGCGCCCCCGGCGAGGGCTTCCTCGCCGACGTGGGCGTGCAGTGGGAGCGGACGCTCGACCCGGCACGCGAGGCCGGCATTCGCGTGGTCACGACACGGCAGGGCATCGTCATGACCGCCGCCGGCGGGGTCCTGCCGCTCGTGCTGCCGGTCTTCCGTCTCGGCCTCGGCGTCAGGATCGGCTCGGGCGAGCAGTGGTTCCCCTGGATCTCCCTCGACGACTTGTTGGGCGTCATGCTGGCCGCGCTGGCCGACGAGTCGCTCAGCGGGCCGGTCAACGCGGTGGCGCCCGGTCTGGTGACCAACGCCGTGTTCACCCAGATCCTCGGCCGCGTGCTCCGCCGGCCGACGGTGATGGCGGCGCCACGAGCCGCCGTCGAGAAGGCCGGCGGTCAGATGGCCCGCGAGCTACTGCTGGACAGCATGCGCGTCGTGCCGGCGCGGCTCGAGGAGCGTTCCTTCCGCTTTGTCTTCCCCGACCTCGAGGACGCCTTGCGCTTCGAGCTCGGTCGGGAGGCCTGACAGGCGCGCTCGTCGCCGTCGGCGAGCGTGGAGGCTCCCCTCCGCGGGGCCGCGTCGCTGGTGGCCCCACGCTTTCATGTGTCGCGGCGGGGGAATGAAGCGGGCAACTGTCGATCGCGTCCGCACATGCTGACCTTCTCGAGCAACACTCTGATCGCCTACGAACGCCACGGGGCCGGCGAGCCGGCTCTCATGCTGCTGCCCGACTGGGGCATGCCGCGGCGCGTCTTTGCGCCCGTCCTTGACCTGGCGGCGCGTCGCCGCCGGGTCCTTTCGCTCGACTGGCGCGGACACGGTGAGTCGGGACGGGCTTCCGCCGACTTCGGACACCGCGAGCTTGCCGACGACGCCGAGGCAGTGATGGCTGCCAGCGGGGTCGGCAGGGTGGTCCTGGTCGCGCACGGTCAGGCCGGGTGGCCGGCGATCGAGCTGCGCCGGCGTTTGAGCGAGCGTATCGCCGGGATGGTCCTCATCGACTGGCAGGTGTTCCCCGCGCACCCCCGCCTCCTGGCGCAGCTGCGCGCGCTGAGCGACGCGATGCGGTGGCGACGGACCCTCGACGCGATGATCGAGGAATGGTTCGACGGACTCAGTGACCGACGTTTGCGGCGTATCATGGGCGAGATGCGTTTCCGCGGGCACGACCTGTGGTCGCGGGCGGCGCGTGCGATCGCGGCCAGCTACGCCGGCGGGCGCAGCCCGCTGCAGGCGCTGGCCGCGATCGAGCCGCCGCCCGTCCTGCACCTCGCCGCCGGAGCTGCCGATGACGACGACCTCGACATGTTGCACGCGTTCGCCGACCTGCACCCCTGGTACGACGTCGAGCGCATCACCGAGCGAGGTCATCTGCCAATGTTCGCCGCGCCGGAGCTGTTGAGCGCCACGATCGAGCGTTTCGTGACGCAGCTCGCCGCCGACGCCGAGCAAAGGGGCATCGCAGCCGCGGCCTGAGAGTCCCGTGGCGGCCGACCGGGGCATGTAACCTCCCGCCAGCACGCACTGGAGGGGCGCGCGCGGCGAGGGCGGGCGGGCCGCCTGCCGGCGGCCCGCCCGCCCTCGCCGCCACCTATCTCATCCTGCTACTGGATGCGCCAGTAGTTGGCCGTATCGAACCAGTAGATGTAGCTCAGGTAGAAGCCGCCCGTGTTCTTCGAGCACATCGTCGTCATGAGCGGCTGGTAGAGCGTCACGTAGGGGGCGTTGTCCATGATGATCTGCGCCATCTTGGTGTAGGCGTCGTACCGCGGCTGCCCGGTGAGCGAGCGGGCATCGATGATCATCTTCTCGATCTGCGGGTCCCACCAGTAGGCCGAGTTGATGCCGCCCTCCTGGGCGTTGCTCTTGCTGGCCAGGGGGATCACGTAGTCGGACGGGTCGGGGAAGTCCATGTACCACTCCGCCGTACCCGCCGCCGTCTTGTGAGGCGTCTCCGAGACCGTGTAGAAGGTGTCGCGGTCGAGCACCTTCACCGACGCCGTGACACCGATCTGCGCCAGGTCGTTCTGGACGGACTGGATGATCTTCGGGAACGGGTCGACGTTGTGAGAGTAGAGCTGAGTCTTGAAGCCGTTCGGGTACCCCGCTTCAGCGAGGAGCTGCTTGGCCTTGGCGGGATCGTAGCCATAGTACTTCTTGCCCGGCTCTGAGCCCGGCATCCCCTCGGGGAAGAACTGCCAGAGCGGGGTAGCCTGGCCGCTCTGCAGCTTGCACAGCTTCTCGCGATTGATGGCCCAGCTCAGCGCCTGACGCACCTTGACGTTGTCGAAGGGCTTGAACTGCTGGTTCATGAAGAAGTAGACGCCGGCGATGAACTTCTGCGTCTGCACCTGGCCCTTCCACTGCGGGTCGCTGAGCACCCTGGGGATGTCGGCCGGCGGGATGTTGTCGCCGAGCACGTCGATCTCACCGCGTTCCAGCTTCAGCAGCGCGGTGCTCGGCGTGAGCGAGAAGACGAACTTGAGCTCGTCGAGGTACGGCTTGCCCTTGTCCCAGTAGTTGGGGTTCTTCTTCAGGACGACCTCGCGGCCCGGTGTCCAGTGGACGAAGATGAACGGGCCCGTGCCCAGGGGATGACGGGCGACGGCGCGGTCGCCCCACTTCTGCACCCACTCCTTGGCCACGACGTAGCCGAACCACATCGTGTAGGCGTTCAGGAAGGCGGGGTCGGGATAGCTCAGATCGAACTCGACGGTGTACTTGTCGAGGACCTTGACGCCTGTGATCTCCTTTGCCTTGCCGGCCTGGTATGCCGGCGCGCCTTTCACGCCCACGTAGAAGTAGGTCGCCGGAGCCCGGGGCAGCTTCATCATGCGCTCGAAGCTGTATTTCACGTCGTCGGCCGTCATCTCGCGGCTCACCGGCGGCTGGAACATGACGCCTTGGCGCAGGTGGAAGACGTACGTCTTGCCGCCGTTGGTGGGCTGCGGCACCTCGGTCGCCAGGCTCGGGATCAGCTTCGTGCCGGCCATGCCCGGAGCCGGCGCGTAGGCGAGCAGCGTGTTGAAGACCGACTGCTCGATGGTCGTCCCGGTGAGGTCCCAGGCGATGGCCGGATCGATCGTCGTCGGCTCCGTCTGAAAGGCGATGCTGAGCATGCCGCCGTACTGCGGCGAGCCCGTCGGCGACGGATTGGTCGCGGTGCCGGTCCCTCCGCCGCCGCCCGAGCTGCCGCAACCGATGCCGACGACAGCCAGCGCCACGACCACGACGACGAGGATGGACGTGACCAAGCCCCAGTGGTGTCTCCTCATTCCCCCTGACCCCCTTCACGAGCTGTCCGGGCGAGCGCGCGCCGGCCCGGTGAGACGCGCCCATTCTACGCCGTTCGGCGGGGCAGTCAGCGCGGCGCGTCAGGTAAGGGGGCGGCGAGCCGGGCCGCGAACACAAGGGAACACGGGCCTTGTGCTACAGCTGCCAGGGCCGGGCGGGCGGGGCGGCAAGCTTGCCGCCCCGCCCGCCTCCTTCCTCAACTCACGTCGTCTGCGTGGCCTTGCGCGCCTGGTAGAGGGCCAGCCCGCCGGTGATGCTGGCGAAGCCGGCCACGACGGCGAGGCCCACGAGCAAGGGGCCCGCCCGCCAGCCGTCGTTGAGCAGCGACCGCATGGCGGCGAACACGTAGGTCGTGGGATTGATGTACGCCGCGACCTTGAGCCACCCGGCGCTGATGTACTCCATGGGCACGAAGGTCGTGGAGAGGAAGATCAGCGGGAAGAAGGCGAAGGTCGCCGCCTGGGCTGCCGCGGAGTTCTTGGTACGCAGGGCGAAGAACACGGTGAAACCGGCGAACGCCATGCCCCAGAGAAAGGCGTAGACGATCACCAGGACCAGGCCGGCGACCCCCGTCGCCGAGCGCAGGCCCATGATCAGGCCCAGCGCCATGATCGCCAGGACCTGCACCACCAGGATGACGGCGCCGGCCACCATCGGCCCCCAGATGAGGGCCAGGCGCCGCGTCGGTGTGAGCAGCAGCTTGGTGAAGTAGCCCGACTCGATGTCGCGGATCAGCGCCTGACCGGCGAGACCGGCGCCGCTGATGGCCGCCGAGGCGATCGACACGGGGATGATGAACGCCAGGTAGCTGCCGTTGAAGCCGGGCAGCTCGGCGACCGAGCCAAGGCCGGCGTTGTAGACGAAGAGAAAGAACACGCTGATGGCGAAGCTCGGGATGATGGCCGCCGGCTGGCGCAGGTAGCCCAGGAGCGAGCGCTTGATGAGCACGAAGAAGTCGTTCATCGAAGCACCTCCTCAGGCCGCGTGTCCGTGTCGCCGGGGGTGTCCTCCGCGGGTTCTTTCTCGGCGTCGAGAGCGGCGTACGCCATGGTCTCCCCCGTCGCCCGCAGGAAGACGTCGTCGAGGGTCGGCTGGTTGATCGTGAGGCCACGCAGCGGCACCTCGGCCTGATCGAGTGCACGCACGATCTGCGGCAGCTCGTGCGCGGCCTGGGGGAAGTAACAACGCACGCCGTTGTCGGAGAGGCGACACTGCGGAGCGACTTCGGCCAGCGCGTCGGCGGCGCGCCCGGCCACGCTCGCCTCCTCGAAGGCCAGCTCTACGACCTCCTGACCAAGGCCGCGCTTGAGCTCGTCGGGGGTCCCCAGGGCCACGATCTTGCCGTGATCGATGATGGCCACGCGGTCAGCAAGCTTGTCGGCCTCCTCGAGATACTGCGTGGTCAGGAAGATGGTCATGCCCTGGTCTTCGTTGAGACGGCGCACCTCCTCCCAGATCGCCATGCGGCTGGCCGGATCGAGACCGGTCGTCGGCTCGTCGAGGAAGAGGACCAAAGGATCGTGCGCCAGCGCCAGCGCCAAGTCGAGGCGGCGCTTCATGCCCCCCGAGTAGCCACCGACCCGCTTCTTGGGGTCGACGTCGTCGAGGCCGACCGTCGCCAGCAGGCGCTCCGCGATCGTCTGCGCCTCGCCGGTCGGCAAGCCGAAGAGCTGCGCCTGCATGACCAGCAGCTCGCGCGACGTCATCAGGGGGTCGAGGCCCACCTCCTGGAGCGCCACGCCGATCGTCCGCCGCACCTGGCCCTGCTGCCGGCTCACGTCGTAGCCGGCGACGCTCGCCTTGCCGGCGGTCGGCGCGAGGATGGTCGCAAGCATCTTGACGAGGGTCGTCTTGCCGGCGCCGTTGGGGCCGAGGAAGCCGAAGATCTCGCCCGATGGGATGCTCAGGTCGACCTCATCGACCGCGCGCAGGTCGGCGAAGTCGCGCGTGAGACCGTCCACCTCGATGCCGCGCTCGTGGTCTTGCCTGTGGTCGTGTGCCATGACGTCCTCTCCAAGGTGATGATTGTCGACTCTGGGGCAGTCCGAGGGCCCCGCTCGACCCCGGGCCCCCGCTCGCCGACTCGCAGCGTACTCCGCCCCAAGGCCGGACAGGCGCCGCCGTGAGCCTGCTTGCCCCGCCGGGGCTCGCGTCGCCTCATGTGCGGCAGGCTGCGCGCCCCTGCTTCTCGAAGTAGCGCTGGTGGTACTCCTCGGCGCGCCAGAAACGCCCGGCGGGCACGATCTCGGTCACGATGTGCCGCCCTTTGTACGCCCCGTCCCTTTCGAGCGCCCCACGCGAGGCGAGCGCTGCATCCTCCTGCTCCCGTGAGTGATAGAAGATCACAGAGCGGTACTGGCTGCCGACGTCGGGGCCCTGACGGTTCGGCGTCGTCGGGTCGTGCATGCCCCAGAACGCCTCCAGGAGCTGCTGGTAGCTGATGCGCTGCGGGTCGTAGACGACACGCACGGACTCGGCGTGCCCGGTGCGCCCCGTGCACACTTCGCGGTAGGTCGGCTCCGGCGTGCTCCCGCCCGCGTACCCGACTTCCACGTCGGTCACACCGGGCAGGCACCTGAACCGCGCCTCGACGCCCCAGAAGCATCCCGCGGCGAACGTTGCTTCGGCTTTCGGTCCGGCCATCTGTCCTCCTCCTGGCGACGGCTCGGCGGGCGCCCATCGCGGGCGCGCCGAGCCGATGGTCCTCTCGGGCACGATTGAGTGTTCCCGGGGCCAAACCGGGCGATACGCAAAGGGAGCACGGGAGCGGCGCGAACCGAGGCCGGACACGCGGCCGGTCCGGCCACCGCGCGGATCAAGCGAGCGCAAGACGATGCGCTCACCTCCAAGCACCGCGTCGCCGCAAGGCAAAGGCGGCGGGCCGCCTCATCGGCGGCCCGCCGCCCCAGAGAGGAGCGGGGGTGACTCCTCGCGGCTAGCTCATCGTGTGCGAGTCCCTGCGTGCCTCGTCCCTGCTACGGGCAGGGTCCATTGCGGCCCGCGAGCGACCGGCCAGATGATGGAACCCGTACGCACCGGCCGGCGCGGGGACGGCCGCCGGCGTCGCGGGGATCGACTCGACGCCGGAGACGACGGGCTCCGGAAGGGCGGGCTGGCCGGCGGGCACGTGGCCCTCGACGCTCACGTTCGGCAGCCACTCCAGCCAGCGCGGCAGGTACCAGTTCCAGTCGCCCAGCAGCTCCATGGCGCTGGGCACGATGATCGTGCGCACCACGGTGGCGTCGATGAAGACCGCGATGGCAAGGCCGAAGCCCATCTGCTGGAACACGACCAGCTCGCCGGTCGCCATGCCGCCGAAGACGCAGACCATGATGACGGCGGCGCCGGTGATGATGCCGGCGGTGCGCCCGACGCCGTAGCCCACGGCCTCGCGCGTGTCACCGCTGTGGTCGAAGCGCTCCTTGATGCGGCTGAGCAGGAAGACCTGGTAGTCCATGGAGAGGCCGAAGAGCAGGGCGAAGAGCATGAGCGGCACCCAGGCCTCGATGCTCTCCACCTGCGTGAGGCCCAGAAGCTTGGCACCGACGCCCTTCTGGAAGACCAGCACCAGCAGGCCGTAGGAGGCACCCACGCTGAGCAGGTTCATGGCGATCGCCTGCGCCGGGATGACGATCGAGCGGAAGGCCACCAGCAGGAGCACGAAGCTCAGCGAGAGGACCACCAGCAGCACGATCGGCAGCCAGGTGTCGAAGAAGCCGAGGTAGTCGACCACTCCCGCCGTGGTGCCGGTGACGTACACCTGGGCGGGAGCTGCCGGCGAACGCCGCGGGGATCATGTCGCTGCGCAGGTGCTTGACGAGCGCCTGTGTGGAGTCGGCCACGGGGTCGCCGGCCAGCGCGGTGGTCAGCAGCGTCAGGTCACCGGCCTTGTTGACGGTGGCCTGGACGGGTGCGAAGCGGCCGTCCTTCTTCATCGCCTGCTTCAGCGAAGCGATGCTCTGCTCGACCGCGGTCGAGGTCGCGGGACCGTCGATGACGATCTGCAGCGGGTTGGCCTGGCCGAGGGAGAAGTCAGAATCGAGCATGTCCCAGCCCTGCTTGGCGTAGTGGCCGTCGGGCAGGTGGGCGGCGCTCTGGGTGGGTGCTGCCCGTGTTCATCACGAAGACCGGCGCGGCGCAGGCGAGCAGCACCAGTCACGGCGACGGCGAGCCAGACGACGGGCCGGCGCATGATGCTGTGCGCCAGCCGCTCCCAGACGCCCTCGTGGCCGTTCATGCGCTTGCTCGCGTAGCGGCCGATCAGGGGCACCCGCAGGGCGTTGACGCGGTCACCCAGCACGCTCATGACGGCGGGCAGCGCGATGAGGGCGGTGAGCAGCGTGGTAAAGACGACGAGCATGACGCCGACGCCCATGCCGATCATGATGTCGATGGGCACGATGACCATGCCGATCATGGCAAGGACCACGGTCATGCCGCTGAAGAAGATGGCCCGGTTGGCGGTGGCCCCGGTGGCGGCGATGGCCTCGATCTTCTCAAGACCGCGGGCGCGTTCCTCGCGGTAGCGGGAGATGACGAACAGGGTGTAGTCGATGCCCACCGCGAGGCCCATCATGGTGAGCATGTTGAGCACGAAGGTGTTCATCGGGTAGAGCTGGCCGATGAGGGCGGTGAGGGCCAGGGCGAGGACGATGCTGATGATGCTCAGCACGACCGGCATGGTGGCGGCGAGCACGGCGCCGAACACGATAAGCGAGCACGATCAGGGCGGCGGGGATGCCGAAGATCTCGCCGCGCATCAGGTCCTTCTCGGCCAGCTCGGTGAACATCTCGTTGAGGCTGGCCTCGCCGGTCTGGGCGATGGTGAAGCCCTCGCCCTGGGCGGCCATCGCCGTCTCGTGCAGCTTATCGACGTTCTTGAGCGCCGTCGTCCATGTTGCCCGCCATGACCACGGGGATGAGCGTGGCGTGCTTGTCCTTGGAGAGCAGGCCGGGATTGTTGGTGGCGTAGTAGGTGGAGGTGGCCTCAACGACGTTCGCTGCCGAGGGCCTCGATCTTGCGCCGTGACGTCCTGCACGTAGGACTTAAAGGCGGCATCGTCCACGGTGAGGTTCGCCGACCTGACGATGACGAAGTCGGTGACCTTGTGCGGGCCGCTGAGGCGCTCCTCGATGAGACGGTCGGCGGTGACGCTGCCGGGCTCGCTGCCGCGGAACTTGCTCTCCGAAGTCAGCCCGCTGCCGAGCAGCGAGCCGACGGCGAGAACGGCCAGGACGATGAGCGCCGCCCAGACGCCGATGGTGCGCCACGGGTGCGTAGCGCTCGTTCGTGCGAGGCGCTCGGTGAGGCCCGCTCCACGATCCCTGCGTGTCCCTCGGCTCCTTGTCATTTCGTGACCCCCAGTCGTTGTCTTCACGGCGGGATGATTGCGATGAGCGAAGCCTACGGGCTCACGAGCCGGCGCGAATCGCCCCGCCGGGGGAACTTGGGGGTCAACTGGGGGAGGAAATCGGAGCGGGTTTGGAGCACGTTTCGTGGCATGCGACCGGCCCTCGTCACCCTCGGGGATGAGGCGCTGGCCCACTCAGGGGGGAGGGGGTCTCTGCCCCCAGAGGGCAGACCACCCGGGCGGGTGGTCTGGCCGTTCGGGACCGGTTGGATCGACTCGGCGGGCGCGCGGGGCGCGGGCGGGCGCGGGCGCAATGACGACGCGGGCGGGCCGGCCCGCCCGCGCACGAGACGCAACGGGGGCGGGCGGCGAGGCCTTCCGGCCTCGCCGCCCGCCCCCGTCGGTGACCGATCAGGTCTCTCTCAGGCCGTCTGCGGCGTCGAGCTGCCGGCTGCGGTGCGCTCGCGGCGCTCGCGCTGCGCCTTGCTGATGGCGAGCAGCGTCGCGCCCAGACCCACCACACCGGCGACCGCCATGATGATGCCGCCGGCGACCGGGATCAGACCCGCGACGCCGAGGATCACGACGCCGATGACGGTGACCAGCATCACGTTGTCACGACTGCCCGACTGAGCCATGACGCGGTCGCCGATAGCGCGACCGACGCAGACCACCGCGAAGCTCCCGAAGAGGAACAGCGCCGGCGCGACGACGAAGATCAACGGGATGATGCCGATGATCGAGATGACCAGGATGAGCACGATCACAGGGACGATCACGAAGGCCGTCAGGGCTCCCCACCCGAGAGACGGGAAGAAGCGTTCGTTCAACTGCTCCTTGACGGCGGCCATCTGCTTCGGCAGGGCCGCCGCGACGATGACGGCCGCGACGATGAGGAAGATGAACCCGCCTATGCTGCCGGCGATGCCGGCTGGACTGAGATTCCACGTCCAGGGACCGTGATGCGCAAAGGCGCTGCCCACACCGCTCCAGCTCAGGCCGTTGACCTTGGTGATCTTGCCGGTGACGCCGGCGCCCGACTCGACGTGCGTCGCGCCGCCCACGGCGACGATCGCCGTGTCGTCCGGCTTCATGCCCGAGCCGATGCTCGCAGTAGAGGCGGCCGTCACGTCGCCGCCCACCGACACGACCGCCTTGTTCACCGTGCCGTTGACCGTCACGTCACCGCCCACAGCAACCACGGTATCGTCGACTGTGCCGTTGATCGTCACGTTGCCACCGACGGCGAACACCCCGCCGACGACGTCGCCGGCCGGGATCAGGACATCCTGACCGACCTTCACCACGGTGGGAGGCTTCTGGCCCGCGGCTGCGGCGTGCGACGCCGGGACACCGGCCGCCAACAGCACCATCATGACCATAGCCAGCACAGCGCCGACGATGCCTGCGTTCTTGAGGGTGAACCCTCTCCTCATCCTGTCTGCGAACGTCCCGTTCATAGCGACTCCTCCTTGGCGCGCGATCGATCTCATTGGCCGGCCTCGGGCGCCCCGGCGACTTGCGGCGGGACGGGAGGCTGTGGTGTGGGCTGTGGTGTGGGCTGTGGTGTCGGGCTGTGGTGTGGGCTGTGGTGTGGGCTGTGGTGTGGGCTGTGGTGTGGGCTGTGGTGTGGGCTGTGGTGTGGGCTGTGGTGTGGGCTGTGGTGGAGCTGGGGGAGCCTGCGGCGCCGCGACCTGCGTTGTCGGGACTTCCGGCGCCTCCGGCGGCGCTGTCGGCGCCTGCGGCGGCAGCGACGCCGCCCTACCCTCATCGAGGAGCGCCCCGGCGAGGATCCCCGAGAACCTGGCGAACACGTTCGCCAGGTGGAGACCGGCGATCAGCACGACGAGGCCGATCGGCACCAGCAGCAGCGCCTCGCCCAGCGTGTCTACGTGCCACGCGCCCATGTTGATGCCGTGGCGATAGACGCCGTTCGTGGTCCAGTCCACGTAGCGGTAGTAGAGCGGGGCGCTGATCAACGCCGCCGGCACCCCTACCACCAGCGTGACGATGACGAGAGACACGACCCCCAGCGGGAACTTCACGAAGAGGAAGCTGAGATCCTTCCACGTGCCCGCGTCGCCGAGGTGGCGCTTGACGCGCTGCCACCAGCTATCGCCGCCCTCCCAGGGGGCCAGGCGTCCCGCCGTTCGCACGCCGAGCAGATACTCGGCCTGCAGCCGCTCAAAGCCGGCGAACGCCCACCAGGCGAGCACCACCACGGCGAGTATGGGCAGGCCGACCCAGATGATGACCAGGCCGATACCGAGCGCCACGCCGACGACGAGGAACACGAAGTAGAAGAGACCTAGCGGGAACGCCAGCGCCAGGTAGGCCATGTTCTTCCACGTCTGCAAACGGGCGATGACGCCGAAGAGACGCCCGACCCACGACCGGCGGGGCTGGGCGCCCGACACCTGCACGTCGCTCACAGCCTCACCTCCTTCGATCGAGCGGGCGATCCCCAAGTGGAACCGTCCGCGCTGCTCTTACGAGTACGAGACTACGCGCAACAGGGGCACACGTCGTCGCCCGACGGGGGGAACTTGCACTCATCTTGCGAGGGAACCTGCGCCGGGAAGACCTACCCCGGGAGAGGTAGGCCGAGCGCAAGTGGCCGCGCGGCGCTGCCGGTGCCGCAGCGCCGGCGACTGCCGATCAGCCCTGAGACACGATCTTCGTGCCGCAGCCGGCGTCAGTGAGGATCTCGAGCAGCAACGCGTGCTCGACGCGCCCATCGACGATGTGCGCGCTCTTCACGCCGCCGTCGAGAGCACGTCGCACGGCGGCGACCTTGGGCAACATCCCGCCCGTGATGGCGCCGGCCTTCTCGAGCGCCGCGACGCGCGCGAGGTCGCACTCGCTCACGAACGGTTCCTCTGGGGCCAGCGGGTCGTAGAGCCCCCCGACATCGGTGAGGAAGATGACCTTCTCGGCGCGCAGCGCAGTGGCCAGCTCGCCGGCCACCGTGTCGGCGTTGAGGTTGTAGCCCTGTCCGCTGCCGCTAGTGCCGACACTCGCGACGACCGGGATCATGTGCCCAGCGAGCACGTCGAGCACCTCGGTGTTGACCGCGATCACCTCACCCACGAACCCCAAATCGACGGGGCTGCCCTCGGCGTCCGTGTGCTCCTTGGGACGCACGAGCAGAAGGCGACCGTCCTGTCCTGTGAGCCCTACGGCGGTGCCGCCGTGCGTGTTGATGAGGCCGACCAGCTCGGCGTTCACCTTGCCCACCAGCACCATCCTGGCGACCTCCATCGTGGCCGCGTCGGTGACCCGCAACCCGTCGACGAACTTCACCTTCAGGCCCAGCTTGCCCATGTGCTTCGAGATCTCGGGGCCGCCGCCGTGCACGACGACCGGGTTCATGCCGACGAGCTTGAGAAGCGCGATGTCGGCAGCGAACCGGTCGCGCAGGTGCGCCGACGTCATGGCGGCGCCGCCGTACTTGACGACGATGGTCGCACCCCAGAAGCGACGGATGTACGGCATGGCTTCGATCAGCGTGCGGACCCTCTTCTGCTGCCTGACGGTCATGTCGTGTACTCCGCGTTGAAGGTGACGTACTGATGGGTAAGGTCGCCGAAGAACACACGCCTGGAGGCGGCGCCGCGGTGGAGGTCGAGGGAGAGCTCGATCTCATGGTCCTCCATGACGTGGACGAGCTGCCCGCGTTCGGGATCGGAGAGCTCGACGGGGACACCGCGGCGCAGCAGCGTGAGCGGCCCGTAGGCGACGTCGGGCTCGAACGAGCTTCCCGAGCCGTCGTCGGCGCGCCTGGGCGCCGACGAGCCGGGCGCGCTGGTCATCGCGCAGCCCAGCGCCTGACCGGCCGACTGCACCACGCGCCCCCAGTTGGGGTCCTCACCGTAGAACGCCGCCTTCACCAGCGGCGAGTCGGCGACGGCGCGCGCGACCCGCTCGGCCTCGAGCGGGTCGCGCGCGCCCCGCACGTCGAGCCGCACGACCTTGGTCGAGCCCTCGCCGTCGGCAACGACGCCGACGGCCAGCATGAGGAGCGCCGCCCGCAGCGCCTCGCTCAGGCGAGCACGACCGACCTCGCCGGGGAGCACCCCCGAAGCGCCGTTGGCGAGAGCGATCACCGTGTCGTTGGTCGACTCCTGCCCGTCGACGGTGATGGAGTTCAGCGACGCGGCCACGGCCTCGTCGACCATCTCACGCCAGACCGGCTGCGGCAGTTGCGCGTCGCAGGTGACGAAGCACAGCATGGTCGCGTGGCCGCCCGCGGACTGAGCCGTGCCGGCGGCCTGGGACGAGCCCGCGGACTCAACCGAACCCGCGGTGTGGACAGCGGCGGCGCCGACATCGGGCACCGCCACGACCGCCGGCGAGATCATGCCGGCTCCCTTGGCGGCGAACCCCAGACGCACCTCCCCCTCCGGCAGGTCCAGCGTCAGAGCGCCGTCCTTGGCGGTGCGGTCGGTGGTGCGGATGGCGGCGGCGAAGCGGGCGCCGGCGGCGGCGCTGAGCTTCGCCGCCGCCGTCTCGATCCCGGGGCTCACGCGCTCCATCGGAAGGCGGTGTCCGATGACGCCCGTCGAGCAGACCGCCACCTCCTCAGCCGCTACCGCCGACGCCGCGCCGGCTTGGTCGCGCATGGCGCGCGCATGGCGCAGACCTGCCGGCCCCGTGCAGGCGTTGGCGTTGCCCGAATTGACAACGACCGCGCGCAGCCGCTCGCAGGTGCACGACTCACGCGTGAGCAGCACCGGCGCCGCGGCCGCCGCGCTGCGCGTGAAGAAAGCGGCCGAGACGCAGGGCTCATCCGACACTAGCAGCCCCACGTCGAGGCGGTTGCTGCGCTTGATGCCGGCGGCTACGCCCGCGGCGCGAAAGCCGCGCGGGTGGGTGACGCTCTGGTCGGCCTGCGCGGCAAAGGCCGGCAGGACCGCGAAGCGGGTAGCGGGCAGCATCTAGCGCAGCCCGCTGTGCTCGGGTCGCCCGAGCATGAGGTTCATGTTCTGCACGGCCTGCCCCGAAGCACCCTTCATCAGGTTGTCGAGGGCGGCCACGACCAGCACGCGCTCGGCGCGCTCGTCGACGGTCGGAAAGATGCGGCAGTAGTTGGTCCCCACGACGTCCCTGAGACGCGGCGGCTCGTCGACGACCTCGACGAAGGACTCCTCGGCGTAGGCGTCGCGGTAGAGACGCCGCAGCTCGTCGCCAGACGGGAGTTCGCGCACGCGCACGTAGGCGGTCTCGACGATGCCGCGCTGGAGGGGCACGAGATGAGGCACGAACGTCAGCGGCGGTGCCTGCCCGTCCTCACTCAGCCCGGCGCGGATCTCAGGCAGATGCCGGTGTCCGCCGACGGCGTACGCCGTGAGGTCGGAATCAACGCTGCAGAAGTGGGTGCGCTCGGTCGGCGTCTTGCCCGCCCCGCTGACGCCCGACTTGGCGTCGATCACGACGTCGACGAGCCCCAAGCCGATCAGAGGGTGAAGGGCGAGGAGAGCCGCCGTCGGGTAGCAGCCGGGATTGGCGACCAGCCGCGCCGAACGGATCTCGTCGCGGTGCAGCTCGGGCAGACCGTAGACGCCGGGCAGCAACTCGGGACACGGGTGCTCCCCGTACCACTCGCGGTACGCCTCGAGGGAGAGCCTGAAGTCGGGGGAGAGATCGACGACCAGGGCGCCGCCGTCCAGCAGACGCCGGGCCACCGGAGCCGCCTGACCCTCGGGAAGGCAGAGGAACGCCACGTCGACCTCGCCGACCTCCTCGTCGTCGCAGAAGGCGAGGTCGGCGCGCACGCGCGGCAGAGACTGTGACACGAGCGAGCCGCGCAGCGAGCTCGAGCTCACGGCGACGAGGTCGACGTCGGGGTGGCCGAGCAGCAACTCGGCCAGCAGCGCGCCGGTGTAGCCGCTGGCGCCGACGATCCCGATGGTCGGACGGAGAGACAGCATGAACGCGGAGTATACGTTTCCGATGCAGAAGACGCAAAATGTGGTGCCTAATTTGAGAATAGTATGCAGAGTCGAACCGCTCTCCGGGGCCTTCTACTCTTGACAGCGACGGCGAAGCCCGGCAACATAACGCCCCGTGGCGCCATCGCGCACAGCCCTCCACACCAGAGACGGGGCGCTAGCCCGTCGAAAGCGCTAGGGGCGCTCCGCCCCGGCTCGCCCCCCGCGAGCCACACTCCCGTTCCTCTTCGTTTCACCCGGAGGTCTCTGGTGTCCACGCTCGTTTCACACCCAACGTCCCTGACCACCCCCTGGCCGGTCTCCGCACACTGGGGTGTCGAAGGCCTCGAGATAGGCGGCCTGCCCGCCTCGACCCTCGCCAAGAGATATGGGACGCCCCTGCTCGTCCTCGACAAGGAGCACCTCCAGCGGCGCTGCCGTGAGGTGCGCGAGGCGTTCCCCGAAGCCCGCTACGTCATAAAGGCCCTGACGTCCCGAAGGCTGCTACGGCTCGTGGCCTGCGAGGGACTGCAGTTCCTGGCCGCCTCGGGCGGTGAGCTCGAAGCCTGTCTGCGGGCCGGCATCCCCGCATCGCAGATCGCTCTGCACGGCAACCACAAGACCGCGGAAGATCTCGAGCGAGCCGTCGGCGTGGGCATCAGGCTGCTCATCTGCGACAACCTGGAGGAGATCGCGCGCGCCGACGCGATCGCCACGAGGCTGGGCGCGCGCCAAGACGTGCTCGTCCGCATCGTCCCCGCCGTCGCCGCCGGCGCCCACACGCACATCGTGACCGGGTCCGCCGACTCCAAGTTCGGGCTGCAGCCGGACGACGCCGAGGAAGCCATCGAGGCGGTGCTGCAGTCGCGCGGCTTGCGTTTTCGCGGCCTCCACGCCCACATCGGGTCGCAGATCCTGTCGGCCGACCCCTACCTGACCGTCATCGACAGACTGGCCGCCTTCGCCGCCCGGATCGAGCGCCGTCTGGGAGCCTCCAGCGCCCTCTTTGACGTCGGCGGCGGCTTCGGCATCACCTACGTCGACGAGAGCCCCCTCGGCCTGAGCCTGCTCGCCCACGCCATGCGCGATCGTCTCGCCGCGGCCTGCCGCGATATCGCCCGGCCGAGCCTGGTGGTCGAGCCCGGCCGCGCGGTCGTGGGCAACGCGGGAGTGACCCTCTACCGCGTCGGTGCGGTCAAGCGCGGCGCGCAGGGCGCCCGGCTCGTCGTGGTCGACGGCGGCATGTCCGACAACGTGAGGCCCATCCTCTACGGCGCGAACCACGCCGTCGCCCCGGCACGCCGCTCGGCAGCCGGCGAGTGCAGCCCCGCGCGCGTCGTCGGCCGACATTGCGAATCGGGCGACGTCGTCGCCGACCACGCGTCGCTGCCCGACACCATCGCGACCGGCGACATCGTGGCGATCGCGGCGACGGGAGCCTACTGCTACTCGATGGCGAGCAACTACAACCGCGTCCCGCGGCCGGCTATGGTCGCCGTGGCACAAGGGCAGGCCGAGGTCTGGCTGCGGCGCGAGACCCACGACGACCTCGACCGCCTGGAGGTGACAGCGGCCTCTCCGGCCTAGGAGCTCTTCGGCTGCACGATGCCGACGTCGTAGGCGAAGATCACCGCCTGCGTGCGGTCGCGCAGCCCGAGCTTGTAGAAGATGCGCTTGATGTGCGTCTTGACAGTGCCTTCGGAGAGGAAGAGCGACTGGGCGATCTCGGCGTTCGACATACCCTTGGCGATCAGTGAGAGCACCTCGCGCTCGCGGTCGGTGAGGTCCTCGAGCGCCTCGACCTGGCTCGTGCCCTCAGGGAGGGGTCGGGCCGCGAACTCGTCGATCAGCCTCTTGGTGACCGACGGGGCGAGCAGGGCGTCGCCGCTGTGCACGACGCGGATGCCGGCGATCAGGTCCTCGGCCGGCGTGCGCTTCAGCAGGAAGCCGCTGGCGCCCGCGCGCAGCGCCTCGTAGACGTACTCGTCGAGCTCGAAGGTCGTGAGGATGAGCACGCGCGAGCTCTCCTCCCTGCCCAGCGTCTTGATCTCGCGCGTGGCGTCGAGCCCGTTCATGCCCGGCATCTGGATGTCCATGAGCACGACGTCGGGGTCGAGCTTCTTCGCTAGCGCGACGCCCTCGGCGCCGTCGCCGGCCTCGCCCACCACCTCGAAGTCGTCCTCCGACTCGAGGATCAGCCGCAGGCCCATGCGCACCATCTGCTCGTCGTCGACGAGGAGGATCTTGATGGCCATCCGCTACCCCTTCGCTTCGCGCCTCGCGTGGCGCTGATTATGACCCGTTTGCGGTGGCGCCGTCATCAAACCGCCGCGTCGGGCGATGCGTACACCGCGCCGCGCAGGCTAGGCAGGCGCAAGCGGCAGACGCGCGAAGACGCGGTAGCCGCCCTCGGCCCGAGGACCGACCTCGAGCACGCCACCGAAGAGCGCGACCCGCTCGCGCATGCCCACGAGGCCGCGGCCGCCTGTCCACGAGCCGAGCGCGGGTGCACTCGGGTCGTCGGCGGACGCGGCGCCACTCAACGAAGTCGCAACATCGGTCCTCGTGGCCGTGGCGGTCCCGGCTGGTGAGGAGGCGGGCGAGACGACGGGGGGCTGCGGCGGCGAGGCGACGGGGGGCGGCGCCGCCGCAGGCGCGCGCCGCCCCCCGTCGTCGACGATCTCAAGCTGCAGATCAGTGCCGCAGTAGCACACCTCGACGCGAGCTTTGGCCCTCGGGCCGGCATGCTTGAGCGTGTTCGTCAGCGCCTCCTGCACGATGCGGTAGGCCGAGAGGTCGATGCTCGAAGGAAGCTCGATCGCCTTGCCCGTCACTTCCACTTCGACGGGCAGGCCCGCCTCGCGCACCTGCTCGAGAAGCCGGTCGAGCTGTGCAAGACCCGGCTGGGCGCTGAAGGCGTCGGCGTCGCGCGCCTCGGAGCGCAGGATGCCGAGCATGCGCTCCATATCGGTCATCGCCTGCCGCCCCGCCGACTCGATGGCGCTGATCGCCTCGAGAGCCATGTGCGGCTTCTTGCCGAAGACGCGCTGGGCGGCGCCGGCCTGGATGACGACGACGTTGAGCGCATGACCGACGGTGTCGTGCAGCTCGCGGGCGAGGCGGGCGCGCTCGAGCGAGACGGCCTCCTGCGCGCGAGCGTCGCGGTCGGCGGCGAAGAGCCCCGCCCGCTCGCGCTCGCGCGCGAAATTCAGCCGGTACTCCTTGATCACGGTGCCGAAGATCCAGAGCACGGTGAAGACGACCCATATGGACAACGTCGTCACGATGCGCGTGGTGAGGGGATAGAGGTCGCGGTTGGCGACGAAGATCACCACGAGGACGGCAACGGCGATGAAGTTGACGGCGAAGGCGCGTACGTAGTCGAAGTTGGCCGCGACTACGAACAGGCCGACCGCAGCGGTCGCGGCGCCCAGCGTCGGCCCTCCGTAACCAACGAGGGCCCAGGTGACGCTCGCCCCCCCGATCAGGCCTGTGGCCAGGAGCGGCGAGATGCGTAGCAGCGCCAGCGGCACCGTCATGAGCAAGGTGAGGACGATGCCCAGGGTCGTCAGCCCCTTGGCGGTGGGGTCGCCGCGTTCGGAGAGCAGGACCAGCACGCCGATCACCGTGAAGAGCAACGCCAGCAGAGCATCGATCAGGTGCGGGTTGACGGTTGCCACTCGGATGAAGGGGTTGCGGCGGGGGTCCTGAGCGGATGTGGTTGCACTCATCGCGCACTGAAGTATACGCGGAGCGTGTGGGCGACGCGTAAGGGGCGCGGGGCGGCGGCGCCGGGCGCCACGGCTAGATGAGCCCGCGCCGCCGCCTCGCGTCGCCGGCGCGAAGGACGGCCTACTGGTTGAGCCGCTCCTGCATGAGGCGAGCGTGCTCGCGCGTCTCGCTCACGATCTCGCTCATGAGATGCGCATACGTCGGCTCCTCCGAGCGTACGAGCTCGTAGAGCTTACCGTCGAGGATGGCCTGCTCGATGTCGCGCGAGACGATCAGCGCGGCACGCTCCCCGAGATGTTCGCCCCACAGTTGGTGCAGCCGCTCGCGCACGTACTCGGTCTGCTCGACCACGGGCGCCTCGGTCACGTTGCGCGGCGTGATGAACTCCTCCGGCCTCTCCTCGACCAGGCGAGCGCCGTCTGTGAGGTAGGTGGCGTGGCGCAGCTCGCCCTGCACGAGCTCGGTCCAGAAGTCGTCGCTGTCGGGCCACGAGTCACGGCAGGCGGCGTAGAACTCCGCCAGCACGAGCTCGAACTCGCGCAGACAGCCCAGCACGTCGAGGACCTTGGCCTTCTCGTGGTCGACTGCCATCACGAGCCTCTCGCGCGACCCCTCGCACCGTACGCGGCCTCCGCCCCATGACCGGCCGGCACGCCCCACATGGTGGCTCCTTCCTCACTCACACATCCAATCGCTTAGAGAGAACGGCGTCGCAAGGGCCCAACTTAACGAAGTTGCCTGGGAGGGAGATGGTTCTTTAGGCGAAGCCGGCGGGCGGGCGCCTCCTGCGAGGCGCCCGCCCGCCGGCTTCGCCCACTCGTGGCGCGGGCCCTACTCAGTCGAGGGTGCGAGTCCCTGCACAGCCGCGCACTCGCTTGCCGCCGGACACCAGGCGGCGCAGCCGAGGTCGAGCTTGGGGTTCGGGAAGCGATTACCGCAGCTCGGGCAGCGACGCGTAGGGTCGTCCTTGAAGAACTCGACCGGCTGGCCGCACTCGGGGCACGGCACGTCGTAAACGTCGTCGGGCGTGAAGTTGATCGTGTCCTGACCGGGACAGCGAGGAAGCTCCATGACTCCTCCTGCGGTTTTTCTCGTCGCTACAGTGTAAACCCCATCCGACGGCGTCGCGAGTCAGATCACGCGGCGTGCTTGCCGCGCGCGACCATCCACTCCTCGTGCGAAGGCACCGGCTCATCGACGCTCCAGAGGAAGATGTACGCTCCGCTCTCACCGAGAAACCGGAACTCGCGCCGCAAGGCCGCCACGGTGGCATCGATCGAGCCTCGTGACTCGAGGTAGCGGCGGAAGCCGCCATGTTCACGGTCGAGCTCGATCATGCGCCGGGCGTTGCCGATGATGGCTTCGATCTTTTTGCGATTGCGGATCACCCGCGAGTCCTCTACCAGCCGGTCGACATCGGCCGGTGTCAGGGCGGCGACCTTGTCGGGGTCGAACCCGGCGAAGGCCTGCCGGATGCCGTCCCACTTGGCCTCGACCACGCGCCAGCTCATGCCCGTCGAGAAGATGGGGCGGCTGATGGCTTCGAGGTAACCGGACAGTGCGTCCGGCTTCTTTGGCTTCCATCCTGGGGCAGGGCTCATAGCGCACTCCGATCGTCTGGCGTCACCCCACTATCCCCGCAATGCCGCGTGGCGATGCGCTCGCGCCGGCCGGGTATGGCCGGTCGCCCTTGCACCTTGCGGTCGGCCCACGCAGGGGTGTCGCACCCGTCGCGGAAGTACACTGGTGGCCGGCAGCGGTCGTCGAGAGGAGGACGATGCCAGCACGCGTACCACTGCAGACGGGCACGCGCTCGAGGGCGCGGCGAGCGGGGCGCCTCGTCTTCGCGCTGTCCGCGCTCACCGTTCTTCTCGCCCTGCTCGCCGCGCCGCCCGCCCTCGCCAAGTCCTACTCGATGCCGCAAGTGAGCATCGAGGGCAACGTCCGTCCCGACGGCTCGCTGCAGGTGGTCGAGATACGTACCTTCGACTTCTCGGGCACATACCACTTCGTCTACTGGGACCTGCGGACGAGTGGCGCGCAGGACATCCGTGTCCAGGGAGTCAGCACGCCCTCGCAGACGTTCACGCGCAGCGACTCGGGAGCGCCGGGCACCTACTCGGTCGGCAGCCCGCCGGTCGTCCGCGTGCAGGCTAACTTCGAGCTGAGCGACACCAGCGTGCCCTTCACTCTGCGCTACGTGGTGAAGGGGGCGGCCAAGCGCTACGGCGACACCGCCGAGCTCTACTGGCAGTTCATCGGCAATCAGTGGGAGCAGGGCGTCGGCGAGGCGACGATCACCATCCACCTGCCTTCCGGCGTCACTCGCGACCAGGTGCGCGCCTGGGGGCACGGTCCCCTGAACGGCACGGTGACGATCAACCCCGACGCCAGCGTGACCCTGCACGTCACCGACCTTCCGCCATATACGTTCGTCGAGGCACGTGTGCTCTTCCCTGCCGCGGCGCTCTCGGCGGCGGCACCCTCCGGCGGGGCGCGGCTGCAGAGCGTCCTCGCCGAGGAGAAGCGCCTGGCCGAGGCGGCCAACGCTGAGCGCGCCGCGGCGCGGCGCAAGATCCGCATCGCCGAGATCGGCGGGTTGGCGGCGGCAGCGGGAGGATTCGTCCTCTGGCTTCTCCTCTTCCTGCGCTTCGGCCGCGAGCACAAGCCCAGCTTCACGGCGCAGTACTACCGCGACATCCCCGAGGAGAAGCTCCCGCCGGCCCTGGTCGGCTACTTGTGGAAGATGGGTTCCATCGCCAACCCCGAGATCACGGCGACGCTGCTCGACCTCGCCGACCGAGGCGCGCTGGAGCTGCGCGACGCGGTCGCCGTCGAGCACCACCTGCTGGGGGACAAAGAGAAGCAGACCTACCAGCTCGTCCTGCACCGCGACAAGCACGACTCGCTTCTGCCGCACGAAAGAGCCCTGGTCGACCTCCTCATCCGCGACATGGGATCGGACGGCGCCGTGACGATCGAAGAGCTCAGGGAGAACGCGAAGGACGATCCCAAGACCTTCCGCGAGGGCATGCAGGCGTGGAAGACGGCCGTGGCGGCGCTGGGCCGGGCCCGCGGCTACTTCGAGTCGTCGGGCAAGACGGCGGCGGTCGTGAGCGCCGGATGCGGCGGCCTCCTGATCCTCGTCTCTGTGTTGCTGATCTCGTACAGCGGTAACGCGCTGCCGGCCGCCGGCATCGTCGTCGGCATCCTCATGATCGCCTCCTTCAAGGCCATGCAGCGGCGCACGGCGGCGGCGGCCGAGGTCTACGCCAAGTACCGCGGCGTCTACAACTACATGAAGGACTTCGGGCGCATGGACGAGAAGCCGCCCACGTCGGTCGTCCTCTGGCAGCAGTTCCTCGTGCTCGCCGTCGTGTTCGGCATCGCCGACGAGGTCATGAAGAGCATGCAGGTGAAGGTGCCCGAGGTCATGAGCGACCCGGCCTTCACGGCCACGACCGGCTACTGGATGGCCTCCGGGATGTCGGGCGCCCACTCACCGCTGGCGGCCGTGAGCAGCGGCCTCTCGGCCGCCGCGACGGCCGCCAGCCCCAGCTCGTCGGCATCGGGCGGCGGCGGCGGCTTCTCCGGCGGCGGTGGCGGAGGCGGCGGAGGCGGCGGAGGCGCCGGCTAGACCAGGCTTGGCCGGTGGCAGGCCTCACTCGCGACCCGACGCTCCTCCTCAGTACGACACGGCCACGGCGTGACCGACGTTCACGTCGTTCTCGAGCTGGTCGAGCATGACGGCCGCCACATCGGCGCGCGCCACGCCCGTGCTGCCCGATAGCGAGTAGCCCGGCCCTACCCGATAGCGCCCTCGCGCCGGCTCGTCGACCAGCTTCGAGGCGCGCACGATCGTCCAGTCCAGGCCGCTCTGCCGCAGCGTGACCTCCATGTGGCGCAGGTCCCCGGCCGTCGCCGTTCGCGACGAGCGACCGAACAGGCGACGCCACCACGGATCGCCGCTCTGGTCGCCCACGCCGGAGGAGGAAAGGGCGACCAGGCGCCTGACGCCGGCGTCGCGCATGGCCGCCACGACGTTGGCCATCCCCGGCCCCTGCAGACCCGGCGTCTTGGCCGACCCGGGGCCGACGGCCCACAGCACGGCATCGACGCCCGCCAACGCTGGTGCCAGCGTCTCGCGCACGAGGACGTCACCGTAGACGATGTGCAGCCCGTCGGCGGGCGTGAGGTCGCCTTGCGCGTCGTGGACGAGCGCGGTCACCTCGTGACCGCGCTCGAGGGCGACGCGCACTAGCTCGCGCCCCGTGCGCCCCGCTGCCCCGCACACCACGATCTTCACGCTCCCCCCTCTGGTCGACTGAAGGGGGCGGGGCACCGCGCCTCCCGGCCGGTGCCCCGCCCCCATGTTTGATCTCGCAACCCGGCCGGCGTAGACCGCTCCCAGAGCCTCTACCTAGTTGCCTACGACTCCCTGCGCTGGGTCTTGTGCCCGTCGACCGGCAACACGCCTGCCATCTCACCGATGACGTTGATTAGTTCGGTGTTGGCCGGTACGACGACCTTGCTGTTCTGCCAGAGCGCCTTCTCGACGGCCTCGAGCTTGCGCAGCACCTGGGCGTTGCCGACGAAGTACTTCTCCGCCGCCTCGTTGACGAGCTTGATGGCCTCTGCCTCGCCCTGCGCCTCGAGGATGCGGGCCTGCTTGATGCCCTCGGCCTTCTTGATCTCGCCCCGCTTCGCGCCGTCGGCTTGCGTCTCGACGGCGGTGGCGAAGTCGACCGCGGCGATCTTCTCGTTCTCGGCTTTGACGACCTTGTTCATCGTCTCCTGCACGTCTGCCGGCGGGTCGATCTCTTTGAGCTCGGTGCGCAGGATCTCGATGCCCCAGCTCGCCGTCTCGACCAGCAGCGTCTTGCGCAACTCCTCGTTGATCTTGCCGCGCTCGCTGTTGGCCGACTTGAGTGTCATGGTGCCGATGATGTTGCGCAGCGTCGTGCGCGCCAGGTTCACGATCTGGTTCTCGTAGTTGGTGACGTTGTACTGGCTCGCCTTGACGTTCTCCTCGTCGGGCTTGACCTTGAGGTACACCTGCGCGTCGACCTTGGCGTTCAGGTTGTCGTTGGTGATGATCGTCTGCGGCTGGGCCTCGACCAGCACCTCGCGGATGTCGACCTGGTACATGCGCTCTAGAATCGGGATGATCACGTGAAAGCCCGGAACGGCGTAGCGGTTGTACTTGCCCAGGCGTTCGACGAGTCCGCGATGCGTCGGTCGCACTACTCGGATACCGAGGATCAGCGCGACGATCACGAGGATGAGAATGACGCCGACGATGATGCCTATGACTGTGAGCACGTTTCCTCCCATCAGTTTGACTCCTCGATTATACCCTCAAGCAGGACGTTCTGCCGGGTTCGTATGACCAGGGGGAAGGCGCCAAAAGGCCTGCTCAGGGCCGGCCGCCATCGGCCCCCGGGCTACGGCGGCTGCGCTACCGCCCGTCGGACAGCTGCAAGGCGGCCTCGGCCACCCGGCGCGCGCCGTCGGCAGCGATAGGCGGGTAGCGCGGCTCGGTGCCTACGAGGGCGGCGACGCGCTCTGCGAGCGCCTCGGGCGTCGTCCGGCTGAAGGTCATGCGCTCACCGGCGCCGTGCCGGACAAGGCGCGAGGCGACGGCGACCTCCTGCTCGCAATGACCCTCTAGCGGGAAGTAGAGGAACGGCCGCCGCAGCGCCGTGAGCTCGAGCGTCGTCGTGCCTCCTCCTTGCACGACCGCCACATCGCAGGCGGCCAGGTGCTCGTACAACTTCGGCACGTAGCCCCGCGCCTCGACCCCGTCGGGCAGGTCGAGCGAGGTGGGGTCGAGGCGCGGGCCGCAGACCAACACCAGGCGCACCCCCGGCACGAGCTCGGTGAGGCGCGGGTAGGCGTCGCCGCAAAGCTGTAGCAGCTCGCGGCCGATCGCCGTACCGCCGATCGAGGCGATAACGAGCGGCGCCTCGCCGTAGCCGAGGCGCCGCCGCAGCTCGCCTCGATCGGCGAGCTCGGCCGGGTCGAACGGCAGGGCGTGGCCACAGAACCGGTAGCAAGCTCGTGCGTGCGCGCGTCGGTTGGGAAGCAGGGGTCCGAGGCCGCGATCGGGGATGTCCTCGGCCTCGCCCAGAAACAGCATGAGAGCGCTCTGTCGCCTCCAGTGCCGGCGGTCGGTCTGTATCCAGAGCTGGTTGACCGCATAGGCGCCGACGCGCTCCCGCAGGCGAGACGACGTAGGGTCGAAGCCCACGAAGTCGAAGAGCACGACGAACGGCGGCCGGTCGCGCAGCAGCCAGGCCAGACCGATCGAGACCTCGTAGGCCTCGTCGCCGATCACCAGGTCGTAACCGGAGCGCCGCGTCACGCGGGCGAACGCGATCACGGTCTCGATCCACGGACGGCCGGCATGCACCATGTAGTCGACCAGACTCGCCCTGAAGGCGCCGGCGACGGCCTCGACAGTCGCCGTGTCATCGACCGCCGACGGGCCGCTCAGCACGTTCTCGCCCGCGTCGACGAGAAGACGTCGCCCCGGCTCACCGGCGAGCCAGTCGATCTCGACCGCGGGACGCAGCCGGCGCAGCTCGCGAGCGATGGCCAGGTCGCGAGCCGCGTGGCCCAAGCCGATGGAACCACTCACATACAGGATCCTCATGAGGCCCACCTGTAGCGACCGCCGATGGGACGGTACGTAGACTCTAGGCCGCCGGCGCTCCCGCTACAAACGCAACGGCGGACAGGACCGCCTCTCCTCTGCGATTCGCGGACCAGCTCCCCATCAACTCCGCGACGGGGTGCGCTCGCGGCTTCTGGAGGTTCGAGACCGCACGGGGCCGCAGGCTGTATCATGTCAGGTCACGCGACACACCCGACTTCCGGAGACCCCGCATGCGCCGACTCATCACTTGGTCTACCCGCGGCTGGCACCCGTGGCTGGTCGTCGCCCTGTGGGTGCTCATCGCCGGCGCCCTGGCGATGGGCCCCAAGCTGCAGAGCGTCACGAGCAACGACGCCTCACGCTCACTGCCGGCGAGCGTCGAAGCCAAGCGTGCCGACGCGCTGCAGCAGGCATCCTTCCCGCAGTCGAGGGGCACGCCGATCATCGTCGTCTACAGCTCAGACGCCCCCCTGACGAGCGCGGACAAGGCGGCGATCGCGCAGGGAGAGGCGTGGCTGAAGAGCGGCGCCGAGCCCATAACAAGCACGCGCGTCGAGCTACTCGCCCGACGGCAAGGGAGCCCTGGTCTTCGCCACCCTCACCGGCAACCCCGGGGAGGGTCCGTTCCGTGACTCCGTGAAGGCGATCCGCACGCACTTCGGCGACCAGATCGGGGGGATGCAGGTCCGCGTGACTGGCCCCGGCGGTCTCATCACCGACGTCTACGAGATCTTCCTTAACGCCGACATCAAGCTGCTCGTCGGCACCGTCGTCCTGGTACTCATCCTGCTGCTTCTCATCTACCGCTCGCCGATCCTGCCCTTCGTGCCGCTGGTCACGGTCGGCTTCGGCTACTTCGTCGCCGGAGGGATACTGGCGGCGGGCGCCACGGCGATGGGCACGACCCTCTCGGGCCAGGCCACCTCGCTCATGGTCATCCTCCTCTTCGGCGCCGGCACCGACTACGCCCTGCTGCTGATCTCGCGCTACCGCGAGGAGCTGCGCCGCGAGGCCGACCACCGCGTGGCCCTGGCGACGGCGCTGGGAGAGACATGGGAGGCGATCGCGGCCAGCGGCCTCACCGTGACGCTGGCCGTGCTCACGCTGCTGTTCGCCACGTACGGCGAGTACAAAGGGTTCGCACCCGTGCTCGGCCTCGGCGTGTTCGTGACCCTGATCGCCGGTCTCACGCTGATGCCGGCGCTGCTCGCCCTGCTCGGGCGGCGCGCCTTCTGGCCACGCGTGCCGCGCGCGGGCGACGCCAGCGCGGCATCGCGCCTGGGAGAGGATCGCCGGCCTGGTCGCGGCGGGCCCGAAGCGGGCCGCCGCGACCGTCACGGCGATCCTCGTCGTACTCGCCCTGGGCTGCCTCTTCTACAGCCCACGTTTCAGCTTCACCGAGGACTTCCTCAGGAACATGCCCTCGAAGCAGGGCTACGCGCTGCTCGAGAAGCACTTCCCCAAGGGCGCGCTCGCGCCCACGACCATCCTGGTCAAGCTGCCGGCCGCACCGGCCGGCGGCGAAGCCGGCGTGCAGCAGGTCTCGGGTGCGGTCGTCGGCGCCTTGAGCAAGAACCCGGCCGTCGCCGTCGCCTTCCCCACGGGCGTGGCCGACAGCGGCACGCTGCTGAGCTTCCAGGTGATCCTGAAGGGCGATCCCTACTCGAGCGCCGCCCTCGAGCAGGTGCGTGAGTTGCGCCAGACCGTGCGCGGCGTCGCGGCGTCGGCCGGCGGGACGGCCCTCGTCGGCGGTCCCAGCGCGACGCAGGCGGACACGTGGGCGCTCTCCAACAGAGACACCATCATCGTCGCCATCGCCGCTCTGATCGTCGTGGGCACGATCCTCGCCCTCCTGCTGCGGGCGATCGTCGCCGCCGCCTACCTGCTGCTCACCAACGTGCTCTCGTACCTGGCCGCGCTCGGAGCGACCATCCTCATCACGGAGAAGCTCTTCGGCTGGGAGCACATCAGCTACCGCATCCCGCTCTACCTGTTCATCTTCCTGGTCGCGCTGGGCAGCGACTACAACATCTTCATCACGACGCGCATCCGCTCGGAGGCTTTCGCCAGGGGCCTGAAGGACGGCGTGGTCAGGGCGCTGTCGGCGACCGGCGGCGTGCTCACGAGCGCCGGCATCATCCTCGCGGGGACCTTCTTGATCCTGCTCTCGCAGCCCGTGAAGGACCTCGTCGAGATCAGCATCGGGGTGGCCATCGGCGTGCTCATCGACACCTTCCTCGTGCGCACGGCCCTCGTGCCGGGGCTTACGCTGGCCGTGGGGCCGGTGGCCGGCTGGCCGGGCAGGCGCTGGACGAGGCAGGGCGAGTCGGTCGAGCCGCCCGAGGCAGAGAGCGCAAGGCAGGAGCTGCTGCCGGGCGCGGAGGCGCCGGAGTCGGCTACCTGAGCACGTGGTCGGCCACGTCGAGCATGCGCCGCGGTAGCTCGCCGAAGTCCTCGACGTGAAAGACGGTGCCTCCGCCGACCTTCGCCATGGCGTGGCACAGCTCGGGATTCATCTTGTAGTCAGCCGTCAGCATGACATAGAGACGAGTGAACGACCGTGCCGCCTCGAGCGGGTCGCCGCCGGCCGTGTACACACCGTCGGTGATGAGGAGACCCGCGCGACGTGGATTGCGACCGCGCTCGAGCTCGATGGCGCCGAGCTCGAGCGCGGCCTCGATGTTCGTGTAGCCGTTGCAGGGTCTCTCAAGCATGCGCCGCACGAGCCACTCGGCCGGCACAGGATCCTCGAGACGACTGAGCACCTCCGCCGTTGTCTCGAAAGCGACCAGCGACAGGTCGCCCGGGTGCAGCTTCAGAGCCATGACGGCGGCCGCCACGGCGGCCACCGCCATGTTGGGCCCGGCCATCGAAAGCGAGGTGTCCATCATGAGGACGACCTGCTGACGGCGCTCGCGGCGGCGCTCGACGACCCAGTCATCGGGCTCCGGGAACTCCTTGCCGAGCACGTTCTCGAACGTGCGCTCGACGTCGAAGTCGCCCTCGTGGGGCTCGATCATGGCTTCCGCCGTCAGCCTGGTCGCTGCGCGCAGCGGGCCGACGAGTCGCACTGCATGCTCGAGGACCGCCTCGGCGGCCATGCCCATGGCCACCTCGCGCGTGTTGGCGTCAAGACCGGCGCCGCCACGCCGGGTGATCGTCTGGGCGATCGCCCAGCCGTCGAGACCCTCGAGAGTCATCCCGTAGCGCTCGGCGAAGGCGGCGAGCACCTCGCCGCGGCCCACAGACCCGGTGTCGGGACGACGAGCCGGGCGGTACTCCCTGACCGGGACGCCGGTGCGGCGGCTGCCGCCGCTCAGCCTTTTTTTCTTGCCGCGGCGCTCGCCGCCGCGAAGGCCGCCAGCGCCGCGTCGGCGTCGGCGGCCACCGCCGCGCAGATATCGTCGATGACGGCGTCGAGGCTCGCGTCTGCGTCGCCGGCGAGCTCGATGCGCGTCGGCAGGGCTGCCCCAGCCGCAAGGCGCAGTAGCCGTAGGTCGTCATCCGGCGGCGCCGATCCGCGGGGTTCCGCCTGGTCGTCGGCCGCTATCGAGTCCGGGCGTCGCTCGCCGGCACCGGACGCCGCGGCAAGTCCCGCGAAGCCGCCCTCGGCGGCGAGCTCCTCGGCGATCGTCACCGTGGCGATGGCGGCGCGGATCGAGGCGCCCTTCTTGAGCCCGGGGTGAGCCCGCGTCGCTCGAGCGACGGCGACGGCCCGCACGATGAGGCGCGCATCGTCGCTGCCGGTCTCGGCGGCGACGATGCGCGCCTCCTCCTCGGCGCTCTGGTACTCGAGAGCGACGTGCTCGAAGCGGTCGCGCAGCGCCTCCGAGAGGTGGCCAGTGGCGATGTACTCCACTGGGTTCTGCGTGGCGACCACCTGGAAGCCCTCGGCAGCGCGCACCTCCCCGATATGGGGCACGATCACGAGACGCTCGTCGAGCGCCGGCAGAAGGACGTTCTGCACCGACTCCGGCATGCGGTTGAGCTCGTTGATGAAGAGGACACCCCCCTCACGCATGGCGCGCACCAACGGCCCCGGGAAGAACGACTCCTCGGAGTACCCACGCTTGAGCACCAGCGGCGGGTCGAACCAGCCGGTCAGCTTGCTCTCGGAGTAGCGGTCGTCCCCGTCGACACGCACCGTCTGCTTGCCCAGGTGGCGGCATACGGCGAGTGCGACGGTCGTCTTGCCGACGCCCACCGGCCCCTCGAGCAGCAGGTGCCTGCCCCGCGCCAGCACGGCCAGCGAGAGGGCGAGCTCCCGGTCCCGCCCCACGATGCCGTGCTCCTCCTGGATGCGGCGCACTGGTGTCACGGACGCTCCTCCTGGTCTTCGGCCTCGCCGGCACCGTCCTCCTGGCCGGTCGGCTGTTCGGATGGGGACGAATCGGCCGCGGCGCCCCCGGCTCGGCTCGCGGCAACGCTGGAGCGCTTCTCGATCCGGCGCGCCGCCTCGGCCGCCGTCTTGCGCACCGAGTCGTCGGGGTCGGCGGCGGCGGCGCGCCGCAGCGGCGCGAGCGCGCGCGGATCGCCGATCTTGGCGAGGGCGCGGCAGGCGAGCTGGCGCACCAAGCCGTCGGGGTCGCGCAGCCGCTCGACCAGCGCCTTGACCGCGTAGGGATCGCCTACTTCCCCGAGCGCGTGCACCACGTCCTGACGACGCTCCCTGGTGGGATCGTCGATCTTGTCGAGCAGGGCCTTGGTGGCCGGCCGGCCGATGGCTTTGAGCGCCTCACGGGCCGTCAAGACGCGGCGCATGCTCTTGTTGCCCAGCGTATCGACGAGCAGGTCCATGTGTTCCCCGAGCGCCCGCCGCGCCGCGATAGCAGCTTCGGGCCAGCGCTTGCTGCGCGCCGCCTCGGTCAGCTTGTCGATGTGACCCATGCGCGCATAGCGCGCGACGTCGGGAGGGCGCAACAGCCCCACGCGGTGTCCTTTCGTTCGCGCCTGACGAGGTCCTGGTCGCCAGTGTACCGGAAGGGTGCGCCACCGTCTGCCGGCCGATCGCCGGTGTGCGACTATTATCCCGTTCGGGTTAGCAGTGATCCCCCCAAAGGAGCTGACCTGCGCATCACGAGCGCTCCCGCCCTCCAGCGGGGGCGCTTCCTTCATGAAGCAGGCGGGGGGCGGCCATGCCTCTCAGCACCCTGCCGCCCCCCACTCTCAGGAGGTCACTCTCTTACTATCGGCGTCGTGGACCGTGACCTTAACGTTTAGAGGAGGATTGGTGGTGCCCGGTCGGCGATGCGCGCCAACGTCAACCCGCAACACCCCCCACGGCCTTCCTGCGCGCGCTGACGGGGCGCTACGAGAAGACGGGGCCGGCTACGCTGGCGCTGACGAGCGGGTAGACAGTCGCGCCCCTACTTGCCTGCGCGCGCGGGAAGTCCTCGAGGTCGTGCCCCGTTTCCGTCCGTGTACGCCGCGAGCGCGTCAAGTTCTTGGGCGGACCATCCGACGCGCCTGGTGAGTCTAGGGACCTCCCTCAGAGCCACCTGCATGGCTGCAGCGGCCAAGACCTTCGTCGGCGCGGCCAAGACCGCCTTCATGCTCTCGCTAACGATGAGCATGCTGCGCAGCACGGACTCGTAGTCGCGCTCAAGCGTATGTACTCGTCCGCCCACAAGGTCCATCGCCAGCCAGTCTGAGTACGTGGTCTGCAGGATAGCGTCGGCCTCGGCTATTTGAGTGACGACTGCCGCGTGGGTGTTCGTGGTCTTCGCGGCCGCCACTTGTTCCACGAGGCGCCGCACGTTCTGGAAATCCTCCGAAATGAAGTCATATACGGCTTGTTCTCCGGCCGTGAGACGTTGCGTCGCGGTTAGTGTGAACAGTGGGCTCATACTTCATCTCCCGTGCGCTGTCTTTCTCTTCAACCCGTCCATCGCCCAGAGAGGCGGCTCCAGATCTATCTCCTCCTGGTCGGACGCCTCGGGCACGTACGGAGGCAAGCGCAGGACGCGCACGATGGCGATGACCGCCGCCACGACGATTACGACAAGTGCGATCCGCGAGAGCCAGAACAGGCCCAGGGCGAACCACGATGCCAGTTCGACACTGCTCATACGTCACCCGCCTGACGATCGACTCTAGTGTGTCTAGTGTCGCCTTTCACAAGCTCGAGTGCAGGTATTTCAGCGGATAGTCGGGGTACGATGAGAAGGCACGGCCGGGGCGGCCTGACCTAGACGGTTGTAGGCCCTCGATGCTCGCGGCCACCCCTACTACGACTCTAGGCCAGACTACCTAGACAAATCCCAGGATGGCTCACATCAACACGCTACAATGCGCCATCCTGTCCAGAGCCCCAGGATGGCGTGACTCCAACGCGACACCGCAAGCGGCGCCGGCGACGGGGCCGTTCGCGTCGTGGGCAATGTCGCGCACCCTTGCGGCCCTCCGGCGGCCGCTGACGCGGCGTTAGGATGAGACGAGGCCGGCCGTGGGCGAGCGATGCCGGGCACAAGAGCGCGGCCGGCCCGCTACTCCCAGCGCAAGATCGCCGACACGCTGGGGGTGGACGCAGGAAGCGCCAATCTCGATCTCGCTGTCGAGCGCCTCCACTCGCGGGGGCGTTCGTCGTTGTGGGCCTGCTATTGAGCGCCGTTTGGAGCGCGGTATTATTACGTACGGGTTAGCAGCTTGTACCCCCCAAAGGGCTGGCCCTCGCATCACGAGCGTCCCCGCTCTCCCAGCGGGGGCGCTTCCTTCATGAAGCAGGCGGGGGACCGACCACCCGAGTAATAACCGCAGTCTAGACAGCGCTCAATACCAGCGGCAACTATGTAGGTGGCGGGAACGACGAGGGCCGCCGACCCTGAGTGAGACGGCGGGCCTGCCCCCTCCGTCAGGGTTGCGCTCATGCGGCCGCGTTGTGCTCGGCTCCGTGCCGGGCGAGCACCTTCTTGGTGGGGGGCGGCAGAAAGTGATGGGACTGCCGACGGCGCGCAGGATCTTCGTCTCAGGCTGTGTGCAGGTCGCCCGCATCTCGTCAGAACGGGATATCCCGTCCTCGGCGTCCTCGGCGGCGGCGAGGTCATCGGTGAGGGCGGCCGCACAGCCGTCTGTGCTGGCCGCGCCCCCGCGGTCGCCGTGGTGCTGGCGCCCTCGCGCGGCCCGATGAACTGCACGTTGTTGGCCACGATGGCGACGGCGGAGCGTTTCTGCCCGTCCTTGGCCATCCACTCGCGGTAGCACAGTTTGCCCTGCACGGCCACCTGACGGCCCTTGCGGAGGTACTAATCGCACAAATCGCCCCGGGAGCCGAAGACGTCGACGTCGAAGTAGTTGGCGCGGTCGCCCCACTCCCCCGTGGCGGGGTCCTTGACGCGGTCGTTGACGGCCAAGCGCAGGCTGCAGACCGTCGTAGTGCCGGCGGCGCGCGTCTCGGGATCGCGGGTGAGGTTGCCCACCAGCGTGACGTTGTTGATCGATGTAGACATGATCGTGTTCTCCTCTCTGGTGGTCTCGGAGATGCTCGGCCACTCCACGACAGCGATCACGCTGAACCTCTACAGCCACGTTCTACCCGACATGCAGGAGGAGGCCGCGACCAAGGTGGCGGCGCTCATCTTCGAGGGCCACTGAGGGCGTGTGCGCACAGTGTGCGCAGTTACCGACTTAGTAGAAACGGAGCCGAGACTGGCGCAAGGCTCATTTGCAGGTGAAAGTAGGTGCCGGAGCCGGGAATTGAACCCGGACGGGCGCATGTCCCACAGGATTTTAAGTCCCGCGCGTCTACCAGTTCCGCCACTCCGGCCGCGACCAGTATAGCGAGCGGACGACCGCTGAGAATGCCGCCGCCCGAACGCGCAGACGCCTGGTCAGCGTTCGCCCGCGATCACGAGAGCGACACCGTCGAGGATGTCGACCTCGCTGGCCACGAGCCCGTCGACCGACAGCAGGCGGCAGGCCTCGCGGGCGATGAGCGCGCCGGCCGGGATCACGTCCTCGCGGCCGCGTTGGATGCCGGGGAGGCCGGCGCGCTGCTCGCTGGTCAGGCTGCGAAAGACGGCGATGGCGCGCTCGATGTCAGCCAGCGACAGCCGGTGACCGTGCACCAGCTCCGGATCGAAGCGACGCAGGCCGAGCTTGTAGGCGACGATCGTGGTGATCGTCCCGGCCACACCCACGACGAGCGCGATGCGCAAGCGCGCGTCGTCTGGTAGCTGACATTCGAGAAGCTCTCTCGTGAAGCGCTCGGCGTCACGCCATTCCGCCTCCGTCGGCGGATCGGAGAGAAGGAAGCGTTCGGTGAGCCGCACGGAGCCCACGTCGAGGCTGCGGGTCAGGTCCGGCGTCGCTATCGCCGAGGGTGGCTCCGGGCGTCGCCCCATCGGTAGAGGGCCGACGGCGAGCTCCGTGCTGCCGCCGCCCACGTCGAGCACGGCGAGGCGGCCAGGGGTTGGCGCAGCGGACCGTTCCGCGACGGGCAAGGCGGCGACGGGCAAGGCGGCGACGCCTGAGGCGGCGCCGGCGAAGCCGAGCGCCGCCTCCTCGTCGCCGCCCAGGATCCGCCACGGCAGCCCGAACCGGCGCTGGAGCCCGTCAAGATAGGCCTGTCCGTCGGCGACGTCGCGCAGGACGCTGGTGGCGATGAGCTGCCGCCGCTCGGGCGCGAAGCGCTCGATGCGCCGCGCGTAGACCTCGAGGCACTCCGTCGTGCGTCGCGCAGCGGCCGCGTTCAGCGCGCGGCGCCGGTCGACGCCCTCGCCAAGCCGCGTCACCGTGGCGGCCCGCGCGCGCGTCGTGACGCGGCCGCCGTCGACCTGAGCCAGCAGAAGGCGACAGGAGTTGGTGCCGAGGTCTACGACGGCCACCTTCACCGGAGCGTCTCCGCCACTATCGCGGGACCGAAAGGCACGTATCGGCAGCGCTCGTCGTCACACCACGGTCGCCCGGCCTCCTCCAGGATGGCCCGGCCGAGCAGATAGCGCGGCCGGGCCAGCGCGTGGGCCGCGTGCGCGTGCAGGCATTTCAGGTCGGTCCGGTCGCCGCGCCGGACGCCGGCGACGCCGAGCGCCAGGGCGGCGCCGCCGTCGCGCCACGCGGCGGCGCAACGCGCCGCCAGCACGCGACGGCGGCGCCGCTCGTAGCGCTCCGCGTCGCGCAGCGAGACGAGCAACTCGGCCTCGCAGCTAGCCCGTGTCGACCAGTTGCGCACACCCCCGGCGTCCTCGAGCCGCGATAACGCCTGCACCAGCGTCGGACAGGTGGCGTAGAAGAGCGTCGGGAACGGCAGCCCGCGGTCGTCGTAGGGCAGGTCCTCGACCACCGCAACGAAGCCGAACGGGCACCTGGCCGCGACCCGGCTCATCAGGTGCGGCGCGCGACCGAGCTGCCGTTCCACGACGGCTCGGTCGCGCGCGCTCAATCCGCCACCGTGGGAAGGCCCGGGACTCACGGCCGAACCGCCGCGGCGGGGTCGGACGCTACGTGCCACGGTGTGTCCGGAGGGATGAGGTGATCAGTCGGCGATGGTGTGCCAGAGGTCCGCGAGACGTTGGGCGATGGAGAGGTGCGACGTCTTCGGCGAGGATCCCGCCGGCGCCTGGTCTACGAGAGGTTCGTGCGGGAGACCCTTCACGACGAACGCCTGCACGCCCGGCGGCACGAGCTGGAAGTCCTTGCGCGCCTGACGCACGACGTACTCCTGCGTGCCCATGGTCGCCAGCTCGGCCTTCAGCTCGGCGTTCTGCGCTCGCACCTGCGCGAGCGCCGCGACCTCCCGCTGGTAGCGGTCCTGCTGGGCGAAGAAGGCGCGCAGTGGAGAGACGAAGAAGTACGCCGCGACGATGCCCAGCACGAGCACGGCAAGGCGGCCGGGGTGCAGACGCACCGGCGCCTTCGTCGTGTTGCGCTTCCTTGCGGCCATCGCGACCGTGCTCCTCCCGACGCTGCCAGGTAGCTACGAGATTCGCCCCGGCCCCGACTTCACCTTCAGACCGACACATCCCCGAAGGTCCCGCTGGAGTACGGATGGCGCCGACCGACCCGACCTCGGCGACGCTTCAGCTCACAGGCTCTTCAGCGCCTGCGCGGCCGCCTGGCCGCTGTCGGAGGTGGCATCGACGTTGATCGCCGCCTGGTACGACGCCTTGGCTAGCGCGAAGAGCTTGTCGGCCTTGGCCTTCTGGCCGTTCTGCTGCGCGACGCGCGCCTGCATGCCGAGGAAGTTGCCGCGGTTGTAGAGGGCGTTCTGGAAGGTCGAGTTCTTCGCCAGGACCTTGTCCACCTGTTTGACGGCACCCTCTACGTCGCCCGAGTAGAAGAGCGAGGTCGCGTAGTCGGTGCCCACAGCCGGGTCGCCGGGTTGCTTCTTCCAGGCCGCTGCGTAGACCTTGGCGGCAGCGGCGAAGTACGGCGAGGCACCGTTGAGGTCGTTCTTCTGGATCAGCGGCGCGCCCTGGTCGTAGAGGCCGTTGGCGCGCGCGACGAGCTCCGAGTAGGTGCCGCTGGTGTCGGCGGTGACCGGACCGCTCGGGGTCGTCGGCGTGCTCGTGCTGCTGCTGCTCCCGCGGTTGTTGACGATGTAGACGATGGCGAAAGCGGCCACCGCGGCGATGGCGACGAGGATCCAGATCATCCTGGTCGTCGACAGGCCCCTCGCGGCCGCACGGCGAGCGGGGCCCTGCTGGGCGGCGGCCGCGCCGCCGCTACCGGCGGCGCGGTCGCCGCCCGACCGCCGCTGGTTACCCGTGGTCTTCACGTTCTTACGCGCGTTCTTCAGCGCGCCGAGGTCGCTGCCGCACTCGGGGCAGAAGTTGGCCTCGCCGGCGTCGTATCCGCAGTCGGGGCAGTACATCGTCACTCTCTCTTCGCCTGCCGGTGCGCCACCGCGCCCGGATCGTCGTGGTCGGAAGGGGCCCGTTTGGGTGCCGCCCGCCGTCCTATCGTTTCAGGTTGTAGAAGGCCTTGAGGCCGGCGTACTCTGCGACCTCGCCCAGCATCTCCTCGATACGCAGGAGCTGGTTGTACTTCGCCACGCGGTCGGTGCGCGCCGGCGCGCCTGTCTTGATCTGTCCCGCGTTGGTCGCCACGGCCACGTCGGCGATCGTCGTGTCCTCGGTCTCCCCCGAGCGGTGCGAGACGACGGCCGTCCAGCCGGCGCGCTTGGCCATCTCGATGGCGTCGAGCGTCTCTGAGAGCGTGCCGATCTGGTTCAGCTTGATGAGCACCGAGTTGGCCGAGCCGGCTTCGATGCCGCGCGCGATGCGCTCCGTGTTGGTGACGAAGATGTCGTCGCCCATGATCTGGATGCGCGATCCCAGGCGCTCGTTGAGGAGCTTGAAGCCGCCCCAGTCGTCCTCGGCCAGACCGTCCTCGATGGAGATGATGGGGTACTCGTCCACGAGGCCGGCGTAGTAGTCGACCATCTCGGCGGAGGTCAGGCTGCGGCCCTCGCTGGCGAGCACGTACTTGCCCTTCTCGAAGAAGCTCGACGCGGCCGGATCGAGAGCGATGAAGACCTGCGCGCCGGCCTCGTAGCCGGCCGCGTCGATCGCCTCGATGATGACCTCGATGGCCTCGGCGTTCGAGCCCAGGTCGGGGGCGAAGCCGCCCTCGTCGCCGACGGCCGTCGAGAGGCCGCGCTTCTTGAGCACGCCCTTGAGCGCGGCGTAGACCTCGGCGCCGATGCGCAGCGCCTCCTCGAACGAGTCGGCGCCCGCCGGCATGGCCATGAACTCCTGCAGGTCGACGTTGTTGTCGGCGTGCTTGCCGCCGTTCAGGATGTTCATCATCGGCACCGGCAGGATGTGCGCGCCCACGCCGCCGAGGTACTGGTAGAGCGGCAGCTCGAGAGAGCCGGCCGCCGCGTAGGCGACGGCCAGCGAGGTGCCCAGGATAGCGTTTGCGCCCAGCTTCGCCTTGTTGGGCGTGCCGTCGAGGGCGATCAGCGCCTGGTCGACAAGCCGCTGGTCGGTAGCGTCGAAGCCGATGATCTCCTCGGCGATGATGTCGTTGACGTTGTCGACCGCCCTGCGCACGCCCTTGCCCCCGTACTCACCGACGCCGTCGCGCAGCTCGACGGCCTCGTACTCCCCCGTCGATGCTCCGGACGGCACGGCGGCGCGACCGACGGCGCCCGAGTCGAGCTCCACCTCGACCTCGATCGTCGGGTTGCCTCGCGAGTCGAGGATCTGCCGTCCCAGTACGTCGACGATGGTCGTCATCTGCTGGCCTCCTGGCGTTTGGCGCGCTGGTAATACGACTCCTGCTCGGCCAATTCTAGCGCGGTCCACTCGGCGCCCTCCCGTTGCGCCAGCGACGCGGCGGCGCAGACGCGCTCCTCGAAGCGCAGCGCCGCGCGGCGCAGGGCCAGCTCGGGATCGACCCCGGCCTTGCGCGCCACGTTGACGACCGCAAAGAGGAGGTCGCCGACCTCGTGGCGCAGGCGCTCCTTCTGGGCGTCGGTGGCGGCGGCCGAGGAGGGGACGGGGGTCTCCGTGGCGCGTTCGGCCGGCCGACTGACGTCGGCGGCCTTACTCCGCTCCGCCGTGCCTTCGGCGCGGCTCCACGCGGCCCCGGCGACCCCCGTCCCCTCCTCGGCCCCAATCAGGACATCGCTGGAGGGAGCAGCCTGCGCGGTAAGGTCGGCATGGGGAGCCCGGGAAGACCCCGGCAGGCCCAGCGCTTCGGCGAGCTCGGCGTGCTCCTCGGCGATCTTGGGGAAGGCTTCGTGCGCCGTCTCCCAGTCGAACCCCACGGCGGCGGCGCGTTCCTGCAGCTTGCGTGCCAGGAGCAGCGCCGGGAGGGCTCCCGGGACGTCGTGGAAGATGCCCTCGCGCCCCTCCTGCTCGCGCTTGATACGGTCCCACTGGCCGCGCACCTCGCCGGGCGTCTCCGCCACCGCGTCGCCGAAGATGTGCGCGTGGCGGCGGATCAGCTTCTCCTCGATCTCGCGCGCCACCGTGCCCACGTCGCCGGCATCGCGCTCCTCGAGAAGCTGCGCGAGGAAGTAGACCTGCATGAGCAGGTCGCCGAGCTCGCCGTGCTCCTCGCCGAGGTCGTCCTCGGCGATGGCGTCGGCGAGCTCGTACACCTCCTCGACGGTGTACGAGACGATATCGCGCGCCGTCTGCACGCGATCCCAGGGGCACTGCTCACGCAGGATGGCGATGATGCGCCGCAACGAGACGAGCGCTTGCCCGGCGAGGGCATCGGCGAAGGCAGTGGAGTGGGGCGTCGTTGTGACCTCGATCCCGTGCTCGGCCGCCGCCCGCGAGAGATCGCGCGCCAGCACCGTTCCCGCAGGGCCGGCGATCGCCACCGTGACGGGCTCGCTCACGGCCCGCTCGAGCGCCACCGCGTAGCCGCGCATGCCCTGCCCCAGCGTGCCGGCCGCCTCCGGCGCCTCGGCGGCGAGCAGATCGGCAAGCTCAGACTCGAGGTCCTCGGGAAGATAGACGGCGCCGCCGCCGGCCAGCGCCCGCAGCGAGGCTGCGGGCACAAGCTCGGCGGCGGCGCCGATGTAGACGAGGTGCAGGCTCATATCGTCTGGGGCGGCGCCGCGTGGCTCACCACCACGCGGCGCCGCCCTCTCGTTCGCGTAAGAGAGGCCGACTCCCGATGAAGCGTCAGCTCGCGCTCGGTTGCGGAGACGCCGGCGCCGTGAGCTTGGCGGGATCGAAACCGCTGGCGTACTTGATGTTCGCCGCCTTGGTGACCCCGTCGAGCCACTTCGTCCAGGAGGTCTGCTTGCTTTGCGCCTGCAGCATCTGCTTGATCTGCGTCTTGGACTGGTCGTAGGTGACCGTCTTACCCGGCGTGATGGCCGTCACCTCGAGGACGTGCCAGCCGTATTGCGTCTTGACCGGCACCGAGATGACGTCCTTCTTGAGCGAGAAGGCCGCCTTGTCGAAGGCCGCGACCATCATGCCCTGACTGATGGGGCCCAAGTTGCCGCCCGTAGACTTGGTGCCCGGGTCGGTGGAGTACTTCTTGGCGACCTTGTTCCAGTTGGCGTTGCTGGGATCGGCCGCGAGCAGCGCGCGTACCATGTCGGCCTGGGCCTTGGACTTCACCAGGATATGGCGCACCGTCCGCGTTGGCTTCTGCTGGAAGCTGTCGTTGTGCTGCTTCCAGTAGGCCTTCATATCGGCATCGGTCACGGCCGCGGCCGAGGTCACCTTGTCGTAGATGGCCTGGGTGAGGATCTGGTTCTTGATGAGGGTCCTGGCGAACTCCATCGTCATGCCCTGCTTCTCGATGTACGTCTGGAACTTCTTCGCGCCCCCGAACTGCTTCTCGTACTGCTTGATCTTGTCGTTGAGCTGCTTGTCGGTCACCGACACGTTGAGCTTGGCGGCCTGCTGTTTCATGAGCTCCTGGTTGACCAGCATGTTGACCACTTGGGCGGAGAAGTAGTTGTACTGCTGCGTGCCGGGGCTGGGGAACGGCTGCGGGCTCGCCGCGCTGGCCGCCTGCTTCTTGGAGATGTCGACGATCTCATCGAACTGCTGCTGGGTCACTGCCGCGTCCCCGACCGTGGCGATCGCGCCTGAGGGCATACTCTGACCGCAGCCGGCCACCAGCGGGACCAGCAGCAGCGTGGCCGCAGCCATGACCAGAACGAGTCTCTTCATCGGGGTCCTCTCTCAGGGGGTGTCGGGGTTTCCAACGCGAGCAGTGATTATACCATCGAGCACCGCCTCAGCCCACAGAGGCGATGAAGGGACGCCCGGCGCGGCATGGGCGCTCAGGGTTGCCCGTTGCTTGAAGTAGACGACGCGCTCATCGGCGGCGCGCACGCGCGCCGCCCACGCGTCGTCGAGAGCGAGACCTTCGACCCGCAGCCGCCCACCACGAATGACGACGGCGCCGGCGCCCAGCTCCTGCGCCTTGATGCGCACGGCTTGCAGGCGTAGCAGGGCATCGACCGGCTCGGGCGGCGGACCGAAGCGGTCGGTCAGCTCGGCGCGCACCTCAGCCAGCGCCGCAATCGACGTCGCCGACGAAATGCGCTTGTGGACGTCGATCTTGGTCGCCTCGTAGGGCACGTACTCGGGCGGCACGTAGGCGGTGACGGGGATCTCGACGCGCACGCTCGGGAGCACCGGCGGAGGCTCGTCGCGCAGCTCGGCGACGGCCTCGTCGAGGAGCTGCGCGTACATCTCGAAGCCGATGGCCGCCACGTGCCCCGACTGCTCGTCGCCGAGCAGGTTGCCGGCGCCGCGGATCTCGAGGTCGCGCATGGCGATCTTGAAGCCGGAGCCCAGCTCGGTGTGATCGGAGAGCGTACGCAGCCTCGCCGCCGCCTCCTGGGTCAGGAAGTCCTCGCCCGGGTAGAGCAGGTAGGCGTAGGCGTACTCGTCGCTGCGCCCGATGCGACCGCGGATCTGGTAGAGCTGCGCCAGGCCCAGGAGGTCGGCGCGTTCTACGATCAGCGTGTTGACGGTGGGGATGTCGATGCCGCTCTCGATGATCGAGGTGGTGACGAGCACATCGGCCTCGCCGGCGAGAAAGCCGAGCATGACCTGCTCGAGCTCGCGTTCCTGCATCTGCCCGTGAGCCACGCGCACTCTCGCCTGCGGCGCGAGTTCGCGTACGTGCTCGGCCGCCTCCTCGATCGTCTCCACCCGGTTGTGCAAGTAGAAGGCCTGGCCCCTGCGCGCCAGCTCCTTCTCGATCGCCAAGCGCACGAGGTCGTCGCGGTACTCACCGATATAGGTGCGGATCTCGTGCCGTCCACGCGGCGGCGTCTCGATGACCGAGATGTCGCGGATGCCGGTGAGCGACATCTGCAGCGTGCGCGGTATGGGTGTGGCGGAGAGGCTCACGACGTCGACCTGCAGCTTGAGATTGCGCAACCACTCTTTTTGACGCACGCCGAAGCGCTGCTCTTCGTCGACGATCACGAGGCCGAGGTCCCTGGGCGCCACGTCGCGACTCAGCAGGCGGTGCGTGCCGATGAGCACGTCGACCTTGCCCGCCTTGAACTCCCCCAGGATGCGTCGCTGTTCGGGGGCGCTGCGGAAGCGCGAGACCATCTCGACGCTGACCGGCAGGTCGCCGAAGCGCTCGCTGAAGGTGAGGTAATGCTGCTCGGCGAGGATCGTCGTCGGGGCCAGCATGAGCGTCTGCTTGCCGGCTTCGGCGGCCTTGAACGCGGCGCGCACGGCGACCTCGGTCTTGCCGTACCCGACGTCGCCGCAGACCAGGCGGTCCATGGGGTGCGCCGCCTCCATGTCGTTCTTCACGTCGTCGATCGTCTCGGCCTGGTCCTCGGTCTCCTCGAAGGGGAAGCGCTCCTCGAGTCTACGCATGAGCTCGGCATCGGAGGGGAAGGCGAAGCCGGGGACGGCTTGCCGGGAGGCGTAGAGGGTCAGCAGCTCACCGGCCATCTCGACGACGGCTTTGCGGGCGCGCGTCTTGACTGTCTGCCAGGCGGCGCCGCCCAGGTGGTTGAGCGCCGGGGCGGCGCCGCTCGCGCCGATGTAGCGCGTCACCTTGGACATCTGGTCGTGCGGCACGAAAAGCCTGTCCTCGCCCTTGAAGTGCAGGAAGAGGTAGTCGCGCGTGACGCTCGCCACCGTGCGCGTCTCGATGCCGGCGAAGCGGGCGATGCCGTGGTCCTCGTGCACCACGTAGTCGCCGGGACGCAGGTCGAAGAAGCTCTGCAGGCGAGCGCCGACGACGAAGCGCCGCTCGGGACGAGCGGCGCGTACCAGCGCGCGCTCGCCCAGGACGGCGAGCTTGAGCTCCGCCGAGACGAAGCCCTCCCGCAGAGGGGCAGCGGCGAAGTAGAGGCCGGGCTCCTCAGGCGCCGGCACGCCGGGCTCGAGCACCTCGGCGCTGAGCGTCTTGAGACGGAAGGTGGCGCGTGTGGCCTCGCCGGGGTGACGGAAGACGACCACGGTGCGGTAACCGTCGCGCACGAGACGCGAGAGGTCGCGCTCGGCCTCCCCGATGTCGCGCGCCGCCGTCTGCGGGCGCGACGCCTGGAACTGCCAGCGCTGGTCGCGCTGCACGACGTCGAGCTGTATCGCGTCCGAGAGCAGGTGGCGCACCTCGAGCAGCGGCAGATAGAAGCGCTCGCGGGCTTCGCCGCCGAGCAGCTCCGCGACCTCGGCATCGAAGCCCGCGAGCGCGCGGTAGGTCTCGTCGGGCGCGTAGACCAAGGTCCGCTGACCGCCGGCCGAAAGGAGCTCGCCGACCGTCGTGAAGCGGTCGGCCAGGGCGCCCAGGGCGCGCGCCTCGGCGCGCCTGAAGGCCTCGTCGGGCGCCTCTTCGCGGCCGGCGAGCTCCCAGCCGGCCAGCTCCTGGTGCACCACTGCGCCGTACTCCCGGTCGCGCTTGTCGACCTCGGTGGCGGCGTAGATGTCGGCCACCGAGACCTCGGAGACGGTGCGCTGCGAGAAGACGGAGAAGTGGCGCAGCGACTCGAGCCGATCGCCCCAGAACTCGAGACGCAGGGGGTCGCCGGTCGACGGGTAGACGTCGACGATACCGCCGCGCACGGCGAAGTAGCCGCGCTCGCGCACCTGTTCCTCACGCTCGTAGCCCAGGGCGGCGAGCGCGGCGAGGACGCCGTCGAAGGGAATGTCCTCGCCGGCTGCGAGACGCAGCGGGGCCGGCTGCAGGGCGAAAGGCACGAAGCGCTCGAGCAGGGCGACGGCGTCGGCCACGACGACGTCGCCCCGCTCGAGCGCAAGCAGCGCCCGCTGGCGCTCGCCGACGATGTGCGCTGCCGGCGCGACGTCTGCTCCGTAGAGCACGCCGCGCGCCGGCAGCGTCGCCGGCTCGCGCCCCAGGTAGACGCCCAGTTCGGCCGACAGCCGCACGGCCGCCTCGGAGTCGGGCGCGACGAGGAGCCATCCCGGAGCCTCGATCTCTGTGAGCAGACCCGCAACGAGGTAGGGCGCGAACGATGTCGGGGCGTAGACCGACTGCCCGCGGCGCAGCTTGGCCGCGACCACACGGAAGCGTTCGTCTGCTTTCAGATACTCGAGCAGCAACAGTGCATCCGCCCTGCCAGACGGTCACGACGACCGGCGAACGGCACGCCGAAAGCCCCGCCGTCGAAAGGCGGCGGGGTCGCGACGGATTGTACCCCCGGGGGAGAACGGCGGCGAGCGCTGTCGCCTGCCGTCAGGTCGGCATCGCCGCCGGCCGCACGGCCTGATCCCAGCCCCGGAACGCGAATCGCTAGCCCGCTGCTGGTCCGCCGCTCCCGTTGAACTCGTTCATGGCCGCCTGGATGCCGCGCTCGATCCAGACGCTGGCGGCGTCGGCCGCCCTGCCGACCAGGACCTCCACTTCGTCGCGCGGCTCTGCGAAGTCGTGCAGCACCCACTCGGCGACCACCTCCGGGTCGCGGCTGTCGGGACGGCCGACACCCACGCGCAGGCGGTGGAAGTCGCTGCCGACGAGGCCCACCACGCTGCGCAGACCGTTGTGGCCCCCGTGGCCACCGTCGAAGCGGAGGCGCAGCTCGCCGAAAGGCAGGTCGATCTCATCGTGGACGACCAGCAGGCGGTCGGGCTCGAGGCTGGACCCGCGCAAGGCCGCCGCCACGCTGGCGCCGGCGTTGTTCATGAAGGTCGTGGGCACGAGCATCCCGACCGGGCGCCCGGCGATCGTCCCGGCGGCGTAGCGCCCCTTGTAACCTCGCTTCGCCCTGCCGTAACGATGGCGGCGCGCCAGCTCGTCGACCACCAGGTAGCCGACGTTGTGCCGGTTGCCGGAGTATTCGGGGCCGGGATTGCCCAGCCCCACGATCAGGTAGTCGACCCGCTCAGGCTGTGCGCGAAACGACACGGTGGCGGGTGCGGATCACTCCTCGCCCTGCTCCGGCGCCGCACCGGCCTCCTCGCCGACCAGACCAGGCTCGGCGGCAGCGATCTCGGCGGCCGCCTCCTCGACGACCTCCTCCTCGACCACTCTCGGAGCGAGGATCGAACAGACGACGTGCTCCGGGTCGTCGAGGACCGTGACGTTCTCGGGCACGACAAGGTCGGCCACGCGGCCGTGATCACCGATACCCAGCGGCGTCACGTCGAGCGTCACGTGCTCGGGGATGTCCGCGGGAAGGCCTTGCACGGCCACCTCGTGAGTCAGCATGTCGAGCAGGCCGCCCTGCTTCACACCCACCGAGGTGCCCTCTACGACGATCGTCACCGTCGAGTCGATCGGCTCGTCGAGGCGGATCTCCTGCAGGTCGACGTGCGTGACGACGTGGCGCACGGCGTCGAGCTGGTGGTCCTTGAGGATGGCGATGTGCGGGCGCCGCTTGCCCTCGAAGGTCACATCGAGGATGGCGTGCAGTCCGGCGTCGGTGCTGAGCGCCTCACGCAGGTGGCGCCCGTCGACGGCGAACGGCTGGGCGTCCTTGCCCGATCCGTACAGGACGCCGGGGATGAGCCCCTGCTTGCGCAGCCGCCGCGACGGCCTGGTCCCCACGTCGGGGCGTGGTCTCACTTCGAGCTTCACTCGCTCCATCGGTAGCTCTCCCTCGGGTCTAGAACAGCGCGTTCTCGCCGGCGAACAGCTCGCTCACCGACTCGTCGTCGAAGACGTTGCGGATGGTGTTGGCAAGGATATCGGCCACCGAGAGGACCTTCACCTTGGTGTCCTGGGGGCCGGGGCGCACGGGCACCGTGTCGGTGACGACGACCTCTTTGACGGGCGACTCGCGGATACGCTCGAACGCCGGTCCCGAGAAGAGGGCGTGCGTGGCCGTCACGTAGACCTCGGCGGCCCCGTTCTCGTAGAGGGTCTGCACCGCGCCCACCACCGAGCCCGCGGTGTCGATCATGTCGTCGACGACGACGGCGATCGCGCCGTCGACGTCGCCGATGAAGTGCAGGTTCTCGGCGAGGTTGTGCTCGGGGCGCATCTTGGTCAGCACCGCCAGGTCGCCGCCCACGCGGCTGGCGAAGCGCCTCGCCAGCTTGACCCCGCCGGCGTCGGCCGAGACGGCCACCAGCTTGCGGTCGCCGAAGCCCTTGAAGCGGAAGTAGTCGGCCAGCATGGGCACCGCCGTCATGTGATCGACGGGGGTCTCGAAGAAGCCCTGGATCTGTCCCTGATGGAGGTCCATCGAGAGCACGCGGTCGATCCCCGCGGCCTCGAGCAGGGTCGCGACCAGGCGCGCCGCGATCGGCTCGCGCGCGGCGCTCTTCTTGTCCTGTCGGGAGTAGGGGTAGTAGGGCATGACGGCCGTGACGCGCTTGGCCGAGGCCAGCTTGGCCGCCTGGATCATGATCAGCAGCTCCATGAGCTGATCGTTGACCACGCCGGCGCCCGAGGGCGACTGGATGATGAACACGTCGGCGCCGCGGATGCTCTCCCCGTAGCGAGCGTAGATCTCGCCGTTGGCGAACGTCTTGATCGTGACTTCGCCGAGGGCGACGTCGAGCTTCTCGGCGATGCGCCGGCTGAGCTCCGGGTTGCTGCGCCCCGAGAAGACCATGAGACGCTTCTGGTAGGGCCCGACGACGCACGACGCTGGCACGGCTGTCCTCTCGGTGACGGTCATCTGCTTCGCTCCCCACGCGTGGATGGCGGCTCGTCATTGTACCAGACGATCGCGCCGCGAGGTGCGCGGGAGGCGCTTTTCTCGCTGCTCACGGCGGATTCCCGAAGGAGCTCAGGGCGCCTGCCCCTCATTCTCCCGGCGCCGCCGCTCGGCGTAGCCCTCGATGTTCTGCTGCCGCTCGCGGGCGATGCCGAGCGCCCCGGCCGGCACGTCCTTGGTTATCACCGAGCCGGCGCCGGTGTAGGCGTCGTCCCCGACCGTGACCGGGGCGACGAGGCAGGTGTCGCTCCCCGTGCGCACGCCGTCGCCGATCGTGGTGCGGTGCTTGCGGTAGCCGTCGTAGTTGGCCGTGATCGTGCCGGCGCCGATGTTCGTGCCGGCGCCGATCTCGGTGTCGCCGATGTAGCTCAGGTGAGGCACCTTGCTGCCCCGGCCGACGTGGCTGTTCTTGATCTCGACGAAGGCCCCGGCCTTGGTGCCGTCGTCGAGCACGGTGCCGGGGCGCAGGTAGCTGAAAGGTCCGACCGTCGCCCCCGGCCCCACGTCGCACCCCAGCACGTGCGACTGCACCACGCGGGCGCCGTCGCCCACGGTGACGTCGCGCAACACGCTGCCGGGGCCGATCTCGCAGCCCGAACCCACCCTCGTCGCCCCGAGCAGGTGCGTCTGGGGCTGGATCACGGAGTCGCGGCCGACCTCGACGCCCCAGTCGACGTAGGTGCTCTCGGGGTCGACGATCGTGACCCCCGAGAGCATGAGCTCCTCGAGCAGGCGGCGGCGTACCTCGGCCGCGACCCACGCGAGCTCCACGCGCGAGTTCACGCCCCGGGTCACGCCGCGGTCTTCGGTGCGGTACACCGCCACCTCGTCGCCGTCGGCCAGCAGCAGCGCGATGACGTCGGTGAGGTAGTACTCCCCCTGGTCGTTGTCACTGCGCAGACGCGGGAGGGCGCCGCGAAGCGCGTCGGCGGCGAAGACATAGGCGCCGACGTTCGTCTCGGCGATCGCGCGCTGCTCGGGCGTCGCGTCGCGGTACTCCACGATGCCGGCGAGCCGGCCGTTCTCGTCGCGGACGATCCTGCCATAGTGGCCAGGATCGAACGTCTGCGCGGTGAGCGTCGCGCGTGCGCCGCTGGCGCGGTGAGCCGCGACGAGGCCGGCGACGAACGAACCGGTGGTGAGTGGATGGTCGCCGTTGAGCACCACGACGTCGCCGGCGAAACCGCCGAGAGCCGCGACGCCGGCAGCGGCGGCATCGCCGGTGCCGCGCTGCTCGTCCTGGATCGCCCGCTCCACGCCCTCGGAGAGGATCGCGGCGAGCGCGTCGTGGGACCGCGCCGTGACGACCACCGTGCGCTCCGGCCCGACGTCGGCGACGGCGCCGAGTACGTAGGCAAGCATGGGTCGTCCGCACACGGGGTGCAGCAGCTTGGGCAAATCGGACTTCATGCGCGTGCCGAGCCCAGCCGCAAGCACGATCACGGCGAGAGGCCGGTCGGCCGACTCGTCCGTCAGGTCGGGTTGCCGGTCGTTGGTTGTCTCATCTCGGGGAACGGTCATCGTCACCCCCTGCTCGGGTCGGTGATGGTGGGTCGCTGCGGTGCGAGTGCGCTCGCGGTGGCTGGGGCGGGAGGATTCGAACCTCCGGATGGCGGGACCAAAACCCGCTGCCTTACCACTTGGCTACGCCCCACCGCTCACGGCCGCTCGAGTGTATCACCGTTGTCTCAGCGCAGGCTCAGCGACGAACGCCGCGTCGGTGCTCGCGCACCGTGTCGCAGCGGTCACGGGCCGGCGCGCCGCGGCCGGCGCCGGCGCGGGTCGCGGCTCTGCCGCGGTCGCGCCGGCCGGGGGCGCGGCGCGCGCGTGGGTGTCTCGCCGGGAGCCGACCGACGCCGCGGCGCCGCCTGTTCCTTCGGCTGCAGGTCGGTGACGTAGAAGCAGCCGCGGGCGGCGCGGGGGTCGCTCAGCAGCGACCCCCGCGCCGCCCGCGCCGACTCCTCGTCGCCGAAAAGCCCGTACACGCTCGGTCCACTGCCGCTCATGGCGGCGGCGAAGGCGCCCAGCCCGAGCAGGGCCTCCTTGAGCTCGGCGACGACGCGATGGCGCACCGCGACGACCGGTTCGAGGTCGTTCACGATCAATGGGATGAGATCACGCGGCGCCGCCGCGGCGAAGAGCGTCGAGGTCAGGAGTGCCGTGCGCGGCGCGAACTCGCGCAGGTCGGGCAGACGAGCCTCGTCGCGCCAGCGGTAGACGTCGGCCGTCGAGAGCGCCAGGTCGGGCACCGCGATCACGAGGTGGAGTGGGTCGGGCACAACGACGTCCTTCAGCACCTGCCCTCTCCCCATGACGAGCTGCGGCCCGGGCCAGAGGAAGAAGGGCACGTCGGAGCCGACGGCCGCCGCGACCTCATGGCGCAGGTGCGGCTGCAGGTCGAGCCTGAAGAGGCGCTCGAGACCGATGAGCGTGGTCGCCGCGTCGGAGCTGCCCCCGCCGAGCCCGGCGGCGTCCGGCACGCGCTTGCGGATGGTCACGCGCACGTCGAAGGTCCTGTGGAGCCGGCTCTCGAGCTCGCGCACCAGGCGCGCGGCGAGGTTGGCTTCTCCCGGAGCGACGTCGCACTCGACCACGAGACCCTCACCCAAGCTCGGTTCCACCTTCACCGTGTCGCCGAGGCTCACAGGGACCATGAGGGAGAACACCTCGTGGAACCCGTCGCCGCGCAGGGGACCGACCAGCAGCCCGAGGTTGACCTTGGCCGGAGCCGCAAGCTCGAGCGCTTTGCCGTTCGGCGACGCGACTCGGGGGTCCGCGTCTCGCGCTCCCGCTGTCATCGTCCCTCCTCTACGTCCAGCCCAGCTCGCGCGCCAGCGCGACGAACTGATGGGGAGTGAGCTCCTCCGGCCGGGCGCTTTCGTTCACCCCCAGCGCCACCAGGGCGCGGCGCACGTCGTCGCGCACCAGTGCGACGCCGCCGTGCGCCGCGCCGGCCAGCGAGTTCAGCAGCATCTTGCGCCGCTGGCCGAAGCCGAGGCGCACCAGCTTCTCCAAGTCCTCGTAGCCGTCGGGCAGTCCCTCCCGCCGCCGTCTGAAGGTGACGAAGACCGAGTCGACGCGGGGCACGGGCGAGAAGGCCGTCCGCGGAACCTGTCGCAGCCCCGTGCGCTCGCAGGCGAGCTGCACGAGCACGGACACGGCTGAGTATGCCTTGACCCGCGGCGCGGCAAACAGGCGCTCCTCGAGCTCCTTCTGCGCCATCACCGCCCAGCGATCGAGCGCCGGCAGATGACCGACCGTCTCGACGATGAGCGGGATGGCGATGTTGTAGGCCAGGTTCGCGACGAGGATGGTCGGCATCGGGTCCAGCTCGTCGAGGCGCGTCTTGAGGGCGTCGCGCAGGTGCAGGTGGAGCGACGGGCGCTTGGCAGCCAGCGCTTCGAGCGCGGCCGCGTAGCGCCCGTCGATCTCGAACGCGTGCACCCCCCTGGCCTGCTCGGCCAGGTGCTGGGTCAGCAACCCGTCGGCCGCGCCCACCTCGAGCACGACGTCGTCGGCGCGCACGGCCGCGAGGGCAAGGATCACGCGCAGGATGTTGGCGTCGACGAGGTGGTTCTGACCGTAGCGCCGCAGCGCACGCGGCCGGGGTGGACGGTCGTGGTCGTCAGGGCGAACCCGGGCCATCGCTCACCCCAGGCCGAAGGCGCGGCGGGCGTTCCGCGAGGTGACCGACGCCGTCTTCTCGGCAGACCAGCCGCGCAGCTCCCCCAGCCGCGCCGCGGTGAAGGTCAGCCAGGCGGGGACGTTGTCCTTGCCCCGCATGGGTACCGGCGCGAGGAACGGAGCGTCGGTCTCGACAGCACGAGCTCCTCGCGCACGAAGCGCGCCGCCTCGCCCAGGTCGCCGGCGTTCTTGTAGGTGAGGTTGCCGGCGAACGAGACGTAGTAGCCGCGCGCGTTGCACTCCCCCACGTACGCGACGGCCGAGAAGCAGTGCAGGACGACCCGCAGCCCCTCGGCATGCTCGCCGAGCAGCGCGAAGGCGTCGGGCGCGGCCTCGCGCATGTGCACGACGAGCGTCTTACCCGTCTCGCGCGCCAGCTCCACCTGCCAGAGGAAGGCGCGCCGTTGGGCGTCGCGGGGCGAGCGCTCGCGGTAGTAGTCGAGCCCGGTCTCGCCGATCGCGACGACCTTGGGCGACGACGCCAGGCGCTCGAGCTCGTCGAGCAGACGGTCGTCGAAGGTCGACGCGTCGTGCGGGTGCAGACCCACGGTGGCGTACACGCCGCCGTGGCGAAACGCGAGGTCGACGGCGCGCGACGATGAGGCGACATCGATACCGACGGCGACGACCGTGTCGACACCGGCCTCGCGCGCCGCAGCCAGAGCGTCGTCCGCCCCCACCGAGAGCAGGTCCAGGTGACAGTGGGAGTCGACAAGACCAGCAGCGGCAAGCGCGCCCATCGGAGCCCCCGGGAGGCTACTCGACCTCGATGCGCGGGAACAGCGAAGGCGCCTGCTCGACGACGCCCACGACGGCGAGGTCCCAGACGGCGCGATCGAGGCGCAGGTCGTCCTCGCCGCTCGGCTGCCCGATGCGGCGCAAGATCTCGACGGCCGTAGAGGGCATGAAGGGGTGCAGGCACAGGGCGACGAGGCGCAGGCCCGCGACGAGCCCCTGGAGCACCTCGTCGAGTCGCGGCGCCTGCGCCTCGTCTTTGGCGAGCTTCCAGGGCGCCTCTTCCTCGACGTAGCGGTTGAGCCGACGCACCAGCTCCCAGAGCGCCTCGAGCGCAGCCGTGACCTCGATCTCGTCCATGCGGCGGCCGTACTCGGCGACGGCCGCCTCCGCCTCGCGCGCCAGCGCGGGCGGGCCGGCCGTCGCCGGCACGCGGCCGCCGCGGTACTTGCCCACCATCGACACCGTGCGGCTGACGAGGTTGCCCAGCTCGTTGGCGAGCTCCGTGTTGTAGCGGCTCTCGAACCCGTTCAGGCTGATGTCGCCATCGAGCCCGAAGGTGACCTCGCGCAGAAGGTAGTAGCGCAGCGGGTCGACGCCGTACTGCTCGATGACGGCGAACGGATCGAGAACGTTGCCGCGCGTCTTGCTCATCTTCTCGCCGCCGAAGAGGAGATAGCCGTGGATGAACTCCCCCTCGGGCAGCTCGTACCCTGCGCTCATGAGCAACGCGGGCCAGATGACGGCGTGGAACTTGAGGATGTCCTTCGACATCATGTGCACCTGCGCCGGCCAGTAGACGACGGCCAGGTCCTCTCCCGGCACGGCGTAGGTGAGTGCCGAAAGGTAGTTGATGAGGGCGTCGACCCAGACGTAGATGACCTGCTTCTCGTCCCACGGCACGGGGATGCCCCAGGTGATCGACTCGCGGCTGATCGAGATGTCCTCGAGCCCTTGCTCGATGAACGAGAGCGCCTCGTTATAGCGCGACCGCGGCCGCACCCAGCCCGGATGCGTGCGATACCAGTCGGCGAGCCGGTCCTGATAGGAGGACAGCTTGAAGTAGTAGTTCTCCTCCTCCAGCCACACCGGCTCCGTACCGTGGATCGGACACCTGCCGTCGACCAGGTCGCGCTCGTAGTAGAACCCCTCGCACGCCTGGCAGTAGAGGCCGCCGTAGGTGCGTTTCTCGATGTCGCCCGCGTCGCGCATCCGTTCGACGAAGCGCTGCACGAAGGCCTCGTGCTCGGGGTCGGTCGTGCGCATGAAGAAATCGGCCGTCGCGTCGAGCTGGCCGACGAGCTCGCGGAAGCGCGGCGCCAGGCGGTCGACGTGCTCGCGCGGCGAGAGCCCGCGCTCCTGGGCCGCCTGGGCGATCTTCGAGCCGTGCTCGTCGACACCGGTCAGGAAGAAGACGTCGTCGCCTTTGGCCCGGTGGTAACGGGCCAGCACATCGGTGGCTATCGTCGTGTAGGCGTGGCCAAGATGCGGCTCGGCGTTGACGTAGTAGATCGGCGTCGTGATGTAGAAGCGCATCGTTCCCTTCGCGTCCGGGTGGTCGTCCTACTTCTTGCCCTGGAGACGCTTCTTGGCGAACCCGTAGCTCCCCACTTTCTCCCTGAGGCTCCAGTACTCGCCGTCCACGTACGCCAGCGGGTCGAGGCGCGACTTGTCGAGCCGCCCGCGCCCGTCGATGACGTCTTCGTTGAAGTGCGCCGCCACGATCTCGCCGATGAAGAGGTCGTGCACGCCGAGCGAGAGCCTGTGACGCGTGACGCACTCGAGGTTGATGGGACATTCCTCGATCAGCGGGGCCGCCACGTTCGCCGCCTTGGCGGGGTGGAAGCCGGTGAGCGCGAACTTGTCGGTATCCATTCCCGAGACGATCCCGCACAGGTCGACCAGCTCCACCTGATCGGCCCGTGGAATGTTGACCACGAACTCGTTCGAGCGTCTTAGCAGCTCGTAGGAGTAGCGCGAGGGGCGCACCGAGATGCTCAGCATGGGCGGCGCCGAGCATACCGCGCCGACCCAGGCCAACGTGATGATGTTGCCCGGACCTTCCGGCGTCGCGACCGTGATGAGCGCAGCCGGCACCGGCAGCACGAACGTCGACGGGCGACGCTGGATCTTCATGGGAGCCTCCTCGCGCGGTGTCGAGGGGCTATCCTACCACCGGCATCGTTCGTGTATGCTCGCTCCATGGGCGAGCGCCGGGAGCACCCAGCCATTCCTTACAGCGGCATCCCGACGTTCTTGGGAGCTCCGTATGTGCCCGAGCCGACAACGGCCGACGGCCAGGTCGCCGTGCTGGGCATCCCTTTCGACGAGGGAGTCACGAACCGTCCCGGTGCTCGCTATGGCCCTCGCGCCATGCGTGAGGTCTCGCTCTTCTACGCCTACCGCAGCGGCGACGAGCCCTACTACGACGGCGAGGCCAAGACCGAGGTCCTAGGCGGCGTTCGCTTCGTCGATGTCGGCGACATAGGACTGCCGACCATGGCGCCGGCTGAGCGCAACCACCCGATCGTTGCAGCGCGCGTCGCCGCCCTGCTCGAGGCCGGCCTCCTCCCCCTCGTCCTCGGCGGCGACCACTCCATCACCTACCCGGTGCTGCAGGGTTTCGCCGGCCGTCGACCCCACCTGGTGCAGCTCGACACGCACATGGACTACTGGGAGGAAGAGGGCGGGGTCACGACGACGCACGCCAGCCCCATCATCCGCTCCCACGAGGCCGCTTTGGTGGCCGGCGTGACCCAGTTCGGCATCCGCGGCCTGCACACGCCTGCCGACAACATCGAGCTGGCGCGCAGCCGCGGCGTGACGATCCGCTGGGCCGAGGAGGTCAAGAGGACGCCCGTCGAGGAGCTCGTGGCGCACATCGAGCCGGGAGAACCGGTGTACGTCACGCTCGACATCGACGCGCTCGACCCGGCCATCGCGCCGGGCACCGGCACGCCCGAGCCGGGTGGTCTCACCTACTACGAGGCCAAGGCGCTGTTGCGCGCGGTGGCGCGGCGAGGGCGGTTGATCGGCATGGACGTCGTCGAAGTGGACCCGCTCTACGACCCGGCGCAGCTAACGGCGCTGCATGCCGTGCGTCTCGCGCTCGACACGCTCGGCGCCGCGCTCGCACCTCGTTCGGACAGCGCCTAGCGACCCAGGCTCGCCACGAGCGTGGCGATGAAGGTCGCGTTCGTGCCGCAGCAGCCCCCGATCAGGTCGGCGCCCTGGGCGACGATCTCGACCGCTCCCTCGGCGAAGTGCTCCGCCGTCTCCTCATAGATCGTGTGGCCGTTCTGCAGACGTGGTTGCCCGGCGTTGGGCTCAGCGAGCAGCGGGCCGTCCGTCGCCCGGCGCAGGTCGCCGACCAGCTCGATCATGTCATCGGCGGTCAGCGTGCAGTTGCAGCCCACGACGTCGGCGCCCTCGGAGAGCAGACTCTCCACGGCCTGCTGAGTCGTGACACCCATCATGGTGCGGTAGCCCTTGGGCGTGCGGTTGAACGTCATCGCGGCAGAGACGGGCAGACGGCTGACCTCACGGGCGGCCTTGACGGCCAGGCGCGCCTCTTCGAGGTCGAACATGGTCTCGATGCTCACGAGATCGACGCCGCCCCGCGCCAGCGCCTCGATCTGCTCGACGAAGACCTCCTCCAGCTCGCGCGGGTCCATGTCGCCCATCGGTCTGAGGAGCCTTCCCGCGGAGCCGACGTCACCGGCCACGAAGCGTCCCGGCGCCGCCTCGTCGCGTACTGCGACCGCTAGGCGGGCGCCGGCTTCGTTGAGCTCCTGCGTGCGCTCTTGGCAGTGATACGCCGCCAGCTTGGGCCGGCTGCCGCCGAAGGTGTTGGTGTGCACGACGTCGGAGCCGGCGGCGAAGTAGCCGCGATGGATGTCGGCGACGACGTCGGGGTTCGAGACGTTCCAGAGCTCCGGACACTCGCGCGTGCTGAAGCCGCGGGTCAGCAGCTCGCTGCCCATGGCCCCGTCGAGCACGAGCGTACGCTCGTGCAGAGTCGTCAGGAAGTCCATCCTGCCTCCCTTCGCACGCCGCTCACGTCGCTAGTCTACCCGGTGGCGCTGGCACCGTCTCTCACTCCACGCGGTAGTCCACCTGCACCGTGTAGCGCGGGTGCGCGCGTTGCTGCCCGTTGGCGCCCATCATGCTCGACGTCAGGACGGTGACGAACATATCGCCCTGCGACGCCTGCAGACCCGGCATCTGGGCCACAGTCTTGTCGCCCTGCACGACGTCCTGGCTCAGAGTCCGGCACGTCCACAGGGGCTCGAGCTGGAAGCGATAGAAGCTCACGATCGCTCCCGCAGAGGTGCCGCGTGGGACCGCGTATGCGACTCGCGTCGTGTACCAGGTGACCTTGAACACCGGCGCGTCGCTGCGAGGGTCGGCGTGGCGGAACGAGTTCAGCGCGACCTGCCTCGCGTCGGGAAGCGGCTGCAGGCGCAGCAGGACTCCCGTGTTCGCAGCGTAGTACCAGCGCGCATCCGGGGCCGACCGGAACAACGCCGCACCGCTGGCGACCACGGCGAGCGCCAGCAGGCAGACGACGAGGAGTGGCCGCGCGATACGACCTCGCGCGCGGCCGCTCGCAGCCCCCACAGGCGGCGTGACCGCGGGGCCCGCGGGTGGGCCGTCTACCTCGCCCGTGGGTAGCCCGCCCGCTCTCGTTGGCGTGTCTGCTCCCGCGCCCCTGTCCACTCCCGCGCCTTCGGGTGACCTGTCTGCTCCGGCTGGGTCGTACCCGCTCATCTCGGCCGCGACGACTCCCCGACCAGACGGTGGGCCTCGTTACGCGAGAGCCCGAGACAGACGGCGAGCGCCGTGGCCGCATCGCGCGGCGAAAGCCCTTTGGCGAGAAGCGACGCGGCTGCGGCGCTCGCCTCGCCGCTCTCGAGCCGCACGGCACCCCGCGCCCGGCGCGCACCCGGCCCGAGGTCGAGCACCAGCGTTATCTCGCCCCGCGCACCGGCGGCAAAGCGCTCGGCGAGCTCCACGAGCGTGCCCAGCACGACCTCCTCGTGCAGCTTCGTAAGCTCGCGGCACACCGCCCCCGCGACATCGGGGGCGACCGCCGCGAGCTCGGCCAAGCTGCGCGCCAGACGCCGCGGCGTCTCGAAAGCCACGACGACGCCCCCGTCGGCGACCCAGCTACCTGCCGCGGCGCGCAACTCCGTCGCGCGCCGCGGCAGGTAGCCGACGAAGCGGAAGCCGTCTTCCCTCACGAGGCCAGACGCCGCGACCGCCGTGGCGACAGCCGAAGCACCCGGGACAACCGTGAGCGGCAGACCCTCCCGCAGCGCAGCCGCAACGAGCCGCGAGCCGGGGTCTGAGACGCCGGGCGTGCCGGCGTCGGTGACGAGGGCCACGTCCTTCCCGTCGCGCAGAAGTCCGAGCACATAGGTGGTCTTGCGCGCCTCGTTGTGCTCGAAGAGGCTCGTCAGCGGAGTGTGGATGTCGTAGCGTGCGAGGAGCTTGCGCGTGTGCCTCGTGTCCTCGGCGGCGATGAGCTCGACGGCGCGCAGCGTGTCGAGCACGCGCAGGGTGACATCCCCGAGGTTGCCGATCGGCGTGGCGCAGACGTAGAGCATGCCGCCTACAGGAACCGCTCGACGAACACGACGTCGACGTAGCGGTCGCCGACGCGCGCCTGCCGGCGGGCCGTACCGACGACCGTGAACCCCAGAGCCAGGTGAAAGGCGAGCGACGGCAGGTTGTCGGCCCGCATATCGGTGAACACCTTCTCGAAGCCCCGCTCGCGGGCAGCCGCGAAGGACGTCTCCGCGAGCCGGCCGGCGACGCCGCGGCGGCGGAAAGGTTCGCCCACCCAGGTCCCCATGGTAAGCACGTGGTCGTGCTCGTGCGTCGCGTACTGCGAAAACGGCTCGAGGCTCTGCACGGCGATGATGCCCTCGCCGTCGAGCTCCGCCACGTTGAAGACGCCCCGTGCGGGAAAGGCGGCGATGTACTGCCGCTCCGCAGCCACCGAGAACGGCGTGTCGAGGAGGCTGAAGCGGCCATCGACGATGGCTTCGTTCAGGACGCGTGCGACACCTTCAGCGTCGTCGACCGTGACGGGCCGGATCTGCAGGCCTTGAAGAGCGTCGCGCACCCTCACACCCCCACGGTGCCCAGCTTGCGCGCGATCACCATGATCTCCATCTCGTTCAGGTCGAGGGGTCGCTTGGCGAACGCGCCGGCGGTCCCGCCGCCGACGTGCTCGACCGCGAAGCCGGCCTGGCGGAAGAGGATGACGAGCTCAGTGGGGACGTACATGCGCTGCCTCCCCACGAATACGTGCTCGCCGTCCGGCCCGGTCCACGTGAACGGCTCCGCCTCGACCATCGTCTCGAGGTCGAAGGCCCCTACCGCGAGGTCCTCCGCCACGAGCTCGCGCAGCCTGCGCACCGCACTGAGCGCGGTGAGCACCAGGCGGGCGCCGGGCTTGAGGGCGGCGTGGATCGAGCGCAGGATTCGCACGTCGTGCTCGATGGGGTCGTCGTCACCGAGGAGCGTGAAGGCTCCCTCACAGAGACAGATGGCGGCGTCGAAAGGCTCCCCCTCCCAGCGTAGATCGACGGCGTCGGCGCGATGCCACTCGACCGCAGCCTCGACCCCTGCGGCAGCCGCGGCGTGGACGGCCTCATCCAGCATGCCCTGCGACAGGTCGACCCCCGTGACCCGGTAGCCGCGGCGCGCGAGCTCGACGGCGTGCCGGCCCGTGCCGCAGCCGACGTCGAGGACGCGGGCGCCGGCCGGCAGGCCGAGCTCGCGCGCGATGAAGTCGACCTCGCCGTGGGTACCCGTGACGAAGGGTTCGTCCATGTACTGCGCGGCGTAGCCGTCGAAGAACTCGCGCCACTCGTTCACGAGCGCGATTGTCTCACAGCGAGCGTGGCCTCACAGCGCGCGTGGTCTCACAGCGCGCGTGGCGCAGGAAGACGCGCGTGGTCTCACAGCGCGTGGCGCAGGAAGACGCGCGTGGCAAGGTTAGGACGTGCGCGAGGGGGCCGCGGCTCTGTAGAGCCGCGGCCCCCTCGCACCACTTCGGACTATCCCCCGAGAGGATGATCAGTCGGCGACGATCGCGTCGTTCGGGCACGATTCGACGCAGGTCCCGCAGTCGTCGCAGAGCTCGGGATCGATCACGTAGATCTCGTCGCCCTCAGAGATCGCCTCGTTCGGGCACTCGTCGACGCAGGCAGCGCAGGCGAGACACTCCTCGGTGATACGGTGTGGCATAAGCTGTTGGTCACCTCCCAAAGGGATCGGCCGGGGCGAAGACCCCCGCAGAGATACCTGACTGTCTACGCAAGTAACCACGCCGCTCTCGCCTTTGTCAAGGAGCCATGTGCGGTCGTGCACAAGGCGAAAACGCTGCACCGGGCCGTCAGGCGGCGGGGAAGTACTCGGTGAGCGCCAGGGCCGCGGCGCCGACCATGCCGGCCTCCTCGCCGAAGCGCGCCGGCACCACGCGCACTTCGTCGCGCTGCGGCACAAGGGCGCGCCGGGCGAGCACGCGGCGTGCGGGAGCCAGCAGACGCTCGCCCAGCTCGGCCACCCCGCCGCCGATGACGATGAGCGCCGGGTTGAAGATGTTCGTCAGGTTGGCCAGCCCGACACCGAGCATCTCCCCGGTGGCCTCGACGATGAGCAGCGCGTCGGCATCCCCCTGGCGCACGAGCTCGGAGATCAGCCTGCCGTCGAGGCGTCGCCCCGCGGCCCGCGCCCTCCCCAGCGGCGAGTCAGGCCTGAGCTCGGCGACCTCCAGGGCCGAGAGCTCGAGGCCGTAGCCAGAGGCGTAGGCCTCGAGGCAGCCGCGATTGGGGCAGTTGCCCTGGCAGGAGCGGCCGTCGGCCTCGACGACCATGTGCCCGAGCTCGGCAGCGGCCCCGCTGAGGCCACGGTAGACGCGCCCGTGGGCCACGATGCCGCCGCCGATGCCGGTGCCCAGCGTGAGCATGAGCATCTCGTCGACGCCCACGCCGGCGCCGAAGCGGTGTTCGGCGATGCAGGCCACCGTGGCGTCGTTGTCGACCGCTACCGGTACGCCGTAGCGCTCCTGCAGGATGTCGCGCAGCGGCACGTCTGAGAGCGGCAGATTGGTCGAGACCACCAGCCGTCCCCTGGCGAAGTCGACCGTCGAGGCGGCGCCGACGCCGATGGCGTCGGCGCCGCCGCACTCCGCAAGCACCGCGTCCATCCGGACCACGATGTCGGCGAGACACGCTTCTGCGGAGTCGACGACGGTGGGTCCGACGGTGCGCGCAAGCAGGCGCGTGCGTTCGTCCATGACACCCACGGCGAGCTTGGTGCCGCCGAGGTCGATCCCCACGATACGCAGGCGGCTATCGCCCGACAGACCAGTCAATCCCACCGCCTCTCACGATGCTGCCTCCGCTCCCGGCGCGAGATCGGAGTCTCGCACCATAACAACTCCGACGGCCGGCGGCGGCGACGCCAGCGCGTCGCCGAAGAGCGCCCGGCAGGTCGTCCCGCGCGGTCCTCCCGCGCGCGGGCTACCCTATCACGTAGTACAATCGAGGCTGACAGAATCCCGTCTGGCAGGAAACCCGCCGCAACGGGTCGTAGTAGAACGCTACCAGACGCCACCGGGTCCCCCGGGAAGCCCTTGACTCCGGCCGGACGCGTTATGCCGCCGCGCGAGCGGGGAAGGTGCGACAGACCGACAACGTGAGCGACAAGCCGTACAGGATCTACAAGGCCCGCGGCCGGCGGTCCGTCCCCAGACCGACCGCCGGCCAGCTCGCCCTCTCCGGGGAGCTCGCGTCCGAGCAGACGCCGCCGCGCGAGCGCGACGCCCGAGCCGCCGGCTCGCGCGGCGGAGCCGTCGTCACGCGTCCCGGCCAGCGCGGCGACGGTAACGGCAACGGCGGCTACGCAGAGCCGCGCGTCTACTCGGGCGAGGCGGCGAGCGCGGCTGCGCACAGCGCGGCCGAACCGCGCGCCCGCCGCCGCGTGCGCTGGTGGACGATCCCCCTCGCCGTAGTTGTCGTCATCCTCGTCGCGGCACTCGTGTACGGCATCGTCGGCTACCGCGCCTTCGCCTCGGGCGTCGCCGTCAGCAACAAGAAAGTCGACGCGCACACTCGCGCCGTCCTCTCCCCCGCCGCCGGCAGCATCCTCACGCACCCGACCACGATACTCGTCCTCGGCGTCGACCAGCGGGGCGGCGAGCCGGCCCGCTCCGATACCATCATGCTGATGCGCTTCAATCCGAAGACGCACAGCATCGCCCAGCTCTCGATCCCACGCGACATGCTGGTGAGCATCCCCGGCAACGGTCAGTCGAAGATCAACGCCGCCTACGCCTGGGGCGGTGCCGCGTTGAGCGTGAGGACCGTGCGCCAGTTCACCGGCATTCCCGTCAACCACGTCATGATCGTCAGCATGCGGGGGTTCCCGGCCATGATCGACGCCGTCGGCGGCGTCGACGTCTACGTCCCCAGGACCATCAGCTCGTGGTACACCGGCGGACGCACGCTGACCTTCAAGCGCGGCTGGAACCACATGGACGGCGTGCGCGCCGAACAGTATGTGCGCGTGCGCAAGGTCGACAGCGACTTCTTCCGCATGGCCCGCCAGCAGCAGGTCGTGCAGGCGCTACAGAAGAAGGTCGCGGCGCGCGGCAACCTCCCCCGCCTGCCCTGGATCGGCAAGGACATGGTGAGAAGGATAGGTACCGATCTCTCGGCGCGGCAACTCATCGAGCTGGCCTACCTGAAGTGGCGCACGCCCCAGAACCACAACTTCAAGCTCGTGATGCAGGGCGCGTCGACCTACATCGGCGGCGTCGACTACGTCGTGTCCGACAGGGCGGCGAACCTGCGCATGATCAAGCGCTTCCTCAGCAAGTAGGGCGCCCCCGCGGCTGCGCCCCTGCGGCGTCGCCCCGTGCCTTCACCTCCGCGCCTTCAGCTCTGCGCCGTCACTCCGGTTGTGGCGAGGCACCCGCACTGTTCAGTAGTCCACCGCGACGAGCGCGAGACCGCGCGCCGGGGCGGTGCGCCCCAACGCCGAGCGCTCGCCCCCTGCCAACCCCTCGGCGAACTGCTTCGGCGACAGGCGCCCCTGGGCCACATCGACCATGCTCCCCACCGCCACGCGCACCATCATGTGCAGGAAGCTGTTCGCAGTGATCTCGAACACGGCCTCGCAGCCGTCGCTCGAGAGAGACCATGCGGCGGAGGTCACGTCCCGGACGCACGTGTGGTAGAGGCGCGCCGAGGGCGAGAGCGCCGCGAAGTCGCGGCGCCCGACCAGCAGGCACGCGCACTCCTCCAGTAGACCGTGATCGACGGAGCCGCGCACATCCCACACGTAGCGCGCCTCGAAGACGGGACGGGCGTTCGGCAGCCAGAGGCGGTAGCGGTAGGTGCGCGCGCGGGCGGCGCGGGCGGCGAAGCCGTCCGCCGCCCGCGCCACCCGCCGCACGGCGACGTCGGGCGGCAGTAGGGCGTTCAGCGTCAGGAGCAACCGCTCAGGCTCGGCGGCCGCGCCGGTGGCGAACGACGCGACTTGAGCGAGCGCGTGCACGCCGGCGTCGGTGCGTCCCGCGACGCTGAGACGCACGCGCTCGAGCAGCGCGACGGCCAGCGCCTCCTCGAGCACGCCCTCGACCGTTCGCCGTCCCGGCTGCTTGGCCCATCCCCCGAACTCCGTGCCGTCGTAGGCGAGGTCGAGCCGGTACCATGCCTTGCCTTCCTCGCGACGCCCCACTCGATCCCCGCTCCTCACACCAGGCTCGCAAGGACGATGACGCCCGCCACCAGGGCGAGCACGACCCAGTCGTCGAACCGGGCGCGCATCGGGTGCAGTCGCGTGCGCACGATGCCGGGACGGTAGCAGCGCGCCTCCATCGCCAAGGCCAGCTCATCGGCGCGCCTGAAGCTCACGACGAAGAGCGGCACGAGCAGCGGCACGAGGGCGCGCGCGCGGCGCACCAGGCCGCCGCGGCCGAACTCGGCGCCGCGCGCGCGCTGGGCGCGCATGATGGTCTCGACTTCGACGAGCAGCGTCGGGATGAAGCGCAGGGCGATGGTCATCATCAGAGCGAGCTCCTCGGTGGGCACGCGCAGGCGGCGCAGCGGGCGGGCGAGCCAGGCGAGCCCGTCGGTGAGCGCGATCGGCGACGTCGTCAGAGTGAGCAGCGAGCCCACGACGACGAGCACCACCAGACGCAGGGTCAGGAAGGCGGCCACCTCCAGCCCGTGCCACGTCAGATGTAGCGGTCCCAGGCTGAAGAACGCCGGCCCGGGGACGAACAGGAGCTGCGCCACGAAGGTCAGCGCCACCAGCCAGAGGATCGGCCGCAGGCCGCGCCAGAACCAGGCCGGCGGCACGCGGCTGAGCAGGAGGCCGGCCAGGGCGGCGGCGGCGTAGACGGCCAGGGCGGCGAAGGAGTCACGCGTGAAGAGCGCGATCGCCAGCGCGGTGACGGCGACGACCTTGGCGCGCGGGTCAAGGCGGTGTAGGGCCGAGTCGGCGGGGTAGTACTGGGCGATTGCGCTCTTCACGTCAACGCCTCCGCCGCTGCGGCGGCCGTCCTCGGCGCCGCCCCCGCCGGCCTCCCCAGCCGCTGCCAGAGCTGCACCAAGAAGGGCACCTCTAGCCGGTGCTCGCGCAGGACCGTCGCACCGGCATCGCCTTCGAAGCCCCACGGACCGGCCGCCACGAGCTCGCCGTCGGCCAGCACGAGCCGTTCGTCGCAGAGCGCCCACGCTTGGTCGACGTCGTGAGTCGCCAGGACGATGCCGCTGCCCTCCCCCTTCAGCCGCTCCAGCACGGCGGCGAGATCGCGCCGGCCGGCGGGGTCGAGGCTCACGAAGGGCTCGTCGAGCAGGAGCAGGCGCGGGCGCATGGCCAGCACGCCGGCGAGCGCTAGACGGCGCTGCTCCCCTCCGGAGAGAGAGTAGGGATGCCGCCGACCGAAGGACGGCTCGGGCAGCCCGACCAGCTCGAGAGCGCGCGCGACGGCCGCGTCGACCTCGCCCGGCGGCCAGCCGAGCTGGCGCGGCCCGAAGGCGACGTCGTCGGCGGCCGTGGCCGCGAAAAGCTGCAGCTCCGGGGTCTGGAAGACGAGGCCGACCTCACGCTGGCGCGCGCCGTAGTCCTGGTCGGACGGAGCAGCGCCACTGAGCGTCACGCGGCCGGCGTCGGGAGTGAGCAGCCCGCGGATGAGCTGCAGCAGGGTCGACTTTCCGGAGCCCGTAGGCCCGAGCAGGGCGACCGACGCGCCGGCGGCGATGGTGAGGCCGACATCGCGCACGGCCGGCACCCGTCGCCCTCCTTCGTCGTAGGCGAACGAGAGCCCTTCGCAGACGACGTCGAGCCCCACCGCCACCCGGGTGCTACCCTCCATCGGACAACCCTGAGACGAGCTCGTCGAGCGTGAGCGGGACCGGGTGCAGCACTCGTCCGCGCGCCGCCAGGGCCACTGCCACCGCCCCGGCCGGGGGCAGGCCGAGACCGAGGGCCCCGCCCAGGTCGGGGCGGCCGAAGAGCTCGCGCGGGCTGCCGACGAACCCCACGTGTCCGCTTTCGAGGACGACGACGCGGTCGGCCTCGAGCACCTCGTCCATCTCCTGGGTGACGTACACCACGGTGAGGCCGGCGGCGTGCTCGCGGCGCACGGCCGCAAGGACCTCTTCTCGTCCGGCGGGATCGAGCATCGCCGTGGGCTCGTCGAGCACCAGCACCCGCCGCGGGATGGCCAGCACCCCCGCAAGCGCCGTGCGCTGCTTCTGCCCGCTGGAGAGTAGGTGTGGCTCGCGGTGCCGCAGCTCCTCAAGATCGAAGTCGGCCACCATGCGGTCGACCCGGGCGCGGATCTCCTCGGACGGCAGAGCGAGGTTCTCGAGTCCGAAGGCGAGGTCCTCCTCGACGTTCTCGCCCACGATCTGGTTCTCCGGGTTCTGGAAGAGGACGCCGACGGCGCGGCGGGCGTCCCAACGGCCCTCGTCGGTCAGCAGATCGTGACCGCAGGCAGTGGCCCGGCGCGCCGAGCTGGGGCGCTCCAGACCACCGAGAATGCGCGCCAGCGTCGACTTACCGGAGCCGTTGGGGCCCACGATGGCCACGAACTCACCCTGCTCGACGGCGAGGTCGACCCCGCCGAGGGCCTCGGCGGCGCTCGCCGGGTAGCGGTAGGTCAGCCCCTCGATCTCGATGACGCGCGCTGCCACCTCACCCCGTCCGATGACACCAGGCCGAGCAGCGATCACCCGAGCCGCGGGACCCCGGCCTATCGCCGCCGCTGTCCCGGGCGCGCCGCACACGCCTGAGCTTACCCCGAAACGCGCGAGGGGCGGGCGGCCCTCCCGGGCCGCCCGCCCCTCGCGCCCCACAACGGAGACGGCGCGACCGACAGCCTACACGAGCTCCAGGTAGACCATCTCGGCCGCGTCGCCGGGACGCGGCCCCAGCTTCACGATGCGCGTGTAACCGCCGTTGCGGTCGGCGTAGCGCGGCGCGATGTCGTTGAACAGCTTGTAGGTGACCTTCTTGTTGCGCAACTTGGCTATGGCCTGCCGGCGCGCGGCAAGATCGCCGCGCTTGCCCAGCGTTATCACCTGCTCGACCAGCGGCCGGACCTCCTTGGCGCGCTCCTGCCCGCACTTGATCTTCTCGTGCTCGAGCAGGGCCACCGCGAGGCCGCTGAGCAAGGCCTTGCGCTGGTCGGAGGCCATGTTGAGCTTGCGGCCCGAGTTCTGGTGGCGCATCTACTCTTCGCTCCTCAGACCGAGACCGCGGCTGGCGAGCTTCTCTTTGACCTCATCTATGCTCTTCTTGCCGAAGTTGGGGATGTTGAGCAGCTCCGCTTCGGTCTTCGAGACGAGGTCGCCGACGGTCTGGATGCCCTCACGCTTCAGGCAGTTGTACGAGCGCACGCCAAGCTCGAGCTCTTCGATGAGCACATCGTCCATACCGCCCGTCACCACCGGCTCGAACTCGCCCTCGAGCATCTCGGTCGAGCGCGTGCGGTCGGGGTCGGTGAAGATCTGCAGGCGGTCGACGAGGATCTCCGCGGCGTGGCGCAACGCCTCCTGCGGCGTGATGGCGCCGTTAGTCGTCACGTCGAGGACCAGCTTGTCGTAGTCCGTGCGCTGCCCTACGCGGGCGCTGTCGACGTTGTACGCCACCCGCTTGATGGGGCTGAAGATAGAGTCGATGGGGATCACGCCGATGGTCGTCTCGGGCGTCTTGTTCCCCTCGGCGGGCACGTAGCCGGTGCCGCGGCGGATCACGAGCGTCATCTCGAGCGAGCCGCTGTCGGCGAGCGTCGCGACGTGGTGGTCGGGGTTGAGGATCTCGAGCTCGGCGGGGATGTCGATGTCGGCTGCCACGACCTTGCCCGGCTTGTCTTTGACCAGCCGTACCTGCACCTCGTCAATCTCGCCGTGCAGACGACAGACGAGCTCTTTGAGGTTGAGGATGATGTCGGTGACGTCCTCCTTGACCCCAGGGACGGTCGAGAACTCGTGCGCCACGCCCTCGATCTTCACCGAGCTGACGGCTGCGCCCTCGAGAGATGAAAGCAGCACGCGCCGCAGCGCGTTGCCGAATGTGTGCCCGAAGCCGCGATCGAGCGGTTCGACCTCGAAGCGGGCGCGGTTGCCTGAGAGCTGCTCGCGCGTGATGTTGGGCATCTGGAATTGGAGCACTTGACCTCCCGTTTCGGTCCTCGCACGCCGTGCCAGGCGCCGAGGCGGGCTTACTTCGAGTACAGCTCGACGATAAGGGACTCTTGCACCGGCGCGTCGATCTCGTCGCGCTCCGGGAGGCGCAGGATCTTCCCCGTCAGGTTGTCGTGGTCGGCCTGCAACCAGGGCGAGACCGATGACGTCAGGTCGGTCGCCGCGCGCACCAGCTCCATCGCCTTGCTGTTCGACCTGAGGCTGATCACGTCGTTGGGTCTCACCTGATACGACGGGATGTCGATCTTCCTGCCGTTGACGAGGAAGTGGGCGTGGCGCACCAGCTGTCGCGCTTGCCGGCGGGACGTTGCGAACCCGAGTCGGTAAACCGCGTTGTCGAGGCGTCTCTCGAGGATGCGCAGCAGGTTCTCGCCGGTGATCCCCGACTGACGGCTAGCCTCAACGTAGTAGGAGTGGAACTGCTTCTCCAGCACCTGATAGAAACGGCGCGCCTTCTGCTTCTCGCGCAGCTGCAGCAGGTACTCGGACTGCTTGATGCGCCCGCGCCCATGTTCGCCGGGTGGGTAAGAACGACGCTCGACGGCGCACTTGTCGGTAAGGCAGCGCTCACCCTTGAGGAACAGCTTGATGCCCTCGCGACGGCACTGCTTGCACTGGGGGGAGGTGTCTCTAGCCACTGCTCGAACCTTCCTAGACCCGGCGCCGCTTGCGCGGCCGACAGCCGTTGTGAGGCACCGGGGTCACGTCTTTGACTCCCAGAATCTCGAGCCCGGCGGCCTGCAGCGAGCGGACGGCCGTCTCGCGCCCCGAACCCGGACCGCGCACGAAGACCTCGACCTTCTGGAGGCCGTGCTCCATGCCTTTCTTGGCTGCTGACTCGGCCGTGACTTGCGCAGCGAAGGGAGTGCTCTTGCGCGAACCCTTGAACCCGACGGCTCCGGCGCTCTCCCAGGCGATCACGTTGCCCTCTTTGTCGGTCAGCGTGACGAGGGTGTTGTTGAACGACGTCTTGATGTGCGCCTGGCCTATGGCAATGTTCTTGCGCACCTTACGGCGCTGACGTCCCTTCGCTCTTTGCGGCTTAGCCACGCTTCGTCGTACCTCCGAGTCTCGCCGGGGCGATCGGTATCACTTCTTGCGCCGCGCGCCGACGGTCTTCTTGGGACCCTTGCGCGTGCGGGCGTTGGTCTTGGTGCGCTGCCCGTTCACCGGCATGCCGCGGCGATGCCGGATGCCGCGGTAGCAGCCGATGTCCATGAGCCGCTTGACGTTCTGCGAACGCTCGCGCCTCAGGTCGCCCTCGACGGTGGCCTCGCGGTCGATCGCCTCGCGCAGGCGCACGACCTCTTCTTCGGTCAGGTCGCGGACCTTGGTGTCGGGGTCGATGCTGAGCTGAGAGAGGACCTTGTTCGACGTCGAACGCCCCACACCGTAGATGTAGGTGAGGCCGATCTCGACCCGCTTCTGAGGCGGGATGTTGACGCCCGCGATACGTGCCATGCTAGCCCTGCCTCTGCCGGTGCCGGGGGTTGGTGCATATCACCTGCACGGTCCCGTGCCGGCGAATGACCTTGCACTTCTCACAGATCGCTTTTACCGATGCCCTAACCTTCATCAGTCCTCGCTCTTGGCGTCGCACCCGGCAGCAAGAAGCCGGGCCGATGTCGCGTTACCCGCCCGGCGCCTACTTAAACCGGTACATGATCCGGCCCCGCCGCAGGTCGTAGGGCGAAAGCTCGACCTTCACCCTGTCGCCCGGAAGGATCCGGATGTAGTTCATGCGCATCTTGCCCGAGATGTGGGCGAGCACCTCGTGGTTGTTGTCGAGACGAACGCGGAACATCGTGTTGGGCAGAGCCTCCACGACCTCGCCTTCCATCTCTATGGCTTCTTCTTTTCCGGCCACGCCTAGATTCGCCCTTTGGCAAGCGCGACCGTAGACGATACCACAGCCCGCACGACCAGTCGAGGCATCGTGCACTCGACCCAGTCCGTTGTTCCAACCATCCTCACGCGACCTACCTCCCGACCCCGGCGACCCGCACCTCGCCGACCCGCTCTGACCGGCGCCGCGTCAAGACGCGCGGCCCGCGCTCCGTGATCGCCACGGTGTGCTCGAAGTGGGCGGAGAGCGAGTGGTCGGCACTGTAGATGCTCCACGCGTCCTCACCGAGGTAGACGTCGTAGGTGCCGACGTTGACCATCGGCTCGATGGCGAACACCATGCCGGCCTCGAGCCTCGGACCGCGCCCCGGCTCACCGTAGTTCGGGATCTGCGGCTCCTCGTGCATCACGCGCCCCACCCCGTGGCCCACGAGCGAGCGCACGACGCTGAAGCCGGCCGCCTCGACGACCTCCTGCACGGCGTGCGAGACGTCGCCGAGCCTGTTGCCGGCACGACACTGCTCGATGGCCGCCTCGAGAGACTCCTGCGTCACCGAGAGAAGGCGAAGAGCCTCTCCGCCGACCTGGCCGATGGCCAAAGTGAGCGCCGAGTCGGCCACGTAACCGCCCAGCGTCACGCCGACATCGATGCTCAGCACGTCGCCGTCGCGCACCGTGTACGCGCCGGGGATGCCGTGCACCACCATCTCGTTGGGGGAAGTGCAGATCGATCTCGGGAACCCGCGGTATCCCTTGAACGTGGGAATGCCGCCGCGCTCGACGATGAACCTCTCGGCGCGGCGGTCAAGCTCCGCCGTAGTGACGCCCGGACGCGCAGCCGCCGCCAGAAGCTCGAGGCACTCGGCAACGACCGCACCGGCGGCGGCGATCTTGGCGATCTCGGCGCTTGACTTGCTGACGATCAAGGGGCGATCAGACCGCCTCGGCGGCCGATAGCAGGGCGTCGACCTCGGCGAACACATCGTCGGGTCCGCGGCCGCCACCGTAGAAGCGCCGCACGAGGCCGCGCTCCTCGTAGTAGCCGATGAGCGGCTCTGTCTGACGACGGTACACGGTGAGGCGGTTGCGCACCGTGTCCTCGTTGTCGTCGCTGCGCTGGTAGAGCTCTCCGCCGCAGACGTCGCAGACGCCAGCCTCCCGGGAAGGGCTGAAGATCACGTTGTAGTTCGCGCCGCAGCCCCGGCACATGCGCCGCCCCGAGAGGCGCTGCACGAGCTCCTCTTCGGGGACATCGAGCAGCACTACGTAGGTAAGCGCGCGCGCGGCGTCGGCGAGCATGCCGTCGAGCGCCACCGCCTGCTCGATCGTCCGTGGGAAGCCGTCGAGTAGGAAGCCGCTCCGCGCGTCCGGCTCGCCGATACGCGCGCGCATGATGCCGATGATGACGTCGTCGGGGACGAGGTCGCCGGCGTCCATATAGCGCTTCGCCGTCGCGCCCAACTCGGTGCCCTTGGCGACGGCATCGCGCAGGATGTCCCCCGTCGAGATATGTGGGATCTCGTGCTGCTTGATGATGCGCTCGGCTTGCGTCCCCTTGCCGGAGCCCGGAGCGCCCAGCAGGACGAGGTTGAGCTGTCCGTTCTGCTCGCTCATCTCGCGACCGAAACCAGGCTCGCCTCGGATGGCGCGCGCCTCACTTGAGGAAACCCTCGTAGTGACGCATCAGCAGCTGCGCTTCCATCTGGCGCATCGTGTCGAGGGCGACGCCGACCACGATCAGAAGCGACGTGCCGCCGAAGTAGAAGCTCACGTTCATGTACTTGAACAGGATGTACGGCAGCACCGCGACCGCCGCGAGGAAGAGAGCGCCCGGGAAGGTGAGCCGCGTGAGGATGCGGTCGAGATACTCGGCAGTCGGTCGCCCGGGACGCACGCCGGGCACGAAGCCGCCGTACTTCTTGAGGTTGTCGGCCTGGTCGATCGGGTTGAAGGTCACCGCCGTGTAGAAGTACGTGAAGAGGATGATGAGGAGCGCTTCACCGATGATGTACGGCCACGAGCTGGGCCCGAAGAAGCGTGCGAACCAGCTCGTCGTCGAGCCCGAGAGGAACTGCGCTATGGTGGGCGGGATCATCATCATCGACGAGGCGAAGATGACCGGGATCACGCCGGCCATATTGACCTTGAGCGGGATGAACGTGCTCGTGCCGCCCATCATGCGTCGGCCCACGACGCGTTTGGCGTACTGCACCGGCACGCGGCGCTCGCCGGTCGTGATGAAGATCACGCCGACCACGACGGCGAGAGCGATAATCGTGATAGCGACGATGGAGACCGGGCTCATGGAGCTCAGCTTCACAAGGCCCGAGGGCAGGCGCGAGACAATGCTGATGAAGATCAGGATCGACATGCCGTTGCCGATGCCGCGCGCCGTGATCAGCTCACCGAGCCACATCACGCCGGTGGCGCCCGCAGTCAGCGCGACGACGATGAGCGCCGCGTGCACCACGTCGAGGTTCGGCAAGGCGCCGTAGTTGCGGAAGAGCGCGATGTACCCCATCGACTGCACGAGCGAAAGGATCACGGTGAGGTAGCGGGTGTACTTCGTGATCTGCTTCTGCCCCTGCTCGCCCTCCTTGGCCAGCGCCTCGAGCTTGGGGATGACGACGGTCAGGAGCTGCATGATGATCGAGGCCGTGATGTAGGGCATGATGCCCAGAGCGAACACCGCGACCTTGCCGAGGGCGCCTCCCGAGAAGAGGTCGAGGAAGCCCAGCACGCCCCCCGCCCCGCTCTTGAAGAAGTCGGTCAACGCCTGCACATCGACGCCCGGCACAGGCACGTAGCAGCCGAAACGATAGATGGCCAGAATGCCCGCGGTGAAGAGGACCTTCTTGCGCAGGTCGGGGATCTTCCAGGAGTTTGCGAGCGACTGCCACAGCTTGTTGTTCACGTGACTTCGAACCTCGCTCTCGTGCTACCAGCCCCGCTCGCGGCCGCCGATACCGCTCGCGTCAGAGCAGCTCGACGGTGCCGCCGGCGGCCGCGATCTTGTCCGCCGCCGCCTGCGAGAACCTGTGCATCTTCACTGTCAGGGCGACATCGATGTCGCCGCCGCCAAGGATCTTGATCGGCGTGCGCGTGTTCTTCACGATGCGTTTCTCGACGAGTGCCTCCGGCGTGACCTCGGCGCCAGCGGCGAAGGCCTTCGCCAGACGACCGACGTTCACCGGTACCATATAGGTGCGGAAGGGGCCTATCGGCATGCTCTTCTTCATGTGCGGCCCGCGGAGCTTGCCCAGGCGCATGTAGATCGGCATCTGTCCGCCCTCGTAGCCGGGCCGCACACCGCCACCCGACCGGGCGTTGTAGCCCTTGTGGCCGCGGCCGGCGGTCTTGCCCTGTCCGCTGCCCTTGCCGCGCCCGAGTCGTTTCGTCTGCCCCGTGGATCCAGGGTTGGGGCGCAGGTTATGGAGTCCAAGCTCTGCCATGATTACGTCTTCGTCGTCACTTCACGGACTTCGAGGAGGTACGCCACCTTGCGCACCATCCCCCTCACCACCGGCGTGTCGTCGTGCACGACCGTGTGGTTCATGCGCTTGAGGCCGAGCGCACGCAGCGTGCCGCGGTGGTCGCGCGGCGTGCCGATCTCGCTCTTGACCTGCTTGATCTCAAGACGGGTCGGCACGGCTTACGCCTCCTGCGCCGTCTGCTCGGCGGACGCCTCGCCGGCGGGCTCGACCGTCTTGCCGAACACCTCGGCCACGGTGATTCCGCGCCGTCGTGCCACGTCCTGAGGCGTGCGCAACTGCTGCAGCCCCGCGACGGTGGCGCGCACCAGGTTGATGGGATTCGTGGTGCCGAGGCTCTTTGTCAGGATGTCACGCACGCCGGCCAGCTCGAGTACGGCGCGTACACCGCCGGCGGCGATGACGCCGGTGCCGGGCGCCGCCGGCTTGAGGAGCACCCGTGCCGCCCCATAGCGGCCGATCACCTCGTGGGTGATCGTCTTCTTGTACCGAGCCACGCGGAACATGTTCTTCTTAGCGTCGAGGATGGCCTTCTGGATCGCCAGCGGCACCTCGCGCGCCTTGCCATAGCCGGCGCCCACGTTGCCGTTCTCGTCACCGACCACCACGAGGGCGGTGAAGGAGAAACGGCGGCCACCCTTGACGACCTTAGCGACGCGGTTGATATCGACGACGCGTTCTTTGAGCTCTACGGCCTCTGTGCTGCTCACTCTCGCCATCAGGCTTTCTCTCTCCTCACTCTAGAACTGCAGGCCGCCCTCGCGGGCGCCTTCGGCAAGCGCCTTGACGCGCCCGTGGTACAGGTAGCCCGAGCGGTCGAAGACGACCGCCGCGATGCCTTTCGCTTTCGCGCGCTCCGCGAGTAGCAGCCCCACGCGCCCGGCGACGGCGGTCTTGCCTCCCGTCGCGTCTACCTCGAAAGAGCGCGCCGCGACGACGGTTGTGCCGGTGACATCGTCGATGGCCTGCGCATAGATCGCCCGGTTGGAGCGGTACACCGAGATGCGCGGCCGCTCCGCCGTGCCGGCCAGGCGGCCCCTGATGCGCTTGTGTCGCCTGCTGCGCGCCTGCTCTACCGTCTTCCCGCTCATCGTTCGCGTCGCTCCTCTTGCTGGCGGCGCGCTAGGCGCGCTTGCCGACCTTCTTCGCCACGTACTCGCCCGCGTGGCGGATGCCCTTGCCCTTGTAGGGCTCCGGCCGGCGCACGGCGCGCACCTCGGCCGCCACCTGCCCGACGACTTGCTTGTCGATGCCCCTAACGAGGACCACCTGGGGCTGAGGGGTCTCAAACTCGACGTGCTCCGGCGGCTCCATGACCACCGGGTGGCTGTAACCCACAAGGAGCTCGAGGTTGTTGCCCTTGACGCTCGCACGGTAGCCGACGCCGACGATCTCGAGACGTTTCTCGAAGCCCTTCGTCACGCCCTCGACCATGTTCGCCACGAGCGAGCGGGTCAGTCCGTGCAGCGAACGGTGCTGTCCCGAGTCGCTCGGGCGTGTAACGACGATGAGCCCGTCGTTCAGCTCGATGTGCATCTCGCTCGGCACCCGCTGACTGAGCTCGCCCCGCGGCCCTTTCACGGTCACGACGTCGTCTCGCTGGGCGAACTCGACCCCCGCGGGAACCTCTATGGGCGCTCTACCGATCCTCGACATCTACGTCCCTTTACCAGATGAAGCAGACGACCTCGCCGCCGAGGCCCTGACGCTGCGCTTCGGCGCTCGTCAGCAGGCCGCGGGAGGTCGAGATGATAGCGGTTCCCAAGCCGCCCAGCACCCTGGGCAGCGTCTCCTTGCGAGCATAGATGCGGCGTCCCGGCTTCGAAACGCGCTTGATGCCCGAGATGACGCGTTCGCGGTTCTTGCCGTACTTCAGGTCGATCACTATGACGTCGCCGTGCTCCGCGCTCTTGACCTCGAAACCAGCGATGTACCCCTGGTCCTTGAGCAGGCGTGCGATCTCGCTCTTCATCTTCGACGCTGGTATCTCGACCTGCGAATGCATCGCCTGGTTAGCATTGCGGATGCGCGTCAGCATGTCGGCGATGGGGTCGGTCATCGACATCTCGTCACTCCCCCTTACCAGCTCGACTTCGTCATGCCGGGAATCACGCCCTGATGGGCGAGCTCGCGCAGGCAGATCCGGCAGAGGCCGAACTTGCGGTAGTAGGCTCGCGGCCGGCCGCACCTGACGCAGCGGCTGTACTCGCGCGTCGCGTGGCGCTGCTTGCGTTGCGCCTTCACCAGCAAAGATGTCTTAGCCATTCAGTTGCTCCTAGCTCTCACGAAAAGGCATGCCCATTTTGGCCAGCAGGGCGCGGCCCTCCTCGTCGGTCTTCGCTGTGGTCGTGATGACCACGTTCAGTCCCTGTGTATGCTCGACCTTGTCGTAGTCGATCTCCGGGAAGATCGTCTGCTCGCGGATGCCCATGGCGAAATTGCCGCGGCCGTCAAACTGACCAGGTCCGATTCCGCGGAAGTCACGGATGCGCGGCAAGGCGATCGAGACGAGACGATCGATCATCTCGTACATGCGGTCACCGCGCAGGGTCACCTTGGCGCCGATCGACATGCCTTCGCGCACTTTGAAGCCCGCGATCGACTTGCGCGCCCGCGTGATGACGGGCTTCTGTCCCGAGATCTGGGCTAGCTCGGTGACCGCGGTATCGAGAAGCTTGGCGTTGGTCTTGGCCTCGCCGACGCCCATGTTCAGCGTCACCTTGGTCACCTTGGGCACCTGCATCGGGTTGCCGTAGCCGAACTGCTCCCGCAGCTGCGAGACCACCTCATCTCGGTATCTCTCCTTCAAGCGCGCCATCACGTCGCCCTCACGCCTTGTCGATGTCGGAGCTGCAGTTGCCGCGGCGGCACACGCGCACCTTGTCGCCGCCGCCGGTCACCCTGAACCCCACGCGGGTGGGCTGGTTGCACGCCGGGCAGATGAGCATGACATTCGAGACGTCCATCGTGCCCTCACGCTCGATCACGCCGCCCTGCGGGTTCTTCTTCGGGTCGGGGCGCGTGTGCCGGCGCATCATGTTGAGCCGCTCGACGACCAGCCGTCCCTTGTCGGGGTCGATACGCAGCACCTTGCCGGTCTTGCCGGCCTCCTTGCCGCTGATGACCATCACCTGGTCGCCCTTGTGGATCTTCGCCTTCGCCATGTCGCTTCGGGTCTTTCCCTCGCCTCTCTTCGCTCGCCCGACTAAAGGACTTCGGGGGCGAGCGACACGATCTTCATGAAGTTCTTTTCGCGCAGCTCTCGGGCGACCGGCCCGAAGATGCGCGTGCCGCGCGGGTTGTTCTGGTTGTCGATCAGCACGGCGGCATTCTCGTCAAAGGCGATGTAGGTGCCGTCCTTGCGCCCGAACTCCTTCTTCGTGCGCACCACCACGGCGTTCACCACGTCGCCTTTCTTCACGCTGCCGCCCGGCGTCGCCGACTTCACGGCGGCGACGATCACGTCGCCGACGTGAGCGTAGCGACGCCGCGAGCCGCCGCGGATGCGGATGCAGAGGATCTCACGGGCACCCGTGTTGTCCGCTACCCGGAGTCTCGATTCGACCTGGATCATCCTCGTCCCTCGCCCGCCGTGCTCACTTCGCTTTCTCGAGGATCTCCAGCAGTCGCCAGCGCTTCGTCGCCGACAGCGGACGCGACTCGACCACGCGCACCAGATCGCCCACGCCCGCCGCGTTGTGCTCGTCGTGCACGTGCAGCTTGCGCGAACGCCGTACCACCTTGCCGTAGCGGTCGTGCACCCTGATGGTGTCGATACGCACGACGACGGTCTTATCCATGGCGCTGCTCACCACGACCCCGCGGCGTTCCTTGCGACCCGGCACCCGCACCGGCACCGGACGCTCGGACTTCGTCTTCGCCCGTGCCGCCGTCATCTTCTTCGTCGTCTTGGCCGCCACCGCGGGGGCGTCGGCCTTCTTGGTCGTCCGCTTCGCGGCCGGCTTCTTCGCGGCCGCTGGCTTCTTCGCCGCCGCCGACTTCTTCGCCGCCGCGGCCGCGGTCTTCGCCGGCCGCGAAGACTTGCTCGTAGTCGTCGTCGTCTTCTTCTCGGCCATCAGACCTCACCGCCAGCGGCCCGACGCTCGCTCTCACGCTCGCTCTGCATCGTGAGCAGGCGGGCGATCTCGCGCCGCGTCAGCGCCAGTTTGTGGGGATTGTCGAGCTGCCCCGTGGCATGCTGGAAACGCAGGTTGAAGAGTTCCTTGCGGGTGTCACGCAGCCGCAGGGCCAGCTCGTCGTCGGAGAGCTCTCGTAGCTGCCTAGCTTTCAAAGAGGTCACCCTCCCTGGTCACGAACTTGCTCCTGATGGGGAGCTTGTGCATCGCCAGACGCATGGCCTCGCGGGCCACCGGCTCGGTCACGCCGGCCAGCTCGAACATCACCTTGCCCGGCTTGACCACGGCCACCCACTTGTCGGGCGAACCCTTGCCGCCGCCCATACGCGTCTCGGCCGGCTTCGCCGTCACCGGCTTGTGCGGGAAGATATTGATCCACACCTTGCCGCCGCGCTTCATGTAGCGGGTCATGGCGATACGGGCGGCCTCGATCTGGCGGTTGGTCACCCAGCCCGCCTCGAGGGCCTTCAGCCCGTACTCGCCGAACTGCACCTCGGTGCCGCCCTTGGCGACGCCGCTCATGCGTCCGCGCTGCTCTTTTCTGTGCTTGACTCGTTTCGGCAGGAGCATCTGTCCTCGACCCTACCTCTGCGTCCTGGGCCCTCTCGAGTCACCCTGGCGCGGCGGCCGGCGACGGTCGCGACCGCCGTCACGGCGCTCGTCGCGCTCGCGCTCCTGGCGCTCGCGCTCCTCGTCCTTGGGGTAGCCCTCGGGCATGATCTCGCCCTTGTTGATCCACACCTTCACGCCGATCCGGCCGAAGGTGGTCTTCGCTTCCTTGAAGCCGTAGTCGATGTCCGCGCGCAGCGTGTGGAGAGGCACTCGTCCCTCACTGTAGCTCTCGCTGCGGGCCATCTCGGCCCCGCCCAAGCGCCCGCTGCACCGCACGCGCATCCCAGCGGCGCCCGAGCGGATCGCGCTCGTGAGGGCGCGTTTCATGGCCCGCCTGAAGCTGACGCGGTTCTCGAGCTGCTCGGCGATAGACTGCGCCACCAACACTGCGTCGAGCTCCGGACGCTTGACTTCGATGATGTTCACCTGCGCGTTCTTGCGCGTCATCGCGTGGATCTCCTTGCGCAACGCGTCGACCTCCGAACCGCTCTTGCCGATGACGATGCCCGGCCTGGCGGTATAGATGTCGACGGTCACGTTGTTCTGATCCTTGCGCAGGATGATGCGCGACAGCCCCGCGTGCGACAGCTTGCGCAGGATGTGGCTGCGGATGCGCTCGTCCTCGGAGAGGTAGTTCTTGAACTCCTTCTCCGTGTACCAATGCGACTTCCAGTCGTGGATGACGCCGACGCGGAAGCCGCCGGGATGCACCTTCTGGCCCACTAGCGCCGGCCCTCCCTCTGATCGACTGCGATCGTGATGTGGCTCATCCTCTTGCGTATGCGATTGACGCGGCCCATGGCGCGGAACCGCCAGCGCTTGAGCGTCGGGCCCTCGTCGACGTACGCCTCCTTGACGAAGAGGTCGGCCGCGGCCAGGCCGTCGTTGTTCTCCGCGTTGGCCACGGCGGAGTCGAGCACCCTCGACACTGCCCGAGCAGCCCCGCGCTTCGTCACGAGAAGCTGCGCACGGGCGTCGGCGACCGTCTTGCCGCGAATGAGGTCGACGACCTCCCGCGCCTTGCGCGGCGCGATGCGCACGTACTTGGCCTGTGCCCTGACCGCCACGGCTTACCTTCTCGCCGACCTGTCCGACTTGATGTGCCCGCGGAAGGTGCGCGTGAGGGCGAACTCTCCCAGCTTGTGGCCCACCATCGACTCGGTGATGAAGATGGGCACGTGCTTGCGCCCGTCGTGGACGGCGATGGTGTGCCCGACCATCTCGGGGAAGATCGTCGAGGCGCGCGACCAGGTCTTGAGCATCCTCTTCTGACCCGAAGCGTTCATCTCCAGCACACGCGCCATGAGGCGCTCGTCGACGAACGGGCCTTTCTTCGTTGACCGGCTCACACAGTCTCCTTACTGCCTGTCCCCGTCACTTGCCGCGCTTGCGGCCGCGGATGATGTACTTGTCGGACGGCTTGTTCTTGGTCCGCGTGCGATAGCCGAGCGTCGGCACACCCCACGGCGTCACCGGGTGACGACCCGCGGTCGTCTTGCCCTCGCCACCGCCGTGCGGATGATCCACCGGGTTCATCGCGGTGCCGCGCACCGTCGGGCGCACGCCCCGCCACCGCGTCCGCCCCGCCTTGCCGCCGTCGAGGTTCGAGTGGTCCGCGTTGCCCAGCTCTCCGACGGTCGCCCGGCAGGTGAGATGGACGCGGCGCAGCTCGCCCGAGGGCAGCCGCAGCACACCGAAGCCACGCTCCTTCGCCTGCAACTGGGCGCTCGTGCCGGCGCTGCGCACTAGCTGGGCGCCACGCCCGGGGTACAGTTCGACGTTGTGGATCGTCGTGCCGGTCGGGATGTTCTCGAGCGGCAACGCGTTGCCCGGCTTGATGTCCGCCGTCGGCCCCGACTCGACGAGGTCACCGACGACCAGCCCCTGCGGGGCGAGTATGTAGCGCTTCTCTCCATCGAGGTAGTGCAGGAGAGCGATACGCGCCGATCTGTTGGGATCGTACTCGATGTGCGCCACCTTGGCGGGCACGCCGTCCTTGTCGCGCTTGAAATCGATGACCCGGTAGCGGCGTTTGTGGCCTCCGCCCTGGTGACGCGTGGTTATGCGCCCGTAGCTGTTGCGCCCGCCGGTGCGCTTCAACGGCGCTACCAGCGACCTCTCGGGCGCTTGTCGCGTTATCTCGTCGAACGTATCCACCGTCATGAAACGGCGACCCGGCGACGTAGGCTTGAACTTCTTGATGCCCACTTACCTGCCCTCGAAGAACTCGATCTTGTCGCCGCTGCGCAGCGTCACGACGGCCTTCTTCCACGCCGCCGTGCGCCCCGCCGACCAACCGCGGCGCTTCGGCTTCGGTGGCACGTGAGCCGTGGAGACGTCGGTCACCTTGACGTCGAAGAGCTGCTCGACCGCCTGGGCGATCATCGTCTTGTGCGCCTTCGGGTGCACCTCGAAGGTGTAGCGGCCCTGGTCGATCTGAGCGTAGCTCTTCTCGGAGATGATCGGCCGGATGATGATCTTCTCTGCTTCGATCATGGTCACGCCTCGTTGAGGACGGCGAACGCCTTCGCGGTCAGCACGAGCGAGCGGGCGCGCAGCACCTGCTCGGTGGACAGGGTGCGCACGTCGGCTGGCTCCGCGTAGTGCAGGTTGCGCACCGACTTCGTCACGACCGGCTCATCGTCTGTCACCACAAGCACGGGCACCGGGATGTCGAGCCCCGCGAGGAAGTCGTTCGCCCGGCCCGTGCTTGGCGCATCGAGGGCAAGGTCGCGCGCGACGTAGATGTCGCCGCCGGCTGCGCGGTCGGAGAGCGCCATGGCCAGCGCCTTGCGGCGCACCTTGCGATTCACCTTGATGTCGTAGTCGCGCGGCTTGGGGCCGAAGGCGGTACCGCCGTGGGTACGCGTCGGCGACTTGGCCGACCCGACGCGCGCCCGGCCCGTGCCCTTCTGCCGGTACAGCTTTGCGGTCGAGCCCGAGACCTCGCCGCGTGTCTTCGTCGAGGCGGTGCCACGGCGACGCGCGGCTTGCTCGGCGCGCACGACGAGGTGCAGCACATCGACTGACGCACTGACCCCGAACAGTCTCTCGCCGAGCTCCACCGCCTCGACCTCGTTGCCGTCGCCGTCGATGATCGCGGCTCGGCCCGGCGCCGGTTTCTCGACCGCGTGGTGCTCGACATGCGGTTTCTTCGCCTTCGCTTTGGCAGCCTTCGCCCTCGTCACCTTCGGCGGCTCGGGCGGCGCGACGGCCTCGGTCACCTCTTCTGCGACCGGCTCGGGCGCCTCTTCTGCGACGGGCGAGGGCGCCTCTTCGATGACCGGCTCGGCTGCGGCCGCGGCGGCCTCGGGCGCCTGAGCCGGCTTCCGTGCAGCCGCGCGCGGCTTGCGCGCCTTGGGCTTCGCGGCCTCAGGCGCCGGAGCCGGCGCGACATCATCGGCCGCGCCTGCCCCGGCCTTGGCCGCCTTGGCGCGCGCACGCTTCGGCTTGTCGGCTGCGGCCTCCTCGGTTGCGGGGGCGGCAGTCTCGTCCACCTCGGCTTGGGGCGCCGACGACTCGGCTGAGTCCTCGCCGGCGGCCGGCTCGCCGGCCGCCTGATCAGCCGCCCTCGCCTCGGCGTCCTTGTCCGGTCGCTTCTTCTCGGGGCTCACGACTACCTGCCCTTGACGATGACGACGGAGTTCCTCGGACCGGGGACCGAGCCCTTGATGAGCAAGAGGTTGTTCTCGACGTCACGGCGCACGATGTGCAACCCGGGCTGCGTGACGCGACGCGAGCCCATGTGACCGGACATCCGCATGCCCTTGAAGACGCGGCTCGGATAGGCGCTGGCGCCGATCGAGCCTGGCTGGCGGACGTTGTGCGAGCCGTGGGTCTCTGGGCCGCGGCCGAAGTTGTGCCGCTTGATCGTCCCCTGGAAACCCTTGCCCTTCGACACGCCAACGACGCTGATCTTCTGGCCGTCCTCGAACGCCGCGACGGTGACGGTGTCACCAACGCTCAAGTCGCCCATGTCGCGAAACTCCACCAGATGACGCATCCCGTGCTTGAGACCGGCCTTCTTGAGGTGACCCAGCTCGGCCTTCGTGAGGTGCTTGTCCTTGCAGTCTTCGAACGCGAGTTGCACGGCCGCGTAACCGTCTCTTTCGGGGGTGCGCACGTGCGTCACCGGACAAGGCCCGGCCTCGACGACCGTCACGGCGACGACGTTACCGTCGTCGTCGAACAGCTGGGTCATGCCGACCTTCTTGCCGATGATGCCCGCCATCTCCGCTTACAGCTTGATCTCGATGTGTACGCCGGCAGGCAAATCGAGGCGCATGAGCGAGTCGACCGTCTTGGGGGTCGGTTGGTGGATGTCGATCAGACGCTTGTGCGTGCGGATCTCGAAGTGCTCGCGCGAGTCCTTGTCCTTGAAGGGGCTCTTGATCACGCAGTAGACGTTCTTCTCGGTCGGCAGCGGCACCGGCCCCGAGATGGTCGCACCGGTCCGCTGGGCCGTCTCGACGATCGATTGCGCACTCCGCTCGAGCTGCTCATGGTCGTAACTCTTCAGTCTGATGCGGATCTTCTGCTGGGCCACTCTCGCCTCTTCAAGTCTGTTCACGCGGCCGGGCGTGTCTATGGCACGCCCGGCCCTCGATGACTGTGCTGGACGCTTGCTACGCTACTTCTTGATCTCCGTCACGGCGCCGGCGCCCACGGTGCGGCCGCCCTCGCGGATAGCGAAGCGCAGGCCCTCTTCCATGGCGATCGGCGTGATCAGCTGGACTTCCATCACAGTGTTGTCACCCGGCATGACCATCTCGACGCCCTCGGCCAACGTGATGACGCCCGTCACGTCCGTGGTGCGGAAGTAGAACTGCGGGCGATACCCGTTGAAGAACGGCGTGTGACGCCCGCCCTCGTCCTTCGACAGCACGTAGACCTGCGCCATGAAGTTGGTGTGCGGCGTGATGCTGCCCGGCTTCGAGGCGACCATGCCGCGCTCGACCTCTTCGCGCTTGGTGCCGCGCAGGAGGATGCCGATGTTGTCGCCGGCGACGCCCTCGTCGAGCAGCTTGCGGAACATCTCGACGCCGGTCACGACGGTCTTCTGCGCCTTGTCGCGCATGCCGACGATCTCGACCTCCTCGCCCACCTTGATCTTGCCGCGCTCCACACGGCCGGTGGCGACGGTTCCGCGGCCGGTGATGGTGAAGACGTCCTCGACCGGCATGAGGAACGGCTTGTCGACGTCGCGCTGCGGCTCGGGCAGGTAGGTGTCGAGGGCCTCGGTCAGCTCGAGGATCGACGAGCACCACTCACACTCGGGCTTGCCGCAGCCGCACTCGAGCGCCTTCAGCGCCGAACCCCTGATGACCGGGATCTCGTCTCCCGGGAAGTCGTTCTTGCTAAGGAGCTCGCGTACCTCGATCTCGACCAGCTCGAGCAGCTCGGGGTCGTCGACGAGGTCGACCTTGTTCATGTAGACGATGATGTACGGCACGTTCACCTGGTGCGCGAGAAGGATATGCTCGCGCGTCTGCGGCATGGGGCCGTCGTCAGAGCCCACGACGAGGATGGCCGCGTCCATCTGAGCCGCGCCGGTGATCATGTTCTTGATGTAGTCGGCGTGGCCCGGGCAGTCGACGTGCGCGTAGTGCCGCTTGTCGGTCTCGTACTCGACGTGCGCGGTGGCGATTGTGATACCGCGCTCGCGCTCTTCAGGCGCCTTGTCGATCTGGTCGAAGGCCGTGTACTCCGTATTGCCGACGCCGCGGTTGTGAAGCACCAGCGTGATCGCAGCGGTGAGCGTCGTCTTGCCGTGGTCGATATGGCCGATCGTGCCCACGTTCATGTGGGGCTTGCTGCGGTCAAACTTCTGCTTGGCCATGTCTCATTTACTCCTTTGTTGACACCCGTCTGCTGTGGACACTAAAGCCTTGTGTCGCAACGGGGGAAGGACTGCCGCTCACACCAAAGGTGAGCAGTATACACGACGCTGCCAGACAAGGGCAATCTCTTATCCCCGCCGCGACAGACGTTCATCCCTACACCCCTCGTACCTTGGCCACGATCTCGTCGGCGATCGACCCGGGGACCTCCGCGTAGTGCTTGAACTGCATGGTGAAGGTGGCGCGCCCCTGCGTCATCGAGCGCAGGTCGGTCGCGTACCCGAACATGGCCGACAGAGGCACAGTCGCGCCGATCACCTGGCCGTTGCCACGCGGCTCGATCCCTTCGATATGACCGCGCCGCGAGTTCAGGTCACCCATGACGTCGCCCATGAACTCCTGCGGGCTCACCACCTCGACGGCCATCATCGGCTCGAGCAGCACCGGCTTCGCCTTCTGGGCCGCGTTCTTGAGGGCGAGCGAGCCGGCGATCTTGAAGGCGAGCTCGCTCGAGTCCACCTCGTGATAGGAGCCGTCCGTCAGCCTCACTCTGACGTCGACCATGGGGTAGCCGGCCAGTATGCCGGTGCTCATGGCCTCTTGCGCGCCCTGGTCGACCGCGGGGATGTAGTCGCGCGGTATGGTCCCCCCCACGATCTTGTTCTCGAAGACGTAGCCCTCGCCGGGCTCGTTGGGCTCGAGGTCGATGACCACGTGCCCGTATTGCCCCCGACCTCCGGTCTGGCGGACGAAGCGCCCCTCGACGTTCTGCACCGGGCGCGTCACCGTCTCGCGGTAGGCGACCTGGGGACGGCCGACGTTGGCGTCGACCTTGAACTCGCGCAAGAGCCTGTCGACGATGATCTCGAGGTGCAGCTCGCCCATCCCCTCGATGATCGTCTGGCCGGTCTCCTCGTCGGAGTGGACGCGGAACGTCGGGTCCTCCTCGGCGAGCTTCTGCAGCGACGCCGAGAGCTTCTCCTCGTCGGCCTTCGTCTTGGGCTCGATGGCGACCGCGATGACCGGCTCGGGGAACACCATCGACTCGAGCACGATGGGCTTGTCGGGCGTGCTCAGCGTGTCTCCGGTGGCGGTGAACTTGAGGCCGACGGCGGCGGCCAGCTCGCCGGCGTAGATCTCGCTGCGGTCTTCGCGATGGTTGGCGTGCATCTGGAGGATGCGACTGACGCGCTCGCGCCTTTCCTTGTTGACGTTGAGCACGTAGGAACCGGCTTTCAACACGCCGGAGTAGACGCGGAAGTAGGTCAGCTTGCCCACGTAGGGGTCGACGGCCACCTTGAAGGCGAGGGCGGCGAAGGGTTCATCGTCGGCCGTGTCGCGGACGACTTCGCCGTTGCCCGGCGCGAGGCCGCTGACGGGCGGCACGTCGAGCGGCGAAGGGAGGTAGTCGACCACGGCGTCGAGCAGAGGCTGGACGCCCTTGTTCTTGAAGCTCGAGCCGCAGAGCACGGGCGTGACGGCGATGTCCAGGGTCGCCGCGCGGATAGCGGCGCGCAGGCGATCGGGCGCGATCTCCTCGCCTTCGAGGTACGCGACCATGATCTCCTCATCGTGATCGGCGACGGCCTCGACCAGGCGCTGGCGGTACTCGTCGGCCATCTCGCGCAACTCCTCCGGCGTCTCCCGTTCCTCCCAGCTCGTGCCGAGCTCGTCGAGCCACACAAGGGCCTTCATCTCGACGAGATCGACGACCCCCTTGAACTCCGCCTCGCGGCCGATGGGGAGCTGCAAGGGGAGCGGCCGAGCGCCCAGCCGGTCGACCATCATCTCGATGCCACGGAAGAAGTCGGCGCCGATGCGGTCCATCTTGTTGATGTAGGCGATGCGCGGGATGCGATACTTGTCGGCCTGGCGCCATACAGTCTCGGACTGCGGTTCGACGCCGCCGACCGAACAGAAGAGGGCGATCGCGCCGTCGAGCACACGCAGGCTGCGCTCGACCTCGACAGTGAAGTCCACGTGTCCGGGCGTGTCTATAATGTTGATGCGTGTGTCACGCCAGTGGCAGGTAGTGGCCGCCGAGGTGATGGTGATGCCCCGTTCCTGCTCTTGGGCCATCCAGTCCATCACCGCAGCGCCTTCGTGGACCTCGCCCATCTTGTGCGTCTTGCCCGTGTAGTACAGGATGCGCTCGGTGGTCGTGGTCTTGCCGGCGTCGATATGCGCCATGATGCCGATATTGCGCGTCTGTTCGAGCGAGTACTGTCTCATGCTTCTCTTCGGTCGCTTCGCCGCTCGCGGAGCCCTCGGATATGCATCCCCCTTGGAGACGCACCTGACGAGGGCGCGGCGACGGCTACCAGCGGTAGTGCGCGAACGCCTTGTTCGCCTGCGCCATCCTGAAGAGGTCGTCCTTCTTCTTGAAAGCGCCGCCCTGGCCGGCCAGGGCATCGAGTATCTCCGCCGCGAGCCGCTCGGACATGACCTTCTCGCGCCGGTCGCGGGAGTATCCCACCAGCCAGCGGATGGCCAGCGTGCGCGCGCGACGCCCAGGTACCTCGACCGGCACCTGGTAGGTGGCGCCGCCGACGCGACGGCTGCGCACCTCGAGGTGCGGCGTGACGGCCTGGATGGCCTCCTGCAGCACCTCCACGGGATCGCGGCCCGTCTTCTGCCGCACCCGCTCCAGGGCGTCGTACACGATGCCCTCAGCGACCGACTTCTTGCCGTCGAGGAGCACCTTGTTGATCACCTGGGTGACCAAGCGGCTCCCGAAAACCGGGTCGGGCATGATCTCGCGCCTCGTGACCGTTCCGCGCCGCGGCATCGTCAGCTCCTCGAGGACTTGGCGCCGTAGCGCGAGCGTGCCTTCTTGCGATCGCCGACGCCGGAGGCGTCGAGCGAGCCGCGGATGACCTTGTACCGCACGCCCGGCAGGTCCCTGACACGACCGCCGCGGATGAGCACCACGGAGTGCTCCTGCAGGTTGTGGCCGATGCCCGGGATGTAGGTCGTGACCTCGGTCCCGTTCGTGAGCCGCACGCGGGCCACCTTGCGGAGGGCGGAGTTGGGCTTCTTGGGCGTTGTCGTGTAGACGCGCGTGCAGACGCCGCGCTTCTGAGGCGCGCCCTTCAGCGCCGGGGTGGTGTTGCGCTTGGCGACGCTCGCGCGTCCCTTGCGCACCAGCTGGTTGATCGTAGTCATCTACCCTCTTTAAGGTTCAGCCTGTAGAGACAGCAGTGCGGTAGTCTAGCAAGGGGCGGGAGCGGCCGCAAGGCGACCCATGTAGCCTTGCGGCCGCTCCCGCTCGCCTCGTCGTTCGTGCCCGTCGGGTGCCCGAGTCAACCCGGCCGCCCGTTTCTGGGCGGGCCCTGTGAGGCCTCGACGAGGCGTCCTGCGGCGCTAGAACTCGAGCGCCTCGAACGCCTCCTGCTCGGCCTCGAGCTTCCACGCCGGCGAGATCTCGATGGAGCGATAGCGTTTGAGCCCCGTGCCCGCCGGGATCAGCTTGCCGATGATGACGTTCTCCTTGAGCCCGAGGAGATGGTCGACCTTGCCCTCGATAGAGGCGTCGGTGAGCACCTTCGTGGTCTCCTGGAAGGAGGCCGCCGACAGGAAGCTCTCGGTCGCCAGCGAGGCCTTGGTGATGCCCAGGATGACCTGCTCCTCCTCGGCTGCTTGCCCGCCCTCGGCCAGCACGCGCGCGTTCTCGGCCTTGAAGACAGGGCGGTCGACAAGCTGACCGGGCAGAAAGACCGTGTCACCCTGCGTCAGGATGCGCACCTTCTTCACCATCTGCCGGACGATGAGCTCGATGTGCTTGTCGTTGATCTCGACACCCTGGGAGCGATAGACCTCTTGCACCTCGTCGACCAGGTAGCGCTCCGTGACCGTCGCGCCGGCCGTGCGCAGCAGGTCGGCGGGGTACAACGAGCCGGGAGTCAGCGCCTCGCCCTTGTCGATACTGTCACCATCCTCGAAGAGAAGGTGCGTGCGACGAGGGAACTGGTACTCCTTGGCCTGTCCGTCGTCAGCGATGATCGTCACCTTGGGCCCGCGGTCGGTGTCCTGGACCTCGACCCGCCCCGCGATCTCACCGATGCGCGCCACGCCCTTCGGCTTGCGCGCCTCGAACAACTCGACGACACGCGGCAGCCCGTGTGTGATGTCGGCCCCCGCCACACCGCCGGTGTGGAAGGTGCGCATCGTGAGCTGCGTGCCGGGCTCGCCGATCGACTGGGCCGCGATGTGGCCCACGGCGTCGCCGATATCGGCCTCGGAGTTGGTCGCCAGACGGTAGCCGTAACACCTTTGGCACACGCCGTGCTCGGACTGGCACGTGAGCACGCTGCGCACCGGCACCATGGGGTCGCTCACGCTGCTCGCCGCGAGCACGTCGAGCACCTGCTCGCGCACCCGCTCGTCGATGACGACGTTGCGCTCGATCACGACCTCGCCGGTCTTCTCGTCGACCAGCGGAGCGCCGAGACGACGACCGATCAGGTTCTCGTTCGGGTCATGGGTCCACACCGGAATCGGCTCGGTCGTCTTGCCCTTGGCTTTCACCATGACCTTCGCGTTGGGCAGGTCGCTGAAGAGCTCTTTTAGCAGTCCGATGGCCACGGCGTCGATCTTGGCGCCCTTCTTCAGCACAACCCGGTCGCTGCGCGGCCGTTTCACGTTCTCGGCCAACACGCGGCCGTCGAGGCCGGAGCTCTGCTCCTTGCGCTTCGACCACGGCGACATGGGGACCCACTCCTCCGTGCCGCAGTCCTCTTCGCGGATGGTGACGTCCTGGCACACGTCGACGAGGCGACGCGTCAAGTACCCCGAATCGGCGGTGCGCAGCGCGGTGTCGGCAAGACCCTTGCGGGCACCGTGCGTCGAGATGAAGAACTCGAGGACCGAGAGACCTTCGATGAAGCTCGACTTGATGGGCCGCTCGATGATCTCGCCCTTCGGGTTCGACATCTGACCGCGCCACCCGGCGAGCTGGCGGATCTGTTTGATGTCGCCGCGCGCGCCCGACGTCGCCATCATGTAGATGGGGTTCAGCGGGTTGAAGTTTGCCGTCGTCGCCGCCGTGATCTGCACGTCGGCCTCGCGCCAGATCTCCTCGATCCTCTCGCGGCGCTCGGCCTCGGTTAGGAAGCCCGTGTTGTACTGCTGCTGGACGTCGGCAACCATCTGCTCGTGCTCGCCTAGGATCTCGGCCTTGCGCTTCTCGGGGATCACGATGTCGTTCTTCGAGACGGTGACCGCCGCCCGGGTCGCGTAGCGGAAGCCGACGTCCTTGAAGACGTCGAGCAGACGCGCGACCCTGGTGGCGCCGAACTCGGCCACCAGCACGTTGATGAACGCCGCCAGGCCCTTCTTCGTGATCGTCTTGTTGAGGTAGACGTAGATGTGCTCCTCGCCCTCCTCACTCGCCAGCCCGCTGATGCCGTCCTCGATCTGCTGGTTGAAGATGGCGCGGCCCACGGTCGTGACGATGCGCTCTCCGCTCGGCCGGCGCAGGAGGATCGGCTTGCGCGTGAACTCCGCGATGCCCGCGGCGCGCTGCACCGGCACCTGGCGCTGGTCGAGGATGCGCTGTTCGTAGGCCCGCCCGACCTCTTCGTAGCCCCCGTAGGCCGGCAGGGACTCGCCGAAGTCATCGGGCGTGAGCCCGGAGAAGTCGCCCTTGGGGTGATAGGTCAGGTAGTAGATCCCGATGACCATGTCCTGCGTGGGCACCGCGATCGGTTTGCCGTTGGCGGGTGACAGGATGTTGTTGGTCGAGAGCATGAGGACCCTCGCCTCGGCCTGCGCCTCCCACGAGAGCGGCAGGTGCACGGCCATCTGGTCGCCGTCGAAGTCGGCGTTGAAGGCCGCGCAGACGAGCGGGTGGATCTGGATCGCCTTACCCTCGACGAGCAGCGGCTCGAACGCCTGGATGCCGAGGCGGTGGAGGGTCGGCGCGCGGTTGAGCAGCACCGGGTGCTCGGCGATGACCTCTTCGAGGATGTCCCAGACCTCGGGGACCATCGACTCGACCATCTTCTTGGCCGCTTTGATGTTCTGCACCATCTTGCGCGAGACGAGGCGGCTCATGATGAAGGGCTTGAAGAGCTCGAGCGCCATCATCTTGGGCAGGCCGCACTGGTGCATCTTGAGGTGCGGGCCGGCCACGATCACGGAGCGGCCGGAGTAGTCGACGCGCTTGCCGAGCAGGTTCTGACGGAAGCGTCCTTGCTTGCCCTTGAGCATGTCGGAGAGCGACTTGAGCGGGCGATTGCCCGGCCCCGTGACGGCACGACCACGACGACCGTTGTCGAACAGGGCGTCGACGGCCTCCTGCAGCATGCGCTTCTCGTTGTTGACGATGATGTCGGGCGCCTGCAGGTCGAGCAGCCTCTTGAGGCGGTTGTTGCGGTTGATGACGCGCCGGTAGAGGTCGTTCAGGTCGCTGGTCGCGAAGCGCCCGCCGTCGAGCTGGACCATGGGCCGCAGCTCCGGCGGGATCACGGGGATCACGTCGAGGATCATCCACTCCGGCCGGTTGCCCGAGCGCTGGAAGGCCGACGTCACCTTGAGGCGCTTCACGGCGCGGCTCTGACGCTGACCCTTGGCGGTGTGGATGACCTCTTTGAGCTCGGCCGTCTCGGCGTCGAGGTCGACCTGCCGTAGAAGCTCGCGCACCGCTTCGGCGCCGGTGCCGCCCTTGAAGTACACGCCGAAGCTCTCGGGTTCGTAGCCCGGGTCGCGGCCGAACATACGCTCCATCTGCAGGTAGAGCGCCTCGTCGCCGACGACGTCGCGGGGAGCGATGGTCTTGAACTGCTCCCAGGCGCGGTCGATGAGACCCTTCGCCTGCTCGACCGCCTTGTTGCCGCGGTCGACGTACTCGTCTGCCAGACGGTCGACCTTGGTGCGCTGGGTCTTCAGCTCGTCGGGGCCGTACTCCGCCGCCTGGACGGTGATGCGACGGTACGTCTCGAAGATGTCGAAGTAGTTGAAGAAGCCGAACTCGTCGTCGGGCTCCTCGCCGGCGTGGAACCCGTCGGCCTCCATCTCGCCAGCGAGGATCTTCACGACCTCGTCGTGCATCTCGCGGACGGCGCGCGCGCGGTCTTCGGCGTACGTGTCGTAACGCGCTTTGATCTCCTGGATACGTTCATCGAGGAGCATGACGTCGCGCTCGCGCTTCTCCTTGTCGACCGAGATGATGACGTAGCTGCCGCCGAAGTAGAGGACCTTCTCGAGCTCCTTGGGGGCGATGTCGAGCAGATAGCCCATGCGTGAGGGCACGCCCTTGAAGAACCAGATGTGCGAGACCGGGGCGGCGAGCTTGATGTGCCCCATGCGCTCGCGACGCACCTTGGCCCGCGTCACCTCGACGCCGCAGCGCTCGCAGATGATGCCCTTGTAGCGCACGCGCTTGTACTTGCCGCAGTAGCACTCCCAGTCCTTCGTCGGACCGAAGATGCGCTCGCAGAACAGGCCGTCGCGCTCGGGTTTGAGCGTGCGGTAGTTGATCGTCTCAGGCTTCGTGACCTCGCCCTTCGACCACGCCTCGATCTGCTTGGGGGAGGCGAGGCCGATGCGGATCGAGTCGAAGTTGTTGATGTCTATCAACGAATCCCCCTTACCGTACGCGACGGCGTCAGTCCTCGTGGGTCTCGGTCTCTACTTCTTCTGCTTCTTCGTCGTCGAGGTCGAGGGCGAAGCCGCTGTCGAAATCGCCCTCGAGCTGATCCTCGCCCTCGATCTCGAGATCCTCTTCGGCCGCCTCCGGCTGTGGGCTCTCCACCGCGTCCAGCTCGTCGCCGTCTTCGTCGAGATCGGCGGCTTCGAGCGGCTGGGTCGCCAACACCGAGATGTCGGCCATGTCGATCGCCTCCTCTGGCTCGCCGTCACCCTGACGACGGGCGCGCAGGCTGGCCGAGAGGTCGATGCCCAGCTCTTCAGCGGCCCGTAGCAGATCGTCGTCCTCCTCGCGCACCTCGACGATCGTGCCCTCCTCGCTCTGGACGGACATGTCGAGGCCGAGGCTCTGGACCTCCTTCATGAGGACCTTGAACGACTCGGGGATGTTGGGCTTGGAGATGTTCTCGCCCTTGACGATCGCCTCGTAGGCCTTGACGCGCCCGATGGTGTCGTCGGACTTGATGGTGAGCATCTCCTGCAGCGTGTATGCCGCTCCGTAGGCCTCGAGCGCCCAGACCTCCATCTCGCCGAAGCGCTGGCCGCCGAACTGCGCCTTGCCGCCCAGCGGCTGCTGCGTGACGAGGGAGTAAGGGCCCGTGCTGCGCGCGTGAATCTTGTCATCGACCAGGTGGAGTAGCTTCAGGATGTACATGTGACCGACCGTCACCTTGTTGTCGAAGCGTTCACCCGAGCGGCCGTCGTACAGCCAGACCTTGCCGGAGCAGCGTCGGCCGGGCGGCTCCTTCTCGTCGACCTTGAACTTGACCGGACTGTCGTCGGCCTCCGAGGTCTTGATCAGCAGGTCGTCGATCTCGGCGATGGTCGCACCGTCGAAGACCGGCGAGGCCACGAACGCCGGCCCCTTGATGCGTGTGCCGTCGGCCTGCCAGCCGTGGTGAGCCGCCCAGCCCAGGTGCGTCTCGAGCACCTGGCCGATGTTCATGCGGCTCGGCACGCCGAGGGGGTTGAGGATGATGTCGACCGGTGAGCCGTCTTCGAGGCAGGGCATGTCCTCTTCGGGGACGATCTTTGAGATGACGCCCTTGTTGCCGTGCCGCCCGGCGAGCTTGTCGCCCTCGGCGATCTTGCGCTTCTTGGCGACGTAGACGCGCACCAGCTCGTTGACGCTGGGCGGCAGCTCGTCGTTGTTCTCGCGCGAGAAGATCTTCACGTCGATGACCTTGCCGCCCTCGCCGTGCGGCACCTTGAGGCTTGTGTCGCGCACTTCGCGCGCTTTCTCCTTGAAGATGGCGCGGATGAGCTTCTCCTCGGCCGTGAGCTCGGTCTCGCCTTTGGGGGTCACCTTGCCGACGAGGAGGTCGCCCGAATTGACCTCGGCGCCGATGCGCACGATGCCGCGCTCGTCCAGGTCCTTCAGCGACTCCTCGGAGCGGTTGGGGATGTCGCGTGTGATCTCTTCGTCGCCCAGCTTGGTCGTGCGCGCGTCGACCTCGTACTCCTCGATGTGGATCGACGAGAGCAGATCCTCCTTGACGACGCGCTCGGACAGGATGATGGCGTCCTCGAAGTTGTAGCCCTCCCAGCTCACGAAAGCGACGAGCAAGTTCCTGCCCAGGGCGAGCTCGCCGGACTCGGTCGACGCGCCGTCGGCGAGCACCGAGCCGGCCTCGACCTTGTCGCCCCCATAGACGATCGGCTTCTGGTGGATGAGAGTGCCCTGGTTGGAGCGCATGAACTTCGTCAGTGTGTACTCGTCGCTCTCGCCGTTGCCGACCGCGACAGCGATGCGGTCGGCGTCGACGTACGACACCTTACCGGCGCGCTGCGCCAGGATGACGTCGCCTGTGTCGACGGCGGCGCGGAACTCCATGCCGGTGCCCACGTAGGGAGCCTCTGTGCGCAGGAGCGGCACCGCTTGGCGCTGCATGTTGGAGCCCATGAGAGCGCGGTTGGCGTCGTCATGCTCGAGGAACGGGATCAGCGCCGTGGCCACCGACACGATCTGCGTCGGGTTCACGTCCATGAAGTCGACCTGGTCAGGCGGCACCGAGACGACCTCGCCGTCGCGCGTGCGCGCCAGCACTTGGTCGTTGAGGAACTTGCCGGTCTTGGGGTCGAACGGCGCGTTTGCCTGAGCGATGACGACGGCGCGCTCCGCCTTGGTCTTGGGGTCGCGCACCGTGCCCTCCTCCTCGGAGGCGTCGAGGAAGACGATCTCGTCGGCGACCTTGCCCTTGACGACCCTGCGATAGGGCGCCCTGATGAAGCCGAACTCGTCGACTGTGGCGAACGAAGATAGCGAGCCGATGAGGCCGATGTTGGGGCCCTCGGGCGTCTCGATGGGGCACATGCGGCCGTAGTGGGTGGCGTGCACGTCGCGCACCTCGATGGGAGCGCGCTCGCGCGTGAGTCCTCCCGAGCCGAGCGCGCTCAGACGCCGCCTGTGCGTGAGGCCCGAGAGGGAGTTCGTCTGATCCATGAACTGCGAGAGCTGCGACGAGCCGAAGAACTCCTTGAGCGCGGCCACCACGGGGCGGATGTTCACGAGCGTGGCCGGCACGATCGTGTCGGGGTCCTCGGTCGTGAGACGTTCCTTGATGACGCGCTCCATGCGCGTGAGACCGATGCGGAAGGCGTCCTGCACGAGCTCGCCCACGGTGCGCAGGCGCCGGTTGCCGAAATGCTCGTACTCGTCGAGCTCGTGGGCGATCTCCTCGCGCCGCGAGGACATCAGCGACAGCGCCTCGGCCGCGTAGTCTTTGGCGTCGTCGGGCACGCCCAGCTTGGGTGGCAGCGTGATGAGACGGCGAATGAGCTCGACGATGTCCTCGTTGGTCAGCACACGCACGTCGGGCGCCGGCAGCTGTTCGGGTGGCAGGTGGCCGTGCAAACGCGAGTTCAGCTTGTGGCGGCCCACACGCGAGAGGTCGTACCGCTTGGGGTCGAAGAAGAGGCCGCGCAGCATCGAGGTAGCCGACTCGAGCGTCGGAGGTTCACCGGGGCGCTGCTTGCGGAAGAGCTCGATGAGCGCCTCCTCCTGCGATGAGGTCGTGTCGCGCTCGAGCGTGTTCTTGATGTAGACGGAGCCCTCGAAGAGATCGAGGATCTCGTCGCTCGCCCCGTACCCCATGGCGCGCAGGAGCACGCTGACGGGGAACTTGCGTTTGCGGTCGATGCGCACGTTGACCGCGCCCTTTTTATCGATCTCGAGCTCGAGCCAGGAGCCTCGCTGCGGCATGAGGTTGGCGATCAGCACCTGCTTTTCGCGCTCGGCCTGCTTGGGCTCCATGATGTAGGCGCCCGGGGAGCGCACCAGTTGCGTGACCACGACCCGCTCGGTGCCGTGGATGATGAAGGTGCCGCGTTCGGTCATCATGGGGAAGTCGCCCATGAACACCGACTGCTCACGGATCTCGCCCGTCTCCTCGTTGATGAAGGACACCTTCATCGACAGGGGGGCCGAGAAGTTCATGTCCTTGTTGCGGCATTCCTCGATGGAGTGCGTGGGCTCACCGAACGCGTACTCGCCGAACTCAACCAGCAGCTTCTCGCTGTAGTCGCGGATCGGTGAGATGTCGCTGATGGTCTCTTTCAGGCCGGCCTCGAGGAACCACTCCCACGACGCTTTCTGGATGTCGATCAGGTGGGGCAGCGGTAGTGGCTGATCGAGCTTGGCGAAGGACGTGCGCACGCGAGGGGGCTTAGGCTGGTTCAAGCGACTGCTCCTCTAGGTAGCGTGAGACAGGGGTGGGTGCGTGGACCGGTAGGAATATCGGCGAAGACGGGCGACGGCACAATCCGTTACAGTAGCAGAGCCGGGTGCTAATCACAAGAGCTCCGGGACGCCAAGAGGACCGGCCTCTCGCCCGTGCCTGACGCTCATACCCCGCCGGCGAGGCGGTGAAACCAGCCGCGGCGGGCGCTCCGCAGCCCCAGGGGGCCGGGGAGCGCCCGCCGCGCCCACGAGCGCGCCTCGCCGGACGCAGGCTGTGTGGGCGCGCTGCCGCCTCTAGCCCAACGGCGCGTTACTTGAGCTCGACGGCCGCGCCGGCCTCCTCGAGCTGCTTTATGGCGTCCTCGGCCTCGTCCTTGTTGACGCCTTCCTTGACGGGCTTGGGGGCCTCGTCGACGAGCGCCTTGGCCTCCTTGAGCCCGAGCCCGGTCAGCGAACGCACGACCTTGATCACCTGGATCTTCTTGTCGCCGGCCCCACTGAGGATCACGTCAAAGCTCGTCTTCTCTTCCTCGGCCGCCGCTTCGGGAGCGCCTCCCGCGGCAGGCGCCGCGGCCACGGCCATAGGGGCCGCGGCGCTGACGCCGAACTCCTCTTCGAGCGCCTTGACGAGCTCGGAGAGCTCGAGGACGGTCATGCCCTTGATGGCCTCGATGAGATCGTCCTTGCTGAGTGTCTTGCTTGCCATGCTTGTCCACCTTGCCCTTCGGCTTGAACGCTTCGTCCCGCTGTCTTGGTCGGTCGATCGTCTGTCTCGGTGCCCGTGTCGCCTCGTCGAGGCGGCCGCGGGCGCCCGGCTCTCACTAGGCCTCGCCCGCAGCTGCCCGCTGCTCGGCGACCTGGTTCAGCGCGCGCACGAAGCCCGAGATCGTGCCTTGGAGCACTGTCACGAGGCCCGTGAGCGGCGCTGCCATGGTGCCCACCACCTGTCCCACGAGGACCTCGCGCGGCGGCAGCGACGCCAGCCTGCGCACACCGTCGGCGTCGAGGACGCTTCCCTGCAGCACACCGCCACGCAGCACGAGGGCCTGATTGGCGCGCGCGTAGTCGCTGAGCGCCTTGGCCGGACCCAGTAGGTCCTCGCCACAGAAGGCCACGGCCGTGGGGCCGCTGAGTAGCTCCTTGATGTTCTCGCGGCCCGCCCGCTCGGCGGCGATAGAGGTGAGCGTGTTCTTGAGCACGTGCAGCGCCGCCCCGCGCTCGCGCAACGCGGCACGCAGTTGCGTCAACTGGGCGACCGTGAGGCCACGGTAGTCGCTCACGTAGAGGGCCTCGCTGTCGCTCAGGAGACGCGCCGTCTCCTCGATGATGGCTTCCTTCTCTCTGCGTAGCATCCCGACCTCACTGTCGCATGAAAAAACCCACCCCCGGGCGGGAGCGGGTCGACTCGGTCGGCTGCGTGCGGGCCGGTGTCGCGCTCGTCGCCTCGGGCGGGCGGGCCCTACGAGGACCCCTTCGGCTCCCCTCTCGGGAGCACCGGCCGTCTCCGGCAGCGACGCATCAAGCAGCGTCGCGGACGTGCAGTATAGACCATGTGGGCGGGGCGTGCCAACGGCACGCCCCGCCCACACAGAAGTGCCGTAGCTAGACGCGCTCCTCGAGCAGGTCGCGCGTGCGCGCGGGATCGACCTCGATGCCCGGGCCCATAGTCGAGGCGAAGGTCACGCTCCTCATATAGCGGCCCTTCGCCGCCGCCGGCTTGGCGCGGATGATCTCGTCGAGCAGCATGCCGTAGTTCTCGACCAGCTCGCGCTCGCCGAACGATTTCTTGCCGATGACGAGGTGCACGATGCCACTGCGGTCGGTACGGTACTCGACCTTGCCCGCCTTGGCGTCGCTCACGGCCTTGCCCACGTCGAAGGTGACCGTGCCGGACTTGGGGTTGGGCATCAGGCCCCGCGGACCGAGGATGCGCCCGAGCTTGCCGACGGTGCCCATCATGTCTGGCGTGGCGATCGCCACGTCGAAGTCGAGCATGCCCTCCTCGACCTGCTTGGCCAGGTCGGCAGAGCCGATGATGTCGGCGCCCGCATCCTGCGCCTCGCGCGCCTTGTCGCCTTCAGCGAAGACGGCGACCCGAACGGCCTTGCCGATGCCGTGCGGCAGGATGGTCGTGCCGCGCACGATCTGGTCGGCGTGGCGCACATCGACGCCCAGCCTGAAGTGCACCTCGACGGTCTCGTCGAACTTCGCCGTGTCAAGCATCTTGAGAAGCCGTATGGCCTCGAGGGGGGCGTAGAGCCGGCCTGGCTCGATCACACCGCGGGCGGTCTCGTACTTGCGGCCGTGCTTGGCCATGTCGCATACCTCCTGTGGTCCGAGCGGCGGTCGCTCAGGGCGACCGCCTCCCACTTCGTCGCCGGCCCCACGCGGAGCCCGCGGTGCGGCGAGAGGGTGTCGGCACCCGCCCGCCCTCGATCGACTACTGCTGGATCTCTATGCCCATGCTCCGCGCCGTACCCTCGATGATCCTCATCGCGGCATCGACATCGTTCGCGTTCAGGTCGGGCAGCTTGAGCTCGGCGATCTCGCGCACCTTGTCGCGCGAGATGCTCGCCACCTTGCTCCGGTTCGGCTCGCCCGAACCCTTGTCGACCCCGGCCGCCTCACGGAGCAGCACCGCGGCCGGAGGGGTCTTGGTGATGAAGGTGAAGGAACGGTCCTCGAAGACCGTGATCTCGACCGGGATGATGGTGCCGCTCTGCGCCTGCGTCTGGGCGTTGAAGGCCTTGCAGAACTCCATGATGTTCACGCCGTGCTGGCCCAGCGCGGGACCCACCGGCGGCGCCGGGTTCGCGGCTCCGGCGGGTATCTGCAGCTTGATCACCGTCATGACCTTCTTGGCCATCTTGCCTCGCTTCGCTCCCTGGGGGTTACGTGGTCTTCTTTACCTGGTCGAACCCGAGCTCCACGGGGGTCTCGCGCCCGAAGATCGAGACCATGACCTTGAGACGGTTCTGGTCGGCGTTGACCTCGACGACCTCGCCAGAGAAATCTGACAGCGGTCCCGAGGTCACGCGCACGATCTCGCCCACCGAGAACTCGGCCTTCTGCTTGGGTCGCTCCACCGACGCCGTGTGCATGATGCGGTCGACCTCGGTGCGCGAGAGCGCGACGGGCTTGTTCTGGGCGCCGACGAACCCTGTGACGCCGGGGGTGTTCTTCACGAGCGACCAGGAGTCGTCGGTGAGCTCCATCTGCACGAGCACGTATCCCGGGAACACGCGCTTCTCGGTCGCCACCTTCTGGCCCTCTTTGGTCTCGACCACTTGCTCGGTCGGCACCACGACCTTGAGGATCGAGTCCTCCTGGCTCATCGAGTGGATGCGGTGCTCAAGGTTGGCCTTGACCTTGTTCTCATGGCCAGAGTACGTGTTGACGACATACCAGTGGAACACGTGTGCGCGGACTCCTTCTGCCCGTTCTAGGGCGTGATGTACTTCATGAGGTTCGAGAAGACGCCGTCGAGGGCGGCGATGTAGACGCCCGCGATGGCGACAGCCACGATCACGACGATCGTCGACTGCGTGAGGTCCTTGCGCGTCGGCCAGGTGACCTTCGACAGCTCGATGCGTACGTCGTGCAAGAACTTGCGCAGCCCACGGCGCTCGGCCTTCGCCGGCGTCTTGGCCTGCTGACGCGCGCGCTCAGGTGGCCGCGCCGTGCGCGCCGCCTTGCGCGCGCTCTGCTTGGCCTGCTTGGAGGCGGACTTCTGTTTGCTGTTCCTAACGGCCTTGGCCACGACTCTCGACCCTCACGTGACTGGCAGGGCTGGAGGGACTCGAACCCCCGACCCCCGGTTTTGGAGACCGGTGCTCTACCAATTGAGCTACAGCCCTACGAGTGTCTGGGGCCCGAAGGAGGGCTACCTCCCCCGCGTGTCCCCTATCTCGTTTCCTTGTGGACGGTGTGATGACCGCACCAAGGACAGTACTTCTTGAGCTCGATGCGGTCCGGATCGTTCTTCTTGTTCTTGTTCGTGTGGTAGTTGCGCCGCTTGCACTCCTGGCAAGCGAGCGTGACCAGCTGGCGCACGTTTGCACCCCTCTCTAGAGAAGCAAGTTAGGATAGCAAGAGGCGGTAGGAGGGTCAACGAACCTCCCGCCGCCGTAGTCGTGCGGGCCGACCCTCCCGGGCGGCGCAGTATAGCAAAGCGGTCCTGTGGACGCAAAGGAGCACGTGATCTCCCTGGAGACGACCGGCCCGGTCTTCGGCCTCTCCCACGAGGCGCGACCCGGAGATGTACCGTGGAACGCGGCGGCGGCGCTCCTCGCCCTCGCCGTCGCAGTCGCCGGGCTCCTTCTTCTCGTGCTGGCGTTGGGACTGTTGGGCACTGGTTCGGCACAGGGCGCCGGAACCGCGACGTCGCCGGGCGCCCTCTCGGCGCTCGTCTCGACCGTCATCGTCGACAGCTGGTTCGTCGGCGTCGCCTGGTGGCACTCCCTGAGGCGCTTCGCGCTCTCGGCGACGAGCTGGGGGTTCCAGCGCCTCGAGCGCCGTTCCCTGCTCCTCGTGCCGGTGGGCCTCGCGCTCTCGTACATCGCCCTTGTGATCTCGATGTCGGTGTACAGCAGACTATTCGGCCCGCCGCCCGAGCAAAACATCATCAAGGACTTCCCGCACACAAGCTCCGGCATCGCACTCTTTGCCCTCACGGCGATCGTCGTCGCACCGATCTTCGAGGAAACGCTCTTCCGCGGCTTCCTCTTCCAGGGCTTCTCGCGCTCATGGGGGCCCGTGTTCGGAGCGCTCGCCTCGGCGAGCCTCTTCGCCCTCGCGCACCAGCAGCTTTCGGTCTTCGTGCCGTTCTTCGCGCTGGGCCTTGTCCTCGCCTGGGTCTTCTATCGCAGCGGGTCGCTGTGGACCAACATCGCCGTTCATGCTTCCTTCAACGGCATCAGCGTCCTGGCCTGGGCTGCGTTCGGCGCCGTCCCCCTGGTCCGGCTGCCGATGGTCTAGTGCGACAGCGTCCCGGCTCCGCTCTTTGAGCAGAGGTCTCCCTAGCTCAGGAGGGTCGGCTTGCGGAGCGCGCGGCAGGAGCAACCGGGCTCGTCGGGAAGCGCGGTCAGCGCGGCCAGCAGGATCTCGCCGATAAGGGGAGCGTCGTCGTGGAAGATGCGCCCGAGCTCGTCGTGGCTCCAGTCCTCGACGACCCCCTCGGCGTAGTTCACCACGACGTAGACGCCCGCGTAGCAGGCTCCGATGTCGCGCGCCAGCCAGACCTCGGGAGAGAAGCTCTGCCCCACGATGTCACCCAGGGTGCGTAGGAAGCGCACCTCGGCGGACGATTCGAAGCGCGGCCCCTCGGTCACCACATAGACGCCGCGCGCGAAGAGGCGGCGGTCGGGCGCGAGGCGCTGCGCGGCGCCGCGCAGCGCCTCGCGCCCCTCGGGACATACGGGCTCGCGCATGATCAACAGGTGGTCGCCTGCCACGCCCTCGCCGGCGCGCTGCGACGTCATATCGACGAAGTCGTCGGGCACGACCAGGTCGCCGGGATCGAGCAGGTGGTTGAGACTACCAACGCCGGCGTCGCCGAGGATGCGTCGCACACCGGCGCGGTGGAGCACGCTGAACACCTGGCGCGAAGCGACGCCGCGAGGCACTCCTCGGCGCCAGCCGTGCAGCGGCACGTGAAAGACCCGCCGTCCGTCGAGCTCGAAGAGCGTGAACGGCGGGCTCTCGCCGTAGGGCGTGTCGACGACCACTGCCTCCTCAACCACGCGCACAGCGCGCTGCGAATCGGCGGGAAACGAAGCGGCCCGCGAGCCCGTGCCGCCGATGACGGCGAAGCCCGCCTTGGGGACCGCGACGGCCATTGTCTAGAAGCCGGCGAGGTTGGGCGTGATGCGCAGCATCACGAGCTGTAGGTGGTCGCCGGCGTCGGCCGTGTACTGCCGCAGGTCCTGCTGCACGACCGTGGGAAAGCCGCGCAGGCGGCCGAGCACCGTCTGCCCCGCGCGCACGTCGTCGCCGATCTTCACGCGGGGCTTCTTGAGGTGCGTGACAACGAGCAGCAAGCTGGGATCGTCGGAGAGCTGGATGTCAACCTCACAGTCGGCGTAGCGCCCCAGGAGCTCGTAGGGCTTGACCGCGGTTACGCGTCCGTCGACGGGAGCACAGACGAACACACCCGGCACGGCACCGATGTCGAGACCCGAGGTCGCAGACGAGCCGTCGCTGCCGTCGCCCGACATCAGGTAGTAGCGCGGGCCGCCCCCGCCCGTGAAGATGTCGGCCACCTTGCTCGCCAGCGTCGGGCTGCCGACTCGCTCCCCCAACGGCGAGAACGGCACGGTGTTGCCGTTGTCAACTGGGTGGAAAGCGATCGCCGTCGTCTGCTGTTGGGCAACGGGCAGCAGCATGTCGATGGCTTCGACGCGGGCCACCACGATGCGATGCTTCACACCCTCGGCGGTCAGGAAGGGTGAGCCGGCGACGACCTTGGGAACGCGGGCCGGGATCCGCGAGGGCCAAGCGTAGGCGATCGCGATAGCGAGGACGACGAGGGTGATGACAAGCGAGACAGCGGCCACCCGCCGACGCCTGATCTGCCTCCGGCGGCGAGCACGCCGCCGTTCACTCGTCAGGCTCTGCATGGACGGTAGGGTATAGGTTGACCGGGGCCGGGGCAACCCCCGACGACACGCGCCAGCCGCCGCAGTCGCAACGACGCCAAGTCCGTGAAGGCCGCCAGCAGCAAGCAGCGCGGCCCTGCAAGTGGGAAGCCGAACCGCGCCGTTGCCAGTCGTCAAGAGACCTTCGCCACGAGCAGACGGAGCTGATCGCCCCCAGGGCGGCATGTCCTGGCCGCCAGGCGACGCTGACGACGCGCACGACCACGCTCGCCGATCATGCCATCCAGTCAACGGCACTCACCGCGCGCAAAACGCCTGCACGTTGTCTGTCCAGACGAGACCTTCTGCGGTCCCGACCTCATTCCGGAGGGAGCAGCGCCGATACAAAGCCATGAGAGAGATCAGTTGAGCGGGCCTCATTCATGGTTCTTCGCGGCCCGCCCGGGAGGGTGTCGTGAGAAGAGGCCGTTTCTGGAGTCCCGCGCTGCTGCTGCCGCTCCTCCTGGTGACCTTTGCCGGACTTCCGTCGGCAGCCTTGGCCCAGATCGGCGCCGCCCAGACGCCGACGGGTACCGAAGTCCAATACCGCGCCCTCTCGACCTCCACCTCTACGTTCACGCTGACCGCCAAGGAGAAGCTGGTCATCCGGCTCGTGAACAAGGCGCGTACATCTCGCGGCCTCGCCCCCGTTCGCGCCAATGTGGCCCTGGTCAGGGCGGCTCGCGGCCACTCCGTAGAGATGGTCCACCGGCGCTATTTCAGCCACAATTCCCGCAACGGCACGGCCTTCTCGGCTCGCCTGATCAACTACGGCTACAAGAGAGCGGGCTGCAGCTCGTGGACGGTGGGCGAGTGCATCGCTTGGGGTCAGGGCCTGCTCGGGACCCCGCAGGCTATCGTCAACGCGTGGATGCACAGTCCGCCGCACCGGGCCATCATCCTGACGTCGAGGTTCCGTGACGTCGGCGTGGGAGTGCACTCCGGAGCACTCATGGGTGGAGCTTTCTTCTTCACGCTCGACTTCGGCAGGCGCAGCAAATAGGCCGCAGGCCGAGGGAGCGTGACCGGGGCGCCGCAGGGCGCCCCTTTTGCTGCCATCCGCGATTCCTCATGCCAAGCGTCACTCGTCGCTGATCGCCCCTCCTCACGCGCGCGGCGCGGGATCGAGGCAGCTCCTCCAACAGCCCCGCCGGCGCAGTCGGATCATCGGGTAGGATGCCGTCATGGGCGGGGAAACCATCGAACCCGACGGCGGCGTGACGGAGGCGCACGCCGCGGTCTCCAGCCTGTTCTTCGACGGCTCGCACGAGCAGGTCGTCTACGTGACCCACCAGGCCGCTCGTCGAGCTCGCACGACGCCTTTGCCCGACGCACTTGCGCAGGAGTTGCGCGCTGCGCTGGTGGCGCAAGGCGCGGAGCGCCTCTACAGCCACCAGCGCAGCGCGTACGACCTCCTCACCGAAGACCAGCACGTCGTTGTCGCCACTGGCACGGCGAGCGGCAAGTCGCTCTGCTTCTCGGTCCCGACCCTCGACGCGTTCGCCCACGACGCGTCGAGCCGCGCCCTCTACCTCTACCCCACCAAGGCGCTCGCCCAGGACCAGGCTCGCCACCTGTCGAGCCTGAAGCTTCGCGGCGTGGTCGCGGCCATCTACGACGGCGACACACCACAGTCGCAGCGTCCGGGCATACGCGCGCGAGCGACGATCGTCCTGTCGAACCCCGACATGCTGCACGTCGGGATCCTCCCCGCCCATGATCGTTGGGCCGAGTTCCTGCACAACCTGCGTTTCGTCGTGCTCGACGAGGCGCACGTGTACCGCGGCGTCTTCGGCTCGCACGTCGCACAGGTGTTGCGTCGCCTGCGCCGGCTGTGCCGTCACTACGGCGCCGACCCACGCTTCATCCTGACCTCGGCGACCATCGCCAACCCCGGACCGTTCGCCGAGAAGCTTGTCGGACTGCCCTTCACGGAGGTCACCGACGACGGCTCTCCGCAGCCCGAGAAGGCGATCGTCTTCTGGAACCCGCCGCTGCTCGACGCCGCCCTCGGCCAGCGCGCGAGCGCGCTGGCCGAGTCGAGCTACGTGATCGCCGAGGCGGTCCTGCGCGGCCTACGCGTCATCGGCTTCGCCCCGACGCGCAAGGCCGCGGAGCTCATCTACACCTACACCCGCCGGCGCCTCGAAGACCGCGACGGCGACGCAGCCGAGCGCGTCTCGCCCTACCGCGCCGGCTACACGCCGCAGCAGCGGCGCGACATCGAGCGCCGCCTCTTCGACCACGAGCTCGACGCCGTCGTCGCCACCAACGCCCTCGAGCTCGGCATCGACGTCGGCAGCCTCGACCTCTCGCTGGTGATGGGCTTTCCCGGCACGGTCACCTCGCTGCGCCAGCGGTGGGGACGCGCCGGACGGCAGGGGCAACGGCGTTAACGTGCTCGTGGCCGGTCAGGACGCCCTCGACCAGTACTTCATGCGCGAGCCCGAGCGGCTCCTCTCACGCTCGGTCGAGGAGGCCATCATCGACCTCGCCAACCCACACATCCTCGACCCCCACCTCGAGGCGGCCGCCTACGAGAAGCCCATGACCGAGGTCGACAGCGAATACTTCGGCGAGGTGGGTATGGCGCGCGCGGCGCAGCTTGCCGCGAGCGGCAAGCTGCGCCGCGCGCGCGGCGGCGCCATCGTCTGGGGCCGGCCGCACTTCCCGGCCGCGGGTGTGTCGCTGCGCAGCGCCTCGAGCGAGACGTTCGTCATCGTCGAGACGCGCTCGGGCACGGTTCTGGGCACCGTCGAGCGCGAGCGCGTCTTTCGCTTCGCCCACCCCGGCGCGGTCTACCTGCACCTCGGCCAGAGCTATCTCGTGCGCGAGCTCGACCTCGACACGCATACCGTCCTCGTCGACGATTTCGACGGCACCTACTACACGCAGCCGAAGACCGAGAAGCACGTCTTCGTCGCCGGCCAGGCCCTGGTGCGTCCCATCGCCGCAGGGGTGAACCTCATCTTCGGCCAGCTCGAGGTCACCGAGCAGGTGGTCGCCTACCAGAGGCGCACCCTGACCGAGAACGAGGTCCTCGAGACGCTGCCGCTCGACCTTCCCGAGGACGTCTTCGCCACCGAGGCGATCTGGTTCGCACTGCCGGCCGACCTTCTCGCCGAGCATCTCGACGAGCGCGAAGTCGCCGGTGCTCTCCACGGCGCGGAGCACGCCTCCATCGCCGTCCTGCCTCTCTACGCCATGTGCGACCGCTGGGACATCGGCGGCCTCTCCACCCCCTGGCACTGGCAGACCGACATGGCGACGATCTTCATCTACGACGGTTACCCGGGGGGGGTAGGGCTTGTGCGACGAGCGTACGACGCCTTCGGGTCGCTCGCCGCGGACGCCCGGCTCCTGATCGCCGAGTGCCCCTGCGAGAGCGGTTGCCCCTCGTGCGTGCAGAGCCCCAAGTGCGGCAACCTGAACGAGCCGCTGAGCAAGAGCGGGGCGCTGCGCGTGCTCGAGCTCCTGACCGGACCGGAGAGCGGCCCGCATCGCGGAGCAGACCCCCCGGGGCCGGCGTGATGAACGGAGAAGGCACAAGACAAGGGAAGAGGATGCCGACGATGGGCCCTGGCAGAACACACGCAGCTGATGGGGTGCACCTGCACTCGCTCACCACGGACCAGCTCGACCTGCTCGAGCCGCTCTGGCGTGAGCTCGTGGACCGTATCCGCGTACCCGAGAACATCGTCCCGATCGTCGCCCATGAGCAGTCGTGGCCTATGCGCCGCAAGGAATACGCGGAGCTGCTCTCCGGCGGAGACTCGTTCGGGCTCGTCGCCCTCAGGGGCGACGAGCCCATCGGCTACGCCGTGGTCCGCGTCGAAGACGGACCGGACCCCGTCTGGGCGACCGGCAGACGCTACGTCGAGCTCACCTCGCTGAGCGTCGCAGCGGCCGAACGTGGCCGAGGCGTGGGCACACAGCTTCTCGCCGAGGCCGAGCGCCGGCTCGCGAGGCTGGGTGTCGAGGGGCTCGTCATCGGTGTCGACGCGGTCAACGGTGAGGCGCTGCGTTTCTACGAGCGGCGCGGATTCCGCGTCGGCTACCACCTCCTCTATGGGCGCCTGAGCGCCCCCGCCGCTGGCGCGGAGCCCGCCGACGACGAGGCTCCCGAGACGGCCTCGCACGGGGAGGCCTAGTGACCGCCGCCGACGGCAGCCCGACCCACGACCAGCCGGGGGAGTGGCTCGTCGCGCGAGGCGATCCCGCCGAGATCGACCGGCTCGAACCCCTCTGGAAGAGCCTGCTCGAACACCATAAGCAGGTCTACGCCGACCTGCCCCAACGCTCACCCGAAGAGTCCTGGCGGCGCCGACGGGCCGAGTACGTGCGCTGGCTCGCCCAGGAGGCCTCCTTTTTCGTCGTCGCGCGCCGCGGCGACGGGCTGCTCGGCTACGCGATGGTCGAGCTCTGCGAGGGCAGCCCGATGTGGGACATGGGCGAGCGGGCCGCGGCGCTCCAGACCCTGATCGTGGCGCCGAGCGAGCGCCGGCGGGGCCTCGGCGGCGCGCTCATGGACGCCGTCGACCGCGAGCTGGCGCGCCTCGGTGTGAAGCACGTGCTGGTCGAGATCATGGCGGACAACGAGGAGGCGATGCGCTTCTACGAAGGACGCGGCTACAGGCTGTACACCTCGGTGCTGCACCGCGATCGCGGACCGCGTGAGACGGAGGAGGACGGCGATGGCTGAGACGTACGTCAGCGTCATCGGCGCCGCCAGTTGCGGCGAGGAGCTGGCCGCCCAGGCGGAGGAGGTCGGCCGTCTGCTCGCCGAGCGGGGTTGCGTCGTCGTGTGTGGCGGCATGGACGGCGGCGTCATGGCGGCGGTCGCGCGCGGGGCGAGGCGCGGCAGCGGTCGCTGCCTCGGGCTGCTGCCCGACCTCGACCGCCGCCGCGCCTCGCCCGACCTCACCTTCGCGCTCTGCACCGGCATCGGTCACGCCCGCAACCTGGCCGTGGCGGCCAGCGGCGACGTGGTCATCGCCGTGGGCGGCGAGTGGGGCACGCTCTCCGAGATCGCCCTGGCACGCGCCGCCGGCCGTCATGTGGTGTTGCTCGCGAGCTGGGATATACGGCCGGCCTCGGGCCCGGCGGAGGGCGTTCATCGCGCCGCGAGCCCCCGGGAAGCCGTCGAGCTGGCCCTCTCGCTGCTGGCCTAGCTGAGCCACCCAGCCGCGCAGGGACGTTTCGACAGATACAGGCAGGTGGGCAGCGCCGCGCCTCTCACGAGCCTCGGCGCTGCCCCCCCTTGCATGCCGCTGACCCCTGCCCATAGCGCCCGCTCAACGGCGTGTGCAACCGTCAGGCAGGCGGCGTCCTCGGCGGCAGCCCACAATACTGCGAGATGTGCCACAGGTGTGTGCGCAGCACCGTGCGCAGCATCGCCTCGCTGCCACCGTCGGCCCGCAGCCTCCCTTCGTCGAACTCGACGCTGGCGGTCAATCTCGTCCCGCCCCCTTCGATGGAGTCGTAGCGGAACTCGCCGTCCCGTAGAAGGTCGTCGCCCGGACTCCAGCGGAGACCCGTGTCGGGAGCCTGGTATTGCCCGATCGACCGGCGAAAGAAGTACGTGATGAGGTCTTCGTGAACGGCACCCGGGGCACAGCCCATCTCGACCGATTCCTGCATCGTGGTCATCGTGACCTCCTGTGTGGCCCCAGTCGGGGGTTCAAGGTGACCTACTATTCCCGCGCCGCTAGATAGCAACCTAATATGACAACAATAGTCAGGAAGACTCCCAGGCGGTATTGCGCACCGGCAGGACGTCGCCGCAAGAGACTCCGACACTCGCACCGGTGGCGCGGACGGCCGTCAGCGGAAACACGACGAGGCCGGGCCTCAGTGCGTGGCGCTCGGCTAGGGCTTAGGGCTCTTGGTCACCGTCGGCGACGGTTTCGGGCTCGCCGTGCCCGAGCCGCTGGGTGACGGCGACGCCTTCTCCTTGGTCCCCACGAGCACGACCTGCGGAACCACCTGGTAGTGACTCACGAAGGTGTCGCTCCAGAGCAGCTTGCCACTGGCGTCGTAGACCTTGCGGTAGCAGGTGATGCTCTGCCCCGAGACGCCCGGCGTCTCGACCTTCTTCTTGCCCTTCGCCAGCGTGGGATCCTTCTTCTCGACCGTGGGGAAGGGCCGGAAGCCGTACCAGCCGCTCACCGATGAGGTCACCCGCCGATGCAGCGGCGTGCCGTAAAGCGAGAACGTCAGCGACCAGCCGGTATAGAACGACTTCACGAGGATCCAGTTCTTGCTGTCGTTGCGGAACTTCAGGTCGTAGGAGCCGTAGCTCACCGTGGCGTCGCGCCCCAGCGGGTAGTGCGAGATGTAGAGGCTGTGGTTGGTGCGCTCGACGATCTGCAGGCCGGCCTCGAAGGCGGCGTTGAAGAGGGTCGTCGAGACCTGGCACATGCCGCCGCCGATCGAGTCCTCGAGCTGACCGTTGATGATCACCGGCGCCACCTGGTAGCCCTTGGCGGCCGTGCGCTCGCCGGTCGTCGCGTTGACTGAGAAGACCTTGCCCGGCGCGACCAGCACGTTGCTGAGCATCGCGGCGCCGAGGCCTACGTTGTGCAGCCTGCCCGACGACCCCGAGACCGACGTCGTGTAGGTGCCGATGCGGCGCGTGATCTTGAGCGCCTTGGCCTTCTCGTAGGTGAGCTCGGGCCTGGCCTTGCCGATGACGAGGGCCGCCGTGCGAGCACTGCCGCTCTGCTGCGCCGCGGCCTCGATGTTGCGTACCGTGAGCTTCTCGGCCACGCCGACACCCGGCTTGCCGCGCACGACCCTCACCCGGTTGCCGACGATCTTGAAGGAGGCATCCTTGGCCGGTATGCCGATCTGCGCCGTGATGAAGCGGAAGTACCCCTCCATCGTCGGCGAGGCGAAGGTCGCTCTGAGCTTGGGCGAGTCGCCGGGCACGAAGGCGAGATAGCCCGCGAGCTTATCGGCCGGGATGACCCAGGAGCGGGCTTTGTAGGTGAGGGTGAGCGGGCCGGTGAGGAACGCGGCGGCCTGATCGGCGGCGGCGCGCGCGTCGGCGGTGGAGACGGCCGGACTGGCGATCGAGACGGGCAGCTTGCCGGTCAGGGTGCCGCCCGCGACGAAGGCGGCTGCGAGCTGGCGCTCGACCGCGCCGCGGTCGAGCGCCAGCCCCTCGCGCGACGCCTTCACGACCGGCTGGCCCTTCTTGATCTTGACCGTGGCGGCCACCGGCTTGGCCTCGACCGCCGCGGCGATCTTGTCGAGCTCGCCGCGCAGCTTCCCGCGGTCAAAGACCACCACCGGCTCCAGGTCGGTGGCCGAGAACCACAACGACAGCCGCCGCCAAGCATCGACCACGAGGCCGCTCTGGCGCGTGTAGACGTACGCGGCGCGCGCCGCCGTCGTGCCGTCGAGGCGCGCGCCGACCGCCGCCGTCGCGATGGTCCAGCTCTTGCCCCCGTCGGTCAGCACGACGCGTGCGCCGTCGGGCGTGGCAGTCGCCAGCTTCGCCGCCGCCTGCCGCGCCGTCAGCCCTCCGAGCTCGATGCCGTAGACGGCGACGCCGCGGTGGATCTTGCCCCGCGATAGGGCGTAGTCGGCGCCCGCGAGCGCGACGAACAAGACCACCACGGCAGCGATCGCGACCAGGGCGATGACAAGCGCCCTGGACGACGCGCGGCCACCCCGCTGTCGAGGTGTGCCGTAGCGCGTATACGAGGCGTGAGATGAAGCGGAAGAGTCCTCGGAGCTCACTGTCGTGCGGATGTAGTGGGCGTTTCTACGACGAGGAGTATAGCAGACAACGCTACTCCGACTTCACAACGGCGCCAGCGCGGAGACGCGATCGCAGGCGCAGCCCCGACTCCACCGCCTAGGACCGCCCGCGTTGAATCGTGACTCCCACCCAGGTTCTATTGTCAACCGCGGGATCGCCGAACCGGCAAGCCAGCCAACGGTCCGCTGCTATACTGGCTTCCTCTTATGCCCGGCACCCGAGATGCTGCGCGTCCCCCCGCTTCGCCGGCCTCCGGCAGCCCCACGCTTGTCGCCTCCAAGCTCTCACCGCCCTCCGTCGGCCAGGCAAGCATCAAAGCCGGCCTACTCGAGAAGGTCGCCGAGGGAGCACAGCGGAGGTTGCTGCTCGTCTCGGCGCCCGCGGGCTACGGCAAGAGTACGCTGATCGCTGAAGCCGCCGGGCGACTCCATTGGACGACGGCCTGGTACAAGCTCGACGTCCTCGATCACGACCCGATCGTACTAGTGGCCTCGCTCACTGAAGCGATTCGCCGACAGGTCGCAAGCTTCGGCGAGGTGGTCATCGAACGCCTCTCCAACTCGCGCGAGGTGCCGATCACCGTCCCTGAACTGCTTGCCTTGTTCGTCCACGAGCTCGAGGACGAGGTGAAGCTGACGCTTCACCTCGTCCTCGATGACTACCACGAAGCCTCGGCCTCACGTGAACTCAACAAAGCCCTCGATTTCCTACTCGCCAACCTGCCTGGCCACGTTCACGTTGTCCTTCTCACGCGGTTCGAGCCTTCGTTCTCGACCGCGAAACTGCGGCTAGACGACGACATCGCCGAGCTCCGCTACGAAGACCTGCGGCTCGATGCCGGACAGATCAGGACGGTGTTCAAGTTGCGCGCAGACGTCGAGATACCTGTGGCTGCTGCGACACGTCTCGAGGAGCTCACGGAGGGCTGGCCAGCCAGCGTGGTGCTCGCCTGCAAAGCCCTGCAGTGGGACGGACTGCCCGCCATCGAGGTGGCGCTGGGAGATCCGCGACTGAAGAGCGACGTCTTCTCGTATCTCGCAGAACAGGTCTATCAGCGAGAAAGTGATGAGACGCGGGGCTTCCTGAAACGCACAAGCTGTCTCGACTACGTGACGGCAGCCCTCGCCAACGAGATCACAGGGGGCGACCACGCCGAGCGCATCCTCGACTACCTCGAGAAGAACCAGGTCTTCACCTTCGCGGATGCCGCGCGCCTCACCTACCGCTACCATCCTCTCTTTCGCGACTACTTGCGCCAGAAGTGCGCCCAAGAGGACGGCGCGCGCGAGTTCCACGACCTGCAGCTGAAGACCGCCAGCGTCATGGAACGAGCGGGCGACACTGGAGTCGCCGTCGAGATCTACTTGTCCGCAAATGAGCCGACGCTCGCCCTCGATTGTCTTGCCAAGGCGGGTGAGCTAGCCCTCGAGAACTCGACCCTCGACAGCATGCGATCGTGGCTTGCTCGACTGCCCAATGACATGAGGCGAGGGAGCGTCTGGGCACTGCTTCTCGCCGGCCAGATCGACCTGCGCGACGGGAGGTTCGACGAAGCCATCGCCATCTTCCGCTCAGCAGAAGCCTCCTTCGCCCAAAGGAGGGACAGGTGGGGCCGATACCACGCCGCGTCTGCGATTGAATCAGCTCTGTTCTGGAAAGGCGACACTGTAGCCGCCGCCGCTGAGTGTCGCCGGGCCATCAAGTACGCACCGGATGGGACCAAGAAAGCTCACTCCCTCATTAGCCTCGGTGCAGCTCTTATGCTCGAGGCGCAGTGGGCGGAGTGCGAATCACTGTGGTCACAAGCGGAGGAAGCCCTGGTAGACGCGACCGCACCTGAAGAGCTTCGAATAGCCTGCATGCGAGCGTACTGCGACTACTTCCGGGGCTACTTCCTGCGCGCCGCGGAGGAGGGACGCTCCGCACTTACTCGACTGCGTGAACACGGCCCTCGCATCTTGGAAGCGTCATTCCTCAACGTGCTCGGCAACATGGAGATGCATTTGGGTCGCTATCGCGAGGCGGAGGAGTTGATCCGCGAGTCTCTTGGGCTCTTGACTCGGTGCGGCTTCCACCATCTGGAGCACATGACGCTGGATTCTCTGGGCCAGGTTCTGGTCAGTAGGGGTGATTTCGAAAGTGGCTACCAGCTGGTCAAGACAGCGTCCGAGGCCCCACAAGCAGCGGACGACGGTCTAGTTCGCGCTCTAACCCTCTCCCACATGGGCACGGCTTGCCGCCGCACCGGTAATCTCGACGAAGCACACGCCTGCTACAAGCGGGGATCCGAATTGGTGTCGGAACGCTTTCCGTATCCCCACTTCACTTGCCTCGCGAATCTCCATTTCACTCGTGGACTCCAAGGGGATTCGAATCGTCCCTTCCGCGATCTTCACGCAGTCGCGGCACGGAGTCGCGCAAGCAACCTTGAATTCGTACAGCTGAAATGCGACTTCTTCACAGGGGTTTTGAGTTGGCGTCGAGGAAACCGAGAAGCGGCTATCCAATCGCTCGAAGAAGTGGTTGAGAGCCAACTCGAACGAGGCCACGTTCACTTCCTGAGCCAGGAGCTTTGCGGCGAGCCCGTCCTCTGTCTCGATTTGCTCCAGAAGCTGCCCCACTCAGTGGGTCGGTCGCTTCTTGACACAGTGGCAATCCATCCCAACGGGCTGCCACTCATGATGAAAGCGCTCGCAGTGAACCCAGAGGTCGCGTCAGCTGCACTGGAGAGTGCCGGGAGCAGGATGCCAACGCAGTCTTTGGACGTGCTTCTGCACAAGGCGACAAGAAGTCGCTTTGCCTCCGTACGACGTCTAGCAGGACAAATGGCGTCGAAGTCAGATCGTGCGAATTCCCCTGCTGGGTTCTTGACCCAGCTGACGAAGAGGGAGCGTGAGATTCTGTCGATGATGGCAGAGGGAATGCGCAACGACGAGATTGCCAAGAGGCTCTTCCTAGCTCCGGGAACTGTCAAGACGCACGTCAATCGTATCTTCGGCAAGGTGGGCGTCACGGACAGGGTTCATGCTGTGCTGCTGTATAGGGAATCCGCGAGCGAGGCGCGGAACGACTGTCGGGACGAACCGCGCCAGACTCCACAACCGCAGGCCACCGCAGATACAACCGAGGTTTGATTACGGTCGATCTCCATCTTCCTACCATGGCCTCAATTGCGAGCGAGGAGGAGAGATGGAGTCGTCAGCGTCAGTGGTACACGTCGAATCGGGAACGATGAGCCATCGCAAGAAGACAGTGATCGACATTCTTCGTGACAGTCCCGGCTTTGTCTCCGGCCAAGCGATAAGCGGCAGCCTCGGCATCTCCCGGAACGCAGTACACAAGCACATCAACTCGCTGCGGCGCCGCGGCTACCGGATCCTTGGTGTGTCGAGGCGCGGCTACAGACTCGAGGAGGAGCCCTGCCGGCTGGTCATGCCGGTCGTCGCCAAACTCATGCAGAACACGTTGTTCGGGCATTCTTTCAGGTACTACGACGAGATCGAGTCGACAAACAGCGAGGCCAAGAGGCTGGCAAGCGGCGGTGCTCCGGAAGGCACCGTGGTGATCGCCGAGCACCAGTCGGCCGGTCGTGGTCGACTGGGCCGTCAGTGGACATCGCCGGCCGGCAAGGGATTGCTCTTCTCGGTCGTCCTGCGGCCGCGGCTGCCGATGACAGAGGCCCATCTCCTCACTCTCGTCGCCGCGACCGCCACGGCCGAGGGCATCGAGGGGCAGACAAAGACCCCCGTCCAGGTCAAGTGGCCCAACGACCTCATAGTGAACGACCGCAAGGTCGGGGGGATCCTGCTCGAGGTGTCGGGCGAGTTCGACGAGGTCAACTGGGTCGTTGTGGGCGTCGGCATCAACGTGAACACGGAGTACGCCGAGCTCCCCGTCACCCTCCGCCGCTCGGCTACCTCCTTGAAGACCGCGACGGGGAGGCCTGTGGATAGGAGCGTCCTTCTCGCGCGCATCCTGCTCGCCCTGGAGAAATGCTACCTAGATGCGGCGGCCAACGGCTTCGAGAAGCCCCTGCGAGGCTTCCGTGCACGTGACTATCTGTTGCATCGCAGCGTGAGCGTCCTCACGCGCGAGGGGCCCGTCATCGGTGAGGCCGCCGGCATCGACGACCGCGGCGCTTTGCTGGTGGAGCTTCCGCACCGGCATATTCGTCGATTCCACGCGGGGGAGGTCACCCTCCACTAGGGTCGTTGACTGAGGGCGTGTCTCCTCTTACATTGTCAACGCGGTCTGCCACAGGCCGCGTTGACAATTGCCTGCTTCAGGTTCGACACGCGCTCTCGTCATGGCCGCCCTCTTCGCCGCGCTCGTCGCGGTCGGCGGCCTCTTTGCGCTGCCGTTCTGGGGCCCCGTCCCGTTCACGCTGCAGGTGTTCTTCGTGCTGCTCGCGGGCGTCGTTCTCGGCCCCCGCCTCGGGGCTCTTGCCGTTGCGCTGTACTTGCTGCTGGGTCTTGTGGCTCCGGTGTACGCGCAGGCGACTTCCGGCCTCGGCGTGCTCCTCGGGCCTACGGGGGGCTATCTGTTCGGCTTCGTCGCGGCTGCTGCCCTTGCCGGATGGCTGGCGGGGCGTGGAGGGACTCGTCTGCGTCTGCTACTCGCCACCGTGGTCGCACTCGTGCCCATCTACGCCCTCGGCGCGACGTGGCTGGCGTGGCAGCTTCACATTGGAGACGTGCGCACCGTTCTCCTCGAAGGGGTGGTCCCCTTCGTGCCCGTGGATCTGGTGAAGGCGTTGGCTGCGAGCTTCGTCGCCTCTGCTCTGGTCAGCCTACGGCTGGGTCTCGGCGTGCCCGCATCGTCTCGCTGATCTGAGCGATCGCGTCCGCCCTGAGGCGGAGGTTGATCCGCCCGCGCTCGTACTCGCCCATGAAGTCGGTCGAGGTGCCCTCCCGGTAGGCGAGATCCTTGTCCCGCAAAATGGAGGCCAGGAGCTCGACGTATTTGCCGTCCAGGCTCACACCGGACATGCGCCGCAACTCCTTCAGCGCGTCAAACGAGCTCCGCGCCGGCCGGTAGGGCCTGTCCGAGGTCATGGCGTGGTAGGCGTCCGCGACCGCCAGCATCTTGCTGAGCTCGGGGATCTGCCCATCGCGGATCCCGTAGGGGTAGCCACTGCCGTCGAGACGTTCGTGGTGATAGCGCACGATGTCGGCTACGTCCTTGTAGGCGGCAAGGTGAGAGAGCACCTCGGCACCCTTGGCCGGATGCTCGTGGATGAACGCCCATTCGTCGGGGTCGAGCTTGCCGTCCTTCCTGAGGATGGCGTCCGGCGTCCCGACCTTTCCGAGATCGTGCAGCAGACCGGCCAGGTGCAGGGCTTCAGCCTCGTCCTCGGACATCCCCATGGACAGGGCCATGTCCCTGCAGTACATGGCGACTGCTGCCGAGTGACTGGCGGTGTACTCATCCTTGCTGTCGAGGAGCACCACCATCGCCGCAGCGAGCCCGATGTTCATCTCGAGGTACTGGTCGGACAGCTGCCTCTGTTCGGCCAGGAGACGCCTCTGCTCCACGAGCAGTTTGAACATGTACTGGGCGGCAAAGAGGGGGATGAAGAGCAGAGCAACGGCGATCACCCCCGCTTGCGCGTAGACCGCTGCGACGGCCAACCCGAGGCCCGTGAGGATGGCAAGAGACTGGCCTAGCGGGGCGAGTTCGCTTCGCCAGAACCGGCGCAGCGATCGGCCATATCTGAGCCGAGCTCCCACGCTGAGAAAAGCAAGAGCACCAACCTGATAGATGAGCCCAGCGACAGCGCCCGCAAGAAGCAGCTCGACCGAGACCTCGGATAGGCTGAACCCCGTTGTTGAACGGAGCCCCTCGAACGCCAGCGACGCGAGCAACGTGGTGAGCATGAAGTTGGACACATTGAACACGGCCAGTGGAGCGGACTCCTCGCGCCAACTCCCCCACAGCCCGACGAGAGCCGCCGTGAGAACAGCGCGCGGGGTGCCGAGAAACATGATTCCGAGCAGAAGGGGGAGGTTGCTAGCCGTGATCGTAACGCGGTCAGAAACAACAACGGAGAGCTCTTCTGCGATTATCGCGAGGAGAGTGAACAGCCCAACGGTGGCGAAGCCCGATAGGGGCAAGTCAAGCAGGTGCGCATGCCAAGATGCGACAAGGAAGCCGACGATTGATGCCGTGAGCATCGCGCCGGCGTACGCGGTGAACAATCGGTTTTGCCCAGCCAAAATCACCCCGCCGCAGATAGTAAGCCTATCGGCATGATACCTGCGACTCTTAAGGCTGGGAAATCAGTGGAGCCTGGCGCTCCCCCCCGAAGACACTAGCGCCATGAGGATTGACGCCAGTACTGTCTCGATCTTCCTCATAGTTCGTTGCCTGCGGCGAAGCTAGTGCAGTCTGACGTTCTCACGACGCATGAGTGGCCCCTCCGTTGCAGTGTGAGCACCAAACGCTGATACAACGATCAGCGTGGGAGCATCGTATCCAGCCGTGACTACGCCGGCCACGAATCCGCTACTGGCCAATACGATGAATGTCAACCCTCCCTATCGCCAACATTGACAACACTTCTGGCGCGCTGACAACACTCTCCCTGCAAACTGGGGCTCGCGTTTGTCAACCGAGAGTCGAACCGGTACAACTTGCGCGTGGCGACGTCGGACACCATCGCGGCACTCCCGACCCAGAGGCTTTCCGCCAACCGCAACTTCCTGCTGCTCTGGACGGGTCAGGTCGTCTCGCAGCTCGGCGACCGGCTCGCCATGGTCGCCTTCCCTTGGCTCGTCTACCAGAAGACCGGCTCGGCCTTCTCCACAGGCGTGGTCCTGGCGCTGTACACGCTGCCGTATGTCCTGTTTGGGCCGTTCGCCGGCGTTGTCATCGATCGCTTCAACAAGCGCCGCCTGATGATCGTCGCCGATCTGGTGCGCGCAGGGCTTGTCCTGACCGTGGCCCTTGTCGCGCATCCGGGGCTGCCCTTCGTGTTCGCCATCAGCTTCGCCATGGCGAGCGTCGCCGTCTTCTTTGATCCCTGTAAGCTCTCTCTCCTGCCCGACATCGTGCAGCGACGGCAGCTCGTGCGCGCCAACTCGCTGCTGACGATGGGCGAGAACCTGAGCGAGATCATCGGCTATTCGGTGGCCGGTCTCGTCGCCTACTACTTCTCGACACGGATCGCCTTCGCGGCCGACAGCGGCACCTTCCTCGTCTCAGCCGCGGCCCTCGCGCTTATGGTCTACGTGCCCCCGGTGCGCGAGGCCGCCCTTCGCCATGCTCGCCACGTGGGCGCCGAGATCATGGAGGGCATCCGATTCCTGTTCGGTCACAGCCAGCTCGCGGCGAACACCGTGCTGGTCGTCGCGGCCGTGCTCGGGCTCGGCGCCGCCTACCCGCTCACGTTCCTGCTCGCCGTGGACGTCTTGGGGCAGGGCACCAAGGCCTTCGGCCTCATGGAGGCCGCCATCGGAGTCGGGTACCTCGGCGGATCCGCCCTGCTCGCCGGCCTGGGGTCACGCGTCCGCAAGGGCTACGCCATGACGGTCGGCCTGGGCGTCATGGGCGCTTCGCTCGTCTTCGTGGGCTTGCTTCACAACCTGACGACGATCCTGGTCGCGTTCCTCGCGCTGGGAGTGGCCAACGCGGCCGCGCTTATCTCGATCGACACGTTCTTCCAGGAGACGGTGCCCGAGCACCTGCGCGGCCGCGTCTGGGGTGTCCGCTTCGCTCTCACGCAGGGCTTCTACGCCCTCTCGATCCTCGTCGGCGGCGCGCTCGCCGGCATCTACAGCGTGCAAGGCCTGTTCGTCGTCGCTGGGCTCATCGTCGGCCTGCCCGGCCTCATCGGGCTCGCAACGGCGCGGGTGCGCGAGATCTGAGCGCGGCTGCGGGCGGCAGGCCGAACGGCCTGCCGCCCGCAGCTGTCTCCCACTTCAGGCCGCCCGCGGGTCGGCCGCGCCAGACCCCGGCGAGCAGCGGTCGATCCCGGTGCCGACTGACGAGCGCGGACTCCAGGTGATAGCCTTGGAGCGAGCCTTACGAGACGCGCGAGAGGGCCTTGCGCGTCGTCCGCCGGGAGAGAGTCCGCGTGCCCCACCTTGCCGACATCGCTGCGCCGCCGGCCGCGTCCGGACGCGACACCGACTGGGGCCAGCTCTACATCGTCTGCCTCGCCAGCTTCGTCGTCTGGGCGGGCTTCGGAGCGATCCTGCCGTACCTGCCGGTCTTCCTCCAGGAGCAGGCGCACGCCTCCCTGTGGCTCATCGGCGTGATCGCCGCCGGCTACTTCGTCGGCACGTTCCTCTTCTCGACCCCTCTCGGGCGGCTCAGCGACACGATCGGGCGCAAGCCGGTCATCGTCGCCGGCGTCGTGCTGTACGCCGTCGCCACGCTGCTCTTCGTGAGCACCACGGAGCCGGCGTGGTTCCTCCTCTTCCGGTTCCTCGAGGGCGTCGGCGCGGCTGCCGTCGGCCCCGCCGGCCAGGCGTTCATCGCCGACATCACGATCGACGAGAACCGCAGCCGCGCCTACGGTTGGCTGACCACGGCCCAGTTCGGCGGCCTCGTAGCAGGGCCGGCGCTCGCCTGGCCCCTCTACTCGCTCGGAGGCGGAGAGGGCAAGTGGGCCTTCTACTCGATCTTCCTCTTCGGCAGCGCCGCGTCGGCCATAGTCGCGCTGGTCCTGCTGCTCAGACTCAAGGAGCCCGAACGTGGCCGCCGTCGCCGTCGCGAGAAGGTGAAGCGACCTCCCCTACGCACGCTCCTGAACCGCCCTATCCTCGCCTTCATACTCGTCGCCGCCGCGGGCCACTTCGCCATGGGCACGTGGGACGTGATCTGGAGCATCTACCTACGCCACCTTGGCGCCTCGATGGCGTTCGTCGGCTGGACGTGGATCGCCTTCAGCGTCCCGATGCTGCTGTCGTTCGTCGGCGGCTACATTGCCGACCGCGGCAACCGGTTCCTGCTCATGTTCTCGGGCTACGCCATCTCCGGCGTGACGTGGGTCATCTACGGCACGGTGACCGTGCTGTGGGTGCTGCTGCTCTTCAGCGTGATCGAGGGCATCGCCATCGCCTACTCGTACCCGGCCAAGCAGGCGTTCCTCGTGCAGGTCAGCCCGCAGCGCTGGCTGGGCACGATCCAGGGGCTCGAAACGACCGCGATGCAGCTGGCGGCGCTCGTCGGCACCCTCGTCTCGCCACTCCTCTACAGCGTGATCGGCGGTTGGGTGATCGCCCTCGGCGGCATCTTCAACCTCGCCGGTCTGGCCATCGCGGCGCCGATCCTGCATGCGGCCTGGCAAGAGATCAGGAGCTCGGGACGGATCCTCCCAGCCGCCGAGGCCGACCGGCTCGCCCACCAGCACCCCCAGGAGCAGTTCGTGGCGCCCGAGCCACGGGCCGAGTAGTCACCCGGCCGCGAACGCAGTGCGGGCGAGGCCGAAAGGCCTCGCCCGCTACCATGGCTCCCCGTGTTGGGGCTTCGATGACTGATCGTCGTCGGCGGCGATGACTCAGGTCGCCGTCTTCGCTCGCCGACCCGCCAGCGCGACGACCCGCTTGTCCCCCTTTCACCGAGCGGCGAGTTTGGATGCTGCCAAAGCCGCCTTGAAGCTACCCCTGCTCTCTAGAGCTCCGCCGGCAGCTCATTCAGCTCGGCCAGCGTGAACACCGGCCCGTCGACGCAGACGTACTTGTGGCCGATGTTGCAGCGCCCGCAGATGCCGATGCCGCACTTCATCCGCCGCTCCAGCGTCGTCACGACAGCGTCGGGTGCGAAGCCGAGCTTCTCGAAGACCGGCAGCGTGAACTTGATCATGATCGGCGGCCCGCAGGTGACGGCGACGGCGTTGTCGGCGCTCGGCGCCTCCTCCTCGAGAACGGCCGGCACGAAGCCGGTGCGTCCCTCCCAGCCCTCGACCGGCACGTCGACGGTCTCCACGTAGAGAAGGTCGCCGCGCTGGGTCCAGTCGGCGCGGTCGGCGCCGTACGAGAGCAGCTCGGGCGCGCGGGCGCCGTTGATCAGCGTGATGTCGCCGAACTTGTCGCGCTCATGGAGCAGCGTCTGGAGCAGGGGCCGCAGCGGCGCCATGCCGATGCCGCCGCCGGCGATGACGATGTTCTTCCCGTACCAGTCGCGATAGAGGAAGCCCTTGCCGAGAGGGGCGCGCACGCCGACGGCGTCCCCGGGCGAGAGGTCGTGGATGGCCTGAGTGACCTCGCCCACCTTGGCCACGGTGAACTGCAGGTACTCGCGCTCGTGTGGCGCGGAGCTGATGACGAAGGTCGCCTCGCCGATGCCGAAGATGCCCAGCTGGCCGACCTGACCGGGCTCGAAGGTGGGCAGCTCGGGGAGCTCGACACGGAGGCTCACGATGTCGGTCGCCTCGGGGACGACGTCGAGGACCCGGCCGACCTGGGGGATCAGCTTGCCCCGGGCCGCAGCCGCCGGGTACAGGGCCGTGGGATCGCTCAACGCGCCATCACCGCCTCGACCATGTCGCGGATATCGACGGCGGCGGGGCAGGCGCGCACGCAGCGCCCGCAGCCCACGCAGCTCTCGAGGTTGTAGAGCTCGGGGTAGTAGGTGAACTTGTGGTTCACACGGTTGCGGAAACGCTTGGCGTTGCGGCTGCGCGGGTTGTGCCCGCTGGCCTCCTTGGTGTAGCAGGCGAAGCCGCAGGAGTCCCAGCAGCGCAGGCGATCGCCGCAGTCGCTGCCGCGGGCCTCGTCGGTGATCGAGAAGCAGTAGCAGGTCGGGCAGACGAAGCTGCAGGCGCCGCACGAGAGGCAGCCTTCGGTGACGTCGTCCCAGAGCTCGTCGTCGTTGAAGACGGTGAGGAGCTTCTCCTCGATGCCTTTGATCTCGATGGACGAGCCCTGCGCGGGCGCCGGCGCCTCGGGCACGGACGCCGTCGAGGCGCCGGCGCCCGCGGCCAGCTCGACGACCCGCTCGCCCTTCTCGGTCAGGGCGCGCAGCACGTAGCCGTCCGCGACCGGGTGCACAACGGCGTCGGCGGCGCCGTACGAGTCCGGAGTGAAGAACGTGGCGCAGAAGCAGGCGCCGTCGACGTCGGCCTCCGTGCAGGCCACGGACACGAACGTCGTGCGCTCGCGGCGCGCCAAGTAGTTCGCGTCGCCGCCGCTGGGACCAGTCTCGCCGAACGTCTGGTCGATGCAGCGCAGGCCGTGCATGTCGCAGAGACGCGCCCCGAAGACGACGCGCTCGGTCTCGTCGACGACGGGCGTCACCTCGACCGCGCCGCCCTCCTGGTACTTGTAGCTCAGGAAAGTCTCGTGCTGTGGTAACACCAGGGACTTCGAGGACGTCGCTGTGATCCCCCTCAGATCGGGTTCGCCGCCCTGCCAGGTCACGAACGTGCCGTCGGGCTTGCTCGGCACCAAGAGCTGGGTCTCGCCGGAGGCGAGCGCTTCGAGCCACGCCTCGAGCCGGTCGGCCGCCAGGAAGCTCAGCTTCGTCTTCACCGCGGTCTTCACCTTACCGGCCACTCGTCGCGCTCCTTGTCGTAGGTGACGAACGGCGGCTTCTGCTCGGGGTCGAGCCCCGCCTCGTAGTCGAAGAGGTCACGCGCCATGTCGACCAGGTCCTGGGTCATCAGATCGAGCCTGATACCAACGGGACAGGCGCGGTTGCACTCGCCGCACTCCGTACAGCGCCCCGCCAGGTGCGCCATGCGGATCATCTGCCACATCCAGTTCTCCGCCGGCGTCGCCTCGTCGGTCACCCAGTGCGGGTTGCGCGACTGGACGACGCAGACGTCCTGGCAGTAGCAGAGCGGGCAGGCGTTGCGGCAGGCGTAGCAGCGGATGCACTTTGCCATCTCGCGCTCCCAGAAGGCGGCCCGCTCGGCGGCGGTCTCGGGCAGCCCCGCGAACCGGACCGCCTCGGCCGGCGGCGTCACCGGCTCGCCGACGACAACGTCGGCGAGCAGCGGCTCGCGACGCAAGCACTTCTTGCAGCGCGCGTCGAGGAGGTCGGCCTTGTCGACGCGCTCGCCGTTGACCAGCCAGTCGGAGCCGACTGCCTCGACGCGCGCGCCGAACCCGTACTGCTCGGCGACCTTCTTCATGTCGGCGACACCCTCGCAGCGCAGGCCGATGATGAAGAGTTCCTCGCGCTTGAGCATGTCCTCGGCGATCATCTGCGTCAGCGAGCGGATGTCGCACGGCTTGGCGACGACGGCGCAGGGAGCCTTGTCGCGCACGTAGCGCGCCACGTTGTAGACCGCGCTCGGCCCGAAGCCGAGCTTCTCGGCTTGTTCGGCCGAGCGCGCGAACCCCGGCGCCAGGTTACCGTCGCGCCCTGGGACCCAGCCCACGACCAGGCCGAACCTCTCGAGTCCCAGCTTGATCGCCTCGCCCAGCTCCATGACTGTCGGAGGCGCGCCCGCGATTGTGGTCTCGCTCATCCCGCCCGCCTCACGCCGAGTGCGTGGATCTGGTTCGTGAACCCCTCGACCACCTCGGACCAGCGCTTTCCCTCGGAGGCGCTCACCCACGTGTACTCGAAGCGGCCCTCCTCGATGCCGAAAAGCGGCAGGTAGCGCTTGAGCCCCTCGAGCTTGCGACGGGCGTGGTAGTTGCCCTCGGTGTAGTGGCAGTCGCCGGGATGGCAGCCGCTCACCAGCACCCCGTCGGCACCCTCCTTGAATGCTTTGGCGAGCAGCAGCCAGTCGAGGCGCCCCGAGCAGGGCACGCGGATGATGCGGATGTCGGCCGGCTGCTTGAAGCGCGACGTGCCGGCCATGTCGGCGCCCGCGTAGGAGCACCAGTTGCAGAGGAAGGCGACGATGGTCGGCTTATCTTTGACGACCCTCTTCTTGGTCTCGGCTACAAGCGGCACAGGCTCTCCACCTCCGCGATGAGCTGCTCGCTCGTGAACCCCTCCAGGGTCATGGCGCCCGTCGTGCAGGCGGCGACGCACAGGCCGCAGCCTTGGCAGACGGTCGAGAGCACGTTGGCCACGGGTCGCCCGTCGATGTCCTCGACCTTCTCGATGGCGCTGTAGGGGCAAACCTCAGCGCACTTGTAGCAGCCGATGCAGCGCGAGCGGTCGACGCGCGAGGTCTGCGGGTTGGTCACCATGAAATCCTTGAGCAGGAGCTGTGTCGCCTTGGACGCAGCCGCCGAGCCGTCGGCGACCGAGGACGGGATGTCGCGCGGCGCGATGGCGCAGCCGGCGAGGAAGACGCCGGCAGTCTGCGTCTCGACCGGGCGCAGCTTGGGGTGACTCTCGGTGAAGAAGCCGTAGCCGTCGCTCGAGCAGTGCAGCGTCGAGGCGAGCTGCTTGGCTCCTTCGCTGGGCTCGATGCCCGTCGCCAGCACGACGAGGTCGGCGGCGATCTCGACTTGTTCGCCGAGCAGCGTGTCCTCACCGCGCACCATAGTCTTGCCGTCTTGTTCGTAGATCTTGGCCACACGGCCACGGATGTAGGTCACGCCGTACTCCGACTGGGCACGGGTGACGAAGTCCTCATAGCCTTTGCCGCCGGCGCGGATGTCGATGTAGAAGACGTAGGTGTGCGCCTCCGGGTCGTGCTCCTTGGTCATGATCGCCTGCTTCGCGGTGTACATGCAGCAGACGCCGGAGCAGTACGGGCGGCCCACCTTGTCGTCGCGCGAGCCGACGCACTGCACGAAGACGACCGTCTTGGGCTCTTCGCCGTCGCCGGCCTTGACGATGTGACCCTGCGTCGGTCCCGAGGCGCACATGAGGCGCTCGTACTCGAGGCCGCTGATCACGTTCTTGAAGCGGCCCATGCCGTACTCGGGGTAGTACTTGGTGTAGTCGAAGAGGTCGTAGCCGGTGGCGACCACGATAGCGCCGAACTCCTCGGTGACGACACGGTCCTGCTGCTCGTAGTCGATCGCGCCGGCCTCACAGAACTTCTGGCAGACCTTGCACTTGCCCTTCTCGAAGTACGTGCAGTACTCGGGTCGCAGCACGGCGACCTTGGGGACCGCCTGCGGGAAGGGGATGTAGATCGCCTTGGACTTGTAGTCGCCGCCGTTGAAGAGGTCGGGCGCCTTCCTTGGGCACTTCTCCTCGCAGATCCCGCAGCCGACGCACTTGTCGAAGTCGACGTAGGCCGCCTTGTGCTTGATGTCGACCTGGAAGTTGCCCACGTAGCCGCGCACCTCGACGACCTCGGAGTAGGTCATGAGGGTGATGTTCGGGTGCTGGGCCGCCTCGACCATGCGCGGCGTGAGGATGCAGGCCGAGCAGTCGAGGGTGGGGAAGGTCTTGTCGAGCTTGGCCATCTTGCCGCCGATGGTGACGTCACGGTCGACGAGCGCGACGGGGATGCCGGAGTCGGCGATATCGAGCGCAGCCTGGATGCCGGCGACGCCGCCGCCGATGACCAGCGCACGCTTGGTGATCGGCGCCGTGCTCGACTGCAACTCGCGCTGGCGGCGCACGCGCTCGATGCCCATGAGCACGAGGTCGATCGCCTTGGCGGTCGCGACGTCCTTGTCGTCGTGGATCCACGAGCACTGCTCACGGATGTTCACCATGTCCATGAGGTAGGGGTTGAGCCCGCCCTCGGCCACGGCGCGCCGGAACGTCGGCTCGTGCATGCGCGGCGAGCACGAGGCGACGACGACGCGCGTCAGGCCCTTCTCGTGGATGGCGTTCTTGATCGCATCCTGCCCGGGCTGCGAGCAGGAATAGGTGACGTCCTCGGAGTGGACGACGTTGGGCTCGTGCAGCATGCGTTCGGCGACGGCCGCAGTGTCGACCGTCCCGGCGATGTTGCTACCGCAGCGACAAACGAAAACGCCTATGCGCATAGGAGACTCCGGTCAGCGAGAGGAGAACGACGAAGAATCTTACACTCCACGTCCGTCAGTTGCAGGCCCGCGGCCTCTGCGAAACGTGGACGCGGGCCGCAAAATCGCCAGACTTGTTCTGGCCTTCACAAGTTTGCCGCAAAAGCCCCGGGCGAGCAAGAGAGACAAGCGTTGCCGGCCACGCAGGAGCACCGGACGCCCCAGACGAGCCCCCCGACCGCCAATCTTCGTGCCGACCTGTCTCGGTGCCTATGAGACCTTGTCCTTCGCCCGGTAGTAGAGGTCGCCCAGAGGCAAGAACCAGGGCCTGCCGCGGTAGACGGGGTTGGTCGGCGGAGTCCGCAGGTCGAAGAAGGGGTTCTCGACCGGCTCTCCCGCGATGGCCCGCGCTACCCGGTCGCCGAGGTAGGTCCCCAAGGCCACGCCGTGGCCGCAGTATCCCAGCGAGCAGAAGAGGCCATCGACGCGGCCGACCACGGGATCCCAGTCCCAGGTGAAGCCGACGTAGCCGTCCCACGTGTACTCCACGGTCATCGGGGCGAGCTCCGGGAAGAGCTCGAGCATCTTGCGCTGCAGGATCGCTCCGCTCTTCAGTGTCGACACCGTGCGATAGGCGGCGCGCCCGCCGAACAGCATGCGGTCGTCAGGCGAGAGACTGAAGTAGTAGAGCATGTACTTTGTGTCGGAGACCATGCGCCGGTGCGGGATGAGCTTCGCGGCGAGGTCGCGGCCGAGCGGCTCGGTGGCGATGATGTGGCTCCCGATGGGGATGACCGAGCGCCGCAGACGCGGGGTCACCTCACCCGTGTAGCCGTTCGTCGCCACCAGGACCTCGGCCGCGTCGACCGCGCCTCTCGACGTCGTCAGATGGCGTCCCTTCGGGCCGGGCGTGATGGCCTGAACTGTGGTGAGCTCGCAGATGTGAGCCCCGGCGGAGCGGGCGGCATCTGCGAGGCCGCGCGTGTAGCGCGCCGGATCGAGAAGGCCCGCGTGCTCGTCCACGAGGCCGCCATAGTAGCGCTGCGTGCCCACCTCTTGCTCCACGTCTTTGGGCGCCACCAGGACGGTCTCGTGACCGACCTCGTTCAAGAGAAAACGCTGCTCCTCGGCGAGGCGCCCGAAGTGCTCCGCCTTCCACGCGGCGGTGAAAGCGCCCGTCATCGACCAGTCGCAGTCAATCTTCTCGCGCCGGACGAGGTCGTCGACGAGGTCGACGGCCTCGTGCGTGGCTCGCCACATGGCGTGGGCCCGCTCGCGCCCGTAGTCGGCGATCCACTGCGCCAGACCGCGCTTGGCGCTGCCCGACACCATGCCGCCGTTGCGGCTCGAGGCGCCCCAGCCCACCGCGTGCGTGTCGAAGACGGCCACGCTCGCTCCTCCGCGGGCGAGCGTAAGGGCGGCCGAGAGCCCGGTCAGGCCGGCGCCGATGACAGCGACGTCGACCTCCGTCGGCGGCGTGACCGCCTCGATGGTACTCTCGGCCGGCCAATCCCTGGTCCAGAAGCACTGCTGTCTCACCACGCACCCCCTGCGCCGAGCCGCTGACGGACAGCCGTTGTGAGCGGCCGCCGACCTTCGCCGACCTATGCTATCGCGGCGCGGCAGGCGCACCTAGGCAACGTCTACGAGCGGGGGCCTGCCCATGGACGAAGGACGCCGGCCACAAGATTGACCGGACAGGGCGGCGCTGCGGTCCGACTGGCCAGGAGCGCCGTCGCGCAGGCTCGCGAGAGGTTTGCCGGCGCGAGCGAGGCGCATGCCCGCCGCCTGTGACTCGCGGCGCGCCAGCGATCAGTAGGGACGGACCGCGCGATATAGCGTGTCGCGCTGCGCCGGCCTGAAACCGGCGGCGCGGATGAGCCGCACCATCTCGTCGACGGTGATGGTGTGGCTCACACCCGCCGCCTTGACGACGTTCTCCTCGATCATCGTCGAGCCCATGTCGTTGGCGCCGAAGGCGAGGGCCACCTGTCCCATCTTGACCCCCTGCGTGACCCACGACGCCTGGACGTTGGGCACGTTGTCGAGGTACAGCCTGCTGACCGCGAGCAGACGCAGGTACTCGACGCCCGTGGCCGGCAGATGACCCCTCTCGAGCTCGGTGTTGCCCGCCTGGAAGGTCCACGGGATGAAGGCCGTGAACCCTCCCGTCGCATCCTGCAGGTCGCGGATGCGGCGCAGGTGCTCGACGCGTTCGGCCGGCGTGTCGAGCGAGCCGAACATCATGGTCGCGGTCGTCTTCATGCCGAGACCGTGCGCGAGGCGCATGACCTCGAGCCACGTGTCGGTGGGGATCTTGTGCGGGCTGATCTCGCCGCGCACGCGATCGACGAGCACCTCTGCGCCCCCTCCGGGCAGCGAGTCGAGGCCGGCGGCCCGGAGGCGGCGCAGCGTCTCGTCGATCGCAAGGCCGCTCTGCCGCGCGATGTGGACCACCTCCGGCGGCGAGAGGCAGTGCAGGTGCACCTGCGGGTAGCGCTCGCGGATGCCGCTGAAGACTTTCTCGAACCAGCAGATGTCGAGATCAGGGTTCAGCCCTCCCTGCATCATGATCGCGGTCCCGCCGAGCGCCAGCGTCTCATCGATCTTGCGGTGGATGTCCTCCTCGGCCAGGAGGTAGCCCTCTCCGCTTCCCGGCTTCTTGTAGAAGGCGCAGAAGCGGCACCCCGAGAGGCAGTAGTCGGTGTAGTTGATGTTGCGGTCGACGATGAACGTGACCTCAACGCCGGGGTGCAGCCGCCGCCGGACCTCGCCCGCGCGGGCGCCGAGCTCGAGCAGATCCCCGTGCAGGAGCAGGTCGAGCGCCTGCTCGTCGTCCAGGCGCCCGCTCACGGCGTCCCGCCCGCGACCGACTGGGCGCGAGGCGCCACGGTCACGCCACGGTGACGGCCGACGACGCCAGATCGGGCGCCGTCTCGACCTCGCCGATCGCGATCGACCGACGGTAGAACTCCGCCAGGCCGCGCCGGTACTCATCGGTGAAGCCGAACTTGAGGCGGTCGAAGTAGCCCTCGAGGAAGGCCTGGCTGAAGTCGTAGAGACGCGCCGCGGCGGCGGCGGTCGCCGCGCGATCGGCGGCACAGCGGTCGCGCGACGCGACCAGAGCCGCCTCGACGGCGGCCGCGGCCGCCGTCGAGGCGGCCACGAAGTCGCGTCGCGCAGCGCACACCGCATACACCATCGGCAGGCCGGTGAGGCGGCGCCATTCCTCACCCAGGTCGTAGTGGTACGGGTAGACCTCGGCACGCAGGATGTGCAGGGCGTCGTCACCGATCAGGAGCACGCCGTCGTGGTGCTGCATGACCTCGGCGAGCCGCTCACCGGGTACCCGCGGCACGAAGGTCATCTCGCTTCCCCACTCCCCCGCCAGGACCTTCAGCAGCGTGACCGAGGTGGCGCTCTTCTCGGTCAGCGCGACGCTGCGCAGCTTCTCACGGGGCACGCGGCCGAAGAGCTGGATAGAGTCCACAGCTCCGAACGAACTGATCGACGCGCGGGGCAGGAGCGTCAGGACGTCGGCGTGCCGCGCGAACTCGATCGACGACGGCAACGCGACGTCGATCTCGCCCCCCACGAGCAGACGGTTGAGCTCCGCCGGCGTGCCGGCGACGACCTTGGCGGCAGCTCCGCGGCGCGCCAGCTCCTCCTCGAAGTGCAAGTAGAGGGGAAAGCAGTTGATGAACTCGATGCGCCCCACGCGGACGGCCGCATGCGCGCCGTCGCCGCCAACCTCGCGGGCCGTCGCCCGTGAGCTCACGCGAGCACCGGCTCGTCGTAGCGACGCACCACGTTGTAGAGCGTGTCGCGCTCGACGGGGATGCGCCCCGCGTCGCGAATGAGCCGCACGAGCTCCTCTCGCGGGATCACCTGGTCGGTCTGGGCGCCGGCGGAGTGACTGATGCGCTCCTCCACCACCGTGCCGTCGAGGTCGTCGACGCCGAAGGCGAGCGACACCTGGGCGAGCTTGACGCCGACGTTGATCCAGAAGGCCTTCACGTGCTTGAAGTTGTCGAGCACCAGACGCCCGACGGCGAGCATCTTGAGGTCGTCGTAGCCGGTCGGCGCCGGCAGGTCGGCGAGCTGCGTCTCGTAGGGCTGGAACGAGAGCGGGATGAAGGCGTTGAAGCCGGAGGTCTCGTCCTGCAGCTCGCGCAGGCGGAGCAGGTGATCGGCGAGCTCGGCGTGCGTCTCGACGTGTCCGTAGAGCATGGTCGCGTTCGACTTCAGACCGATCCGATGCGCCTCGCGCATGATCCCGAGCCAGCGCTGGCCGCTGATCTTCTTGTTGCAGACCAGGTCGCGTACGCGGCCGGCGAACACCTCGGCGCCGCCTCCGGGCAGCGAGCCGAGCCCGGCCTCCTTGAGCTCCCTCAGCACCGTGGGCACGTCTTTGCCGGCGACGTCGGCAAGGTGCGCGATCTCGCTCGCCGTGAAGGCCTGGATGTGTACGTCGGGAGCCAGCGCGCGCAGACCGCGCAGCATCTCGAGGTAGTAGTGGTAGGGCAGTGTCGGGTGCTCCCCGCCGACGATGTGGATCTCGGTGATCGACCCCGTGAGCGACTCGCGCGCCTTCTCGATCACCTCATCGACGGACAGGGTGTACGCCTCAGCGTCGCCGTCGTCGTGGGAGAAGGCGCAGAACAGGCAGCGGTTCTTGCACACGTTGGTGTGGTTGATGTGGCGGTTGCAGATGAAGTAGACCTCGTCGCCTACCGTCCGCTGTCTGGCGAAGTCGGCCAGCGCGCCGAGGGCGAGGATGTCGTCGCTGTCGAGGAGGGCGAGCGCCTCGCCTTCGGTGAGGCGCTCGCCCTCCTCGACCTTCTCCCAGATACGCTCCAGGCCGGCACGCGCAGCAAGGCGCGAGATCGACTCGCTGTCCATGAGATCGCTCCAGTCGTAGTGACGGCGCTGTCGGGCGCCGGTCCGTCGCTCGGTGAGGCCCTATTCTACCGCCGCTGATACGGGTGCGAGGCGTCTCAGCCGGCTCTGGGGCGCGTGCGAAACGTCTCGGCGTCGCCTAGGCGGGTGCGAACCGGCTCGGCACTTCAGCTGAAGCGATCCACCACGGAGCCGGCGACCTGCCCAAGCAGGTCCCTCTCGACCTCATCGCTGCAGCGAGAGAGGACGGCGCGCGCCTGCGCGATGTGTTCGAGCGCCACCTCGCGCGCTCGTTCGAGAGCCCCGCTGGCGATGATCTCGGCCACAATGGCACCGACGCGCTCCTCGCAGCCCTCGCATTCCGCGAGAAGCGGCGCCAGGCGCGGGCGTCGCTCGAGGGCAAGCAGGATCGGCAGCGTCACGGTACCGTCGCGCAGGTCGGTGCCCACGCGCTTGCCGGTGCGTGCTTCGTCGCCCGAGAAGTCCAGGATGTCGTCGAAGATCTGGAAGGCCACGCCCAGGCTCTCCCCGTACTCGCCCAAGGCGGCGACGCTCTCGTCGTCGACCCCCGAGAGGAGCGCTCCGAGCTCCCCCGAAGCGGCGAAGAGGTTTGCCGTCTTTAGGCGGCAGCGCAGCAAGTAGTCGTCGATCGTGAGGGTGACGTCGAAGGCGCCGTCCATCTGCAGCAGCTCGCCCTCCGAAAGCCCCAGCGCGACGCCGCTGAGGAGGTCGACGGCGCGGCCGTCGCCGGTCGCGGCCAGCTGGGCGAAGGCTTCGGCGAGAAGGTAGTTGCCGGTCGAGACGGCCGTTCCGACGCCCGACTGGGCCGCGACCGTGGGCCGGCCGCGCCGCAGCACCGCGCCGTCGAGCACGTCGTCGTGCACCAGCGTCGCCATGTGCAGCAGCTCGACCGAGGCCGCCGCGCGCAGGACCGGCCCGCCCAGCGGGCCGGTCCTGCGCGCGGCGAGCAGCACGAGCGCCGGCCGCACGCGCTTGCCGCCGGCATCGAGGGTCGAGAGGCAGGCCTCGCCGAGGCTTCCCGGATACTGCCCGGCGACCTCCGCGAGCAGCTCCTCCACACGCCCGAGACCGTCCGTGATACGGCGCTTCTGCGCTGCCGAGCGCCAAGCAAGGAGCAGCGACGACGGCATCACGCAATCTCCATCGGGCCGCCGTCGCGACCCGCACCCGAGCCCGGCATGTGCCCCACGTGCATGGCGATGATGCCGAAGCCGAAGCGCACGAAGTGCACGCCCGTGAGCCCCGCCTCGAGCATGACGAGCGAGAGGCGTTCGGCCGAGGGGAAGGCGCGCACCGATGCCGGCAGGTAGGCGTAGGCGGCGCCATCCTCGGCCACCAACCGTCCCAGCGCCGGCACGAGGCGATCGAACCAGAGCTCATGGAAGCGCCGTCCCGAGCCGCTGGGCGGCGAGGTGATCTCGAGGCAGACGACCCGGCCGCCAGGACGGGTGACGCGCGCCATCTCGGCAAAGGCGCGCGGCAGGTCGGTCACGTTGCGCACGCCGAAGGCGACGGTGGTAGCCGCGAACGAGTCGTCGGGGAAAGGCAGCTCGAGCAGATCGCCGCGCACGAGCTCCACGGAGTCGGCGAGGCCCGCACGCTCGGCCTTGACGACGGCCAGCCGCAGCATCTCCTCGCTGAAGTCGACGCCGGTCACGCGACTGCGGGGGTACCGCCGGGCGAGCGCTAGTACGAGGTCGCCGGTGCCGCAGCAGACGTCGAGCGCCGGCTGCGCTGGCGGCAGGTCGGCCGCTCCCGCGGCCGCGCGCCGCCAGCGCCGGTCGAGTCCTGCCGTCATGAGCCGGTTCATGAGGTCGTAGCGGGCCGCGATGCTGCCGAACATGGCCTCGATTCGCTCCGGCCGCCGGTCGACGCCCTCCCGCTCCCGCCGAGGATCGACGCTCTCCCGCTCCGGCCGGCGGTCGACGCCTCCCCCCTCCCGCTTGGCTCCGCCTGGCCCGCGATCAGTCGTCATCGCCGGCATCCTCGGTGCCGGCAGCAGCCCAGGGAGTGAAAAGGGTCTGGGCGAACCCGAGCGACGTGAGCACCTTGCCGACGACGTGGTCGACCAGGTCCTGGAGCGTCTGGGGACCGAAGTAGAACGCCGGCGACGCCGGCACGATAAGGGCCCCGGCACGGCGCGCGTCGAGCATGCGTGCGAGGTGGATCTCTGAGAGCGGGGTCTCACGAGGAACGAGCACCAGCGGGCGCCCCTCTTTGAGGGCCACCTCACCGGCACGATGCAACAGGGTGCGCGTCGTCCCGAGGGCGACGTGCGCGACCGTCGACATGGAGCAGGGACAGATCACGGCCGCATCGGGGAAGTTCGACCCACTCGACAGCGGCGCTTCGAGGTCGTCGGGCGAGAAGACCGCCGTCTGCAGTTCAGCGCCGGCTCGTGCCAGGAACGCCTGCGTGATCGTCTCGCGCGTCGTACCGATGAAGCCAAGCTCGTGGCGCAGTACGACCAGGCCGGTCTCCGATATCGAGAGTGAGAGCTCGCAACCGAACGAGGCCAACTGCTCGACGAGGCGCTGGGCATAAATGGCGCCGCTGGCCCCCGAGATGCCGACGAAGAGTGAGGAAGGTATATCGCGCACGGCTGCCTACTCTACCACCCGGTCGGTCTGCTCCACAGCCGGCACCTCACGCTTACGCATCTCGCGCGCTTCACGGACTTCTCCAGGGTGCGGGGAAGGGCAAGGAACGGGCGCCGACGGAGGCGGCGCAACTGACCGCGGGGGCAGGAAGCAGGCACTGTCCGACAGGGCCGCCGTATCGAGCTTCAACCGCACAGGTCTTGACGGAGCCCCTCATCATCCAAGTCACTCGCGGCAGGCAGGAAGCGAGACGGCGCGACCGGTGCCCATCGACGTGAGGGAATCAGGTGGTTGTGCGCAACTGCGACACCCTTTACTCTGTCCTGTCAAATCCTCTCCGCACTAGATGAGGTCCAGTTGACCACGAGGTCGGCCCTACGCATTTGCAGGCACACCTGGTGAGTACGGCCACCGGCCCTATCGCCGCGAGCAGCGCGAGGACCTCTTCCGGCGGACGCTCGATCGCTGCGCGCTCTCCACGGCCCCAACGCTCTACGTGCGGTCCACGGCTACCCGAGCGGCGGGGATGGGCCCGGAGGTTCGGCCCGTGAGGAGTCACGTCCTGAGACCACTACTGGTCATCATCGGGATCGTCGCCATTCTTGTCATATTCCGACAACTCTATGTGCCAAGTGATTTCGGCGTGCATGCACGTGGCTACACGTACGGCTGGTACCGCGCAGGAAACATCGAGGACTGGAAAAAGGTCACGGTCAAGTATCAGGGAAAGGACTACTGCCAGCCCTGCCATCAGGAGCAGGTCGCCAAGATCAGCGAGATGCCGCACGCCATCATCCAGTGCGAGAACTGCCACGGCCCCGCAAGGAATCATCCAACCGACCCGCCGAAGCTTGTTATCGACAGGAGCCGGGCGCTGTGCCTGAGATGCCACGCCAAACTGCTATACCCGTCAAGCGCAAGGGCGGTCATCAGGGGCATCGACCCAAGGACTCACAACCCCGGCTTTGAGTGTGTCAGATGCCACCTCCCGCACCAGCCGGACCTGCGTTATCTGCAGTCAACGGCGTCCCGCCATCGCCAGGGAAAGGTGTGGTGCAGGACCTGTCACCAGGAGCAAGTCGACAGTACGAACGGGATGCCGCACGAGGTCATCCAGTGCGAAGACTGCCACGGCCCCGCACAGAACCATCCATCTCACCCCCCGAAGCTTGCCATCGACAAGAGCCGGGCGCTCTGCCTGAAATGCCACGACAAGCCGCGTCATAACCTCGGCTATGCGTGCGTCAGGTGCCACGACCCACACAAACCGGCCCTGCAGTTCTTGCGGCTCCAGCCTTGACCTCGCGAGGTCCCGAGATGATGTCGAGACGAGTATCGAGACGAGACTTCCTGAAGAAGACGGCCCTAGCCGTAGGAGGACTCATGGTGCCGGCGGCGGCCTTCGAACTCCTGAGCCCGGCACGCATGCAAGCACTAAAGACAGACAAGGCAGTGCGCTGGGTATTCCTGGTCGATACCTTCAAGTGCGTCGGGTGCGGCTTTTGCGTGAAGGCGTGCAAACTGGAGAACGAGATCCCCTACGACGCCAACGTCACGCGCACCTGGGTAGAGCGGTACGTTCTGACCAAGGACGGCGGGTTTCATGCCGACTCTCCAAAGGGCGGCCGCGACGGCTACGTCGACCCCAGGATCTACCTCGGTCAGGGCGCCGAGCAGGGGGAACCGGCCGAGATTGGCGGCAAGGCCGGTACCCAGGCAGGCGAGTATCAGGACATCAAGCAGGAAGACATCGAAAAGGCCTTCTTCGTCCCCAAGCTATGCAACCAGTGCGCCAATCCCCCCTGTGTGCAGGTCTGTCCGGTCGGCGCCACCTACCAGGCCCCTGACGGTGTCGTTCTCGTTGACAGGACATGGTGCATCGGCTGCGGATACTGCATCATGGCATGCCCTTATGGAGCCAGGTTCTTCAACCCAATCTATCGCACGGCGGAAAAATGCAATTTCTGCTATCACCGCATCACCAAGGAGCTACCTCCGGCCTGCGTGCAGGCTTGCCCATTCGGCGCACGGCAGATTGCCAATATCAAAGACCCGTACGATCCCGTTACAAAGACCATCTTAACCGAGCGTGTTGCGGTCCTCAAGAGCGAATTTGGGACCAAACCTCAAGTCTACTATGTTGGCCTGGACTGGGAGGTGCGCTGATATGGTAGTACACGGCGAACTCTGGACGCTAAGGGACCTTTTCGTCCTCCCGAACGAATACATCTACTGGAGCATCCAAATCGTCATGTACCCCTTCATGACCGGCCTTGTCGCCGGAGCATTTGTACTGTCATCTCTCTACCATGTGTTCGGCATCAAGCAGCTCAAAGACATAGCTCGCTTCGCCCTGGTGTTCTCCTTTGCGCTGCTGCCTGGAGCGCTCTTGCCGCTTCTGCTGCATCTTCAACATCCGCTCAGAGGCATCAACGTGCTGATGACCCCCCATTTCACTTCGGCGATCGCCGCTTTTGGCATCGTCTTCTCGACGTATTTCGCGATCGTGGCCTCTGAGCTCTGGTTCCTCTACCGCAGGCACTTCGTCGAGCGATCCATGTCGCTCAGGGCCAAGACCCACAGGACCCTGAGAGAGAGATTCTCGTACGCGATATTCACCGTACTCACCCTCGGTTCATATGACCTCAGCGAGAAGGCGCAGCGCCAAGATCAGACCGCGATACGACTGCTCGCGGGCGTAGGCATTCCCGTCGCTCTGTTCCTGCACGGCTACGCCGGTTTCATCTTTGGGTCGGTCAAGGCGAATGCTCTCTGGATGACCCCACTCATGCCGGTCATCTTCATCATGTCGGCGATTGTGTCGGGCATCGCCCTTTGCATGCTGACCTATATCGTGACCATGGAGCTCAGAAAACTGTTGGTGCGCAGAAGGCGATCGTCCACGAATCCGCTCGAGCGTCGCAAGGAGATCGGCGGTGTCGAGGTTAGCGTGATCAAGATCACCTCCAGGTACCTCCTGCTCTTCTTGGTTCTGGCCATCAGTCTTGAGCTTCTCGACCTCGTGTTCCGCGGGTATACGGCCGTCAAGTCCTGGGATGTCCTGCGGAGCACCATCTACGGCAACGAGTTCACTTCCATATTCTTGCTGCAATACGGTCTTGGTAATCTGGTCCCCTTGATTCTGTTTCTCGCTCCGCGGTTGACCATCAGAAGGGCCGTCGTCGGCGTCGTGCTCGTCTTGTTCGGCGTGTTCATGATGCGATGGAACGTCGTTATCGGAGGTCAGGCTTTCTCTCTCACCTTTGCCGGGTACATGCACTACGTACTGCCGATAGTGCCGCACGGCTGGGACACCCTGAAGGAGGGCCTGGTCGGTGCTGTCGGTGTCTTGATATTCCCGTTCGTCCTCTTCTACTTCTACGCCAAGATCTTGCCGATCTTCCCTTCGACTGAGTCCCCTTGACAGGGAAGAGGGAGGCTCGCTCGATTGCCTGTTGACGGCTCGCTTTCACGGGGGCGGTGCAGAGCGGGCTCGAGGCGTGTAGAGAAGGCGTCGCGACCCATATGCGCGGGCGCTTGCGCTTCGTGCCACCCGCCACGAAGGGCTTCACCGCATTCGGGCAGAAAAGAAGCGGCAGACGTAACGTCCGCGTCCCACCGCCTCCTCCAGACTCAGGTTCAACGCTCGCTGTTCGGCGGCTATTGTGTCTTCCGTCAACCTGGGTCGCAGCCGGGTCTCAACAAGGCAGGAGGTCTGCCTCTATCAGGGCAGCGGAGGCCGTGCAGCGGCGATCGTCGGCCAGACAGCACGTGCCCGGCCGGGCCGGGCGGAGACACTACCGGCTAGGGTCTGCCGTTGGGCAGCGTGCCGGAAGGTGTAGGTGCGTGGCAGTCGCCGCCGTAACAGCTCGCGGCGCCCGTCGTCCCGCCTGACGTGTTGCCGTGGCACTTCACGCACACGGTGCCGCTCCGAGCAGCCTCTACCCAGTGACTGCCGATAAAGGACGCCGAGTGCGGAAGCACGACGCCGTGACACCTCACGCACGAGTCCTGCCCGTGACACTTGACGCACAGGGCCGGCTTGCTCGTCGCCACGGCCGGATGCGTCGCGAGCCAGCGAGGCGGGTGCGGCATGGGCAGGCCGTGGCAGCGGATGCAGAACTTGGGGTCCTTCTTGGTGTGACAGTCGGCGCAGATCGCCGCGCCACGCTGGACGACCACCGGGCCATGAGCCTTCAGCCAACCCGATGGATGCGGCATCGTGAGCCCGTGGTGGCACTTGGCGCAGAACTTCTGGTCGTGACAGCCGGTACAGTCGCCCTGCGACATGTGCACCGGGATCTTGACTTCAGCAGTTCCCGGAGGGACACCGTTGATGTGGCAGATGGAGCAACGCTGCGGCTGGTCGACGCCGTTGTGGCAGCGCCAACAGATGTGCATGGTGCTCTCCGGAGCCCGCGAGCCGACCGGCGTGACGTCGCCGTGGACGACCTGCGAGTGACACGTCATGCACTGGTAGCCTCCCTCCCGCAGACCCGTGTGGTTGACGCGGATGTTGCCCACCACGATGTCGCGCTCTATCTGGTCCTTGGGGTGGCAGGTGACGCAGTTCTCGACCGCCACGTAGGTGACGATAGGCCGCTGGTAGCGCCCTGAGATGTACTCGACGATGTGCGTTGCGCTCTGCAGGTTACGGATGAAGTAGTTGAACACCCCCGGCTTGGTGTGGCAGTCCTGGCAAACGACTCCGGGACGATGATGGCTCGAGGCGTTGAACGAGGCGACCTCCTTCTTGATCACGTGGCAGCGGTCGCAGAAAGCGTTGTTGTAGACGACCGCAAAGCCGATCGCGATGACGATCAACACGACCACGACGCCGAGGAGTACGCCGACGATCCAGCCCTTGGAGAGGACGAGATCGAGCAGGTGGCGCGAGCGCCGCTTGGGGCGCGAAGGCACGGGCGGCTCCGGCGTCGGGTCCGGCTGCGGCCGGTACGGCGGACGGTCGATTGGCTCACGGTCGCTCACGTCACGTCCCGTTCCCCGTGATCTGCCCGGTCAGGAAGCGGTGAGCTGGCGGCGAGCCCTTCTGGTGAGCCTCGTGGCAAGCGTTGCAGTTCTCAATCCTGTGACAGTTCATGCATGTGGCGGCGTCCGCGCGCGCGACCCGGGGATGAGCGGACACCCAGTCGGCCGGATGCGGCAGGGGCACACGGTGGCAGCCGACGCAGTAGGTCTTCGTATCGTGACAGAGGGCGCAGCTCTGCTCGCCCTTCTTGAGCGACGCGGCGCCGTGCAGGTGCAGCCAGACCTCGGGATGCGGCATGAGGACCCCACGGTGACAACCCGTGCAGTCGAGGTGCGATGTCCAGCCGCCTGGCGGAGGCGCAGCGCCCTCGACGGGCGGGTGGCAGGCGGTGCAGGTCGAGAGGACGCCGGCGCTGCCGTGAACGCGCAGCCAGTCGGCGACGTGGTTGGCGGGCTTTGTGCCCGCCGCAGGCTTGACGTGGCAGAGGTCGCAGCGGCTGTAGGCTACCGTGCCGTCGGCGGCCGTGTAGTGGTTGTTGTGGCACACGAGACACTGGTCCATGGTCGGGTAGGCGCGCGAGCCCTCCGGCACGGCGTCGAGGTGCGCCACGGTGGAGTGGCAGGTCACGCACTGGTAGCCGGCCTCGATCAGGTGCTTGTGATTGACGTTGATGCCGTTCCGGGAGATCGTCGGAAACAGCTGCTCATCGGTGTGGCAGCGGCGACAGGAGGCGTTCTGCACGACTCCGAGAATGGGCTCCTCATAGTTGCCGCTGATCTGCTTCACAGGCTCTTGCAGCGCCTCCAGCTTAGCGGTGAGGAAGAAGAACGGCCCCGGCTTGCTGTGGCACTGCTCGCAGTTCACGCCGCCGTGCGCCGAGCGCTCCAACGCGTCCACGGAAGGCTTCATGTTGTGACAGAGGCCGCAGAAGGCCGTGGTCGATGTCGAGATCAGCGCGAAGCCTGTGAGAACGAGGAACGCCGTCACAACGACGGCGGCGACGACCACCTTGCGTGTGGTGACCCTGATGCGCAAGCTCAGAGCCTCGCGAACCCGGCGCTCGGGCGAGGATTGTGCTCGAGGTTGGGGTGACAGACCGTGCACGGGAAGCCCACAGCGTGGGATCTCGCACTCGCGTGGCACCTGTAGCAGACCGAGCTCGTGGGGATGGGCATGCGGCGGTGGAAGACGCTGCCGTGGCAGTTAGTGCACGTGACACTCGACACGGCCGACGCGTGCGCTCGCTGGCGGTGGCAGGCGGAACACGTGCGCTTCTTGCTGACCGTCACCGAGTGTTGCGCCCGCGGCTTGGAGGTCGGGCGGTTGCCCTTGTGGCATACAGAGCACTTCGAGGCCGCTATGCTTCGGCCGGCGTGCTTCTTGGAGTGACAAGACGTGCACTTCTTGAAGCCGGGGCTCGAGACGACCTTGTGGTGGAACTTGGTCGCGTTCGCGTGGCACGTCCTGCAGGCCACGGCGCCGGCGTGCTTCTGATACCCGGCGTGGCAGCGGGTGCACGGATCCGTGTTGGGGGCCGTGTTGTGCACCTGCTCCTGCTTGAAGATGCCGCCGGGACTGTGACAGCTCGTGCAGGTCTTGCCGCCGAACGTGGCCGACGAATGGCACTTCGTGCACGTCGCGGGCTGCGGCGGGATGTCCATGCCGGTGTGGCAGGCTGTGCACGTGGGCGTCACCCCGTCGTGGTTCGCTTTCTTGGGGGCGAGGGTGCCGTTGTGGCACGCCGTGCAGTCGTCGAGCGGGATCGGATGAGCCTGCCCGTGGTGATAGCCCTCGACATCGCTGTGGCAGGTCGTGCACGTGCCGAGCCCCTGGTAGTGGGGCGCGTGGCAGTCGGTGCAGGTCTTGGTCATCTGCGGCGACGTGGTATGGAGGACGTCGACGCCGTGGCAGCTCGCGTCGTAGCAGTTCAGGCTGCCAGTGAAGACGATCTGGGTCGCCCCCGTCTGGTCGCTCGCGTTCTCGTGGCAAGCCAGGCAGTAGGCGTTGCTCAGCGCCGGACGCGACATCGAGTTGTCGTGACACGTCTGGCACGAGAGACCGTCGTGAGGCTGCTTGGCCGAGGCGAAGGTGCCGTCGTGACAGTCCTCGCACGTCGGCACACCTTGCGGGACGCCGTCGTGATGAGGGCTGCCGTCGGGGTCGGTAGCGCTGGCACTGACCGAGTGGCAGGCAGTGCACGGCGCGAAGTCAGCCCCCAGATGGGGCGTCGTTCCGTGTGACACGGGGACCGTGTAGTCGGCAGGTCCGCCGCCGGCGTAGAGATGACATGTGGACGAACAACCAGCCGCCGTCTGGTAGAAACTGACATCCTGGCCCGGGGCATGGCATGCCCAGCACGTCAGGCTGCTTATCGTCTTGTAGCTGAGGTGGCACTGCGTGCAGACGGCGTTCGTGGGCGTGCCGGCGCTGTGGCAGAACGCGCAGTCGCTGGCGCCGTCGTGCTGCCACAGGTCGAAGGCGTGCGCGGGCGCGGCGGCGAGCGCCAGCCCGGCCGCCGCGCCCGCGCACGCGAGCGCGACCACAGCGAGCCAGCGCAGTAGTCCCGGCCTCTTGCCTCTCACGCCCATGGCTCCCATGTCAACCTCCCGCCGGCGCGCGGATCGCCGTCGCCCTTCGGCGACGTCCCCAGCCGCGCGCCGTGTCGATTAGCTTACAGCAGCCCTATCCACGTGAGCGTCGCCCACGCGAGGAAGACGCCGAAACCAGCGGCGCACACGAACGCGATGATGGTGATGACGTACCACAGACCCATCGCCGCCTTCGCGCGTGTCGTGCTCGTGTCGCACTCAACGAGCACCTGCCCCAGGGTACCCTCCTTGATGCGCCGTTCGTACTCCAGCGGTCTCTCGTGCACGTACTCTCGATAGGGGAGCGAACCGTCGAAGATGACCTTGTCGAGAGGGAACGAGCCCGGCTTGAGATGGGCGCTGAACAGATGGACGAAGATGAAGATCACCCCCACGGCCAGGAGTGCCTCGTTCGAGTGGATCACCAGCGCGATGTTGAGGAAGACGCCGGGCAGCAGTTTGGCCGTCTGCACGGGGAACCACATCATGAGGCCGGTGCCGCCGATGATCACGGTGCCCCCGGCGAGCGACCAGAAGTCGAACTTCTCCCAGTAGGTGAACCGGTCGAACCTGGGGTACGGCCCGCGCCCGAAGAACCACTTGAACATGGCCGTCACGTCCGCCAGGTCCTTGCGGCAGAACATGATCGTGGCGCTGCCCCAGAGTGGGCCCCTGCGCAGGACGATGTACAGCGCGATGTAGACGGCTTCGCAGCCGAATGCGAAGAATGTCACCAGAGCGGCGAGACGATGCAGGATCGCTGCGCTCTCCACACCGCCGATGAGGTTCATCGTCGCCTGCGCCCACCCGACGTCCTTGTACTTCAGCGGCATGCCGGTGAACACGAGTACGGTGAAGCTCGTCATGGTGAGGAAGTGCATCCAGCGATGGAAGGCGTTGAACCGCTTGTACTCGAGACGCACGCCCGTCGATTCTCTAGTGAGAGCGACGGGTCGCTTCTCGCTTTCACGAGCGACTTCGACCTCAGTCTGCGCCACGGCTATACATCCCCTCCTTTCGCCCCCTGTAGAAGTACATCGCGCTGTGTACTGCACCGAACGTGAAGATGACGGCGATCAGCAGGAAGTAGGCGGCATAGAACAGCCACACCGTCAGGGACGATTTCGGTGAGCTTGGATCGACGTGCACGAGGTAGGTGGCGAACTGAGCATTCGCGCCGGGATGGCACTTTGCGCACGTGGCTACGATGTGCTCACTGGAGACGAGGCTCTGGGGATTCGAGGCCGGCAGGATCCTATGCGCGCCGTGGCAATCCGTGCACACAGCCGCTGAGTCGTCGCCTAGCTTGAACGCCTTGCCGTGATACACATCGAGATAGCTTGCAGCACGCCCGCCGTGACAGCGACCGCACATGTCTAGGATGGAGACGCGGAACTTCCTCGTCGTCGTGCTCATGATGCCGTGTGAGCCGTGGCAACCTCCGCAGGTAGGGACGTTGGTCGCACCCTGGTTCATGACCAGGTTGCCGTGGAAGGAGCCCTTGTACATCGCGGCCTGGCCGGAGTGGCAGTTGGCGCAGGATTCAAGAGTCGCCTTGCGCCACCAGTCCGCGGTCTGCGCCGCCGAATGCTCACCCGCGGTGAAGTTGGGATGGCAACTGGTGCAGTCGAGGAGCGAGTGCACCGAGGAGCCGTACGTCTCGGGCGACACCGCGAGGCTCGCGTGCGTGCCGTTGGCGGAGACTGTGCCCGACATGTCGGCGTGACAGCGAAGGCAGCGTTCGTTGTCCTGGTTCGTCTGCGCAAACGCCTCTCGGGGGAGCATCGCCCAGGCGGCGAGCGCCGCCAGAGCGGCGGCCAGGGCGAAGGCCAGCAGGCGGCGGTGGCTCACGGGGCGGTGACTCCCCGCTGCTGGTGGCAATCGCTGCACATGCTGCGCGGGTGGCAGACGAGGCAGGACTTCGGGGCTGCGGTCGCGGCTTGACCGTGGCTCGAGGACCAGTCGCTCGGGTGGTCGACCTGGTGGCACTGGACGCAGAAGCTCTGGTAGTCATGACAGCCGAGACAGCTGACGCGGTCGGCGCTCGCCGTGGGTCCGTGGGTGTAGCGCCAGGTGCCGGAGTAGTGAGCCGGCGTGGGCTTGGCGTGGCAGGCGTCGCAGAAGGCCTTCTTGTCGTGGTGGCAGCGCAGGCACTCAGCCTCGTTGAGAAGCGCGAAGCGGCCGTGGTCCTGGACGTAGTTGGGTGGATGCGAGGCCTGAGCGGGCACGGTCACGTGGCAGAGGCTGCACTGGTTGGGGGCCGCGGCGCCGTTGTGGCACATGAAGCAGGAGGCCATGGAGACCGACGGCGGACTGGCCCTTGGCGGAATGGGCGGTGGTCTTGTGACAGTCGATGCAGGTCAGCCCGGCTATCTGCACGTGCCGGGCGTGGTTCATCTTCACGTTGCCGAAGGTCGTGCCCAGCGAGCTCAGGTCGTGGCAGCCGCTGCGCGTGCAGGCCGCCTTGCTGGGGACGTGCACCTCCTTGCTCATGCCCTCGTTGACCGGCATGTTGAGGTAGGACGCCCAGATGTTCTTCGACTCCTGCAGGCGCCAGGTGATGGCGTTGCCCACTCCCGGGTCGACGTGGCACGAGAGGCAGTCGACGTTGCGATGCGGGGAGCGCTTCAGGCTGTCGCCGGCCAGCTTCATCTCGTGGCAGGAGGTGCAGTAGGAGGTCGTGGAGGTCAGCCGTACGGGGACGTAGACGGCGGCGGCCAGCAGAAAGGCGGCGCCCACGACGGCGAAGACGGGCAGCCAGCGGCGCAGGCGCGCGCTCATCTTCCCATCGCGCCGGGTAGGGTACCGCCCACTCATCCGTCAATCCCCCGATGGCTCCTCGCGCGCCGCCGGCGAAGATACAGGAAGAATGGTGTAACGACGGCGCCGACACACGAAATCGAAAACGCTTGTGAACAATGCCTCAGGCTGGGTCCGGTGTCAAACCCACCCCAGCCTCCGTTATGACGCGCAGAGCCGAAGCTTTGCTTCGATCCCGACCCGAACCTGAATAGACTCGAAAGCGGCGGGCGTACCGGTGAGACGAACGCTCGGAGTCGCACGCACGGACCTCCAGCCACAGATCGTCACGTCAGCGGGGAATGGGACAACACCCCAGACGAGTACAGTCTTTACCGGAGGGTCGTTTGCCGATAGGCTAGTGCTCCCTGTGAAGGGTGCCTCAATCCGGTGATCACGAGAGCACGCTCCTGATGTAGGGGCAGCGGTCGACCGGAGGCGAGGTCAGATCAAGGCTGGTGCTGACCCCTGGGGAGGCGACGGTGGAACTCATCAAGTCACTGGCGTGGATCCCGTTCGGCTTGGTACTCGCAGCGGGCGTCGCTTTCGTGGTAGTGGTCCTCTTGAAGATCGTGCTTCCGGGGCGACGCAAGCAGCAGGAGCCGGACGAGTAGCTCACACAGGATGGGCTGAAGAGAACGAGCTGAAAGACGGAGACTCCGCGACGAGCGACGCGTGGCGCTTGAACTCGCGAGACTTCGAAGAAGGGCGGCGGCTGAGGACCGAGCGCGGACACGCTCAGTCAGCCAACAGCATCCGTCCCCGGGGCGCCGGCAGGACTCCCTCCAAGGCGTGAGCCGGTCCCAAGGCGCCCCGCCCCTTTCCCTGACACCGACCGGCGAGACACATGTTCACTCGGCCGGTCTGCGAATCCCAGACGCTTCCGCGGCCGGGGGGGCAGGCCAAGGACGACTACCGCGTCTGCGGGCTCTGATGCCGCGCTGGGACCAAGGACTTGGTGACCGCGGCAGCCCGAGCAGCGATGACCGACCGAGTGACCCCGAACGCCATCAGGATGACGAGAATCGCCACCGTGACGAGACCCACCCAGATCGCACCGAACACCACCCATGCAAGCAACTCGACTATGCCCATCGTCGCCTCCTCTCTGGCGCTAGCTTGTGCTTCAAGTCACATAACTAGTGTACCGATGGGGGGGCGCGGTGAGACTCGGTTGCTCGTCCCATTCTGACGTGCGTCAGCACCCCAATTTACCCCAGGAGTACCACCCTAGTGTCTAGGGTAGTAACCCCAGAAGCTTCTAGGGTACGCCGTCCACGTGCATCCCGATATGCAGGGAAATCGTCGCATCATGACAGCGGCGAGGTGACACTGCGGAGTACGGGTCGAGGTCAGGCTGTCGTTTCTCTCGCATTCCCCATGGGGATGGGGGACAAGACCTGACGCAAGCCCACGGAAGAGCCGCGGCTGACGCTCCTCCTAGAGCATCGCCCAGGACATAAGTGGGGTCTAGGCCGGACGGTACGAGCGCAGTGAGGAAGCGGCGCGCTTGTCACACTCTGGCAGACCGCTGGGTGCCACAGACCTGGTAGTCACGTCTGACGCAGGTCGCAACGGCGGGGCCGTGTGCCCATTCGCGCTACACGGGGCGGTTCGGATCGAGATCCGGCCCTCTGGGCAAGGCGGGGCCGTACGCCGGAGCGCAAGCCTTTGGTCACGGCGCTCCTAGAGTACGCCGATCCAAAGCAGCGTGATCCACGCCGTGAACACAGCGAAGATGGTCCAGACGACCATGGCAATGAGGGTGATCGCCCACCAAACGACGTTCTCGAACGCCTTGCGCGTATGCCCAGCAGGTTCGACGAGCACTTCGCTGAGCGTGCCCGAGCGCACGCGGCGCTGGTACTCCACGGACCGCTCTTCGGCATACTCCGGAGCCGGCATCGTGCCATCGAACATCACCTTGTCGAAGGGGAACACCTCGGGCCTGAAGTGGGCGTGAAAGACGTGCCAGAAGACGAACACGAACCCCATGGCGAGTAAGGCGCCGCCCGCATGGTTCACCATGGCCAAGTTGAGGAAGACGCCGGGCAGGAACCGCGCGGTCTGCACAGGAAACCACAACATGAAGCCGGTGGCGACCATCGTCATCACGCCGCCCGAGGCAGCCCAGAACTCGAACTTCTCCCAGTAGGTGTAGCGGTCGAATCCCTCAGGCTTGGGTCCCAGGCCGAAGAACCAGCGGTACATCGCCTTCATGTCCGCCCAGTCGTTGCGCGTGGGAACCATCGTACCCGGACCCCATAGAGGGCCCTTTCGGCCCAGGATATAGCGAGCGAAGTAGAACAGCTCGCACACAACGCACGAGACCATGATCATCGCCGCAAAGCGGTGGAACACCCCGGCCGCCTGCACGCCGCCGATGAAGTCCATCTCGGTCCTGGCCCACCCTGCATCCTTGTACTTGAGCGGCATGCCCGTGAAGACCAGGACCGTGAAGCTGGCCATCACGAAGAAGTGCACCCAGCGATGAAATGGCCCGAAGCGGCGGTACTCGAGGCTGCCGACGTCCACCGCTTGCTCCGTGCGCGACGGGTGCGTCTGCTGCCTTGTCGGCCGAACGTCAGTGGGTGCGGCGGCCATAGATCCCCTCCCGTCGTCCTCGATAGAAGTACAGCAGGGAGTGCGAACCGGCGAACACGAAGAGGACGCCGATGAGAACGGCGTGGGCGAGGTCGGAGAGCCAGATGATGAACGACGACCTCGGGTCGCCGCGATCGACGTGTACGAGGTAGGTGGCGAAAAGCGCGTTGGCCTTTGGGTGACACTTGCGGCACGTAGCCACGATGTGCTTGTCAGAGACGAGGCTCTGAGGGTTCGAGGCCGGGAGGATCTTGTGGTTCCCGTGGCAGTCCGTGCACACTGCGGCCGCAGTACCACCGAGCTCGGTAGCCTGCCCGTGATAGGTGTCGGAGTACGTGAAGGAGCGCTCACGATGGCAGCGACCGCAGATGCTGGGTACAGAGCCTCGGAACTCCGCGCCATTGGTAGCCACTATGGCGTGGGATCCGTGGCAGTCACCACAGGTCGGGGCGTTCGTGGACTGCTCGTTCATGACCAAGTTGCCGTGGAAGGAGCCCTTGTACATGGCGAACTCGTTGGCGTGGCAGTTGGCGCACGACTTGAGCGCCGCCTGCTGCCACCAGCCTTCGGTCTGAGCGGCGGTGTGCTTGCCGGGAATGAAGCCGACGTGGCAGGCGGTGCAGTCGAGACGCGAGTGCACCGACCTCGCCCAGTAGTCGGTGTTCACCTCCACGCTGCGCAGCGCCCCGTTCACTTCTACCGTGCTCAGACCCTTCTGCGCGTGACAGGCGAAGCAGCGCTGGTTCTGATTCTGAGCCGTCTGCGCGAACGCCTCTCGGGGGAGCATCGCCCAGGCGGCGAGCGCCGCCAGAGCGGCGGCCAGGGCGAAGGCCAGCAGGCGGCGGTGGCTCACGGGGCGGTGACTCCCCGCTGCTGGTGGCAATCGCTGCACATGCTGCGCGGGTGGCAGACGAGGCAGGACTCGTCGCCCTTGGTGGCCACCGCTGCGTGGCTCGAGGACCAGTCGCTCGGGTGGTCGACCTGGTGGCACTGGACGCAGAAGCTCTGGTAGTCATGACAGCCGAGACAGCTGACGCGGTCGGCGCTCGCCGTGGGTCCGTGGGTGTAGCGCCAGGTGCCGGAGTAGTGAGCCGGCGTGGGCTTGGCGTGGCAGGCGTCGCAGAAGGCCTTCTTGTCGTGGTGGCAGCGCAGGCACTCAGCCTCGTTGAGAAGCGCGAAGCGGCCGTGGTCCTGGACGTAGTTGGGTGGATGCGAGGCCTGAGCGGGCACGGTCACGTGGCAGAGGCTGCACTGGTTGGGGGCCGCGGCGCCGTTGTGGCACATGAAGCAGGAGGCCATGGAGACGGCGGTCGATTCTCCCTGTTTGGCGTGCGAGACCCTACTGTGGCAATCGATGCAGGTCAGCCCGCGCATCTCGACGTGCCGGGCGTGGTTCATCTTCACGTTGCCGAAGGTCGTGCCCAGCGAGCTCAGGTCGTGGCAGCCGCTGCGCGTGCAGGCTGCCTTGCTGGGGACGTGCACCTCCTTGCTCATGCCCTCGTTGACCGGCATGTTGAGGTAGGACGCCCAGATGTTCTTCGACTCTTGCAGGCGCCAGGTGATGGCGTTGCCCACTCCCGGGTCGACGTGGCACGAGAGGCAGTCGACGTTGCGATGCGGGGAGCGCTTCAGGCTGTCGCCGGCCAGCTTCATCTCGTGGCAGGAGGTACAGTAGGAGGTCGTGGAGGTCAGCCGTACGGGGACGTAGACGGCGGCGGCCAGCAGGAAGGCGGCGCCCACGACGGCGAAGACGGGCAGCCAGCGGCGCAGGCGCGCGCTCATCTCGCTGCTCTCCGGCCACGGCCGGTCTGCGGACTCATTCCCTCATGTCTCCCACGGCTCGGCGCACGCTCGTTCTCACTCGCGCTAAGAAGGCGGCTCGCGAATACGGCTTGTCGAACGAACGCGCTTTGTGAAGGGTGCCACAATGCCTAAGGTCGAGTCAAACACGAAACTAGGTGCTTGTCCCAGGCGAAAACCAGGTGCTGACTCTACGTCCTTTCGGCGTCCGCGGGTGGATCCGCATGTCTCGTTGAGGCCCCGACCGGCACGTTACAGCGTGCCACGACGACAGGAGAAGGACTTCCCGGCGCGCGTTAGCCGAGATCGGGGCAGGAGACTTGGCTAGAACGCCAGGACCGCCACCATGACGACCCCCAGGTAGACGATTCCCACGAGGCCGTTCGCGGTCATGAAGCGCATCCCCACCTGTGAGAGGCCACGTCGCGCGATGTCCAGTGACGACCACATCAGCAACGCCCCAACGAGGACCATGCCGGCACAATAGGCGATCGGGAGCCGCAAGGAGACTCCGGCCCACACGAGCAGCCCGACCGCGGCGACGTGCGAGGCGGCAGCGGCGCGCAAGGCCGCCGCTTCACCGAAGCGGGCCGCGATCGAGTGGATCCCCTCGCGACGGTCGAAGTCGACATCGAAGCAGCCGTAGATGGCGTCGAAACCGCCCACCCAGAGCCCTACCGCGAAGAAGAGCAGCACAGGCGCGAGGGCGAGCGATCCGCTGACAGCGATCCAAGCCGCGGCCGGCGCGAGTCCGTCGGTGAGCCCGAGCGCGTAGTGGCAGAGCCACGTGAAACGCTTAGTGTAGGGGTAGAGCACGAAGGCTGCGACGACGATCGGCCACAGGTAGCGGCAGGGCGGTGACAGGTTGAAGGCGGCCAGCACAAGGACGCCGAGCGAGACCGCAGTGAAGGCGACGACTTCCCCACGACGCAGGCGGCCGGCTGGCAGCTCCCGAGAAGCCGTGCGCGGGTTGCGTGCGTCGAGCTCGGCGTCGATGAGCCGGTTGAGGGCCATGGCCGCGCTTCGTCCGGCCACCATGGCCACGGTGATCCAGACGAGCGCCTGCCAGGACGGCATCTCGAGACCGGCGAGGATGGCCCCTGCATAGGCGAAGGGCAGCGCGTAGACGCTGTGCTCGACCTTGATGAGGCGCGCGAAGAGGACCGGCCTGGCCGCGCGCTGGCTCGCCGGGGCGGCGCTATGGTCGGCCATGCGAGCGGTGCTAGCGGCTGGGGACGGGCGCGCGCTGGTCGCCGGCGTCGGCCGACTCGGCGCCGCCCGCGGGCGGCGCCGAGTCGGCCGACGCCGGCTGCAGGTCGCGCCCGAAACGCCAAACGAGCCACGAGATGATGCCCACGACGACCGCGACCAGGGCGACCACGAACAGCACCGAGTACACGAACAGGCTCGTGGGCGACGTTATGCCGAGGTAGGCGCTGATGCTCCACAGGGCGACGGCGAGCGCCCAGTTGGCCAGCGAGAAGACGAGGAATCTACGCCTGTGCACCATGACGGACTCAAGTGTAGACGGTCAGGACCCCGACGAGAAGGGCAGCCTGAACTCCGCCCAGCGCTCGCTGACCTTGGCGACGACGGCCGGATCCATGGCGATCTCGTCGGGCCACTCGCGCGGTTGCCCCTCCTCGAGCCACGTCTTGGTCGCGTCGATGCCCATCTTGCCGCCGTACCGAGGCGTGGGGCTGGCGTGGTCGAGCGCGTCGAGCGGGCCCTCGACGATGACACAATCGCGGCGCGGGTCGACGTTGTTGAACACGCGCCAGGTCACCTCGCGCGGGTCGTGCACGTCGACGTGCTCGTCGACGACGACCACGAACTTGGTGAACATCATCTGCCCCATGCCCCACACGGCGTTCATCACCTTCCGCGCGTGGCCTGGGTACGCCTTGCGGATCGCGACTACGGCGCAGTTGTGGAACACGCCCTCGATGGGCAGCTCGAGATCGACGATCTCGGGCAGCGTCAGCTTGAGGAGCGGCAAGAAGAGACGTTCGGTAGCCTTGCCCAGGTAGGCGTCCTCCATGGGTGGCTTGCCGACGATGGTCGCGGGATAGACAGGGTCGCGACGGTGGCTCATCGCCGTGAGGTGAAAGACAGGGTAGTCGTCGGCCAGGCAGTAGTACCCCGTGTGGTCGCCGAACGGCCCCTCGCGTCGCAGCTCGCCGCGTTCGACGTAGCCCTCGAGGACGATCTCGGCGTCGGCCGGGACCTCGAGATCGACGGTGGAACAGGCGGCCAACTCCACCTGCTTGCCACGCAGGAAGCCCGCGAACATGAGCTCGTCGATGCCGGGAGGAAGCGGCGCCGTGGCGGCGTAGGTCACGGTGGGGTCGGTGCCGAGCGCGACGGCGACCTCGAGACGCCCGTCGGACTGCCTGAAGTTGGCGGCCCCGTCGTGGTGGACGTGCCAGTGCATCCCGGTGGTGCGCTCGTCGTAGACCTGCAGGCGGTACATGCCCGCGTTGCGGCGCCCCTCGCGGTCCTTGGTGACCACGACCGGCAGCGTGATGAAGGGGCCACCGTCACCCGGCCACGTGGTGAGCACCGGCAGCCGGCGGAGATCGGGCGGCTCGATCACGACCTCGCGGAAGCGCGGCTTGGCGCCCGTCTTCGGCGCGAACGAGGCCAGCTCGCGGAGCTGTCCCAGCGCCTTGACCTTGCCGACCAAGCCCTTCGGCACCTGCAGCTCGACGAGAGCACCGATGCGGCCGGCGGTCTCGTCGAGCGGCGCCCCGAGCGCGAGCTCGAGGCGACGGAAGGAGCCGAACTGGTTCATGAGGACGGGAAGCTCGCTACCTCTTGCGCTCTCGAAGAGGATGGCCGGCCCGTGGGCCTTGCTGGCTCGATCGGCGACCTCGGCCATCTCGAGGTAGGGGTCGACCTGCGCCGGCACACGCGCCAGCTCGCCCTCGGCGTCGAGCAGTTCGATGAAGTCGCGCAGATCCACGACAGCTGAACTGACGCCTCGTTCAGGCCGCGGCCCTGAAGCCGCGCAGGTGGGCCTCGAGCGGCCGCGCATCGCGCAGCGCGAGCGCGGCCGCACCATCGCGCAACAACCCGGGCACGAGCCCGAGCTCGCCCTCGACGATGGCCCCCTCGACGGCAGCGAAGGTCGCCTCGGGCCGCGTCACGGGGCATCCCAGGCGCAGGGCCGCGAGAGCGGCGACGGTGAACGCCCAGACGTCGTCGTCGAAGGAGAAGTCGGCGCCCTCCGCGCGCAGGTAAGAGCAGACTGCCATGAGCCGCGTCAGAAGGCGCACGGAGTCGACGTCGCCGGCGGCGGCGACAACGCGCAGACCGCGGGCGTACAGGTAGTCGCCGGCGAGCAGCCGGCTAGCTTCGTCACCGCCCGGCGAGGCGACCCTGCTGCGCCGGTAGTGGAGCAGGTAGCCTTCGTAGATGAGCTCGATGGCGAGCGGGTAGTCGGCCGGCCCCGCTGCCGCCTCAGCGTCCCCGTCTGCGTCCTTGCCCTCCGCGACGAGCGCCGTGAACAGGGGCGAGTAGCGCTCCCCCTCGGCGTCTAGCCGCGGCAGCGGCGCTAGGATCGAGAAGGACACCGCGGCGGAGACCAGCGCCTCGTGGATGGCCGCGAGCACCACGCCGTTACCTGCGCACCGCGCGTCGGCGCAGGCGCACTTAGACCTGCTCCCTGTCGAGGTAGAACGATAGGAACATGAGCTCGCTGGAGAGATCGACCTGGCGCACGATCACGTCCCTGGGAGCGAAGGCCTTCACCGGAGCGAAGTTGAGCACAGCCGTGACACCGACGGTGGGCGCCACGACACGGTCGATGGTGGCCTGGGCGGCGTGGGCGGGAACGGTGATGATGGCGATGTCGACGGTCTCGGCACTGGCGAACGCCTCGAGTTCGCCGATGTCGCTCACCTTGCCTTGTCCGTAGCTCTTTCCCACGACCTTGGGCGAGCTGTCGAACATCCCCACCAGCCGGAAGCCCTGCTCCGAGAACCCCTTGTAGCGCGCCAGCGCGGTGCCCAGGAGGCCGGCGCCGACGATGATAACGTTCCAGGAACGGTGGAGGCCCAGGGACTTGGTGATCTCGGCGATGAGACGCGGGACATCGTAGCCGACCCCGCGCACTCCGAACTCGCCGAAGTAGGAGAAGTCCTTGCGGATCTGCGCGGCGTTGAGGTCGATCCTCTCCGCCAGCTCCTTGGACGAGACCGTCTGCACGCCCCGCCCCTGCAGCTCGCGCAGCTTGCGCAAGTACAGCGCCAGGCGCGGGACGGTGACCGCCGGCACCATACTCTTGTCGACACTGCGCATGCCTCTCCCTTCCTCCTGCCCCCGGGCCCGATCCCCTAGCCCCTGAAGAACTCGCTCGCCGCCTCTGCGGCGCGGGCGAGGTCGTCATCGCTCAATGCCAGCGATATCATAGTAGACTCGAACTGGGACGGCGCCAGGTAGACTCCGCGCTCGAGCATGTGGCGCCAATAGCGAGCGTACGTCGCGGTGTCGGCCGCCTTCGCCGCCGCGAAATCGGCCACGGGGCCCTCGCAAAAGAACAGAGTCATCATCGCCCCCACCTGATTCAGCGTAGCGGCGACAGATCCCTGGGACAGCGCGTCGCGCAGCCCCGCCGCGACGCGGTCCGCGATGCTCTCGAGACGCTCGTAGTTCCCCGGCTGGCGCAGTACCTCCAGCGTCGCGAGGCCCGCCGCCATGGCCAGCGGGTTACCCGACAGCGTCCCCGCCTGGTACGTCGCACCGAGTGGCGCGACGGTCTCCATGATGTCGCGGCGGCCGCCGAAGGCTCCGACCGGCAGGCCGCCGCCGATGATCTTGCCCAGGGTCGTCAAGTCGGGCCGCACCCCATAACGCTCTTGAGCGCCTCCCCAGGCGATCCTGAAGCCGGTGATGACCTCGTCGAAGATGAGTACGGCTCCGTAGTCGCTGCAGAGCCGGCGCAGCGTCTCGAGGAAGCCGGGGCGAGGCGGAACGACGCCCATGTTGCCGGCCACGGGCTCGACGATCACGCAGGCGATCTCTTCGCCGCGCTCGGCGAACAGTGCCTCGAGCGCGGCGACGTCGTTGAACTCGACGAGGATGGTGGCGGCCGTGGTCCCCGCGGTGACGCCGGGGCTGTCGGGCAGCGCCAGCGTGAGCACCCCGCTGCCCGCAGCGGCGAGGAAGGCGTCGGAGTGACCGTGGTAGCAACCGATGAACTTGACGACCTTCTCGCGGCCGGTGAAGCCGCGCGCGACGCGGGTAGCGCTCATCGTCGCCTCGGTGCCCGAGTTGACCATGCGCACCATCTCCACGGACGGAACGGCCTCGCACACGAGCTTCGCCATCTCCACTTCGAGGGCCGTCGGCGCACCGAAGCTGGTGCCGTCCTCGAGGACGGTGTGCAGCCGTGCCAGCACGCTGGGATGCCCGAAGCCCAGGATCATCGGCCCCCACGACGAGACGAAGTCGATGAACTCGTTGCCGTCGGCGTCCCAGACGTGGGCGCCCTTGCCACGCGCGATGAAGAGCGGGCAGTCCATACCGACACTCTTCATCGCGCGCACGGGCGAGTTCACGCCCCCAGGGATATAGCGCAGCGCCTCCTGGAACAGCCGCTGGGAAGCCTCAGTGTCCACGTGTCCTCCCGAATCGAGCCGAGCATGTGACTGACGGTACATAATACTCCGTTGCCAGGCGTGCGACCGCCGAGCCGACCGCGGTAGGGACCTCGCGAAGGAGGGAACGTGGAGGAGCGCGAATGATCGGTGACGCGTCCGGCGAAGGCGGGCCGACGGTGCAGAGAGATGAAGCCAAGCGGAGCGGCGTGAGCGTCCGCGAAGCCGGCCGCGGGGACGAGGCGATCGTCGCCGAGCTCGTACACGAGCTCGCGCGCCTCGAGGGCGAGACCGCCGCAGCGACGCCGGAGCTCGTGGCCGAGTACCTCACGTTTCCCCTGAGCGGAGCACTTCTCGCTGAGCTCGATGGGCAGACTGTGGGGCTGCTCACGTGGTTCGTGCGCCCCGGACTGTTCCACGGCGGGCGCTGGGGCTATATCGACGAGCTCACCGTGCGCGAGCACGCGCGACGCCGGGGCGTGGCCGACGCACTGCTCGAGGCAGTCATGACTCGCTTCGTGGCCGCCGGCTGTGTCGAGGCCTCGGTCTCGACGATGCCCGACAACGAGGCCGCCAGGACCCTGTATAGAAAGCACGGGATGGTCGATGAGGCCCTCTTCCTCGAGCGCCACTTCTAGCCCCGCTCCTCTGCGCATGCGGCCGGCCCGACCCGGCGACGCGACGTTCCTGGCCGAGATGCTTACGGAGGCCGCCTCGTGGGGCCGGCCGCAGGGCGAGCCGCCCCCACCCCTCGACGGTGCTCGTCACGCCCCAGGTGGCCGACTACGTCGAGGACTGGGGGCGCGACGGCGACGGCGGGGTGATCGCCGAGTGGGACGCCCAGCCCGTGGGGGCGTGCTGGTTCAGGCGCTTCACCGCGGTCCACCCCGGCTATGGCTTCCTCGGCGAGGACGTGCCCGGGATCGGCCTCGCCGTGCGTGAGGGTTTTCGTCGGCGGGGTATCGGCGCGAGGCTGCTCGAGGCCACGGTGGCGGCACTCAGGATGAGCGGCGCCCCGGCAGTGAGCTTGAGCGTGGAGCTGGGGAACCATGGCGCCCGACGACTTTACGTGCGGGTCGGGTTCGAGCCGGTCGCCCGCGAGGGCGGGTCGATCACGATGCGGCTACGCCTACGCGGCGAGGACTGAGGACTGGGCGACGGTGTTGCGCGAGGACTGGGGAGCTACGCGACTACGCGCCGGGACGTGGGGATGAACTCGGCGGGGCCAGCTTGAGCTAGACCCCCGTCCACCCTTTGGGGACGTGGACGCAGTAGGGCTCCTCAGCCATGTAGTCGCCCGTGACCTCGTAGGCGCGTGCGCGGCAGCCGCCGCAGACGCGGCGGTACTCGCACGCGCCGCACTTACCCTTGAGCTGCGAGAGATCGCGCAGAGTAAGGAAGAGGGGCGACGTGCGCCAGACCTCGCCGAACGAGGTCTGGCGCACGTCGCCCGCCACCACGTCGAAGTAGCCACAAGGCTGCACCTCGCCGCGGTGCGAGATGAAGCAGAAGCCGACCCCCGCCAGGCAGCCGCGGGAGAGCGTGTTCATGCCGCCGTGCGAGTGCGGGTGCACCTCGAGCTTCTTGCCGTCGGCCTTGGCGCGCTGGCGCATCACGCGCCAGTAGTGGGGCACGTCGGTCGGCTTGAAGAAGAGCGCCGACGACTGTTGCGCGTCGTACATCCAGTTCAATGCGCTCTCGTACTCCTCGGGCGGCAGCTCCTGCTCCTCGAGCTCCTTGCCGCGCCCCGTGGGCACGAGCAGGAAGGGATGGAAGCTCACCGCCCCGACGCGCTCGGCGAGGGCCAGCAGCGCCGGCAGGTGACGCACGTTCATCTTCGTGATGGTCGAGTTGATCTGCACCTCGACGCCGGCGGCGATGGCGTTGCGTACGCCGTCCAGCGCTCCCTCGAAGGCACCCGGCACGCCGCGGAAGACGTCGTGCTCCTCCGCGTTGGGAAAGTCGATCGAGATGGAGATGCGCCTGATGCCGACCTCGCGCATGCGCGCCGCGACCTCGGGAGTGACGAGCGTGCCGTTGGGGGCCATGACCGCGTGCAGGCCGCGTGCCATGGCATGCTCGGCGATCTGCCAGATATCGGCGCGCATGAGCGGCTCCCCACCGGTCAGGATGAGGATCGGCCGCCCGAGCTCGGCGATCTGGTCGACGAGGCGGAGGGCCTCATCGGTCGTAAGCTCCCCCTCGTAAGGCCCGCAGAGGGCTGACGCGCGGCAGTGGGCGCAGGCGAGGTTGCAGCTCCGCGTGACCTCCCAGGCGACGACGCGCGGCGCGTCGGCCGCGAGGGTGTGGGCGGGCGGTGGTCTCTCACCGTGCTGTTGGACGGTCATCCGGCGCTCACTCCAAGGGGTCGCGATAGCAGGTTACGTGTACCGAGCCGCTCACAAAGTATGGCGGCAGGCGCTGCGCCGGGCAACAGGGGACGGCGTTTGCCCCAGTGTCGCGACCGGCACCCGGCGCCGCCCGCCACACTCAGCACTGGCGCGCCGCACGCCGCTCACTGGAGCCAGCGGGCGACGTCCTTGGCGTGGTAGCTCAGGATCAGGTCGGCGCCGGCGCGCCTGATGCCCGTCATAGCCTCGAGCACGCAGCCCTGCTCGTCGAGCCAACCCTTCTCGGCCGCGGCCTTGATCATCGCGTACTCGCCGCTCACGTTGTAGGCCGCGAGCGGGAACTTTGTCTCCTGTTTGACGGCATGCACGATGTCGAGATAGGGCAGCGCGGGCTTGACCATGATGATGTCGGCCCCCTCCTCTATGTCGAGCAGCGCTTCGCGCACCGCCTCCTCCCCGTTGGGGGGATCCATCTGATAAGTCTTGCGGTCACCGAAGGCGGGCGGCGACTCGGCCGCCTCCCGGAACGGCCCGTAGAAGGCCGAGGCGAACTTCGCCGAGTAGGCCATGATGATCGTGTCGGTCAGTCCCTCGTCATCGAGCGCCCCGCGGATGGCCGCCACGCGTCCGTCCATCATGTCGGACGGCGCGACCACGTCTGCACCCGCCTCGGCATGCGTGATGGCCATCTTCGCCAGCAGCTCGAGTGTGACGTCGTTCACGATCTGCCCGTCCTGCACGACGCCGCAGTGGCCGTGATCCATGTACTCGCAGAGGCAGACGTCGGTCATCACGACCATCTCCGGCGCCGCGTCCTTGACGGCCTTGAGCGCCATCTGCACCACGCCCTCGGGGTCGTAGGCCGCCGTCGCGGCCGAGTCCTTGTAGGCGGGGATGCCGAAGAGGATCACCGAGACGATGCCCAGCTCGCGGAGCTCGCGGATCTCCGGCAGCAGGTTCCCGATCGAGAGCTGGTAACAGCCAGGCATCGACCCGATCGGGTTGCGCACGTTCTCGCCGTGCGACACGAAGAGGGGGTAGATGAAGTCGTCGGGCGAGAGCGTAGTCTCGCGCAGCATCCGGCGCAGCGTATCGGTGCGGCGCAGGCGCCTCATGCGGTACGTAGGGTAGTACATGCGAGCGAGTCCTTTCAGGAGCGGGGCAAACGGTCGCGGCGCGACGTACGACCTGACAATGTACTCCGCAGCGGGGGAGCTTACAAGACGGGGGGCGTGTGGCGCCGGATCGAGTCCGGCTTCAGGCGTCGGGGAGCAGCCGCACGGCGGCCTCGACGACCCCGACCACCGACTCGCGGTCGCGCAGGCCGCAGCGCAGCACGGGGATGGTCTCCGGCAGGTCGAACGCCTTGCGCACCGCGTCGGGTCCCACCGCATCCTCGTCCATCGATACATACGTGGCCACGACGAGCGGCGGCTCCCCGAGGCTGCGCACGAACTCGAAGTCGCGCGCCGAGACGCGTAGGCTGTCGGTCGAGTTGGCGTTGACGAGCACCACGAACGCCGATCCCTCGCTCGCCAGGTGACGCCAGACTTGCTCGGGAGCGCCCACGGTGGTGGTGAACACCAGCGTCTCATCCCCTTCGCCGCCTCCGTTGGAGCAGAAGGTGGCCGCGTGGATGGGGATCTCGACCTCCTTCCCGTCGATCATCTCAACGCGCAGATGCTCGGTCACGCCGGTGTCGGTGAGCGTGTTGAGGAAGACCTCGTTGTAGATGTCGATCGGTCCGCGCACGACGACCGCCCTGCGGCTGCCCAGGTTCTCGATCACGGGGTCGCTGACGCCGACGAGCCCAGCCGAGAAGAGGCTGTAGATGACCTTGGCGCCGTTGAAGCGGTCGAGGCCGCACTCCTTGAGGACAGTGCCGATGTCGCAGCGGTCGTCGATGGAGCAGACGACCCGCCACTCGTCGGCGGTGAGACCCACCTCGCCCGCATCCTCGACCGCCTCGCTCATCGCCAGGTGGGGCACCTTCTCCAGCGAACCGAGCTTCTCGAAGATGAGCTCCCATTCGTCGATGCGGCGACAGCCCTCCATGATGACGTTCTCCACGTTCATCTCGAGGACGATGTCCTCGGCATCGACGGTCTCATCGGCCGCGAAGGCGAACTCGCCGTCGGACCAGCTGAAGAAGTTGAAGGTCACATCCTCGATCTGCTCTCGCACGGCCTGTTCGAGCGTGGCCCTGTCGATGGCCCCGCGCTCGATGAGAATGGCGCCCAGGCGCCCCGCGTCTTCAGAGATGCGCTGCTCAGCCAGGGCGGTCTTGAGCTGCTTCGTCGTGATCCGGCCGGCCTTCACGAGACGCTCCCCCAGGGGGACCCCCTGCGGCGAGGAGCTGGCGTAGTGGATCCGGCCGTCGCGGAAGAAGACCTTGCCTTCCTCGCCCTCACGCACGAGCGTCAGGCAGCCCGTCTTGGCGCTCATCTTGACGAGCTGGAACACGTTCGGAAGGCTGAACTCCTTGAGGTTGCCCCTGAGCAGCATCCCCGGGCCTCTCTCCTCGTCGCTCGTTCTCGACGTCGCCGGCGACGGCGGGCCCTCGCGGCTCTCTACGAGAGCGTACCGGCACGTCTGTGGGCAGCCCGTCGCGGCCGGCCCGCGCCGTCTAGTTCATCGGCGGAAGGGCCTCATACATTGAGGGCCACGCGGACGGCGAGACGGCGCGCGACGGGTCGGGAGGGCACCGCCGGGCGTCAGGAGCGGTCGTCGCGCGGCGCCGGCGGACGCGAGCGCGCTAAGATCGGCGACGCCTCGTGGGCGCGCCTTAAGGGCAGGGGCGCTGCGCCGGCTGCGCCGCCACGGCGCAGCCGGCGCAGCGCCCAAAAGGCCGCGATGGCTGTGAGGACTGTGGCAACTCCGCCGAGGGCCAGCGCCGTGCGCGGTCCGAACCGGCCGGCGACCAGACCGGTGAACGGACCGCCGATGGGCGTGCTGCCGAGGAAGACGACCGCCCAGAGGGCCATGACCCGGCCGCGCATGGCGCCCGTCGAATGGAGCTGCAGGAGAGAGTTGGTCGTGGCCACGAACACGATGCCGCTGGCCCCCATCGGCACGAGCAAGACGAGCGCCAGGTGCAGCGTCGGCGCCACAGCCACCAGGATGCTCCAGACGCCGAAGACAAGCGTGGCGGCGGCGAGCAGGCGGTGGGTGGGCCGGTTGCGGGCCGCGGCGAAGAGGGCGCCGGCGAGGGCGCCGACGCCCATCGCCGCGGCCAGCGCGCCGTACGTCCCGGCGCCGCGATGGAACGAGTACCTGGCCAGCAAGGGCAGGATCACCGAGAAGTTGTAGCCCAGTACGCCCACCACGCCCATCATCAGCAGCGGCAGCCGCAGCTCCCACGTACGCCAGGCGAAGCGCAGCCCGGCGCGCACCTGCCCCTTGGCCCGCGGCACCGGCTTGGAACGATGCAGCGCCGCCGGCTCCATCAGCGCCAGGCAGACGATGACGGCCACGAACGAGGCCGCGTTGACGAGAAAGGTCGAGGCGAGGTTCGTCACCGCGATCAGCAGGCCGGCGATCGCCGGACCGATGATGCGCGACGAGTTGATGACCACGCTGTTCAGGGCGACGGCGTTGCCGAGATCCTCGCGGCCGACCATCTCGACGGCGAAGCTCTGCCGCGTCGGGTTGTCCACGACGTTGATGAAGCCGAGCACGAGAGCCAGCATCCACACCATCCAGAGCTGGACGACGCCGGTGAGCGTAAGCAGGCCGATGACCAGCGCCTGGACGAGGGCCGCCGTCTGCGTGCCGATGAGCACCCGCCGCTTGTCGTAGCGGTCGGCGATCACACCTCCATAGGCGCCGAGCACGAGGATGGGCGCGAACTGCAGCGCGACGGTGATGCCTAGGTCGACGGCGCTGCCGGTCATCTTCAGGACCAGCCAACCCTGGGCGACCGACTGCATCCAGGTGCCGGTCGTGGAGATGATCTGTCCGGTGAACCAGAGGCGGTAGTTGCGCACGCGCAGCGACCAGAAGGTACGCGTGAAGAGCCTGGCCGCGCTTGCGGACACGCCACGCGCTCCCCGCGTCAGAGGCGCCGCAATGAGCCCCGCGCTGGCCGGGCCCCGGTGGGCCCGAGTGGTCGCATCGGCGTCTGCACCAGAGGTCGCCCCAGAGTCCGTGCCGGGCGCCTCTTCGACCTCACCGTGGGCAGTCAATCGTCGCCCTCAAGGAGTCGCTCGAGCACGTCGACGGCAGCCGCGAGGCAGTCGTTGTCGCCCCCGGAGAGCTCACGCAAGTGACGCGCGAGGTACGCCGTCTTGCGCGTGCGGCTGTCCTGTAGGAGACGCCGGGCCGTCGCCGTGACGGCCACCATGCGCACCCTCCTGTCGGCTGTGTCGACCTCACAAGCGACGAGACCCCGCCTCTCGAGCGCCGCGACTATGCGCGTCACGCTCGGGCGCTTGACCCGCTCGAGCTCGGCCAAGCGGCCGAGCGTCAGCGGGCCGTGACGCTCGATGGTGACCAGGGCCGAGATCAAGGTCGGGCTCAAGTCGTCGCCGGCCTGTTGGCGCAGGCGTCGGCCGAGCCGCATCACGACGAGACGCAGGCGAGCAGCGAGCTCCTCGTCACCGGATCGCGATGGCGCAGGCGGCGACGAGATCGTCGCGGGCTGTCGAGCGGAGCTAGTCATACGCAGTGGATACCCAGTAGTTAGCAAAGCTAACTTTCCCCTGCCGATCGACGTCCTTCAGGCGACTCACGCCTGAGGCGCCGTCGCGACGCGCGACGTCAGCTCAGCGAGCTCGGCCTGCTCTCGTGGTCGCGGCAGCGCACCAACCTCCTCACGCGGCCTCGGCGCCTCGCCTCCCGTGGCAGCCCCGGCGCGCGTCTCCCGCGCGGCCTCGTGCACCGCCTTCACTTCTCTTAATGATCTTCACAGCGTCTGTTCAGCTTAGCCGCCGCTCTTCTGGGGATGATTGCGAGGACGAGTACTTCCGTTCACCGCCGACCAAGGCCGGCTCCCGCGTGGGACCGTGCCGGTGGCCAGAGCCCAGAAGATGAGAGCGCATCATGACCGAGATCGACCTTCCTCCCATAAGAACCGATGACGACCGAGACGACGCCGGCGGAGCAGACCCACCGACCCCACGACGCCCAAGACGATCCCACACCGCCGTCGTGTTAGCGGGGCTGTTGGTAGCCGGGGCGGCCGCACTGGCTGCGATCGGCCCCGGCCACCTGTTCTTCGGCCGACCAGCCACCGCCTCGACACCGCAGTCGTCGTCGACCCCGACGTCGTCTTCGACCCCCGGCACCTCTTCTGCCGGCCAGTCCGGCTCTTCGTCACGTCCTTTGACCACCTCCGCCATCGCGGCGAAGGTGGACCCCGGCTTGGTCGATATCAACGTCGTCTTCGGCCTCGCCAGGGGACGCGGGGCCGCCACCGGCATGGTGCTGACGCAGTCGGGAGAGGTCCTCACCAACAACCACGTCGTCCAGGGCGCGACCAGCATCAGCGTGACCGACATCGGCAACGGCAAGAAGTACTCCGCGAGCGTCGTCGGCTATGACCGCACCAGCGATGTGGCAGTGTTGCAGTTGCACGGCGCCAGCGGCCTGCAGACGGTGCCCTTGGGCGACTCCTCCACGGTGTCCGTGGGGGCGCGCGTCACGGCCATCGGCAACGCCGGCGGCGTCGGCGGCGCCCCTCGCGTCGCCCGCGGATCGATCGTCGCCCTCGATCAGACGATCACGGCGAGCGACCTGGGTGGCGCCAACGCGGAGCAATTGGACGGACTCGTCGAGACGAACGCCGATATCAGGCCGGGCGACTCTGGCGGCCCCCTGGTCAACAACACCGGCCAGGTCATCGGCATGGACGCCGCAGCGTCGGCACGCTTCGCCATGCAGCCTGCCGCCACCCAGGGGTACGCCATACCGATCAACGCCGCGATCGCGATCGTCAGGCAGATCGAAGCGGGGAGCGCCTCATCGACCGTGCACATCGGGCCGACCGGCTTCCTCGGGGTGCAGGTCGTCCCATCCGCGCAGCTGGGCGGCTTCGGGGGCGGCAGCACATCCCAAGCTAGAGGAGCCGTCGTGGGCGGCGTCATCCAGGGGTATCCGGCACAGCAAGCCGGGCTTGCACAGGGCGACGTGATCACAACGGTTGACGGGCAGGCCGTGACCTCGGCGAGCGGACTCACCGACCTGCTGTCGGCACGCCATCCGGGGGACACTGTGCAGCTCCGCTGGATCGACCCGGCAGGGCAGGCGCACACTGCCGCGGTGAAGCTCGCCAGCGGACCGCCTGCCTGAGTCCCAAGGCGATTCGAGAGAGGCGGCGGACCGCCGGCGGCGGACCGCCGTCTCTCTACCGGACCACCGTCTCTCTTCTCTACCGGACCACCGTCTCTCTATACCCGCCGCCCGCGTGCGACGCTTGAAGCAGCAAACGGATGGTGCCAGTCTTGCGCTGGCGGGGACAGGCCACAGCGGCCCCCGCTCATGTTCACTCGCGAACCGAGGAGACTGGAAGGGCACCATGACGGTCTTGCTTGACTCAGCATCCCTGGACGACGCGGCGGCGGCTGCCGAGCTCGGCTTCGTCCGTGGCATCACCACGAACCCGGCACTCATGGCCCGGGAGACGAAGGAGCCGGTCACTCATCTCGAGCGGCTTCTGAGCGCCTTCCCCGGCGGCCCGATCTGCTATGAGCCGACGGGCACCTCGTTCGCCGAGATGAACGACGAGGCGCGAGCCGCCGCGGCACTCGCGCCGGACCGCGTCGTCGCCAAGCTGCCCGCTACGCTGGACGCCATCAAGCTGGCTGCCTCCCTTGCCGACGACGGCATCCGCTGCGCCCTCACCGCCGTCTACTCGCCCGCCCAGGCGCTGCTCGCTCACGAGGTGGGCTGCGTCTGGATCATCCCCTACGTCGACAGAGCGGCCCGGCATTCGGCGGGTGGCGTCGTTGAAGAGCTGGCGGCGATCCTCGCGCGGCTGCAGAGCAGCACGCGCATCCTCGCCGCCAGCTTGAAGAACGGCCCACAAGTGGTGGAGTCGATACTCCACGGCGCACACGACGTCACGGCCCCGCTCGAGGTCTTGGTCGGTCTCCCGGCGCACCCTCTCACGGAGTCCGCCGTGCGGGAGTTCGCCGCAGCCTGGAGGAGACCGTAGCAGGGGCCGCGCTCTGACGGGGGCTCTGTTGGTGGCTCGACGCCGCTTCGTCGCCGGCAGCGGAACGACCCGCTGCGACGCGGGCCTCTTCTGCGTTGCCATCTGCCGGCCGCGCCGCCACACGAAGCTCTCGCCGACGTCGTATACCCTGCCCGCGCAGGCCACGTAGGAGGGTACGCCCCCGCGCCCGTCACAGGCGGCAAGCTCGTCTGGGTCATTGCCATCGGCAACGTGGGCTGGCAGAGGGCGGGGTGCGGCCGTTGAACCGCACCGCCGCGCCTCTCCCTCGTCTGCCACTCAAGGTGCGAAAACGGAGAGGGGGCCCCGCTGACGGACGTCGGCGGGGCCCCCGAGTCACGCTCGCAAGCGCAATGATCGCGCAGGATATCGGGGCTGCGCTGGACCTCGTGAAGTCTCTCGCAAGAGCGACGGTGGCACGGCGCGACGACACCCAGCCACCGACGCCCCGCGGGCGATGAAGCCCCCTAGCGATCCTTCACGAGCCTGCCCGCGCCTCTTCGCCTGGAGGCCGTGGTCCGCCGGCCACGGTCGCCGGCACATGCTGGCCGCGCGTCAGTGAGGCGAGCGCACCAACGAGAGCGAGGCCGGCGCCGGTGAGCATGGCGTAGTGGTACCCGTGGGCGTAGTGGTGCAGCACGTAGGCGGCGGCAACCTGCGCCGCGGCATTGCTCTGGCCGGCGACGCTCGCACCGTGGGTCAGCAGCAGACGGCCGCCCAGTGGTCCCAGGCTGCTGGCCGCGATACCGCCCAGGACCGCCACGCTCAGCGCCTGTCCGGTGACACGTGTGGTGCCCATGAAGGCGCTGGCGATACCGAGCTGGCGCTTCTCGACGCTGCCCATGATGGCGCTCACGTTGGGGGCGCTGAAGGCGGCCATGCCGAGGCCGACCACAGCCAGGCTGACGATGACGCGCGCCAAGCTCGAAGTAGTCGGGAGGGTGGCGAGAAGCAGCATCCCAGCGGCCACGATGACCATGCCGACGCTCGACAGCACGCGAGACCCGACCCTGTCGCTCAGACGTCCGCTGAAGGGACTCAGCGCCGCCATCATGGCCGGCTGGGCGAGCATGAGCCAACCGGTGAGGCTCGCCGAGCGTCCCTGTACGACCTCGAGGTAGACAGCCGTCAGGATACTGATCGCTCCGAGGGCCATGTAGTTGAGCAGGGAGGCGGTGTTCGCGGCCGCGAAGAGCCGATTGTGGAACAGCAAGTCGAGATCGAGCATCGGATCGTGGGCGCGCAGCTCGGCCACGACGAAGGCCACCGCGCTGACGACGGCGACTCCCAGCAGGCCCAGCGTGCGGGGTGACGTCCAGCCCCACTGTGCGGCGAAGGTCAGCGGCACCAGCAGGCAGACGAGAGTCAGGCCCCACAGGACCGTGCCGACGGGGTCGGGACGCAGGGCGCGTTCGTCGCCGCGCTCGTGGCGGGGCAGAAGGAGGTAGCCGCAGCCCGCGACCGCGATACCGATGGGCAGGTTGACCAAGAAGATCGATCGCCACCCCAGGTGGTCGGTGAGGAAGCCGCCCAGGGGCGGCCCCACGCTCAGACCGAGGTAGACCGCCGTGACGTTGAAGCCCAAAGCGCGGCCGCGCTCCTGCGGGGGGAACACGGCGGTGACGATCGCGACGGAGGTGGCCCCGAGCAGCGCGGCGCCGGCTCCCTGCACGGCACGGCTGGCGATGAGCCAGGCCGCGTTCATACTCAACGCCGCGGAGAGCGAGCCGGCGGTGAAGATCGCAATGCCGGCGAGGTAGTAGTGCACCCGTCCCCGCTGGTCGGCCAGACGCCCCAGCGGGATGAGGAGCACCGCCATCACGAGCAGATAGACCGCCTGGACCCAGATGGAGGCCGTGAAGCTCAGATGGAGACTCGGGGCCATCTGGGGCAGCGCCACCGAGACGATGGAGGCGTCGAGCGGACCCATGAAGGCGCCCACCGACGTGAGGGCGAGCAGCTGCCAGCGTCGCGCGTAGAGCTCGTCGGGGCCGATGCGAGTGATCAGCGGCACGAACCCAGTATAGCCGCGGCGACGCTCTGGGGCCGAGTCTACTCCCCGGCGATCCCGACTGCCGGCTCATCATGCCAATCCTGGGCCTCGTATGCGTTCGCCGGCCGCAACCGGTCGAGCGCCATGTAGAGCACCGGCACCAGGATCAGCGTCAGGAACGTGGAGGTGAACAGCCCGCCGATGACGACGACGGCCAGCGGTGTAGACAGAAAGCCCCCCTTGCCACCGATGCCGATCGCCATCGGGGTGAGGGCGAGGATCGTCGCCACCGCGGTCATGAGGATGGGACGCAGGCGCCGCCGCCCCCCCTCGATCACGGCGCTGCGGGCGTCCATGCCCCTGCGCCGGAACTGCTCCACGAGATCGAGCAACACGATCGCGTTGGTCACCACGATGCCGATGAGCATGAGGAGACCGACGAGGCTCGGCATGCCCAGGCTCGTGCCGGTGATCAGCAGGAGGATCACGGCGCCGACGGCGGCGAACGGGATGCTGACGAGCAGGATGAGCGGGTTCATGAGGCTGCGGAAGGTCGCCACCATGATGACGTACACCAGAAGGATGGCGACCAGCATGGCGATGCCCAGCGAACGGAACACCTCGCCGGTCACCTCGGTGGCGCCGGCGAGCTCCCAGGTGGCGCCCGCAGGCATGTCGACCTGCGCGAGTGCGGCCCTCACGGCCGAGGAGGCCGCGCCGATGTTGTTCTCGACGGGGGTGGCCGTCACGCTCGCTGTACGCTCGCCGTCCACATGCGTGACCTGCACCGGCGCCTTCACCTCGGCGATCGTCGCTACGGAGCCGAGCGGCACCATGCCGGTCGCCCCAGGCATCTGGAGCTGCTGCAGCACGTCGCTCACGGCCCCGGGGTTGGGTGGCACCGTGATCTCGCCCACGGTCAAGACGGCCGGCAGCACCCCGCCGTCGATGGGCATCGTGCCTAGGCTGTAGCCGTTGAGCACCAGCGTGGTGTACTGGCTGAGCGTCGAGGCACTCACGCCGGCAACGGTGGCCTTGGCCTGGTCTACCAACACCGTCGCCGACGGACGACCCTCGCTCAGGTTGGACGTCACGTCGGCGAGGCCCTCTACGGTCTTCATGCGGGCGAGGACGGCGTCGTTGGCCGCCTTGAGCACTGCGGGGTCGGCGGCCGAGATCCGCACCTCGATCAGCGACGTGCTGCCCATAGAGGAATCCTCTCCAGTCACCGTCACGGTGCCCACATCGGTCAGCTTCGCGACCTCGGCGCGTACTCGCTCCACGATGGCGTTCTTGTCCATCGCCGGATCGGTGGTGATGGCGAATGTCGCCAGGCTAGACGAGGCACTGGTGCCGCCGCCGGCGCCGAAGAGGCTGCCCGTGCTGCCGGCGGTCACTTGGTAGATGTCCACGCCGTCGGTGCTCTTCAGGACGTCCTCGACCTTGGCGGCGGCCGCCATAGTGGCGTCGAGGCTCGTGCCCGGCGGCATGGTCTGGGTGATGCTCATGGTGTTCTGCTCGGAGTTGTCGAACAAGTTGACCTTGAGCAGAGGAGTCAGCGCCATCGCACCGACGAAGATCGCGACGGCGGCGATGATCGTGACAGCCTTGTGCTCGAGACCCAGCTTGAGAGCGGGCAGGTATGCGTTCTGCAGGCGCGTCAGCTCCTTGGCGTCGCGGTGGCCCACGTGTCGCTTGGAGAGCACCCAGGTCGCCGCCACCGGGACGACCATGAGCGCTACCCCGAGGCTGCAGAGCAGGGCGAACGTCACCGTGAGGGCGAAAGGCCGGAAGAACTCGGACGCCAGCCCATGGACGAGCCCCAGGGGCAGGAAGACGGCGACCGTGGTGAGCGTGCTCGCCGTGATGGCGCCGGCCACCTCGCGCGTGCCGGTGTAGGCCGCGCGCCGCACGTCGTCGCCCTCCTGCAGATGCCGGTAGATGTTCTCGATCACGACGATGGAGTCGTCGATCACGCGGCCGATGGCGATGGTGAGGCCCCCGAGTGTCAGCATGTTCAACGACCCGCCGCGCGAGTACAGGATGATGAGCGCGCCGATCACACTGAGGGGGATCGAGAGGCTCGCGATGAGGGTCGGGCGCCAGCTGCGCAGGAAGACCCAGATGATGAGCACCGCGAACACCGCTCCCAGGAGCCCCTCTTGCCACAGCGAGCGGATGCTGTCCTTGATGAAAACGGATTGATCGATGACCGTGGTCACCTGAGCCTTGCCGCCCAGGTCCCGCGAGATCGCCGGCAGCGCGTCGGCGACGGCGTTGGCAATGTCCACAGTGTTGCCGCTAGACGACTTGCTCACCGAGATGCCGATGGACGCTTGGCCGTTGGTGCGCGTGATCGCCGTGAGCGGCGCGGCCGCTATGTGCACGACGGCGACGTCGCCGATCGTGACGGGCGCTGCGGCCGGCGCGACGGCAGTCACGCCGGCCGCGCCGGCCGCCGATGCCGACGCCGCAGCTCGCGGCGGTGCCATCGCTCAGCGCAACAGTCGCGACCGGCAGCACCAGATTCTCGATCGCCCTGACCGTCTCGGCTCTGGCGCTGACGGTGATGGGATAGACGATGCTTCCGGACGTCACCGACCCGGCCCCGGTGGTCAGGTTGGCCTGCTGAAGAGCCGCCATGATCTGCGTGGGCGAGACGCCCAGCACCGCGGCCTTCTGCGCCTTGAGCCTGATCTCGAGCTGCATCTGCTGCACGCCCGACAGAGTCACAGCCTGGACGCCGTCGATGGCCTGCAGACGCGGCACCACGCGCGCGCCGAGGAGCGCCGCCAGTTGCTGGGAGGGCAGCGACGACGACACGGCCAGCTGCACGACCGGCAGGCTGTTGAAGTTGAGGGCCGCGACCTCGGGAGTCAGGGCTGTTGCCGGCAGCGGGATCGCCGCTACCGCTTGCTGTACCTCGGCCTCCTTGGCCTTCATGTCCGTCCCGAACTCGTACTCCACGGTGATGATGCTCATGCCGTCGTTGGAGAACGAATCGAACTGCTTCACGCCGCTCGATGTCTTGATCGCCTGCTCGAGCGGCGTGGTCACAGTGCGCTCGACGGCGGCCGGCGAAGACCCCTGGTCGACTGTGAACACGGTGAGGTAGGGGAATGTGAGGTCCGGGATGAGCTCTTGCTTGAGGGAGGAGACGGCGTACACCCCCGCGACGATCAAGGCGACGACCACTAGGCCGACGATTGATCGGTTGCGCAACGAGATCTTCGTCAGCCAGCTCAAGAGTCGCCTCCACGGTCAGGGGTGTCATCGACGTCGGCGGTCTGCCTCGCGGCACGCACGGTCTGCCAGCGCTCCACGAGCCCGGGGACCTCGGTCTCGAGGAAATCGAGGAAGTTCCCCATCTCGTGAAGCAGCGCGTAGTTGGACTGCGTTTGATCCTTGTCGGCGACGAGACGAAGGCAGCGGTGAATGAGCCTTCCCATCGCCTGTATGTGGTCAAGTTGCAGCACTGCGTCGTTGCGCGTGCCGCGGGACCGATAGTAGTCGCCGCGCCTGCCCGGCTCGCTCACGCGTTCCACGTGACCGGCCTGGAGCAGCGAGCGCGCCGCCGTGCTCACGGCCGCCTTGCTGACTCCGAGCGCGCCCGCGATGTCCGTGAGCGACTGCACCGGCGGATCGCTCAGCAGCAGCCAGGCGGCGACGCGGCCGGCCATCCGGGTGCCGCCCAGCTCTTCGTAGAGCAACCCGAACTCCTCGGCGAGGAGCCTCTGCTCGCGAGCCCTCTGTCGCTCGTCCATGTGCTCTCCGTCTTGACGCGGAATGAACGTCAGCAACGTAAAATACGTGGTGAACGACGACTCCGCAACCCGCGAACTGGAGGGCCGGAGTTTGACCGATGTCCTACCTGGGATCGAACCGGCGACAGCAGGTCTGGGAATCACGCGGCGGGCGTGACTGTGGCTGGCCGTGGACGATCGAGCCGCGCGGTCAGGCGCCTGCGCGGCTCATTGACACTCGTGCCAAGCTGGGCTGAGCTGTGGCGAGCCTTCGAAGAACGACGATGTGCTTCGGGACGACCGTGCGTCCCGCCGTGTCACCCCTGCGAATGAAGCCCGACCGTGTTGCCCTCGGTGTCCGAGATCATGGCGAAGTAGCCGGAGTCCTCCATGCCGATGGCCGTCTTGGGCATGAGGATCTTGCCGCCGGCACCTTCGACGCGGTCGAGCACGACTTGCAGATCGGGGTTGGCGTTGAGGAAGACCGCCGTGCCGGTGGCGCTGGGTACAGCACCCTCGCCGGCCACGACGGCACCACTGATCTCGCCGCTACGCCAGTCGGCGGGAAAGCTCCACATCTGCATCTCGGGCGGGCTGTCCAGCTTCTCCAGCGAGAAACCGCAGATCGTCTCGTAGAACGTCTTCGCGCGTTCCATATCGGTCGCAGGGATCTGGAACCAGGTGATTGCGGAAGCCATCATCGTCTCCTCGCCAGATTGTTCACGGATGGGACTTGCCGGCATGGTTCCTCTGCGGCCCGAGTCGAAAACCCGTCGACGAACGCGTCGATAGCAGCGGCGCGACTGCCGCCGGGCCGCCCGGGCCGGCGGCTCTTCGACGAGGGCTTGGCAATCCTCTAAGCAGCAGTGTCTCGGCGTCTGGTGATGCGCTGCGGCAGGTCCCGATCGCCCAATTCGCGGCAGACCTCACCGAACCCCGCCCTCGCACCGCGCCACTCGAGATCGGCGATCCCTTCCTGCAGTGGAACATCGCCTCGGAGGCGTGCCAAGCGTCGGTAGAGAAGGGCCTCTTGACGGTGGGCCGCCAAGCTCTCGACGAGGCGGGCAGCGCGTCCAAGGGGAAGGCCCAATCGCTGGGGGTCTTCCGGGATGGACTCGAGATGATCGAATCGCCTAAGTGCCGCCGCGGCCGACTTGGCTCCCCAGGCGGGAATCCCCGGATAACCGTCAGCGGCGTCCCCCACCAGCGCCAGCCAATCCGGCATGGAGTGTGGTCGGACGCCGAACTTGGCGATCACGCCTTCCTCATCCAGGAAGACGCCGCGGCGACGGTCCCAGCAAACGACACTCACGCCGGAGACCGACTGTGCCAGGTCCTTGTCGGGCGAACAGATCACGATCTGCTCGACGCCCGGCTGGCCCTTGAAGCGGGCCGCACCGGTTGCCAGGGCATCGTCGGCCTCGAACTCCACCATGGACCAGACCACGATGCCAAGCGCAGCGACGGCTCTTTCCGCCAGAGGGAACTGATCCAGCAGGTCTGTCTCGACGCCCTCGCCAGTCTTGTATCCAGGAAAGAGATCGTTGCGGAAGGATTCGATCACGTGGTCGAAGGCGCAGGCGACGTGCGTTACGCCGGGCGTTGAAACGAGCGAGACGAGACTCCTCAGGAGGCCGACGGTCGCGCCGACCTCACGACCGTCGGAGCCCTTCCTCGAAGGGGAGCCGAAGTAGCTGCGAAAGAGCTCGTAGGTCCCGTCCACCAGATGGATCTTCATGCACCCTGCGCGACCACCTGCGCGCACACCCGCGTCGGCGCCCGGAGACGGAGGTCCTTCACGTCAAAGACGCTCTCGAATCGCACCTAGTGCCCTGTTGACGCTTGAATTCAGCCCACGCCTTGCGGCTCAGCCGAACATTACCTCGGTATGAGAGATTGCTCACCAGACCTCGCAGTGGCTGGCGGCCTCCCCACAGATTGCCGCAAGCCCGGCGGACAATGCGAGGCATGGAGTAGAAGTCTCGATTGCAGGCACACATCTCTTCGATGATGTCGTCCGTCGACAGATGCTTGTAGCGGGCCACCGGGAACGTCAGAGTGTAGTGTTTCCAGTCCTCCGGGAACTGATCAAGGGCGATGCGGTTCTCCGCTTTCATCTGGTCCCACAGGCGAGTGCCGGGCAGGGGTGTCAGAAACAGCGCGTTGAGATTGGTCACTCCATACCGGCTGGCCGTCTCGGCGATACGCCTGCCGATTCCCGGTTCGTCCAGGTCCAAACCGATGACAAAGGAACCCACGACCAAGATGTTGTGCTGCTGAATGCGCCGTACGGAGGCGCGAAAGTCGCGGTCTCCCAGAAGGTTGAACTTCTTGCCGAGCTCCCGAAGCCCTTCCGGCGTGGGGGACTCAAAGCCGATGAAGACACCCCTGCATCCGGCTCTTGCAGCCAACGTCATGAGTTCCTCGTCATCGGCGAAGTTGATGGTGACCTGGGCAATCCATTCTTTTCGCAGGTGCGCCTGTGCCATGGCGCGGAACAGGTCCTTGGCGCGGGCGATGTGTTCAGGTCGCGTGCCAATCAGGTTGTCGTCCACGACAAGAACGCGATCTTCACGAATCAAGCGAAATTCTCGCATTACATCAGCAATGGGTCGTTGCCGGTAGCGTGCTCCGTTGAACGCCGTCACACTGCAGAAGCTGCAGTTCAATGGACATCCGCGCGTCGTCTGAATGGCTCCGAAGGCATATCCCGTCGGCAGCAAGTCATGACGTGCCGGCGGGACGTCGTTCAGCTCGCACTGCCCTCCGTCATACCGGCGTTTCAGGTTGCCGTGCCGGGCATCGTCCAGGACCTGCGGCCAGATCGCCTCGGCTTCCCCCGTGACCACCGAATCAACACGCTCCATTACCTCCTCTACGCAGGCGGACGCGTGAATGCCGCCCATGACGACGGGGACGCCCAGATGCCGGAAGTGAGCAGCCACTTCGTAGGCGCGGTTCGCCTGCGAGGTGAAAGCGGTAATGCCCACCACGTCCGGCCGAGGCATGGCCGAGTAGTCCGGCGCGCCGAGGTTCTCGTCCACGATCGAGATCTCCCACCCCGGTGGGGTCAGACCCGCCAGAACCATAAGGCTGAGCGGCTTCCACACGCGGTAACGGTTCCAGCGGTTCTCCTTGACTCTAACGACGCTGACAAGCGGGTTGGATGGGTTGATCAGATCCAGTCGCATGGTGGGCTCGCGCTCGTTGCTGGAAACATGGTTTCTGCTCCTTCTACCTCGGCAGGAGGCCGACAGTACGGACCTTGCCCGCATCGAGCGGCGGGCCGACGTACATCAAGTCAGCGCTCGCAGCCCCCTTTGAGCGCAGGACCTCCAGGTTATCACCGTAGAACACATCGAGAGACAGCTGAGTCGTCTGGAACCTCTAGCAGCGGGTGCGGTCATCGCTCAACTCATGGGTGCGGTCATCGCTCAACTCATTCTAGACGACGGCCAGAGGGGCGCCAGGACGATGACGCCGCGCCCGGGAACAGTGGCCTCTTCACGGTGGCAGGATGGACCCCGCCGGCTCGACGACATCGTCGACTACGCCGACGGTCTCGGCAGCCGCGCGCGCCCATGTTACAGTGCTGGGCAATGCAGGTTGCAGCGGTTGGTGAGCACAAGCTCGCGCATGAGCGGCATCTTCTTGCGGAGCACGTGGTGGCCGGCAAGGCAGTTCAGCCCGTACCATGGAGCTCTGAAGGCGACCCAGGCGCCTTGATAGGGCGGATACCATCCTCGCTGCCATCCTTCGTTCAACGAAATACGTGGCCAATACGCCCCGTCTCGTGTGTGTAGGCTCGGTCTAGCGGCCCGGGGTCTCAGCTCTCGCCGACGCCTGCGCCGGCATCTGCTAGTCCAGGCTCACTCGGGTCGGTCGTGCAACGCCGCCGGTGGTGGCGATCGCGGTAGACTCTCCAGACCGTCGCGTGGGAGCCGCGGCGGCGTGAACCGCTTCTGCATGCGAATCATCGTGCCGCCGTCGATGTGCACCTCGAGCTCGTCCATGAGGCAAGCCATGACGTACAGGCCCCGGCCATCCGGTTGCAGCGGCGTGGGCGCGCGCCGCGGGTCGTGGAGATCGAGGTCGAGTCCCAGGCCCTTGTCGGCGACGACAACAGAGACGCTCGTCGGCCCCACACACAGCTCGACGTCGACTGCGGTCGTGCTGCGGCTGTGCTCGAGCGCATTGGCGCACGCTTCGTGCACGCAGAGGAGAACGTCGTGCGCGCTTGGCTCATCGACGCCGTGGACGCGCAGGAACATCCGTACGCGTTCGCGACTCCCCTCGAGCTGTCCGGCATCGATCGGAATGCAGAGACGGAGTTCCGGCGAAGCCATGCGGGCTCATCCTCTCGCCCTTGTCAGTCGCCAAGACCCGTCCCGCTTCTCGCGGCAGCTGGGAGGCAGAAGAAGAGGCAAGGACCGCCTTCGACCGCTTTCGCCACCAGGTAGTCTTCCCTGGGCAGCGGATTGTGAGGCGTGGCGGCGTTCATGGGCAAGCTCGGAGGGCCAGCCAGCTGCCTGGCTTGGCACACCCTACTTCCGCCGCATCCCTCCGACCAGCCGAAAGGCGGCCACATGCAGGTCATCCTTCAATCTACCGGAGAAGCCGACAGCGGCATCACGCACGCCTTCCGCCAGTTCCTCCACCGTGCGACGGCGCATCGCGGACACAGCCTCCACGAGTCGGTCGTAACCGAACAACTCGCGGCCGCGCCGTGCCTCGGTGACCCCATCGGTGTAGAGCACGAGAGCATCATCAGGGGTGAGCTGAAGCCGAGATTCCAGGTACTCCTCGTCGAACGAGCCTAGTGGGACGCCGAACGGCAGCTCCAGCAACCGGCACGATGCGGGTCCGAGATGAACGGGCGGGGGGTGAGCAGCGCTGGCGAAGATGGTACGCCCGGACCGCGTGTCGAGGGTGACCAGGAACGCAGTCACGAGATCGTCCCCAACATCCCGCCGCAGAAGGAGTTGGTTGGTCATCCTCAAAACGAACGCCGGCGAGGAGTCGACCGCGGCGAAGGCTCGCACGGTGCTCCGTACCGTCTCGGTCAGCCCGGCCGCGCGAATGCCCTTGCCGGCCACATCTCCGATGAGGATCGCAACGCGCCGGCTGTCGAGCAGGAACACGTCGCTGAAGTCGCCTCCCACAAGCTCGGGTTCATAGGCCGTGCTGCCGACCACGCTCAGCTCGAGACCCTCCACCTCGGGCAGGGGGTGAATGAGGTTCTCCTGCAGCGTCACGGCGATACGACGCTGCTGCTCGAAGAGCCGCGCCGCCTGGAGCGCCTGTGAGGTGGCGCCCGCGACACTTTCGGCAAAGGCGATCTCGCTCTTGGAGAAGTGGTGCGGCCCCTGGCCGTAGTGGAAGAAGAGGCCGCCGAGGAACTCACCGCGCACGACCATGGGGGCCATCATCACCGCCCGCACGCCCCACGTCCTCTGCAGCTCAGGATCGACCCTTTGATCGTCCGTGCAGTCGTCGACCGCCACGGGTCGCCCGGCCTGCAAGGCGAGGGCGGCGAAGGGGGTCAGTCCGATCGGAATGCTCTTGTGCCGGAGCCCCGAAGGCATCTGCCAGACGTGCACTGGCTTCCAAGCTCCGCGTTTGAGCAGCGCGATGTACGACGAGTCCGCACCTAACGCCTCTCCGGCCAAGGCGACGACCTTCGTCATCATCTCCCGCTGATCGCGGCGGGAGGTGATAGCCGCGACAACAGCGGCCATCACCTCGCCCAGCTGCTCGCGCCGCGCCAGCTCGGCACGGAGACGGGCGTTCTCGCGTGCGAGCGCTGGGCCGCCGGTCTCTTTGGGCTCGACGCCCGGCGCCTCCTCGCGCGCGTTCTCGGTGCTGAGTTCAGGCGGCTTGGGTGTCTGGGATTCCTCTGACATGTCCCTCCACGTCCCCGTTGACACCTATTGCCGAGGGACACCGGCCGAAGCGCCACACCCCGGGGCTGGCAGCAGCTTCGGCTTTCGCGAGCAGGTCGCGACCCACGAGGAGCGGACTCGCCATCCTCTCCTCGAAGGTCGCCTCGTCAGCGGCGGCCTCAAGGTGCACCACGGCCTTCTTCCACTCCTCAAGCTTCATCTCGCGCGCCACCTCGCTCTTGACCGCTTCACGGGCACGATACGCGCGGGACCGACTGCAGCGCCACGGACGGACGAATCCTGCGCATCCGCATCAGGGTCCTGGGGGGCAGAAACGCCGGAATCACTCGGTCATGGTCGGTGACGGCCTTGGGTGGGCAGCCGACGACCTCGACCATGGCCTCAGTGAACCTTCGCGCCAGCTCGGCCTTCTGCTCCCGAGTCCGGCCTGCCCAAAGCTTGACCTCGATGATCGGCATCGCACCCTCCTTCTTCTGCTTCTCGCCACTTGGCAGATCTCACCCTCCACTAGCCTCCACCGCGGTTCTCCAGTGCATACCCCACTCGATTATAGGGGGCGTCAATCCGGGGACGCGCACCGGGCCGCCCGAAGAACTGGCGGAGGGGCAACGCTTGCAGAACCAGGCGGCGGCGCGCATTGTGGGGGTGCCCGTCGCAGGTGCTTGGTATGGCGAGGCGTGGCACGCTAGACAGGACCAGTCGTGCAAGCAGGATCAGGCCCGGCGTGACGCGTCCGAGGCGCGACAAGGTAGGCACGTCTTAGCACGGCTGTCTTGTCTGCAATCTCCCAGGCCGCGGCGGGCTCTTGCGTGCCGGCACCGCCTGGCCGCTCGGAGCCGTCGCAGACGGCCGCCGCCAGAGTCCTCTCGGCTATGCTATCGAGGAATACCTAGAGGAAGGAGCTCTCCCGTGACCTCCTGGACGCCGGATCCGCCCTGCTCCACCTGCGGCGTGCTCCATTGCCCGAACCCCGCTCACCGCATCCCCAGGCCCGTCATCGAACGTGTGCTGTTCCGGTGGCGGCTGGCCTGCGGACTCACCTGCCCCGGCCACGGCGGGTACGGCTCTCGGCACATCGTGTCGTCCCGTTCACGACTCACCGTGGTCAAAGTGGGCCAGCGATTCGGGGTGCTCTGCAAGCCGTGCAAGGCGAAGGGCGCGCCGTATCGAGGCCCCGTGTTCGACTAGCCTGCGGGCCGGCGGCGCACCCGACCGGACCTCGACGCGCGATCAAGCCGGTGGCGTGCTCTTCGTCGGTGATGCGGCCAACAACTGGCTGCGGCTCTCCCTGGGCAGCCTGCGCGAAGACGCAGCCGAGAGTCGACACAGCCTGGAGAAGCTGGCCGCCCTGGAGTTCGAGGTGGCCTGCTTCGCGCACGGTCGGCCCATCCGCCACGGGGCGAGCGCCGCCTTCCGCGAGCTGCTGCGGCGCCTTGGGGAGACGGACTCGCAGACTCAGCCAGACGGCGCGAGCTGAGCTGCGTATGTGATGGCCCCGGGAATGCCAGCGTGCGAAAGGCGGGTGCCCTAGCTCGAGCAGCATGCGGGGCGACCTCCGGCAGCCGAAGGAGGCCGGAGGTCGCCCCGCATGCTGCAGCCGAGCTCAAGACGCCGCAGGACCCAGTGTCATCGCCCTCGACGTGGCAACAGTCTGCCCGCCCGTTGGTCGCCTACGCGGCCTGCAGGCGTCTGAGAATATCTACCATCGCCGGAGAGACATCGGTGTGGTGATGCACTACCTTCCACTCCCCCGCCTCACGTCGGTAGATGTTCGTGACGCGATGCTCGATGGCGATCTGCTCTCCGGCGATCTTCGCCTGCCCTTGCTCGACACCCACTTCGTAGGCCAGATCACCGGCGGCCTGGATGCTTTGGTCACGCAGTTCGACGTGCCCTCCCGACGCGAGCTGGGCCACCCCCGCGAACGATCCTTGGACTTCGTCCCATCCGGCCTCCCGGCCGCCGATCGGGTGCATGGTCGACACGGCCGCGCTGTGTGACCAGACGGCCGCCAGGGGCGCCATCTCGCCATCGAGCATGCGGTTCAACGCCGCGTAGAACTGTGCTGACGCTTTGCGGACTTCGTCTTCCGATGACATGCGTCACTCCTTGATGCCAGAGGTCTCGCTGGGACTTGCTTGTTTGCCAGACGAGCGCGTGCGACCCGACGCCGAGCCCCGTGCTTCCGGCCTGATGTGCGGCTCCTTACCCTTGAAGGCCTGCAGGTCACGCCGTTGCGGGGTTGGTGATATCCAGTTCGCTCGCGTCGATGCGGCCGCAGACCATCCCGGCGATGCGTGAGGAGTCGGCGGCCAGGATCGCTAGCTGGTCGCCGCAGCAGAGTAGCCAGGAGCGTTGTGGCCCTAGCCCTGTCGGATGCCGAGGGTGTTCCCGTCGGGGTCGCGGAACCACGCACCCCGCGCAGGGCCGATCTGCGCGATGTGGCCCGTCGTCTTGAGTGGTCCTTCGGCGTAATCGATGAACGCGACGCCTTTGGCTTCGAGGTCGCGGACCGCGGCCTCGAGATCGGTCACCTCGAAGTGGGCAAGCGTGTGTTCAGTGACCGTCGCAGGGCGCTTGAAGATCGACAGTTCGCTGACCTCCCCGCAGCGGAAGCGGACGCTGGCCGGGTTCTCCCACAGGAGGTCAAATCCAAGCGTCTCGCCGTAGAAGGCCTTCGCTCGCTCGAGGTCGGTGACGGGCAGCGTTGCCACCACCATCGTTGCACTGATCATTGTTGACCTCCCGCTCAATCTGTCCATCTGCCACGAGCTTCGTTTCCACCGCGAGGATGCCCCAAGCCGTTGAGCACTCGCCAGGAGAGATGCCACCGAGCCCCGACGTTCGAGGGGAGGGTTGCGCGCCGCGAGCTTGCCCTCATCATGAAACGCTGGTTCGCGGGCGGCCCGCGAGAGCGCGGAGGCCGCGAAAGACGTCCACTTCGGCGAACACGCCGGCCTTGGGCACACCGACAGTCGCAACGTCTCCGACCGCATACACGCCCGGAAACCGCGTCTCAAGCGTCTCCGACTTCACGGGCACATAGCCGTCTTCGGCCATGCCGCTCGCCGGGACCACATCAGGGGCGCGGTGCTTGGGGACGCCCAGGAACAGGTCGTAGGGCATCTCGCTGCCGTCGTCGAGCACGGCGACGCGCCGTGCCGGGTCGAGCGAGCTCACGCGGCGGCCAGGGACGAACCTGATGTCGCGCTCCACAAAGCCGGCGACCAGCGCACGGGACGTGTCGGGTGACGGAGGGACCGGGCTCCCGAAGGGGATCACGAGGGAGATCTCGCAGTCGTCGCGGACACCCCGCGCCATGAGGTAGTCGTGGAGCAGCAACGCGGCCTCGCTCGGCGCCGGCGGGCACTTGAACGGCGCCCGCAGACGCCGACGATCGCTCGGCCGCTCGAGAACGTGGGCAGCGCGTGGCGCAGCCGCTCGGCACCGGCGACGGAGTAGAACTCGTTGTTGCCCTCGGCAAGTCCCGGCGTGGCGTCCAGGTCGTAGTCGGCACCAAGCGCCACGACCAGGACGTTAGCCTCATAGGTGTCCACGTCGGTTGTGACGCGCCGCGCCACTGGATCGATCGCGGTGATCGTTTCCTGCAAGAAGCGCACGCCGGGCTTCACGAAGTCGCGGTAGCCGAGACGCACCGCATCGGGCGTCTTTCGGCCGAACAACACGTCCAGTTTCGAGAAACTGAAGACGAACGAGTCGTTCTTGTCGATCAGGGCCACATCGATGTCGTCGCCCAGGATCTCAGACAACATCGTGGTGAGCTCTAGGCCGGCGAAACCTGCTCCCAGGACCAGGACACGCTTCTTTGCCATCGGGCGAGCATACGCCTCGGCAAAACGGCATATTCTCCCGCCGGAGGCCGGTGACGTCGGGAATCACGACTTCGGCTCCAGAGGGATCCTTGGCGCTTGCCGATCGGGATAGCCTTGACAACCTCGCGAAAGGGAGCAGTTGCATGGCACCTTCGCCGCGTGGTGACGTGTGCGCTGCTTCACCCCCGCGCGCGTGTGCCCAGTGTGTACAATGCGCGTACGATGAGCTCATCGAAGAGACGAGTCCCCGCTGTGCCAACGAGCGTCTCGGTCGGCGTGCTGGCAACTCTCACGATGGACACGTTCTTCGTGCTCGCGAGCCGGCTCGGCGGCGAGGCCTTCACCTCGGAGAAGGCCGGGCCCGAATTCATTGGGCGCTGGGCGGGCAACCTGGTCCGAGGCCGATGGCGCTACTCGGATATCGCCAATGAGCCGAGGCTACAGGGCGAGGCCGGCATCGGTCTCACCACTCACTACCTGACCGGGATCGCTCTGGCGCAGTGCTATTTCACGATGCTCAATCGGCTGGGCCTCAGGCCGAATCCCCTCAAAGCCACGGCGTTCGGCGCCGCCACGGCCCTGCTGCCGCTGCTGATCCTCTATCCCTCGTGGGGCTACGGCTGGTTCGGGCTGCGCAGCAACGAGGCCTGGCGCATGGCGCGCATCATGCTGCTCGGCCACATCGCCTTTGGCGCCGGCATCGGCCTGTGGACGCCGCTTCTGCTCAAGGCAGAACAGAAACGCGAAGTCGCCCCATTCGACAGACCGACAGAGTAGTCACCAGAGGAACGGCACGAACCTTCGTCCCACACATCGCCGGTACTCATCGTAGTCGGCATGCTGCTCGCACAGCCAGGCCTCTTCACGACGTGCTTTGGCCTGGAGGAAAGCAGCGCCAAAGCCCAGGACAGCAGCGCGACCGGCGAGGAGACCAGCGACCACGCCAAGACGAGCAACAGAGCCCCGCCGTACATGGGGTGACGCACGAGCCGATAGGCTCCCCGCTGCCTAAGGGTCCCGTGAGAAACCGGCTTCGGGAACGGAGCCAGCTGTCGGCCCAGACCAACGCCGCCGCCGACCAGCAGGTAGAGGCCGACGAGGGCGATCATGCCGGCCGCCAGGGAAAGCCACAGCGGCACGCCGGTCGGCCAGGCGGCGCCGAGTAGCCCGGTCAGCACGACCGCCGCCAGCAAGCACCCTGCAGGAGCACCCACCCCCCGCCCCTGCGACCCAGCGAGGGCAGGCTGTCCGGCGCCAGGTGCGCGGACCACCGCCTATGCGCCGGTCCCGTTCCTGCCGCTGAGGCGCAGCATGGCCTGATACAGCGACGTCCCCGTGGGCGCCGGGGGGAGCGGGTCGGAGCGGTCGGCGGCGAAGGCCTGCGTCATGTAGGCGACCAGGCGGCGCCAGGCATCGGGGGCTGTGCCCGCGGTAGCGGCGACCACGCCGGCGTTGGCCATCAGGAGCAGGACCAGGTCCTCGGGGGAGAAGTCGCGCCTGAGCCGCCCAGTCTCTTTGGCGCGTACGATTAACTCGGCAAACCCCCGGTACGCCTCGTTCCGTTTCGCCTCGAAGGCCTTGGCCGTGGGAAATGTCAGGGTCAGCACCTCGGTGAAGCCGTGGTCCTCTGCCTGCATGGCGCAGACACGCTCGATGTAGGTGCAGAAGGCGCGCCAGGGGTCGGGGTCAGCGAGAGCCTCCTCGATGGCGTCGGCGTAAGCACTCATCTTCTCGGCAAACACGCTGGTGATCAGGTCCTCGCGGGTGGGAAACCGACGGTACAGCGTGGCGATGCCCACCCCGGCGCGGCGGGCGACCTCGTTCATGGGGGCATCGAGGCCTTGCTCCGCGAACACCCGCCGGGCCGCCTTCACGATGCGGCCGCGGTTGCGTTCGGCATCGGCCCGCAGAGAGACGCGGTCGGCTGGGACCTTGTCGGCACGGCTGCTCATGTTTCTCACGCTAGCATAAGTGGAATAGGTGCTCCACTTATTCCCCCGATGAGAGGAAGCAAGCATGCGCGCCATCGCCGTCAACGACTTCGGGACGCCGCCCACCCTGACAGAACTGCCCAAGCCGGCGCCTGGGCCGGGCGAGGTCCTGGTCCACGTCCGTGCGTCCTCGATCAACGGGTTCGACGGGGCGGTCGCCGCCGGGATGCTGAAAGGCATGATGGAACACCGCTTCCCTGTCGTGCTCGGCAAAGACTTCGCCGGCGTCGTCGAGGCGCTCGGCGAGGGAGCGTCGCGATTCGCTCCGGGGGACGAGGTGTTCGGCGTGGTGATGAAGCCGTTCCTCGGCGACGGCAGCCTGGGTGAGTACCTCGTGGTCGGCGAGCAGTACGGCATCGCTCGCGTACCTGAGGGCCTCGACCTGCAGGCCGCAGGAGCGCTCGGCCTGGCCGGCAGCGCCGCACGAAACGCGATAGACGCGATTGCGCCCGCGGCCGGTGAGCTTGTGTTGATCTCGGGCGCCACCGGCGGGGTGGGTGCGATCGCGCTGCAACACGCCGTGGCCGCGGGCGCCGAGGTGATCGCCACGGCGCGCCCGGGAGCTGAAGAGGAGTTCGTGCGGGGCCTTGGGGCGACGCGTGTCGTCGACTACACCGGCGATCTGAGCGCCCAGGTGCGCGCGATCGCGCCGCAGGGCGTCCCCGCCATCGTGCACCTGGCCGGCGATGCCCAGCAGCTCACCGACCTTCTCGCCGCGGGCGGACGCATCGCCTCCACCCTCGGCTACGGCCCCGACCAACATCCCGCGGCCGTGGCTGTGATGGCGAACCCCGACGCAGCTACCCTGGACCGGCTGGCAGCCGATGCCGCGAGCGGCGGACTGCGCGTGCCGATCACCCGCACCTACCCGCTCGAAGAGGCGCCGCAGGCGCTCGCCGACTTCAGCGGCCCGCACCACGGCAAGCTCGGAATCACTGTGTGACTAAGAGCGGGGATAGTAGAAGGCACCAGGACGGGTGGGGAAGGGAACCGCTTGCCGCCTTCCCGGCTTCGCCGGTCCATTCTGCCGTGGCATCTGCTCGCATGGTCCCGGCAGCGCATGCAACAGGGGCGGCGCTGGCTGAGCCAGCGCCGCCCCTGTTGCTGTTCTTGTGAAGGGGCGCGGAGACCTAGAGGCTTGATGTGGGTTGTCCGCCCATGCAGGAGCGGCGAGTTGTCATGAGAAGAGGGTCCCCGGCTCTGCAACCTCGTGATTGGAGCACGAGATGCGTGCGTCGCTGGAGACCCTCGTTATCGCAGCCTATGTGTTCGCCTGCTCGTTGTCGATGCCTCGTCCGGGACCGGTGGGGAAGGTGACCGACCAGGAGCTGATCGCCCTGGCCGTCGCCCAGGCCGTCACCGGCTTGGTCTCCGATCGCCAGTTCCTGGGCACGATCGGGCGCTTGCTGCCGGGGTTCTTCCCGGACCTGCCCGAGCAGTCGCAGTTCAACCGCCGCTTGCGGCGCTTGACGCCGCAGATCACGACGGTGCAGCTCGGCGTCGCCGAGCTGCTCGCCTCCGGCAGCCTACGCCTGGTCGACGGCACCCTGCTTTCCTGCGCCAACTACGCCGGCTGCGCGAGCAAGAGCGAGTTCGCCGGCTACGCCGCTTACGGCTACTGCGCCGCCAAGAGCCGCTGGTACTGGGGCATGCGCCTGCTCCTGCTCAGCGACAGCCGCGGGGCGCCGCTCGGCTACGACCTGCGGCCGGCCAACGAGAACGAGCGCGAGGGTGTGTTTCGGCTCGCCTGCGCGCATCCCGGCGGCGTCCTATTCGCCGACGCCGGTCACCGCGGCCAGGAGCATCACGCCAGCCTGCGGCTGGTCGGCGTCGAGCTCATCGTGCCCGAGCGCCACAGGCTCGGCGAGCGCCCGGCCGCGGAGATCGTCAAGGCGCGCATCCGCCTGGTGATCGAGTCGGTCTTCGCCAACCTCAAGCGCCAGATGCGCCTGGAGGACCATCTCGCCAAGACGCTTCCCGGCCTCGCCCAACGAGTGGTCCAACGACTGCTGGCGCTGACCCTCGGCATGTTCATCAACACCCTCCTCGGCCGCCCACCGCGAGCACTCGCCGCCTACGACGGACGCTGAACCCACATCAAGCCTCTAGAAGCGCCCAGACGCGACAAGCGTACCGGCGCTGGTCCTGATCCTGCTCGGACCGGAGAGTCATTCGGCGGGGGAATGACCCAGCGCGCCGCGGCGATACAAGCGCACGGCGCGCCAGGCATCCTTGCCGCGAAAGTCGAGGCACAGGGTGCGCTCGATCTGCGGCTCCCCGCCGCGCAGAAACGGCCCGGGGATCTGCCCCTTGTGCAGTCGCACCCATTCATAGTGACGTGGCGCGATCGCGACCGCTTGCCGATGGGCGGGGTTGGCGTGCCACTCCGC
>CAVRZA010000001.1:0-576513 GCA_963725665.1 uncultured Actinomycetes bacterium | reverse complement strand
ACCCTTCGCCCGGTCAAGCCGCTGTCCAACCAGCGGCAATGGCTGCTCATTGAGCATCGCCTTGACCACCACTGAACGCGCCATCACCGGGTCAATGCGATAGGCGTCGATCATATCCTTGCAGTCGGCCACGATCGCATCGGCATCCTGCATGATCTTCAGGCGTTTGAAATGATCGTCGTGATGGAGGCCCATACTGGACCCCACGATGTCCAGAATATTGATAATGCGGAACGGCCAGTCCCGTTCGTGCGCGCACAGTTCCCGGTGATCAACATGATAGATCGCCACCAGAACATCCACGCTGGCAGCCTCGGCGGCTTCCAGTTCCGCAAGCTGGAGGCCGCGTTTGTAGTCCGGCAGTGCATTGAGCGCGTTGCTCATGAGACCAACCGCCGGCTGATGCAGGTCGACGATCTCTATGCCGGGCACCATGCGCAACAGTTCGGTGCCGGCCTCGACCACGCCCTTGACCCCCGGATGCTTGTGCAAAGCGATCCGCATAGGCACGGGATTTTTGAGCATCGGCCGAAGGTCTTCGAACCTGGTCTTCAGAAACAACATGAATGGCGTCATCTCGAACGGCCGCGAGCCCCTCACCTTCTCGACGGTCGGGATCGTGGTCTCGGTGAACTGCACGTGGCAGCTCGCGCACCACGAAATAACGCCGGTCTTTCCTTCTGCGAGCTTGTCGAGCGAATTGCTGGCGACGCGGCCGGACACATCTGTGTCGCCGGCACGCAATTGGATCACGCCGCAACAATGGGTCGGGCCACCCATGACGCGGTAAGTCACACCAAGAGCATCCATCATATCTAGCGCGATCAGCGCCATATGCGGCGTCTTGAGCACATTGCAGCCGGTGTAGAAGACGAAATCCGGCCGCTCGCCGGGCTTCGCAGTCGACCCATTCTGCAATCGCTCATTAACCTGCTGCCCGAGCCGCGCGAGTTCGTCTTCATCGAGCTGCATGCGCGCCAGCACGTTGACGCCGTCCGCGATCAACCGGAAATTCTCGATGCCCTGCTTGCGCCTGTCGCGCAGCTCAACTGACTGTTTTGCAAGAGCCACGCGCGCCATTGCCAATAGGAACCGCGGATTAACGCCGTCGCCGCAGGCGGCGATGCAATCGCCAGTCAACGCGCAGCCCTTGGCCCAGGCCTTCGATGCTGCCGGTCCTTCGCCCGTACGAACGATATCGAGCACGCCGGAAATCACGCTTTCTGGAGTCGCGTCGCCGACGCCCGCGGGCTTCGCCACGGGACAGACCTCGACACATTTCCCGCAGCGCGTGCAGGCGTCGAGCATATCCGCCGTGCGCGCCGTGAGTGCAGCTTCGAAAGCGGTTTCGGTCATGGCGGCCGCGCAATAACCCCTGATGTCAGGCCATATTCCTTATCCGGAATACGGCAAACCATATAGGCGAATGCCAAACGGTTGGCTAAGCTACCCGCGGGGATAGTCCTGCGATACTCAACGCGGGACAAGAGCCCGACCGGGTCCACCGGGATAATCAATCACTTGGGAGGGAGTAAATATGCGTCGTTTGACTATGTTGGCGGGCGCCCTGGGCGCTGCGCTGCTGATAAGTTCGGCCGCTTTTGCGCAAGTGCCGCCTGATCCGAATAATCCGAATGATGGCCCTGTACCGGAAGCATCGTCCGGGCCCGCCATAGGCGCCGCGATCAATAACGAGACGGCCAAAAAGGTTGCGGCGGCCGCTATCGCGGAAGCCAAAAAACGGAATTGGAACACGATGTGCGTCGCTGTCGTCGATCCGTACGGCGAACTCGTTTACTTCGAGCGGCAAGACAACTGTCAGATCGCGTCGATCTCGATCTCGCAGCACAAGGCGCGCACAGCCGCGCGCTATCGGCGTCCGACGGTCGTATTTGAACGGTTGTTCGCTAAAGGGCCCTACTTTGCCTACCTGTCGACGCTCGACGACGTGATCCTCTCGCGCGGCGGCAATCCATTGATCGTCGATGGCAAGATTATTGGTGCTGTTGGCGCCAGTGGCGGCACCGGCTCGCAGGACGATACCATCTCACAGGCAGGCGTTGCGGGATTGAAGTAGTCGCCTCGCACTGAAATCCGATCCGCCGGGATGAAAATCCCGGCGGATTCTCGATAGCCATTTCCGGGGGACAATCATGACAAGAATAGTCTTTGCTGCGGTCATGCTCTCTAGTTTTGCCGCGTTTCAATTCGCAGTCGCGCCCGCCGCGTCGGCGAAAGATATAAAGGTGCTTTCCGACAAAACCGTCACCGGCTTTGGTCACGTTGAGTCCGTCGCCTATGATCCCAGGGGCAAGGCTTATTACACCAGCGACTTTGGGCCCGAACTCAAGTCAGGCGACAAGGACGGCAAGGGCAAGATCACCAAGGTTTCACTCGACGGGAAAATTCTGGAAGACGGCTTCCTTCCGGCCAAGGGCCAGGTGCTCAACAAGCCGAAGGGACTCTGGATCCGCGGCAACCGGCTTTGGGTGACCGACATCGACGCGATCTGGGTTTTCGACCTCAAGACCAAGGAAGGCAAAAAACTGGAATTGCCAGGAGTCGTCTTCGCCAATGACGTGACCTGGATGAAGGGCGCACTTTATGTGAGCGACAACCGCTCCGACCAGTTGGTGCGCGTGGAGCCGGCCGATTTCCTGAAATCGAAATCGGCGCCGACGATCAGAGTGGTGTTCAAAGACAAAGCCGTCAACCCAAATGGGCCTTTCGCTGGGAAAGCTGGCATGCCAGTCATGGACAAGGCCATCAATCCAAATGGACTCTTCCCTGGCAAAGGCGGCGTGCTGTTGATGGTGGGCCTCAAGGATAAAGACAATCCGCGCGCCATCTATTCGATGGTGGCGGGCAACGCCCCGGTCGCACTGACGGATGAATTCGGCCTGCTCGACGGGCTCTACCAGATGCGGAACGGCGACATTCTTTTCACCGACTGGAAGACCGGCTCCCTCACGCGCTGGAACAAGAAGGACGGCATGCAGAAGCTTGCCGGCGACTTCAAAGGTCCGGCCGATTTCTGCGCTTTCCCGAATGAGCAAGGCTTGATGGTGGCCGTACCCGATCTGGTCAAAGGCGAAATCCGCCTGATCCAGCTCAGCCGATAAAAAACGGTCTCAATCATTCGCCGGGCCAAAAGCCCGGCGGATTTTTTTATGCGATTACCACCAAATCCACTTCACTGCTTTGGAAATACCATCGCCAATTGTGAGCAGCACGGCAGCCCAGACAAAGGCCGAGCTGAAATTGGCGAGTTGAAAGCGCCAGAACGGCATTTCGAAAATGCCCGCAATCAACGGCACCGATGCCCGTAAGGGCCCAAAAAAACGACCAATGAAGATGCCGGGGATACCCCACTTCTTCATGAAAATTTCGCCGCGCGGAATCAGATCGGGATGACGCGATAGCGGCCACACATTCGCGACGGTGTGTTCGAGTTTGAGCCCGATCCAGTAAGACAGCCAGTCGCCGAAAGCGGCACCGAGCGAGGCCGAGACCCAGATTGGCCAGAATTTAATTCCGCTCGAGCCGATCAGGGCGCCGATCGCAACCAACGCGCCCCAGGCGGGAATCAAGAGCGATATAAAGGCGAGCGACTCGCCGAACGCCAGCGCAAAAACGACCGGCACCGCCCAGGCCTGGTTGGTGCGGACAAAGTCGACGGTATCTTGGACGATTACGTGAATATCCATCGGGGGGATCGAGGCGAGCGCGGTCCCCAGTGTCTAGCCCGCCCGGGTCCGCCACGCTAGGCCGGCAATTCCCGGCCATCCTCGGGAAACAGATGGTCAATCACGACCAGCGCCATAATGAGCAGCGGCACGGCCAGGAAGGCGCCAATCGGGCCCCACAACCACGTCCAGAATATAAGTGACAGAAAGACCGTGAGCGGATTTAGAGTTAATTTGCGTCCCATGATGCTCGGCGTGACAAAATGTCCTTCCAGCGTCGCCAGTGCGAGGAAGAGCAGTGGCGCGATCAGCGCGTGTGTCAGCGTCGGGAATGTCACCAAACCGACCATGAACAATGCAGCCTCCATGATCAGTGCGCCGATGTAGGGAATGAAATTGAGAATAAATCCGAGCACCGCCCATGCAACAGGATCTGGAAGTCCCGCCACCCACGCAGCGACGCCGCCGCAAATCCCAACCGCAACGTTGATTACCGCGACGATGCTCAGATAGCCCGTCAGATTATGTTCGATGTCATTCATGATCTTGAGCGTGCGTAGACGCGCGTCGCGCTGGTCGAAAAAGATGACCAGCACGCGCCGAAGATGGGAGCGGCCGAGCAGCATGAAGAACAGCGTCCCGAAAAAGATAAAGGTCTGACCGATTGCTGGCGTAACGACCAATACGGCCGGCTGAACGAAAGTCATGATATCGACGCCGAGGCTGCCCTTCTTGTCGGACGGCAGAAGTGCATCGCGCATCTCCTGAAGCGCGGCGAGCGGCCGGTCGAGCACATGCAGTTTTTCCTGAATGTTGCGGCCGATATCAGGCGCTTTGCCGATCCAATCCACCACCGGCGCCGCCACGAGCACGATGACGCCGTAGAACACCGCGATCACCAACAGCCACAGCACAATTGCTGATAGCAGCGACGGGATGCGATGGCGCTCCGCGTGCGCCGACAGCGGCCCAAGCATCATGGCCACAACGAAGGCCGATGCCACCGGCAGCAGGATGGGACGCGCGAGGTAAAGCGCCCCGATCAGGACGACGATGAACATGCCAATGGTCGCCGACTGGGCGGCGGTGCGCCAAATCCGCGCGACTTCCGCGACCGGTTGTGGATCACTGACTGCGAGGGCAAAACGTGCCGCACGGGCGCGGCGGTCTTCATCGGGCCTTTCCGCGCGCCGTTGTGCCGCCTTGGGGGTGCTTTGATCCATGGCCTTGATAACGGGCGAAGTTCCGTTTGGTTGCCATGCAAATTGGGGCGGACCACCCTCCCCCTGAAAGCCCTGCAGTAATGACGTTTTGGGGCTTTACGCGACCGGTCAAGCCGTCAATTCACTTTGCCAAGGACAGCACGCACGGTGGGATGTGCCAGCAACGTATCGGTACCTGCCTGGGCAACCAGATCGACTTCTTCTTCCGGCAAATGAAAACTGGTCGGCACGCGGTCGAGCCTTGCCGCGCGCGCCGGATCCATTTGCGCAAAAGAGATCTCCACCACATCAAAACTGATGTTGCTGCAGCGCCAATCCCCTGTAGCGCCAAGCTTTGCCGCCTCGGCGCGGGATAAGCGACATCGCCACTTCCGCGTGTCGTCTTCCCAGTTCTTGACGGTTAGCCGGAAGGCATCGAACCCGCTGCGCACCGCGGAATTAATGGCTGTGTCGGTGAGCGCACCGATCATCTCTTTTCCTGACGGGCCTTGAACGGTCTGCGCCCATTCTCCCTGCGGCGCCAAACCGGAATTGACCACGATGAAGACCAGGTGCCGCAGTCGCACGGCCCTGTCACGCGTCAGGGGTGCATAAGGTAATCCGGCAGCCTCGCGGGCGATGGTGACTCCGGACAGTCCGAAATTATCGGTGATGCCGCCGTCGGCCAGCTTAACGAAGCGGATTTGTTCAGGATCCCGATATCGCTTGAGGGCCTGCGCAAAAGCGCGGACTTGGGCCCCGGCATTCCGGTCGGCCAGGACGCGATCAACCCACGGCGGCAACGGCGCACTACATGAGCCGGAGAAGCTGGCGAGCACGATTGGAACGAAGGCCACGGGAACGGCCGCTGAAGCAGCAACCGCTTGCGAGATCGGATATTTGCGCGGGTCGCTGCACAAGGCTTCGAAGGTCACCGGAGAAAATAGAAATGGCGTGCGATTGTAGAGATCCGAAGCATTGAGCCAGATAATTGGTTTTCCCGGTTGATAAAGATCGGCGAGTGTCGCCCCCTCGTATAAGTGTTGATCGAGCCAACCTGCCAGCCGCGAGGAATCATTGACCCCGCCCCCGAAACCTTTGGCCAGGTTCACCACACTGATGCTGGTGCTGAGTTCTTCCTCGGCGTTCCTCAACAGGAATCGTTCGCGGAAGTCAGCGAGCGCCGCACGCCCTTTCAAACCGAAGTAACCGGCGGCAACCGACCCACCCGATACGCCGGAAATGAAAATAACCCGGTCGAAATACGTCCCACGTCCCTTGGCCGGCAGGCGATCGAGGCCGCGCATGGCGCCATAGGCAAACGCCGCCGCACGTGTGCCGCCACCGGAGAATGCCAGTGCCACAACCGTATCGCCCGCGACGTCAGGCGGCGTCAAAGGCGGCACGATTGCCGCATTGGAGGCCACGGGCAAATTGATCGGCTCATTGAATGTGGCAGCGCACGCTGCAAGCTGCAGTGCGAGCGCCAGAACGACCGCGCGGTACACTATTTCACCCATAAACAAACGCTCTCGAGCGGAAGTCATCGCGATCACGGACTGAGCGGTGGCAAAGCACTGCGCATTTGCGCGCTGGGGATCCTCATCATCCCGTCAAACGGTCTGTTCATGTCCAGAATGAGGAAAATCGAACCGGACACTGACACGGCGCACAGCAACATAATGACGGAGACCAGTATGTTGAGTCGCGTCAGCAGGGCGAAGACGGCAAAAATCACGGTGAGCCAAAACACCAATACTGTCAAAAACGGCATGGAAATCGTATCGCGCCCTTGCACAAAGAGCGACAGTCGATCTTTCGCGATTTCGTTGGCGATGCCCACGATTTCTGTTTTCAGCGCGCGCTGAAAATCCGTCGTCGCCGGAAGATTGACGAGGCTATGGATGAATGAGTCAGCCGCACCCGTCATCTGGAACGGGCTTGGACCCCGCGATATCGCGTTATTTTCATTCCATATTCGGTCGACCATCAAACCGAACGTCTGACGAAGCGCAACACGGGCATTCGCGGCGTCGTTACCATATTGCGCGAGCGTTTGATCAAGCAGGACGGCGTTAGCCGCGATCTGCCTGACTTGCGTGACTCTTGCATCGAAGGACGTTTTTCCGGTCGCGATCAGCAATCCGAGAACAAGAGCCGAAAGTGTGGCAATCAGCCCGACAGACATCTTGATGACGTCTTTAGTGTCGGAATCCAGATGCTGCTCCGACAGCAATGTCCGGATAAACGCGCCCAGCAGCGCGCCCGCGATGATCAGCGCCAAAACAATCGATGAAATGACAGCAGTGTGCACGGCCAGATATCCCGCCAATTCGCGCTAAATTTCGCGCGTCCCCGATCGCAGCATATATCAGGCCGCAACAATCCAGAAACGCGCTTGCACTGTCGGGATCAGCGAGATTTCGCTAGGCTTTCACAATGGCACCCCGGCGTTCAAGGACGAAGATCGCACTTATCGCCGTTGCTGCAATTATCGGCGGCTACGGCCTGCTCGCCTACATTGTGCTGCCGTTGGCCTGGACCCATTACGAGCATCAAAAGGGCCTCGCAGGCCTCACAATGGTGACGCGGACGGCGCAGGGCATTCCGGGTGATGCCATCAATGTCGGACTGGTCGGATCAAAAGAAGATGTGTTGTGTGCAATACACGCGGCCGGCTGGTATCCCGCCGATCCAATTACGCTGCGATCGAGTCTCGCGATTGTAGGCAGTGTCGTCCTCGATCGGCCGTACCGGGACGCCCCGGTGAGCACACTCTTTTATCAAGGCCGAGCAGAAGACCTGGCCTTCGAAAAACCTGACGGCACCAGCGCCGATCGCCGCCAGCATGTGCGGTTCTGGGAGGTATTGAAACGGGGCGACGAAGGAAGGCCCGTCTGGCTTGGCTCCGCGACGTTCGATCGCGGCGTGGGCCTGAGCCACCTGACGGCGCAGGTCACCCATCACATCGCGCCCGATATCGATGCCGAGCGAAACCAGCTCACTGCTGACCTGAAAGCCGCAAAGGTTGTTGAGGCGATCTATGAAGTCTCCGGCGTTGGTCCCACACTGAATGGCCGGAACGGCGAAGGTGACCGGTACTATACGGATGGTGAAATCAAGATTTCACGGCTTGTCGAGGGCTGCAACGTGAAAGCCGAGACAACGGCGGAACTCGACAACCCGCCGCTCGTCGACTTGAAAAATGTTGCGTGGGAGGCAATCGCCGCCCTCCTCTCGCCCGGACCGCAAGCCACCAATTCGAAGTAGAGCGCCTATCGTTCAAATACGTCCTTTTGATCAATATCAGGATCGACCCTGTGCACACGAATAGCCTAATTTGCTACGCTCGACGGCACTTTAGCACTGCTAAATTGTTTCGCACCTCAAAACCAGGGACTCAACCATGCGCACAACCAGGAGCGTTTGGCTCGCGCTATTCGCGCTTATTATCAACGCGACCGCGACACTTGAAGTCGCTGCACAAGAAACGGCGAAGGAATTACTCGCAATTCAAATCCGCGACCAGGGCCAGCGCTGCGATAAGCCGGTCAGTGCAAAGCGAGATGCAAAGCGTTCAAAGCCGGACGTAGCGGTATGGGTCCTTCGCTGCGAACATCGTTCCTACCGGATGACATTGTCCCCTGATATGGCCGCACGCGTGCAGCGGCTGAATTAGGGTGCAAGTTTTCGGATAACGATCGGGTTGCGCGGACCACTCATGACCCAAAGCCGGCATTCGCGGTAAACTGTGCTGGCAGTACACATGCCCCTTGGGGCAATACTATTGTCCCGGCCCTTGTCATAAAATTGTCCTGTGTATCGGCCCAGCAGGCCGAGCGACCCGGCTCGAATCGGGGGGCACCGTGAAAATACTCCTTCTGGCAGGCATCGCGGCTCTAGGATTATTCAGCGCATCCGCTCGCGCATCGGATTTACCCACGAAGGCCCCGGTCGAAAAAACGCCGGCCGCACCGCCGCCCTACAACTGGTCCGGGTTTTATGTCGGCGCGAATTTTGGCGGAGGCTGGACAAGTGGTAGCCTGAACATTCCCGGCAACAACGTCTATGGCGGCATCACCGAGCTCATCGGCGGCGTTCAGGCCGGTTATAATTTTCAAGCCGGCCACGTTCTGCTGGGGGCCGAAGGCGACGTCGATTGGGCAAGTTTCAATCATCCAACACTTTCCGCTCCGACGTTAGGCTCAGTCAGCAACCACTGGATGAGCACGGTGGCGGGCCGCATTGGCCTCGTGAACGACCGCTGGCTTGTTTTCGCCAAGCTGGGCGGCGGCTGGGTGGGAAGCGAGGCCATCGTGAACGTTCCGGGCTCGCCGAGTTGGAGCGGGTCGAGCACCAATGGTGGCTGGCTGATTGGCGGAGGTATCGAATACGGCTTCAAGCCGCATTGGACGGTCAAACTCGAATACGACTATCTCGCGCTCTCAAACTGGAATTCCGCCACAGGCCCGGCGCTGGCGCTGAGCCACGACGTCCAGATGGTCAAGTTTGGTGCCAACTATAAATTCGAGAGCGGTGTCACCGCTGCGGCTGAGCCGTCGCGCGCCGGTCATCCAGGTGCGTCGGCAAAAGATGAAGAACTGCAGAAGCAATCGCAGAATCCGATCGCGGATCTTGTGAGCTTGCCATTCCAGAGCAATACGAATTTTAATTCGGGGCCTTTCAACCGCACGCAGGAAATACTCAATATCCAGCCGGTCGTTCCAATGCACCTGAACGAAGACTGGAACGTCATCTCGCGCACCATCATTCCGTTGGTCAGCCAACCCGATCCGGCGATAGACAGCAGCACCAACGGTATTGGCGATATTACCCAATCGCTGTTCCTGTCGCCGACGAAGCCAGGCAAACTGATCTGGGGTGTGGGCCCTGTCTTCACCGTTCCATCCGCCAGCGATCCTATTCTCGGGACGGGCAGAGTCTCTGTTCGGCCCGACGGCCGTGTTCCTGACGACGCCAGGGCATTGGGTGCTCGGCGTGCTGCTCAACAATCAGTGGTCGGTTGGCGGCAATTCGTTGCGGCCGGCGGTGAATACCGGCCTCGCCCAGCCATTCGTCAACTACAACATGGAGCACGGCTGGTACTTGACCACGTCACCGATCATCACGGTGAACTGGCTCGCAGCGGCAGGTGAGAAATGGACCGTGCCGGTCGGCGGTGGCTTCGGTCGCGTATTCCGAGTGGGCGATCAACCGATAAACGCATCGATTGCCGCGTACTACAATGCAATACGCCCGACCGGCACAGCAGACTGGCAATTGCGCACCTCGATCGCGCTTCTGTTCCCCGTGAAGTAGGTACCCAACGCAGTGGATCTCAAGGCGGAACCACCGTTTGCAAAGCTGGCCATTGCCGCGGCGAGTGAACACAGGAGCAATAAACCGCTTACCAGAAGAGGAGGATCAAATGCGATCGCCACTAGTTCTTGTTGTCAGCGCCGCGTTCCTTTTCACCATACCCACCGGCGTGTCGCCCGCTCAGACAGTGTCGCAGCCATCAAATGAGTTGGCTGCGAAGAAGGGTAAATCGGAAAAGGCCTGATATACGTGTTGCCGCAACAATCAGATCAAAATGGGATTGCCAGCGGACCAAATCGAGCTATGCGTCCAAAGGTGTATGATCGGAACAGCACGCAATTGCTGACAACATTCGGGGGCCAAGCCATGAACTGCAGCAAGCGTTCGTTTGCCGTCGTCTTCGTACTCTTCGCGGTACATCTATTAGCAAGCCAGGGAACAGCTATTGCGCGGGACGCTGATGGCGCACCCACCGTCTTGGCTGCCGCTCAGACCGCAAAACAGCAATGTATAAATGCCTGTCGCGCACGATATCGCGACTGCCGGTCCTTGAAGCAGATATCATCTTCAGAGTGTCGGGCCGTCTACCAGGATTGCGCCCGCTTCCAGTGTACTGCCGTGCGCGGATGACCGTCGCGCCTTATTCCACCGGCAGACCTTGCTTTCACGGATATCAAAAATCCGGCTGTAAAATGCTGTCTATGCTTGGGTAGATATTCGCGGGCACGTAGGGCTCGGGGACATCGCTGTCGATCGTTTGCAGGGCATTGTTGGGGCCACCGGCGCCCGGATCAAACGGTCCGTTCTGATAGGCCGCGTAGGCCTGTGCCGTTCCGACATAGGCGCAATTGCAACGCGCCGCATCGGCGTACACGTAGTAGACGATTCCATCCTTTGTCCGCTTGACGAGCTTGTCGGGCGGCAATGAATTCAGGAGTGCGCGCTTTTCCGGCGTGGTCGCGTACTTCACCATGAAGCCTGCAGCTGTAAACATATTGTTCGGAATAACAATAACCTGTTGTTGTTGCGCGGCCACAAGGGAAGCGCTGAAGCCCAGCAACACAAACCCTATGAGCGCGCGATAGATCGGCATCATTGTCTCCATCACAAACCGCAAATACGACTCGTTACGGCGGAGGCCCCGGCCCCGCTGAGCCACCAAGCCCAGGCGGGGGACCCGGACTTTCCAATTGGAGAGGCAACAACCCCTGCGCATTTTCTGAAGAAGGAGGGCTTGCCGGTACCTGCAGGCTATTGCCAGCCGGATTGCGAACGCACTCTCCGCCAATCCCGCTCAAGGTTTGCCGGCATTGCTGTTCACTGGCGTAAGCGCAATTCAGGTTGCCGTCGTTGTCCGCAATTGCACACCAGGGAGGATTGTAGTTTTGCGCATGGGTTGGTCCGGCAACGAAAAACGTCGCCACAACAGCAAGCCAAATTCGTACGCATTTGCCTCGCATCACGTTTTGCCTTCGGCGATAGATCATTACTTCGCGATAATGATACCGCGCTCAGCTCGCCACTTCTTAAAGACGATGTCGATGGCCTCGATGATTTTCACCTGCGGATTTGCTTTACAATACACGATCACCTCGTGTTCCGTTTCCTTCGACCGGCCGATGTTGAGATAGTGCTTCTTCGCAAGTCCGTTGTACCAGCCGCTATACCAGGTCGTGAGCAAATCAGCCTGGTCTTGCCACGTTCCGGCGAGTTGCGCGCAGCTCAATGTCTGAACATCGAGGTATCCTTCAGCGTCCGCGTAAGTGCTCAGATCAACTTGAGCGCTGGCATTTGTATTGATGAAGGACAACGTGAGGCCCGCCGCAGTGGGGATCAGAGTTTTTCGCATACGATTTCTCCCAAAATTCTTTTGAACGTCCGGGACGACGGGGTAATTGCCGCAAATGGCGATTTCGCGCGCCTACAGTCCGCCGAACCGATAATTCAGGCCGGCACGTATTTCGCTGTGATGCGAGATGTCGAGTGAAGCTGCCGTAATATAGAGATATTCAAGCTTCGCACTGACATTTTGCGTTATGCCGTATTCAACACCCGCTCCCAGGACTGCGCCGACCTGCTTGCTCGTGCCAGAGCAGTTGATAATTCCAAATGTGCCGCAGGAAACTCCGACCGCCGGAGCGAAGGTGGATTTAGCGCCTAACAATGCAAGGCCGCCGGTCGCATAGAAAAGCCAGTTCTCCTGGGCGTATCCGACGCGCATCCGGGCCGTTGCTTCCCAGTCGATATTGGTGCTCGCGCTGACGGCAGACGGCGTAAGAGGCAGGCCACCTGCACTCGGAATGAACGTACCGGACCCCTTCAAGTTGGCCCAATCGAGATCGGCCTCAAAGCCTAAAACGACGTGGCCCGATTGAATTTGAGCGCCCGCCGTTCCGCCGAACACGCCGCCGGAAAAATCAACGGACTGGCCATCGAACCGGTTGGTGATCAGATTGAGCGGGTCCTGTCGCCCCCAGCCGCCTCCGCCGTTCAAGCCAAGGTAAATTCCGGTCCAGTTGTAGACCGGTGTGGGTGACAGCAGCGGGGCCGGTGCAGGCCGGCGCGGCAAGTCGGCGGCTGACGCGGTTTGCGCGAGCCCGACTGCCAATGCCGCGGCGACGAAGAGTGCTGATCTGTTGTGAAGCATCGTGTCCCCCAATTCGAGTTGCAGCTCGCTCTAAAATAAAATTAACGACGAAAGCGCTTGCACAAGTTCTCGTAGACTTTTGCGTTCAAGGCAGCGGTCGCAGTTTGAGAGCGGCAACGCCGACAGCAACATTGAGGGCAACCGAGCCCTCTACCGAGATTGGCTGAAGTGCAATGGTGCGCCCGGATCCCCCGACCAGCACGTTGGTGCCGACGCCGAGACCAAGGGCGGCGTCCGCGGTCGCTCCCACATAATCACCGGCGAGTGCGCCGAACGGCACGCCGACCGTTGGGGAAAGAACGGCCCAGGCGAGGACACCACCCGCCGAGATGCCGATATCGATGCCCACAGTGTTAATTGCGCCGGCATAGGGCTGCGGCGGGACCTGCGCATTTTGCGTGAACTGACATTCCATCGACTGGTGGCCGGCGATGATGAACCCGATGCTCGGGTTGAGCCGGCAACGCAGCATGCCCGCCTGCGTCCAGTTGGGTGATTGAGCGTCGGCAGACGCGGCCGTCATTGCGATCAGAGCGAGTGCCAGCAGTGCTGAACATGTTCGTGACATCGGATGAAATTCTCCCGTGAGATGTAATCGCGCTGTATCGGGCGCCTCAGTAGCAAGGCGGGTAAGGGTAATAACCGCACGCAGGGCGAGCGTAGTAAGGCGGCGGTGGATACCCGTAAGCGGCTGCGCGGTAGGCCGCCGCCGCACCATAAGCGGCTGCCGCGCCATAGGCTCCAGCAGCGCCATACCATGCAGCGCGACGCGCTGTACGACGGGCGACGCCGGCATACGAAAGCGGCGTGAACGGTAGCCCGATGATATCGATGAATACGGCAGCCGGACCATCTGTGCCGTTCAGGTTTCCTTCGAGGACCTGCACGTCGAAAGTCAGCTTGTCACCGTCGAGCTTGGGCGACTTCAATACGACGACCGCATCGCGGTTCGTTGAAGCATCCTTACTAAGTGCCGAAACCGTCGCATTTGGTGGATCCTTGCCGAAACTATCGCCGCTCGCCCACTCCTCCAGGAGGTGAGCGGTAAGCGCGTGCCCGGCGGCCCGTATCGGCCGATCGGCGAACACGATTGCGTTAGGCGAAATGCCGGTGAGCGTGAGCTTGTCGCCTTGCAGAGTTGCGCCGTGCGAATTTAAGACAATCAACGACGGTTCCATCTCCGGTTTGGCCGAGGTGGATGCGCCAATAGCCTTTAACGCGGGCGTTGACCCGGGTTGGGGACTTGGTGCCGTCTGTGCGATCGCAGTGACTGACGTAAATAGAACCGCAAAGAAGATCGCAGAAACAGGCGTGGCTCGAGGCATCATAAACACTCCATTTTGGTCATGAGTGGGCCAGCACCGTCGGCTGCCGGGCGGTCTTTTTGGATAGCCCGGCAACGTCTTCTATTCGTATCGGTCAGGCCAACTCGTCGGCTCGCTCGCGCGACCGTCTTTGGCAAATTGACCCTAGTCGCCTGCGTGGCTGATGGTCCTTGCTTCCTGCATGGCATGGATGATCTGGTCGAGATTGTAGCTCGCTGGGGATTGCAGGGCCGGGAACGTGCGGAAGGTTTCAAGTTCCTTCAGCCAGAGGAGCTGTCCGATCGGCACCAAGTTCCAGTCGTATATATAAGCCGTGCTCGGCGCCGCGATTGCGCCGCCCATCCCGAGCAGTGTCTTTTGATCTTCGGCAACGGCCTGTTCAAACGGATCGCGCTTGATGTTGTCGACCTGGGTCCAGTGATAAGTCACCGTCCCCGTCAATCCACCCGTCGCTGAGGATGGCGCCATCGTGTAGTAAAACTTCCAGTTCTTGTAGCGGACCGCCGACGGGTGCGTACCTGTCCAATAGTACAGATAATCGCGCGCTGACGGACCCTGGCCTTCCAGGTAAGCTCGCTGATCCACGCCGTCGAGCGTCGTCTTGACGAAGCCTGGATACTGTCCGGCCTCTATCTGCTTCTTTAAGCCGTCGCCTTTCGGGCCACCGGCAATGTCAACCAGTGTTGGCAGCCAATCCAAGCCCGACACGATCTCAGTTTTTACGGTACCCGGCTTGATATGGCCCGGCCACCGCACGACGAGCGGCGCCCGCATGCCGCCTTCCCAGGTTGTGAGCTTGCCGCCGCGGAACGGAGTAACGCCGCCGTCCGGATAAGTGATGGCTTCGGCCCCGTTGTCGGTCGTAAAGACAACGATTGTGTTGTCGAGCTGCCCAATGTCCTGCAGCTTCTTGAGCACGACGCCGATGTTGTCGTCGAGCTGCTTCATCCCGACTTCGTTGATGCCCCAGTCCTTGCCGCCCTTCTCGCCCAGCATCGCTTCGTACTTCGGCGAGAACACCGTCGTGATATGCATGCGCGCGGGGTTGTACCAGACGAAGAACGGCTTGTTCGTCTTCTTTGGATCATTGCGGTCAAGGTAGTCGACGACCTTGGCGGAGATTTCCTCGTCTACGGTCTTCGAACGTTCCAGCGTTAGAGGACCCTCGTCCTTACAGGTCTGGTTTTGCTCCGTACCGTTGGAGGACGTGCACGAGATAACCGGCCGCGGCGGCGTCATGCACAGCGCGGTTCTGGGATCGACCGCGCCCGGCGGATCGGAGAGCCCGCGGACGGGCGTGTTCTTGCATGGCGGTACGACGGTCTGTTCTGTCGCGGACTTGTTGATGTCGGGGAAGCTTACGCCCTGCATCGCGTCGAGGTGATACAAATAACCCCAGAATTCCTGGACACCGTGAGCGGTCGGGAGCGAAGCCGCCTTGTCGCCCAAGTGGTTCTTGCCGAACTCGGCCGTGTTGTACCCTAAATCGAGCAACGCCTTCGCCAGCGATGGTGTGCCGGGCAACAGGGAGCTTGTCGCACCCGGCAACTGGGGCATAACCATCCCTGCGCGTATTGGATGCATGCCGGTAAAGAACGCGGTACGTCCGGCGGTGCAGCTTTGCTCTGCGTAATACGTCATGAAGATCGCACCCTCATTGCCGATGCGATCGATGTTGGGCGTTTCACCGACCATCAAACCCCGGTGATAAATGCTCGGCTGCATGATGCCGATGTCATCACCCATGATGAAGAGGACGTTGGGCTTCTGAGGGAGCTGCGCGGATGCCGGCATACATGCGGCGATCACTGTGACAACGAATGTAAGCAGGCCGATACAAACTTTTCTCATGGCAGACCTTTCCGAGCTGTCGTTGTTCGCATTGCCTTCAGGTTGCGCAGCAGAATTGATCGGAAGTACGCGCTCCCTACGGCATCAACCTGCCGAAAAAGACCGCTGTCCGAAACTTCCCTTTGAGGCAGCCCGGTCCGTCACATGTTCGTGATTAGTTCGTGGTATTCGGCTCGCAGCCGCCCTAATTCAAGGCCGTAATGCCCACTCGTGCCTTTTGTCGTGGGAGCGATTTGGGTCGAAGACACTCCGAAACGCTCGTGTTGCTAGTAAGGTGGTCGGGGCTGGTTTTGGTGCAACTAAGACAACGTTACAGTGAATACTCTCGCCGTCAGGCAGACGTGTACGGCGCTTTTTCAGTGTGTAGCCTTTTTCGAAAGCGAACTGGATGCGCGCGGGTTTGACATCCTTCGCCCTTCTGATCGCGGCCACGATTGGTGTTTCGGCCGCGGAGACGCAGCTGCGACGAATCTCTTTTCTGGAAAGCCTTTCACCCAACCAGCCGGCCGCTATGCGCACCATTGAGGCATTCAAACAGCGCCTCAGCGAAAAGACGACGGAGCGTTTCGAGATATTTATCGACTACATGGAGCTGGTGCGGCTTCCAAGCCAAAGGCATATCGATCAAACGGCTGAATATCTTGCCGGAAAGTATACCAGGAAGCCCCGCCCGATATACTGATCGCACTGGGCCGCGCCGCAATTCCGTTCTTGGCCAGAACCGCAGTGCTCTCGCTCCGAACGTCCGAACCATCATTGCCAATGTGCCCGCAAGGGAGGTCACAAAGACAGACCACTTCGACGACCTTTTTTGTCGCTACAGAATACAGTTTTGGGGAGCTGGAGCTGGCACGGCAGCTTCAACCGAAAGCCCGCAATGTTGCCGTCATCGGTGGAGCGAGTGACTACGACCGACAATGGTTGGATGATGCGCGCCGCGAGCTGCAACCATATAGCGACCGCTATACAATCAATTACATTGAAGGTCTTCCATACGATGAGATGCTAAAACAAGTCTCGCAGCTGCCGAAAGATCCGATTGCAGTCATGTCGTTTGTTTTCGTCGATCGCACCGGGCGGGCGCGTGTCCCGCCCGAAGTAGCTGCAAGTGTCGCAACGATTTCGCCCGCGCCCGTTTATTCGCCAATCAGCAGCTATTTGGGCGTGGAAATCGTAGGCGGATATATGGACAGTTGGGAAAACGAGGAGGGTGCAGCGACGGCGGATCCGCATTGAAACTTCTGTCGAGCAATAATCTTGCTACAGTTCCTCGCCAAACAATTCCCACCTCAAATGTATCGACTCGACGAACGACCGATCAAGCGGTGGAGCTGAGCACGTCCCGGCTGCCATCGGACAGCGATATCCAATTTCATCAATTTGATCTCTGGGAACAGTACCATTGGCAGATAATTTCGATTGCGATCATCGTGCTCGCGCAGGCCGCCGTGATCGGGGGATTGATTATTGAGCGACGCCGCCGCCAGGCCGCAGAATTAGAGTTGCGCGACCGGCTACTGGAAGTCATTCATTTGAACCGCACTGCCGTCGCCGGGACTTTGTCGGCCTCCATCGCGCACGAGTTAAATCAACCTCTCGGTGCCATCCAGAGCTACGCTGAGGCAGCAATGCTTTATCTCGGCGCTGATCCCCCGAGAACGTCGCAAGGGCCGAACAGATACTTTCCAATATTCTTCGGGACAATGAGCGCGCCGCGCAGATCATCAGCCACCTGCGCGCGCTGTTGAAGAAAAAAAGCGAAGATGAACTGGAGGAAATCGATCTTGGCGAGGTCGTTCACGACACCCTTCAGATCGTGGGGCCCGAGGCATTTAAGAAGGAATCGGGCTCGTCGCGGATCAGGAGATCGGCCGCTTTGTCGTCCGCGGCGATCACATCATCTCCAGCAGGTCATTTTGAACCTTGCGATGAACGCAATCGATGCCATGCAGACCTGCGAACCAGGCGCGGGAAAAATGTCGATCAAGGCCGCGCTGAATGGCAATTCCGCCGTCAAAGTATGGGTCGAGATTCCGGAATGGGCATTCCTCCCGACAAGCTGGGCAAGATCTTTGACGCGTTTTACACGACCAAAAACCAATCTGCCCGCCACGGTCTTCTCGCTGATTCCGGGCCCCTGACCGCCGCGCGGCCATGTCCGAGCGACGACGCGTTCGCGCGCCAGCATGTCGGCCATGACGAGCGCGTCGCCGACCGTCTCCCCGGGGTCGCTGAAGGGGCGATCAACGAGACAGTCGGACGGCCCCAGAACCGCGTCGTAGACTTGAAGGTTGCGGGCAGGGACCGGAGCGGGCTCGTGCGGCCGACCGGCAAGGCCTGCGCTTTCGTGCCGCGTTGCGTGCCCGTGTCGCGTCGCCATCTCCGCATCTCCTCGCATTCGGAAGCACTGCCACGAGAAGGCCTGAGACAAACCAGGGTGCGGCCTCCAGACGAGGCGGCGACGCTGATCACGGGGCTGGTGCGCGTCTCCCTATCGCCATGAGGCTGTGCGACGGCCTTTGGAGCCGGTTACCGTAGTCCTCGTACGTGAGTCGTGCTGGTTTGGCAGGACTCGCGAGAGGGGTAACTGAGCGGCAACATGTCGCGAGGTAGGAGCCGCGGCGCGGGCGTGGAAGGGCATCATGGGAGATCAGAGGGCGTTCTCAGGCACCGAACCAGCAATCGCAGACCAAGGGCGCGACGCAGCTCGACGCGAAGCCGAGGTGCTCGAACGGCTCTGGGGCACGCGCATCTGCGACCACTGCGGGGAGACGATCATCCTCGGAGAGAAGGTCTTTCAAGTGAAGCTGGATGGACGTGCCGCAGCGGTCTGCTCCGCCTGCGCGGCGACGCCCTCCTGGGGCCGCCATCGCGCGTTGCTGCACGCGCTTCCGAATCGCCCCGTCGTTACGGCGCAGGAGGCGAAGGATGCTGCCTGAGCAGAGCCGCATGTCCCACCTCCTGGGAGTCGAGTGCAAGAACGGCGGCTGTGGCGCGTTCTTCGTCACGTCGACCCAGCTGTCGCCGGACGTCTTTGTGGAGCTCGAAGACTGCGACACAGTTCATCGCTGCCCTCGCTGCGGCAGCGTTCACCGCTACTCAAAGCGAGAGCACCTGTTCCTGCTCTTGGACGAGGCGGCGTAGGGCAACGTCAGCGGCTCAGGCGCGGCCCTCACTCGCCTAAGATCCTAGTCGAGGAGCTCGAGCTCCCCCCATTCGCGCTCCGGCACGGTCACGTTCCGGCGCGCCACGTCGTCCGCGGCGCGGACGCTCACCACGACCGATGCCCGCTCGCCGGAGTGCCCCTCCACGACGTGCCCCTCCTCGCCCTTGTAGCGGACGTGCTTGCCGAGCAGATCTTCGAGCCTCACGGGTCCTCCCTGAAAGCGAGACGTCCCCGGGCACAGCAGCGACTGCCCGGCCGGGGGCGCCGGCGAGCGCGCTGCTTTGCAGCGTAGCACGCGGCGCTCGGAGGCGTTACCACTGTCTCTCCTCGTGGGCGAATTGGAAGGGCCTCCAATGGTCACCAGGTAGCGCCATCAGGTGCCGTGCCCAAGCGGTGGCTCCGTTTGCAGGGCGTTTGCATGAGACCGCCTTACCTACGAGGGCGACGGCGATCTTCATCGTCACGATGAGCCCCCAGGCTGGTCGGTCGAGCGCACGTCGCAGAAGGCAAAGCCATCGCGAACGACAGTCTCGCCGCTCTCAATGGGGATCGCGCGACTGAAGATCGGCCCGGCAAAGACGAAGGAGTGGAACTCGCCCCGCTCGCCGCAGGGGTCAACGCCGGCGGGCAGGTCGGCAAGCAACGAGGCATCGAAGAGGCGGCCGGCGAAGGAGCCGTCGAGCTTTGCCGTATCGACGCACGTGAGGAGGCCGCCAAATCCGGCGGCGATGAAGGTCCGTGCGAGTTCACGCGTGTCGCGTCCCCAGAGGGGAAAGAGGCACCGCTTGTCCACAGCCTCAAGGCGCTCCTCGCGGTAGGTGCGCACGTCGTCCAAGAAGAGGTCACCGAACGCGTAGTGCTCTACGCCGGCGATGAGGGGCTGCGCCAGAGCCGCAGCCATGCGTTCCTCGTAGAGCTCGTTGGAGCAGTCCGGCGGGATGCTCACGCGGACCACGGGCAGCCCAAGCAGGGCGGCCTGACAGTCGAGCAGCGCGCTGCGCACGCCGTGCATGCTGATGCGGTCGAACTCCTCGGTCACGGTCGTGAGCAGGGCTCGCACCTCAAGGTGCGGCTCGCCCTGGAGTGTCCACAAGGCGAGCGCGGAGTCCTTGCCGCCGCTCCACGACATGACGACTGGTGTCTTGGCGTTCCGCGGCGTCGCCCTCATCCCAGTCTGCTCAGGTACGCCGCGCCATCCCTCTTGTGGACCGCAATGATCGACGCGAACTCGCACCCCACATGAGCCGCCAGGTAGGCGGTCGTCTGAGCAGGGTCGAACGCGGGCAGCACTTCCACGATATCGAAGGCCACAAAGCTCAAATCACCTATGTCGCGTACGAGCGAAAGAGCCTCGTGACTGTTGAAGCCCTCCAGCTCCGGTGTCCCGGTCCCGGGTGCACAGGAGGGGTCCACGAAGTCGATATCGAAGGAGAAGAACACGAGTGCTTCTCCGGCCCTCTCCCTGATCTGCCGAGCCACTTCGGGCAAGCCGAGCTTCCTCATGTCATCAGCCGTGATGACCTTCAGCCCCAGGTCTTCGGAGTCCCCCATCTCGTGGGGGTGATACATCGACCCCCTAATGCCGACCGAGATCGAACGGCCAGGGTCTATGAGCCCTTCCTTGACCGCCCATGTGAAGGGCGTGCCGTGGTTGTACTTGAGCCCGAAGGGCTGGTCATCGGTATCTGTGTGGGCGTCGAAGTGGACCAGCGCTACGGGGCCGTGTTTCCTCGCCACGGCTCTCAGCTCTCCCAGAGTGATGGAGTGGTCTCCACCAAGGCATACCGGGATCACTCCGGCATCGACGATCGGCCGCAGTCCTTCTTCTATCAGTCTGTACGTTTCCTCGATGTCGCCGGGCACCACGTCGATATCCCCGTAGTCGACGCCGGAGATGTGATCGAAGGTGCTGATGTCGAGGAGTCGATTGTGTCTGCGGATCATCACAGATATGTCCCTGATGGCTCCGGGACCGAATCTCTGTCCGGTGCGGTAACTGGCACCGGTATCAAAAGGAATGCCGACGATGGCAACGTCTACATCTTCTGTCGTCTGCACGGCCGGCAGACGCATGAACGTCCTTATGCCGCAGAACTTCGGCGTCTTAAGGGAATCAACCGGATGGTATTTGTTCACAGTCAGCACCTCCCCGAGGTAACGTAGCCCGCACAGCCGTCTTGTCCATGTTCTTGGCAGATAAGGGACGCGTTCCGTCAAGTGGGATACGAGACAACCGCAGCGTCACCTCAGCTCAAGACGTCGGACTGCTATCATCGCAACCTCCACGGCAAGCACTCAAGCACCTGAGCCTCGACTGAACCCGGGACGGTTCACGTTGTGGCACAGGTCAGAGTGGAGGAGACAGTGATGCAACGCTTTGGCCTCGAGGGGGAGCTGGTCGACCGCGACGTGTATGCGCGCACCATCGGCCGCTTCCGAGAAGCGCGCGTCGCACTCCCGACCTTCGCACAGCTCACAGACCCAAGCCTCATCCCTCGAGGCGTGCGCGAGGCGCTCGCCGAGATCGGCCCCGACGATGCGCATCCCCTGAATCTCTTCCGCATTCACTGGTTCAACGACCACCGGCGCACCGGCCTCGTGCCGGTGCCGCAACACATAGTCTTGCCTCCTTCGCTCACAGGCGTCGAGAGCCCGATCGTCGTGGCGCTTGGCGACCGATTCCCCATGATCCGGGCCCACAAGGTGCTCGCCGCCTACGGCTGTCTGGCCCCGCGCGTCATCACCGGCCAGTTCGATCCCACGCGCCAGCGCGCGATCTGGCCCTCGACTGGGAACTACTGTCGAGGCGGAGTCGCGATCTCGCGACTCATGGGATGCCGCGGGGTCGCGGTGCTTCCCGAGGGGATGAGCCGCGAGCGCTTCGAGTGGCTCGAGGCCTGGGTGGCCGATCGGTCGGACATCGTTCGAACACCGGGGACCGAGAGCAACGTCAAGGAGATCTACGATGAATGCGCCCGTCTGTCGGCCGACCCGGCCAATGTCGTCTTCAACCAATTCAGCGAGTTCGGAAACCACCTCGTTCACTACTACGCAACCGGTGCTGCGCTTGAGCGGGTGTTCCAGGCGATGGCCGATGCAAACCCTGGACTGCGGCTGCGCGCCTTCACCTCGGCAACAGGGTCGGCGGGCACGATTGCGGCGGGCGACTACCTGAAGGAACGCTTCGGCTCCAAAGTCGTGGCCGTCGAGGCGCTTGAGTGCCCGACGATGCTGTACAACGGATTCGGCGAGCACAACATCCAAGGAATCGGCGACAAGCACATCCCGCTGATTCACAACATCATGAATGTGGATCTCGTGGTTGCCGTGTCGGACCGCGCCACGGACCGGCTGGAAATACTGTTCAACACCGCCGCGGGGCTCGCCTACTTGGCTTCGCGCAGGGGTGTCGATGCGGCATCGCTCGAGGCGCTGTCCTCGCTCGGGCTCTCGAGCATCTGCAACGTGCTCGCAGCCATCAAGACCGCGAAGTACTTCGGCTACGGTCCCGACGACGCCGTCGTGACGGTCGCCACGGACGGGGCCGCGATGTATGCGAGCGAAAGCGCGCTGGGTCTCGCAGAGTACTTCCCCAATGGATTCGATGAGGTCGCCGCCGGCGAAGTCTTCGGCGAACACATCCTCGGAGCGACCACTGACCATCTGCTCGAGCCGACGCTGACTGAGCGCGAGCGTATCTTCAATCTCGGCTACTTCACATGGGTCGAGCAGCAGGGCGTATCAGTGGACGATTTCTGTGTCCGCAAGGAGCCGTCCTTCTGGACAGCGATACGAGAGATCGTCCCCGTGTGGGATGGGATGATCGATGAGTTGAACGCTCGCAGCGGGATTCTCGACCAGCTGTGAGCGCTGCAGTCTCAGGGGGAAGCCGGATCGTCTGCAGCGGTTGCGGCGCGGTTCAGGATCCAGCCGAACCATACCCGTTCCGCTGTCCGAACGCAGGCGACGGTTGTGATCACGTGCTGCGACGCGAGCTCGACCCCGGCGCCGTCGAGTTCCCCCGTGGCGATCCCGAACCCAATCCCTTCATCCGCTACCGGGCGTTCTTGCACGCATACCACGTGGCTCGCGGCCATGGTATGGGGGACGAGGCCTTCGTCTCCTTAGTGCGACAGCTCGACGCTGAGGTCGCGCGCGTCGACGGGCACGGGTTCTCGGCGACGCCTTTCGCGGCGTGGCCGGCCCTGGGGGAGCGCGTCGGGCTCTCTGGGCCGCTCTGGGTGAAGAACGAGACCGACAACGTTTCCGGCTCGCACAAGGCCCGCCACTTGTTCGGATTGCTCCTTCACCTGGAGGTGGTCGAACGGCTCGGCCTTGTGGGCACAGCGGCGCGACCGAACCTTGCGATTGCGAGCTGTGGCAACGCGGCGCTGGCCGCAGCTGTCGTGGCGGCGGCAGGACGTCGCCAGCTACACGCGTTCGTTCCCGTCGACGCCGACTCGAGAGTTGTGGCGCACCTCAGCGCGCTGAGGGTCGACGTGCACGTCTGTCGGCGAGAGCCAGGCGTGCCTGGGGACCCCGCGTTCGTAGCGCTCCAGGCGGCGCTTGCGGCGGGGGCCCTGCCGTTTACGTGCCAGGGCAACGAGAACGGCCTGGCGATCGAAGGTGGCGAGACGATCGGCTACGAGATCGTCGCGGGTCTCGCGGCGGCAGGCGCCGAGCTGGACGATGTGGTGATCCAAGTGGGTGGCGGCGCACTGGCCAGCTCCGTCGCCGCCGCTTTCGCCGAGACCGTCAGCCTGGGAATCCTGCCTCGCGCGCCGCGCCTGCACACGGTGCAAACAGAGGGTGCATGGCCTTTGAAGCGGGCCTTCGACTTGGTGGCCGAGCGGCTACCGGCGGGGTCCGGGCCCGCTGCACTACATGCGGTTCTGCGCGACGCCGCCCGCCACCGAGCATCGTTCATGTGGCCGTGGGAGGCGACTCCACTCAGCATCGCGCACGGCATCCTCGACGACGAGACCTACGATTGGCTCGCGGTGGTCGAGGCCATGCTCAAGACTGGCGGCCGGCCTGTGGTCGTGAGCGAGCTCGCGCTCGCCGATGCGAATGCCTTGGCCGTCGAGGCCACGGGCATCGCCGTCGACGCAACCGGCTCCGCGGGGCTAGCCGGCCTGTCCAAGCTTCGCGGAGAAGGTTTGATTCCTCCTGATGCGCGGGTCGCCGTGCTGTTCACCGGGGTTTCGCGTGACTCGGCGGACCACAGTCGCCACCCCGTTAACCAAGGAGAGGGGATGTCGTGAGGAAGCGTTGGAACGATCGAGCCATACTCAGGGGAAAGCTGGTGCCCCCGGTAGGAATCGGACCTACGACACCAGGTCTAGGAATCATGCAGAAGACGTGACGGACGGTGCTCCTCTGGACGCAATGGTGCTGCACAGTCCAAGGTTCTGCACAGGCTCAGTACCTGGCCGTGCTCAGGCGTTCGATTGTCAGCCAGCATTACGTCCCCGGACACAGGTCGACACCAGAACGCACCTCAAGGTCTGCGCAGAAGCTAGAGCAGAAGTCTGAGCAAATCGCTGGGCGCTCCAGCGATACGATGGGGCGAAGCTCTCCTAAGCTGCTCTAATGGGTGCCAGCCCCATGCGGCGGCGATCGTGCCAACCCCAGCCAGTCGGCCTTCGACGATGTCGCCAACACTGTCGCCCACGAACCACCTGCCGTCTGCGCCTGCGTGCCGGCGCACTGCTGCGCCGATCTTGCGGACCTTGCTGGTCCCCTTGTCGCCGCCGAGCACCTCACTGACACCCATAATGTTCCATTGGGCCAGGAATGATTCAACGATGTCGGTTCGATTTGAGGTGACGATGAGGATACGGTGACGTTCCGCCAAACGAGCGATTACGCCTGGCATGGTCGCGTATGGCACGGACCCGCCGGTGGAGACGGCCTCGGCGACGACGTCAAAGACCTCCTCTACGGTCCCAAGCGGCACGCCAGCCTCCCGCAGACCATCGAACCAGTTGGAATCATCCAATCGGAGCACCGCGTCCCGCGAGGTCAGGCTCGCAACGCCGTGCTTCCGCATCACTGCAATCGTCGCGGCGCAAGTAGCCTCCAGCGAATCGGCGATGACGCCGTCGAAGTCGAGCATGATGAGCTTGTTCACTACCCTTGTCCTGACGTCGATTGCGCTAGGCAGACAGACACGGAGGCCCATTCTCTGCTGCCCGGGGCCACCGACACAAGCCGGAGGGGTGAGCTCTTGGCCTACGTTGGAGCGAGCTCGAGGCCGGCATCCTCCCATCCAACCGTGAGCCAGTGGTCGGCCGCAAGAACAGCGCCACCCAATCAAGCCCCATGGCCCATAACGAAAACGCGGCCAGTGGCGGCAGTTGTATTGCGATTTCCGCCGCCAGGGACACGGCCGGGCGCCGACGTGGAGTGTTTTTTGGAAACACGCGACAAGGGTGACCGGCTGTAGGCGGCCGTGCGCGATTGCTGCACAGTCCAAGGTTCTGCGCCGTCCCCGTGATGGGTTGTGCCCAGCCGTGTCCGGCCGTGCTGAGGCGTCTCGTCGGCATCGTGCCGACACTACTGGCTGCCGGGGCGCTCCTTGGTGATCCTGACCGCGTCAGCAATGGTGTCGCAGGTCAGAAGGAGATCGATCGCCGCCGTGAGGCGTGCGTTGCGATAGACAGCGCCGTTCCTGCGGGGTGGCCCGAAAGCCACCCCGCTGCCCTCGACGCGCGCTCTACTCTTCGTCTTCGGCGGCCGGCGGCTCGTCGTGGGTCGCTTCTTCGACGGCCGGCGGCTCGTCGTGGGTCGCTTCTTCGACGGCCGGCGGCTCGTCGTGGGTCGCCTCTTCGGCGGCCGGCGGCTCGTCGTGGGTCGCCTCTTCGGCGGCCGGCGGCTCGTCGTGGGCCGCCTTTTCGGCGGCTGGCGGCTTGACGTTGGTCGCCTGCGGGCCCCTGCGACCCTCGCTCAGCTCGAACTCGACGCGCTGGTTCTCGTCGAGGCCGGTCGTGCCGGGGGCGAGGCCGGTGATATGGACGAAGATGTCGCCGCCCTCATCCTGCGTGATGAACCCGTAGCCCTTCTGGGTCGAGAACCATTTGACTGTACCTTGAGGCACTTTTCCTCCTTGTTGTGGGAGCGGGCCCGTATGCCAACGCTGCGAAGGCTACGGTTTACCAGACCCCATTCATCGGTCCACCTTCTATGTTAACCCCACCGCCGGCAAGCCCTGCAATCGGCGGCGAGAACCCGGCCGTAGGTCAACGTGCGATGGTCGTCGCGAAGCTGCATGCTGGGAGTGGGCTATGTTGACAAGCCCGAGTCCGCCGCTGCGTGCATTACGTTGGACCCCAATCGTTCGACAAACCGCGGTTGGTTGAGAGTGCGAGCGGAAGGCGGCAGGTGCCTATCAACAAGAAGGGGGATGGATCTGTGAGCACATTCGCTGTGAGCACATTCGATTGGATGTTTGTCTTCGCGACGGAGGGCTGCCCCGCCGGCCAGCATCATATGGCCATGGACACGCCCCAGGGCAAGATGACGGTCGTTGGCGTGAGCAATCAGGAGGAAGGCTGCATGGTAGCCAGGGCCGCTGTGGAGGAGGAGAACGTTGACTTCATCGAGCTGTGCGACGACTTCGGTCCGGAGGGATGTCGGAAGGTGCTGGAGGCAGTAGACCATCGAGTGCCCGTTGGCTATGTCGCTTACTTCCCCGAGGAGATGGAGAAGCTGCGCAGCGTACTCGAGTAGACATCACGTCAAGGCGCGACCACAGCAAGGCTGGGGCAGCGCATCGACCCCAAGGTCGTCTCCGAGCGCCTCGCCCCCGCCACCGTCGCGATCACGCTCGACACCTACTCGCACGCCATCCCGGCGATGCAGGAGGAGGCGGCGGCGCTGATTGCGGAGCTGGCGTTCGCCGACAGGCGTGACGCTCAGCGTCTGCAGGTACCGCCTCTCCTAGCCTCCAGCGGAGCGGCGCTGGGCCCAGAGAAAGGCAACGAAGCCGACAGCGACGAGCAGCAGGCCCGCGACCAGCCAGGGGCGCGGGTCGAGGTATTGTTCTGCACCGCTCGCCGTGGCCGTGTGCCAGTACACCGTACCCGGCCCCTTGCGCTGTACGTAGGCCACATAGAGCGCGAGCAGCCCCACCCCGACAGGGACGCCAAGGGCCGAACGGTCGGCGTGATGGCGCACGATCAGCAAGATGGTCACCAGCAGGGCCAGCGGCACGGCGAAGATGCCGAGAGCAGAGATCCCCAGAGCGAGACCGACTCCGACCGCCACCCAGGCGAAGAACCAGGGCAGCTGCGGTCGATGCCTGCGCGGCGATGCGGGTGCGCTTGCGGTCATCATCTCTCCGTGTCGCCCCGTGCTACTAGGCAGAGGCTTCCCCGATTGTGCAGACGAGACCACGAAACGGGCCGCAAATGCGCCGATGCTGCCCGTCGGCAAGATGTCGGCAATGGGGTGTGTCTATCAGACAGGCCGAGTGCGTGTCGGAGGAAGGCGATCCTCGCAGACGGCCGCCGCCAGAGTCCTCTCGGCTATGCTATCGAGGAATACCTAGAGGAAGGAGCTCTCCCGTGACCTCCTGGACGCCGGATCCGCCCTGCTCCACCTGCGGCGTGCTCCATTGCCCGAACCCCGCTCACCGCATCCCCAGGCCCGTCATCGAACGTGTGCTGTTCCGGTGGCGGCTGGCCTGCGGACTCACCTGCCCCGGCCACGGCGGGTACGGCTCTCGGCACATCGTGTCGTCCCGTTCACGACTCACCGTGGTCAAAGTGGGCCAGCGATTCGGGGTGCTCTGCAAGCCGTGCAAGGCGAAGGGCGCGCCGTATCGAGGCCCCGTGTTCGACTAGCCTCGGGGCCGAAAGCCGAAGCGCTACACCTGAAGCTGGCAGCAGCCTCGGTTTCTGGGTGCGATCGCGCGCCGGCGATTCACAACCCAGACTCGCCTGAGTCCTTTCGATCTTGCTCTTCGATCAGCGCCCTGATGTGCCTAGCCTTGGTGATGCGTGCATAGGGAATCCTGACGTCCTCGACGCTCGCCGGCGCAGAGACGATGCCGACTAGCCGGTCGTCCTGTACGACCGGGCCGCCGCCGGCTCCGGGGTAGATGCTGATATCCCCCCAAAACGAGTCGAGGCCTGAATGAAGCATCGCCACTCGCCCGAACGCGAACACCGGGAGAGACACGAACTTCGAAGCCCAGTAGGCTTGCGCTGGGTGAAGATCTCGTTCCCCGAGAACGGAGGCGGCTGGAAAGCCGACGGAGAAGATCTCTGCGCCCTCGGCGGTGGGTTCGTCCCCGACTTGCTCAAGGGGCACAGCATGATAGCCAGCACGGTCCAGGTCGGCTGCGAACCTCCCAGTAGCCGTCGAGCTCTGGCCATTGAACGAGATGACCGCGAGATCGATGTACTGGCTGGAGAACGAATAGGGAGCCGTCCGCGGGTCGCCTGCCCCGAGGTCCATAAGGAACTCCGGTGTCGCCGTGGGATTCGACTTGAACTCGTCCAATCCCGGCACGCGGAAGACTACCCCGAAGATCCAGCCATCCATGATCTTGCGCTGCTGCTCGTCAGACAGGTCGCGGGCGGCGAGGTCGGGAAGGCCCCGGGCGGCGACCTCCGGGTCAGTGAGTACGTGGCGTGCAGTGACTAGGTAACGCTTCTCGCCGTCCCTCACGTAGAGGGCTGTGCCGCCGAATCGCAGGTCGCGACCCACGAGGAGCGGACTCGCCATCCTCTCCTCGAAGGTCGCCTCGTCAGCGGCGGCCTCAAGGTGCACCACGGCCTTCTTCCACTCCTCAAGCTTCATCTCGCGCGCCACCTCGCTCTTGACCGCTTCACGGGCACGATACGCCTAGGGCCGACTGCAGCGCCACGGACGGACGAATCCGGCGTATCTGCATCAGGGTCCTGGGGGGCAGAAACGCCGGAATCACTCGGTCATGGTCGGTAGCCGCCGAGCCTATCGTCACACCCCTCCCTTGTCACATATCCTGAGTACGAGAACCCCACTCGTCGGCGAGCACGCCGCCCTCGGCCCAGTCGCCCTGGGGGTAGTCCTCAAAGACGACGCTGACGGCCTTGGGTGGGCAGCCGACGACCTCGACCATGGCCTCGGTGAACCGTCGCGCCAGCTCGGCCTTCTGCTCCCGAGTCCGGCCTGCCCAAAGCTTGACCTCGATGATCGGCATCGCGCGCTCCTTCTTCTCGTTATTCTCCACTTGGGCACCTGCGGCGTTGCCGCAACGGGGAGTCTCGCCGTCTGCGACTCAGATGCACCCTACGGAGTCCGGAGAGACTCCCGTGTCCGAGGCGGGTGCGAGAAGCCACTTGATCTCCTCGACCTCTTTCGTCAGGTGCTCGAGCAGAATCTCGGCCTTGACGTTCACCTGGTAGTCACTGTCGGAAGAGCTCGGGCTCTCCATCTGGGCCTCCTCGTTCTCCTCGCGGCCGCAAACGCATCGCCGAGACCGGGGCCCAGCCGCGATCCGCCCACCTCTGCCAGCCTACTCATTGACGCCTGACAATCAACGCCGCAGTCGCTCGTGACCGGCGCCGACGACGCGGTCGGTCGATTTGTCTGAGACCGCCGGGGACGACACAATGGTCAATGGCCATCGCCGCTCAAGGTGCTGTCGTCACCGGCGGTCCCTTTGACGTCGACATGTACGCTCGAGGAGGAGGGTCAAGATGGATTCCGGCGAACAATCACCGCGCCAACCGGAGTCGCAAGCGTCGGCCGCCGATCGTCTCGCGGGCAACGCTGCCTCGACAGGGACTGCACCCGCAGCTGAGACAGGCGGCGCCCGGTTCGCCCGCAGGGCCCATCGGGTGCGCCTCTACCTCTACCTCGTCGTGGCGGTCGCGCTGCTCGTCTTCTTGGTCGCGCTGGCGGTGGCAAACACGGGCCACGTCAGGGTCAGCTGGGTGTTCGGTACCTCGTCGGTATCGCTTGTCTGGCTGGTGCTCTTCTCTGCGATCCTCGGCCTGTTGCTGGGCGTGGTCATCGGTGCGTTGTTCCGCTGGCGCACGCGAAGGCCGCGCTAGCCCAGGCCTCTTTCCCGCAGCGGGACTGCGAACGGCGCTAGAGCCTATGGAAGCGGACGGTCTTCGTTTCGCGGGCTATGCAGACTGCAGAACTCGTTGTTGGGTGGAACCATTAGACAAAGGAGATACCGATGGGAACACAAGTTGGTCTGTGGGTTGACCATACGAAGGCTATTGTTGTTGCCGTTACGGACGAAGGTGAGGAGATAGGACTGATAATATCCAAGGTAGAAAAACATTACAGCCGCTCCGGTGATTCACCTCTCAAAGGTACCTATGAATCACAACAAGTACCACAAAGTGATAGCCGCCAAAGAAGTTACACGGGACATCTCAATATCTACTACGACGCGGTAATCGCGAGTATTCGTGATGCGGACTCTATTATTATATTTGGTCCTGGCGAGGCCAAGGGCGAACTGAAGGAACGTCTTGAAAAGAGCAACCTCGGCGCACGAATCGTAGGCATTGAGACAGTTGACAAGATGACAGATCGTCAGATCGCGGCGAAAGTTCGACAGTATTTTTCACAATAGCGTCGCGAGCTGTTTCGTGCTCCACGTCCAGGCCAGACCTCACCCTCTCCGGCGGAAACGTGGGGCAGGTGGCGCGCTAGCGGCGGGAGGCCCAGTAGGCATCGGCCTCCGTTTCCATCGTGCCCAGACGAGAGTAGTAGTCTGGGAACTCCTTGAGATGCGCCCAGGCGATCTTGCCGGTAAGCGTAAGGTCGTCGTTCGTGACGTTGGTCTCCGCATCCTGGGCGCCGTGCTCGAGCTCCACCTCAAGGCCACGACGGAACTGCTGGAGATCGACCTCGCTCCAGTCTATCCCCAGCGTGGTGCCGACCTTGCGAGCTTCCTCTGTATCGATCTGACGCTTGGCGACCACGACTTGCCTCCCTCTAATAGGCCCGAGGAACCATGCGCTCGAATCGCGGAAATGGGCCGCGCCACCCAACGGCTTGCGCATCAACGGCGGCCGATGTGCCGCATTCCATCCTACCGCTGGCGGCCGTCCGCTGGATGCGCTTGGTCGGCCAGCGAGCCACCGCCGGTGGGGTCTTGAGACCTCCCGCCGGTGGGTGCAGACTCCTCGGTGAAGGAGTGGTTCATGGCTCGGCACGCACTCGTAGTCGTGTTCGTGATCTGTCTGAGCGCGCTCGTTACGGCGGCAATGGCTGGATGCTCGAGCGCCGACACCTCAGGCGGGCTACGCGCGCTGTTGTGACTGCAGACGAAGAGAACCTTCTTGCCCACGTCCATGTCCTCGCAAGTGGATGAACGAAGGAGATCTTACCCGTTCTGTTGGCGCACCCGGGGCGGCGCTTCGCTTCGCCCCGTCGCCGATCAGTTCAGGGCTCACCCCGTTCGCCCAGGCGATGAACGCGATACTGAGCCGCGGCATGGCGTCCAGCTCGACGAGCACGATCTCGTCGTGGTTGACGTCGTGCAGGGCGCGACCACGTCGGGCTAGCGGTTGCGGAGCAAGCGAAGCTCATCGCCTTCGTCTTCTTCCTTGCCCTGGCAGACGACGATGTTGGCTTTCACTGAGCCCCTCTCAGGTCGCCTGCGAGGGTGTACCTCTGGCAGGCGGCCGCGGGAGTCTGTGTGCCCTTCAGCATAGAGGTCGCGGGCCTGCGGGTGGAGGTCACGGGGCCAGCCGTGCGTTCAAGCCAGGCCGGCCACCCATTCCGCTCGAAGACGCGCTCGCCGAAGCACCGCGCGCGCTCCTGTTCGTGAGCCAAGACCGGCGGTTCCTGACCCGGCTCTGCGCGACGGAGTGGCGACTTACGCCGAAGGGCGGCGAGGTGCGCGCACGTGGCGGCGCCGGCAGGGCGCTACCCGCCGATCGACGGCGCGTGGGCCGAGCCACCGGTCGTGGGTCGCCCCTCGCCCAGTCGGCTACGTCAGCTGCCACCCGTAGACCCCGCTCAGCACGAGTGCATACAGGATGACGGCGTAGTACCAGCGCCCGCCGAGCTTGGGCGTCTTGATCGGAGCCACGTTGAGGGCGGCCAGCACCATCAAGGCGACGTAGAGGACGGTGGCGAAGATCGTCGCGCCGACGACTGGCTCGAAGATAAAGAGGAGCGCCAGGACGATGACGTTGTTGTCGAGCGCCAACCCCCGGTAGGTCGAATCGTCGAGCAGCCCGAAGACGTTGAAGTGACTCAGGCGGATGACCCCCGTAGCGAGGATCACGAAGGCGCCGGGGACGAACCAGAAGCTGAAGCGCCCGACGCTCAGGAGCAGCAGCGCGGGCGCGACGCTGAAGCTGACGACGTCGATCAGTGAGTCGAGCTGGGCGCCGAAAGCCCGCTGATCGGCCGTGCGTCCTTTCATGCGTCGCGCGATGAGGCCGTCGCTCCAGTCAAAGACGACCGCCCAGAGCAGTGCCATCATGGCCGCCGGGTAGACGCCGCGGATCGCGAAGTAGAGCCCGAGCAGCGCAGCGAGGAGCCCGGCCAGCGAGCACACGTTGGGCAGGTCCCGGGCGAACGCGAGCATGGACCCGGGACCTGCCGGCGGCCGCGCGGCGCCCCGGCTTGCACCGCCGCCCCGGCTCACCCCGTCACGCCGTCGCCGAGACTCCGCCGCCCCGACCCTCCTGCGGCGTGCAGATGCCTTGGGAACACCAGCTCGGCCGCCTCCAGATCGGCCGGCGTGTCGATCTCGTACCAACGTTCGGCGGGGAAGATCACGGCCGCGAGGGCCATGCTGCCGTCGGCGGCCATCTCCTCGAACACGGACTCGTAGAAGCAGCCGGTCTGGCCGGCTGCCACATGCTGGTCGAGTCGCTCGCAGACAGCGCCCCAGGTGTCGCGCGCGAGGCTGCAGATGTTGACCGCCATGAAGTGGCCGCTGTCGGTGCAGTGCTGGCCGTAGACCCCCGGCGGCGGCGGGTAGAAGGCGTTGACGTTGCCGTCCCTGTCGAGCGTGACCGTCGTGCCGCCCATCCACGGCAGCTGCCTGGAGACGGCGATCCGTTCGGGCTGCAGCAGCGGCGCCAGCAGATGCTCGTCGAAGACGAGATCGCTCTCCACCAGCAGGAACGGTTCGTCGATCAGGTGTCGCGCCAGCCACAGCGAGTAGATGTTGTTGGTGGTCTCGAACAGCGGGCTGACGATGTACTCGATGGCGATGCCGTCGAAGCTCTCGCCGAGGTAGTCGCGTATCGTCTCGCCCTTGTAGCCCGTGACGATGACCAGGCGCTCGATCCCGTGACCGTCGAGGGAGCGCACCAGTCGCTCGAGGATCGGCACGCCGCTCACGGAGACGAGGCACTTCGGCAGCGCGTCGGTCAACGGCGCCAGCCGGCTGCCCACGCCGGCGGCGAGCAGCAGTGCAGTCCGTACCTGTGCGCGGTCGCTCGCGGGGTCGTGGCGATGCATACGCGTTCCTCGCTTCTCAAGAGCCGGACAGTCCTCGATCGGCGACGGTCTTCTGTCCCCGCCATATGTCCGACCCCGCTGCGATGCTCTTCGCACTGATTCTACCTCCGACATCAACCAATGGGACCCTCGCGCTATCGACGGCACCCTGCCCAGCGGGCTGCAGAGTCCACGGGTGCTGCGCCAGAGGTGGAAGCGGCGTGCTTGCGCGCGGTTCATATGACCGGGACACCGCTTCTATCTCTCGCATACGGGCCACGTTCTTGGGCTGACGGTCGATCCGTCAAGGCATCCTCCCCGTCTAGCCCATGCGCCGGCAGCGACAGCACCACTCTCCGCTTGGACTGACGCGTCACGCGATGCCGACGCCGGTGGCGGAGTGCCTTCGCTGAGCGTCGCGCCGCCGCCGCGGCGGCTCCTCGGAAGGCCTCCCCGCGGTTCGGGTCGCGCCTCGTGGAGCCGGGCGACCCCAGCTACCAGGCGCGTCGGAGTGGCCGATCCTGGACCCGGGTATGAGCGAGCGGAGAGACCGCAGCGAGGAGGCATCCGCCAGGATGACGACGGTGTTCACGAGCGCGATCGGCGTACCGATCGACTCAGAGGGGCTGGAAGAGGGCTGCAACCGCATGCCGGCGGCGCTGCGACGCATGGGCCTCATCGCGGCGCTCGGGGTGCGCGACCGCGGCGACGTGCAGGCCGGCCCCGTGCGCGGCACGCGCGACCCACTCACCGGGGTGCGCGGCCCGGCCGAGGTGGCAGCCGTCAGCCTCCGTTTGCGGGACGCGCTCCTGCCCCTCCTGCGCTTCGGGGAGCGCCCGCTCGTGGTCGGTGGCTGCTGCGCCGTTCTGCTCGGCGCCGGCCTCGCCGTGCGCGAGGTCGCCGGGCGCGCCGGGCTGGCCTTCGTCGACGGTCACGAGGACTTCTACGACGGGCAGTCCTCACTCAGCGGCTGCGTCGCCGACATGGAGCTGGCGATCGTCACCGGCCATGGCCCCGCGGGGCTCCTCCCAGACGTGCCCGCTGCGCCCCTGTTCCGCGACGTAGACGCCGTGGCGCTCGGCGTTCGAGACTCGGCCTTCGCCCGCAGCAACGGGTCGCCCGACCCGCGCCGCCTGGCGCCCGGCCTGCGCATCATCGCGTCGGCGAGCCTCCTCGCCGAGGGCCCTGGGCACACCGGACAGCGCGTGGCCGCCGAGCTCGCCGCCAACCCAGGGCGCTTCTGGCTGCACGTCGACCTGGACGTGATCGACGGCGAGGCGATGCCGGCGGTCGACGACCCGCTCCCCGGCGGACCGGATTGGCGGCAGACGGCAGAGCTGCTGCGCCCGCTACTGCTCTCGCCGGCGCTGCTCGGCGCCGACGTCACGATCCTGAACCCATCTCTTGACCCCGGTGACCGCTGCGCGCGCCGGGTCGTCGACCTTCTCGCCAGCGCCGGCGAGGCCCCTGGGAGCGAATAGCCGCGCCTCACCGTGGCCGTGGCCGACCTCGGTGGCTGGGCGGCCTTTAACCGCTACAGCCTGCTCGGCTGGACGTCCAACACCGGCCGTCCCTTCGTCGCCGCCTCGGCGGCGCCCGCGGACTGACACGTAGCCGCGAGGCGTGTGGTCGGGCCTCCTCTCAAAACGGCCCTCCTGCATGATTGCGATAGGGAGACAGCCGCGCGCCGCGTACGAGCGGAGAGAAGGTGGAGGAGTCTGAGCTCCAGACAGCAAAGGGGGCGGCAGTGCCTTTGGCACCCTGCCGCCCCACACAGGAGGTTTCCTTCTGTATCGGCAAAGTTCGCGCGAACTTTAGCATCGTCCACCGACGCCACAGATCCTGTTCTCGTATCCGGGCTTGCGATCGGGTCCTCTCGTGGGCGGCGCGCGGAGGCCGCCGCTGCGGCACCGCCACCACGGGGTTTCACACGCCCCCTTACAGGTCGCCCCCCGCCGGCCGATACAGACCGAACACGTCACAGCAAGGGCAGGAGGCATGATGGAGTGTTACATGATGAGCCGCACCCGAGCCAAGGCCCTTGCGGAGGCGCTGCGCAAGCAGCACAAGCGCCGCGCCAAGGCGATCACGCCGGAGTCCGTGCGCATGTACTGCATCAGCAGCTCCGAGCATGAGCGCGACCCGCTCGACGGCCAGTGGCTGGAGAAGGGACCGATCGACGCGGTCGCGGCCTCGATCGACATCGAGAAGCTGCTCGGGATGCGCCACTAGCCGTCGAGTGGCGTTTGGCGGCGGCGAGACTGCCCTGGCGCAGGGTGAGTGCCTCGGTGACGTAGCGAAGCTCCTCGGGACGCGCCTGGCGGCGAAGCTTCCCACCCCTCCTCCGTGAACAACTGTCGCAGCGGGCAATCACGCCCAGCAGGCGGTCGTCCAGATCCCCTGGAACTCTGGACGACCAACGGTCGCAAAGAAGGTAGCTCAGGACCGTCTCTGCCGCCGCCAATGTCGGCAGCAGTATCGGCGCACGGAGTCGGTCGGGGCACCACATATTGCAGGAGTTCTGGCCGTCTGTTGACGCGGCACGGTGAGACTGTCGGCGAGGATGTCGGCAACGGCCGAACGACTGCCCAGTTACGCGCGCAGAAGATGCCGCTTTGCAGGAGAGTTCTTGGAGGCGACGACCGGAGTCGAATCGGTGATGGAGGTCTTGCAGACAGGCTCTGCTCGTCAAGGAAATCAGTGACCGAGGGCATCGACTCCTTTGGTTTCGCCCTGTCTGCCCGTCAGCACGACAAAGGCCGCCTTTCGCGGCGCCATCGATGTTCGCCTGGCGCCCCGGGCGTTTTGTGCAGGACTTCTCCCTAAACCCAAAGAGCCTTATTGCCGATAGCCCCCGTGAACGGGCTCCGCGCCCACGTCTTCTCATGCCGGTGGTATGCCGGTGGTGCTGCGCCCGCTTCGAAGGTCAGGCGAGCGTTGGGAGCGTCTGTTGGTGAGCGGATCGAGAAGCACGGCGGGCGATCGCGCGCGCAGTGCGGCCGCGATCGCGCGAGCCTCTCCCGTCCGGGCACTCACTATGCTCTTCGTGTGCCTCGCCCTGGCATCGGCTCTCGCCGTGCTGGCGCACATCCTCTATGAATACCGGACAGGTGTCGCTCGGCAGCAGGCCGCCGGGAGACTTCAATCCATCGAGGCCCTGAAGGCTGGTGAGATCACTCACTGGCTGGCGGAACGCCGCGCCGACGTTGCCGTGGCCGGCAACGACGCACTCGATGTCGCCGCAGCGGCGGAGTATGTCGCGCGGCACGCACCGCGGGCTCGGGAGAGGACGCGGCGCTGGCTGGCCTCTTTTGTCGAGGACTACGGTTTCACGTCCGCTTTCATCGTCGATGCGTCTGGGAACGTGCTGCTGGCCGGTCCCGGTGACCGACGGCCGGGATCGACTTCACCGGCCCTCCTCGAAGCCGCTCTCTCCGACCACGACCGCTCGGCGTGCGACTTCCTGCTGTCGCGTGGCAGGCCCGTCCTCGATTTCGCGACGCCGCTCGTCGGCCGCTCCGGAGCGCGTTCCTTAGGAGTCCTGGTCCTGCGCGTCGACCCCGAGAGGTACCTGTATCCTCTGGTCGCTCGCTGGCCCCTTCAGTCGGAGACCGGCGAGAGCCTCCTCGTGCGTCGCAATGGCGTCCGCCTCGAGTATCTGAGCACTCTCCGGTACCAGGCCGGCGCACCACTACGCTTCTATCTGCCCATCTCGAACGCCCAGCTTGCCGCCAGCCTGGCCGTCGAAGGCAAGGAGGGCGTGTTCGACACGCGGGACTACCGTGGCATCGAGGTCCTCGCGGCGGTACGCAGCGTACCTTCGTCGGATTGGTTCATCGTCACGAAGATCAACCGCAGCGAGATCTACGCGGGTCTCGGACAATGGGTGCTGACGATCGTCGGGCTGGTCGGCGCGCTCGTACTCGCCGTCGCGCTCGTGATCCACTACCTCTGGCGGTCGCGTGAATACAAGGCGTTGGGTCGCCTCTATGAGGAACAGGTTGAGCGCCATCGCGGCGACGAGCGCAACGAGTTCCTCAGCAAGTACGCGAACGACATGATCCTGCTCCTCGATGGGGACCTCACCGTGCTCGAGGCCAACGATCGAGCCGTCGCGGGGTACGGCTACGCCGATGACGGTCTCGTAGGGCGGAGCATGCGCGATCTTCTCGCGCCGACGTCGCGGTACAGTCCCGAGGAGCTGATGCGCGAGCTTCGTAGTGAGGGGAGCCTTGTGTTCGAGAGCAACCACCGGCGCCGCGACGGCAGCGACTTCCCGGTCGAGGCCAGCGTGCGACTGAACGAGCAGGACGGTCGGACCGTCCTCCAGCTGATCTCACGCGACATCACGGAGCGCAAGAAGGCCGAGCTGTCGCTGCTGGAGTCGGAGCAGCTCCACAAGGCCCTCTTCGAGCAGTCGCCGGTCGGGGCCTGTTTCGTCGACCGCGACCTCGTGATGACGGAGTGTAACGACCGCTACCTCGAGATTCTGCGGACCTCACGCGATACCTTGATCGGCTTCAAGATGGAATCGTCCGTGGATCCTGCACTTCTCAAGCTCTGCCGGGATGCGTTCAGGGGGGGTGAATCGTCCTACGAGGGACCCTACCACGCCACCCTGAGCGGAGCGGACCTGTGGGTGTCGGCGCGGGCGGCGCCGCTCTTGGACACGTCGGGAGAGGTCACGGGCTGCATCATCGCCCTCAATGACCTCACGGATCAGAAGCGCGCCCGCGAACAGATGGAGCGGTCAGCCTTCTTCGACACCCTCACCGGTCTGCCCAACCGGACGCTCTACAGTGACCGCCTCGAGCGGGCCATCTCCGCCGTCGGGCGTACCAGGCGGAAGCTGGCGGTCGCGGTGGTCGACCTCGACCGGTTCGAGCACATCAACGACCTGCTGGGTCGCAGCGGCGCCGATGAGCTTCTGAAGTCGATCGCCGAGCGGTTGACGCACGCCGTGCGCGAGGACGACACCGTGGCGAGGTCGGGCGGCGACGAGTTCCTGGTGCTCTTGCCCGGCCTGAAGGGGGAAGAGGACGCACTCGTCGCCGCGCAGAAGGTCCTGAAGACGCTTCGCGACGAGTGGCAGGTCGATGGGCACACGTTCCATATCAGCGCCAGCATCGGGCTCTCGCTGTGCCCCGACGATGGCACTGACCCCGCCGAGATCATCAAGAACGCCGACAGGGCCATGCGTCGGGCGAAGAAGATCGGCGGCAACGACTGCCGTTTCTACGAGATGAGCATGAACTCCCTGGCAGCCGAAAGGCTCGCGCTGGAGCACGACTTGCGAGTGGCGATAGAAGAGAATCAGTTGACCCTCCACTACCAGCCGCAGGTGGACCTGAGGGAGGGCAGGATCGTCGGGGTCGAGGCGCTTGTGCGCTGGCAGCACCCCGACCGGGGGCTCATCCCTCCGCTGGACTTCATCCCCTTGGCGGAGGAGACGGGCCTGATCGTTCCCATCGGCGCGTGGGTGCTCGGGACGGCCTGCCGGCAGGTGAAGGAGTGGATCGACCTGTTCGGCTTCGACCTTCGGCTGGCCGTCAATCTGTCTGCACGCCAGCTGCAGCCGAGCCAGGCGACGGCACCGGTGAACGGCAAACGCGGGTCTATGGACTCAGCGGGCGAAGGTGAGCTCGACATCCTGGCGGTCGTGGAGCGCGCTCTCCGCCGCAGCGGACTGCCCCACCGTCTACTGGAGGCCGAGGTGACCGAGACGGCGGCCTTCGCCGATCCCGCTGCCGCCCGGCGAGCAACCGCCGCCTTGCGCGACTGCGGTGTGACGATCGCCCTCGACGACTTCGGCACGGGGTACTCCTCGCTCACACAGCTGCGAGAGTTGTCCGTCAGCAGGCTCAAGATCGACCGCTCGTTTGTTCGCGATATCCCCGACGACGCCGACGACCTGGCCATCGTGGCCGCGGTCATCGATCTCGCCCACGCCACGGGCGTGGGCGTCGTCGCCGAAGGCGTGGAGACGCAGGAGGCCGTCGACGTCCTCGTCCAGCGCGGCTGCGACGAAGCTCAGGGGTACCTCTTTAGCCCCCCGCTTCCTCCCGAGGAGTGCCGGCTCCTCATACAGCAAGGAGCCTTCGCCGTATGCCAGCTAGATGGCGCGCGCCGATGACGCTCCTGCTCGTCGCCGCCCTCGTCGCGCTCTCCATCGTGCTCGTCGCGACGGATTCCCAGCCAGAACGCCGATAGGCCGCCCCAGCTCGCTCGGGGTTAGTTGCTGTCCACTAGTTCCGCTTGCACATGGCGGAAGAGTCGGCGGACGGCCGCGTCTTTGGCGATTCTATTGAGTTCCCCCCGGTCGTCGGGTACGTTGGGGTCCGCTGGGATCTCTAAGATATACGTCTTCTCGTAGGGGTCGTCCGGCTGTCTGAACGTCAGCACGCCATCGTCGCGCCCGACCAGCGAGCGCCACTCTCTGAGCGTTAGGTTGATGTACCCTGCGACCAGCGTGTGCGTAGTATCCGGATCTTCGTGCGCTGCAGGGATGAAGTCGAAGACGCGCTGTCCGAGGTAGTACCGCAGTTGCCTGTCGCAGGAGGCAGCGCGACCGACCGGGTCTTCGTTCGTTGGGTCGTCCCACAGGATCCAGTTGTCCATGACCCCCCCCTTTGTCGACGGCGCCACTGTACGCCCGAAAGGACAGGCAGGAAAGGGGCGCGACTGTCTATCCGCCCGCAGCCCTTGTCGCGATGCTCGACCGTCGCCGCCGACAAGGAAGCGCTTGGACGTTTGCCTGCTCAACGAGCGCGGTGAGCAGGTGGCGGTCACGGCGGCGCCGCCCGACGGCGACGGCCTGCGCAGCCTGCAGGAGGCGCGATCGAGTGACGCCCTTGGCAACGCCTGCCCAAGGCAGCCCGTCCCAGCCTGTGGGTCTTGTGCAGCAACTCTCATGGGGACATGCTGAGCCTCCCACCAGCACGCCCGCTCGCCTAGGCGGCCGAGAAAGGAACCAGCATGCCGAGCCGCAAGGCAAGTCGCGGCCCGAGAAGAAGAGGGACCGTCCCTTGGACCCCTCACGCCGTCGCTACTGCCACTTCTGCAAGGAGAAGATCGACGAGGTCGACTACAAGGACTCCACCGTCCTGCGCCGCTTCATCAACGACAAGGGCAAGATCAAGCCGCCGCGCACCACTGGCTCCTGCCGGCGCCATCAGCGCCAGGTCGCCCTCGCCATCAAGCGCGCCCGCGAGATGGCGCTGCTGCCCTATGTCATGACCGGCAGCGGGGTCGACAGACGCGGCCGTCGCCGTCCACGCTGAGGCCGTCGCTTCCTCTGCCGTCGGCCCCCTTTGCCGATACCCGATTCCCCCGAAGGCGGAGAGAGCGTACAGTGAGGCAGCTGGTTGCGCTGTGACATCCGTCGTAAGCAGCGCATCGGAGAAGAGCGCGCATCGTTGCCTCGACAGTCGCCGCGGACACGCTCATGAGACGAGGAGTACAAGGTGGCTCAAGGCAAAGTGAAATGGTTCAGCGTACAGAAGGGCTACGGCTTCATCGAGCAGGAAGAGGGCAAGGACGTGTTCGTGCACGCCAACGAGCTTGCCCCGGGAGTCGGGACGCTTGCTGAGGGCCAGGCCGTCGAGTTCGACGTGACTGAGGGCCAGAAGGGCCCGCAGGCCGTCAACGTGAAGCCCGTCTGACGCAAGCTCGTGCGCGCCCGCCGGGCCGGCCAAGCCGGCCCGGCGGGCGCTTCCCATGTCGGCGCTACTTACGCGCGGGATGGATGCCTTACTCCAACTGACCCCGACCACCGGAGATTGGATGTCAAGCAGCGCCACGACACGGCGGTCGAGGTCGGCGGAGGCGAGGGGGGCATCGGCTGAGACCCAGGAGAGGGATGCGGGGCCAGTCTTGGCGAATGGCGTCGGCGTTCTCGGCCAGGTGGCGCGGCGACGAGCCAATGCCGGGTGAGTGAAACCACAGGGGATCCCAGAGCGCCTCTCATTCGTCGAGTGACAGCTAGGTACAACCGCGGCGCTTCTCGCTGTCGCTGCCGGTCTCACTGCCCTCCTTGTGCTCGGCCTCAGGGAGCGTAGACTGGGAGAGGCCTCACGAGGGTTTTCCCCCACCGCCACGGACACTCCCCCCATGAAACCAGGCAGCGCCGGCATGTGATCTCCGCGACGGGGGGTGTTGGGTTGCGTCGCCGAGACAGGGAGTAGGAGAGAGACGTTGACCGATCTGTTGGCAGAACGCCAGGCGAGCGAACCAGCCGAGCTCGAGATCGAGGAAGTACGCGAGCTGGTTGCCGAGGGCCGCGAGCAGGGCTACCTGAACGCCGAGCACGTGCACGACGCGCTGCAGGACGTCGAGCTCACGCCCGAGCAGATCGACGACATCCTCCTCCTCCTGGGCGACCTCGGCATCGAGATGATCGAAGGCAATGAGCCGCCAGGCGCCGACGGCCGGGAGCCCGAGGCGGCGGAGGAGGCGACGCCGCAGGCGGAGGTCATCCCCAAGCTCGACCTCTCCGTGAAGAGCACCAGCAGCGACCCCGTGCGCATGTACCTCACGCAGGCCAGCAAGGTGCCCCTGCTCACCGCCGAGCAGGAGGTCTCGCTGGCCAAGCGCATCGAGCGCCGCGACATGGAGGCCAAGCGCCGCCTGATCGAGGCCAACCTGCGCCTCGTGGTCTCCATCGCCAAGAGGCACGTGGGCCGCGGCCTGCTCTTCCTCGACCTGGTTCAGGAAGGCAACCTCGGCCTCATGCGCGCCGTGGAGAAGTTCGACTACCGCCGCGGCTTCAAGTTCTCCACCTACGCCACCTGGTGGATCCGCCAGGCCATCACAAGGGCCCTCGCCGACCAAGCGCGCACCATCCGCGTCCCCGTGCACATGGTGGAGCAGATCAACAAGCTGATGCGCGTGCAACGCCAGCTCCTGCAGGACATCGGTCGCGAGCCCACCCCCGAGGAGATCGCCGCCGCGATGGACACGACCGCGGCCAAGGTGCGCGAGATCTTAAAGATCAGCCAGGACCCCGTCTCGCTGGAGACCCCCATCGGCGAGGAGCACGAGGCGCAGCTGGGCGACTTCATCGAGGACGAGGACGCCACCATGCCGCTCGAGGCCGTCAGCGAGATCATGCAGAAGGAAGAGCTCGACAGCGTGCTCTCCACGCTGACGCACCGCGAGCGCAAGATCATCGAGCTGCGTTTCGGTCTCAACGCCGGATATCCTCGTACCCTCGAGGAGGTCGGCCAGGAGTTCAGCCTGACGCGCGAGCGCATCCGCCAGATCGAGGCCAAGACGCTGGCCAAGCTCACGAGCTACCGCGACACGGAGCGGTTGAGGGGTTTCCTCGACTAACCAGGAGGTCTCTTCATCTATCGACAACGTAGACCGCACACTCAACCTCGCACTATACCCCGACCCGTCGTCTAGCATGTGACCGGCGGGCCGTCGCCCCTGCAGAGAGAAGGCGCCCCGCCAGGGGCCTCGCGGGGCCCGGTGATAACGGGATCAGAGGAGGCTGTGGCCGGAGCGGAAAGCACCATTCTCCTGGCATGCCGCGACAGCATCGCAATCACCTGATTTGGCGGGGGATTGCGAGTAGGTATCGAGGGTGATCGAGACGCCGGCATGGCCCGGGCGCTCGACGCCATCCCGGCGACGCAGGAAGAGGCGGCGGCCAGGATCGCGGAGCTGGTCTTTGCGGCCAGATAGACGACAACGCCGGCCTCGGCCGTCGACTCGACGGCGAACCGCCGGGAGCACAACTGGCCGCGGTCGTTCGCTGCCCTACCGTCGATCGAGAACGCGCGGGTATGATGACGTGGTGCCGGCGCGGAGACAGTCAGCGCCGGAAGTGTGCGGGAGGTGGCCCATGGAATTCGTGAAGACGGCTCGCATCTCCGACATCCCTCCGGGGAGCGTCCTGAGAGTGGAGCACGGCGGCGGCGCCATACTCGTGGCCAACCTCGAGGGCAGCCTCTACGCGATCTCGGACACGTGCACGCACCGGGGCGGCACCCTGTCGCAGGGGACCATCAAGGACGGGATCGTCACCTGTCCCCGTCACGGGTCCAGATTCGACGTCCGGACGGGCAAGAACATGCTCGGCCCCAAGGTCCTGTTGGTCCGGGGGAAGACGGACGACGTCAAGTCGTACCCCGTCAAGGTCGAGGGCGACGACATCCTGATCGGGGTGGAGTAGGCGCGCCGGCGCAAGTCCTTACCTGCTTCCCCCTGAAGAACGGTGGGTGTCGGTCGCGCCCGTTGTCCCCTGCCATCCCGTGCTGCATGCGGGTGACCCCCACGTTCGTGAAGCGCAGGCTCGCCTTTAGGCCGCAAGTGGCTTATCGCCCTGGAGATGCTCCTCGGCGTAACGCTTGAGGCCGGCAGTCTGCTCCGCCGTCAGGGTCGTGCGCAGCCCCAGAAGATGCGAGACCGCGACGTTCGCGTGCCCGCCCAACAGACGATTGACGACGCTGTCGAGGATCGTCTGCGCCACCTCAGCGCCGGGGATGGCGGGCGTGTAGACGTAGGCGATGTTCGTCTTGTCCTGGGCCAGCAGGTTCTTCTTCACCAGGTTGTTCATGACAGTCATCACGGTCGTATAGGCGATCGGACGCCGCTCGCGCAGGGTCTCGTAGACGTCGCGCACGGTGACGCGGTCCTTCTCCCAGACGATGGCCAGGATGTCGGCCTCCAGGGAGCCTATGCCCGTGAACGGTGTGCCCTTGCTGCTACGCATCCATTTGGGCCTGGTCTCTCGCATGGTGAGTCACCTTCCTCGCTCTCCGCTGGCCGCTTTGAGCCCTCGGAGTGGATACTGCACTCATCTCGCCAACATCAGCTTCCCCGCGCGGCTATTTTGAGGGCCGTCATGTCGGCGTCCTTGGTGAAATTAGTCTTCCCTGCAAAGCGGCTTACTTATCTTCGAACCACGTTGCACGTGGCGCACACGCGGGCATCCACCCCAAGGTGGTCTCGGAGCGTCTCGGTCACGCCACCGTTTCCATCACCCTCGACACCTACTCGCACGCCGTCCCGGCGCTGCAGGAGGAGGCGGCGGCACTGATCGCCGGGCTGTTGGTCGCGACGAAACAGGCGGGGGCGCCGCGAAGGAGCATGGCGCCGCGCATGATCGGGAGCGTCAGCCGCCGCTACTGGCTGACAGCAGAGACCGGCCGTCAGCCGCTGCGACGCCCAGGCCGGCCGCGCAGGCGCTGCGCACCCGGCGGACGCGCCATATCCCACTCGGCGGGGTGTCCGTGGCGGCGCTGGCGCAGGTGAGCATACAGGTCGCCGCGGCGCGCGAAGGCCTCCCCGCAGGTGGCGCAGCGAAACGTGATCGGGGTGCCGAGCCGTGCCTCACCGCAGTCGTCGTGAAGCAAGCACATATGGTTGTCGAGGTCCCGCTGCGACTTCAGGACCGCGCTGCAGATCTCGCAGTCGAAGGTCTTCGGGGAGGTGAGTGCGGGCATGGCATAGTCCTCGTTGGCGACTGGACGCGTCCGCCGCCGAGACTGTTCTCGCCGGCCACGACGCCACGGCCATTTGACCGTGCAACTATCTATTCCCCCGGCCAGGGCATAGGGCACCCGCCGCACCCCCCGAGGCGGCTGACCAGAGGCTTCGCAGCGGCGCTATCGGTCGCCGCCGGCCTGGCACCCGCCCGGGCCCACTGCGACGAGGGTCCCAGCCCGACCACTGCGGGAGTGACGGCGGTCTACGCCACACCCACGCCACCCTCGCCCTGCATCCGGTGTTCACCCGAAGGTCGTCAGCGAACGTCTCGGACACGGCGACTGTCTCGATCACGCTCGACACCTACTCGCACGCCATTCCGGCGATGCAGGAGGAGGCGGCGGCACTGATCGCGCGGCTGGTGTTCGCAGGCGAGTAGGTGAGCCCAGAGAGGTTCGTTCCGCCACGGACTCCTCAGTCCGCTATGGCTCACGGGCGAGTCCCTTCTTGCGCAGCTCATCGAGCGCCTGCTCGGTCTTGCCAAGCTCCTCGAGCCCCATGCCGCGCAGCACCGACGGGGCCTTCGTGAACTGGATCTCGCGGTAGTCGACGACCTGCACGTGGTTACCCCAGGGATCTGTGAAGTCCAGAGATCCGGATTCCTGCACGCTTATGCCCTCCCGCCTGAGCTGCCGTCGCACAGCTTCCTTATCGTCGACCACCAGCCCGACGTGCCTTACCGCGTCGGGGGGCTGCGTACGTCCCGCCATGAGCGCGAGGAACTGGTCGCCCATGTCGATGAAGGCCGCCCTCGAGCCGACTCTGCCACGCAAATCGAAGGAGAAGAAGCGCCCGTACCAGTCAAGGGCCTCGCCGACGTCTGCGACTTCGAGCGCTACGTGATTGATTCCCACCAGACGAGCCATGCGCGCGACACCTCCTCAGTCCCTGTCTTGCAGTGTTCTCCCCCAATCCGGCGTCCGACAGGCCGGTGAAGACGCCATCACAGGGGATGCCCGTGGCGATTCGCCCCGGACACGCCACCGTCGCGATCACCCTCGACACCTACTCGCACGCCATCCCGGCGATGCAGGAGGAGGCGGCGGCGCTGATCGCGGGGCTGGTGTTCGCGGGGAACTAGACGGTTGCACGTCGAGCGCCTGCCCTTGGACTCGAAACCAACGTCCTGCGTGCGCCCGCCACTGTGCCCCTTGCGACGCCCGCGTCACCCGCGTGCGCGAGCGAGCGCAAACGACAATCCGCTTTCCCACGCGGGGACGGGGGAAGTCATGGGAGTGACCGATGAGGCGAGAGAGAGGATGTGCATGATGGCTAGTCTCGGGGACCACCCGGCTGCAGCTGTGCTGCGGGCCGAGGACCTTGGTCGCGCCAAGAAGTTCTACACCGACGTGTTGGGCCTCAGGCCGGGCGACGTCCCCGGTCCCGCGAGCGAGGGCATGGCCATGTTCACGGCGGGCGATGGCACCATGGTCATGATCTATGAACGCCCCGGCATGCCGGCACCGCAGAGCACGGCCTTGGGTTTCGGCCTACCCCGCGACAAGTTCGATGAGGTCGCCGCCGATCTGCGAGCCAAGGGTGTGACGTTCGAGGACTATGACTTGCCCGAGATCGGACTCAAGACCGTGAACGGCATCGCCGAGTTCGAGGGCACCAAGGCAGCCTGGTTCAAGGACAGCGAGGACAACATCGTCAACATCGCCGCTATGTGATAATAACGGGCTCAAACGCAGGGTGTGGCGGCGTCCGTCAAGAACACCAGCGCGCTCGACCCGGAGACAGTCACGCGCCACTTCCGACGGGCAGAGAAGAAGGCGATGCTGCCGCAGATCAGGCCGCATGACCTGCGGCACGCCCACGCCACCCTTGCTCTGCAAGCGGGCGTACATCCCACGGTCGTCTCCGAGCGCCTCGGGCACGTCACCGTCGCAATCCGCTCGACACTCACTCGCACGCCATCCCGGCGATGCAAGAAGAGGCGGCGACGAGAATCGCCGAACTGGTCTTCGCAGCTAAGTAGGTCGAGCCTAGAAAAGGATCGTCGCGCGCGAGCGCTGAGTACGCTACCTCACCATCACCACAGAACCGTCCTTGCGCGGGGCCGCCTGCGGGTGTTCGCCCTCGGGGTAACCGAGGACGCAGGCCCCCACACGACGTAGTCACCCTCCACGCCCCACTTCTTGAGCAGCGCCTGGCCTTGGTCGCTGGCGAACATCTGCCTTTCACGGTGCACCCAACAGGAGCCCAGACCCAGGGAGTAGGCGGCGTTGAACATGTTGCCCAGGGCGAGGCTTGCGTCCTCGACGGGCGTGACCTTGGTCTGATCGGCGAGCACCAGGATGATCGTCGGTGCGTCGTGGTAGGGATCGGAGTCGGCCGGCCGGGTGCCAGGGCCTCCACGGCCACGTCGTGACGCTGGCCTTCGAGCTCGTGATAGCGCCCCGCCGGGATGCTGTCCGCCAGGGCTCTTGCCGTGTCGCGCATGAACGGGTAGCTCTCGCCGCCGTTCATCACGAGCGCCGGCGCCCTCAGGATCCGCCGCCCGTGCGGTAGGCACGGCGCGGTCCATCCCCAGAACGGATTCGTCATAGGCAAGCGTCGGTGCCACGGCTTCGAGCATCGACCACAAGGGCGTCTCACGCATCGTCGCGATCTGCTCGGCCGGAACACCGACGAACGCCATGAAGAGCGCGACCGCACTGCCTCGGCGACCCGCCGCCAGCAGCTCCCTGAGCCGCCGTCCGTAGTCCCTCCAGAGTTGCGCGTCCTCGGCGTTGTAAGGCGGCTCGTACATGGCGACCGACTTGACCTTCTCGCCGAGCCCGAGAGCCGCCTCCAGGCCGAGGGCCGCGCCCGAGGAGATGCCGAAGAGGGACGCGGCATCTCCGGCTTGCCCGATGAGCGCCTCGATGTCTTCGACCTCGCGGGCGACGGCTTAGGGCGGCGTGTCGCCACTTTCGCCCCGGCCACGACGATCGTAGGTCTTGACGCTGAAGTGCGGCGCCAGGATCACGGCCAGTCGCGGCATGAACCCGAACGACCGTGAACCCAGCGCCCCGTCGATCAGCAGAACCGCCTCGCCCTCACCGGTCTGCTCGTAGGCGATCTTCGTGCCGTCTCGTGAGATCACGTGCGACATGGTCTGCCTCCTCCCGCGTTGATGGACAAGGAGAAGATTGCCGGCTGGGAGGGACTGAGACGGCCAGGGCGCATCGGGTGCGCACGACTCCCGGCCATCGCACGCAATCGCTCACATGGAACCGTGGTCTCAGAGCGACTCGGCCACGCCACCGTCTCGACCACGCTCGACATCTAGTCGCACGCAAACCCGAGACTGTCCACCGAAGCGGGGCACCCTCAAACGCTCGGTCAGATTCCTCCCGTTGCGCCTCGGGAATAGCCCTCTCAACTCCCGGTTGGGAGCACTCGGATGGAAGGTGGAGGCATGGTTTCCATCCAACAAGCAGTGGACGTGGACGTTTCGCCCGAGGTAGCCCGCGCGGAGTGGGCTCGCTTCACCGAGTGGGTCCTCGTCGGCAACTACAAGCTGCTCTGTGACGCCTGGAGCTGCGAGATCATGGCCAAGCACGAGACCGTAGCCTACGAGCAGCTCGCGGAGGGCAGAACGACGGTCCGCGTGCAGTTCCTCTACGAACCCGGTGGCGCCCCCGACGTGGGCGCCAAGGAACAGCTCGCCAGTGCGCGGCTGGCGCACGACTTGGCCCGCTTCAAGGAGTTCATCGAGACCGACCTTCATGGACATCACCGTCACTCGAAAGCAGAGCACAAGGCGATCGTCGATGGCGAAGTCCGCAAAGGCTACCTGCACCGCAGCGGAGAGTCGCTCGTCGAGCGCGACGAGTCCGACAGTTACGGCCCGCCGCACTACATGGCCTGATAGGCCGAGGCGCGACAAGAGGGCAGGTCTGGCTAGGGCTCGGCGCGCGCCATCTGAAGGACCCGCTCATCCGCATTCGCAGCTGCCATGCCGCCTGAGGTGACCGGATCCTAAGCGAAAGCGAGGCTCGCAAGCGCCTGGGATATCCGTCTATCCGGCTCACGGCGGTCCGACGCCCTGCCGAACCATGTTCTCGGGACGTCCTCTTCAAGCGAAGAGGTCACGGATACGAGGAGGTCTTGCAGTCATGGGACATCGTGTGGTGGCTCTCGGAACGCCTTCCCGGACCTACGCCAGCGGACGCGTGTGCGCCGCTCCCGGTTGTTCAGCCCGCCTCAGCATCTACAACTCGCTGCTCTACTGCGCGCTCCATCGCTCGCAGCAATCGCGACGTTTGGCGACGCGGCCGCGGCGTCATCCAAAGAGAGAGCTCCTGACTGTCTGCGCATCGCCTCTCTGCGGCTCTCTCTTCTTCACGGACAACCCCAGGAAGCGCTACTGCTGCGAGACCTGTCGCCTGGCGGCATCTCAGGAGCGAGGCCGGCAGCGAGACAACTGCTGATGTGCTGAGCCACCTTTGGGTCGAGGCGATCAGAGCAAACCGATCTCAGGATCGCCCTTGCCGGGCGGGCGCTGTAACCGAGCGGGCATGACAGCGATCCCAAGGTCGTCTCAGAGCGCCTCGGACATGCCACCGTCTCGATCACCCTCGACACCTACTCGCACGCCATCCCGGCGATGCAGGAGGAGGCGGGGGCGCTGATCGCCGGGCTGGTGTTCGCCACCTAGCTCGAGCTGGGTGGTTCAAGTGGCTCTTGGCCAAGTGAGAAAGTGAACTACGCCTCGACGAGGATCACCAGGGTTTCGGGCAGCACGCCGTCGTACGCCATGGCCTCGGCCATCGCTTCGGTCTGCATCGCGGCCATGAGGGCGTCCATGTCAGCAACGTCCATGAGCACGGCTACTCGGGTTGGCTTCTCCGGGTCGACGAACGTGCGGATGTTGGTAACCCCCAGGGGCCCGAAAACCTCTTCGCGCTTTGGCGAGGCAAGCCAGTGGTCCTTGTCCTTGACATCGTGATATCCGATTACGGTCGGCATGGTGCCTCCTCGGCGTCGTGGGCCACGCGTCTAGGCGCGCTTGGCAGACTCTTCATGCGATACGGTACCTGTCGCGCCCCTGCGACTAACATAAGAAGTGGAGCAATGAATGGGGTCCGGCAGGTACCTCACTTGAGTGAGGACAGTCACATCGAGTACCTGTGGCTCGACGCACTGGCCATGAAGACGCGGGAAGAGGGGCGTATCGTGCGCGTCGCCGTCGTGGTCGCGACGGCGGTCAGCGCTGACGGCCTGCGTGAGATCCTCGGCCTCGACGTCTTCACAAGCGAGGACGAGGCCGCCTGGAGCGACTTCCTGGCCGGCCTCACCTCCCGCGGCCTGGCCGGGGTGCAGCTCGTCATCAGCGATGATCACCGCGGCCTCACGCGGGCGATCGACGCGCACCTGAGCGGGGCCAGCTGGCAGAGGTGCAGAACGCACTTCATGCGCAACCTGCTGGCCCGCGTGCCGCGCAGCGCCCAGCCCTTCGTGGCCACCCTGGTGCGCACCATCTTCGCGCAGCCCTCCGCCGCGGAGGTCGCGGCCCAGCTGGAGCGCGTGTCCGAGCAGCTCGCCAGGCGCTTCCCGGCCGCCGCCGAGCTGCTCGAGCGGGCAGCGCCCGACATCACCGCCTTCGCCGCCTTCCCGCTGGCCCACTGGCGGCAGATCTGGTCCAACAACCCCCAGGAGCGTCTCAACCGCGAGATCCGCCGCAGAAGCGACGTGGTCGGCATCTTCCCCGGCCGCGAGGCCGTCGTGCGCCTCGTCGGCATGGTGCTCGCCGAACAAGACGACGAGTGGGCCGTAGCGCGGCGCTACATGAGCGCCGACTCGCTGGCCGCGCTGACGAGGCCCCCGGCCGAGCTCGAGGCGAGCGACGATGACGCAAACGAGGAGGAGGTCATGCCGGCGCTCGTAGCGGCCGTCGGCTGAGGATCAGGCGAGGAGGAGCGAGCTCCTTCGTACACCACCTTGACGGACATGGCCCAGCGGCCGCCTTCTTCATACGACAATAGCACTGTGCCCGGGCGGGAGGGATGGGCAGGATCTCCCAGAACACGGCGAAGGCCATGCTGAGTGCGCGGCCGATCTCGGCGGGAAGGCTCGCGGCGACCATGGGGGCTTCTTACCCGGTGCCGGGGACGCCCTGTCTTCAGCGCAGCGTTTTGAGGTAGGCGAGCAGGTCAGCCCATTGAGGGCCGCTGAGCTGCCATTGCGGCATGGGCGACTCCAGGCGGCTGCCCTGCGGGTCGAGGCCCTGCGTGACGGCTGTGCGCAGCGTGGCATCCGTGTACGTAGGGCCACGCGTACCGTCCGGCTGCAGCATGCCCTGCGGGTCGGTCAGGTTGCTGTAGGTGATGTTCGGCGCAGTGAACGCCGGCGTGGTGCGTCCGTGGCCGTCGGAGCCGTGGCAGGTCGCGCAGCCGGCGCGCATCATGCCGCCGCTCGCTCCGCTACCGCCCATCCCGCCGCCGTTCATCATGCCACCGCCGCTGCTGCCCGTTCGCGGAATCGGCTGTCCGTCAAGGACGCCCGTTTGGAAGATGGTCTTACCCGCGGCCAGCGAAGTGGTCGCGCTCTGCGAGGTCGCTGCCGTGGTGCTCGAGCCGCCGCAGGCGACGAGCGCCAGGGTCGCGATCACGGCCATCACGAGGACCAGAGTGACGTGCTGGCGTGCCGACGAGCGCCGCCGGCTCGAGCGACGGGAGCGCGCCATGCTGCTACGCGGGGGCCTCCGCCGGGAATGCCCGCGCCAGCCCATCGAGGCGCGCCCAATCGCGTTCCATTTGGGCGCGCAGATCGTCCAGGGCCGGCGCCACAGAGCGGAAGCGCCCCTGTCGGCCCAAGTAGTCGTCGAGCGGCGTGTCGTCGGCGCGCGCGTTGATGCGGTAGCGCTCGCCGTCGAATACCTCGTACAGCGGGAAGAGGCCACAGGCCACCGCGAGGCGGACGAGCTCGACGCTCTCGGCGGGATCCGACTTCCAGCCCGCCGGGCAGGGCGACAGCATGAGCAGGAAGCGGAAGCCCGGCATGCCCAGAGCCAAACGCATCTTGCGCAGAAAGTCGTCACGGTGGGCGAGCGACAGCGTCGCTGCGTAAGGGACGCGATGCGCGGCCATGATCGCCATGATGTCCTTCTTGGTCTCGGCCTTGCCGCGCGGGGTGGTGGTCGTCTTGGCGCCGCGCTGCGTGGCGCCGCTGCGCTGGCCCCCGGTGTTGCCGTAGATCTCGTTGTCGTAGCAGATGTAGAGGACATCTTCGTTGCGCTCGGCGGCGGCGGAGAGCGTCGCCAGGCCGATGTCATAGGTGCCGCCGTCGCCGGCCCAGCAGATCGTGGGGTCGGCCTCCCCATTCAGCTGTCGCACGCGGGCGATGCCCGTCGCCACGGCGGCGGCGCTGGCGAAGGTGGTTTCAATGGCCGGAACGCTGTAGGCGCTGGCGGGAAAGGCCCCGGGAGTGACGGCGGCACAGCACGCCGGGATGACCAGCGTCGGCGTCGCCGCGCCGAGCGCCTCGTTGAGCCACTGCAGGCCCACCGACATCGCGCAGCCGGGGCAGTTGGTGCTGTCCGGGCGAAGGATGTGAGGGCGGGGCGCCGTGCCGGGCGCTGGCAGGGAGGTCGCCATGGTCAGGTCACCTCCTGTGGGAAGAAGACCGGCGCGTCTGCGCGTTCGCGGCCGGCGAGGTCGTCGAGGACAAGCTCGATGAGCGGCGGGTCGACTTCGCCGCCGCCGAGCCCGACGATGTAGCCCTGCAGCAGCACGTCGGGTCGTTCCCTCAAGCTGGTCGCGATCTCATTCCACATGACGCCGCCCGACCCGGGCGAGTGGTCGCGATCGAGCACGGCCACGCGCCGTGCGCTGCCGATCGCGCGCGAGAGCTCGTCCCTGAGGAACGGGCGGAAGAGCTTGAGCTGCACCAGCCCGACCTTCTCGCCGGCGCTGCGGCGCGCCTCCACGACGCTGCGCAGCGTGCTCACCGTGGTGCCCGAGGCGATGAGTACCGTGTCGGCGTCGGCAGTGTGCTGCGCCTCAAAGGCGCCGCGCGGCCGGCGGCCGAAGACACGCGCGAACTCCGCGCCGGCCTCGTCGAGCACCTCGGGCACCCTTTCCATCGCCGCCTGGATCTCCTCGCGGTGCCGCTGCGTCTCGCGCGGGCTCATCATCTGTCCGTAGGTGCGCGGGTGGTCGGCCCGCGCCCGCAGCGCCAGGTCGAGCGGGGGCAGGTAGTCGTCCACGAGATCCTGCGACGGGAGGTCGCACACCATGCTGGTGTGCGAGAGGAGGAAGCCGTCCTGGGTCACCATCACGGGGAGCAGCACGCGCGGGTCCTCGGCGACGCGAAAGGCGAGCAGGGTGGTGTCCACCAGGTCCTGATGCGAGTCGCAGTAGAGCTGCAGCCAGGGTGCGTCGCGCAGGGCGAGGCTGTCGCCGTGGTCGGCCCAGATGTTCCACGGCGGACCGATCGTGCGATTGGACACCACCATGACGATGGGCAGGCGTGCCAGTCCGGCAGCGAAGACGTTCTCCGTCATGTACAGGAGTCCGTTGGAGGAGCTGGCGGTGAAGGAGCGCGCTCCCGCGAGCGAGGCGCCGATGCAGACCGCCATGGCGCTGTGCTCCGATTCCACGGCGACGAAGCTCCCTTTGCTGAAGCGCGCCGCCATGACGTTCTCGATGATCTCGGTCTGAGGCGTGATGGGGTAGCAGCCACCGCCGCAGCCGCGGGCGGCGCGGTTGGCTTCGCCGGCCGCGACGAGCGCGTGGCCGGCGGCCTGGTTGCCGGTGACGACGGCTCTCGTCATCTCGCGTCCTTCCTCATGTCGGCAGCATCGCGAGGGCGCTGCGCGGGCACTGTGCCACGCACAGCCCGCAGCCTTTGCAGTAGTCCTCGTCGATCGTGCAGCTGGTGTCGCCCACGTGAGTGAGGATGCCTTCGGGGCAGTAGACGACGCAGTCCCCGCACGCCGTACAGGCGCCGCAGCTGAAGCAGCGCTGCGCTTCCTCATAGGCGGTCTCCCGGCCCGGCTGGTCGCTGAGGCCCCGGCGCACCTCGAGGAAGCTCGCCCTGCGCGAGCTGGGCCGTCGCAGCCTGCCCCTGGCCATGGCCACGTGAGGGACGTCGCGGAACGTGAGGACGGAGGCATCGACCAGCGGCGCCGGGAGTGAGGGCGCCTCGACGCCGCCCAGGGCGGCGTGCAGGCGCCATGCCGCCCGGCGCCCGCCGCCGATGGCCGCCGCCACCGTGCCTTCGGACCCGACCAGATCGCCCGCAGTGCAAGCCGGTGCGTCTTCAGCTCCGGGCAGCAGGTCCTCCTCGTCGAGCACCGAGCCTGCCGGCAAGAGACGGCCGTCCGGCGCCTGGCCGAGCGCGAGCAGGACGGTGTCGCAGCGGAACTCCGCCAAGCCGTCGTCACCATCGACCGGAACGGGACGCGGTCGTCCCGACTTGTCGGGCTTGCCGAGGGTCATGCGCCGGCAGACCAGCGCAGTCCCATCACCGGCCTCCTCCAGTCGCAGAGGCGCCGCCAGCTGCTCGATGCGGACGCCCTCGGCGAGCGCCTCCTCGATCTCCTCGGCGATCGCGGGCATCTCGGCGCGCGTGCGCCGGTAGACCACGAGCGCGTCCTGGGCGCCGAGGCGCAGCGCCACGCGAGCTGCGTCGATCGCCGTGTTGCCGCCGCCGGCGACGACGACGCGTTGCCCGCGGAGGTCCGGCGGCCGGGTGCGGCTGTTGTCGAGGAAATCGAGCGCCCGCAGCACACGAGGGTCGTCGGCGCCGAGGCCGGCGGTGCGCCGCTTCTGCAGCCCCGTCGCCACGACCACGCCGCCATACTCGCGTCGCAGCTCGACAAGGCGGGAGCGAGACACGCGGTGACCGCTGCGGACCTGCACGCCGTGCGCAAGGATGAAGGCGATCTCGCTGTCGATGACCTCCCGGGGCAGCCTGTACGCGGGGATCCCGGTGCGCAGGAGCCCGCCGAGCTCGTCGCCCGCCTCGAACACGGTCACGGGATAGCCGAGCCTGGCGAGTTGGTACGCGGCGCTGAGGCCGGCGGGGCCTGAGCCGATCACGGCCAGACGTTCGGGGCGAGTCGGTCGCGTGGGCTCAGGCCAGGGCGCGCGAGCCGCGATGTGGCGCTCCAGCTCGCCGATGTTCACGGCTTCGTCGTGCTGGCCGCGCGAGCACGCCTGCATGCACGGCGCCGGACAAACGCGCCCGCAGGTCCCCGGGAAGGGCGAGGTCGCAAGGATGGTCTTCAGTGCGGCCTCGTAGTCTCGCTGCGCCATCGCCTGCACGAAGCCCCGCACGTCGTTGCCGGCCGGGCAGCCGTCGCTGCAGAGCGGCGTCAGTGCCGCGCTGGCAGGGATACGGGTGGCCCACGAGCCCGTGTGGACCGCCGGCGGGCCGCCGATGTCCTCGTCGAACATGCTCGCCGCTCTGCCGGCCGGGCGGCGTGCGGCGACCGGCACGATGATCCCCGGCAAGAGGGCCCGGCGGATGCTGTCGTACGCGGTGTGCGCGGCCCTCAGGTTGGGCTCGCCCAGGCCGAGGTGCGCGATCGCGGCCTCGGCGTCGGCGAGCGACAATCCCAGGATCTCCGCGGCACCCCCGAGCAGCGCGGTGTTCACGATGGGCAAAGCCCTCGTCCCCAGCCTGTTGTCCACGGCGATCGCCGTCGCATCGAGGGTCGCCACGTTGCGCCCGGGAAAGACGTTCTCGAAGGCGCCCGGCGGCAGCGGGGTGTTGAGCACGATGCATCCCCGAGGGTCCATCCCCTGGGCCGCCTCTGGCGCGATGAGGCCGGCGTCCAGCACGATCACGTGGTCGGGCTCGCGGACGGGATAGTGCTCCGTGATCTCCTCGTCGTCCACGCGCACAAACGCCTGGACCGGCGCGCCGGCGCGCTCCGCGCCGTAGCGGCCGAAGGCCTGGACATACCTGCCACGCAGGAAGTACGCGGCCGCGATCAGCTTGGCCAGCGTCACGCCGCCACGGCCGCCGCGGCCATAGATCGTGATCTTGATCATCGCGGATACTTCTTCGCGCGTCGGCGAGGCGGAGGAGCGACCTGGGCAGCGACGTACTCCCCGTACCAGGCCATGGCGGCGAGGGCGCGTACCGCGGCGACCGGCGAGTAGAGGATGACCGGATCGTGTCGCGCGCCGCCCGGGAAGGTCGCGACCTCGAGCGCCCGTAGGGGGACGTTGACGATCGGTTTGCCCGTCCTCTCCATGAGCGTGGTCACGCGCTCGAGAAATGCGATCTCGGCAGGGTTGAAGCGGTCGCGGCCGGGCGCGCCCTGTCCGCCGGCGGCGGGCGCGGCGCCGTCTGACGTCCAGCCGGTGGACGGGCTGTGGAGCACACCGAGCACGACGACGGCATCCACCGCCTCGCTCTCAGCGAGCAGCGTCAGCGTGCGCTCTGCGAGGTCCGGGCCGATGGATGCCACGAGGTCGATGGGGTTGTTGCGGCTCCAGTAGCCGGGCAGGAGCTTGTCCAGCTCAGCGAGGACGTGAGGCTCCAACAGGGCCAGCTCGAGGCCGTTACGGGCCAGCTCGTCCGCCGCCAGCACGCCCCAGCCTCCACCGAGCGTCATGATCGCCACGCGGCGGCCCGGCGGCAGCGGGAGTGTGGTGAGGCACAGCGCCAGGTCCAGGCTCTCGTCGGGGCCCGTGCGCACGAGGCAGCCGGTCTGGCGGGCCGCAGCCAGGAAGACGTCGGCCGCGCCCGCCATGGCGCCGGTGTGCGATGCGGCGGCGCGACGGCCGTACTCCGTCAGGCCGCCGCGCAGCACCACCACCGGCTTCTGCCGCGTGGTGCGGCGCATGACGTCGAGGAAACGGCGGCCGTCGTCGACTCCTTCGAGATAGACGAGGGCGGCGGCCGTCTGCGCGTCGTCTCGCAGCGCGTCGAGCACGTCAAGCGCGCTCGTGCTCGCCTCGTTGCCGACCGTCACGTATTTGTCGATGCCGATGCCGCGCCGCTCGGCTGCGGCGACGAGCTGTACCCCGATGTTGCCGGACTGGGAGACGACACTCAGGCTGCCGGCCTGCGGCCGCAACTCCAGAAAGCCGACCGCGTGGAGCCGGCTGTGCGTCGCGATCAGCCCCATGCAATTGGGGCCGATGAGCGTGACGCCCGAGGTCCGCGCCGTTTGGGCCAGCTCCGCCTCCGCGGCGGCTCCCGCCTCTCCCGCCTCCGAGTAGTCCGCAGCCACGACGAGCACGACGGGGATCCCGCGCTCCCCACACTGCTCGACCACAGCGTTCACCTGGGTGGCCCCCAGCGTCACCAGCGCTAGGTCCGGGGCTTCCGGCAGTTCCGCGACACTGCGGAAGGCGGGTAGACCGCACACCGTGCCGCCACGACGGTTCACGGGATAGATGGCCCCGGTGAAGCCGCCGTCGATGAGGTTGAGGAGGAGGGAGCCGCCCCATTTGAGAGGGTCGTCCGAGGCGCCGACGACCGCGACGGCGCGCGGCGCGAACAGTGGGGTCAGATCGGGGGGCGAGGCGACAGGTGGGAGGGGGGCGGACGCGGACGCGCCGCCCTCCCCCGCCGGATCGAGAATCACCAGCGCGTCGGCGGCCACCGGCGTCGCGTCTTCCACGATGAGGGGGTTCACGTCGATCTCTGTCACGGCGGGATGGTCCTCGGCGATGCGCGCGAGCGCGCGGATGGCGCCGGCCAACAATGCGCGATCCACGGGCGGCAGGCCACGAAAGTCGTCGAGCAGCGCGCTCGCCCTGATCCCGGTCAGCATGCTCTCGATGTCCCGGTCGTCCAGCGGCGTCACGCCGAGCGCGATGTCCTTGTGAGCCTCGGTGAAGATCCCTCCGACGCCGAAGACGACGACCGGACCGAAGAGAGGATCGCGCTTCATGCCGACCATGAGCTCGCGCGCTCCCCGGACCATCCGCTCTACCAGCAGCACAGCGTCCTGGTCTTCGGTGAGCGCCAGAAGCGAGCGAGCGGCGGTCCGGACGGCCTCGTCCCCGGAGAGGTCAAGGGCGACCAGGCCGCGATCTGTCTTGTGGGTGATGCGCGGCCCGACGGCCTTGACGACCACCGGACCGCCGAGCCGCCGGGCGATGGCCGCGGCTTCGTCCTCGCTGCGCGCGACGCCGCCCTCGGGGACGGCGATCCCGTAGCCGGCCAGCAGCGCCTTCGCCTGCCACTCGTCCAGCGCGCCGCGGTCGTGGGCTACGGCGTCGGCCACGACCGCGGCCGCATCGCGTTGGGCGGCCGGCAATGGCGTCAACTCGCCGCGTTCGCCTTGCACCTTCGCAGGCATGCGCTCTCCCCTCTGCACCGTCGCACGACGACGTACGCTCCCGTATGCCTGGGGCGCTGACCCGACTCCCCATCTTTCGGAGAGCCGCTGTGAACAGCATGAGGATCTGCGGGCCAGAACGCCGACGGCCGCCCCAGCTCGCTCGGGGTTAGTTGCTGTCCACTAGTTCCGCTTGCACATGGCGGAAGAGTCGGCGGACGGCCGCGTCTTTGGCGATTCTATTGAGTTCCCCCCGGTCGTCGGGTACGTTGGGGTCCGCTGGGATCTCTAAGATATACGTCTTCTCGTAGGGGTCGTCCGGCTGTCTGAACGTCAGCACGCCATCGTCGCGCCCGACCAGCGAGCGCCACTCTCTGAGCGTTAGGTTGATGTACCCTGCGACCAGCGTGTGCGTAGTATCCGGATCTTCGTGCGCTGCAGGGATGAAGTCGAAGACGCGCTGTCCGAGGTAGTACCGCAGTTGCCTGTCGCAGGAGGCAGCGCGACCGACCGGGTCTTCGTTCGTTGGGTCGTCCCACAGGATCCAGTTGTCCATGAGCCCCCCCTTGTCGACGGCGCCACTGTACGCCCGAAAGGACAGGCAGGAAAGGGGCGCGACTGTCTATCCGCTCGCAGCGCCAACTAGGTCATCCCAGCCGTAGCGATCGGGATTCCACGTCAGATGATAGGTGCTCCAAGCGATCCCCCCCTGATCCCCCTCATGCCTGTAGGCCGACTGTACAACTCGAGTGTGACAGCAACCAGAGGGAGGCTCGGGAGGGCGACTGTCTTATGTAACCGTCTCGAGCCGGCAGCGTAGCCACCCTCCCTCCAAGGAGGAGTGCTGCATGGAGCGCGGTCAGGCGTGAAGGGTGACAAAGCGGTCTAAGGGTTCACAAAGGAATTCCCGTTTCCTGAGCGGCGACACGCAGAGCTGGCGTCACAGGTTCACGTAACCTGAAGAGTTGTCACAACGTCGCGTTATGCGCGCAGTCTGGCGACTGCGCCGACGCGATGCCGACGCCACTCATCTCGACGACCTCACATCGAAGCCGGCCCCTGCCGACACTTGCCGGCGCCCACACCACATGGCACTCCGATGGCCGCAACCCACAAAGACCGCGAGTGGGGGACGGAGTCCGGGAACGTGGCCCCTTAACCTCGGGACGCAGAGAACCGGCGCTAGAGAACAGGCAATCTCAACCCAGGGCTGGAGGTGGACGCAAAGCTCACACACTGTCCATGCCGGCCGCTGCTGTGTCGGAAGGCAGTCTGCGTATGCGGGGGCGGATCCCGACTCCATGCGTCAGTCGGCGAGCTTGGCGTCATCATCGAGCCCGAGATCCCTTAACGACGCCCTGATCTCGTTCAATCGCGCCTCCGCCTGCTCGGCCGTCGTCGGCGCCCAAACCGTGACTTGCCACCCTTGCCCTGCAGGCCGGCGTGCTTCCCAAGCTCGTCAGCGAGCGCCTCGGGCATGCCACCGTCTCCATCACCCTGGACACCTACTCGCGCGCCATCCCGGCAATGCCGGAGGAGGCGGCAGCGCTGATCGCGGGGCCGGTGTTCGCAAACAAGTAGAGGGATCGTGCCTCGGCCAGCCCTCCTTACTTGCCGCCCCAGCTCTTCAGGACGGGCTCGAGGGCCCCTCGGTGGTGCTACCTGGTCGGCGTCGGCGCCGATACCCGGTCGATGGCAGCAGACTCTTCGTCGCTGAGCTCCAACGAGAGGGTGCCTGAGTTCTCCGCCTCGTCGCTCCCGGGATGGGGATCACATGATCGTCTCGCTTCAGCAGCCAGGCGAGCGCCACCTGGGCAGCGGTTACGCTCCGAGCCGCCGCCACTTCTTGCAGCGTGTCAGCAAGGGCAGACCGGCGCGGAGCTCAGCCAGAGCCAAGGGGACCTCCGCCGCTAGCCGAAATCGGGCACGGGGCGCGGAAGCCAGCTTCCGCGCCCCGTGCCGTCATCGTCAGGCCATCGGCTTCGGCCGACCACTCCCTGCCGGCTGGTCCTGCTCGTGCAGGCGACCTGAGTCGCAGGCCTCGTCGGTGGTGCGCCGCGGCGGGCCGGTTCCTCCGGCCGCCGCCGCGCCCTCCCGTCCTTACGTCAGGTCGTATGCGGACTCGCCGAACTCGGTCTCGTCGAGGCCCTTGAGCTCGACGGCATCGGGCACGCGCACAGAGCCGAAGAGGTTGAGGAACTTGAGGATCAGGAACGTGGCCACGAAGGCGTAGCCCGCCACCACGACCACGGTGATCAGCTGCCAGCCGAAGAAGTGGAAGCTCCCCGTGATCAGGCCGTCGGCGCCGGCTGGGTTGACGGACTTGAGAGCGAAGACGCCCAGCAGGATGATCCCGAGCGTGCCGCCGACGCCGTGCGCCGCCCACACGTCGAGGGCGTCGTCCCACTTCATCCGCTCCCTGAAGATCACGGCGGAGTAGCAGAGCGATCCCGCCCCGAGGCCGACGATGAACGAAGCCCAGGTCGGGATGTAGCCGGCGCAAGGAGTGATGCAGGCGAGACCGGCGACGGCGCCCGTCAAGGCGCCGACGAGGCTGGGTTTGCCGTCACGCCGCCAGGTCAAGGCGAGCCAGGTGCACATGGCGATCGAGCCGGCGATGTCGGTGTTGACGAAGGCCTGCGCGGCGATGCCGTTGGCGGCCAGCGCCGAACCGGCGTTGAAGCCGAACCAGCCGAACCAGAGCAGGCCGGTGCCGAGGGCCACGAAGGCCACGTTGTGCGGCAGGCCGCGCTCGCCGGGCCCGAAGTGGCGCCGGCCGACGACAAACACCGAGGCCAGAGCCGCGTAGCCGGCGCTCATGTGCACCACGGCGCCGCCGGCGAAGTCGAGCACGCCGTGCTGCATGAGCCAGCCGCCGCCCCAGATCCAGTGCACGAACGGGATGTAGACGATGACGCTCCAGAGGATGAGGAACCAGAGGTAACTCTTGAACTTCACCCGGTCGGCGAAGGCGCCGGTGATGAGCGCCGGGGTGATGATGGCGAACATCTCCTGGTAGACGAAGTGCGCCTGCGCCGGGATGTTCGGCGCCCACGGGCCGGGCAGGTGGCCGACGCTCGTCAGCGCCGCCCAGTCGAGGTTCCCGAGCCCTCCGGAGAGAACGTTGCCCGAGAACGCGAGCGAGTACCCGAAGAACACCCAGATCGTGGTCACGACGCCCATCGAGATGAACGACTGCATCATGATCGCGAGGAAGTTCTTCCTCCTGACAAGCCCGCCGTAGAAGAAGGCGAGCCCCGGCGTCATCAGCGCCACGAGGGCGGCGCAGATCAGGACGAACGCCGTGTCTCCTGTGTTGATCTGTGGCATTCCACTCCTCCTTGGAGTTCGCCTCGTTCTCGCCGAGGCGCCCGCGTAGGAGTGGTCACTATGGCGTGGCGTGCCGGTCCGTCGGAGGCACTGCGGGGCTCCCAGGGGATCCGACCTCGACCCTGCTCACCCCATGGCGGTCCGTACTACGCCGCTGTTGTGAAACGCGTGTCAAGCGTGGACGTGGTCGAATCTCCGCCCAGTGGATGACCGGCAGGCACGTGTGCCAAGAGGTGCCCAGGCTGGAGCGCGCGATCACAAGCCCGAAGTCTGCGGGGAAACGCCGATTCAGCGAGTCCCGGTCGCACAAACGCGAGCCACAGGAGGAACGTGGCACGCGCGGCCAGACGCTCGTGCTGCAGCGTGACGGGGCGATCCCGGCTCTTGGGAGTACATCGTCGACATCGGCATGCACGACGCCCAGCGCTGCCCGGCCTGCAGGAAGCGATACTGGGTCGAGCGCAAACCCAAAGAGAACTGCCCAAGGTGCGGTGGTGAGCTGACCGACACCGTCGAGCGCCGCCGCGCCATCAAGGGCGGCTTTGCCCTCGAGAAGGAGTGCCAGGCGGCCATGAACAAGCTGCTCGTCGCCGTCGAACAGTAGACCTACCGGCCGCCGACCAAGATGACGGTCAAGGAGTACCTGACCAAGGAGTGGCTGCCGGCCGTAAAGGCCACCATCCGCCCCTCGACCTACAACTCCTACGTGCAGCACGTCGATTACCACATCGTGCCCCACATCGGTGCGCTGAAGCTGGCCAAGCTCACCGGCAGTCAGGTCAACGCCCTCTACGCGAAGCTCGCCGAGAGCGGCAAGAAGAACGGCAAGAAGGGCCTCTCCCCCATGACCATCAACCACGTCCACGCCTGTCTCCACAAGGCCTGCAAGGACGCCGTCAGGTGGGGTCACATCTCCAGGAACCCCTTGGACGCCGCCGACCCACCGTGCAAGAAGGGCGACGGCACCAAGGAGATGCGCACCTGGACCAAGGAGCAGCTCAAGGCGTTCTTGGACTCAGTGAAGGACGACCGCCTCCATCCCCTCTGGCATTTGATCGCGATGACGGGCATGAGACGAGGCGAGGCCCTCGGCCTGCGCTGGAGCGACGTCGACCTCGAGAAAGCGCGGCTCTAGGTGCGCCGCGCCCTCATCCCCATCAAGAACGAGGTCGTGGTGAGCGAACCCAAGACGGCCAAGGGCCGCCGCGTCATTGCCCTCGACCCAGTGACCGTCGAGGTCCTGAAGGCGCAGGCGCAGCGCCAGCTCGACGAGCAGAGTGAATGGGAGGAGGCCGGAGTCGAATCGGGGCTCGTGTTCACGCTCGAGAACGGCGAGGCTCTGGACCCCGAGGACGTCTCGCGCTACTTCCGCCAGGCCGTGAAGAAGGCGATGTTGCCACAGATCAGGCTGCACGACCTGCGCCATACACACGCGACCCTGGCCCTGCAGGCCGGCGTGCATCCCAAGGTCGTCTCCGAGCGCCTCGGGCACGCGACCGTCTCAATCACGCTCGACACCTACTCACACGCCATCCCGGCGCTGCAAGAGGAGGCGGCGGCGCTGATCGCGGGGCTGGTGTTCGCAGGCGAGTAGGTCTAGTCGTGAGACCCGGCAGAGCCTAGCGAACTCTGCTGGAGACGATAGCACCGAGGGGGGCGAGCAGCAGTCCGCCGTCGATGTTCTACGAGAGGACTTTCAGGACGACGGCTCGCGGAACCAGCCGACCGTCTGCTGAAGAGCTTCCTGATGAGGGGTGACCTCGAAGGGCCCGTAGGCCCGCTGGAACTTGGTCGCGTCCACAACGAACGGCCGGTCCCACTCGTACCACAGCTCGGGGATCTCTCGCAGCAGGGGACTGAACAAGCCGAGGAGGCGCATCGTCGTGCGACTCAAGACCGCGGACTTCGGCTCGATCCCCGCCGCGCGCGCGGCGAGCTCGACGAACTGCCGACCGGTCAGCAGCTCTGCTGCCGGCAGATGCCATACCTGGCCCTCGGCCGCCTGGCTGTTCCCCAGGATGACGATGGCCCGGGCCATGTCGTCGAGGTAGTTCTCGGTGTGCGGCTGGTCGAGGTCGGCGAGCCACTGCACCTTCTTGCCGGCGAGCAGCTGCTTCATGAACCGCTCGCCGGCGAACGAGTTGGGGCCGAAGGGGCCGTAGTAGTCGGAGGCCCCGGTGATTACGACGCGCACGCGGCCGTCACGGTGCGCAGCGAGAAGGTCCCTCCTGACCGCCGCCCGGACCTGCCCCTTGCGGGTCGCAGCCGCGAGCGGCGCGTCCTCGGTGATCGCTCCGTCGACCGGCCCGTAGGAGTACAGGTTGTCCGTGAACACGAGCCGGGAGCCGACCGCCGCAGCAACGTCGATGATGCGTCGGGTGAGCGGTTGGAACTCGGCGACCCACTTCTGGTAGGGCACGTTCACGCAGTGGTAGATCACCGCGGCGCCCTCGACTGCCTCTCTGAGTGCCGGCGCGTCTGTCACGTCGGCGGCCACGGCCTGGACGCCGGCAGCGCCGGGCGTGCGCCCGCTGCGCGATACGGCCCGCACTGTGCCCCCGCGGCGAGCGAGCTCTCGCACCACGGCGCCGCCCGTCCCGCCGCTGGCACCGAGCACGACCTGAAGTCCCGCGACCGCCACGCCTGTCGACGGCTGCGCAGGAGGTGCGTCGCTGCCGGCCGTCTCCGCGCCGGTCGCGTCGTTCGGTCCCCGACCCTCGCTCATCTCGTTCATCGGGCCTCCCGGATGTGCTGAACACATGACGATGACCTGCCGCCGTTTAGCGGTCCAGTTCGTATGATAATGCGCGAGCCGGTTCTGGTGTCAGCGTTGGCGGGCCATACTCGGCGTAGAAGCGGACATAGACTCTGCAGTCGTTCCCTACACCTGCGACGTTCCTCACCCTCGACACCTACTCGCACGCCATCCCGGCGCTGCAGGAGGAGGCGGCGGTGTTGATCGCGGGGCTGGTGTTAAGCGCCACGTAGCCAACCGGTGCCCGCAGGTCGGCAGGCATGTCGGCATCGGCCTTCTCATGCCAGGGCGGCCAGCCGCCGCGCCATCGCAATGGCGCTCTCCGGGCAGCCACTCGCACACAGCCCGCAACCGCGGCAGCGATCGGCGGTGAAGAGCAGGCTGCGCGACCCCCGGGCCTGCCGCTTGCCCGTGTGCGCCGCCGGCTCGGCGACCACGACCGCGCCGTCCGTCTCCGCGTCCGGCATCACGGTCGCGCCACTCCGCGGAGCCCGTTCGGACCCCGGCTCCGGCGACAAGGTGAGCGCCTCGAAGGGGCAGCGCTTCGCGCAGCGTCCGCAGAGCGTGCAGGCGGCGGCGTCCACCGCAGCGACGTACTGCCGCCCCGGCCACTCGCCGTCGATGCCGAGGCGCCGCGACGCCTGATGCGGGAAGCAGCAGTCGGTGCAGCAGTTGCAGATCTCGCCGGCCTCGTCTCCCAAGCCGACGAAGCCGGTGTGCATCAGCCCGGCACGGTCGGCCTCGCGCAGGAGTGACACGGCGCGCTCGGCCGAGATCTCCCAGCCGAGCCCGCGGTCGTTGTCGAAGCGCAAGCACACGTTGACCGGCTTGCGACAGCGCCCGAACATGGCGCGGCAGTCGCAGGGCCACTGGTAGACGTGGGGCACGGAGCGCACGATGTCCTCGGCCTCGTTGAGCAAGATGTAGGCGTAGGCCGCGTTCCTGGAGGAGCCGGGGTCGGCGCTGATGCCTCCGTCGGGCCCGATCCCCAGATCCGCGGCGACGCCTGCCTCGTAGTACGAAAGCTCCCACTCGTTGAGCTGCACGGCCACGTCATCGGGGACGTCCTTCCAGCCCTCGAACATCGCCCAGATCTCGAAGCGGGCATGAAAGCTGGCGAGGGCGAGCCGATCTCCTTCATCCGCCAGGTCGGCTACTCCCCGACGCACTGCGCGCGCCAGGTCGACGGCGGTGAGGCCGGGAATGCGACGCAGCACCTCAGCCTCGGGCAGCGGGCCGGCGGCGAGCGCCTCGACCAGGGCGAAGTCGAGTGGCTCGAGGAAGCGGTCGGCCCACGGCACCAGGAAGACCGGCAGGCCGAAGGCCGTCACGAGGGCGTCGGTGCTGGGCGTCACGCGGCTCCTTCAATCGGCTCTCTGGTCAGCGCAAGTAGTATGAGACCAAGCTTCGACCTCATGACCATTGTAGCCATCGAGCCGGCGTTGCGTCCTCAGATTGAGTCTCGGCACGCCAGCATCGCCATCCCTCGACACCTACTCCACACGCCATCCCGGCCATGCAGGAGGAGGCGGCGGCGCTGATCGCGGGGCTGATGTTCGCGCGCCAGTGGGCTCGGTCGCATTCGTCAAACGGAATCGCGGCGCAGTCGTGGGCGGCGAGCAGGAAGCGCCCCGTTCCGCAAGCGGGGTCCGTCAAGCCGACAAGAAGGGGATGCTACCGACGATCAGGTTGCACGACTTGCGCCACACCCACGCGACCCTGGCCCTGCAGGCCGGCGTGCATCCCAAGGTCGTCTCCGAGCGCCTCGGCAGGAGGGGGCAACGCTGATCGTCGAGTCACAGGTGAGAATGAGCGCCTGGGGCATGCCACGGTCTCGATCACCCTCGACACCCAATCGCACGCCATCCCGGCGATGCAGCAGCAGCAGGAGGAGGAGGAGGAGGAGGCAACGCTGATCGCGGGGCTCGTGTTCCCGGAAGCGAAGTCGTGTTCGCGGAAGCGTAGTCTGCCCGCCCGTTCGTCGCCTACGCCGATCTGCTTGCAGGTCTAACGGGCTCGCTCCGGCCCCTCTACGGCATGCTCTTGTACACCTCGAAGGTCGTCTCCTCGGGGGGCGTCGCAAACCCGCCCGCGATACCCTGCTGCATGCGAGGAAGGAGGGTGCCGTCACGGAAGCGCTCCCAGCTCTCCTTTGAGTCGTGCACGGCCATGATCGTCCAACCGCCGGCGGAAGGGCCGGCAGCGTGGAAGGTCTGACCCTCGGGCAAGAGACCTTCGCCCGGGTGAACCGCGCCGATCGATGCCTCGTACTGCTCCCTGGTGCCGCCCGGAAAATGATGCACGACGCCGTAGGCCATGATTGTTCTCCCTCCTGTTGAGTGGGCCCCACTGGGTACCACACCTCTTTGGTCAGAGCTGCGAACCTTGTCGTCTTGCTGATGTGGTATTCCGCCTCGACCGGAGATCGAACCGTTGGGGTGCCGCGCAGATACCCGTGCTGTCCCGTCGTAGCCCATCTCGCCCTGGATGAACCTGCTACGGCACGGGTTGGAGCACCGCAGAGGGCGAGGTCGGCGATGAAGACCCGGGTAGAGACCGGAGGCGAGAGCCCCCTTGCCCTACCTGCGCAGGCTGCAGAATCACGGCGGCGGCGGTCGCCAGCGGGTGCACCGCCAACGCGTCGTGCCCACGATCGGCCATCCCTGTCTGGTGAGGGGGCCCCTGAGCGCGGGAGGCCCGGCGCCGACCCACCGTCCGTCCTCGGTCGAGCCTTGTCGCGCGCCCAACGGTTGCCCAAGTACTTGCCGGGGAAAGCGGTAGCGTTCCGCAACGACGCGACAGGAGAGGTTGTGGCGAAGTACTTGATGCGCGTGAGCTACACAGCGCAGGGGACGAAGGGCCTTCTCAAGGTGGGCGGCAGTAACCGGCGCCAGGAAGTGGAACGGCTCATGAAGCAGGCCGGGGCTCGCTCGAAGCGATCTACTGGGCCTTCGGTGAGGACGACGTGTTCGCCATCGCGGGTGTCCCCGACAACGTGACGGCGGCAGCGCTCGCGCTGTCTATCTCGAGCACCGGGGCGGTGAGCGTGACGACGACGGTGCTGCTGACGGCGGAGGAGATCGACGCGGCGACCAAGAAGCAGGTCGACTACAGGCCGCCCGGCTCCTGATACCGACCCGGGGAGCGAGTGCCAGGCCGAAGGTGCGAAGGCGGCGGCGGGCGAAGGATCCCGCCGCCCCGCCCAAGGCCGCTGGGCACGGGCACTGGCTCAAGAGCGATGCGATCCTCCAGCAGCATTGTGATCTCCGTCACCAGCCGCTCGCACGCCATCCCGGCGATGCAGGAGGAGGCGGCGCTGATCGCGGGGCTGCTCTTCGCGGAAAGGTAGCGGACAGGACACTCGACGTGCGCAGTCGCGCCGCCTCGTTCGTAGTAGGGTGCCTCTTGCAGCGCGAAACCATGCGCTGAACGGCCAAGGAGGCTGATCATGCTCGGGACTCGGGTATTCCGTGTCTTCGTCTCCTCCACCTTCCGCGATCTCAAGGCGGAGCGCGACGCGCTGCAGGAGAAGGTCTTCCCGGAGCTGCGCGCACACTGTGCGGCCAAGGGCTATGCCTTCCAGGCCGTCGATCTGCGCTGGGGCATCGGGGAAGAGGCCTCGGCCGGTCAGCGTACGATGCGCATCTGCCTTTCGGAAGTCGCGCGCTGCCAGGAGGTCTCGCCCAGGCCGAACTTCGTCGTGCTTCTCGGCGACCGCTACGGTTGGCGCCCGCTGCCCGAAGTCGTCGGCGCCGAGGAGTTCGAGACCCTCAAGGCGCTACTCGCCCCGGCGGCCTTGGCGGCCCCAGAAGCTGCCTACTACCGCGACGACAATGCGGTCCCGCCGGAGTACGTGCTTGAGCCGCGCCGCGAGGGTGCAGCGGCCTACGATGCGGACGCCCTTCGCGAGGCGCTCGCTGAGGCGGCACGCGGCGCCGGTCTCCCGGACGCCGCACTCGCCAAGTACACCCTCTCGGCGACCGAACAGGAGATCCTAAAGGGCGCCTTTGCGGCCGAGTACGCCGACGAGCATGTCTTCTGTTTCCTGCGCGACCTCAGCGGCCTACCGGACCGGGTGCCGCCCTGCGATGACCCGGAGCTGTGGCCCCCGGCCGCGAACTACCGCGACTTCCACGAGGACGGGACCCCTGACAAAGAGGCTGGGGCGCTGCTCGAAGACCTCAAGACCCGCCTGCGCGAGCGGCTTGGCGACGGCGCGTCTCGCCAGGACCGGGGGCTGGGCGACAACGCCTTCGAGTACCAGGCCCAGTGGACCGGCGCCGCTGCGAGCACCGCTCACATCGACCAGCTCTGCGCGGACATGCTCTCGTCGCTCACGCGCGTCATCGACGCCGAGATCGAGCGGCTCGGCGCCTACTCGCATCTTGACCAGGAGCGCGCGGCGCACGGCGCGTTCGCGGCGGAGCACGCCGATGGGTTCATCGGGCGGGCGCGCTACCTCGACGCCATCGCTCGCTACCTGGCCAGCGGGAGCGACCACCCCCTCTGCGTGTTCGCCGCCGGAGGTCTCGGCAAGTCGGCGCTCATGGCACGCGCGGCTACCGACGCCGGCGAGAAGCATTCCGACGCGGTGATCGTGACGCGCTTTATCGGCGTCACGTCGGCTTCGGCCGATCCTCGCTCCCTGCTGCAGGACCTGTGCGGCGAGATCGGTGAGGCCTACGGATCGAGCGAGCCGGTCCCATCTACCCTGCAGGATCTCCAGCGCGAGCTGCCCAAGCGACTCGAGCTCGCATCGGCGGAGCGGCCGCTCATCGTCTTCCTGGACTCGCTCGATCAACTGGTTGGGGGCGAGGGCACGAACCTGTCCTGGCTGCCCTCCGAGCTGCCCGCTAAAGTCCGTCTGGTCACCGCGACCAGGCCCGGTCCCCTCCTCGAGAGCCTGGCAGACCGCCTGCCCGAGAACCTCGTGCTGGAGCTTCAGGGAATGCCACCGGACGAGGGCGAGAGCCTGCTGGACTCCTGGCTACAGAATAGCGGCCGCACGCTCAGGCCCCCGCAACGCGAGGGAATCCTCGGACGCTTTGGCGCCCGCGGCTCACCGCTCTACCTGCGCCTCGCCTTCGAGGAGGCGCGTCTGTGGCCCTCCGCACTCGAGGAGGTCCGGATCGGCGCAGACGAGCCCGCCATCATCGGCGACCTCTACAAGCGGCTCGAAACCGAGCACGGGGGCGAGCTGGTGGGCCACGCGCTCGGCTTCCTCGCCTGCGCCTACGAGCGGCTGGGCCTCTCCGAGGACGAGCTCCTCGATGCGCTCGCCGCCGACGAGGAGACGTGGGCGGAGTTCAGGGCCGGCGCCGAATGGGAGATGCCGCTGCGGCAGCTGCCGGTCGTCGTGTGGTCGCGGCTGCACTTCGATCTGGCGCCGTACCTGAGTCCGCGGGCCTCCGAAGGGGCGTCGCTGCTGTCGTTCTTCCACAAGGAGCTTGCCGACGCGGCACAGAAGCGCTACGTCGACGGACGGTCAGCGCAATTGCACGACGTGCTCGCGAACGTGATGCAACGGCTGGCACGCGGCAAGGACGCGGGCGCGCGCGAGTGGAAAGGCAGCGCGCACGCGCTCGCCGAGCTGCCCTACCACCTCACCCGGGCCGAGCGCTGGGATGACCTCTCTGCCACGCTCACCGACTTCACCTACCTCGAACAGAAAGCGAAGCGCGTCGCCGTCGTGACGAGCGCCGGCGCCGAGGGCGAGGACGTCGGCGTCTACAACGGCGTGCTGGCGCTGATCGACGACTACGACCGGGCGCTGGCAGCCTTCCCGGCCGCGCAGGCGCTCGTGGGCGACCCAATGACGGCACGGTCCGATCAGCGCCTCGTGCTCGAGGCGTTCGCGAAGATACTCGGTCGGGAGGCGCACAACCTGACCCCGGGCCCCGATCTGCTCTGGCAGCAGATGTACAACCGGCTGCAGTGGGTCGACGGGCCGGAGAACGGGGGGGTCGTCTCCGGGGTTCTTGCACCCGAGCTCGAGGAACGCAGCAAGCCCGGCGCCGGACTGTGGCTGCACTTGCTGACTCGACTTCGCGAGTCGGGGGCGCTGATACGCGTCCTCGCCGGCCACACGGGCTTGGTGGGGGCGGTCGCCTACTCCCCGGACGGCAGCCGCATCGTCTCCGGCTCAGGCACCCGCTTCCTCTCCGGCTCAGAGGACAACACGCTTAAGGTGTGGGACGCCGTCAGCGGCGCGGAGCTCGCCACCCTCACTGGCCACACTGGCCACGTTCAGGCCGTCGCCTACTCCCCGGACGGCAGCCGCATCGTCTCCGGCTCAGGCGACAACACTCTCAAGATCTGGGACGCCGTCAGCGGCGCGGAGCTTCTCACCCTCAGCGGCCACACGGACTCGGTGTATGCCGTCGCCTACTCCCCGGACGGCAACCGCATCGTCTCCGGCTCAGGCGACAACACTCTGAAAGTGTGGCACGCTGACACCGGCGCGGAGCTCGCTGCCCTCACTGGCCACACTAGCCACGTTCAGGCGGTCGCCTACTCCCCGGACGGCAGCCGCATCGCCTCCGCCTCAGGCGACAGCACCCTTAAGGTCTGGGACGCCGCCGCCGGCACGGAGCTCGCCGCGCTCAGCGGCCACACGGATCACGTGACCGCCGTCGCCTACTCCCCGGACGGCAGCCGCATCGCCTCCGGCTCCTGGGACAACACCCTCAAGATCTGGGACGCCGTCAGCGGCGCGGAGCTCGCCACCCTCAGCGGGCACACGAAACCGGTGCTCACCGTGGCTTACTCCCCGGACGGCACCTGCATCGCCTCTGGCTCAGACGACTACACCGTCAGGGTCTGGGACGCGGCCAATGGCGCGGAGCTCGCCACCCTCAGCGGGCACACGTACTCGGTGTCTGCCGTCGCCTTCTCCCCGGACGGGACCCGCATCGTCTCCGGCTCAGGCGACGGCACCCTTAAGGTCTGGGACCCCGCCGGCGATGCGGAGCTCACCGCCCTCAGCGGTCACACGGACTGGGTGCGGGCCGTCGCCTGCTCCCGGGACGGCAGCCGAATCGTCTCCGGTTCACGCGACTGCACGCTCAAGGTGTGGGACGCCGTCAGCGGCGCGGAGCTCCTCACCCTCAGCGGCACAGGCTATGTGGAGGCCGTCGCCTACTCCCCGGACGGCAGCCGCATCGTCGATGGCTGCGCGTACGACAACACAGCCAAGGTCTGGGATGCCGCCAGCGGCGCGGAGCTTCTCACCCTCACCGGCCACACCGGCTATGTATTCGCCGTCGCGTACTCTCCGGACGGCAGCCGCATCGCCTCCGGCTCAGACGACCACACGCTCAGAGTCTGGGACGCCGCCAGCGGCGCGGAGCTCGCCACCTTCAGCGGGCACACGGAGGGGGTGAACACGGTTGCCTACTGCCCGGACGGCACCCGGATCGTCTCCGGCTCAAGTGACGGGACACTCAGGGTCTGGGACGCCGCCAGCGGCGCGGAGCTCGCCACCTTCAGCGGCCACGATGACTCGGTGCGGGCCGTGGCCTACTCCCCGGACGGCACCCGCATCGTCTCCGGCTCAGGCGACGGGACGCTCAAGGTCTGGGACGCCGCCAATGGCGTGGAGCTCGCCACCTTCAGGGGCCATACGGGCTCGGTGACCGCTGTCGCCTACTCCCCGGACGGCAGCCGCATCGCCTCTGGCTCATGGGACAGCAGCACCCTCACGCTCTGGGATGCCCAGAACATGGAGTGTGTTGCGATGTTGCCGTGCCTCGGATTTGTGTCTTGCTGCGATTACAGTCCGCAAGGGACGCGCATCTGCTGTGGGGACACAAGTGGAACCGTGTACATCCTGGAGCCGATGGGTGAGTCGCTGGATCCGCATCCAGTAGCCAGGCCAATCGAGTCGAGAGAAGAACCCGATCGCGGGCCAGTTGCCTCTGAGGAGCGCCGTCGGTGGTGGAGGCGCCGCGGCTAGGGCGCCCTGGCCGCTCAGATGTCCGAGCAGGGCGACGCCGGGCGGCGAATCGGCTTGTCGAAGCTGTTGCGCTGACGTGCGCACCTTGCGGATCAGCAGACGATGCCCGCCTGTGTGCTCGCGCAGTTAACCATGTCACCGCGCCTCGTCGGCAAAATGTCGGCAATCTTGCCGATTCGGCAAGGAAGGGGCACTTCGGAAGGCAGGTGAAATCGGCATATGCAGGAGAAAGCTGGTGCCCCCGGCAGGAATCGAACCTACGACACCAGGTTTAGGAAACATGCCGAAGGCGTGATGGGGCGTACTGCCGCGTGCGCAAAGGTGCTGCACGGTCCAAAGTTCCGGGCGGGCTCGGTGCTGGGCCGTGCTCAAGCATTCTGGGCGAGCCGACTCTGCCACGCAAATCGAAGGAGAAGAAGCGCCCGTATAAGTCAAGGGCCTCGCCGACGTCTGCGACTTCGAGCGCCACGTGATTGATTCCCACCAGACGAGCTATACGCGCGACACCTCCTCAGTCCCCGTCTTGCAGTGTTCTCCCCCAATCCGGCGTCCGACAGGCCGGTGAAGACGCCGCCACAGGGGATGCCCGTGGCGATTCCCCCCGGACGCGCCACCGTGGCAATCACCCTCGACGCCTACTCGCACGCCATCCCGGCGCTGCAGGAGGAGGCGGCGGCGCTGATCGCCGGGCTGGTGTTCGCGGGGCAGTAGGGCCGTCCTCTGCGAGCGCAGCCCATGTTGGTCCTGGCAGGCTGAGCGCCGCAGCTGGGCTTCAGTATTTGGGTGGCCGCGGCGAGGAGAACGCGGCGCTGAGCTTCTGGTGCACCTTGTGGCTGCCGCATTTGGGGCAGAGCGCTTGGGCGTCGCGCTCGTCCATGTGGCAGGTGACCTCGAACTCGGTGCCGCACTTCTTGCAGGTGAACTCGTAGAGTGCCATGGTGCCCTCCTCGGTGACGTCTTCACGCTAGCAGCGTCCGTAAGTATCACGGTACCCGCTGTGCAGAGGTTGATGCCGTAGGGTAGGCGCCGCGCCTCGAGACTCTTGAATCACACCTCGAGCCGTGCGGCCACGCGAGCACGAGGCGTCTAGCGCAAGAGAGGTGCGAACGAGTCACAGTAGGTGGCTCGTTCGCGCCCTGAGAGGACGATCGTCTGCTTAATCAGGCGGGAGCAGCGGGCGCCAAGCCGAGCTGTTGAAGCATGCCGAGCTGGTCTACCACCGCCCAGTGCTCGACGGCCTTGCCGTCCTTCATGCGCACGATGTGAACCTCGTCCCAGGTGGCGCTCTTGCCGGTCGGCTTCATGCCGGCGTACTCGCCCTTCATCGTGCCCGAGGCGCGCATGTGCTGCACGACCATGTCGTCCTCGGCAATCTCGTGGAGCACGCTGTAGCGAAAGTCGGGGAACGCCGCCCTCAGCCCCACGATCAGGGCCTTGAGCCCCTCGCGGCCCTGGGGCAGCCCGGGCGGCAGCGAGCCGTGCTCGACGAAATCGGCGGCGAGCACCTCATCGACGATCTCCACTTTGCCTTCCTTGATGGCCTCGAGCGGGATGCGTCGCAGAGTCTCCTTGTTTGGCTGTGACATTGAGGGTCCCTTCCTGATCGGTCTTGCGTCCCTTTGGGATGTACCCGGCGGCACCGTCTCGATCACGCTCGACACCTACTGGCACGCCATCCCGGCGCTGCAGGAGGAGGCGGCGGCGCTGATTGCGGGGCTGGTGTTCGCTGAGGCGTAGACACCTGTCGTGACAGGCAGCGTCGGGGGCCACGCCACTTCATGAGCGAGTCCACGTCATGGCTGCCCACGCCGCTCACCCCGTGGGGACTACTGTCCTCCGGGGCGCTACGAGAAAGATAGGGCGTGGAGCGCGTCAGCGCCCCACGTCCGTCCGCCTCTAGAGAAGGCTGCCCGAGGCCTCCAGGAACATGGCCAGCCGCCGCATCACGCCCTCGCCGGTGACGCCGCCCACGGCGCCGAGATCGTCGACGATCACGTTCGCCCGAATCATCAGCTTCTCCATCTCCGCGCTCGCCTGGACGCGCGCCAGCTTCTCGCGCTCGCCCTTGAGGAGGAAGAAGCCGCCGAGATCGCCGCCGTGGGCATCCAGCAGCACTGCATCGACGCTTTCGATCTCCCCCGCCGCCTGCAGCCGGCCCCAGTACTCCATCGCCTCCCTGAAGACCTTCTCCGAGGCCTGCTCGCGGCCGCGAACGGCGTTTGACCAGCCGATGAAGATCACGCTGTCGGCCATCATGCACTCCTTGCCCTGGCTCCCCGGCGCCACTGCGCCGCTAAGTAAGATCTCTACCCCGGACCCCAGCCGTCGAGTCCGTTTCCAAGCGGCCCGGCAGGGTAACGCCTCCCCGCCGCGGAGGGAATCGGCCAGGAGCGCCTGGAGGCTTCGCGAGGGCGAGCAGTACAGGTAGCCTGCACGACCTCAGGCACACGCATACCGCTCTGGCCCCCCAGGCTGCAATCCACCCAAAGGCCGTTTCCGAACGCCTCAGCCACGCCACCGTCTCGATCACGCTCGACACCTACTCGCACGCCATCCCGGCCATGCAGGAGGAGGCGGCGCTGATCGCGGGGCTGGTGTTCACTGACTAGACGATCCTGACTGCGCTAGCCCGGCAGGACCGCCACCAGCATCGTGCCGATCTCGAAGGTCGCCATGCCGGACGAGACCGCAGGGTCCGCCTCCGGCAACGCGCGGGCCTCGTCCTCGCTCTCGGCGTGGATGACCCCCAGGCCCCAGGAGCCGCTGCTGTCGACCACGGGACCGTAGACGATCACACCTCCCTGTTCGATCAGCTCGCTCCAGTAGGCGGCGTGGCGGGTCATGATGGCCCGCTCCTCGTCGTTCATGTCCTCGTGGAACGTTGGCCGCGGCGGGATCAACCTGTAGACGTAGTGGTTGCTCAGCCGCCTGCTCATCCTTACCGGCGGACTGGATCCGCGCTTGCTCGCGCTGGTCTCCGCCATCCCCTACTTCGCGTAGTGTTCCATGCCGGCGAAGTCCAGCAGGACGCAGGGCTCGTCACCGAGGACCCAGCCGTCGTGGCCGGGAGGGATGGCGACCACGTCGCCGGGGCCGAACTCGAGTTCGCTGCCATCGTCCATGACTACCTTCTGGTGCCCGGAGAGGACATAGCCGAGATGGGCCGCTTGGCAGCTGTCGGTGCCGGCGATCGGCTTGACGTGCTGCGACCAGCGCCAACCGGGCTCGAACGTAGCCTTGCCAACGACGCCATCGCCGACCCGCAGGATCTCGACGCGACCCTTGTCGGCCATGGGCCGCACCTCATCCGGCGAAGCGAAACTCTTCTTCTGCAGTGGCATGCTTGTCCTCCTCTGATCGCATCTTGTACGGCAAGCTTCCCCCGCCGTCGACCCGCTGATGCCGTTGCAGCGCTGCCGTCGAAGAAGGAGGTGATCTTTCCACACGAGGACGGCCGGGCCCCGCACCCCGAGGTCGTGAGTCGTTTCTTCGGGCAGGCAGTCAAGAAGGCGGCGCCGAGCATCCAACTGCACGACCTGCGCCACACGCACGCCACCCTCCCCCGCCGGCCGGCATCCACCCCACGGTGGTCTCGGAGCACCTCGGGCACGACACCGTCTCGATCACGCTCGACACCTACCCGCACGCCATCCCGGCGCTGCAGGAGGAGGCGGCGGCGCTGATCGCGGGGCTGGTCTTCGCAGTCAAGTAGGTGAGCCCTGAGAGGTTCGCTTCCGCCACGGACTCCTCAGTCCCGCTACGGCTCACCGGCGAGTCCCTTCTTGCGCAGCTCAGCGAGCGCCTGCTCGGTCTTGCCAAGCTCCCCGAGCCCCATGCCGCGCAGGACGGAAGGAGCCTTAGTGAACTGGATCTCGCGGTAGTCGACGACCTGCACGTGGTTACCCCAGGGATCTGTGAAGTCCAGAGATCCGGATTCCTGCACGCTTATGCCCTGCTGCCTGAGCTGCCGGCGCACAGCTTCCTTATCGTCGACCACCAGCCCGACGTGCCTTACCGCGTCGGGGGGCTGCCTACGTCCCGCCATGAGCGCGAGGAACTGGTCGCCCATGTCGATGAAGGCCGCCCTCGAGCCGACTCTGCCACGCAAATCGAAGGAGAAGAAGCGCCCGTATAAGTCAAGGGCCTCGCCGACGTCTGCGACTTCGAGCGCTACGTGATTGATTCCCACCAGACGAGCCATGCGCGCGACACCTCCTCAGTCCCTGTCTTGAATACACAGTTGTCCCTACGGTGATAGGTTTATCCTCTGCTCATGAGGGCCATTCTGTGCGGAAGCGGTCGCACGTCCACCGCCCCAACGATAAAGGTGAGCGCGGCTTCGAGACGAAGCCGCCAAGCCGGGAGGGGGAGCAATGGCAACGAAGTACCAGAAACTACCCGCAGTGTTTGCCGGCTTGGTAGTCTTGGCCGTGACGCTCCTCGCAGTCGTTGTGACGAGCGCGCAGGCTAAACCTGCGCCGCAGGCGGCGGCTCAGGCGCAGGCTCATCAACTCGGCGTGCATGCGCAGCGCGTTCCGGCTATCGCACCCACGGCCACCACGACGACCAGCTGGCCCACCTACCTCGGCCTCGGTGTGGCCATTGCCGCCGTTGCGGCTTTGGCGCTCGGGCTGGTGGTCTGGCAGCGCCGCAGGCTGGTCGAGACCTCGGCCGGGTCGGCACCGACGCCGACTCCGCTGTCAGGGGCCAGCGAATCCCCGGAGACTCGCCGCAAGGCGGCGTGACACCGGCGGGTCAGGGCGCGGGGCGAGCCGCCTCACGGCGGCTCGCCCCGGGTTGGGCTTTTCGGGCCGCGCGCTCCGCGGTGACGGCAAGCGCATGAACGGCCTCATGGGATTCTCATTTGTTGTGACATCTGCGGCCCCTTAGGGGGCCGCCGCGTGATGCAGCCCAATCCGGCGTCCGACAGGCTGGCGAGGACGCCATCACAGCTAATGCTCGTGGCGATTCGCCCCGGCCACGCCACCGTCTCCATCACCTTGTACACCTACTCGCACGCCATCCCGGCGATGCAGGAGGAGGCGACGGCGCTGATCGCGGGGCTGGTGTTCGCGGCGAAGTAGCGCCCCATCTCCAGGCGACGTCGGCGCCGGCATCGGTGTGTCTTCAACCTCGGCACGCCCAACACCGTGAACGCGCAGAGCACCTTGACGAGTAGACCGTCTCGGCGCTCGCGGGCAGCGCTCCTTCGGTGACCGGTGTTGGCCCTCGCCGATTCTTGCGCCTGAGGTGACCGGGTTCCAAGCGAAAGCGAGGCTCGCAAGCGCCTGGGATATCCGTCTATCCGGCTCACGGCGGTCCGACGCCCTGCCGAACCATGTTCTCGGGACGTCCTCTTCAAGCGAAGAGGTCACGGATACGAGGAGGTCTTGCAGTCATGGGACATCGTGTGGTGGCTCTCGGAACGCCTTCCCGGACCTACGCCAGCGGACGCGTGTGCGCCGCTCCCGGTTGTTCAGCCCGCCTCAGCATCTACAACTCGCTGCTCTACTGCGCGCTCCATCGCTCGCAGCAATCGCGACGTTTGGCGACGCGGCCGCGGCGTCATGCAAAGAGAGAGCTCCTGACTGTCTGCGCATCGCCTCTCTGCGGCTCTCTCTTCTTCACGGACAACCCCAGGAAGCGCTACTGCTGCGAGACCTGTCGCCTGGCGGCATCTCAGGAGCGAGGCCGGCAGCGAGACAACTGCTGATGTGCTGAGCCACCTTTGGGTCGAGGCGATCAGAGCAAACCGATCTCGGGATCGCCTTGCCGGGCGGGCGCTGTAACCGAGCGGGCATGACAGCGATCCCAAGGTCGTCTCAGAGCGCCTCGGACATGCCACCGTCTCGATCACCCTGGACACCTACTCGCACGCCATCCCGGCTATGCAGGAGGAGGCGGGGGCGCTGATTGCGGGTCTGGTATTGGAGGCTTGATCCGCCGAAACACCACCTTGCCGGCTTGTGCCTAAAGTCGCCTGGGCCGACTTCCGACACCGATGCAGCTAGGATTTCGGACGCGAACCGCCAATTTGCGACCGATTTCAAGCCAGGGCGCGCCGAGGTCTGGAGGGGACCGCCTAGAGATTCAACACCCTTATCCCCTTCGAGCGGTGGCCGGCCGGCGAGGATCCCTCGTGTGAGCCCTGCAGCTCGCGGTGCTCGGCGACGTGGTCGCAGTTTAGAGCGGTTCCCCGCTTCCTTGCCTGCTCATCCCGTCCTAACGCGAACGTAACGAGCGTGCCGCAAAGTGCCTCCTCCGGGGTGAGTGTTATGGAAGCGGCTCGACCGACGTTCTATAACTGTGAGACATCGACCGGCCCCTGATAGCCCATGAGAGCCGCCTCCAGGCACCTGCGAGACTTTACGGAATCGTCACCGGCTCCTCGCGGCCCGTTTACAGGCTGTGGAAGCCGTAGGCCGCCAAGGCAGGCCTTCTCCCCTGCTACCGCCATCATCGAAATCCGGCAAACCCGGGCAACCCGCGAGCGGAAGGACGCTCTATGACGAGATTTGCCGTGCCCCTAGAACCTGCTTGCTCCGCAGCGGTCCTGCCGGGGTCAGCTAGTCGACCCTTCCACCGCGAACTGAGTCTGCTCAAGGAGGAGCGCGGCTACAGTTTCCGTCAGCTCGCATACCGGACGGGGCTCTCGGCCGGCTACCTCAACCACCTATCCAAAGGCACGCGCTCGGTCCCCGCCCCCGAGACGATAGAGCGCATCGCCCGCGCCCTGCACGTCGAGCCGACCTGCTTCGCCGAGTACCGTCTCTCTCGCCTCATCACCGCCCTCGCTGCCTCGCCGGCGCTCGTCTCCGCGCTCTACGACACCCTTTGTGACTCCAAGGACGGCGAGTTACCTCGGCTTGTGTTATACCTCAAGCGAAGGGCAGAGGAGGCGAGTCGCCGAGAGTCCGAATCGCAGCGATCCGTGGCCTAGGAATGCCGCTAAGATCGTTGTGCCCTGGTGGGAGTCTCCGACGCGCCTGCTCCGCCGCGACTGGTGTCAGCGCAGCTGGCTCTTCCCGCGCGACCCCGACTTCGAGTCCAAGGCGGGCCGAGTGCTCGACCTCTACGGCCGGACCTGGCAGGGGAGGCGGCTTGAAGTCGATGAGTACGTGATCTCGGCCGACGAGAAGACCCAGCTGCAGGTGCTCTCTCGCCGCCACCGCGCAACGCCACCCCGGCCGGGTGTCTGCCGCCGTGTCGAGCACGAGTACGAGCGCCGCGGCACGCTGGCCTACCCTGGCCGCCTGGAACCTGCACCGCGCCAGGCTCTTCGGACGCATCGAGCCGGCCACTGGCAGCGCGCCCTTCACGAGGCTGGTCGATCAGGTGATGGAAAGCCCGCCCTACCGCGGCGCGGCGCGTGTTCTGGGTGGTCGACAACGGCTCCTCGCACCGTGGCGCGGCCTCGATTCGGCGCCTGGCGGCGGCCTACCCCAAGCTCGTGCTCGTGCACCTGCCAATCCACGCCAGCTGGCTCAACCAGGTCGAGATCTACTTCTCGGTCGTGTAGCGCAAGGTGCTCACCCCTGCCGACTTCGCCTCGCCCGAGGAGCTCGCTGAGCGCCTCCTGGCCTTCCAGGCCCGCTACGAGCGGGCTGCCGTCCCCTTCGACTGGAGGTTCACGCGGGGCGACCTTGACAACCTCATGGCTCGCCTCGCAGAGGACGCGCCCGTCGCCGAGATAGCCGCCTGAGGGAAGCCACTTACGTGAGCGAACTTACGAGCCAGAGTACTAGTCTCACGCCATCCCGGCGATGCAGGAAGAGGCGGCGGCACTGATCGCGGGGCTGGTGTTCGCGGCGAAGCCCTAGAGACGCTCGACCCAGGGCGCCCGCCAGTCGGGGGCCGGGAACGGCTTCGACCAGTAGCCCGTCTCCTTGGCGATGAGCCCGTCGCGCATCTCGAAGATGAAGACGCACTGGAAAGGATCGCCGTCTCCGTAGTCGAGGCTCGCCTCGAGCACCCAGAGGTCGTCGCTTCCTGTCATACGTCGCGGCGTGACGTGCGGCAGAGACGGGAAGCGGCTGTAGATCTCGCGCCGGTTCTGCCCTCCGACAATGCGCTCGCCCGACTGCGGCCATTCCATCACGACGTCGTCGGTGAACACCTTGTCGAGTCCCTCAAGGTCACTGGCGTTCAGCGCGGCGACAAGCGCCTCGAGTGTCGCGCGGTTCGCAGACTCGCTCACCTGCGGCCTCCTCTCGTGGCGGGCACCGGAGTGGGCCCTGTCCGCTGAAGATGCCCTTCATCGCGATCTGCCCAACAGGCTCGTGTTGCCCGATGTGCCACTGTGGCCGCTCGTGCTCGGGAGTCTCGTCGGCAGAATGTCGGCAATCTTGCCGATTCGGCCAGAAACGCGCACTTCGAGGAGAAGGAGAAATCGCCATATGCAGGGAAAAGCTGGTGCCCCCGGTAGGAATCGAACCTACGACACCAGGTTTAGGAAACCTCAGGAAGGCGTGCCGAGCCGTGGTGCCTCGTGTGCAAAGGTGCTGCACAGTCCAAGGTTCAGCGCCGTCTCGGTGATGGATCGTGCCCATGTTGGGCCGTGGTGTGGCGTCTCGTCGGCAATGTGTCGGCAGTGAGGCTCGCCGAGGTAATCACGAGCTACTTCTCGCTCTACAACGAGGTCAGGCCACACGAGTCGCTGGGGCAGCGGTCCCCGCTCCCGATGCACCGCGCAGATCCACACTTGTTTCGCGGCTAAGTGTCCGAGAAGCTAGACACGGTACACTCCTTCGCACTGGGCGCCTTCTGCGACGACGACCATGCCCTTGAGGAGAGGCTCCTTGATTGGTCCTCGGGGGTCACCGCACCGTCAGGTAGTTATGAGCAGCCTTGGCCGAGACGTTCCGCGCGCCGTCGTACGTGGTCACACTGAACGTGTACTTGCCATGGGCAAGGCGGCAACGGAAGCGGTAGGAATACAGTGTGCCGCACGTGTACCAGCGCGTCGGGGAGAACTTCGCCTTGAGCCGGCCACTCAGCGTCTTCACCCTGATGACCACCCGACAGGAACCGGCGCTGGGCCGCGCGTCGAGGACCTTGAACTTCAGCGTGGCGTACGCGTAGCGGCGCACGGTGCTGGCATAGGGCGTCCGCGCAGACGGCCGTCTCGTGTCGATGCCGAGCGAGAACTGCTGCGCGGTCTCGAGATTGCCGATCACATCGACAGAGCGCAGGAGCAACGTGTGCGTGCCGTCGTTCGAGTGGTCGGCGGGGGCAGGCAACGTGTCGCTGGCACCGGGGCTCCATGGAAGCCAACCGTGGTTGTCGACGTTGAGCTGTGTTTGGGCAACGCCCGAGCCAGCGTCGGAGGCCGTGAACGTGAAGCTGCAGGGAGCGTTGTTCCAGTAGCCGAGCTCGTAGAGCCGGACCGGGACGAGGGTCGTCTTCGGTGGCGTGGTGTCAATGTTGAGGGTGGTCGTCTGCACGGTCTCGACGTTGCCGATGGCGTCGGTCGAGCGGTAGCTGATCGCGTGGACGCCGTCGGTCGTGTGCCCCGCAGGGTCGGCGACGATGGTCACGCTCGCGCCCGTCGTCCAGGTCGTGCCGCCGTTGGTCGAGTACTGTGTCTTGGCCGAGCCGCCGCTCATGCCCGATCCTGCATCGGTCGGCGTGAAGGTGACGGTGGCGTCGGTCGTGTGCCAGTCGGAGCCGCCGCCGGACTGGGCGGTCGTCGGTCCGGTGGCGTCGAGGGTGATCGAGTCGGACTGCGCGTAGATGTTGGCGGCGGCGTCCTTGTACTCCGCCTCGACCGTCCGCACCCCGTCGCCGCCGGCCGCCAGCGTCCAGCTCTTCGTGGACGAGTAGGCTTCCCACGCCGACCATGACCCGCCCTGGTTGCGGAAGTGCATCTGCGTGGCGCCGACGATCGCCGAGTCCAGCGTCACCGTGGTGCTCTTCGTGTAGGCAGCATCGTTGTTCACGACCATCGTGCCGCTCATCGGTGTGGCCGAACCGTAGATCCAGGCGATGCCGGCGGCGTCGCCCGGATCGAGGGTGCGCTTCTGCTGCCCGCTGCTGCCGTAGCCGTACATGACCTTGCTGGTGTCGTTGGCGCCATAGAGGTCGCGCAGGTTGAGCGTGTGCCCCAGCTCGTGCGTGGCGATCGACTGGACGTCGTAGGTGCTGCCGGAGCCGTCGCTCCAGGTGTAGCTGTCGTTGAACTCGATGTCGGCCTCGCTCAGCGTCGAGCCCGAGAACCAATAGCTGGCCTGCGCGAGCACGCCGGCGGGCAGGCCGGTGCCCCAGAAGATGTCGTCGTGGCCGTCATAGCCGACGGAGCTGGTCGAGCACAGACCGCCGTCGGTGAAGCCGAACAGCGAGTTGCCGTTCCAGGTCGAGGCGCCGGCATCGGCGAGCGCCTCCGCGTTGGTCGTGTCGGCGGTGTTGGGGTTGACCCGGTAGGTCATGCCCAGGCCGCTCCACTTCGTGCCGCCGTAGCCGAAGGGCACGGAGAAGCCGTTGTAGCTGGGGCCAGTCGTGCCCGTGCCGTCGGTCACCGTCACGGGCCCGCTGCCCGTCGAGGCGGGATACCCCTTCACCGTCGCCGTGGGCACCGTGCAGACGATCTGGGTGTCGCTCCACGAGGTGACCGGACCGGGAATCGTGTCGGTGCCGTCGTAGTAGAAGTTGACGCTGCCCGTGCCCTGCGTGGCGCCGAACCCGGTGCCGGTGATCGTCACCTGGCTGCCGGTGCCCGCCGAGGCCGACGCGGGCGTAATGTTCGTGATCGTCGGCGCCGCGCCCGTCTGCTTGGTCAGAAGGACGTTGTCGACGTAGGCGCCCTCGGCGGTGCCGCTGGCGTCGGAGGTGAAGCGCAAGGCGACCCACACCTGGGGCTGTCCGATGTAGCTCGTGCCGCCGAAGCTGCTCAGGTCCTCGGTGTCCTGATACCAGCCTCCCGACGAGGCGCCCTGCCACCCCATCAGGTCGAAGTTGCTGCCGTCGGTGGAGAAGCCGACCATGAGCCAGTCGTTGCTCGCCAGGTCGAACCGAGTGTCGAAGTTCAGCGCAGCGGAGGTGGCGTCGCTGAGGTCGAAGGGGCCGGCCACCATCCAATTGCTCATGGAGTTTGAGTAAGGGCCGGGGGCGGCGGTCGTGCTCTGGGCGCAGTAGGCCGAGTACGAACCGGCCTGCTTGCGGTAGGTCGTGCGACCCCAGGTCGGCGAGCCGGCGAGCGTCCAGCCCGACATGCCTGCCTCGAAGTCGCTGCTCAGAAGGGCGACGGTGGAGTCGGCGGTGACGCTGGCGGGGAGCGGCGCGAGCGGCGACGCGAGCGCCGGCCGCGCCAGCGTCGCCTCACCTGCCGAGGTCCGCAGCGGGCCCGTAAGCGAGGGGTGGGCGGCGCGGTGGATGATGCCCTCGGCGGCGCGCAGCGGCGCGCCGCCGAGGGCGGGCACCGCGCCGCCCACCACCGGCAGCGCTCCCTCGCTCCAGCCGACGATGCGACCCTGGCCGTCGAGGAAGAGGATGTAGCTGTCGCCCGGCGCCAACGTCGGGACGTCTTCCACGACCTCCCGCACGCTGCCGATGCGCCCGCCGGGCAGGTGCAGAGTCAGCGTCGCCGGCGCCGTGCCCTTAAGCACGGTGTCGATGCGCAGGGTGGTGTCGGTGACGATCGAGCCCCACCCGTGGCCGGACACGTGTCGTGGTGTCGCCGACGCCACGCGGCCGACCACGACGGTCGTCGCCATGCGGCTCATCTTCGGCACGGAGAGCTTCACGACGGTCGCCTGGGCAGGGGCACAGACAACGAGCACCGCGACAAGAGCGATGCCGGTCGCAGCGCCGACGCGCCAGAAGTGCTTCGTCATGACTCCCTGCAAGTGCTTCGACATGACCCTCTCCCTCTCGCACGGTGGAGGATGACCCGTTCGCGGCGAACCGCAAGCGTGCGCCGACTGGCCTGACCGCATTCGCCGGTCCACGTTCATTACGACGGCAGGGCGCGCCTTCGGCGCGTCCTTTCAGCCCCGCGGCCGCCGCACGGAATGGGCTACCGCACGACGAGGCGGTTAGAGCCGACTTTGGCCTGAGCGTTGCCGGCCGCGTCGATGGCATAGACGAAGAAGCGGTACGTGCCAGCCTTCCAGGTGAGCGGCACCTTGAAGCGCACCGTGAGGGTCGTGTTGACCGCCTTGACGCCGCAGCGCAGCGTCTTCTTGAGCGTGCCGTGCAGGGTCTTGACCTTGATCGTCACCGTTGCCGTACCGCCGTTGGGGGGTAGGTCGTTGGCGCGATACTTCAGCGTCGCGGTGCGCCCGCGGCGCGCGCTGGCACTCGAGGGCGCCTTAGTGATCGGCTTGCGGGTGTCGAGCTCGACGCGGCAGGTCTGGACGGCCGCGACGTTGCCGGCGTTGTCGACCGAGCGGTAGTTGATGGTGGTGATGCCGTCTGTGGTGTGCGCGACCGGGTCGGCGGTGATCGTCAGGGAGGTGCCGGTCGTCCAGGTCGTGCCGCCATCGGTGGAGTACTCGGTCTTGGCAGAACCGCCGGTCATGCCCGAGCCTGCATCGGTCGGGCTCAAGTGCACCGTCACGGAGGCTTTCTTCCAGCCGGTGGGGGCGTCGTTGGTAGTCACCGGCGGGGTGCTGTCCAGGGTGACGTCAGCGGAGAGATCGAGGACGTTATCGTCCGCATCACGGTACTGGGCCTCGACGGTCTTGGCGCCGTCGCCTGAGGGCAGCGTCCAGGCCTTGGTGGCGTTGTAGGCCTCCCAGGTGCTCCAGCTGCCGCCGGCGTTCTCGAAGCGCATCTGGGTGACGCCCGAGACCGAGCTGTCGATCGTCACCGCGGTGCTCGTTGCATACGCGGCGCCGCCGTCGAGGCTCATCGAGCCCGTCAGGGCGGGGGCGATCGTGAACGGCGCGGTGGAGCTGCCGCTGCCCTTCTCGTTGGAGATCCGCACCAGGGCCTGGCTGGTGGTCGGGCCGCTGACCGTCCAGGACTCGGAGCCGTCGTTGGCCGTCGAGGCGAAGAGGGTCTCCCAGCTTGAGCCGTTGTCGCGCGAGAGTTCGACGTTCACCTTGCCGCCGTTGCCGGCATCCCAGGTGATGTCGTGGGTGGAAACCAGCGTCCAGGTCTCGCCACCGTTGGGGCTGGTCACGGTGGGAGGAGTGGGCGACGAGAAGCGCGCCAGGTACGGCTGGTAGTGGCCGCCGATCGAGGTGAAGTTCCCGCCGACGTAGACGGTCGAGCCCGACACGGCGAGCGCGTAGACCGTGGAATACGACGGGTCGCCCGCGCCGGGATCCCAGGCCGTGGCGAGGCCGCTGCCGGCATCGAGGGCGGCGAGGTTGTCGCGCGCCTGACCGCCGATGGTGCTGAACTCGCCGCCGACATAGACGGTCGATCCCGAGACGGCCAGTGTGTGGACCTCATGGTAGGAGGTGCCGCCCGCGTTGGGGTCCCAGCCTGTGGCGAGGCCGCTGGTCGCATCCACGGCGGCGATCTCGCTGCGGCTCTGGCCGCCGATCGAGGTGAAGTAGCCGACGGCGTAGACGGTCGAGCCCGAGACGGCGAGGGCATCGACCGCTCGGTCGGGACTGGGATCCCAGCCTGTGGCGAGGCCGCTGGTCGCATCCAGGGCGGCGAGGTTCTTGCGGGTCTGGCCGCCGACCGAGGTGAACCAGCCTCCCGCGTAGACGGTCGAGCCCGAGACGGCCAAGGCGGAGACGTTGGCGTCCGCGTTGGGATCCCAGCCTGTGGCGAGGCCGCTGCCGGCATCAAGCGCGGCGATGTGATTTCGCATCTGGCCGCCGATCGAGGTGAACAGCCCGCCGGCGTAGACGGTCGAGCCCGAGACGGCGAGGGCTGAGACCCCGGCATAGCCCGTCGCGCTCGCCTCGGGATCCCAGGCCGTGGCAAGGCCACTGCCGGCGTCCAAGGCGGCGATGTCGTTGCGGGTCTGGCCGCCGATGAAGTCAAAGTCCCCGCCGACGTAGACGGTCGAGCCCGAGACGGCGATGGCGGCGATGCTCCCCTGCCAGTCCCCCCAGGTCGCGTCGGGGTTCCACGCCGTGACGGCGCCGCTCGCGTTCAAAGCTGCGATGCCGTTGCGGGTCTGGCCGCCGATCGAGGTGAAGTCCCCGCCGGCGTAGATGGTCGAGCCCGAGATGACGAGGGCGTTGACGGTGCCGTCGCTGACCCCGTTGACCGGGTTGGGGTTCCAGGTCGTGGCGGCGCCACTGCTCGCATTCAGGGCAGCGATGCCATGGCGGTTCTGGCCCCCTATCGAGGTGAAGTTACCGCCGGCGTAGACGGTCGAGCCCGTGACGGCGAAGGCCCTGACTGTGCCGTCCGCGCTGGGATTCCAGGCCGTGGCCAGGCCGCTGCCGGCATCCAGGGCGGCGATGAAGGTGCGGTTCTGGCCCCCTATCGAGGTGAAGAACCCGCTCGCGTAGACGGTCGAGCCCGAGACGGCGAGGGCCAGGACGGGAGATCCGATGGAAGTGCCGCCGCCTGCCTTCGGGTTCCACGCCGTGGCTGAGCCGCTGCTTGCAGACACGGCGGCGATGCCGCTGCGGCTCTGGCCGCCGATCGAGGTGAACCAGCCGCCGGCGTAGACGGTCGAGCCCGAGACAGCCAGGGTGGAGACGTTGGCGTTGCCGTACGGTGCGTTGCCGGCATTGGGGGCCCAGGTCGTGGCGAGCCCGCTGCCGGCAGACAGGGCGGCGATGGCGTAGCGAGTCTGGCCGCCGATCGAGGTGAACCAGCCGCCTGCGTAGACGGTCGAGCCCGAGACGAGGAGGGCGTCGACCTCCTTGTCGGCGTTGGGGTCCCAGGTCGTGGCCAGGCCGCTGCCGGCAGACAGGGCGGCGATGTTGTTGCGCGTCTGTCCGCCGATCGAGGTGAAGGTCCCGCCGGCGTAGACGGTCGAGCCCGAGACGGCCAGCGTGAGGACCGAGTCGTTCGCATTGGGGTCGAAGGCTGGGTCCACCGAGCCGTCGGGCAGGATGTGGGCGATGTCGTTGCGGGTGACGCCGCCCACCCGAGTGAACACGCCGCCGATGTAGTAGCCGCCGGCGCCGTCACTGACCGCCGCTTCCACGGTGCCTTCCACCCGCGGGAACGCCATATCCGGGGCGCCGCTTGTCTCATCGAGGGCGGCGGCGCCTCCCGTGTTGGGGCCGACATACGTGAACCCGCCGCCGACGTAGGTGATCCCGTTGGGCGCGGTGGCGATGACGTTGACGGTGTCGTTGGCAATCCAGGGCTGCTGGTCGGGAGTGGAGCTGAGTGCGCCATCGGCTCTGGCCGCTTCCGGGGCGGCCAAGAGCGTCGCGAGGCAGAAGACGCATAGCAGGCAGAGACTGACAGGCAACCACACGAAGCGCTTCATCAAAGATCCCCCTCTGCAAGTCCGATCGCCGCCTGATGCGACTCATCGATACCGGCTGACCGGACCCCATTCGTCGGTCCACTTTCCATGTTAGTCCCATGACTATCTTCGGCCTACGGGACGGGGGACTGTAGTCGGCAAGAGAGAAGCCCGGCCAGACCAGCGACGACGGCGAGCAGGCCCTGGCGTCACAGGTCTTGATGACGTATCAGGCGATGGAAGCACCGCCCCTTGCAGGCGTTCTCAGACCGCCACCGACAATGGGCCGACCCCCCGTCGATGCACGCCCGCGGGACGCTATGCCGTGATGACGACCTTTCCTCGAGCGTGTCCCAGCCCGAGATAGGCGATCGCCTGCGGCGTCTCCTCCAGCGGGTAGGTCCTGTCGATGACCGGCCTCACCTTCCCCGACTCAAGGAGTCCCTTCAGAAGGACAAGGTCCTCATTGGCCGGGGTGCCAAGAAACGGGCGTGCTATCTGGCGCACGACTGCGGACAAGGCAAACGCCTTGACGACGTAGCCCATACCGGCATGGCCGGTGTTCGGTATCAGCCTGCCATGGGGCGTGAGGACTAGTCTGTGGTCTGAGAAGGAACGGCTGCCGACATTGTCGAGGATGAGGTCGTAGCGCTGCCCACCCTGCGTGAAGTCCTCCTGCGTGTAGTCGATGACGTGGTCGGCGCCAAGCGAGCGGATCAGATCGATGTTCCTGCTGCTACAGACGCCGGTGACTTCCGCTCCGAGCCACTTCGCGATCTGCACGGCGAACGTGCCCACGCCCCCCGAGGCACCGTTGACCAAGACCTTCTGCCCCGGACCTACCTTGCCCACATCGCGAAGAGCGAGCAGGGCGGTGGCTGCCGCCGTCGGTACGGCTGCCGCCTGCTCAAAGCTGAGGTCGGCCGGCTTGAGCACGAACCTCTCTTCCTTGGCAGACACATACTCCGCACAGGTGCAGCTGCAGGCACCAAATACCTCGTCCCCCGGTCGAAGCCGCGTCACGGTGCTGCCGACCGCCTCGACGCGCCCGGCCACATCCCATCCCACCACGCGTCCGTTCCTCGGTCTGCGCAGACCCATCGTTAGGCGGATGAGGACGGGCACGCCTCTCATGGTGAAGTAGTCACCGGCGTTGAGGCCGGCCGCGTGAACGCGGAGAAGCACCTCACCGTCGCCGGCCACCGGCGTGTCGATGTCCTTCAGTCGCAGAACGTCGGTTGAGCCGTACCCGTCCTGAACGATCGCCCTCATCGTCGCGCCCCCGATCCGTCGTGGATGCGGACATGATATGCCCTCGTAGGAACCGCACTTGAGACAGCCTCGCGGTGGCGCAGATCTTCATGACCGCCCGCGGGGCAGTGCTCCTGTACCGGGCGAGTTCCACTCCCGTGTCGCTCCGCCAGCCCTCGTCGTCTCAGAAGTCCATGGCGCGAGCGATGCGCTTCTCGAAGAACTCGATGCGGCGCACCTCCTCCATGCCGGCGCGCCGGTAGAGGTCGAGCGCCTCGACGGCCACTTCGAGCTCGACGGCAAGGATCACCTTGGCGGCGCCGCGCCGGTAGAGAACGACGAAGGCGCCGCGCAGCAGGGCGCCGCCGATGCCCCTGCCCTGCCACCCCGGGCGCACGGCGAGGCGCTCGATGACGCCCCTGGGGTTGGCGAAGGAGCAGATGGCGACGCCGACGACCTCGTCGCCTTCGCAGGCGAGGAGCCACAAGCCAGGCTCGGCGCGCGGGTCGTCCACCACGTCGCGGCTCCACTGCGCCGCATCGGCCCAGAGGTCGCCGCTGTCCGCGCCGAACGCCTCGACGAGGACCGTGTACACGGCGGCGTCGTCCTCGCCGCGGCGAAAAGCCCGAGGCTGGATGCCGTCTGGCAACGCCGGAGGCTCGGGCTCCTTGGCCAGGTCCTTCTCCATGCGCAAGAAGACGGCCACGCAGCGAAAGTCGGCCTGGGCGAAGAGCTCGCGCTCGGCGGCGTCGGCACTGCTCCAGGTACGCAGTGATGCGACGCCTGCACCCGACGTTGCGATCGCCTCGCGCACCCGCTCCTCCTCCCGCTCGAGGATGTACATGCCGAGGCCGAGGCCGCGGTAGTCGGGATGCACGGCGAGATTGCCCTCGAACTCCTCCCCCGGGACGGACTCGCGGACGGCGCCGAACGCCACCACGCGTCCATCGTCAGCCTGCACCAGCCACGCGTCGCGCTCGAGATGGAAACGAGGCGCGCGCCACTTGCGCAGCACGCTCGCGCGGCTGATCTCGGCCTCGCCGCGCAGCGCCTCCTGCGAGGCGGCAACCAGCGCCGTGACGGCCTCCGCATCGTCTAGTCGCGCGCGACGCACCTCGAACCCGGCGGGTATCGCGTGTTCCATGCCCTCCCCCTTGGGCACCGCCCGGCGGCGTCCCTGCACCGCCACACTCAGCCGCAGACTCTACATGCCAGACGCGCGGCCGTCAGGACTCCGGCGGAAGACTTGGCGCGGGGCGCCGTGAACCCGGCCTGTTTGAGGAGTCCTGCAGCGGAGCCGCGCCAGCTGCCGGACGGCGGGATGATGCGGCGCGGCCTCGTCATAGGTCTTCAAGAGGTGTCGGGCCGCAGGAACAGACCCGGTTTCCCGGCGGCGAGTAGGCGAACGTCAGCGACGGCTGAACGGAAGCGGGCTTGCGCGCCAGGCCAGTTTGCGCAGTTGCGCCGCCCGGAGGTCGTCAAGCACGAGGCGCCCGATGAAGACGTTCGGGTAGCCGTCGAAGTCACAGCCAACGCTCTCGACGGTAACGGAGTCCCCTCGCCGAGGTCGAGGCCTTTACCTTCGCGCGGCAGGAGCGGCCAGTCGACTGCCCGAGTGAAGCTCTCCGCGATCGTTGGGTCTTCGTCGCGATCGACGCGCATGAAGGAGATGTTGAAGGCCGACATGGCGGGTAGCGTACACCGGTTCTGCCATCCGCCGCGCCGGCGTCCAAGCGGGATGGTTGAGTCCCCGGACACAGTCGTCACAGGTTCACGTAACGTGTCGCGTCTGAAGATCCTCGGCACGTGCAGCCACTTCGGTGTCACCGCCGACGCGATGCCGGCGGACGAGCTGTTGGAGATCCTGCCGCAGCAGCAACTGCCCATCCAACTGATTCGGCCAGCCTCGCCGCTGCCGACCAGGGCGCGGGCAGGCGCTGTGTGAGCTAGGATGACAAGAGGCAGCTAGCGGGGAGAGGGAGAGGACCGCCGTGGGGTTGCTAACAAGCGTGCGCGCTCGCGGCCGAGTCTTCCCGGCCGCCTTCTGGCTGCTTGTGACGGGCACCTTCATCTTCCACCTGGGCTATAACTTTGGCTACCCCTACGAGACTATCTACCTGCACGGCCACCTGCACATTACCATGACGACCGTCGGGCTCATCATCGGCTTGCCGATGTTCGTCGGCCTGCCCGTGCTGATCCTCGGTGGCGCTATCGCCGACCGTTACGGCCGTCGCCCCGTGCTCGTCCTCGGTATCTGCGCCAGCGCCGTCCTCTGGGAAGGCCTCGCCTTCTCGCAAGGCCTCTGGCCAGTAGTGCTCGTGATCGCCTTCGAGGCCGGCTGTGGCTGGGCCATGTTCATGACGGCCAACAACGCCATCATCGCCGACCTCACGCCCCTCGCCCGACGGGCCGAGGCCTACTCCCTAAGTCGCGTGGCCGTGAGCGCCGGCATGGTCGTGGGGCCCCTCTGCGCTAGCTTCCTGCTCCGCGCCGGGTTCGGCTTCCGCACCCTCTTTGCCCTGGGGGGCGCGGTCTGCCTGCTCTTCGTGCTGCTCACCCTGCTCTGGCTCAAAGAGACCAAGCCCGCCACGCGCACACAGGCCGAGACCGCCGTCTCGACGCTGGCCGGCTATCGTGTCGTCTTTGCCGATCGTCACTTCCTTGCCTTCTGCACTCTTATGGTGCTGCCGCTCTACGGCTTTGGTCAGCTCTGGGTGACCTTCCCCGTGGCGGTGGCCAGCCTGCTCGGCATCTCGGCCGCCAACTGGGGCCTGCTCGTTACCCTCTACGCGCTGACCGCAGTGCTCCTGCAGTACCCCCTCGTGCGCCGCCTGCGCGGCTGCGACAAGATGAGCCTCATGGCGGTCGCCAGCGCTCTCATCGGGCTTGGGATGGGCGGCGTGGCCTTCGTTGGGCCAGGCTGGCCCATCGTGGCGTTGGTGCTACTGGTCAGCCTGGGCGTGGTGCTGCTCGTGCCTATATCGTCGACGATCGTCTCCGAGATGGCCCCCGAGGAGTTGCGGGGACGCTACATGGGCGCCTGGACGCTGGTCTGGATAGGCGGTCTCGCCCTGGGACCCACCCTGGGTGGGATTGCCATGGACGATCTGGGTGCACGCGGCGCCTGCCTGCTCATCTTGGCGACAGGCTTGCTGGGCAGCGTCCTGTTTGCGCTGCAGAGAGTCCGGCCGGCGGTGCCGGCGACTACCTCTCCCGGACTGCAGTAACGCTCGTCTCTCTGTACGCCGCGCCCTCATCCCCATCAACGGCGAGGTCGTCGTCAGTGAGCCCAAGACAGCCAAAGGTCGGCGGGTGATCGCCCTCGACCCCGCAACCGTCGAGGTCCTCAAGAAGCAGGCTCAACGCCAGCTCGACGAGCAGAGCGACTGGGCGGACGGGTGGGTCGAGACGGGGTTCGTCTTCACGCTCGAGAACGGCGAGGCCCTCGACCCCGAGGATGTCTCACGCTACTTCCGTCAGGCGGTCAAGAAGGCGATGTTGCCACAGATCCGTCTGCACGACCTGCGCCACACCCATGCGACGCTGGCCCTGCAGGCCGGTGTGCATCCCAAGGTCGTCTCCGAGCGCCTCGGTCACGCCACCGTCTCGATCACCCTCGACACCTACTCGCATGCCATCCCGGCGATGCAGGAGGAGGCGGCGGCACTGATCGCGGGGCTGGTGTTCAGCACCGAGTGACTTGAGGTCCGCAGCCATCGTGCACCCGCAGCGGTCGCATCCGTAGCCCGGGGGTAACGATCGCGTCGCTGGTCTCAGTCGGAGGGTGCTGTGGGTGTCGGCCCATCGGTTGATCCGCCGTGCCACTCCGCTACCATAGATGTCCCGAGGGCCCCGCCCCTCGCTTGCCTATGAAGAGGGGCTTGACCGGTCAGGAGGGGGCCGCGTGAAACTCAACCTGGTACCGCAGGAGCGGGAGTACTTCCGCCTGTTCTCGGAGTTCGCCGCCAACCTCGACGCGGCGGCGCAGCTCCTCGTCTCGCTCACGAGCGACTTCCACGACGCGAAGGGCAAGGCCCGCCAGATGTTCGATCTCGAGCACGTCGGCGACAAGCTCGTGCACGACATCGTCGGGCGCCTGAACAAGACCTTCATCACGCCCCTCGAGCGCGAAGACATCTACGACCTCGCCGCCACCCTCGACGAAGTCCTCGACAGCATCGAAGCGGCGGCCGACATGATGGTCCTCTACCGCATCGAGGCGCCCACGAAGCAGGCCGTCGAGCAGGCCGCGGTGATCGCCAAGCAGACGGCCGTGCTCAAGACGGCCATCGACAACCTCGAGAAGCGCAAGGGCCTCGACGAGCACTGGATCGAGGTCAACCGCCTCGAAAACGACGGCGACCGGCTCTATCGCGACGCCGTCGCCGAGCTGTTCGACGGCGACATGAAGTGCACCGACATCATCAAGTGGAAGGACATCTACGCGACACTCGAGGGTGCGATCGACCAGTGTGAGGACGTCGCCAACATCCTCGAGAGCATCGTGCTGAAGAACACTTGATGCTGTTGCTCACCCTGGCGCTGCAGGCCGGCGTGCACCCCAAGGTCGTGTCCGAGCGGCTTGGTCACGCCACCGTCTCGATCACGCTCAACGCCTACTCGCACGCCACCCCGGCGGTGCAGGGGGAGGCGGCAGCGCTGATCGCGGGGCTGGTGTTCGCGGAGCACTAGCTGTCGAGGACGTCGCGCAGCCACGCCCCCTCCGAGTGCTATCTACGACCTCGGCATGACCTGTGGCGTGTAGCCTGGTCAGGTGCATGCCGTCGTCAGACAGCTTCCGCCGGAGTGACGATCACCTTACCTTGGAGCTCGTGCTCGATCATGTGCCGGAACGCCTCGCGAACCTCACTGAGGTGGTACGTGCTGTCGATGATCGGCGTGATCTTCCCGGTCTCGAGGAGTTCCCTGAGGACGGCGATCGCTTCGTTCTTGGTGGGCACCGATACGCCCGGACCGCGCAGCTGCCTCACGAAGCGTGAGAGCACCATGAGCGTGAGGAAATGGGGGATGAGCCCGAACACGCGCTTGCCTGATGCTCCAAAGCGCTCATGCCCGATGAGCACGTATCTCCCGTCAGGTTTGAGCGCGCGCCGACAGGCGGAGAACGGGTAGTTCCCCGGGACGTCGAAGATGAGGTCGTAGCGAACGCCACGTCGCGTGAAGTCTTCCCGTGAGTAGTCGACGACCTCGTCTGCCCCGAGCGAGCGCAGCATCCCCAGCTTGCTCGTGCTGTCCACGGCGGTCACGTGCGCGCCGTAGGCCTTGGCGATCTGCACGGCGAGCGCGCCCACCCCGCCCCCGCCACCGTTGATCAGCACCATCTGCCCCCGCCGCTGACTCAGGCCGCGGAGGTTCTGCAGGGCGATGAAGCCGGAGGTCGGGACGGAGGCGGCTTGCTCGAAGGTGACGTCGTCCGGTTTTAGCGCCAGCAGGTCTTGACGGACGGACACATACTCGGCGAAGGCGCCGCCGTTGACCCATTGCTGGGCGGGAATCGTCTCGCCGAACACCGGGTCGCCGGGACGAAACCGTGTCACGCTCTTGCCGACAGACTCGACGATCCCCGCCATGTCCGTACCGGGGATCGGGTTCTTGGGTCTGGAGAACCCAGCTCCCATCAGGCGTAGGACGGAAGGGTCGCCCGGTCACGACGTGCCACACGTCCGGGTGGAGCGAAGCCGCTTGAACGCGCACGAGGACTTCGTCATCGCCGACCACCGGCTTCTCGACGTCTCGGAGCTCCAGATCATCAGGAGATCCGTACCTCTCTTGCACGATCGCCTTCATCGTTTCATCACGTCCCTGAGGAGCGGCGGTCTCTAGGACGTCTCTCAGACGCCCATCTCGCCGCGCCACGAGCCGGTCTCCTCACCGCGCGCCTCGATGAAGTCCTTGAAGCGCGCGAGATCCGCCGTCACCACCTGGGTCACTGCAGCGAGCACGTAGCTTTCATTCGACTTGAGCTTACCTTCCGGCTCCCACTCCATCCGAAAGGTGACGCGGCAGGCCGAATCGCCGAGCGGTTCAAACGTGGCCTGCCCCGCATTTGGCTTCGCATCAGGATCCCCGCCGACGCTCTCCCAGGAGATGCGCTCGTCGCGGATTCGCCCGGTGATCTGGGCGTCCCACTCACGGGTCTCGTTCTCGACCTCGGCGACCTCGTTCTTGACCTTGGCCACCCAGTGGAGGTGGCGTGTCGTCGATCTGGTCGACCGACGCAACCCCCTCCATCCACTGAGGGAAGCTCTCGAACCTGGTCCACTGGTCGTAGGCCGTGGACACGTCGACGTTCACGTCGATGGACTGTTCTACAGCAGGCATGGAGGACGCCTCCTAATTTCTTCGTGGATGGCTGAGTGTTCCCCGCATCGCGCATGGCCAACCCGGGGCACGGATTGCGAGAGCTCACCGCCCTGGCGAGGCCGGAGACGCCTGCGGTGGGAGGCGGCGCTGTTCCGATGGTGTTCAGGCGTCTCCCCACTCGATCGCGATCGGACAGTGGCCGCTGAGTTCCCACGCGGGCTCATCGTCGAACACCTCCACGGTGGGCTCGCGCTCGAGAATGTCGGATGTGATGAAGACGTAGTCGTTCTGCCAAGGGAAGACGGATTGTTCGTGACGCCGTGTTTGCACATGGCGGCACGCCACGACTTCGGTGCAATCGCAGCCCGCTGCCGCCCGGATCCGGGACGGCCCGTCGCCCCTCAGATCATCGCAGGCTGAACGGCGGGTAGCGGTCGGTGACGAGCAGGAAGGCGTAGGCCTCGACCCGCAGTGACCACCTGCCGACGCCGACGACGTAGTCGAACAACCCGCGAGGATACCGCCCGGTGAAGAGAATGGCGAACCAGGCGATGATCACGGCGAAGACGGCGCCGATGACGAGTACGAAGAGCACGATGTAGTGCGGGATGGCCAGCAGCCACTTGACTAGGGGCATCCAGCGGGTGAGGTCGCGCTCGACGTCGGGGTAGTCTAACTCGAGGTGCACCGACTGCTCGTCGGTCGTCGAAGGATACGCGTCGGTGAGCAAGACGAAGTAGGCGGAGACCCGCGCCCCGAAACGTGTGAACTCCCGCGCGAAGTCGAACCACCAGCGCGGGTACTTCTGCCGGAACAGCAGCATCAGCAGGGTCGCGAAGAAGAGGCCGCCGGTAATCCCCCCGCCGGTCCTTGTGATCGTGGCGCCAGTGTGGGTGACCTCCGTCCACGTTACGGCGGAGGAGAGCACGCCGTAGACGATGGCGATTGGGATGATCCAGATGCAGCCGGAACAAGGTCGTGAGCCGATCGAGCTTCTCCGGGTAGTCGATGTCCAGGCGGGCGGCGTAAGACTCGGGCTGCGTGGCCATGGGATGCCTCCCTCTACGCTGATGACGGTCTTTGCTCGGGGCCGGCTCACTCTACCATCCTCCGTCTGAAGGCGAGAACGCCCAGGGCGAAGAACACCACCGTGTAGCCGAGGACCCAGTAGAAGTCCGCGACGAGCCCTCCTTCTGGCCGCTCCATCGCTGACACGTGGAGCATGCCACCGGGGAGGCCCCTCATGGCCATTCACAGCGTGACGGAGATACCCTCCGCGGGCCGGGGGAGGCCTCTCCGCCCGGACACCTCATGTCGACTCGGGCAGCCTCTGGGGACTAGTGGGTTGCAGGGTGGTTGCACGTGGAGATGGGAGAGGTGGGTGCGCCCTCCCTCCACTGAGAACTCGCGGTTCCATTGCGTCCTCCGTCCTCATCTCCTGAACTCGAATCCTGAGTGTCCGACGTAGGTCGGTTCGACGAGCCCGCCTGCTCGGCCTAGCCCAGCTGCTCGCGGAGCCCGCGCCACCTGCCAAGCGCCCCGCTCGGAGCGGTCGACGCGCGTACGAGCCCCCGTTCTACGAGGACATCGCCGCTCTCTACAGGGAGGGCCTGCTGCGACATCCCACAAACCCCTACGCCTACATGCAGGAGCAGCGGTACGTCTCGCTCTCCACGCTGCGCCGCTGGGTGCAGCGCGCGCGCGAAATGGGACTGCTGGGGCCGGCTGTGCCAGGCAAGGCGGGCGAGTGCCCGAGTCACGACAGCCAAGCGCATAGTCCCACCAGTGCGAAGGATGCCGAGCAGTGAGAGGCCACGTCCGCAAACGCGGTGACCCCGGCAGCTGGGAGTACATCGTCGACGTCGGCATGCACGACGCCCAGCGCTGCCCGAGCCTGCAAGAAGCGGCTACTGGGTGGAGCGCAAGACCGAAGACGTCGTGCCCCAGATGTGGTGGCGAACTCGCAGAGAGCATCGAGCGAGCGCCGGCGCGATCAAGGGCGGCTTCGCCACGCAGAAGGAGTGCCAGGCGGCGATGAACAAGCTCCTGGTGGCCGTCGAGCAGCAGACCTACCGCCGCCGACCAAGATGACCGTGAAGGAGTACCTGACCAAGGAGTGGCTGCCGGCGGTGAAGGCGACCATCCGCCCTTCCACCTACAACTCCTACATGCAGCACGTCGACTACCACATCGTGCCGCACATCGGCGCCATGAAGCTGGCCAAGCTCACCGGATCGCAGGTCAACGCTCTCTACGCCAAGCTCGTCGAGAACGGCAAGAAGGACGGCAAGAAGGGCCTCTCCCCCATGACCATCCACCACGTGCACTCCTGTCTGCACAAGGCGTGCAAGGACGCGGTCAGATGGGGCTACATCGCACGCAACCCGCTCGATGCCGCCGACCCGCCGCGCGGCAACGGCGACGGCACGAAGGAGATGCAGACCTGGACCAAGGAGCAGCTGAAGGCGTTCCTCGACTCGGTGAAGGACGACCGCCTCCACGCCCTCTGGCACCTGATCGCCATGACCGGCATGAGGCGCGGCGAAGCCCTCGGCCTGCGCTGGGCGACGTCGACCTCGAGAACGCGCGTCTCTCCGTGCGTCGCGCCCTCATCCCCATCAAGGGCGAGGTCGTCGTGAGCGAGCCCAAGACGGCCAAGGGCCGCCGCGTCATCGCCCTCGACCCGGCCACCGTCGAGGTCCTGAAGGCCCAGGCTCAGCGCCAGCTCGACGAGCAGAGCGAGTGGGAGGAGGGCTGGGTCGAGACGGGCCTCGTCTTCACGCTCGAGAACGGCGAGGCCCTCGACCCCGAGGACGTCTCACGCTACTGGCGTCAGGCCGTCAAGAAGGCGATGCTGCCGCAGATCAGGCTGCACGACCTGCGCCACACGCACGCGACCCTGGCCCTGCAGGCCGGCGTGCATCCCAAGGTCGTCTCAGAACGCCTCGGCCACGCCACCGTCTCGATCACGCTCGACACCTACTCGCACGCCATCCCGGCGATGCAGGAGGAGGCGGCAGCGCTGATCGCCGGGCTGGTGTTCGCGGCCAGGTAGGCCGTTCCCCCACAAGGACGACGCGGTGCGACGCTGACCGGGGTGTCCCCCACAGCGGCGGTCTCCAGACTTGGGATTGGAGAGTGGGCCGGCAACGCGCTGGTACCGTGCGCTAGCCGGCGCCGCCACGGTTGCGGTGACCGTGGCGTGAAGACCCTCCGGCGTCGCCGCGAGGCCGCTCCTCGTCGGGCCGGGTGAACCTGCACAGGCCAGAGCGCGCCTGACAAGGAGACGTCGCGCAGCCTTCACCGCCTCCACGGATTCGCGATGAGGTACACTGCTACGAGAGCCTCCGCAGGAGAAGCACATGGCGCAGGGTACCAGGGACCGGCCAGAAGGGTTGAGCTTCCGCGGCTTCCCACGCGTGCTGTGGCGCTGGAAGTGGGCCGTGCTTGGAGTGGCGGCCCTTGCCACTCTCGGCGCCTACGGTCTGGCGCTGCGAGAGACGCCCATGTACCGGGCGACCGTCGTCATGATCTACCAGCCCCCGATGGTCCCCCGCAACCCGTTATTCATCACTCCCGCGTCGCAGCCCGCGCCCCAGGCTGCGCCGGCGCCCGCCCTCTACACGAGCGCCGCTGGCATCGTTTCGAATCCCGCCGTTGTCGCAAGGGCAGAGCGCATCCTCGGCAGCACTCCGCGCCTACCCTACCGGGTCTCTGCCGAACTGGTCGGCGGCGGTGCCACAAGCATTTACAACGGTCAGGTCGTCAATCAGCTCAACCTCTCCGCGACGAGTCCCAGTGCGGCAGAGTCTGCCGACGTAGCCAACGCCTATGGCCGGGCCATCGTCGAGTTGAGCAGAGACCAGCAGCTTGCTCAAATCGCCAACGCCCAGAAGGTCATAAGGGAGAGGCTGAAGGCGTTCTCCTCGCCTCAGTCGCGGCGCTCGCCCGACTACTTCGCTCTTGAGGCGCGGCTGCAGGACCTTGCCAAGGCGGCGGAGGCGGCGACGGGCGACTACCACGATTGTGCTGCCTGCGACCGCGCCGGCTGGGCCCTACGCACCGCGCCCCAAGACCGCTGCTGCTGTGGGGCTCTTGGGCGGACTCGTCGGCGGTATCGCCCTGGCCCTCGTGCTCGAGACGTTTAGCACACGCCCGAGAGGACGCCGCGCCGTTTCGGACTCCTCCGGAACTCTAGGGTCCAGCGTTACGCCCTAGTGCCCGACGCACCGGGTTCGCGTCCTATCACCCTGGACACCTACTCGCACGCCATCCCGGCGATGCAGGAGGAGGCCGCCGCGCTGATCGCGGGGCTGGTGTTCGCGGACTAGTAGGTACCGACCGCGCCGCTCAAGGTCAGTTCATCGACCCAACGCGCCCCCTTGGTGCGCGTCGCTTGCGCTCAACCCGGCGACGAGCATATCGACGAGCTCGCGTGCGAGCGAGCCGTCCGGGTCGAGAGCCGGATTGAAGATGGTGAGCTCCAGACCCACGGCCTTGCCGGTAGTGAGTGCCGCGCTCACGATCCGCGCGACCTCGCTGAACTGCAAGCCGCCGGGGGTGCGGTAGTCGACGGCAGGCATGACGGCATCGTCGAGGACGTCCGCGTCGAGGTGCACGAAGAAACCGCTGAGGTCGTCGCGCGCGACTCGCGCCAGAGACGCTTCGAGGGCGGCAGTCAAGCCGTCACGACGGATGTCGTTGAGGTCGTCGACGAGGATGGCCGTGTCGCGCACGTGCGTGCCGAGGTGCCGATCGGTGCCATCCGTGAAGACCCGGTAGCCGAGGAGCGCGACGTCATCGTCGCGCACGAGCGGACCGCAACCGTCGATATCTGCCACGACGCGCGGGCCGCGGCCGGTGACCAGCGCCAGGTCCATGGAGGCAGCCTCGCCGGACGGCTCCTCGCTGGGATGGGCAAAGTCGGCGTGGCCGTCGAGGAAGAGCAGGCCGTAGCGTCCGCGCCGGCGCAGCGCCAGGAGCGATCCCAGCAGGATGCTGCAGTCACCGCCGAGCACGATCGGGAACGCGCGCCTCGATAGCACGGAACCGACCTCATCGGCCAGCGCGCGGGCGTAGTCGGCGAGTGCCGTCGCGTTGAGCAAGCCGCTCTCGGCGTCGCGCTCGCCGTGGTAGGCAGGCGGCGTGACCAGAGGTCCGCGGGCCGCGGCCAGCCGGTCCACGAGCCCGGCATCGAGCAAGGCCTGGGGGAGGTGTTCAACGCCCTTGGGAAAGAGGCCGAGGACGCTGGGCGCCTCGATGATCTCGTAGCGGGTCATGTCGCCCTCCTGGCCAAGCATGGACCTTGGCCAACTCCTCGTTTCTTCCCGCCGGACCGTGCAGAGCATCCTCGACACATACAGCCACGCCATCCCCGCTCTGCAGGAGGAGGCAACGGCGCTGATCGCGGGGCTGGTGTTCGCTCAGGGCTGAGACGCGCTCGTGAGCCCGTCCAACAGCTTCTCCCCACCAGAACCCGCACTCGCCGCGGAGGGCCGCCTCCATCGCTTCCAGCGCAGCTCCAGCTATCGACGACGCAGCACGGTGGGCGCGAAGATCCCAGCGACTCGTCCCCTCGGCCTCGGTCGATCCTCCTCAGGGATCGAGGAATGGCCCCGCGCCCATGCGCGGATCATGACCGCTCGGCTTCTCGCGCGTCAGGGTGCCGCGGTCGCTGGCGGGACGTTGTGGTTCAGTCGGAACAGGTTGTCCGGGTCCCAGCGCCGCTTGACCTGGGTGAGGCGCTCGTAGTGCGGCCCGAAGCTCAGGCGCAGCTGCTGCTCGCCTTCCTCGAGCATGCCGGGGAAGTTCAGGTACGTGCCGACCGTGTGCGGCTTCAACGCCTCGATGATGCCCCGCGCCCAGCCGACGTTGGCGTCGTCCATCGCTGGGTCGTCCCAGTCGGCCTCCGGATTCACCTGGAAGCCCGCCTCGCGCCCGCTGTAGGCGGCTCCGCCCGGCGGCTCGCGGCGCAGGGCGCCACCCATCAGCCACACGTCGATGGTGCTGATGGGCGAGGGCTGGCGCGCCGCGAAGTCGGCGACGATGTCGATGACCTCGTCGCTCAACTCGCCGATGGTCGCCGACTTCCAGTAGTAGCGGCGGCCACGCGGGTAGTCCTCGTCCAGGAACTGCTGGATGTCGACGTACGGCATGCGGCCGCTTAGGTCCGCCAGCGGCGTGGCGAGGTCACGCAGCGAGCGTAGCCGCTCCTCGCCCTCCTCGGGCGGGCCGACGTACACGGCGGCGGCGGCCAGCATGGGCTTGCCCACGATCTCGGCCGGGATGCCCTCGGCCTCTGGCACGGCTCCCGTGAACAGGACTGGCGCGATCTCGTCAGGCAGCGACCGCGCCAGCTCGCGAAAGCCGCGCAGGCCCTGCACCGTCTGCGCGCCGTCAAAGAAGACCAGCGCGTAGGCGATCTCGGGGCCCACCGGGTGCAGCGCGAACTCGAAGGTTGTCACGACGCCGAAGTTGCCGCCGCCGCCGCGCAGAGCCCACAGCAGCTCGGGGTTCTCACGCTCGCTCGCGTGCACGCGCTCGCCGGCGGCGGTCACGAGTTCGGCGGAGAGGAGGTTGTCGCAGCTCAGGCCGTACTTGCGGCGCAGCCAGCCGATGCCTCCGCCGAGGGTGAGGCCGGCCACACCGGTCTGCGACACCAGCCCTGCCGATGCGGCGAGCCCGTGCGGTTGCGTCGCCGCATCGACGTCCCGCCAGATCGCGCCGCCTTGGACGCGCGCCCGCCTGGTCTGGGAGTCGACCTCGACGCCGTTCATCGCCGAGAGATCGAGCACGAGCCCGCCCTCACAGGTCGCCAGTCCGGCGACGTTGTGACCGCCGCCGCGTACGGCGAGGGGCCAGCCGTAGCGGCGGGCGAAATCGACTGCACGTACGACGTCTTCGACGTCGCTGCACTGTGCCACCGCGCGCGGGCGCTTGTCGATCATGCCGTTCCATACCGCGCGCGCCTCCTCGTAGCCGTTCTGGCCGGGGGGCACAAGGGTGCCATGAAAGCCGGCCTCGAACTCCGAGAGGGGATCGAGCGCCGAGCGAGCCGGGGTCGCCATGGCGTGCCTCCTTCGTTATCGTCTCGCCGTCTGGACCGCGGCGCTTCCACGATTGATTGCCAGAACCGGACTAAGGAAATCCTCTCTCGGCGTTGCCCCAGCCGTGATGGTGTGTCGGTCGCGGTCACAGGTCTTCAAATCGTGTCGGAAACTGAAGAGTGGCGCGACGTGCAGTAGCTCTCCCTATCCGGCCGACACGCTACCGACGCGACGCCGGCGAGGTAGCGGCTAGCGGAGGTGCGCCCCGCCCTGCACGACCTGCGCCACACGAACCCCACTCTCGCCCTGCAGGCGGGAGTGCATCCCAAGGTCGTCTCAGAGCGCCTCGCTCACGCGCTGGTCTCCGCCATCCCCTACTTCGCGTAGTGTTCCATGCCGGCGAAGTCCAGCAGGACGCAGGGCTCGTCACCGAGGACCCAGCCGTCGTGGCCGGGAGGGATGGCGACCACGTCGCCGGGGCCGAACTCGAGTTCGCTGCCATCGTCCATGACTACCTTCTGGTGCCCGGAGAGGACATAGCCGAGATGGGCCGCTTGGCAGCTGTCGGTGCCGGCGATCGGCTTGACGTGCTGCGACCAGCGCCAACCGGGCTCGAACGTAGCCTTGCCAACGACGCCATCGCCGACCCGCAGGATCTCGACGCGACCCTTGTCGGCCATGGGCCGCACCTCATCCGGCGAAGCGAAACTCTTCTTCTGCAGTGGCATGCTTGTCCTCCTCTGATCGCATCTCGTACGACAAGCTTCCCCCGCCGTCGACCCGCTGATGCCGTTGCAGCGCTGCCGTCGAAGAAGGAGGTGATCTTTCACACACGAGGACGGCCAGGCCCCGCACCCCGAGGTCGTCGAGTCGTTTCTTCGGGCAGGCAGTCAAGAAGGCGGCGCCGAGCATCCAACTGCACGACCTGCGCCACACGCACGCCACCCTCGCCCTGCAGGCCGGCGTACACCCCAAGGTCGTCTCCGAGCGCCTCGGCCACGCCACCGTCTCCATCACTCTCGACACCTACTCGCACGCCATCCCGGCGATGCAGGAGGAGGCGGCGGCGCTGATCGCGGGGCTGGTGTTCGCCGGGACGTAGCCGAGGTCGGTCCAGGCACTCGAGGCGGCGCTGCACTTCACGGCCCAGCACGAAACTCTCCAGATCGGCACTCTTCGAGCTGGCGGTCCGAGCGATGGCCGTCCGACCCGAGCGTGTTACCTGGCGTTCCTGCCAGAGTCGACACCGTGGAAAGAGGCTCCCTCTGCGACTGCCTTCTCATGGCAGGCTGCGCACAGGCCGAAGATCTCGAGGGTGTGACTCGTGCTCGTGTAGCCGTGCTTGCCCGCTGCCTTCTCGACCCAGCGCTCGATGTCGGCGCCCTCGATCTCGGTCGTTCGGCCGCAGCTCTCGCAGACCAGATGGTGGTGATGCTCGTCCATACGGCAGCAGCGGTAGAGGAGCTCGCCTTCGCCCGTCCGCAGGGTGTCAAGGACACCGTCATCCGCCAGCGACTGGAGATGACGATACACGGTCGTCAGCCCGACCGACTCGCCGGCGGCGCGCAGCTCGGCGTGGATGTCCTGCGCGCTGCGGAAGAGCTCCGATGACTGGGCGGTGCGCAGCACGGCCTCGCCCTGTCGGGTCGTCCTTGCTCGGCTTTGATCAGGAGATTGCTTGCTGTCCATGAGTCTCCCTTCCTTCCACTGCCGATGGTACCACCCGCCGCTGTCCCCTGAGACGGGGGCCGAGAAGGCGCGCGAGCACGTAGATACCGAAGCTGATGCCGGTCACAAAGACGCTCGGCTTGACGGTGCTGCTCTGCAGGCTGGCGAGAATGCCGCCGTCGGCGGCGATCAAGGCGAAGCCGATCGACAGGCCGAACACGGCGAAGGGGCTCGTCGCCAAACGTTGTGCTGAAGCGGCGGGGGTGATGGCCAGGCTCAGGACGAGCAGCGTGCCGACGACCTGGGCCGCCTCGGTGACGGTGAAGGCCAAGACGAAGAGAAACACCAGCCCCAGCAGGCGCACGGGCACGCCGCGCGCCACGGCCACCTCGGGATCGACCGAGGCGAAGAGCAGCGGCCGGTAGATGACCGCCATGACGACGACCACGGCGATGCCGATCGCCAGCAGCAGGACGAGCTGGTGATTGCTGACGCCGAAGATGTCGCCGAAGAGGATGTTGGTGGCCGCCGTGGCGAAGCCGTGGTAGTAGCTTAAGAGCAAAACGCCGAGGCCCAGGCCGGCGGCGAGCACCACCCCGATGGCCGAGTCGCGCTCGTGCTCGCGCACGCCGAGGACGCCGATGAGGACGGCGACCACGGCGGCGCCGCAGAGCGCGCCGGCGACGGCGTCGCCGGCGACCAGGAGCCCCGCCGCGGCGCCGGTGAAGGCGAGCTCGCTGGCGCCGTGCACGGCGAAGGCCATGCGGCGCGTGATGACGAAGGGTCCGATGAGGCCGCAGGTGACCGCCACCAGGGCGCCCGCGAGCAGGGCGTGCTGTGCGAACGGCAGCTGCAGGTAGGAGCCCAGGCTCACGTGATGCGCCCTTGCTCGAGGTGGTGGGTGTGGCCCTCGGGCTCGGTGTAGTCGCTCTCGTCCGCCGCCGCCACCAGGATGCGTCCCCCAGGCGAACGACCTCGACGGGGGCGCCGTAGAGGGCGCTCAAGCGCGCGCTCGTGAGGACCTCCTCGGGCGTGCCCACCGCCCAGCGGCCGCCCACGAGGTAGAGCACGCGATCGGCGTAGGGCAGGATGGGGTTGATCTCGTGCGTCACGAAGACGATGGCCGTACCGGCGCGCGCCGCCGCTGGTCGAGGAGCGCCGTCATCGCCTGCTGGTGAGCGAGGTCGAGCGAGAGCAGCGGCTCGTCGCAGAGCAGCGCCAGCGGATCTCCCAACAGCGCCTGGGCGATGCGCAGTCGTTGCTGCTCGCCGCCCGAGAGCCGGCCGATGGGGGCGTTGGCGTAGTCTGCCGCGCCGACCGCAGCCAGATCGCCGCATCGACGCGCGCTCGCACGCTTCTGCGCCGAAGGGGCAGCCCGCGCGATGTCCGTCGAGGCCCAAGCGAACGAGATCACGCCCCCGCACGGGGAGGTCGCGGTCGAAGGCGCGCTGCTGGGGCACGTAGCCGACGCGGGGGTCGCCGCGATGGGGAGGCTGTCCGGCGATCTCGACCGTTCCGGCGGCCAGGGGCTGCAGCCCCAAAAGGACGCGCAGGAGCGTCGTCTTGCCCGAGCCGTTCGGTCCCAGCACGGCCAGGAACTCGCCCCGGCGGACCTCCAGCGTGAGGCCCTGCCAGAGTGTGCGCGCGCCGAAGGCCACGTCGCGCCACGTAGGCGCAGAAGGACCTCCGTTCTCCGCACAGCTTCCCGTCCCGCGCCACGACGCTAGCCGCCCAGCGCGCGCAGGATCTCCTGCGCCTGGCGCAGCTGCCACGCCTGGTAGCTCGCATCGGAGGGCGGCAGGGTCTCGCTGACGCCGACCACGGGGATGCCGTTCTGCTGCGCCAGCGAGCGGACGCGCTGGGTGACCGCGCTCACCGCCTGTTCGTTGTAGAGAAGGAGACGCACCTTGTGCCCGCTGAGCAGGGTGTTCATCGCCTGCACGTCGGCGGGGGCGGGTTCGTTGCCGTTCTCGATGGCACTGGCGAAGCCCGGCGGCGAGGCCACCGTAAGCCCCGCGTCGGCGAGCAGGTAGCCGGGCACGCGTTCCGTGTAGGCGACCGGTGCGCCGCCGTACTTGCCCTTGATCTTTGCGATGACCGCCTTCACAGGGGCCAACGAGCGATCGAACTTGGCGAGGTTGGCTTCGAAGGCGGCCTTGTTGGCCGGGTCGATACGGGCCAGCGCGTGCTCGATGGCGGCGGCGACGGCGGGCACCCGCGGGATGTCGTACCAGAGATGGGGGTTGGCGTCGGCGCCGCTTACCTTGAGAACCGCTTGCGCCGAGACGACCGCGGGATGGGCGCCCGAGGCGCTCAGAAGATCGTTCATGAAGGTGTCGTAGCCGGCGCCGCTGTCGATCACGAGTTGGGCACGAGCCACGGCGGCGGCGTTGGCGGCGTTGGAGGCATAGAGGTGGGGGTCGGCGCTGGGATCGGAGATGATCGAGGTCACCTGGACGTGGCCGCCGCCGATCTGCGCGGCGATGTTGCCCCAGAAGTTCTCGGCGGCCACGACGTTCACCTTGCCGCCGCCGCTCGCTGTCGAGGTGCCGCTGCCGCAGGCGGAGAGAAGCAGCGCAAGGAGAGCCGACAGGGCGAGCGCGCCGGGCACAGGGCGATGGAGTAGACGTGACAGGTTGGCAACCACGCTGAAACTGATAACCATTTTCGGAATAGCCAAACCTGTCGGGGGGAAGAAGTGCTCGAGGCGACTGCCCGGTGACCGGCTCCATCACGATCAACATCGACCCCATCCTCTTCCACCTGGGGCCGTTCGCCGTGCGCTGGTACGGCGTCATCATGGCCATCGCCGTGCTCGTCGGCGCCTACGTCTTTGCGCGCCAGCTGCGGCGGCGTGGCATCGACCCCGACCACGTCTACGGGATGCTGCTCCTTGCCATCCCGCTTGGCATCGCCGGGGCGCGGCTCTTCCACATCCTCGACAACTTGGGCTTCTACTGGCACCACCCGGGGCAGCTCTGGACGCTGCAGCTCATCGGCCTGGCCATCTACGGCGTCATCAGTGGCGGCGTTCTAGCGGTCTTCATCTACTGCCGCTGGAAGAAGCTGCCCTTCCTGCGCGTGCTCGATGCCTTGGCGCTGGCCATCCCAGTCGGGCAGCTGATCGGCAAGTGCGCCAACATCATCAACGGCGACACCTGGGGCTACGCCACGAAGCTCCCTTGGGGGTTCGTCTATAAGAACCCGCATGCGCTGCTGCCGGCGAACCTGCTCGGTGTCCCCACGCAGCCGACGCCGGTCTACGAGCAGCTCTGGTTGCTGGTTGTGATCGCCATCCTGCTCTGGGCCATGCCGCGGCTGAAGACCGACGGCATGGCCTTCCTGCTCTATCTGGGGCTCTACTCCCTGGGGCGCTTCTTCATCTCCTTCGAGCGCGTCAACGTCATCCTCTTCCTCGGGCTGCGCGAGGCCCAGCTCGTGGCGCTGGGGGTGCTCATCGCCGTCGTGCCGGCCGCCATCCTGCTGCGACGGGGGCAGGGGGCTCACGAGCGGTCGCGGCAGGTACAGCGCGCGCGAGTCCGGGAGGATCGGGCCTCGTAGGCTCCGCGAACGGCTACGACCCTCTCAAAGTTGCGCCGCCTTGACGGGCGCACGCTTCAGTCGACCCATGTCCGTAGTGAACCAGACGAGCTCTCACTCCGTCGCGGCGCCCTTCAATACTGCCCCGTGCCCTGCAGTAGCCTGCTGTGGCCGTGCGTCTCGTCGGCAAAATGTCGGCAATCTTGCCGATTCGGCCAAGAATGAGGCCTCGAGCAGGAAGGCGAAATCGCCATATGCAGGGGAAAACTGGTGCCCCCGGTAGGAATCGAACCTACGACACCAGGTTTAGGAAACCTGTGCTCTATCCACTGAGCTACGAGGGCATTGTGCCGATTTGCAGGTACTTTGTCCCGCTGCGGCCGGACCAGAATACCACGAGTTGCTAATAAGTTGCCAAATCTGCAGGAAACGCGACGGTGGAACCCTTCCCGGCGTCTTGTCCTCGTCCTCCTCGATGGTGAAGTGCACATGCACGAAACCCTGGTCGAAGTCGAGGTCGGACCAGCGCAGGCCCGCGACCTCCCCGACCCTGAGGCCGGAGAAGCCGGCGAGCACGCCGGCTGCGTGGACCTGCAGGCCGCGGGCGCGGACGACGACGCGGGCGATCTTCTCCATCGGCCACACCACGCAGGCGGGTATGTATGTTCTCGGCCCGCTGCGCCGGGTACAAGCTGTTCGTTGAACCGACCGCGTTGATTCCTCACTGACAGCTCCGCAGATAGGAGGGAAGGCACTATGGCTGAGAAGAAAGCTGCGAACAAGGCAACGAAGAAGGCCGACGGCGAGGCCGAGGTGCTCGCAAACATCGCCGCGATGCCGGAACCTGATCGCGCCATAGCCGAGCGGCTCCATGCGATCATCAAAGCCAACGGACCAGTTCTCTCGCCAAGACTCTGGTACGGGATGCCCGCGTATGCCAAGGACGGCAAGGTCGTGTGCTTCTTCCAAAGCGCACAGAAATTCAAGACGAGGTACGCGACGTTTGGCTTCCAGCACGAGGCGAACCTCGACGAAGGCGCAATGTGGCCAGTCGCCTTCGCGGTGAAGAAGTTGACCGCCGCCGAGGAGGCGAAGATCACCGCGCTCGTGAAGCAAGCGGTGAGCTGAGCGCTCACAGTCGCGGCTGAAGCGCACCACGTCCCTGGAGGTCGCCGCCACCTGACAGCTTCAGCGGCGTCGGCTGGCCAACTCGACAACATTGTTCGGCGGCGTCTCGTCCTCCATGCACTGCGCCTGGGCAGCCTCGAGCGCGGCCCGCGTCACCTCGTCGAGCCCCGCGACCGCCTTCGCCCTTGCGGCGGTGGTCAGGCGCACGTAGTGGCGCAGCGTGGTCGCCGGGTCGGAGTGGCCGAGCCGCTCCTGCGCCTGCTTGACGCCGTAGGTCTCGCAGACCCAGGTACCGAACGAGTCGCGCCGGCCGTGGATGAGCAGATGCGGGTCGATCCTCTGGCGGGCGACCCAGTTCCACCACTGGCTCTTCATGGTCGAGGGTGCTCTGTGACACTCCCACACATCTTCGCCAACGACACGGCACAGGGCTACGGCTTCGGCGTGTCCGAGCGTTTGCTGGGCGAGGCGCTGTGGGAACGGGTCCGGCGCGATGAGGTGATCGTGGCGACCAAGGGCGGGCTGCGCATGGAGGGAGACACCCTCGTCAGGGACTCGAGCGCGTCCTGGCTGAGGGAGGGCGTGGAGTCGAGCCTGCGCAACCTTGGCACGGACTACATCGACCTCTACCAGCTGCACTGGCCCGACCCCGGCACTCCGTTCGAAGAAACGGCTGGCGCCCTCGCGGCGACGACGAAGGTCACGCCGCAGGCGGCGTTCGGGTAGATCTTGTCGGCCAGACTGGCCGCGAAATAGACGCCGATCAGAGCCCAAGGCAGGACCTCGCTCGACGTCTGTTTCTCTGGCGCGTCCATGTGAAGGTCCCCGCCCAAGTGACCCATCGACTACGCGACGCTGCGGCCGCTGAGCGCTCCGGACGTGCATGCCTTCAGGCACTTGCCACATCCGGTGCAAAGCTCGCCGGAGTCGACCACGGCGTGCTTGTGCCAGCCGAACTCCAGCTTGCCGAGGACGGCCTCGGGGCAGGCCGCTACACAACACCAGCACGCCTTGCAGAGCGATCGATCCAGGGCGACGAAAGGCGTCGTGGTCCGGCTGTGACGGCGCCGCGGTTTCGAGGCGTCCAGGCGTCCAGGGTTCGCATTCACGAGAGTCTCCTCACTTGGACTGGCTCGGCCGGCGCAGCGCGCTGGGGTCGAAGACGCTTCTGATGGTCTGGAGGACACGCATGGCGCCGTCGATCGACGCCTGGTCGATAGACTCGGCCAGCGCGGCCTCGCGGGCGTGCATGCGCGCGTGAAAGTCGAGCATCATGGCGCGGCCGGCGGGCGTGAGCAGCACCGGCCGCCGGCGCCCGTCCCGCACATCGTCCTCGCGCGAGACCAGCTCGAGGCGCTCCAGGCCGGCGACGAGCCGCGTCACGGCGGCCGGGTCGACGGCCAGGTCGCGCGCCAACGCCGAGGTCATGGAGCGACCGCCTGCCAGGGCGAGCTGCCGCAGGACCTCGAACTGGGCGCCCGAGACCCCGAACTCGGCCGTCGCCCCCCGCATGAGAAGCCGGTACGTGAGCAGCACCTCGCGCAGCAGGTGCAGGTAGCTGACTCCGACATCATGCTCGAAGAGCCCTTCGTCGTGCGCGGAGATCGGCGGGTGGTCCATGGCGGATATGATTGATGATATCAATGATACTGTCAAGTATCTGACGCGCTGAGGGAGGGTTGCTCACGACGCGAGCAGGGCGGCGGCGGTGCGTTCTTCCCGACGAACTCGGGAACACTGCCGACATCGGAGAAACGGAAGCGAGCAGCGGTCTCGGCAGGGTCAGCGCCGTTGGGCCGTGGCTCCTGCGAGAGTCGGTGATGTGGTGATGAACCCCCCACGCATAGTGCAGAGCATGCAGCAAGCCATCAATGACCACGATCTCGACGCGCTCACGGCATGTTTCGACCCCGACTACGACAGTGACCAGCCCGCACACCCTGACCGCTCGTTCCGGGGGAGCGAGCAGGTGCGCAAGAACTGGACGCAGATCCTCGGCAGCGTGCCCGATCTCAAGGCCGAGCTGAAGAGCTGGGCAGCATACGGGGACGAGGTCTGGACGGAGTGGGAGTGGCGTGGCACGGGCCGCGACGGCAGCCCATGGGTGATGCGCGGCGTCATCATCCTGGGCCAGCGCGACGACGTCGTCCGCTGGATGCGCCTCTACATGGAGCCCGTGGATGAGAGTGGCGCCGGCATCGAGCAGGCAGTCACCGACCTGGCGAGCGGGAGGCGAGTCGCATGAGCACGCAACAGCAGGAGCATCAACCTCGTCTGGTGGCCGTCGCGGGTGGCACCGGCACGCTCGGCGGCCATCTGGTCGGCCGACTGACTGAGCACGGTTTCGAGGTGCGGATCCTGGCCCGCGACGCGGAGCGAGCCAGGAGCGTGGAGAATGAGATGATCGAGGTCGTGCCGGGCGATGTGCGGGACCAGAACGTCCTCGAGACAGCGGTCGAAGGCTGCGACGCCGTCGTCTCGGCCTTCTCGGCCTTTGGCCGGCCACACGGCGGCGATCTACGCAGCGCCGACCTGCAGGGCAACATCAATCTGATCCGCGCGGCGGAGAACGCCGGCAGCAGTCATTTCGTCCTGGTCTCGCTGCACGGCGCCGCCCCGGACAGCCCCCTCGAGCTGGGACGGATCAAGTACCGGGTCGAGCAGGTCCTGACGTCTTCGATCCTGCCATGGACCATCATCCGCCCCACGCCGTCGATGGAGGTCTGGGCCGCGCTTGTCGCGGCGCCGCTGCTCCAGGACCACAAGACGCGCATCTTCGGGCGCGGTGACAATCCCATCAACTTCGTCTCGGCGCGCGATGTCGCGGCCTTCATCGAACTGGCCCTGGTCGATCACGGGCTCCGTGGCCAGGCGATCGACGTCGGCGGTCCGGACGATCTGAGCGTCAACCAGCTCGTGCACCGCTTCGAGGAACTAACGGGCGCCTCAGGCCGCGAGCGGCACATACCGCTGCCGATGCTGCGGGCCATGTCGGTAATCATGCGGCCCTTCAGCTCGACGATGGCCCGCCAGGCCAAGGCCGCCGTCGTCATGGACACGACGGACATGGCCTTCGACGACAGCGAGACGGCGCGGAGCTACCCGAGCGTCCACCCGACGAGTCTCGAGGAGGTGGTACGGCGCGACTTCCCGAAGGCCGCCTAGCGAGCGTGGCTCGTCGCAGACTGTCGCACGAATGGGCACTAGCGTGACCCGAGCCGCCGCTCGGCTTGGTCAGCGCCTCCGGCTTGCGAGCGACACGACGTTGTCGAGGACGGGCCGGGCGTCCTCGCGGACGCTCTACTCGGCGCGCTCGAGCGCGGCCCGCGTGACCTCGTCGAGCCCGGCGACCGCCTTCGCCCGCGCGGCGGTGGTGAGGCGCACGTAGTGGCGCAGCGTGGTCGCCGGGTCGGAGTGGCCGAGCCACTCCTGCGCCTGCTTGACGCCGTACTCCTCGTAGACCCAAGTGCCGAGCGAGTCGCGCAGCCCGTGCATCGGCAGGTGGGGATCGATCTTCTGCCGCGCCACCCAGTTCCACCACCGGCTCTTCAGGGTCGAGGGCGCAATCTGGGTGCCGTCCTTCTTGGGGACGACCCTCCCCGCCTGTTCCAAGAGCCGCCATGCGCCAGGCGGTACTCCTTCTGCGCCGTGAGAGCGGTGCGCAGCTCCTCGCAGGCCGCGGCGGGCAGCGGCACCACCCGCGCCTTGCCGTTCTTCGGCGGGTACTCGAGGAGGCTGCCGTCCTCGTCCTCCTCGACGGTGCGGCAGACGTTGACGAAGCCGCGCTCCAGGTCGAGGTCGGCCCAGAGGACACATTGTGCCGTTTTGCAGGGGTTTTCCTCTGCTGCGGCTCGGCAAGGATACCACGAGTTGCCAAGAAGCTGCTAAATCTGCAGGAACCGTGCGGCACCTCCCGCAGCGTCGCCGGCGCCGCACCTCGCTCTGAGCGTTGACCAGTCGCCCCAAACGGGCCCTGGGGTTCGCCATGCGCCAGACGGGGCATGGTCAGACATCACCGAGAAAATTAGGGGTCTTCCTCCCAAATGGCAGTACGTTCATTATCGCAATCGCCGGCTCGACCAAGCACCGACCCAAGGAGTTGGTCAAGATGGATTCGACTAGAAAGATCTCGCTGACCGCGGGCTTGCTCTACCTGCTCACCTTTGTCTCGATCCCGACCCTGTTTCTCTACAGTTCGGTGCGTGGGGCGAACTACATCGTCGGCCCCGGCCCGGACACTCGCGTGTTCATCGGCGTCGTCCTGGAGTTGATCGTGGCCCTCGCCGGCATCGGCACCGCCGTGGCGCTCTACCCGGTGGTCAAGCGGCAGAACGAAGGGGTCGCGTTGGGCTTCGTCGGCGTGCGGACCCTGGAAGCCGCCATGATCTTCGTCGGCGCCTTCAGCCTCCTGGCGGTGGTGAACTTGCGGCAGGCCGGAGCCGGAGCAGGTGCGCTGGCCACCGGCCAGACGCTGGTCGGCCTGCATGACTGGACGTTCATCCTCGGACAAAGCCTCATTCCGGCCGTGAACGCCGTGTTGCTGGGCTACCTGCTGTACCAGTCGCGCCTGGTGCCGCGGGTCCTGCCCGTGCTGGGATTCATCGGCGCGCCCCTGCTCGTCGCTTCCAGCATCGCCACGTTGTTCGGCGCCAACGAGTATGGCTCCGCGATGTCGGGGCTCCTCACACTCCCGATCGCGCTGTGGGAGTTCTCGCTGGGCGTCTACCTCGTCGTCAAGGGATTCAGGGCGTCTGGTCTGCAGCAGCTCGGCTTCGAGCCCGTCGAGTCCGCCTCCACGACCGCTTCCAAGAACGAGCTGCGACCGGCGGCGTGACAAGCGTCGCACCACGGGCCACGCGGACATGCGTCTTGTCCGCTGCCTGAGAGGCGCGACCACTGAGAGGCTGCCGAGGCCGAGGGCGTGTGGGAAGCATCCAGCGCCCCCGGCCTCGGCCGTATGCCTTCGAGCCGCTTGGAGAGGGCTCGCGGATCACTGAGCTGCCGCGCACCGAATCTAGGTCAGCATCGAGGTAGACGAAGAGGCGGCACGCGGTGGCTCGGCCAGTCCGAGCTGGAAGAGGGTGCCCAGACGGTCAGGGATTCCCCAGTGTTCGACTATGCGGTCGTTCTCGACACGGAGAGCGTCGAAGACGTCGGTACGCATCGGGCGGCCTGTCGGTGGATGACCCATGAACGAACCGTCATTGGTGCCAGTGCCGGTCATACGGAGCCAGACGGTGTCGCCGTTGACGGCGAGGTCGTCGATGGTGAGATGGAAGTCGGAGAAAGCGCGCCGCAGCGAGGAGATCACCGCTTTGACGCCCTCCGCTCCAGGAGCGTGATCCGGTCCGAAGTTCTGATGTTCGACCATGCTGGGGGAGACGAGGTCGTCGGCGACGCTGAGGTTGCCCTCGTTGAAGCCTTCCTCGATCAAGCGGCGGGCGAGCACTTCTGGGCTGGACATGGGGTCCTCCCTTTGGATACAGTTTACCTGTAGTAGATACTGTGGCACTGTACCCAATATGGCAGAAGATGCTAACCAACGTCGCCGTTATCACTCTGAGCGCCGGCGCGAACAGGCAGAGCAGACGCGCGCTTTGGTGCTCGACGCCGCCGCGACCCTATTTCGGGAGCGCGGGTATGAGGGCACGAGCATCGCGGCGATCGCTGAGGGGGCTCATGTGTCGGCGGAGTCCGTCTACGGCCACTTTGGGAACAAACGTTCCTTGCTCGGCGAACTCGTCCGCAGTGCGGTTCGCGGCGACGACCCTGCGCCTGTGCCCGAGCAGAAGGGCCCGCGCGCCGTGGCCGCGGCGACCGATCAACACGAGCAACTGCGGCTCTTCGCGGCCGACATCGTGCTCCGCCTCGAGCGCGCCGCGCCGCTCGTCGCGGTCGTCGCGGGCGCGTCGCGATCGGACCCCGAGCTTGCGCAACTCCTCGCCGCCCTGCACGCCGACCGGATGAAGAATCTTCACGTGCTCGTCGACGCCCTGGCTGCCAACGGGCCGCTCCGGCTCGATGTGGACGAGGCCGTCGAGACGGTCTGGGCGCTGACGAGCCCCGAGCTCCACCAGCTCCTTGTCCGCGTCCGGGGCTGGACGAGGCAGCGTTACCGCGACTGGCTCGCCAGCAGTCTCGCCGAGCTTCTCCTGCCGGAGGGCAGTTCGAGAACCGCCTGAGGGTGTGGTGAGCTACGAGGGCCGGGGGCAGATTGTGGCACTCCTGCCCCCGGCCCTCCCCGGCACGCGTGAAAGCGGGCGGGGGCGGCGGGCCCGTCCGGGCCCGCCGCCCCCGCCGAAGACTGCTCTACGCTTCCGGGTGGTCCGAGGGTGCTACTACTTGCCTGCGCCGATCTTGAACATCTTCGTGCTGCACACTGGGCACGTGCCCTGGGTAGCGGGCTTGCCGTTCTTCATCGTGACTTTCTTCTCGTCCTTCATCGTCCTCTTGGTGCGGCACTTCACGCAGTACGCCTCGGTCGCCATGAAGGTCCTCCTTTCCGGGCCGGGAAGAGAACCTTCCTTCCCCTGACCCACCCCTGGAATATCGGGCGCTAGTATAGCCTCGCCCAACGAGGCAAGCAACGAAGCTGCGTTGGCTTCGTCCACGCACGACGGCGAGGCTAGACGGGACCGCGCCCGCTGCCGTATTGCTCATTCACCGCGAGGGTGGTAAAACCCTGGTCTGACATAGCGCCCTGTAGGGCGCGCGAGGCAAACCCACGGCCTAAAGGAAGACTATGAACAATGAGCTCCAGGCCAGGGTCCGCAAGCAGGCCGCGGACGAGAACGTGCGTCACATCCAGCTGTGGTTCACCGACATCTTGGGCAGCCTCAAGATGGTCGAGATCCCGGAGTCCCAGCTGGACAGCGTCATGGAGAACGGCGCCGCCTTCGACGGCTCGTCGATCACCGGGTACGCTGAGATCGAGGAGTCGGACATCGTCGCGATGCCCGCCTGGGAGACTTTGCGTGTGCTTCCCTGGTCGCAGAACCAGGAGCGCACGGCCTTCGTCTTCTGCAACATCCTGAACCGCGACTTCGAGCCGTACCAAGGCGACCCCCGCTGGATCCTCAGACGCCAGCTCAAGCACGCCGCCGACCTGGGGTTCGACTTCTACGTGGGGCCCGAGCTCGAGTATTTCTACTTCAAGACACCCGAGAAGCCCGAGGTCGTCGACGAGGGCGGCTACTTCGACGTGCTGCCGGCCGACCTGGGCAACGACCTGCGCAAGCAGACTGTGCGCACGCTGGAGAAGCTGGGCATCGTGATGGAGGCCTCCCACCACGAGGTGGCTCCTTCACAGCACGAGCTCGACCCGCACTACGACAAGGCCCTGAAGATGGCCGACCAGGTGATGATCATGCGCCTCATCACGAAGGAGGTCGCCGCCCACAACGGCGTGTACGCCACCTTCATGCCCAAGCCGCTGCACGGCGAGAACGGCAGCGGCATGCACACCCACCAGTCCCTCTTCAGAGGGGAGACCAACGCTTTCTTCTCTGCCGACGACCCCGACCACCTCTCCCCCGTAGCGCGCGGCTTCATCGCCGGGCAGCTCAAGCACATGGGCGCGGTCTGCTCGTTGCTCGACCAGTGGGTGAACAGCTTCAAGCGCCTCGTCCCCGGTTACGAGGCCCCGGTCTACATCTCGTGGGCGCATCGCAACCGTACGGCGCTCATCCGCGTGCCGCTGTACGTGCCCGGCAAGGAGAGCACCGTGCGCGCCGAGGTGCGCAACCCCGACCCGTCCTGCAACCCCTACCTGGCCTTCGCCGTGCTGCTTGCGGCCGGGCTCGAGGGGATCGAGCAGGAGTACGAGTTGCCGCCGTCGGTAGAGCCCAACATCTACAAGATGCAGGCCGACGAGCGTGAGGCCATCGGCCTGGGCGCGCTGCCGAACAACCTGTGGGAGGCCATCCACCTCACCGAGGAGAGCGAGCTCGTCCACCGCACCCTGGGCGATCACATCTTCGAGCGCTTCATCACCAACAAGAAGAACGAGTGGTACCGCTACCGCGAGCAAGTCACTTCGTTCGAGATCGAACAGTACTTCTCGATCCTGTGACCCGACGCCGCGTCACCTGAAGTCGGTCTCCGGCGACGGGGGCGGGCGCGCCTGCAAGGCGTGCCCGCCCCCGTCGCTACTTCATGCCGATGAGCAGGGAGCGACGACTCCAGCCGACCCGTCGGATCGCCGGCTGGGCGGTCAGCCGTTCGGGAACAGGCGGGCCGAGGCCTCCTGGTAGTGCGCCGGATCGCGGTCGATGCGGGCGCCCGGGTGCTGCTCCGTGAGGCTGAGAAGAGCCCGGTTGGAGGCCGTGTTCGGCAGGTGCTCGTACACCACGAAGCGCAGGATGGTGCCGCCACCGTCGCCGGTCGTGCGCCATTCGATGGGGTCGTAGGTGCGGGCGTCGACGATGTAGCTCGCACTGCCGGGCGCACCCCCTTCGGGCACCCGCTGGGTGGCGACGAGACGGATGGCTTCCCGGCCGTCGATGCTCAGGCGACCCTCTTCCACCGCCGTTCCTGAACGAAGCATCGCGAGGATCTCGGCGCGGAACGGATCCGCCGTCTCGCCATCGAGAGTCCCAGCTGAGCCGCCGTCATCCACCTGGGGCGTCGCGTCGCCGCCCTGCACCCTGGCGAGGAGGAGCTTGGCGTCCCTGTCGCTCATGACCCTGGTGGTCGTCGTCGTGTCACCCGCATTCGTCGCGGCGATCTTGACTCTGACGGTGCCCGGACTGGGACCCGGCGCGACGCTGACTTTGAGATCTTTCGGCGATGGGGTCCCCGTCGATGACGAGGCGGACTCTGCAAGGCGAGGGGTCTCGATGTAGACCGTGTTGGTGTCGACCTCGTAGAGCTGTCCGCGACCGTCGGCGAACGCCGTCTCAGCGCGGCTGCCTTCAGGGCCGATCTCGATCTGGCGCCTGTCGAACGGCTCCTCCGTCGCCTGCCAGCTTTCGTCGCTCCAGGTCACGACGCTGCCGTCGGGGTTCGTCTGCCGGCCCAGCATCTTCATGTGTAGGATCACGCTCTGCTGCGGCGCGAGCGCGGCGGCGGCCTGCTGCACGGTCGTCAACCCGTTCGACCCGAACGGGTTGACGACGCTGAGCACGCCCACCAAGGCCGCCACGGCCGCCGCCGCGACACCGGCACGCAGCAGCAAGGTGCGGCGGCGCGCCCCGGCACCCTGCTTTCGCGGCATCGGCTGCTGTTCGTCCATCGCGACGACCTCCTCGAACAGGGCTTGGGCGGCACGGCTGCCAGCCAAGGAGCCGAGCCGCTCATCGTCGATGCGCTTCAGGCTGGCCAAGGCCCTGTCGACGCGCTCCTCGCGGTCGCTCATCACGTCTCCTCCGTACCGGGGCGGGCGGATGCCCGTCCACCCTGCACATGTCCGATCGCCTGCACGGGTTTCCACTCGAATCCGATGCGTCGCAGCTCCTTGGCGAAGCGGCGGCGGGCGCGGTGCAGCCTCAGCTTGGCGGCGGTCCGCGAGCAGCCGACGACGGCTGCCAGCCGGTCGCCGCTGAGTCCCTCCCAGGCGGCCAGACCGAGGATGTCCCGGTCGGCTTCCCGCAGGTCCGCCCAGGCACGTGCGAGGGGCTCGAGATCGGAGGGACGCGGGTCCTCACAGACGCCGACGAGGTCGCGCGCCAGCGCCTCGCCGAGGGCGCTCCGACGCCGCTCGCCGCGCCTGTGGTTGGCCAGCACCCTCCGCGCCACGGCGTACAACCAGAGACGGCTCTCGCCGAGGGGTGGCACGTCGTCGAACCGCCGCCAGGCGACGAGGAAGGTCTCCGCTACGACATCGGCGGCGTCCTCGGCTCTGTTCGTCCGCCGCAGCGCGTAGCCCAGCACGGCGGCGAAGTCGGCTTGGTATATCGCCCGAAAGCGGCGTTCGCGGCGGGCGGCTTCGTCCCGCGAGTTGGCATCCGATCGAGGCACGGCACCGGGGAGATGTCCGAATCTGGCTCTGAGTTTCACGCGCGCAGTCTACGCTCAGCCGGCGCACCACCTGTGACCGGCTGCTGTATGCTCCTGTCCGACAGCGCGAAGGAGGCACCCGTGGAGAAGCTCGCGGCTCATCTCAGCGACTGGATCAGGGACACGGTGACGGCAAGCGGCGGCACCGGGGCGGTCTTCGGCCTCTCCGGAGGCCTCGATTCGGCCGCAGTGGCGGCGCTCTGCATACGTGCCTTCCCGCACCACTCACTGGGCCTGGTCATGCCCTGCCACAGCGACCCCGCCGACGCCACGGACGCGCACCTGGTCGCGCACCACATCGGCCTCGCCTCGGCCACCGTCGACCTCTCCGAAACGTTCGACCTGCTCTGCGCTCGCCTGAGCGAGACACTCACAGACCTGGCGGAGGACGACCTGGCGCGCGCCAACATCAAGCCGCGCCTGCGCATGACGACCCTCTACGCCTTCGCCAACCACCTCGGCTACCGTGTGATCGGCTGCGGCAACCGCAGCGAGCTGGCCGTCGGCTACTTCACGAAGTACGGCGACGGCGGCGCCGACCTGCTGCCGTTGGGCAACCTGACCAAGACGCGCGTGAGAGACCTGGCCGAGCACCTGGACGTGCCGCGGCGCATCATCGAGAAGCCTCCCTCCGCCGGCCTCTGGCCGGGACAGACCGACGAGCATGAGATGGGACTGACCTACGCCGAGCTCGACGCCTACCTGGGCGGCGCGAGCTCGACGGGCAGGGAGCGCATCGAGGCGCTCGCCGCCGCGAGCGCGCACAAGCGCTCCCTGCCCCCCATCGCGCCGCTCCCCGAGGGCATGAAGGCGTAGAGCGCTTCCCGCGCAATCCGGTACACTGGGCACTCGGTCGGCAGGTCCGGGTCGCTGCGGGTCGAATCGCAGGAGTGCCGGATCCCCATCGGTGGGACCGCCACCGGGCCTCACGTTGCCGGTCGGTGGTCGGCCCACCCGCAGGGAGGTCTGCAGGTCCCTTGGCAACCGTGGTGCAGAAGTACGGGGGCACGTCCGTCGCCAACAGCCAGCGCACCCTCAGCGTCGCGCAGCGCATCGTCGCGACCGCCGAACAGGGTCACAAGGTGTGCGCGGTGGTCTCGGCGCGCGGCGACACGACCGACGAGCTGCTGGCCATGGCCTACGAGATCTCGCCGCATCCCCCGGAACGCGAGCTCGACATGTTGCTCTCGACCGGGGAGCGCATCTCGTGCGCCTTGCTCGCCATGGCCATCCACGGGCTCGGCCACCACGCCGTGAGCTTCACCGGCTCACAGGCCGGCATCGTGACCGACTCCACGCACACCCGGGCGCAGATCCTCGACATCCGCGCCTTTCGCGTGGAGGAGGCGCTCGAGAACGGACGCATCGTCCTGGTCGCCGGCTTCCAGGGCGTCTCGACCGACAAGGACGTCACCACCCTCGGCCGCGGCGGCTCCGACACCACGGCCGTCGCCCTCGCTCACGCCCTGGGCGCCGAGAGCTGCGAGATCTACACCGACGTCGGCGGCGTCTACACCGCCAACCCGAACCTCGTCCCCAACGCGCGCAAGCTCGACCGCGTCTCCTACGAGGAGATGCTGGAGCTGGCGGCCTCGGGCGCTCAGGTCCTCGCCCTGCGTTCCGTCGAGTACGCGCGCCGCTACGGTGTGAAGATCCACGTGCGCTCGAGCTTCTCAGACGGCCCGGGCACGTGGGTGAGCAAGGAAGGTGCAAGCATGGAGCAGCCCCTCATCAGCGGCGTCACCTACTCCGTCGACCAGGCCAAGGTCACGCTGCGCGGGGTGCCCGACCACCCCGGTGTCGCGGCGCGCGTCTTCGGTGCTCTCGCCGACGCCCAGGTCAACATCGACATGATCATCCAGAACGTCGGCGAGCAGGGTCACTCCGACATCTCGGTAACGGTGCCGGTCGACGACCTGCGCCCGGCTGCCGCCGCGCTCGACCGCGTCGTCGAGGAGCTCGCGGCGCGCGAGTACCAGGTCGACAACGGCATCGCCATGGTCAGCATCGTGGGGGCCGGCATGCGCTCGAACCCCGGTGTCGCCGCGCTCATGTTCCGTACCCTGGCCGAGCGGGGCATCAACCTGGAGATGATCTCAACCTCACCGATCAAGATCTCGGCCATCATCGCCAAGGACCGCGTCGAAGAGGCCGTGCGGGCGCTGCACGACGCCTTCCAGCTCGACAAGCCCGCGACGCTCGAGGCTGCCGATCGCGGGAGCGTGCGTGGCTGAGCGCACCTACACCGTGGCGATCGCCGGGGCGACCGGCGTCGTGGGCACGACCGTGCGTCAGATCCTCGAGGAGCGCGCGTTCCCGGTGGGCGAGCTGCGCCTGCTGGCGAGCGAACGCTCGCGCGGGGCGCAGCTCGCCTTCCGCGGCGCGAGTCTCACGGTCGAGACGCTGGACGATGACTCGTTCGCCGGCGTCGACCTGGCCTTCTTCGCCGCCGGCGGCGCCGCCAGCAGGCAGTACACGCCCAAGGCCGTGGCCGCCGGGGCGACCGTGATCGACAAGTCGAGCGTCTTCCGTCAGGACCCCTCCGTGCCTCTCGTCGTACCCGAGGTCAACCCCGACGCCCTCGAGTCGCATGCCGGCCTCATCGCGACACCCAACTGCTCGACCATCCAGATGGTCGTGGCGCTCAAGCCGATCTACGACGCCGCCGGCATCCGCCGCGTCGTCGTCTCGACCTACCAGTCGGTCTCGGGAGCCGGCAAGCGCGCCGTCGACGCGCTCGAGCACCAGGCGGCCCAGGTCGTCGCGGGACGGCCGGTCGAGCCCGAGCACTTCCCGTACCAGATCGCTTTCAACCTGCTGCCGCACATCGACTCCTTCCTGCCCTCGGGCTACACCAGGGAGGAGCAGAAGATGGCCGACGAGACGCAGAAGATCTTCGCCGACCCGGAGCTTGCCGTCGCGGCGACGTGCGTGCGCGTGCCCGTCTACGGCGCGCACTCCGAAGTGGTGAGCGTCGAGACGCGACGCAAGCTCACGGCCCCTGAGGCTCGCGAGCTCCTCCGGCGGGCGCCCGGCGTCGAGGTCGTCGACGACCCCGGCGCGCTAGCCTACCCGACTCCGCTGGCAGCCGAGGGCCGCGATCCGGTCTACGTCGGACGCATCCGTGAGGACGAAACGGTGACGAACGGCCTCGTCATGTGGGTCGTCGCCGACAACCTGCGCAAGGGAGCCGCCCTCAACGCGGTGCAGATCGCCGAAGAGCTCGTGCGTCGCGGCGCCCTCGGACGCCGGCAACGGATGCTATACTAGGCGTCCTACCGATGTCGCTCGAGTTCATCCTGCCGCAAGAGCCTCGCTCCGGCGCCTCCGGAACGTTCGACATCGTCATCGTCGGCGCCGGTCCATCGGGCCTCACCGCCGGCATCTACACCGCGCGGGCGCGCCTCTCGACGGTCATCCTCGAGCGCAACACCGCCGGCGGCCAGATGGCGCTCACCGAGCGCATCGAGAACTACCCCGGCTTTCCCGAGGGCATCCCCGGCTTCGACCTGACCGAGAAGATGAAGAAGCAGGCGACCCAGTTCGGTGCCGACCTGCGCGAGATCACGACCGTGGCCGCCATGGAGCCGGCCGCGGGCGGGCTGTGGACCGTCATCACCGACCAGGAGACGCTCACGGGCAGAGTGATCATCCTGGCCCCCGGCGTCGTGCCCAAGATGGTCGGCGTACCGGGTGAGGCCGAGTTCCTCGGCAGGGGCGTCTCGTACTGCGCGACCTGTGACGGCGCCCTCTACCGCGGCAAGCAACTGGCGGTGATAGGGGGCGGCGACTCGGCCATCGAGGAGGGGCTCTTCCTCACCAAGTTCGCCGAGACCGTGCACGTGATCCATCGCCGCGACGAGCTGCGCGCCAACAAGACCGCCCAGGAACGCGCCTTCGCCAACCGCAAGATGCACTTCGTCTGGGACTCGGTGCCGCGCGTCATCCGCGGCGAGACCAAGGTCGAGGGTGTCGAGATCCAGAACGTCAAGACGAAGGCGCTTTCGACCGTGCCCGCCGATGGCGTGTTCATCTACGTCGGGCAGCTCCCAAACACTGGGTTCCTGGTCAACGTCGTCGAGCTCGACCAGTGGGGCTACATCGTGACCGACGAGCTGCTGCGCACGAGCCAGCCGGGGGTGTTCGCCTGCGGCGACGCCAAGGTCGGGCCTATCAAGCAGATCGCCTGGGCCGTGGGCGAGGGCGCTTTGGCCGGCATCCAGGCCGAGAAGTACCTCGATACGCTGGCGTGCGTCGAGGCAACCGGCGCGACCACAGCCGCGTGCGAGGCCGGACTGAACGAGACCCGAGACGGCGACGGCGGCAGCGTCGAGGGGACCGCGAGCGTGGCCGGAGAGCAGGCCGCGAGCGGCGACGAGAGCCCATCCTAGGAGGACGTTTCGTGGAAGCTGTGTCGCAGGAGACCTTCGACGCCGAGGTGCTGCAGGCACCCGGCAAGGTGCTAGTCGATTTCTGGGCCGAGTGGTGTGGTCCGTGCCGCATGGTCGGACCGGTGCTCGACGAGCTCGAGGGCGACTACCCCGGCGTCAGGTTCGTGCAGCTCAACGTCGACGAGAATCCCAGCGTCGCTCAGGGCTACGAGGTGATGAGCATCCCCACGCTGCTGGCCTTCGAGAAGGGCGCCATCGTCAAGCGGGTCGTGGGCGCTCTGCCCAAACCGAAGCTGATCGAGGAGCTGAGCGACTTCCTCGGCTAGGATCGGCGGGCGCTCCGCCGGCTGCGGCTAGCGCGACAGGCGAAAGCCGACCACGTCGTAGGAGAACGACACGAGCTGGTCGGCGAAAGCAAGGTCCATCCCCCCCTGCACCCTCACGGGTAGCTCCTGCAGACGTGACTGCACGATCTCGCGATGTTCGTGCGACGCGCCGGCCGCCTCGAGCCAGTAGTCGAGGTCGACGGTACGCCGGTCCTCGCGCTCCTCGTCGACGCGCAAGCCCGCCTTCTCGAACAGTTCGCGATACTCGTCGAGCCGGTAGTACCGCCGATGGGCGGGCTCGCGCAACTTGGCGAGCTCGTTCAGCGGGCGGTCGACTACCTCGGACACACTCGTCTCGAAGACCACCATGCGCCCACCGGGGCTCAAGACTCGTGTCGCCTCCTTCAGCGCGGCGACCGGCTCGGGCAGGCGATGCAGGCCGTTGCGGCAGACGACGAGGCTGAAGTCGCCGTCATCGAACGGCAGAGAGTAGAGATCGGCGCGGCGGAACGAGACGCCGGAGACCTTCATCTCCCGAGCCAGACGGCCGGCCTCGTCGATCATCTCGGGGCGATCGTCAACCGCCTCCACACTCTTGACGGACCCCGCGAAGGCAAAGGCCACGTCGCCGACGCCGGTCTCGAGATCGAGCAGCCCGTCGTGCGCCGTGGGCCGGGCGAGGTCCTCGATGACCTGCAGCGACGACTCGCTGTGCGCGTTCACTCTTGTCGCCTCCCCACTAGCCGTACGTCTCGGTGAAGATCGTTCCCGTCGCCGACAGACCGATGTCTATCTCGTGTCCGTCGACGCGGGCCGTCTCGTTGTGGTCGCGCTCGCCACCGTCGAGACTGAACTCACTCGCCAGCGTCTCGCCCTTGATGTACGACGCGAAGCGCTCCACCACCTGCCGCACGCTGTCGGGCACGCGCAACGCCAGGCTTATCGTGTCCTCGATGCGTAAATCGGCGTTCTTGCGCGAGAGTTGAACCGCGTGCACGATCTCGCGCGCCAGCCCTTCCTCGCGCAGCGGCCCGTCTATCTCGACGGCAAGGGCTACGGCGCGCTCGCCCTGGCGCTCCACGCGGTAGCCCTCGGCGGCCGTCGTCTCGATCAGGAGGTCGCCCTCGCTGAGCTCGACCTCAGCGCCATCGGGGAGCGCCAGGGCGAGCGCGCCGCGGCTGCGGAGCTCGGCGACGAAGGCCGCGGGTTCCACGAGCTCCAGCGCGGCCTTGATCTGCGGCAGGAGCTTGCCGTGCTTGGGTCCGAGCACCGGCAGGTTGGGTTTGACGCGCACCCCAGAGAGCTCGTCGGCGCTCTCGACGAAGCGCAGCCCCTTCACGTTGAGCTCATCGACGATGAGGTCGGCGAGGCGCGCGAGCGCCGCGCGCTCGCGCGCCTCGCCGACCGCCACGGCGACCTCGCGCAGCGGCTGGCGCGTCTTGACGCCGGCGCCGTTGCGCGCCGCGCGCCCGAGCTCGACGACCTGGCGCGCGGCGGCCATGTCGAAGCCCACCGCCTCGTCGATCAGATCGGCGTCGGCGACGGGCCAGTCGCAGAGGTGCACGCTCTCGGGCACCGTCGCGTCGACGGAGCACGCGAGGTTTTGGTAGAGCTCCTCGGCGATGAAGGGCGTGTACGGCGCCAGCAGCTTGGCCAACGTAACAAGGCACTCGTAGAGCGTGTGGTAGGCGGCCAGCTTGTCGCGGTCGTGGCCGCCCTTCCAGAAGCGTCGCCGGCTGCGGCGCACGTACCAGTTCGAGAGGTCTTCGACGAACTGCTGGATGGCCCGGCCCGTGGTCGTCGCATCGTAGTCCTCGAGACCGCTCGTCACATCGCGGACGAGGCGATTGAGCTCGCCGATGATCCAGCGGTCGAGCAGCGCCCGTTCGGCCACCGGCACGGGCTCGGCGGTGGGATCGAAGCGGTCGATGTTGGCGTAGACGGTGAAGAAGCTGTAGGTGTTCCACAGCGTGAGGAGGAACTTGCGCACCACCTCGTCGACCATCTCGGGGGAGAAGCGGCGCACATACCAGGGGCTCGAGACGGTGAAGAGGTACCAACGGAAGGCATCGGCCCCTTGGCGGTCGAGCACGGCGTCGGGCTCGACCACGTTGCCGCGGCTCTTGCTCATCTTCTGGCCCTCGGCGTCGAGGATGTGGCCCAGGCAGAGGACGGTGCGGAAGCTGCTCTCGCCGAAGAGCAGGGTGCCCTCGGCGAGCAGGCTGTAGAACCAGCCCCGCGTCTGATCGATGGCCTCGGCGATGAAGTCGGCGGGAAAGCGGGCCTTGAAGGTGTCCGTGTTCTCGAACGGATAGTGCCACTGCGCGTAGGGCATGGCGCCCGAGTCGAACCAGGCGTCGATGACCTCGGGCACGCGGTGCATCTCGCCGCCGCACTCCGAACAGCGCAGGACGACCTCGTCGACGTAGGGGCGGTGCAGGTCGAGGTCGTCGGGCGGCGGCGTGACCGCCAGCTCGCGCAGCTCGGCGACGCTGCCGACGCAGTGCACGTGCCCCTCGTCGCAGCGCCACACCGGCAGCGGGGTACCCCAGTAGCGGTCACGCGACAGGGCCCAGTCGACGTTGTTCTCGAGCCACTCGCCGAAGCGCCCGCGCTTGATGTGCTCCGGGTACCAGGTGACGGCGTCGTTGGCCGCCAGCAGCTCCTTCTTGACGCCCGTGGTGCGGATGAACCAGGTCGACTTCGAGTAGTAGAGGAGCGGCGTGTCACAGCGCCAGCAGAAGGGGTAGCTGTGCGCGTAGGGGACCTCGGCGACGAGCAAGCCGCGCCGGCGCAGGTCGGCGATGATGCGCGGGTCGGCGTCCTTGACGAAGACGCCTGCCCAGGGCGTCACCTCGGCGGCGAACTTGCCCTCACCATCGACAGGGTTCAGCACGGGAAGGTCGTTCTCGAGGCAGACGCGCATGTCGTCCTCGCCGAAGGCCGGCGCGGTGTGCACGACGCCTGTGCCCTCGGTCGTGGTCACGTAGTCGCCGGGGACTACCACGAAGGCCGGCTTGTCGGGCGTGACGAAGGTGTAAGGCGGCTCGTAGCCCAGTCCGACCAGACGGCTGCCGGGGAACGTGCCCAGGATGCGGGCGCCCTTGCCCAAGACGGGCTCGACGAGGTCGGCGGCGAGCACGAAGCGCTCGCCGCGGCTCTCGGCGAGCGCGTACTCGATGTCGGGGTGCACGGCGGCGGCGACGTTCGAGATCAGCGTCCAGGGGGTCGTGGTCCAGACGAGCAACGACGCGGCACCGCCCTCTTCGGCGGCGTCGCCGCCCTCAACCTCGCCTGCGAGCAGCGCGGCGCCCTCCGCGTGCAGCGGGAAGCGCACGTAGACGCTTGGCTCTTCGATCTCCTGGTAGCCCTGCGACACCTCGTGGCTCGAGATGGCCGTGCCGCAGCGAGGGCAGTAGGGCACCACCTTGTACCCCTGGTAGAGGAGGTCCTTGTCCCAGATCTGGCGCAGCAGCCACCACACCGTCTCGATGTACTCGTTGGTGAACGTGTAGTAGGCGTCGCCGAGGTCGATCCAGAAACCGATGCGCTCGGTCAGGCGGTCCCACTCCTCGAGGTAGGTGAGGACGCTCTCCTTGCAGAGACGGTTGAACTCGACGATGCCGTACTCCTCGATCTCCTTCTTGCCGTTGATGCCCAGCCGGCGCTCGATCTCGAGCTCGACGGGCAGACCGTGCGTGTCCCAGCCCGCCTTGCGCGGGACCTTGAAGCCACGCATCGTCTTGTAGCGGGGGAAGATGTCTTTGAAGACGCGCGAGAGCACGTGGTGCGCACCCGGGCGCCCGTTGGCCGTCGGAGGGCCTTCGTAGAAGACGAAGAGCGGCGCGTCCTCGCGCAGGGCGAGGCTCTTCTCGAAGATGCGGCGCTCCCTCCAGAAGGCGAGGATGCGCGCGTCGAGTTCGGGGAACTCGACGCGCGGGGAGACGTCGCGAAAGCGCGATCGCTTGTCGTCGTTCACCAAGGCCTCGGTCTTTCAGTCGTTCGCCGACGGATGCTGCCCGGCGGCGGTCGCCGGGCCGGACCGACCGGCTCGCCGGCCGCCGCCGGCGGCGCGCCGGCGCGGCGCGGCGGGCGTCTGCCTCGCACGCTCGCACGCATGTGCAGGCAATCGTCCCTCGGAGGACCAGTCGCGTCGGGCGGTCAATTCTAGCAGACGGCATAGAATGGGTGTGACCCTGATGAGGAGACGCATGAACCAGCACGCCCACCGTCATCTCGAGCAGCTTCTGCTCGTCCTCGACTACGACGGCACCGTGACGGTCGACGAGTGCAACGAGATCATCCTGCAGCGCTTTACCGGCGACGCCTGGCGCCCGCTGGAGGCCAGGGCGCTCGACGGCAGCCTCAGCCACGCCGAGTGTTTCAAGCAGCAGTTCGCTCTCGCCCGGGCGCCTCGCGACAAGCTCTTCGCGGCCATGGCCGACCTTGCCGAGCCGGCGCCGGGCCTGGCTGGCTTTCTCGACTGGGCACTTGCCGGCGGGGCGCGGGTCGCCATCGTCTCGGTCGGCTTCCGCGAGGCGATCGAGCGCGTCTGGGAGCGGCACCGTCTGCCGCCGGTCGAGCTCTACGCGAGCGAGCTTGAAGCCTTGCCCCAGGGCGGCAACACGGTGGTACTCGACGACCTGTTCGGCGATTGCCCGCGGTGCGGGCCGGGCGGCTGCAAAGGGGCAGCCGTGCGCGCGCTGCGGCGGGCCGGCGACGCCGTCGCTGTGTTCGGCGACGGCGTCGCCGACCTCTGTCTCGCGCGCGAAGCCGACATCGTCTTCGCCCGCGGGGTCCTCCAGCAGCTGTGCGCCGCCGAGGGCATCGCCTATCATCCGCTGACCGACTTCGAGACCGCTCGGGCGCAGCTTGAACGCTGGGACGACGACGGGCGGCGAGACGTGGCCGGAGCGCGCGCGAAAGGAACCGACGCGACGTGAGCAGCCAGACAGCGACAGGAGAGGGGCTGCGCGCCGACGCGCTGCAGTTCCTCAGGTTCGCCGTCGTAGGTCTGAGCGGCGTCGTCGTCAACGTGGCCGTCTTCAGCGCGACTCTGCTCATCTGGCTCGTCCTGACCGGACACATCCACTCGGGCGCCGATCTCGCGCACTCGCTGACGGGGTTCGTGACCAAGAGCGCCCAGGACATCCCCCGTGCCGTCGACTACGTGGCCAACGCCCTGGGCTTCGCTGTGTCGGTCATGACGAACTACTACCTGAACCGGCGCTGGACGTTCCGCTCGACGGGACGCGTGGCCACCGAGCTGCCCAAGTTCGTCACGGTCAGTATCGTCGCCTATGCGGCGAACCTGGTCGTGTTCTCGCTGGCGCGCACGCAGCTCGGCCCGGTCGTCAGCCAGCTCATCGCGATCGCCGTCGTCATGCCGATCAACTACGTGGCCAACAAGCTGTGGAGCTTCAGGCACGCGAGCTAGCCGGCCCGGCGCAGCACGGCCTCGGGGGCGTGCTCACACGTCACCGCACGCTCGTCGCGATCGGCCTCGCACTGCTGCTGCAGCTCATCGTCTTCAGCCTCATCTACCCCAACCTGTGGTACGGGCCGCACGACATCTCCGACATCACGATCTACTTCGCCTACGCCGCCAAGATCGCCAGCGGGCTCAAGCCGTACAAGGACTTCGCCATCGAGTACCCGCCGCTCGCCGTGCCGCTCTTCACCGTTGCGGGCAACGGCCTCGACTTCGCCTCCTACCAGCGCTGGTTCAGCTTCGAGATGTTCGTCTTCACGCTGGCGGCGGCGGCCGCGGTCGTCGCCGCGGCGGCCGCCATCTGGCGGCGCGGCCCACGGCCGATCGCCGCGGCGGCATCGTTCGCCCTCTTCACGGCCGCCATGGGAGCCATCGTCGAGAACCGCTTCGACATCGTGGTCGCCCTCTCGCTCGCGCTCTGCATCTGGCTCCTCGCCTTGCGCGAGTACGAGCTGGCCGGCCTCGTGCTGGGCCTCGGCTTCGCGGTCAAGCTGACGCCGGCGGTCCTGCTGCCCGTCGTGCTGCTGCTCGCGGGCTGGAACCGGCGCGCGCTCTGGACGCTCGTCCTGTTCGGTCTCGCGGCGATCCTGCCCTTCGTGCCCTGGCTGGTGGTCGCCCCCAGCGGGGTGGAGCACTCGTTCCTCTACCACCTCGACCGTCCGCTGCAGATCGAGAGCGTGCTGGGCGCGCCGCTCTTCGTCGCGCACCTCGCGGGGCGGCTGTGGATCGACGTCGGCACAAGCTTTGGCTCGCAGAGCATCGACGCGCGCGGCGCGGCCTTCATGGCGCGGCTGTCCGGACCGCTGACGCTGCTCGCGCTGGGGCTGACCTACGCGCTGGTGGCGCGGCGCCGCGCACTGCTGCGCGCGGCGCCGCGCCACCTCCCGCTCGCGGTCTTCGCCACGGCCTGCGCCTTCATGGTCTTCGGCAAGGTCCTCTCGCCCCAGTACTTCATCTGGCTCCTGCCCGCCGCCGCCCTCGTGCTGCTCGACGACATCGTCGTCGGCCTCCTCGCCCTGGCCACCGTCGTTCTGACCCAGGTCGAGTTCCCCGGCCTCTACTGGAGCCTCGTCTACCTGGACCGACCGGCCATCGGTGTGCTCGTGGTCCGCGACGTCCTGCTTCTGGCCACGTTCGTCGCCGCACTGGTGAGGCTCTGGCGGCTGGCGCCGGCCACGCTAGGGAGTGGGTGAACGGAGGAGAGGGGCCGGCGGGACCCATCCCCCACCTCGCAAGCGATCAGACGATCTCCTCGAAGCGCGTGATCGCCCTTGCGCGGCCCCCCTCGGCCTCGATCACCACAGCGTCGATGCGCACGTCGCCCTCGGCGACCTCGAACGGAACGGGGAGCTCGGTCGTGAACTTGCGCAGGATGATGTCGGAGCGCACGCCGATCACGGAGTTCACGGGACCGGTCATGCCGACGTCGGTGATGTACGCCGTGCCCTTGGGGAGCACGCACTCGTCGGCGGTCTGCACGTGGGTGTGCGTACCGATCACGGCCGTGACGCGGCCGTCCAGGTACCGGCCCATGGCCACCTTCTCACTCGTCGCCTCGGCGTGAATGTCGACCACGATCGTGGCCGCGAGGTTGACCGCCTCGTCGACGAGAGCGTCGACGATGCGGAAGGGAGAGACGCCGGTGTCCATGTAGATGCCGCCCATCAGGTTGACGACGGCCACCTCTTCGTCACCCACCTGCCTTACGGTGAGGGCGCGTCCCGGCGAGCCGGGCGGGTAGTTGGCCGGGCGCACGATGCGGTCCGACGACGAGAGGAAGGGGTAGACCTCACGCTGCCGCCAGACGTGGTTACCGGTCGTGATCACATCGACGCCGCCGGCCAGCAGCCGGCCGGCTATCTTCGATGTGATGCCGGCGCCGTTGGCGGCGTTCTCGCCGTTGGCGATGACCATGTCGATGGCGCGTTCCTCGACGATCCCCGGCAGACGCCCCAGCAGGGCGTCACGACCGGGCTGGCCGAACACGTCGCCTACGAAGAGGATGTTCAAAGACCTGCGCTCCCGGATCCGCTCGAGGGCCGGACCGCGCCGCGGGAAGCGTGGCCCGCCGCCGATTATACCCAGGAGCCTTGAGACCCGCGCCCGGAGCCCCCTGCGCTATCCGCCGATCACCAGACGCAGCGCACTCTGCGCCGCGTCGAGCAGCCAGGACGGGTAGAGACCCACAAGGAGCACGCCGAGCGCCGTGACGACGACGGCGGCGGCCGTCCCGGTCGTAGCCGCGACCGGCAGCGGTTGCTCGCCCTCCTGCTCACGGAAGAAGAGGTACCAGACCACGCGCAGGTAGTAGAACGAGGACACGGCAGCCATGACCACGGCCACGATGGCGAGCCAGGTCAGGTGGGCGTCGATAAGAGCCGTGAAGATGTAGAACTTGGCCCAGAAGCCGATGGTCGGCGGGATGCCGGTGAGCGAGATCATGAAGACCGCCATGGCGATCGACGTCCAGGGCATGCTGCGCCACAGCCCGGCGATCTCATCGAGCGTGTAGCCGAAAGGACGCCGGTTGCGGACGAGCACCAGCAGCCCGAAGGCGCCCAGGTTCATGAACGCGTAGGCGGCGAGGTAGAAGAGCACGGCGCTGCCGCCGTTGCCCTCGGGCTGGCGGCCGGCCGCGATCACCCCCAGCAGCAGGTAGCCGGCGTGGGCGATGCTCGAGTAGGCGAGCATACGCTTGAGGTTGCGCTGCGGCAGCGCGAGCACGTTCCCGATCACCATCGTGAGCACGGCGAGCACGATGAGGATGTTCGACCACACGTCCCAGGCGGGCAGCACGGCCACCGTGAAGAAGCGCAGCAGGCCGGCGAAGGCGCCCGCCTTGACCCCCACGGCCATGAAGGCGGTGACCGGCGTCGGGGCGCCTTCGTAGACGTCGGGCGCCCAGCCGTGGAAGGGCACCGCCGAGATCTTGAAGCCGAAGCCGGCCGCGACCAGAACGAGCGCGACGACGAGCGCGCCGTTGCCGCTCTCGAGGTGCTGCAACCCGGCGGCGATCGAGCTGTAGTTCGTGGCGCCGGTGAGACCGTACAGCAGGGCCAGGCCGAAGAGGAGGATCGCCGACGAGAAGGCGCCGTTGAGGAAGTACTTGATGGCGGCCTCGCCCGACCGCTCCGAGCCGCGCAGGTAGCCGGCCATGACGTAGGTCGGCAGCGACATGAGCTCGAACGACACGAACAGGGTCACGGTGTCGGTCGCCATGGCCATGCCGATCATGCCCGAGACGATCAGAAGCAGTAGTCCGTAGAACTCGCCCCGCGAGGCACGATGCAGATCGAGGTAGCGATCGGAGAGCATGATGGTGACGATGCCCACGGCGCAGAAGAGGACCGTGAAGAAGAGGCCGTAACGGTCGAGGGCGACCATCTGGTTGAAGCCCGCTGTGGCAGCCTTCCACTGCCGCAGGAGCGGCAGCGCGAGGCTGCCACGTAGCTGAAGCCACTGCAGCACGGCAAGGACCCCGGCGACCGCGAGGCCGGCGGCGGCGATGTAGGCCAGCGCGCGCTTGGCCGACACGAACGCCTCGACGAGGAAGAGCACCAGGCCGACGACGGCGACGACGAGGCCGGGCAGGATCAGCGTCAGCGAGTTGTTCATCTAGAAGAGCCCTCTCGTGACGTCGAACAGTTGCGCCAGCCCGTGGCTCTGGCCGCCGGCGAGCGACGGCGTCACCTTGTCGATGATCTGCTGCACCGGCACGTGCAGCAGGTTCAGGAAGAGCTGGGGATAGACGCCGACCCAGACGGCGAACACGACGAGCGGCACCACCGAAGCGATCTCGCGCAGCGAGAAGTCGCGCAGGTGGAAGTCCGGCATGACGTCGGCGTCACCGCGGTCGTTGAACAGTACGCGCTGGAACATCCACAGCAGATAGGCGGCGGCCAGGATAACGCCGATGCCGGCGATGGCCGCCGTGGCGCGCGAGTAGTTGAACAGGCCCAGCAGGCTGAGGAACTCGCCCACGAACCCGTTCAGGCCCGGCAGCCCGAGCGACCCCAGGGTGAAGAAGAGGAAGAAGCCGGCCAGCACCGGCAGCGGCTTGGCGAGCTGGCTCATGGCCGCGATATCGCGCGTGTGCGTGCGTTCGTAGAGGAAGCCGACCATGAGGAACAGGGCGCCCGTGAGGATGCCGTGGTTGAACATGACCAGAATGGCCCCCTCCATACCGGCGCTGTTGCCTACCAGCGCGATGCCAGCGAAGATCCCTGCCGTCACGAACCCCATGTGGCTCACGCTCGAGTAAGCCACCAGCTTCTTCAGGTCCTTCTGCATCATCGAGACCAGGGCGCCGTACAGGATGGCGATGACGCTCAGAGCGATCACCCAGGGCACGAACGTCACGGCGGCGTCGGGGTACATCGGCAGGTTGAAGCGCAGCATGCCGTACCCGCCCATCTTCAGAAGGACTCCCGCCAGGATCACGGAACCCGCCGTGGGCGCCTCGACGTGCGCGTCGGGCAGCCAGGTGTGCAGCGGCCACATCGGTACCTTGATGGCGAAGGCCACGAAGAAGGCCAGGAAGGCCCAGAACTGCAGGTGGTAGGGATAGACCTGCCGCGTCAGCTCCTGGATGTTGAACGTGAGCTGACCGGTCTGGCCCTTCACGTAGTAGACCGTGGCGATGATGGCGACCAGCATCAGCACGCTGCCGGCGAAGGTGAAAAGGAAGAACTTGATGGCGGCGTAGATCTTTCGCGGCCCGCCCCAGACCCCGATGATGAAGTACATCGGGATCAGCATGGCCTCCCAGAACACGTAGAAGAGGAAGATATCGGTGGCGCAGAAGACGCCGACCATCCCGGTCTGCAGGAGCAGCAGCGAGACGAAGAAGCCGCGCTCGCGATCCTTCACGTAGTTCCAGCTCGAGATGATGACGATGAAGCCCAGCAGCGTGGTGAGGAAGATCAGCAGGGCGGCGATGCCGTCGACACCCATGCCGTAGTGGATGTTGAGGCTCTTGATCCAGACGACGTTCTCGCGCGTACTGCATGCCCGGCCGCCCGGTGTCGAAGCGCAGCAGCATGACGGCCGAGAGGATGAAGGCGAGCACGGTCGTCACCAGGGAGATCGGCTTGTAGAGACCTGGGCGATCCTTGGCGAACAACACGATGAGCGCCACGCCCACCAGGGGCAGATAGGTCATCACAGAGAGGAGCGGGAAGCCCACCTGGTCCTGCCAGCTCACCGTCAGCCTCCCCACACCCAACGGAAGACGATGACGAGCACGAAGACCCCGGCGAAGATGCCGAAGGCGTAGTTCTGCGCCCGCCCCGTCTGCAGCGGCCGCAGCGTCGTGCCGATCCATCCCCACAGCGCCGCGATACCGTTGACCGTCCCGTCGATCACCTTCGTGTCGAAGAACACCCAGAGCCAGTTGGCGCCGTTGAGAACCGGCCTGATGACGGCGACCTCGTAGAGCTCGTCCATGTAGAACTTGCGGAACGAGGCGCGGTAGGCCCACGGGACGCGCTCAACGAGGGCGGCCGGCAGTCGCTTGTCGCGCACGTACATGGTCCAGGCGAGCGTTATGCCGACGATGACGACGACGAGCGAGATAGCCATGAGCAGCCCGCCCGTGCCGAACCACGCGAACGCCTCCGACTCCACCTCGTAGAACACGGGCTCTAGGAAGCCGTGGATCCAGCCGCCCTCCGGCGGCCAGCCGACCACTATGCCGGCCAGTGCCGCCGGCACGGCGAGGATGATTAGCGGCACCGTCATGATCCTCGGCGACTCGTGGATGTGGTGCTGCACCTCCTCGGAGGCGCGGTTCTCGCCCCAGAAGGTCAGGAACATCAGACGGAACATGAAGACGGCCGTGAGGAAGGCGACGATGATCCCGACCACCCACACGACGTAGTACCCCTGCGTGAAGTCCACGCCCAGGATCTCGTCCTTGGCCCAGAAGCCGGCGAACGGGAAGAGGCCGGCGTTGGCGAGCGAGCCGATCATCATCGTCCAGAACGTCACCGGCAACTTCTTGCGCAGCCCACCCATCTTGCGCATGTCCTGTTCGCCCGACATGGCGTGGATCACCGAGCCCGAGCCGAGGAAGAGGAGGCCCTTGAAGAACCCGTGCACGAACAGATAGAAGATGCCGGCCACCCAGGCGCCGGCGCCCAAAGCCATGAACATGAAGCCCAGCGACGACACCGTCGAGTAGGCGATGACGCGCTTGATGTCGGTCTGCGTGATGGCGATGGAGGCGGCGTAGATCGCCGTGAAGGTGCCCACGCCCATGACGATCAGCATCGCCGTGTGCGAGTGGATGAAGAGCGGGTACGACCGCGCGACCATGTACACGCCGGCGTTGACCATCGTCGCGGCGTGGATCAGGGCGCTGACCGGCGTCGGACCCTCCATCGCGTCGGGCAGCCACACGTGCAACGGGAACTGGGCGCTCTTGCCCACCGCGCCGATGAAGAGCAGCAGGCAGATCCAGGTGAGGAGGCCGCCGTTGGCCTCGGCCGCCTTGCCGAACACCTCCGGGAACTGCAGGCTGCCGAAGGTGAAGAAGATGGCCAGCATCCCGAGTGTGAAGCCCCAGTCCCCCACGCGGTTGACCAGGAACGCCTTCTTGCCCGCCTGCGAGGCGCTCTTCTTGCGGAACCAGAAGGCGATGAGCAGGTAGGAACAGAGACCCACGCCCTCCCAGCCGAGGAAGACCAGCAGGTAGTTGTCCGCCAGGATGAGGGTGAACATCATGAACATGAAGAGGTTCAGGTAGGCGAAGAACCTGTAGTAGCCCTCGTCGTCCTTCATGTAGCCGATCGAGTAGTAGTGCACGATCATGCCGATCGTGCCCACGACGACGAGCATGATCGCCGTGAGGTCGTCGACGAGGAAGCCCCAGCTGACGGTGAACGACCCGGCCTTGATCCAGGTGAAGGCGTCCCAGACGAAGGCCTCCTCCTGGTGGGTGAAGGCGTGGTAGATGACGTACAGCGAGAGCACCCACGAGACGGTGACGGTGGCCACCCCGACGAGGTGCGCCCGGTCGCGAATGTAGCGCCGCCCGAGCAAGATGTTGATCGCGAAGCCGGCCAGCGGCAGCAGGGCTATCAGCGCGACGGCTGCCTTCATCGGCGCGTCCCCCGCGTGGCTCCCACTGCTCTCACTACCCCTTCATCTGGTCGAACTGATCGGCCTGCACGTTACGCTTGGTGCGGTAGTTGGCGATCACGATGGCGAGGCCCACGGTGACCTCGGCGGCGGCTATGGCGATCACGAAGAGGACGAAGAGCTGCCCCTTGGAGGCGTCGATGGGGCGCGTCGCCGGGATGAAGGTGGCGAACGCGACGAGCGCGATGTTGACCGCGTTCAGCATGAGCTCGAGGCTCATCACGACGAGCAGCACGTTGCGCCGCGCGAGCACCCCGTAGGCCCCGATGCAGAAGAGAGCCGTGGCGAGAGCGAGATACCAGTCGACGGCACTCACCGCGACTCCTCCTTGCGCGCCAGGACGATGGCGCCGATCATCGCCGCCAGGAGCACGAACGAGACGAGCTCGAAGGGGAAGACGTACTGGTTGAAGAGCAGGTCCGACAAGGTCTTGAGGTCGACCCCGTGGGCCTTCGACGTCACGCCGGGGATGGCGGAGGTCACGAGCACGACGATGAGGAGCGCGGCCGTGGCGATCGCCAGCGGCAGCGCGAAGAGGCTCTGGCGGTTGAAGAAGAGGCGCACGTCGCCGCTCTGCGCCGGGGTGAGCATGATGGCGAAGATGATGACGACCGAGATGGCGCCGACGTAGACGAGCAGCTGGATGATCGCCAGGAGCGGCGCGTAGAGCAGGGCGTAGATACCGGCGACGCCGACGAAGCAGAGGACCATCGAAACGGCCGAGCGCACGATGCTGCGGAAGGCGACGACGCCGATGCCGCAGGCCAGCACCCAGGCCGCCGTCAGCGTGAAGAGCACGGGGTGGAAATCGCCGCCCGGCATCAGTCGGCCTTCTCCTGGTCCGTCCCGGCGCCGTCGCCGTCCCCGGCCGCCCCGTCGGCGACGACTTCGGGCGCCGGTGGCGCCGGCTCTTCGGCGGGCGCCGGCGCCGGCTTGCCGTTGCTCCCGGCCGCCGCGCCGTCCGCCCCAGCCTCTTCGGCCTTGATGGGCGTCCATTGCCAGCCCTCGCCGCCGAGGACGTCGGAGACGTGCGGCACGAGGTCGGTGACCGTCTCGCGCAGCGGGTCGACCGACCTCGCCTGACGCACGTAGAGCGACTCACCGGCGAGCGCTCCGCGGTCGTAGCCGGCGAGCTCGAAGAAGTCGGTCTGCTCCAGCGCGTCGTAGGGGCAGACCTCGACGCACTCGCCGCAGAACATGCAGCGGCTCTCGTCGAGGTCGTAGCTCGCCAGCAGGCGCGGGTTGGTCTCGATGGAGCCGGTCGGGCAGGTCTCGGCGCACTTGCCGCACGAGACGCAGCCGACCATCTGCAGCGGCAAGTTGTCGGCCGTCGAGACGATCGTGTCGTAGCCGCGCCCCATGGCGTCGTAGCAGCTCGCGCCGACCTCGAGTCGGCAGATGCGCACGCAGCGCATGCAGTTGATGCAGCGGTTGGGCTCGCGCATGATGAAGTCGTGGCGGAAGTCGGCCGGGTAGTCGTGCGCCTCCTGGCCGTGGAACCGGTTCTTGAAGACCTCGTAGTCGATCGAGTAGCGCTGCAGGTCGCAGGTGCCGTTCGCGGGACAGTAGCAGTCGAGACAGAGGCCGGCCCCTCGCCGTGCCTCGTCCACCGCGAAGCCCAGCTCGATCTGCTCGAAGTTGGTCCTCCGCTCCTCGGGCGCCAGCTTGGGCATCTCGGCCGGCGGCTCGGGGTGGCTCACGTCGGTCGTCATGTCGATGAACACCGGCGGGATCTCGGCCATGCGCGAGACGCGCGGGTCGAGGTCGGACTTCGCCGAGAGCGCGGCGATGAACGGTGTGCCGTGCAGCTCGGCGAGGTCCTGCGAGACGCGCTGCATCTCCTCGCCGCGCAAGAAGGCGTCGATGCTCCAGGCCGCCTTCTTGCCCTGCGCGACGGCCTGGATCACCGTCTGGGCGCCGAGCACCACGTCGCCGCCGGCGAAGACCCTCGGGTCCTCCGTCTGATAGCTCCACTCGTCGACGTCGATGGTCTTCCACTTGGTGCGCTTGACGCCCTGCTCCTCGCTCGTACCGTCGAGCTTGGGGAACTGGCCGATGGCGGTGATGACCTGGTCGCACTCGACGATGTAGTTCGATCCCTCGATGGGCACCGGTCGGCGCCGACCCGAGGCGTCGGGCTCGCCGAGCTCCATGCGCAGCATCTCGATGCCGGTGACCCTGCCGTCGTCGTCCGTGAGGATCTTCACCGGCGCCGTAAGCAGCTCGAGGCGCACGCCCTCTTCCTCGGCCTCGTCGACCTCGGTGTGGTGAGCCGGCATCTCCTTGCGCGAGCGGCGGTACAGACACGTGACCTCTTTCGCGCCCATGCGGACCGCGGTGCGGCAGGCGTCCATGGCCGTGAAGCCGCCGCCGATCACGGTGACCTTCTGACCCACGTGCACGCTGCCGGTGAGCTCGAGCTCGCCGAGGAAGTCGACCGCGGTCACGACGCCGTCGGCGTCCTCGTTCTCGACGCCCATCTCATTGGAGTTGAAGGCGCCGAGGCCGAGGAAGACGGCGTCGTAGACGGCCAGGAGGTCCTCGAGTTGATAGTGCTCGCCCAGGCGGCTGTTCACCTGCAGCTCGATGCCCATGCGCCAGAGGACGTTGAGCTCCTTCTCGATCAGGTCGCGCGGCAAGCGGTAACTGGGGATGCCGTAGCGCAGCATGCCGCCCGGCTTGGGCAGCGCCTCGAAGACCTTGACGGCGTGCCCCTCGAGACGGGCGTAGAAGGCGCAGGCGAGGCCGGCGGGCCCGCCGCCGACGACGGCGATGCGTTTGCCGGTGTCGGGCTTGGGGTCGACCGGCAGGAGGAGCTCCCCCGTCTGCTCCTCGTCGATACATTGGTCGGCCATGAAACGGTGCAGCCAGCAGATGGTGATGGGGTGCTCGACGAGCTGGCGCCGGCAGGGCCCCTCACAGGGCCGCGGGCAGACGCGCCCGAGGATCGCCGGGAAGGGCAGGTCCTCGCGCAGCTTGCGCACGCCGTTCTTGTAGTCGCCGTGGGCGATGAAGTCGAGGAACTGCGGGATCTTGATGTGCGTCGGGCAGGCGTCGCGACACGGCGGCGTGCAGAAGGAGTTGTGGTCGGAGAGGAGGAGCTCCAGGTAAAGGTGACGCAATTGGCGCACTTTCTCGGTGTTGGTGCGTACCACCATGCCGTCGGCGGCCGCCGTGGCGCAGCTCGCCGCCAGCTTGCGCGCGCCCTCGACCTCGACCATGCAGACGCGACAGGCGGCGTTGGCCGGCAGACGCGGCTCGTAGCAGAGCGTCGGGATGTGGATGCCGGCCTTCTGCGCCGCCTCGAGGATGCTGTCACCCTTGTCGCAGGCGATCTCCTGGTCGTCGATCGTGAGCGCGATCTGGTCGGGGCGTAGCTGCGGCGCCATCTCGTGCACGCGTTCCTGGGTGGTCGCCATGAGCCTACGCTTCCTTCGCCAGGCTCGGCATCTGCGCGTCCTTGCCCGAGTAGACCTTCACGGCGCCGAAGTTGCAGACCTGACGGCACGTGTCGCATTTGATGCAGAGGCTCGTGTCGATGACGTGCGTCAGCTTCTTCTCACCGGAGATGCATTCGGTGGGGCACTTCTTGGCGCACAGGGTGCAGCCGGTGCAGGCATCCGCGTCGATGTAGTAGGTGATGAGCGCCTTGCAGCCACCAGCCGGGCACTCCTTGTTGAAGATGTGCGCCTCGTATTCGTCGCGGAAGTAGCGCAGCGTCGTGAGCACGGGGTTGGGTGCCGTGCCGCCGAGCGCGCAGAGCGTGCCGTCGACGATGTAGTGCGCGAGCTCATCGAGCAGCTCGATATCGTCCTCGCGCCCCTCCCCCGCGCAGATGCGCTCGAGGACCTCGAGCATACGTTTGGTGCCAAGGCGGCAGGGGACGCACTTGCCGCAGCTCTCGTCCTGGGAGAACTGCAGGAAGTAGCGCGCCAGGTCGACCATGCAGGTCGTGTCGTCGACGATGACCATGCCGCCGGAGCCGACGATGGCGCCGGAGGCGGTCATCGTCTCGTAGTCGATGGGCGTGTCGAGGTGCGAGGAGGGCAGGCAGCCGCCCGAGGGCCCGCCGAGCTGCACCGCCTTGAACTCGCGGCCCGGCAGCATACCGCCGCCGACGCCGAAGATCACCTCGCGCAGCGTGGCACCCATGGGCACCTCGACGAGGCCGCCGTTCTTGATCTTGCCGGTGAGCGAGAAGATCTTGGTGCCCTTGGCGGTGCCCGTGCCCATGGCCGCGTAGGCGTCGGCGCCGTTGTTGACGATCCAGGGCACGTTGGCGTAGGTCTCGACGTTGTTGATGTTGGTCGGCTTGCCCCAGAGACCCTCGATGGCCGGGTAGGGCGGCCTCGTGCGCGGCATGCCGCGGCGGCCTTCGATGGAGGCCATGAGCGCGGTCTCCTCGCCGCAGACGAAGGCGCCGGCGCCCTGGCTGATGTGCACGTCGAAGGCGAACCCGGAGCCGAGGATGTCGTCGCCGAGGAGACCGCGCTCGCGCGCCTGGACGAGCGCCCGTTCCAGGCGCTCGACGGCGAAGGGGTACTCGGCGCGCACGTAGACGTAACCCTCCGTCGCGCCGATGGCGAAGGCGGCGATCAGCATGCCCTCGACCACCGAGTGCGGGTTGCCCTCCAAGACCGAGCGGTCCATGAAGGCGCCGGGGTCGCCCTCGTCGGCGTTGCAGATGACGTACTTGAGCGCGCCCGGCGCCTGGCGCGCCAGGCGCCACTTGGTGCCCGTCGAGAAGCCGGCGCCGCCGCGCCCGCGCAGACCCGAGTCCTCGACGAGCTCGATGACGTCGTCGGGCTCATCGTCGGCGAGCACCTTGGCCAGGGCGCGGTAGCCGCCGCGCGCGAGGTAGTCGTCGATGGAGTAGGGGTTCACCTTGCCGTTCATGGCAAGGACGAGACGCTTCTGTCGTGAGTAGAAGGGGATGTCCTTCTCGAAGGGGATCGGCTCGTCGGTGGTCGGGTCCTTGTAGAGGAGCCTGTCGACGACGCCGTCGCCGGCGATGCTCGCCTCGACGATCTTGGCCACCTGGTTGGCCTTCACGCGCGGGTAGAAGATGCCCTGCGGCTGGAGGACGACGATCGGCCCCTGGTCGCAGAAGCCGTGGCAGCCCGTCTCGACTACCGCGACGTCGCCCAAGCCGTGCGCGGCGAGCTCCTCCTTGAACGTTTCGCGCACGGCCACGCGACCCGAGGCGTGACAGGCCGTGCCGGCGCAGAGCCGCACCTCGCGCCGGTCGTCGCGGATCACGACCTCGTCGGGGTGGAAGGCGCGCTCCAGGGCGGCGCCGATCTGCTTCTCGCGCACGCTCGTCGTGCTCATTCGAGCCCCTCTTGCGCGCGCAGGTCGCGCACGAGCTTGCGCGCGAGGTCGGGCGTCATACGTCCGTAGGTATCGTCATCGCCGACCCTCACGACGGGCGCGAGGGCGCAGGCGCCCACGCAGTTGACCGCCTGCAGGGTGAAGAGGCGGTCCTTGGTGGTGCCGTCCAGCGCGATGTCGAGCTCTTCCGAGAAGGCGGCCGTCACCAACGGCGCCCCGGCGACATGGCAGGCGGTGCCCTGGCAGACGGTGATCAAGTACTTGCCCACCGGGCTCAGCCGGAACTGGTTGTAGAAGCTCGCCACGCCGTAGATCTGCGCAAGCGAGGTGCCGGTGCGTTGCGCTATCGCGTGCAGCGCCGCGCGCGGTAGGTACCCGTACTCCTCCTGTGTGTGCTGCAAGACCCCAATCATGCCAGTGCCGCTGGCGAAGTAGCCCTCGACGATGGGATCGAGTCGTGTGAGGTCGACCTGGGGCTGTGAGTCGAGACGGCGCTCGGTGATGCGCGCCTGGTTCGGCAGCGGCAGCTTGTACTTGGAGGTGTAGTTGACGCGGATGACCTGCACGGGGCAGTTCGTCTCGCAGAGGGTGCAGGACCGGCAGCGGGCGTCGTCGCTCGTCGGGTCGACCACTACGCGGAACAGACCGCGGCTGCGTTCGGCGAGCTGCTCGCGCTCGTCGGGGTACTGCACGGTGATCTTCTTCTGCCCGAGATGGCCGATCGTCTGGCGCATAGCCTTGAGCATGCCGAGCATTACTCACCCACCGCCGCGCTCGATGCGATGCCGACGGCGCCCTCGGTCACCTTGGGCTGCCGTTCGCGCTGGCGGCGCAGCCGCCAGCGCAAGACCGGGTCGAACAGACCGACGAACAGCAGCAGCGCCACCCAGCCGTATGCGGCCAGGGAGAGCTTCCACTGCGGCGCCCAGAGGATGATCGCCGCCACCACGCCGATGTTGGCGAGGCCGAGGGGGATGAGGATCTTCCAGGCGAAGCTCATGAGCTGGTCGACCTGCAGGCGGGGGAGCGAGAGCCGCACCCACACGAGGGCGAACACGAGGATGTAGGTCTTGAGAAGGAACCAGAGCAGCGGCACGACAGCGACGCCGCCGATCGTAAGAGCGTCGGCGAAGGGGCCTTCCCAGCCGCCGAAGAACAGCGTGACGACGATCATCGACATGATGGTCATGCCCGCGTACTCGTTGAGGTAGAACATGCCGAAGCGCATGGCGGCGTACTCGGTGCTGTAGCCGGCGACCAGCTCGGACTCGCCTTCGGGCAGGTCGAACGGGCCGCGGTTCAGCTCGGCGATCGAGGCGATGTAGAAGAGGAGGAAGGTGAACGGCGCGTAGAAGATCAGCCAATGGTAGTGCTCCTGCCACGCCACGACGGCGTTGAGGCTCCAGGACCCGACGATGGCGCCCACGGCGAGCAGCGCGAGGATCATGGGGATCTCGTACGAGACCATCTGCGCGCCGGCGCGCAGCGCCCCGACGAGCGAGTACTTGTTGTGCGAGGCCCAGCCGCCGACGAGGATCGAGAGCACGGTGAAGCTCGTGATCGCGACGAGGTAGATGAGGCCGACGTTGAGGTCCTGACCCGTCCAGCCCTTGGTGTAGGGGATCACGAGCTGCACGGAGACGGCGCCGATCATCACCATTAGCGGCGCCAGCGTGAAGAGGATCTTGTCGGCCTTCGCCGGCGAGAAGTCCTCCTTGCCCATCATCTTGAGGGCGTCGGCGATGCTCTGGAAGACGCCCTGCGGCCCCGTGCGGTTGGGCCCCAGGCGGTCCTGCATGAAGGCGAGCGTGCGGCGCTCGAAGAGGATATTGACGAGCGCCGCGACGAAGACGACGGCGTACGCGATCAGGATCGCCACGCCGGCGCGCACGAACGGCTCGATAGCGCTCCAGATGCCTCCCGGCGGCGCTTTCACGATCGCGTAGAGAAGAAGGCAGGCCAGCGCCAGGGCCAGGAGCGCGACCAACAGGAGCCATTGCCAATAGCGGAACCGGTTGCGGGGAGCGGGGTCCACTAGCGGTCGATCCCTCCCAGCACCATGTCGAAGCTGCCCGAGATGGCGATGGCGTCGGCGATCTTCACGCCGCGCAGCACCTTGGGGAAGATCTGCAGATTGATGAAGCACGGGTCGCGGAACTTGAGACGGTAGGGGTAGCGCGAGCCGTCGCTGACGATGTAGGTGCCGTACTCACCGCGCGGGTTCTCCTGCCCCACGTAGGCCGAGCCCGGAGGCGGCGTCAGCGTGTAGGGCGCCCTCAGGGTGCCGAGCTGGACCGGCCCCTTGGGCAGCATGTCGAGACACTGAGAGACTATCTTCACCGACTGGCGCATCTCATCGATGCGCACCTTGTACCGGTCGTAGACGTCGCCGTGCTCGCCCAAGCAGACGTCGAAGTCGAGCTCCGGGTAGACCGAGTAGGGCCGCGTGCGGCGCAGGTCGGTGGCGACGCCCGAGGCGCGCGCGTTGGGGCCCGTGATGGCGTAGTCGACGACGTCCTGCTGGGTGATCACGCCCTTGCCGATGCAGCGCTGCAGGAAGATGGCGTTGTCGTTCACGAGGTTCTCGTACTCGTCGATGTGCCGGGGCAGGTCGGCGAGCACCTCGCGGCACTTCTCGACCCAGCCGTCGGGCAGGTCGAAGCGCACGCCCCCGAAGCGGAAGTAGTTGAACATCATGCGCGCCCCGCTGACGGCCTCAAGCAGGTCGAGGATCCTCTCGCGGTCGCGGAAGGTGTAGAAGACCATCGCCGTGCCCAGTGGCGAGAGGTCGGCGACGAAGGTGCCGACGGCGACCTGATGGCTGGCGATGCGCATCAGCTCGCCGACGATGACGCGCACGAACTCCGCCCGCCGCGTCGGTCGGATGCCGGCCAGCTTCTCGACGGTCATCACGTAGCCCCACTCGCAGTTCATGCTGGCGAGGTACTCGGTGCGGTCGATGATGGGGATGTACTGGTAGTAGGTGCGCTTCTCGGCCAGCTTCTCCTTGCAGCGGTGCAGGTAACCGATGACGGGGATGACGTCGCGGATCAGCTCGCCGTCAAGCGTGACCACGAGACGCAGCACCCCGTGCGTCGAGGGGTGCTGCGGCCCCATGTTGACGATGACGGTGTCGAGCTCGAGGCCTTCGAGGTCGCTGACCGACTGCTCGTTCATGACCCGCCTGATGGCGAGCCTGATGGCCTCGTCGGGAGCCTCGCTGAAGATGGATGACTCGACGATCGGCTCAGGCATGCGGATGGTTCTCGATCAGGTCGACGTAGTCCTTGCGCAAGGGATGACCGATGAAGTCGTCCCTGAGCAGGATGCGGCGCAGGTCGGGGTGCCCCGCGTAGCGAATGCCGACCATGTCCCACGCCTCTCGTTCGTGCCAGTCAGCCGCTGGGAAGAGGTCGCAGACGCTGTCGCACAGCGCGTCGTCGCGCGGGATCTCCACGTGTATCTCGAGGTAGCTGTTGGTGCTCCAGGAGTAGAGGTGGTAGACGCTCTCGAGGTGCGTCGTGAAGTCGACGCCGGCGACCCAGTTGCACGTCGGGTAGCCGAGCTCCGGCAGGTCCTTCAGGCGCTGCGCGACGTCGTGCAGGTGCTCGCGGGCGACGCGGCAGACCAGCGTGTCGGGCTCCTGCACGCGCAGATCGCTCAGCTCGTCGCCGAACGCCGCCGTCAGACGCTCCCCGATCTCGTCCATGGACGCCCGCACGATGCCGATCTCAAGACCCACGCGGCCGCCCTACGTCGCGCTCCGCGCGCTCTCGTCGGCCGCGTCCGCGCCATCAGGAGTCGCGCCGTCCGCGTTCACGAAGCTCATCGTCTTTATCTTCTTCTGTAGCTCGAGCATGCCCTGGAAGAGCGCCTCAGGGCGCGGCGGGCAGCCAGGGATGTACACGTCGACGGGGACGATCTTGTCGACCCCGTTGACGACGTTGTAGCCGTCGTAGAAGGGACCCCCGCTGGTGGCGCAGGCACCCATCGAGATGACCCACTTGGGTTCCGCCATCTGGTCGTAGAGGCGCTTCAGGACAGGCGCCATCTTCTCGTTGACCGTGCCGGCCACGATCATGAGGTCGCACTGCCGGGGCGTCGGCCGGAACACCTCCCAGCCGAAGCGCGCGATGTCGAAGCGCGCGAAACCCGACGAGAGCATCTCGATGGCGCAACAGGCGAGTCCATATGTGAACGGGAAGATCGACCGCGAACGTGCCCAGTTGAAGACCAGGTCGGCGGTGGTGACGATGATGTTCGGGTGCTGGAAGTCCTCGAGCTTGGGGTAGCGGCGGCCGTCCTTCAAACCCACTCCAGGACCCCCTTCCGCCAGGCGTAGACCAGCCCGACGACGAGCACGAGGATGAAGAAGACGACCTCGACGAAGCCGGCCGTCCCCAGCTCGCGGAAGACCAGGGTCCAGGGAAACAGGAACACGGCCTCGACGTCGAAGACCAGGAACAGCAGGGCGAAGATGTAGTAGCGCACGGCGAACGGCGACCACGGCGTGCCGACGGGCTCGATGCCGCACTCGTAGGTGGCGTACTTCACCGCCGACGGGTGGCTCGGATTGACGATGGCCGAGATGGCGAGTATGGCCACGACCATGACGACGCCCGACAGCATGAAGGCTGCCACGTACAGCCAACTGGTGAGGTATGCAGTGGTCATAAGACGGTGTCGCGCATTCTACCTATCGAGCGGCATCGCGCAATGAGACCAGGCTCCCGAACTGGACGTCGGCATCGTACAGAAGAAGGATTGCGCCGGTGCCGCGGAACACGAAGCGCAGCGGGACTATAGCAGAGGCGGTCGATCGTCGGCAAGCCTGGCGGAGCCCCCTGCAATCTCCCCAGTCGCCGCCCTAAGCAGGCATTTCCTCTGAAGCTCGGACGGTGCAGAGGGGTGCAGTACGACACTCAGGACAGGACGTCGCAGGTAGCGGACGGGAGGCTGGGCGTACACGGGCGGCGTCGTTGCGCCCGGCCGTTCACGCGCCTACTATAGTCTGACCGTCCAAGAGGCAAGGAGCGTAGGTAGATGCCCAGCATCGGTTGGCCAGAACTCCTCATCGTCCTCGTGATCGCTCTGGTCATCTTCGGCCCGAAGCGCCTCCCCGACATGGGACGCCAGCTCGGCAAGGGACTGCGCGAGTTCCGGAAGGCGACAAGCGAGATCCAGGACCACTTCGATCTCTCGCTCGAGGACAAGGACGACAAGGACAAAGAGACCGGGGGCGACGTCCGGCCCGCGGCCGCGACGGTCCCCGTGGCGGAGACGACCGTCGCGGAGACGACCCGTGGCGGCAGTCGACGCGGATGCGCAGGTACCGACCCCGGAGGCAGTCGACGCCGATGCGCGCACCGGGGCCGGAGGCGGTCGACGCCGATGCGCAGGCGCCGGGGCCGGAGGCGGCCGACGCCGATGCGCCCGAGGTGGTCGAGGGCGAGGTCGTGAGCGAAGAGGCGGACCACCCGGCACAGACGGTCGCCGGCTGACGCGCGGCGGTCGCCAGAACCGTGCTTTAGGTACTCACGCTTGGTCGCGAGGTAGTCACCCGTGGTAGCCGGTCACGACGAGCGCATGACGCTCATCGAGCACCTCGATGAGCTACGTACTCGCATCATTATCAGCGGCGCGTCGCTTCTGGTAGGAGTGACCCTCGCCGCCGTGTTCAACAAGCTCGTCTTCCACCTGCTGCTGGCGCCGCTCGATCAGGTCAACGTGCCCGAGTCGGCGCGCAAGATCACGACCTTCAGCCCGGCCGAGCCCTTCATGGTCAGCCTCAAGGTGTGGGTCTACATGGGCATCATCATGGCTTCGCCCGTGATCATCTACGAGTTCTGGGCCTTCGTCGGCCCGGCGTTCGCGCCGTCGGAGAAGAAGTACCTCTACCCCGTCGCGGCAGCCTGCACCGGCCTCTTCCTCTTCGGGGTCGTCTTCGGGTACCTCTTCGTGCTCCCGAGAGGCCTATCCTGGCTTCTGTCGTTCAACGACTCCTACTTCAACGTGCAGAACAGGGCCACCGACTACTTCACCTTCTCGGCCACCTTCTTGCTGGCGTTCGGCCTCGTGTTCGAGCTGCCCGTCGTCATCGTGCTCGCCGCACGCCTCGGCATCGTCGACGCCAAGTGGCTGCGACGCAACCGCAAGTACGCGATCCTAGTCATGGCGATCGTCGCCGCGGTGGCCACGCCGAGCCAGGACGCGTTCTCGATGATCGCCATGTTCCTTCCGCTGCTGATCCTCTACGAGATCTCCGTGGTGATAGCGAAGTTCGTACAACCCAAGGAGCGGCTCGGCGAGACCGAGGACGGCCTCGCGCGCGGGCCGGCGTGACGCCGGCCCGCGCGCGAGGCCGTCGCCTGCCCGACAGAACGAAGCTCCCATGGCCCCCGCGCGTCGAACACCGGAAGGGAAGCGGCCCAGTCCTGTAGAATGGCGGGCTCTGGAACCCGAAAGCAGGGACCCTTGACCGAGCGTCACCCCACATCAGGCGATCGAGGCTATACGCGCTACGGCTCCGGCGGCCGGCGCCGGCGCACCCGTCGCAACGGCAGCATCCACTGGGGGCGCTTGATCATCATCCTCATCGTGCTCGCCGTCATCGTGCTCGCCTCCGCGTTCGTGGGCAGCATCGTGGCCTTGTCGCGCAACCTGCCGCAGCTCGACAGCATCAAGCGCACCGTGCTCGCGCAGACGACGTTCGTCTACGATCGTCACGGGGTCGTCATCGCTCAGCTCCACGGCGACACCAATCGAGTGATCGTGAAGAGCGGGCAGATCCCGCAAGTCATGAAGGACGCCACGGTGGCGATCGAGGACAAGCGCTTCTATCAGCACCACGGGGTCGACTTCGAGGGAGTCGCGCGGGCCCTCTTGGAGGACATCAAGGCTGGCCACGTGGTCGAGGGCGCGAGCACCATCACCCAGCAGTTCGTGAAGAACGCCTACGTGGGCGACGAGCAGAGCCTGGCGCGGAAGCTCCGCGAGGCCGTTCTGGCGTGGCAGCTCGAGAGCAAGTGGTCCAAGGACAAGATCCTCACCGAGTATCTCAACAGTGTCTACTACGGCGCCGGCGCCTACGGCGTGCAGGCGGCGGCCGTGACCTACTTCCATAGGCCGATCAGCAAGGTGGACCTCCCGCAGGCCGCCCTGCTCGCCGCCCTGCCGAAGTTCCCCTCGCAGTACTCGCCGATCTACGACCCCGGCGTGGTGAAGCAGCGCCGCAACCTCGTGCTCGACGCGATGGCATCGAGGGGCTACATCACCCAGGACCGAGCCGACCGGGCGAAGAAGGCCAAGCTCGGGGTCTTCAAGTCGGCGCCGAGCACAGAGAAAGGGCCGGCCGCCTACTTCGTCGACTACGTCACACGCGAGCTCATCAAACGCTACGGGGCGAGGGAGACGTTCGAGGGAGGCCTCAAGGTCCACACGACGCTCGACCTCGACTGGCAGCGCAAGGCCATCGACTCCTTGAAGAGCACCCTGCCGTCGGGCCCGCAAGGAGCTCTCGTTTCGATCGACCCCGCCAACGGCTTCATCCGCACCATGTCGGCAAGCACCGACTGGCGCAAGACCAAGTTCAACGTCACGTTCCAGGCTCACCGTCAGCCCGGGTCGGCGATGAAGCCCTTTGCCCTCGTCGCCGTCGTCGAGCAAGGCGCGAACCCGGCCACCACCTACTACACGTCGCACCCGCTGCACATCCCCATCCCGGGCGGCAACCCGCCCATCTGGGACGTCTACACGTTCGAGCACAGCACCGGCAGCCGGCGCATGAACCTGGTGTCGGCGACCCTCGCCTCCGACAACACTATCTACGCGCAACTCTGCCTCGACCTCGGTCCCGCGAAGGTGGCCGCCGTGGCGAAGAAGATGGGGATCACGACCCGCCTCTACCCCTATCCCTCGATCGTCCTCGGCGGCCAGGACGTCACGCCGCTCGAGATGGCCGACGCCTACGCCACCCTGGCCTCGGGTGGCGTCCACCACAAGCCGCAGGCCATCGAGAGAGTGGTCTTCCCCAACCATCGCGTCGAGAAGTCGAAGACGAAGGGCAAGCGCGTGCTCTCGCAGGGCGTGGCCTACACGGTGCAGAAGATCCTCGAGCAGAACACCCGCGCCGGCACCGCCGCCGCCATGCCGGCCTACTACTCGGGCGTCTCAGCAGGCAAGACCGGTACCACCAACAGCTCCACCGACGCCTGGTTCTGTGGCTTCAACACGAAGCTGGCAACGGCGGTGTGGATGGGCTACTTCGACCAGAACACGCCCATGTACGGGGTGCAGGGGGCGACCTACTGCGTGCCGATCTTCGGCAAGTTCTACAACCTGGTCTTCGATCACCAGCCCCTGCCCGACTTCCCGCTGCCGGTGGCCATGCCCATCTGGAAGCCGTGGAAGGGTCACTACTCGACGATCAGCCCGTCGCCGCAGAGCACCTCGCCGTCGCCCTCGCCGAGCAAGAGCGGCAAGGGCAAGCCCTCGCCGACGGTAACCAAGACCATCAAGCCCTCGCCGACGCCCACCAAGACGACGAAGCCACCATCACCGAAGCCGACCTCCACTCCGACGTAGTCCTAGCCCTCGCGCGCACCACACACCGCCTGGCTCGCCGCCCTAGCCCTAGACCCCGGGGCTCATCGTCGCCCCGGGGAGGCACCGTCTGGTAGTATCAGACGCCACCTCGGAGCGAGGTGACCGCGTCGCTACACCACGACTGCCGCCGCGGCCAAGCCCGGCCGGCCCTCAGGAGGTCACACGTCATGTCTTGGGGTCTCGAGAACCGCCTCGCGCGCATCATCCGGCCGGAGACCGGCCGCACCGTCATGCTCGCCATCGACCACGGCTACTTCCTCGGCCCTACCAGCGGCCTCGAGGATCCCTCGACGCAATGCGCGCCGCTCGCCGACTACGCCGACACGCTGATGCTGACGCGTGGTGTGTTGCGCAACTGCATCCCCTCGCACACCGGCACACCTATCGTGCTGCGCGTCTCCGGCGCCACCAGCGTGCTGCAGGAGGACCTCTCGGACGAGACCATCATCACCTCGATCGAGGAGTGCATCCGCCTCAACGTCGCCGGCATGGCGCTGTCGGTCTTCGTCGGCGCGCCGCATCAGCACCAGAGCATCGCCAACCTCGGCAGGTTGGTCGACGAGGGCGAGCGTTACGGCATCCCCGTGGTGGCCGTGACCGCCGTAGGCAAGTCGATGGGCCGCGACGCCCGCTACCTCTCGCTCGCCAGCCGCATCTGCGCGGAGATGGGCGCTCACGTCGTCAAGACCTACTACTGTGACGACTTCGAGAAGGTGACATCCACCTGTCCCGTCCCGGTAGTGGTGGCCGGGGGCAAGAAGCTGCCTGAGCTGGAGGCCCTGGAACTGGCGGCCAACGCCATCGCCGGCGGCGCCGTGGGCGTCGACATGGGGCGCAACATCTTCCAGTCGGACTCGCCGGCGGCCATGATCCAGGCGGTGAGGGCCGTGGTGCACGGCAACGCCACCGCCGACGAGGCCTTCGATGTCTACCGCGAGCAGAGAGCCGTCTGCGGCTGCACGGTCGGGGCCGTTGTAGACGCCGCTCTCGACGACGAGCTGAAGATCTGATCGACGCCGTGCGCGTCGCCGTCTACCACAGCAACGCCGACATCCGCCTCGAAGACCGCCCGCTGCCCGCCATCGGACCGGCCGAGATCCTCGTGCGCATCCGGGCATCGGGCATCTGCGGTTCCGACGTCATGGAGTGGTACCGGATGCCCAAAGCGCCGCTCGTGCTGGGCCACGAGGTGGCCGGTGACGTCGTCGAGGTCGGCGCCGACGTGCATCACCTGGCCGTCGGGCAGCGAGTGGTCGTGTCTCACCACGTGCCGTGCAACACGTGCGAGCTGTGCCTCTCCGGTGCCCATACTGCCTGTCACACCCTGCACACCACCAACTTCGATCCGGGAGGGTTCTCGGAGTACGTGCGTGTGCCCACGCTGCAGACCGAGCGCGGCGTGCTGGTGCTGCCGGACGGCGTCACCTACGAAGAGGGTACCTTCGTCGAGCCACTGGGCTGCGTGGTGCGCGCTCAGACGCACGCCGGCGTGCGCCCGGGCTCCACTGTGCTGGTCGTCGGCAGCGGCATCTCGGGCCTGCTCCACATCCGGCTCGCGCTGGCGCTCGGCGCCGGACGCGTGATCGCGACCGACATCAGCGCATCTCGGCTGGACTTCGCCCGTCGGTCTGGGGCGGTGGCCATCGACGGCGCCGCGTCCGGCGACGAGCTGCCTCAGCTGCTGCGCGAGGCCGCCGGCGGGCTGGCCGACCTGGTCATCCTCTGCACCAGTGCGCCGTCGGCCATCCGGCAGGGGCTCGCCTGCCTCGGGTCGGGCGCCACGTTCGTGTTCTTCGCCCCACCGCCGCCGGGCGAGCCCCTGGCCATGCCCATGACCGAGCTGTGGCGACGCGAGGTCACCGTGCGCACGGCCTACGGCGCGGCGCCGGCCGACCTCGCCACCGCGCTGGGCCTCATCGCCGCCGGCCGCGTCGCCGTCGCCGACCTGATCACAGACCGGCTGCCGCTCGACGACATCGTGCGAGGGTTCGCGCTGGTCGCCGAGGCCGACCGCTCGGTCAAGGTGATCGTCGAGCCCTGACCCGTTCGCCCGGATGGTCGCGCACAGCGGCCGGCGTCGCGTCCTCCAGGCCCAGCTCGGCCAGCTTGCGCGGCGTCGGCCGCCCGTCCCCGTCCCAGTCGCGCGCCGCGTAGTACTCATCGAGCATCGGCTCGAGGTCGACCACGTGACCCGCCGAGGGCCCGACAGAGACCGGCTCGTCGAGCAGACGCCGAGGTAGCGCATCGTCGGCGCGGGTGAAGCCGGCGCGCAGATTGAACAGCCGCTCGACGTTCCAGATGCGCTCACCGGTCTGGAGCAGCTCGGCGGGCTCGACCGCCTCGCCGATGACCGCCGAGAGCAGTCGTGCGAAGTACGCCTCGCCGAGCGCGTAGGCGGCGAACTTGCACTCCACCAGCGAGTCCAGCACGGCGTTGAGGTCCTGCAGACCGATCAGCACTTCGGCCTTGCCATGAGTGGCGAAACGGTCGAGCAGCGCGGGTCTGCCGAGGATCTCGGGACCGAGCATGTTGGCGCGCAGGTGACAGGCGCCGCGGTTCGACGTGGCGAAAGCGAGACCCTGGCCGGTCATGCCGCGCGGGTCGAAGGCCGGCAGCTCGAGGCGCTTGACGCTCATCGAGAGCTCCGGCCTGCCGTACCGCGCGGCAAAGCGCGCCGAGCCCTCGGCGAGCTCCTCGCCTAGACCGCGGCGCGCCGCGGTAGCCTCGATCAGCGGCAGCAGGGCGGCGGCATCGCCAAAGCGTGGCCCACCGGGCAGCGGCCCGAGCTCGGCGAGCTCCATGGCGCAGGCGATCGTGGCGCCCATGGTGATCGTGTCCAGGCCCAGTCGGTTGCAGGCTTGGTTGGCCTCGACGATCGCACCCAGATCGCCGATGCCGCAGTCGGCCCCCAGCGCCCAGATGCTCTCGTACTGGGGGCCCTCGCCACCGCCGTCGAGGGTGCGCACGCGCCGTGCACAACCGATGAAGCAGCCGGGACAAGCGCCGTGGCGCTCGACGAAGCCGGCGCGCAGCGCCTCGCCGCTGATCTGCTCGGCGGCCGCGAACACCGACTCCCTGAAGTTGCGCGTCGGCAGGGCGCCGACCTGGTTGAGCACGTTCACCAGCACGCTGGTGCCGAACTCGGGCAGCGACCAGCTGGTGATCGGGTCGGCCTCGAGCAGCTCGGTGGCCTCAGCGAATACCGCCGCGAGGCGCTCACCGTCGGCCGGGCCGGGCGGTCTACTGCGCCCGGCGCGCAGCACGACGGCCTTCAGGCCCTTTGCTCCCATCACGGCGCCCAGGCCACCGCGTCCCACCTGACGACCGCGGTTGTTGACGACGGAGGCGAAGAGCACACCACTCTCTCCCGCAGGGCCGATGAGCGCCGCCTCGCAGCGCCCGTGGCGCTGCTTCAAGGCCGCCAGCGTGGCCAGGACGTCGAGTCCCCAGAGATCGGCGGCGGGCAAGAGCCGTGCACCCTCGTCGTCGAGGAGAAGATAGGCGGGCGCGTCGCAGGCGCCGGCGACGATCAGGTAGTCGAGATCGAGCCGGCGCAGAGCAGCGCCGAAAGCGCCGCCCGAGTTGCCGTCGAAGAGCGTGCCGGTGAGCGGTGAGCGGGAGCTCACGCTGTAGCGGCCAGCGCTGGGGGCACCGCTGCCGGTGAGAGGTCCGGGCGCGAAGACCAGGGGATTGTCAGGGCCGAGCGGCTCGACCTCGTGGACGCGCTCGGCCAGCAGCAGCCAGGCTCCCAGGCCGCGGCCTCCGAGGAAGCGGCGGCCGGCCTCGGCCGGCTGCTCGTCGGCTTCGGCGCGTCCCGTGGAGAGATCGACGCGCAGGCCGCGCAAGGGACGGTGGCCGGACGGAGTCACGCGAGATCCCCTCGAGTGGACCGAGTGCGAGGGCAGGTCATGCACCGATTATAACGACCGCCGGCCGCACCTACCCGCTGGGCGCGAAGCGCCTCGCGCAAGCTCAGGCGAGCGTGCGTCTGTCGACCACGCGTACCGCCTTGCCTTCGCTGCGGGCGATCGTGCGCGGCTCCTTCAGACGCACCTTCACCTGGATGTTGAGGACGCTGTAGAGCCTCTGCTGCACCGTCCGTTCGAAGGTCTCGAGCTGCCCCATCGTCTCGCCGAAGATGTCCTCTCCGACCTCGATCCAGACCTCGACGACGTCGAGGTGGCCCTTGCGGTCGACGACGATCTGGTAATGCGGCTCGATCTCGGGGATGGCCATGAGGACTTCTTCGATCTGGCTGGGGAAGACGTTGACGCCCCGGATGATGAGCATGTCGTCGCTGCGGCCGACGGGCTTGGTCATGCGAGCCAGCGTGCGGCCGCACGCACAGGGCTCGAAGATCAGGCTGCAGAGGTCGCGCGTGCGGTAACGGATCAGCGGCTGAGCGGCGCGCGACAGTGTGGTGATGACGAGCTCGCCGACCTCGCCCTCAGGCATCGCCTCCAGGGTCTCCGGATCGACGATCTCGGCCAGGTAGTGGTCCTCGTTGATGTGCATGCCGGCCTTGCAGCGACACTCGAACGCGACTCCCGGCCCCCCCATCTCGGAGAGGCCGTAGATGTCGAGCGCATCGATGCCGAGACCCTCCTCGATCTGCAGGCGCATCTCGTTGGTCCACGGCTCGGCGCCGAAGTAGCCGACGCGCAGCGGCAGGTCTTCGGGCCGCAGCCCACGATCACGCGCCCCCTCGGCGAGGTGAAGCGCATACGAAGGCGTGCACGAAAGGGCCGTGGCGCCGAAGTCGCGCATCAGCTTGAGCTGGCGCTCCGTGTTGCCGCCCGAGATCGGGAGCACGGTGCAGCCCAGGAGCTCGCCGCCGTGGTGCAAGCCCAGACCGCCGGTGAAGAGACCGTAGCCGAAGGCGTTCTGTAGGAGGTCACCGGGGCCCACACCGCCGGCAGCCAGCGTGCGCGCGATGAGCGCGGCCCACAAGGCGAGGTCGGCGCGCGAGTACCCGACGACCACCGGGTTGCCCGTCGTGCCGGACGAGCAGTGCACGGTCACCACCTCTTCGCGCGGCAGGGCGAGCATGGCGAACGGGTAGTGGTCGCGCAGATCGATCTTGGTGGTGAACGGAAGGTCCTGCGCGCGCCCGTGACAGTCGACCTCAGCGACGGTGATGCCGGCCTCGTCGAGCTTCTCGCGGTAGAAGGGCACCCTCTCGCGGGCGAGCTGCAGCGTAGCGCGCAAGCGCGTCATCTGCAGCTCGCCCAGCTCCCGCGTGGGCAGGCTCTCGGCCGCAGGCTCCCAGAAGAACCCGCCGGCGTCGTCGACCGCGAGCCGCTCGCGGGTCGGCGCCAGGCTCACAGCGCGCGTACCTGCTCGTCGGAGAGCATCTGCACCTTGTCCTGGAGCAGATCGACGGCGCGGTCGATGTCGTGCAGGGCGAAGCAGATGTACTGGAACGAGATGCTGTACATGTAGTCGACGCTGATCTCGTGCTCGGCGAGCAGGTCGAGCACGCGGGCCAGACCGCCGGGCTCGTCGGGCACGCCCACGCAGACGACCTCGGTGAGGTGCGTCGTGAACCCCTCATCGTGCAGGAGCTCGCGCGCCCGCTCGGGATCGGGCACGATAAGGCGGACGATGCCGTACTCGGCCGCCTCGGTGGTCGAGAAGCCGCGGATGTTGATGCCCGCCCTGCCGAGGATGTCCGTCACCTCGGCGAGCCGCCCACTGCGGTTCTCGAGAAAGACGGTCAGCTGCGTCACCTTCACCTGGGGGACCTCCTCCTGGCTCTCATGCCGACGGCGCCGGCGCCTGCACGGCCTCGCGCCCAAGGGCGAAGGCCTCCTGGTTCACAGAGAGGATCTTCGCCGGCAGGACCTCCTCGAGCGCCGCCTGCCACGCGGCCTCCCCGAAGGGGAGCACGGCGCTCGCCGCGCCCAGCAGGGCCACGTTGGCGGCGCGCGCCGTGCCGGCCGATAAGGCGATCTCCTGGGCAGCGACGAGGAGGAGCCGCACGCCGCGGCGGCGGGCCTCTGTGTCGATGTCGTCGGGATACGCCTGCTCGCCGCGCAGGACGCTGCCCGGAGCGATGCGGGTCGTCGAGCAGACCATCGTCCCGCGGGGGACGAGGATGTCGAAGCTGCGCCGCCCCTCGAGCAGCTCGGTGGCGATGACGACGTCGGCGCGCGGCGCGACGGGTGAGAAGACCCGCGCGCCGAAGCGGACGGTGGAGACGACACTGCCGCCGCGCTGCGCCATGCCCTTGACCTCGCTCGCCTTCACGTCGAAGCCCTCGAGCAGCGCGGCCCGCGCCAGCAGCGCGGCGGCGAGGATGATCCCCTGCCCGCCCACGCCGGCGAGACTAATGCTCGTCGCGCCGTTCACGGCCCCGTCACCTCGGCCTCGCCGGCCGCGCCTCGGTCGGGCAGCGACAGGGCGCCTCGTTTGCAGACAGCCAGGCACACGCCGCAGGCGCTGCAATCGGCGCCGATCTCGACGGTCGAGTCGACGACGATGAGCGCCGGACAACCGAGATCGACGCAGAGGCCGCAGAGGTTGCAGCGCTCGTCGTCGACCTGCACCGACTCCGGCTGCGGCGTCGTCATGAGGACGCACGGCGCGAGGGCGACGAGGACGCCGAGACCGGGTGCGGCGAGCTCCTCCTTGAGCACCCGCTCGAGCTCTTCCTCGTCGAACGCGTCGACCGTGTGGCAGCGCACGCCGATGCCCAGGCAGAGCTGCTCGATGTCGAGCGCCGGCCCCTGGCTTGCGTCGGCGTGCCGCCCGTTGCCCGGATGCCCCTGGTGGCCAGTCATAGCAGTCGTGCGGTTGTCGAGCACGATCACGAGACCCGGGGCCTCGTTGTAGTGCGCGTCGATGAGCGGCGTCACGCCCGAGTGGAAGAAGGTCGAGTCGCCGATGACAGCTACAGCCCCCTTGCGCCCCGACGCCTTGTTCATGCCAGACATCATCCCGATGCTGGCGCCCATACAGAGACAACTGTCGAGCGACAGCAACGGCGGCAACGCTCCCAGCGTGTAGCAGCCGATGTCGCCCAGCGCCGCGACCTTGCGCTTGCGTAGCATGGCATAGACGGCGCGGTGCGGGCAGCCAGCGCAGAGCACCGGCGGACGCACGGGCAGCACAGGCTTTGGCGGCGCCGGCGTGATCTTCGGCTCGGGCGGGAAGACGGGACGCCGGCGCCGCGGCGCCGGCGTCCTCAAGACGGGCTCCAGGGCGGCGCGCACCGCCTCCTGGTCGAGCTCGCCGTCGGCCGGGATCACCTCCTTGCCCACGACCGGCAGACCGAGGGCTCTGACCTGCTCTTCGATGAAGGGGTCAAGCTCCTCGACCACCGCGACCCGCGAGACCGACTCGAAGAGCTTCGCCACCTTGCGGTAAGGCAGGGGGTTGGACATCCCCAACTTGAGGAACCAGGCCTTCGGGAAGGCCTCGCGGGCGTAGGCGTAGGCGACGCCCGAGGCGATGATGCCGAAGTCGGTGGTGCCGGCCTCGAGGACGTTCAACGTGGAGGTCTCCGCGCGCGAGCGCAGCCGGCTCAATCGCTCGAGGGCGCGCCGGTTCCGCTCGCGCGCGTTCTGCGGCATCATGACGTACTTCGCGATGTCACGCTCGTACCCGCGCGCGGCCGGCTCCACTCGCGCCCGCTCGTGCACGAGTCCGCTTCCGTGCGAGAGTCGCGTGGTCGAGCGCACGATGACGGGGGCGTCGAACTCCTCGGAGAGGGCGAAGGCCTCGGCCACGAACTCGTAGGCCTCCTGACTGTCGGACGGCTCGAGCAGCGGCACCTTGGCGAACTTGGCGTAGGTGCGGTTGTCCTGCTCGTTCTGCGAAGAGTGCATGCCGGGGTCGTCGGCCGAGACCACGACCAGACCCGCGTTGACCCCCGTGATCGCCAGCGCCATGAACGGGTCAGCGGCTACGTTCAGCCCTACGTGCTTCATCGTCACCAGGCTGCGCACGCCGGCGAGCGAGGCGCCGATGGCGGTCTCGAGGGCGACCTTCTCGTTGACGCACCACTCCGCCGTGAGGCCGCCGAGGAGCGCCAGCGCCTCGATGATCTCGGTAGAGGGCGTCCCAGGGTAACCACAGGCGAAGCCCGCCCCGGCGCGCAGGGCGCCTCTGGCGATGGCTTCGTTCCCGGAGAGAAAGAGTCTGCCTCGGTTCACGGAACGTCCATTATAGCCGCTGCGGCCGCCGTTCGAGGACTCTGCACAACGGCGACGGCAGCCTGCTCGAGCGGCGTGGAAGGAGAGCGTGTTTGCAGGGCGAATAGCCACTGTATGGCGAGCCAGGCCGTCCGATACGTGACGCCACGAGGGGATCACCTGTGACGGCCAATCGTCGCCGGCGTCGCCACCCCGAGCTTGCCCGGGCGCGTTCTCGCACGCTGTTCTTCGTCCTCCTCGTCATCGCCTCCCTTGCCGCCGGCAGCAAGGGGGGAGCCGCGGTCGCTGCCCTGGGGCTCCTCAGCGGCGCGTACTCGGTCTCGGTCGCCCGCCGGCAAGGTCCTGTGCTCGCGCACACCTTCGTGGTCACGGACTGGCTCCTGTTGGGGCTTTGCCTCGCGCCGGCCGGCGGGGTCGACACCTGGCTCCTCCTCGCCATTCCGCTGCTCGTGCTCACCGAGCTGTTGTGCAGCGAGCGGGCGGAGTGGCCTTTCCTCGTCGTCCCCAGCCTCCTGCTAACCATCGTCCTCGCCATCGCCGACCCGACGCTCGGCGGCGACCGTGCCGTGGGCCTCGTCAAGGTCGCGGCGCTCGTCACCCTCGGCGTCCTTCTGGCCAGCGTGGCGCGGCGCGACGGCCGGCGGCAGGCGGAGCGCGTGCTCAACGTCGATCCGGTCACGGGCTTCTACACCCGTCACCGCCTGCACGAGCTCCTCAGCCTGCGCATGGACGAGGCACTGGCCGCGCACGAACCACTCGGCGTAGTCTGTCTGCGCCTCGATCACTTCGGCGATGCGACGGACTTCTACGGTCGGCCGGGCGCCGAGGCCATCGCCCGCGCGGTGGCGCGTCGGGTCGGCCGGCTGCTCGGCCCCGACGACCTCGGTTTCCGACCGGCGCCGGACGCGTTCGTGCTCGCGCTTCCCGGCCGCAGTGCGTCAGAGACGCGGGAGCTCGCCGCCCTTGTGAGCCACGAGGTCACGGCTCGCCTCATCGGCCAGCATCGCCAGACGGTCAGCGCCGGCAGCGCGTCGTTCCCGGCGACGCGCTCGCTCGAAGCTCTCCTCGCGGAGGCCTTCACGGGGGCGACGCGTCATGAGCCGGCCGCCAGCGGGGCCGCCCTCGCCGGCGCCGGTCGCAACGCGACTCAGGCCGCCGCCACACCCGTCGCCGACGCCGCGCCGCAGGCGGTCGCCTTCGCCTGAGCGGGCGCCTCCCCGACCCCACTACTCCCGCTCTCCCGGTCTCAGGCCTCGCGGTTGCGCAGCCGCTCCCGCCAGACCTAGTATTGCGCCGTGGATATCGAGCTCGCCCACGAGCGTCTGAGTGAGGTGGTCAGGCTGCGCGTCCTCGTGCGTCTCACTCCCCGCGAGACAAACCGCCTCTTCCTGAGCGGCGACACTCTGATCCAACTACCCCTCGACGGCGTCGTGGCTCAGCCCGAGACCGCCCCGATCACGCGCACGAGCATCTTCCTCAGCGAGCTCGCGGGGTCGCACGAGGGGTTCACCCGCACATTCGTCGACGAGGCGCATGCAGACGCCTTCGCGGCGGTGGTGCGAACGCAGATCGAATCCGCCTTGGAGGGGGCCTGACACCAGCATGGACGACACCCTGGTCAACAAGCTCGAACCCTACCGCGAGCAACCCGGCGTCCTGGCGGCGCTCCTTGTCTCGCGCGACGGCTTCTTGGTCGCCGCCTCGGCCGACGACCGCATCGACACCGAGGCCATCGCGGCCCAGGTCGCGGGGGTCATCGACATCGGCGCCCGGCTCGCCGAAGAGCTCGAACAGCCCGAGACACGTTACGTCGGCGTCGAGCTCTCCGGCATGAACGTCGTGCTGGCGCCCTTCGAGGGCGAGCTCCTTCTCGTCCTCGTCGGCACACCCGACGCCATCAAGCTGGACTTCAGGCTGCGGCACGACCGGTGAGGCTCGCCACGGCAGCTCCACACAAGGCCCATCTCCCGCGAGCCGTGACACTCCACCGGAGACGCACGTCCGCGCGGGTAGCGAAGGAAGGTGGTCATCATGGAAGACGCAGCCGAGAAACTGGACCAGCTCGCGCGGAGCGAGCGCGAGTGCACGCGATGCGCCGAGATCGCGGCCGGCAGGCTCCGCGCGCTTCCCGGAGCGGGCCACCCCCACGCCCGCGTCCTGTTCGTTTCACGCTCCCCGTCGCCTGAGGAGGAGGTGGCCGGCTTGCCGGCGGGGGCCTCGGCGCTGCGCTTCCTGGCCGGCCTCATACCGAGCTTGAACAACGGCGGCGGGGAGAGCAGCTTCTGCACCAGCCTCCTGAAATGCGTGCCCCGCAGCGGCGCGACGCTGCGAGAGCCGCGGCCGGAGGAGATGGAGAACTGCTTCGGCTACCTCGCCACGGAGATCTCGATCACCACGCCCCACTACGTCGTGCCCATCGGCCGCGAGACCGCCGACTTCGTGCTCGGCAAGCTCTTCCACGAGGCGCCCAGTGGTGCGCGCGACGCGCTCGACCTGCGCGTCGTCGACAGCCCGGCGTTCCGCGTGGTCCCCGTGGCCTCGGCGGGGGAGCTGGCGGAACGCGGCGAGAAGGAACGCAAGGAGTACGCGAGCCGGCTGCGCTCGCTGGCGGCGTTGATGAAGCTCTAGCGAGCCGCCGGCATCGTGACCGCCATCGCGCTTGCTTTCACGGCCAGCATCGCCTGGGGGTGCACTGACTTCCTCGGCGGTCTGCGGGCGCGACGCGTCCCCCTCGCGTCGGTGGTGGGCCTCATCCTGGTCGGCGGGGTCGCGATCGCCGTGGTCGCCGTTATGTTTGCGGGAGGGCCGTTCCCCGGCTTCGGTCCGCTCTGGCCGGTCCTGATCTCGGGCGTGGGCAGCATCGTTGCCTTCACCTGCCTCTTCAAGGCACTCTCCATCGGCCCCATGAGCATCGTCGCCCCCATCGCAGCGACCTATCCCGTCGTCCCGGTCGCCGTCGGCCTGGCTCAAGGGGAACGTCCGTCGGGGCTGCAGGCTGCGGGCATGGTCATCGCCGTGGCCGGGGTGCTCCTGGCGGTCTCGGGCGGTGACGGCGCGAGAAGACAGCGCTTGAGCACCCTCGGCCTGGGGCTCGCCTTGCTCGCCGCCCTGGGCAGTGGCGTCATGCTCACCGGGCTCGACGCGGCGTCAAGAGCCGATCCCTACTGGGCGCTCCTCGGCGCGCGAATCGTCTCCCTCGTCCTCCTCCTGGCCGCGCTCCTTGTGCTGCGGCCCGCGCGCAGGACGCGCGGCGCGGACGCTCTGGCGCTCGTCGGCATCGGAGCACTCGACACGGGAGCCACGGGCCTCTTTGCCGTAGCGACCACCGTCGGCTACCTGAGCATCGTCGCCGTCATCGCCTCGCTCTTCCCGGTCACGACGGTGATCCTGGCGCGCATGGTGCTCGGTGAGAGGATCGCGCGCCACCAGGAGGCGGGCATTGCCGGCGCGCTGGCCGGCGTGGCACTCATCGCCATAGGCTGAACCTCGGGGCGAGCGGACCGGCCGCAACCGAGCAGCCGCTGCTGGAGGCCGTGCCGGGGCCCTAGGGGGTCACGATCCTGAGCGCTCCCGGGACAACGCGACACTCGAGCGGCAGCCGGCCGGCGACCTCGCCGTCGGTCTGCACGAGCACCGGGGCGTCACCCTCCGCGACCCTCAGACGCGCCGAGGCGGTGCGGAAGTATTCTACCTTCGGGTGCTGGAGGTGCGCGCTGAGGAGTGCGGCCAGCCAGTAGTGGGCGACGCTGAAGAACCCCATGTCCTTGAGCACCACGACGTCGAGCAACCCGTCGCGCATGTCGGCGAGTGGGGTTATGCCGAAGCTGCCGCCGTAGTTGCGCGCGTTGCCCAAGACGACGAAGTAGCCCTCGGTGCAGCGGTCGTCGCACTCGACCTGCACCAGCGGATGCTCGGCGGTGAGGGCCGTGGTGAGGCCCTGAAGCACGAAGGCCAGCTCTTTCAGCGCCCGTTTCATCACCGGCCTCACGCGCGACACGACGTCGGCGTCGAAGCCCACGCCGGCCATGAGGGCGAAGTAGCGCTCTCCCGCCAGGCCGAGGTCAATGCGCGTGGCGCGCGCCTCGGCGGCGACGCGCACCGCGTCTGGGGGATCGAGCGGGAGACCGAGCTCGAGGGCGAGGACGTTGACGGTGCCGGTGGGCACGATGGCCAGCGGCACATCGCTTCCGGCGAGACCGTTCAGCGCCTCGTTGACGGTGCCGTCGCCGCCGATGACGACCACGCGATCGACGCCCTCTTCGAGCGCCTCGTGCGCCAGCAGGGTGGCGTGACCCTCGCCCTCAGTGGGCTTCTCCGCGACATCCCAGCCGAGGCTGTGGAGGGACTCGACAATCAGCGGCAGGTCGCGCCGGAACTGACCGCCGCCCGCGGTGGGGTTGAAGATGGCGGCCATGTGCCTGCCGGCCACGGGGCTCACGGCAGCGGCACCTCCGTCCTGTCCGACAGGCGCAGGTAGGTCGAGTAGCCGGCGGCGCGGGCTTCGCCGACGGCGTCGGCGAAGCCCGCGCCCACCTCGCGTGGCGCGTGGGCGTCGGAGCCGAGCGTCAGAGGGACGCCCAGCTCGCGGGCGCGGCGCAGAAGCCGGCGTGACGACTCACCGCCCGGTCCGGGCCAGCGGCATCCGTCGGTATTGAGCTCGAGCGCCAGACCGGCGTCGGCGATAGCCCTGAGCGCCGTGTCCTGCTCCTCGTCGGGTTGCCGTGAGGGAGCGTGCCCGAACCTGCTCACGACGTCGGGGTGGGCCACCACGGCCGCGGGCTGCGGGGCCCACGACGCCGCCTCTGCGATGAGCTCGTAGTAGCGCCTGAAGATGCCGTCGACGTCGCGCCAGCGCTCGTCGTCGCGTAGCCCGTCGTCGGCGAAGTCGAACCCGTCGACGAGGTGCACCGACAGCAACGCGTAGTCGAGCGGAAGGCCGTCCAAGAGCGCCACGATCTCGTCCCCGGTGCCCGGGATGAAGTCGATCTCGAGGCCGAGCAGCACGCGGATGCCCGGCGCGGCCGCGGCGGCCGCGCGCACGGCCGCCACGTACTCACCCAGCCGGCCGTGGTCGAGGCCGTAGCCGGGCTCGTCGAACGCCGTCGGCACCAGGTGGTCACAGATCCCCAGTTCGCTCAAGCCGAGGTCGAGGGCTCGCCCGACGACATCGTCGAGCTCGCCCTCCCCGTCGGAGAAGCGCGAGTGCGTGTGGTAGTCGGCCAGCCCGGCGAGGGGTTCGACTCACTCCATCCTCCTCTAGTACACGATCCCCCGCGGACGGGGTCTGCGCCGCGCGAACAGGCCCACCAGGAGCAGACCGGCGACGAACCCGCCCACGTGTGCGAAGAAGGCTACACCACCGCCGGCGGCAGCTCCCAACGACAGCAGGCCACCGAAGAGCTGCAGCACGAACCAGGCGGCGATGACCACCCACGCGGGGAGCATGATGATGGGCAGGAAGAAGATGAACACCGGCACCAGGGTGAGCACCCGGGCGCGCGGATAGAGCAGGATGTAGGCGCCCAAGACCCCGGCTATGGCGCCACTGGCGCCGATGTTGGGGACGGTCGAGTCGGGGCGGACGGCCGTCTGGGCATAGGCCGCCGCGACCCCGCACATCAGGTAGAAGGTCAGGAACCTGGCCCTGCCCATGGCGTCCTCGACGTTGTTGCCGAAGATCCACAGGAACAGCATGTTGCCGATGATGTGCAGCCATCCTTCGTGCACGAACATCGCCGTGAACACGGTGAACGGCGGCGGCACCAGGTCCGCCGGCGGGACGTCGACGAGGTGCGTGAGCTCGTACGGGACGAAGCCGGCGCGGAAGAAGAACAGATCGAGCCGGCCCCCGGCCCCGCCGCTCAGGAGAAGCTCGTAGACGAAGACGAGCACGTTGGCGACGATCAGCGTCACCGTCATCCACGGGAAGCGCCGCGTCGGAAGATCGTCGTACAGGGGGATCAAGGGGAGCCTACCCCGGCTGCCACAGCCCGGAAACGGAGGCTCCCACGGCGGCGAGACTCGCCCGTCAGCGCCCCCATCCGGCGGCAAGCTCGAAGTGACCACGGACGCGGTCGGCGGTGAAGAGAGGGGCCGCCTGCTCGGCGTCGCCGGCGCGCCAGTACACCGACAGCCGGGCGGCCGCCCGCGAGCCCGTCACGGGCTCGATGTCGTCGCTCACGCCGGTCAGGCGAGAAGGCGACAGGCGCAGACCTTGAACTCGGGGATCTTGGCCACAGGATCCAGGGCCGCGTTGGTCAGTCGGTTGGCCGGTGATTCCCAGAAGTGGAAAGGCACGAAGACGGTGCCCTCGTCGACACGATCGGTCACGAGCGCCGGCACCTCGATGCTGCCGCGCCTCGTCTCGAGCGTCACCCGCGCGCCGTCGTCGACGCCGAGGCGTTCGGCGTCGGCGGGGTTGACCTCGACGAAGCCGGTCGGGACCAGCTCGTTGAGACCCTCCACGCGACGCGTCATCGTCCCCGTGTGGTAGTGCTCGAGCAGCCGGCCGGTGGTCAACGTCAGAGGGTACTCCTCGCCAGCTTCCTCCGCCGGAGGCTGATAGACGACGGGGAAGAACTTGCCCAGGCCCCGGGTGAAGCGACCGATGTGCAGAATGGGGGTGCCGGGATGGTCGGGCGTCGGGCAGGGCCAGCAGAGGCCGTCGTGGTCGAGGCGCTCGAAGCTGATGCCGCCGTACGACGGCGTCAGCGCGGCCATCTCGGCCATGATCGACGCCGGCCCGTCGTAGCTCCAGGCCGGCGTCGCTCCGAGACGGTTGGCGAGGGCGACGATGATCTCCCAGTCCGCTCGCGCTTCGCCGGGAGCCTGGACGGCCTTGCGCACACGCTGCACCTTGCGTTCGGTGTTGGTGAAGGTACCGTCCTTCTCGGCGAAGCTCGTCGCTGGGAGCACGACGTCCGCCAGCTTGGCCGTCTCGCTGAGGAAGATGTCCTGCACGACGAGGAAGTCGAGCTTCTTGAGAGCCTCCTCGGCGTGGGTGATGTCGGGGTCGGAGAGGAGCGGGTTCTCACCCATGACGATGAGGCCCTTGACACCGCCCTCGAACATGGCGTTGACGGCCTCGGTCAGGGCGAGGCCCGGAGCCTCGGGAAGCTCCGCGCCCCAGGCGGCGCTCATCTTCACCCGCGCCGCCTCGTCGCTGACCTTCTGATAGCCGGAGTAGACGTCCGGCAGCGCCCCCGCGTCGCAGGCGCCCTGGACGTTGTTCTGGCCGCGCAGGGGGTTCACGCCGGTGCCGGGTCGGCCCACGTTCCCGGTCAAGAGCGCCAGATTCGAGATAGCGAGGACGTGCTCTGTGCCGTGCGAGTGCTGGGTGATGCCCATGGCATAGACGATCGCCGCGCTGCCCGCCGCCGCGTACATCCGCGCGGCGCGGCGCACGTCGTCGGCCGCCACGCCGGTGATCTGCTCGACGAGCTCGGGCGTGTAGGGCAGCACGGCCTCGCGTACCAGCTCATAGTCCTCCGTGCGCTCGCGCACGAACCCCTCGTCGACCAGACCCTCGGTCACGATCACGTGCGCGAGCCCGTCGAGCAGGGCGACGTTCGTGCCAGGACGGAGCTGCAGGTGCAGGTCGGCGCGGTGCGCGATGTCGATCTCGCGCGGGTCGGCAACGATCAGCCGCGCACCGTTTCGCACGGCCTTCTTGATAGCGAGGGCGCCGATGGGATGCGACTCGGTCGTGTTGGAGCCGATGACAAGGACCACCTCTGAGGTCGCGAGGTCGCCGAACCCATTGGTCATGGCGCCGCTGCCCAACGACTGAGCCAGACCAGAAACGGTCGATGCGTGGCAGAGCCGCGCACAGTGATCGACGTTGTTCGTGCCCAGGACGGCGCGCATGAGCTTCTGGAAGAGGTAGTTCTCCTCGTTGGTACAGCGAGCAGAGGCGAAGCCGGCGAGAGCGTCGGGGCCGTGTTCGGCCTTGATGCGCCCCAGCCTCCCGGCGACGAGTTCGAGAGCCTCGTCCCAGCCGGTCGGCACAAGATCGCCGTCGACGCGGATGAGTGGCTGCGTGAGTCGCTCCGGATGGTTGATGAAGGAATAGCCATAGCGTCCCTTGACGCAAAGGTTGCCGTGGTTCGGCGCCCTGGCCACGTCGGCCGTGACGCGTACCACACGCCCGCCGACCACGTGCAGCTGTACCTGACAACCGCACCCGCAGAAGGGGCAGACGGTGTCGACGACGGTCGCGTCCCAGGTGCGCCCGGCGCGCTTGCTCGGGATGTCGTAGAGGGCGCCCGTAGGACAAGACGAGACGCAGTTGCCGCACAGCTCGCACTCGGTCTCGAGCATGGAGCGGCCGAAGGAGGTCGAGATCAGCGACGGGAACCCGCGCTCGGCGAAGTCGAGCACGTGGCACTGCTGCACCTGCTCGCAGATGCCGACGCAGCGGCCGCACAGGATGCACTTGGCTGGGTCGTAGCCGACGAAGGGGTTGTCGTCGCGGACCGGGTACTCGCGTTCCTCTCCGCCGAAGCCAGTCTCGCCGACGCCGTAGCGATAGGCCAGCTCCTGCAGACGGCACTGCCCGGAGCGATCGCAAATGATGCAGTCGTTGTGGTGGTCGGAGAGCAGCAGCTCGAGGAGCACCCTGCGCGTCTCGGCGAGGTCATCGCTCTCCGTCGTGACCACCATCGCCTCGGCGACCGGCGTCGCGCACGAGACGAGCGGGGCGCGCGCGCCCTCGACCTCGACGAGGCAGAGGCGACAGGCGGCGAACGGCTCTAGCCTGTCGTCCTGACAGAGCGAGGGGATGTCGATGCCGGCGGCACGCGCGGCCTGCAGGATGCTCATGCCCGACGCGGCGCTCACAATGCGCCCGTCGATAGCGAGTTCGACGATATCGACTGCGTCTAGGATCTCCACTGGGGCTCCAAGGTCGCTGGCTTTCACATTGTACTCGGGCGCGCTTCCGCTAGCACCGCGAATTTCGAGCACGCAGCCCCGCTTGCGTCAGCCGCGTCAATCGGCGACGCCTGTAGCCTGCCCAGACACCACGTGGTCACCCGCGGTCCTCCACGTGCTCCAGGCCGGGGGGATATCATCGTCGCTGGGACACCGCGCGGCAGGAGAGGCCGGCGGTCGGCGCGAACTACATGGCCAGGCAAGAGTCCCAGGAGGTGACCATGCGCGAGTCGGCAGCGGCCGGGAGGAAGAAAGTGATCATCATCCCGAGAGGTCTGGAGGAATTCTTCTACGACCGTCTCTGCCGGCGCTACGCGGGTCGCTCCGATGTGACCATCCTCGTCGACCGGCGCTGGGGTGAGCGCCGCGCGATCGAGCAGGCCGTGCTACCCGAGCGTCGCCGCAGCGATCGTCGGCGCGCGGTCGGCGACTGGGTGCTGCCCGAGATGCCCTTCGAGACTCAGCGGCCTTTCTCGGCATCCTGAGAGTCGACGGCGCGCCGCTCGGGTCGACCGGAGCCTGCTGCAGCCTCACCCGGCACTAGCCGCCCCGCGGCGACGTCCGCCTAGATCCACCCGTTGTCGCGACTCACGATGACCGCCTGCGCACGGTCGACCACGTCGAGCTTGTGGTAGACGTTGTGCAGGTGATTGCGCACCGTGCTCTGCGACAGACGTAGCGCACGCGCGACCTGCTTGTAGGTCTTGCCCCCCGCGAGCAGAGCCACGACCTCCCGCTCGCGGTCGGTCAGCGGGTTGGGGACGTCGCCGGAGGGCGGCTCCACTTCGTGCAGGTGCACCTTCACGCGAGCGAGCAGCTCCCTGACGTGGAAGGGCTTGGTGATGTAGTCGACGGCTCCCTTCTGGAAGCCCAGCAGCTTGTGGTCGATGTCTTTGTGGGCCGTCAAGAAGATGATGGGGCAGTTGAGCCCCGGCGTCGGCTTGGCCCGCAGCCGCTCGTAAACCGTGTAGCCATCGGCGTCGGGCATCATGATGTCGAGCAGGACGAGATCGGGCAGGCACATGCCGCCCCTGCTCACCCCCTCCGCTCCACACGCCGCGGTCGTCACCTCGTAGCCGGCCATTGTCAGCGCCTCGTCGACGAGGCGGAGGACGTCGGGGTTGTCGTCGACGACCAGTATCCTGCGCTTTCCCATACTCTCGCTTCTTCGCCCAACATCGTCCCGGGAACCCACCCGCCGGGCAGGACATACCCGCGTGCCCGCTCGCCAGGCGGGAGGCACAGGCCTGGTATCGGCAGAGCGGGACGTTCGCCTTAGGAGGAAGCGACTACTGCAGCAGCCGGTCGCCCCAGGTGAGGAGCGCCGCGATGGTGGCCGCCGCGGCGGCGATGACGAGTGCGACGTCGAGGAGGCGGCGCCGCGGACCGGCCGCCATGGCGAGGTCGATGAGGGCGTAGGCCGCTACCGCCAGGCCGATGATGCCCGTGACGATGATGACGACGTTCACGGGGAAGCTGCGCCGCGCTCGCACGCGGCGACGCCGAGCGCGAGCGCTCGGAGATTGAGCTCGAGGAAGCGCGCCGGCAGGAGCCGCTCCAGGGAGTCGCGCACCTGCTCGACGGGCATCAGCCCGGTCGCCTCAAGCAACGCGCCCAGGGCGATCGTGTTGGCCGCCACGACCTTGCCGAGCTTCTGCTCGGCAAGGTCGGTGAAGGCCAGGCCGAAGAGGCGCACCCCTTCGAGCGGCCGGGGAGCGACAAGTCCCTCGTCGTACACGACCACGCCGCCCGGCTTCGTCTCGGCCGCGTAGCTGTCGAAGGCCTCCTGCGAGAGGCAGAGGGTCACATCGGGCGCGGTGACCTCGGGGAAGTCGATCTCGGAGTCGGAGACGATGATCTCGGCCTTGGAGGCTCCCCCACGCGCCTCGGGACCGTAGCTCTGCGTCTGCAGGACCTCCTTGCCCGAGGCGACCACGGCGTCGGCGAGCACCGTGGCGGCGAGGATGAGGCCCTGTCCGCCCGAGCCCGAGAGGCGGATCTCGTAGCGAGCACCGCGGTCGACCGCGCTGCCCTTCCCGTCTTGGTCAGGAGCGGGCACGCCGCTGGACCTCCGCGTAGGCCTCGGTGTACTCCTCGCGCTCGGCGTGGTGGAGCACGCCGACGGGGTAGCGGTCCTGGTGACGAGGATGTCCGGGCTTGTAGGTCGCCACGGGCACCGAGCGGTCACGCTGCCGGCGCAGCATCTCGGCCGGGTCGGCGCCCTGGTTCTGGCGTCCGTAGTAGGTGGGGCAGGCGACCATCGCCTCGATGAAGGAGAAGCCCTTGTGTACCAGGCCGCCGGCGATCAGGCCGACCAGCTGCGGGTAGGCCCAGGAGGTGCCGCGGGCGACGTAGGTCGCCCCCGCGGAACGGGCCAGTTCGCAGATATCGAAGGCCTGCTCGATGTTGCCGTAGGGACTCGTCGTGGAGAGGTCGCCCTCGAAGGTCGTGGGGCTCATCTGGCCGCCGGTCATGCCGTAGATCGAGTTGTTGAACACGATCGCCGTGAGATCGATGTTGCGCCGCGCGGCGTGGATGAGATGGTTGCCGCCGATGGCCACGCAGTCGCCGTCGCCCATGACGACGACGATCTGCAGGCTGGGGTCGGCGGCCTTGGCGCCAGTCGCGACCGCGAGCGCCCGGCCGTGGGCCGTGTGCACGGTGGAGTAGTCGAGATAGGAGGTGATGCGCCCGGCGCAGCCGATGCCGGCGATGAGCGCGAGCTTCTCGCTGTCGAGCCTAAGACCGAGGATGGCGTCGATGATGGCGCGCGTGACGATGCCGTTCGAGCACCCCGCGCACCAGAGAGTCGTGGCGGAGCGCAGGTGCGCCCTGATCTCGGACGTCGCGTGGGGCACGACCTTCGGCGGCGCGCACTCCTTGGGCGGCGGCGCCTCTAGGAGCTCTTCGTCAACTAAAGCGGTGATAGTGGAACTCCTTCTCGATGAGAGTCCTGGATCTCTTCGGGGCGGATCAGCTTGCCGTCGACGCGGCCGTAGTCGACCACCTTGGCGCGGCCCTTGACCGCGGCCTGCACCTCCCAGGCCATCTGTCTTAAGTTCATCTCGGGGACGATGACCGTGCGCACCTGCTCGGCCATGTGCTCGACGGCCGCCGTGGGGAAGGGCCACAGCGTGATGGGACGCACGAGGCCGACCTTGACCCCCTGGCGCCGGCCCCAGCGCAATGCCGCCTTGGCCGAGCGCGCCACGGAGCCGTAGGCGAAGAGCGCCACCTCGGCGTCCTCCATCTCGAGCTCCTCGACGCGCTCGATGTCGTCGCGGTGGTGGTAGATCTTCTCGCGCATGTAGGTACCGAGGTCTCGGGCCACGCGCGCGTCACCCGTGTTCGGCGCGCCGCTCTCCAGGTTGTAGACGAGGCCCGTCACGTGAAGCTTGTACGGCGAGCCGAGCGCCGGGAGAGGGTAGATGCCGTCGTCCGAAGGGATCCGGCAGGCCGCGTCGTCGGGCGCGCACTGGGGCTCGGGCCTGTCGACCACGATGATCTCACCCGGCAACGGCAGCTCCACCGCCTCTCTCATGTGGCCGACGGTGGCGTCGGAGAGGATGATGACTGGGCTGCGGAAGCGCTCGGCCAGGTTGAAGGCTTCGACGGTGAGCGAGAAGCACTCGGCCACCGAGCTGGGCACGAGGGCGATGATGGAGTGCTCGCCGTGGGTGCCCCACCTCGCCTGCATGACGTCTCCCTGCGAGGGCTCCGTAGGCAGCCCCGTGGAGGGGCCGCCGCGCATGACGTCGACGATGACACAGGGGACCTGCGCCATGGCGGCGTAACCGATGCTCTCCTGCATGAGCGAGAAGCCCGGCCCCGAGGTCGCGGTGAGCGCCTTCGTGCCGGCGAGCGAGGCGCCGATGACGGCCGCGATGGAGCCGATCTCGTCCTCCATCTGGATGAAGTGGCCGCCCACTGCGGGCAGGCGGCGGGCGAGGACCTCGGCGATCTCGGTCGAGGGCGTGATGGGGTAGCCGGCGAAGAAGCGGGCGCCGGCGGCGATGGCCCCCTCGGCGACCGCTTCGTTGCCCTGCACCAGGCGGCGCGGCTGCGGCATCACCCGCGCGCGGCGTCGTCCGCAGTGACGCGCCGCCGCTCCTCCCTCCACGAGATCGAGATGGCGAAGTCGGGGCAGTGGTACTCGCAGATGCGACAGACGGTGCAGGCCTCGAGACGCGCGACGACGGGGTAGCCGCGCTCGTCGGCGTCGAAGACATCGCGGGGACAGAGGGCGAGGCAGATACCGCAGGCCTTGCAGAGGTCGAGGTCGATAGCGAGCTCGCTCGCCACCCGCCTCTTGCGCTCTGATGCCGCTTCAGCCATCGATTCCTGCCGCGAGTCGTGCGTCCCGAGGGACCGTTCGCCCGCGGCTGCATACAGTCTATTCGCCCGCTTCGCCACCCTCAAGCGCCGCGCGACACGCCTCTCCTTGGCCCCGGACTTCGGCGGCCACGGCGGCTGTCCGATGCCTCGTTGCGTCGCCGGGTGACGTATCGCATCCTCCGGGGCGACATTCGCCGGGAGAGCTCTCGACTCCTTTGCGCACGCAGGCGCCGCCCTGCCAAGACTGCTGCAGTTCGTCGCGACCGAGGCCTAGTGCGGTGGACTCGGCTTCGTCGCTCAGGGTCGCAGCCCGGCGGCACGATCTGCTGAGGGTTGGCCCCGTGCAGGTCGGACGTCTGCGCCCCGCCGCCGTACAGTATCTGAACAAGCTCGAGCTCTCACCCGGAGATCGGGCCGAGACACCGGTCGTGCGCAAGCTCGCGGCGCTCGCCGATCTGTGCGTCTGCGATGCCAGCGCCGCGGCGCACCACTGGCAACCGACCCTCGTGGCCTTCGAGCAACCGCTGCCGTCGGCAATGAGCAGGCTGTGCTGTCTCTTCAGGGCGCTTGTGCCCGCAAGAACAGTGGCACTATATGCCGCTCGTAGAGGTTCTGGGTCACGTTCCTCGCAATGGAATCTTCGGAAGACTCGAGCAGATCCGTGTATCGAGAACCCATAGAAGCAGCGATCTTGTAGCCGACATGCAGAAGTTGACGTACGTTCGCATTGTAGGCGGGATCGGCCTCGTCGTGCCGAACTGCCGCGACGAACTGCTCTGAGCTCCAAGACCGAACCTCGCTTTGGGACGGCAGCCGCGCGGGATCGATGTCGATGACGGTGGCATAGCCGGCGCAGAGTTCCTCCCGGCGGTCAAGGGCAGCGGCATAGACGTCCTTCGCCAGTGCAAGCCCCTCGTCGCCCGCCTCCGCAAGTCCGATGATCTCCTCGAGCCACGTAGTGCCAGCCGTCTTGACGTGCACGCCCGCGCCCGACCTCCTGAGCACGCGGCGGATGGCCGGGAAGATCGAGAACTTGTCGCTGCCGGAGTGCACGCTGAGTTTGAGGTTCTCGGGCAGTCCGTAGGCTGAGGCGGCGTGAGTGACCACGGCGACATCGTCTGCGAATTCTGCCTCGAATGCGGCGGCGTCGCCCACGTAGTCGACTCCTTTGTTGAAGCGTCCGCCAAACCTCGGCGCGATCGTCTGTATCGGGATGCCTTCGTCGGCGATCGCAGCCAGGATGAGCAGCAGCTCGGCTGGTTTCTGCGGTGTCTCCGTCTCGTCCAACGACACCTCGGTGACGAACGTCCCCGCGCCCTTCGCGGCTTCCACGTGACGGTATATGCGCCCGGCCTCGGCGACGGCCGCCAGGTACTGAGATGCGGCCCATGCTGCCAATTCCATCGTCATGCGCACGGGGTCGGCGAGGCCTGGTATCGTGATGCCGGTCATTAGGTCGCCGTGTCTGGCCAAGAAGGCACCCACAGCGCCGGCCTCCGGCCGACGTCCGATCAAGCGCGCCACATCCAGAGTGAAGAAATCGCACGGCGCGAGATAGCGGTCCACAGTCTCCAGATCGATGTGGTCGGCGTCCACGAAGTACGGCCCACCCCACCCCATGACGCGTACGGCGTCGTCGGCCTCCCTGCGCACACTCACCGGTCCCGATCGAAGAGTCTCGTGCTCACGGTTCGACTTGTTCCAGGAGGGAACCACATCCACGCCGTGCGCAGCCGCGTCCTGAAAGGCGCGCAGCTGCGCACAGCCCTGATGGCCAAAACGGTCGCCCACACCGAGTGAGTACTTGCCAAGCCGAATCTCTTTGCCACTCATGGTCATGGCCTCCATCGTCCGCCGTGCGCCCACAGCAAGCATGAAAGGCAAGCATCCAACACGCTCTCGCCGACGGCTACATCCGTCAAGCTCGCGGGCGTCGTAGCATCGCCGGGCGTTTCGGTCGGCCGGACGGTCGACGATCCCGGTAGTCCTCGCGCAGGCAGGTTGGCGGGCGACCAGTGGGCGATCACTTGCCCTGTTGACGCCTCTTCGCCGCGGATTCAACGGCGCCGGCGGATTCGTGGTGCTCGAGTCGTGTCAAGGCCCAGGGCAACCCTACGTGGACGACGACGGTCCTAGCCTGATCTCGGATCGCTCCTGCACAACGTCCCGGAACACTACACTCCTCGGAGCCCCCTGGTCTCGATCGGCGCGTGGGTGGCGCATCGGGGGTAGGCGGGTCGAGTATCGGCGGGTCGAGGACGAATCGGGAGCGCACGCGACGGCAAGCTGCGAGTCGCGTCAACGCAGGCGCCGTGCGAGGAACACGAGTGGGTGCTCGGCGCGGCGGGGCCCGAGGTCGCCGATCTGTGCCCGGCACGAGGTGCCGGTTGCCAGCACTGCGACCTCCGGCCCCGCCGCGCGAACCGCCGGGAGCAGCCTATCCTCGGCGATGGCGACACTCAGCTCGTAGTGCTCCGCCTCGTAGCCGAAGACCCCCGACATGCCACAGCAGCCGGCGTCGAGCACGTCGAGGTCCAGACCGGGCACGGCGCGCAGGGCGCGCTCGGTCTCGTCGCTGCCGTACAGCGCCTTCTCGTGGCAGTGCGCGTGCAGCAGCGCGCGGCCGCCGGCCGCGAAGGTGAGGCGGCCGGCGGCCGCCAGGTCGGCGATCACCGACAACGCCGGGCGCGCCGCGGCGGCGACGGCGGCGGCGTCGCCGTCGCCGGGTAGAAGGCGCGCCCAGTCGTCGACCGCCATGGAGAGGCAGCTCGGCTCGACGAAGGCGACGGTGCGCCCTGCTCCGGCGTGCTCCGCCAGCCGGGCGGCGCAGCGCCGCGCTGAACCGCGCGCCCGCTCGAGCCGCCCCGCCGACAACATCGTCCGACCGCAGCAGCCGGCGTCGACGGCGGCGACCGGCACGCCGGCCGCCCCGAGCAGACGGACGAAGGCCTCGCCGATCTCGGGTTCCTGGTGCTCGACGAAGCAATCGGCCATGAGCACGACCTCGGGGGCCGCCGTCGGGCTCGTCGCGTAGACGCGCCGACGGCCGCGCGCACGGGAGCGATCCCCGTCGGGAAGACCGGGCACGCGGCGCGTGAGCGGCCGCCGCGCGATCACCGGCAGCGGCCGCTCACGCGCCACCCCGGCGCGAGCGAGCACGGCGCGGGCGGCGCCGGTCGCGCCCAGCGCCGAGACCAGCGGCGCGACCGGCGCCGCCAGCCGCGCCAGCAGCCTGAAGTCGGCGATGCCGCGGGCGAGCAAGGGAACGCCCTCCCGCCTGCGCACCTCCGCCAGCCACTCTGCTTTGAGCGCGGCCATGTCCACCCCGGCCGGGCACTCGTTCTTGCACGCCTTACAGGCGAGACAGGTGCCCAGGACCTCGCGCACCTCGTCACTGGTCAGCGTGTCGACCGGCAACGCACCGGCGAGGAGGGCCTGCAGCACGTTGGCCCGCGCGCGGGTGGAGAGAGACTCGTCACGCGTGACGGCGGCAGGAGGGCACATGGTGCCCGACAGCTTCTTGCAGAGGCCGGCGCCGAAGCATCTCTCGACGGCGAGGTCGAAGCCGCCGTCGACGCCGTGGTCGAGGCGCGGCTGCCACGGCGCCCGTGCCCGGTAGGAGGGCCCGAGGCGCAGGTGCTCGGCCGGCCGCGATCCCTCCACCACGCGCCCCGGGGCCAGCAGCCGGTCGGGGTCGAAGAGCTCCTTGAGGGCGACCATCTCCGCGTAGAGCTCGGGGCCGAAGAGCTGCGGGTTGAACCAGGAGCGCGCGATGCCGTCGCCGTGCTCGCCCGACAGGGAGCCGTGATACTCCAGGACGAGCTTGCCCACCGCGTGCGCGATCCCCTCCAGCTCTCCGACGCCCTCGGCCGTCTTGAGGTCGAGCAGCGGCCGGACGTGCAGACAGCCCGCCGAGGCGTGCCCGGTGAACGAGGCCTCGACGCCGCGCCGTGCGAGGAGGTGGCGAAAGTCGTCGAGGAAGTCGCCCAGCTTCTCGGGAGCCACGGCGGTGTCCTCGACGAAGCCGGCCGGGCGCCGCCGGCCGGGCGCACCCATGAGGAGCGGCAGCACGGCCCGCCGCAGCTCCCAGGCTTGGGCCACCGCGCGCGGGTCGGCGAAGTAGACGACCAGGCGCGCTCCCAGACCCCCCGCGACGGAACGCAGGCGCTCGAGGCCGGCGCGCGCCTCATCCTCGCTCCCCTGGTACTCGACGAGGAGCACCGCCTCGTCGTCGCTCTCCAGCAGGGGAGCGATCAAACGGTAGCCACGCAACATGGGGGCGCGGCGCAGCGGCCCCAGGTCGAGGAGCTCCACGGCCGAGGGACCGGTGGTCATGATCTGCAGGTTCGCGTCGAGCGCCGCTCGCAGCGTGGGGAACGAGAGGCCGGCCGTCAGACGCAGCGCCGGCAGGCGGTCGAGCTCCACCTCGATCTCCGTGAACAGCGCGAGCGTCCCCTCAGAGCCGGCCAGTAGGCGAGCCAGGTTCGGGCGCGGCTCGATGAGGCGGTCAAGGCTGTAGCCGGAGCAGCGGCGGCGCGTCTCCGGGAAGCTGGAGGCGATGCGCGACCGCGAGCGGGCGCGCATCGCGCCAAGCCCCTTGGCTAGCGCCGTCGCCCGCGGGCCGTCGAGGCCCGTGGCGAGGTCGTCTCCCTCACACGGCCCGAAGGTGGCCTCGCTGCCGTCGGCCAGCACCGCACACAGGCGCAGCGTCTTGTCGACCGTCTCGCCGTAGACGACCGAGCGCGAGCCCGACGAGTTGTTGCCGACCATGCCGCCGATGGTGGCCTGGTCGACGGTCGAGGTGTCGGGGCCGAACTCGAGACCGTGCCGCGCCGCCGCAGCGTTGAGGGAGGCCTGCACGACGCCGGGCTCGACGCGAGCCACGCGCCGCTCGGGGTCGATGGCGAGGATGCGATCGAGGTGGAAGCAGTCGATGACGATGCCCGCGCCGATGGCCTGCCCCGCGGTGCTCGTGGCGGCGCCGCGAGCTACCAGCGGCACGCCGTGCTTGGCGGCCGTCGCCGCAGCCAGCGCCAGGTCGTCGACCGAGCGGGCGACGAGCACGGCGTCGGGCACTACCCGGTAGATGGAGGAGTCCGTGGAGTAGAGCCAGCGCGTCAGCGGTCGCCAGTCGACGCTCCCGGCCACGCGCCGCGCAAGCTCGCGCGCGGCGGCGAGGCCGGCCGGGCTCGGATCGGGCAGCGCGACGGCACTCATGCCGACCAGCATACCGGGTGGAGGGCAAGGAGTGAGAGCCGCCGGCGAGGGGCACGGAGCGGGGCGGGGGCGCTTCTCCCGCGCGCGGGAGAAGCGCCCCCGCCCCGTCGCCTCGCAAGCTCCCGGGGCTGAGCCCCCCGCCTACGCCCTCTGGGTCCCCAGCAACGCCTTGGCCTTCTCCACGGCGGCGGCGGCGTTGGCGCCGTAGGCGTCGGCGCCGATCTCATCGGCGAAGCGCTGCGTGACCGGGGCGCCGCCGACCATCACCTTGACGGCGTCTCGTAAGCCCTCGTCCTTGAGCAGCTTGATGGTGTCGGCCATCTTGGGGATGGTGGTGGTCAGAAGACCGCTCATGCCGAGGATCTGCGGTGAGTGCTCGCGAACGGCGGCAAGGAAGGCGGCGGGGCTGATCTGGGCCCCCAAGTTGACGACCGAGAAGCCGGCCCCCTCGAGCAGCATGGCGACTAGGTTCTTGCCGATGTCGTGCACGTCGCCCTCGACGGTGCCGATGAGCACCGTACCGGCCGAGCCTGAGTCGCCGGCCGCCAGGTGGGGCTTGATGAGGTCCAGGCAGCCCTGCATGGTGCGTGCAGAGAGGAGCACCTCGGGGATGAAGCACTCGCCGGCCTTCATGCGCGCGCCCACGACCTCCATGCCGGGCAGAAGGCCGCCATCGAGGACCTCGCGCCCGGGAAGACCCTGGGCGAGGAGCTGCTCGGTGAGCGCCTTGGCGCCCTCCATCTCGCCGGCGATGATGAGCTCGGAGAGGCGCTGGTAGTCTGCGGTGGACATCACACCCTCCCCACGGTAGTCGTCACGCCCAGGTCCTTCTCGGCGTCGGCGATGATGTCGCGCATCTCGGCGGCCACGCTCTCGGGCAGCGGCTCGGGCCGATAGCTTTCGAGGATCTCACGCGCCTTGGCGGTCGCCCGGTCGTAGAGGGTCGTCGACCCCGAGGCCTCCCAGTCCTCGCGCACGCGCCGGTCGAGGAGCGCCGACGGGGACTGCTCGCGCATGTGCTTCATCGTGTGCTCGTGGCCGAGGAAGTCCCCAAAGGCGCCCACCTCCGCGATGACGTCCACAGCCAGCGTCTCGTCGTTCACCGGGATGCCGCCGACGGCGAACTTGATCATGCGCGCGAACTCGTTGTCCATGACGAGCTGCCCGAAATCGAAGGTCATGCCCGACTCGATCATCCCCAGACCGTAGATCAGGTTGGCGCCTGCCAACGCTGGCAGCAAGGCGGTCAGGGTCTTCTCGTGCCCGCTCTGGGCATCGACCACTTTGGTGTCCCCCTACGCACCGGCGACCCAGCTGGGGAGCAGGTAGAAGCGCGCCAGTTGGGCGACGGCGGCGCCGATCAGCGCGCACTCCGGCGAGCCCACCGAGGCGGCCGCGAAACGCAGGTCCATCGCCGTGGTGGAGCTGCCGTAGACGACCGGCGACCCTTTCTTCGTGAGCTGGTTGAGCGTGATGCCGCTCAGGACCTCGGCGTTGTGGGTGACGAGGGTCCCCGCCAGGGTGACCGGTGAGGATCCGCCTGCCATGGCCATCGAGAGGATGTTCACCCCGAGACCACGTCTGGCCGCGCCCATGATGATCTCGCAGCAGTCCCGGATGAGCTTCAAGGGGCTCACGGGGCACGTCACGAAGGTGACGAGCGGGCGTCGACGTAGCTTCTCGGGGCCTCCCTGCACGGCCTCGGCCATCTGTGCGATCCGTTCAAGCAAGTAGCCGTTCATGGGGCCCATGAAGCCCGGCTTCGTGGTGTTGCTCATCCAGGCCTCGGCCTGGTGGAGCGGCGCGCTCTCAGGAGGGACATCCTCGGCCGTGATGGCCCGCTCGTAGACGTCGACGTCAGAGAGGTAGTCGACGACGCGGGCCGTGTCGGCCACGTCCCGTTTGACCGGCAGGCGCAGCTCCCCGGTGAACGGGTCGACGAGCTTCACGCCCTCGCCGAAGTTGGTGAAGCCGACGCGGTCGGCCTCGAGGACGAAATCCCTGGCGGGGTCGCGCCCGGCGGCGACGAACTTCGGCGGCGCCGAGCGTACCGCCTCCTCCACCACGTAGGAGGGGATCTTCACCACCCCGGTGGCCTCGTCGACGTCTGCCCCGGCGCTGGCGAAGACGCGACGCGCATCCTCATCCTCCACCCAGACGCCGGTCCTCCCCAACACCTCGAGCGTGGCGAGGTGGATGTCGTGGAGGTCGTCGTCGCTCAGCAGGTTGAGGCTCGCGCCGGCGCTACCCCTGCGCCCGGCGTGTTGGTTTCGTCTCACTCGGCACCTCCTTGCGCGGTGGGAAGGGTGGGCGGTGATGAGGCTCGCCGGTCACCGTGGCGATCGTCCGCCGCGCTCCTCGGCCAGGGCTCGCAGCTCCTTCATCGAGTTGCGCAGCAGGAGCTCGAGAGCCGCCAGAGGGCGCGCGACGTCGAAATGTCCCGGGTCGAGGCCTGCCTGGATCGAGAGTCCGTCGGGGATGGCGGCGATGAGCTCCGCCAACCCTACGATGTAGTAGTTGGTGTCCTCGTCGATCTCGTCGGGCAAGCCCAGCCACTTGAGGTTCAACCCGTACCACCAGCGATAGAGGGCGAAGAGGCGCACCCGCAAGTCCTCGTCGCGGAAGGCGTGCGGCAGCACCTCGAAGAAGCCCTTGAAGGAGTCGGCGCTCACGATCATGCCGCCGATCCCCTCCATCGCCGCGGCCAACCGGTCGTCCTGGTCGACCGTGTCGAGGTCGGCGGCCATGCGCAGGCACTCGTCGTGGATGAGCCCGTCGACGATGGCGGTCATCAGCCCGGCCTTGTTGCCGAAATTGTAGCGGATGGTCGCCTTGTTGACGCCGGCCTCGCGGGCCACGTTCTCGAGCGTCACCGCCTCGTAGCCGCGCTTCGCCAGCAGCTTCGAGGCGGCGGCGAGGATCCTCTGCGCCGTCTCGGGCAGACTGGTGAACGGGTCGTCGAACGGCACCCTGACGCCGCGCTCCCTCTCCAACTTTCTGATCGCCGTCATCGTTTGAGGCTCATCTCCCATCGCGCGGGCGGAACACCGCCCAGTCGGACCTCCGGCCCTGAGCGGCCAGACGTCTCATTCGCTGGCCCGTGCGACACCGTCTCGCTCGCCGCTCACCGCCATGGCGCCCTCCGCTATGCTGCCCGGGCACTACGACCCCGCTCCCGCCTCGACCGACTCGGAGGCGGCAGCGCCGGGAGAAGACGAGGCCCGGGCCGGTATCTTGCCCGCCTGGGCGCTGGTGCTCACCCTGGTACCGTCCGGCACGACGAGGAAAGTGGCGGCGGGCCCGTAGCGGGCCGCCGCAGCCTCGACCGCCGCCTGCGCGCGGGGCATCGGCGTCATTCCCATCCGGCGTACCGTCTCGTCGGGGAAGGCCGACACGAGGTACACGTCGACGGTGCGCAAGAGGCCGGCGATGGCGGCCGCCTTGTGGCCTCCCAGCACGAACTCGCGCTGGATGCGCTCGACCAGCGCCTGCGGCGTTGTCATCTCGCGCATCCAGCGCTCGAACGTCGCCTCGCCGAAGCCCTCGGGGCACTCGGCGACCAGGATGACGGCGCCGCCGTTGCGCACCGCGCCGCGCACGTTGTCGAGGGTCTTCTGCGCCTGGTAGAGGTTGATATCCTTGGGGCGGCCGCCGGGAGAGGCGAGCACGACGTCGGCGGCCGCCGGCACAGTGACGCCAAAGCGCTCGTCGTAGAAGGCGGCGGCGGCCCGGAAGGCCGTGGTCGGGTGCCCGGCGAAGGCGCGCACGATGCGCTTGCGCCCGTCGAGGACGACGTTGAACGCAAAGCCGACGCCGAGAAGCTCCCCGGCTTCGTCGATGTCCTCGCGCACGGGATTGCCCTCGATGACGCCGGCACGCGCGGCGGGCGCGAGCATCATGCTGTGGTTCGCCTGGATCGTCGCCCGCGAGCAGAGACCGGGCACGACCGCTTTGACCCCGCCGCTGAAGCCGGCGAAGTAGTGGTATTCCACGTTGCCTGTGCAGATCTTGAACTCCGCCTCCAAGAACGGACGGAAGACCTCCACGCGCGTGCCCCTGCTCGTCGTGCCCACGTAGGTGCAATCGCCGGCGTCGAGGTCGAGCACGCGCGCCCGCGCGAGCACTTCGCGCCCGACCAGCTCCTCCTGCTCTTCTCGCGTGTGCGGCCGATGGCTGCCGAGCGCGAAGATGACCGTGATCGCCTCGTCGCCGACGGCGGCGAGCTCATCGAGCAGAGCGGGCAAGAAGCGGGCGGTCGGACAGGGCCGCGTGACGTCGCTCACGACGATGGCGGCTGACGCCGCCTCCCGAGCCAGCGTCGCGAGCGGCGGCGCGCCGAGCGGCTCGCGCAACGCGCGAGCGACCTCGGCGCGCTCGTCGGGTGCACCGGCCGCGTGGCCGTCCTGGCCCGCGCCGGCGACCCCCGTCACGACGGCGAGCAGCCGGTCATCGAGCAGGGCGACCGGCTGCTCGCCGCGCCCGTAGGGCAGCGCGAGCCGGACGAGGCCGCCGCCGGTTCCGCCGCTCATGCTCGTCTCGCCTCCCCTCTCGGGCCCGATCGATCCCGGGTCTCAGCCCCGGGGACGCCCCAGCCGCGCGCCGCATAGTAATCGCGGCGCATCGTCTCCATCTGCTCCTCGCTGATGGTCAGCTTCTCACCGTCGTGGTGCTCGATAGGGTTGTCGATGATCCACGCCGGCAGGTGCTCTGACTCCCCACCGATGCCGCGCAGCTCGTTGAAGCGGTGTGTCTCGGTGACGATGCGGTTGGCGACGGCTCTCAGCTCCTCGACGGAGTAGTCGGTGCCCACCGCGGCGTTGACGATCCGCGCGAGGAACTCCCACTCGAGCAGGTCGCGGTAGAAGCGGCAGAAGACCATGCAGTCGAGGATCGCCATGCGGTCCTCGTAGTCGACGTACATGGCCCCCTTGCCGACGGTGGTGTTGATGTCGATGAGGCCGGCCAGCTCGGGCTTCATGAACGTCGCCCGCGCGTGACAGGCGCCGCGGGCCGAGACGACGTAGCCTAAGCCCATGCCCCGCGAGCGGCGCGGGTCGTAGCCCGCCGGCTCCATGCCCTTGACGTGCACGGCCACGCTTTCGAGGCCGAGCTCCTTCTGGACCGCCAGGATGCCCTCCGCGAACAGGTCGCCGACGCCCTCGCGGCGGCACATCTTCTCGAGGAAGCGCTGCACGCCTTTGGCGTCGCCGAAGTCGAGCTCCTCGTCGATGAGCCCGCGCCGCGACGCCTCGATGGCCAGCCCGCACAGGTTGCCGGCGCTCATCGTGTCGACGCCCTGGCGATCGCAGATGTCGTTGTAGAGCATGACGTAGCCGAAGTCGACGACCTCGCAAAGGCCTCCGAAGGCGAAGATGGTCTCGTACTCCGGTCCGTCGATCTCGAGGCCGGCGAGCTCGCCGTCTGGCACCCGGCAGACGTGCCCGCAGGCGATGAAGCAGGGCGGACACGTCGTGTTGCCGACCTTGTACTTCTCCATCATCGTCTCGGCTGAGAGCGGCTCGAAGTCGTCGAGATGCCCCTTGGTCCAGTAGCGGGTGGGGAACATCGAGACCCCGTTGGTGAGGCGCACCATCTGCACCGTGCCCTTGGCGTTGTAGGCCGCGACGCTGGGGTGGTCCTTGCCGTTGGCGATCATCTCCTTGACCAGGGCCTTGAGCTCGTCGGGGCGCGCCACCTCCGGCCTCGTCGAGCCGTGGAACACGAGCCCCTTGACGTTCTTGGAGCCCATGACGGCGCCGCATCCGCCGCGCCCGAGGCTGTGCGTGCGGTTGTTCTGGATGCAGGCGAAGCGCACGAGCTTCTCGCCGGCGGGTCCGATCACGCAGGCCTGGGCGTTCCTCACGCCGACGCGCTCGAGGAGTCGGTCCTCGGCCTCGTAGCAGTCGAGTCCCCAGAGATCGTCCGCCGGGTGGATCGCGACCTTCTCGTCGGAGACCTCGATGAAGACCGGAGAGGACGCCTTCCCTTCGAGTACCACCATACGGAAGCCGGTGCGGGCGAACTGCGTCGCCACCTTACCGCCCGAGTAGGCCTCGCCGTAACCTCCCGTAAGAGGCGAAAGGAAGTAGACTGCGTAGCGGTCCGTACCGGGCATGGTCGACCCCGAGAGGGGGCCGGCCGAGAAGATGAGCTTGGCGTCGGGACCGAGCGGGTCGATGCCGGGGTCCACCTCCTGCAGCAGCAGGTGGCTGCCGATCCCCTTCGTGCCGATGTAGTCACGCGTCAGCTCTGCCGGCAGCGTCTCCTCACGAGTGGTGCGGGTCGACAGGTCGACCCTCAGCACGTGGACCATCCTTCTTCCTTTCTTGCTCCGCTCTGCTGCGCGAGTGACAGCTGGCCGCCCAGGGAGGCTAGTAGCCCAGCTCCATCTCGACCACGCCGATCGACTCGTCGAGCACGCTCACGATGGTGTCGATCTGCTCCTTACTGATGATGAACGGCGGCGCGATAGCGTGCACATTGCCGCCGCCCAGGAGGCGCACGAAGACGCCCCGCCGGAAGGCCTCGGCGAACACCTTGCCGGCGGCACCGATCGCCGGCGGGAACCACTCCTTGGTCTGCTTGTCCTGCACGTACTCGATGCCAGCCACGAGGCCGATGCCGCGCACATCGCCGACGATGGCGTGCGAGAGCAGGCTGCGCAGCCCCTCCTGCATGTACGGACCCAGCTCGCGGCAGCGATCGACCAGGTTCTCGCGCTCGATGATCTCGAGGTTGGCGAGGCCGGCGGCGGAGCAGAGCGGGTGGCCCTGGTAGGTGGCACCGCTCATGAACTGCTTCAACTCGAGGGGCTCGCCCAAGAAGGCCTCGAACACCCCTTCGCTGGCCCCGACGGCGCCGAGAGGGAGGTAACCCGACGAGAGACCCTTGGCCATCGTCACCATGTCGGGCTTGCTCCCGAACTGCGTGCATGCGAACCAGGTGCCGCCGCGCCCGAACCCGGTGATGACCTCGTCGTTGATGACCAGCAGCTCGTGCGCGTCGCAGATCTCGCGCACCAGGGGCCAGTACTCCGGGGGCGGCGGGATGACGCCGCCGGTGCCGATCATCGTCTCGCCCAGTAGCGTGCCGACGTTCTCCTCGCCGTAGAAGGAAATCTCCTGCTCCACGGCCTTTGCGCACTCGATGGCGCACTCGCCGTAGGTCTTGCCCCAGGCGCAGCGGTAGCAGTACGGGGCGCCCAGCTTGACGAAGCCGGGCAGCAGCGGCTCGAACTTGTGCCGGTTGAGCGGCAGACCCTGCGCGCTCGTCACGCCGAAGGTCGTGCCGTGGTAGGCGCGGTCGCGGTAGAAGACCATGTACTTGCCGCCCTTGCCCCTGTTGCGCCAGTACTGGCGCGCGATCTTGAGGGCCGTCTCCACCGCCTCGCCGCCGCCCAGGGTGAGGAAGACGTGGTTGAGGTCACCGGGCAGATGCTCAGCGATCTTGGCCGCCAGCTTGATCGAGGGCGGGTTGGCGATGCCGAACATGTGGTAACAGGCGAGCTCCTTGCCCTGGGCAGCCACGGCGTCGATGATCTCCTGCCGCCCGTGCCCCACGTTGACCGTCCAGAGGCTCGCGAACGCGTCGATGTAAGGCTTGCCATGCGCGTCGTAGACCACGGCGCCCTCGCCGCGCTCGATGATAACCGGCTTGAGGCCCTGCATCTGCGTGAAGGGCGGCCAGAGGTGCTCGAGGAACTGCTCCTCGAGAGCGCCAACGTCGTGCTCGCCCACGGTCCCTGTCATGGCTCCTCCGTTCTCGCCCAGCGCCGCCGCGCGCCGGCCGGGCCTGTATCCGGCCGGCGCGCGGCGGCGTCGCCCAAAGTCATCCACCTAGGTGGGCGTACAGTACTGACCGTCCGTCGCCTTTTCAACAGCCTGCCTGCGTGTGACCGTGGCCGGGCCCGAGCAGCACGAACGCCTTCTCGAAGCGCTCAGGCTCGAGACGGGACGCGGCCAGGCGGCTCGCTACAGCCCGAACGGACTGTAGGTCGGCAGCTCACGGGCGAGCAGATCGATGCCGCCGGTGAGAAGGAGCACCCCGAAGGCGGCCAGCAGGGCGCCCGACACGGTCTGCACCAGACGGTAGTGACTGCGCAGCCACCGCGTGCGGGCGGAGACCCACCCCCAAGCCAGCGCCGCGAGCACGAACGGCAACCCCAGGCCGGCCGAGTAGATGAGCAGCAGGAGCGCGCCGGCGCCGGCGCTCTGCCGCGAGCCGGCCAGCATGAGGATGCCGCCCAGTACGTATCCCACACACGGCGTCCAGCCGATGGAGACGGCCGCGCCCGTGAGAAAGGCGCGCGGCAGCCCGCCGGCGCGCGGCGCGAAGCCGCCATGCAGGCCCGGCAGACGCACGACGCCGGCGACGACGAGGCCACTAACCACGAGAAAGACGCCGGCGGCCAGCGTGAGCTCGGGCCGGAAGCGCACGAGCAGGCCGCCGATGCCGCCGGCGGCGGCGCCCAACAGCACGAACACCGTCGAGAACCCCCCGACGAAGGCGAGCGCGGCGACGAGAACGTCGCCGCGCTCGCCTTCGAGCTGCCCGACGCCCACACCCGAGACGTACGAGAGGTAGGCGGGCAGCAGCGGCAGCACGCACGGCGAGATGAAAGACACGAGGCCGGCGACGAAGGCGAGCAGCGCCGTCGCCACCGAGAGCGATTCGACGCGCGTTGCCCCGACGAAGACGGAGGCCCAGAGGTCGGGGAGCACGGCTGCTTCTGGGCGACGGACGGCGCTAGAGCGCCGCCTTGAGCCTCTCCTCGAACCCCGCCCTGTCGGTAGCGCCCACGACGACGTCGACCTGCCTGCCGTTCTTGTCGAAGAACATCGTCGTGGGGATGCCGTCGACCCCGTAGCGCTGCCCGATCTGGCCCTGCGCGTCATGGACGACCGTGAAGGGCAAGCCGTATTTGGCCACGAACCCCTTGGCGTCCACCAGCTTGTCGTTCACGTCGACCCCGACGAATGCCACCTCGGGATGCGCCTTGGCGAAGGCGGCGAGGTCGGGAGCCTCGCTGTTGCACGGTGGGCACCACGAGGCGAAGAAGTTGACCACGACCGGACGCCCGGCGTAGCTTGCCGAGTCGAAACTGGCGCCGTCAAGGGTTTGACCGACGATCTCAAGCCGTTGACCGTCCGTCGACCCGGTCGCTCCCGCGCTCGCCCCGCTCGCCCAAGGCTGCGCCGCCGCAAGCCAGACAGCCGCCACAGCGACGATCCCAGCGGCGACGATGATCGAGATCTTCTTGCCGTCCACAGGCTCCTTCTTCGTCAGCGGGCCGTCCGCATATCCTCGGGGAGAGTGCGCTCCGTTCGTTTCCGGACCCACGATCCTCAGCGTCGACGCAGGTCAGTCGGCGCACGACTGATCGCTCCGGGCACGTCCAGAGGCGGGCGTTTGCTCCGCCGACGCCCCCTGGTATGCCACCCCCGGGGGTATCCGTGAAGCAACGACTCGGACCCGGAGAGGCGTCATGGCATTGTACGACTTCGTGTGCATGGATTGCGGCGGCACCTTCGAGCTCTACGTCCAGGGCCTCATCAAGGACGACGAGAAGCGCTGCCCGGAGTGCGGCTCGAGCGCCGTGCGGCAGAAGTTCACGAGCTTTCTGCGTACCGGGTCGACGTCTTCGGGCTCGACCTGCGGGCCGAGCCCCAGCCCGGCCTTCCGCTGAGGATGACGACAGGCGGCGCGGTCGCGCCGCGAGCTTGCGCCGCGGTTCTCTCACCGCCGGCCACCCTGATAGCATCGACGCTGTGAAGGTCCTCGTGACAGGCGGCGCCGGGTATGTCGGCAGCGTGATCGCCGCCCGCCTGGCCGCCGCCGGCCACGACGTGACGGTCTACGACGATCTCTCACGCGGCCACCGCGCCGCCGTCCCACAAGAGGCCCTGTTCGCTGAGGGCGACGTGCGCGACGCCGGGCGCCTGCGCGACGTGCTCGCCGCCGCCGGATGCCGGGCCGTCGTGCACATGGCCGCCCTGGCCGAAGTAGCGGAGTCGGTCATGCAGCCGGAACGCTACACAGACGTCAACCTTCGAGGGACAAGGGCGCTGGTCGAAGCCGCCCTCGGCACCGGCGTCGAGCGGGTGGTCTTCTCGTCGACGGCGGCCGTGTACGGCGCGCCGCGCCGGGTACCCATAGATGAAGACGATGCGACCGCGCCGACCAACCCCTACGGCGAGACCAAGCTCGCCGCCGAGGCGGTACTGCGAGAGGCGGCCGCCACCAGTGGCGGCCGCCTCTCGTTCATCGCCTTGCGCTACTTCAACGCCTGCGGCGCCGACCGCGGCTACGGCGAGGACCACGACCCCGAGACCCACCTGGTCCCCATCGCGCTGCGCGCGGCGCGCGACGGCGCCGCGCTGCAGGTCTTCGGCGACGACTACCCGACGCCCGACGGCACCTGCGTGCGCGACTACGTGCACGTGGTCGACCTCGCCGACGCGCACATCGCGGCCCTGCACGCGCCTCCTCTCAACGTGGCCGTCAACCTGGGGACCGGCGCCGGCGATTCCGTCCTCGTCGTCCTGGGTGCGGTGGAGCGCGTCACCGGCCGGCCGACCCGTTACGAGGTCGCCGACCGGCGCCCCGGTGACCCGCCCGTCCTCGTCGCCTCCAACGCCCGTGCCGGCGACCTTCTGGGCTGGCGACCCCGTCTCGGGCTGGAGCAGGCCGTCGCCGACGCGTGGGCGTGGCTCCAGACGCACCCGTTCGGGTACGAGGACGGTGCCGTCTAAGGGACGACCGCGCGAAGGGGTCAGGCGACGGGGACGGGGGCGACGAGCTCGTCGACGGTGACGTCGTCGAGGACGCTCATCATGCGCTCCTGGGCGCGCTCCCAGACGGCGTGCATGGGGCAGCCGGAGCTGCGACGGCACTCCTCGGGCCAGAGGACGCAGGCGTTGAGCGAGATAGGGCCGTCGATGGCCTCGACGACGTCGCGGACGGAGATCCCGTCGGCCGCCCGCGCCAATGAGAAGCCGCCGTGCGCGCCACGGTGGGAGGTCACGAGGCCGGCGCGCGTCAGGCTCTGGAAGATCTTCGCCAGAAAGCTCTCGGGCACGTCCTGTTCGCGGCAGATGTCGTGCAGCGAAGACACGTGGCCGACCGGGTGGCGGCCAAGGTACATCATGGCCCTCACGGCGTATTCTCCCCCACGTGTCAGCTGCAGTCCCATGGCCTCCGGATCGAAGAGGATGAGGAGTGTTCCTGTCCGAAATAGAGTGTACGGGGGCGCGGCGGCGCGCGTCAACAGCGCGCTAAAGGGCGCAGCAGGACGCGCGCCGCCGCGCCCCCACCGTCACTGGTGTTAAGACGCAGTTAAGCTCTGTTAAGCGGGGGCGGGCGTGAGGCCCAAGATCCTGCGTCGCGTCCCGGCGCGCGCGGCCGCTGAGCGCGGCGATGCTATACTTGGGCTCGCCCACCCGATCCAAAGCTCATGAGGAAGGACGCCGCTTGAGGAAGAACTACGCTCTCCTTTTGATCGCCGGCGCCATCGTCGTGGCCGCCGTGATCGTCTTCGTGGGCTCCGCCAACCACTCCGGCTCGGCTGCGCCGACTCAGCCGGCAGCGAACGCGACGTCTCTCCCTCCGGGCCATCCCTCCATCGCCCCGAGCAGCTCGGCGGCCCCTGACTACTCCCAGATGATCGCCGCCCTCAAAGCGAAGCTCGACAAGAACCCGTCCGACACGCAGACGATCACAGCGCTGGGCACGGCGTACTTCATGAGCGAGCAGTACGACAAGGCCGAAGCGCTGTTCGTGCGCGCCTTGCGTCTGCGTCCCGGCGACCCCGGCGCCACCGTGCAGCTCGCAATGGTCGACCACGCCGGCGGCAACGACGCCAAAGCGAAGTCGCTCATCCAAGGGGTGCTGAAGAAGCGTCCCAAGTTCCAGGAGGCCCACTACGACCTGGCCATCATCTACTTCTCACAGGGGCGCATGGAGCAGGCCAAGGCGGAGTGGCAGAAGACGGCGACCATCGACCCCACGTCGAAGCTCGGCAAGCAGGCGCAGAACTTCGTCGACCTGATGGAGGGACGCACGTCGAGCTCGGACTCCGGCCAGGACTGACGGCGCTACGTCGCCGACGCCGCTCACCGGCCGGGCGTCGACGGCACGTCCACCCGAGGTGCGAAGGCGAGGCGCCGTCCCGTCAGCGAACGAGCTCGAGGCGCTGGTTGGGCCGGTAGATGCGACCCTCCTTGGCGCACGGCTCGCCGTCGAGCATCACCGCGTCGGCCGTGAAGTCGGTCTTTCCGCGCAGCAGGCTGCTGCCCACACCGTAGGCGTCGGCGGGCACACCCAGCTTCTCGAAGGCACGGATACGCTCGGCGTCGAAGCCGCCGCTCACTACGATCTTGACGTGCGTGAACCCTTCGCCGTCGAGGGCCCGCCGGACCTCCCAGACGAGCTCCGGCGCCACACCCGTCGGATTGAACTGCCCCATCCTGTACCAGAGCGCCTTGTCGACCATCGTCTCGGCGGTGTCGAGGCGCACGCCCCAGAGTCGCTCCCCCAGCGCGCGCGCCACCGCGAGCGACGTGACCACGCAGTCGTTGTCGAAGTCGACCAGGGCCACGACGTTGACGTCGGGGTAGTACAGGTCGGCGAAGCGCCTCGCCGCCTCGACCGTGTCGCCGGCGTAGGCCGCGATCAGACCGTGAGGCACCGTCCCGCCGCCCTTGCCGCCCCACCACGACGCCTGCTCGTCGGTCGACACACCGATGGCGCCGGCGATGTGCGCCGCGTAGCCGTCGCCGGCCTGCACCCTGTAGTGATCGAATCGCGCCGGAAAGAAGAGGATCGGCTTGCCTGCCGCGGCCGCGACGACGCGGCGCACGTTGGTCGAGATCAGCGTGCGCCGCGTGAGGGCGCCCAAGAACACGGTCTCGAGGTTGCAGAACAGGCTGTAGTCGCCCTCGATCGTCATGACCGTCTCGAGAGGCTCGATCTCGTCGCCGTCGTAGAGCGCCCGCACCGTCAGCTCCCCCCAGCCGTCGACCCACTCGCGGCGGCCGCGGCGCCCCATGTGCCGTCCCGAGCACAGCTTGAGTATGGCGAGCGCCTCGTCCATGCCCCCCAGGACGGCGCGCTCGTGCTTCTGGAATACCTGCATGAGGACGCGCGGGTGGTGGTTGTTGTGCTCGAGGACGGCCTTGGAGAAGTTGAAGTAGGCGTCGGAGTAGTAGCCTTCGCGCATGCGTTCGACGGGCAGCGCGAAGACCTCGGGGGCGAGCCTTTGCGGTCTCATGGCAGCCGAGTGTACATGAGAGTCGGCCGAGCCCCTTCTAGCGCGCCCGCAGGAGCTGCATGACCGAGACGAACCGGCCTGCGAACTGCGGGTCGGCGACGAAGCTGCCGTAGAGCGTCGTAGCCAGACAGCGCTTGACCACGAAGCCCTCCGCACGCACGCCGGCCGGGGTCTCGACCTCGTAGGCGAAATCGCCCTGCTCGAGGAGCGAGAACTCGAGGTCGAACAGCTCCACCATCGTCTGCCGCCCCTCGTCGTAGGGGTTCTGCCTCGTGGCCGAGACGTCGACGTAGTGCGGCCTGTCGTAGGACTCGATGAGCTCAGCCTCGGCGGGGGCGAGGCCGAGCAGCTCGTAGCCGCGCCCCCGGCTGTCGGCCAAGCGCTGCAGGAGCAACAGGGCGCCGCCGCCCATGGCGAGGGTCGGCAGACCCTCGTCGACGGCGGCGCGCAGTTCGCCTATGAGCGCGCCGTTCTCGGCGAAGGGCTGCACGCTGCCCTCGTCGAGCTGGCCAAGCAACAGAAGCCCGTCGACGTCGGACGGCATCTCGGTGTCGCGCGCCAGGTTCAGCGGCACGAGGCGCACGCCCGCCGCCTGGAGGAGGTCGACGTTCTCGAGCGCGAGAGGCTGTAGGGGGGGTCCCCAGGCGACGGCGACGGCGAGGCCGCCGGCGTTGGGCTGCGCCGCCAGCAGACGGCGGGGCGGCGCCGGCAGGTAGCCTCGCTGGGCGGCCAAGGCCACGACGGCGTCGACGTCGAGGTAGCCGGCGGCCTCCGCGCAGAGATGGCCCGCGCCCTCGCGCGCCGGACCCGGTCCGACGGTGCGCATGCGCCCACTGCTGGCGTGCTGGCGCATGAACTGCTCGGTGAGCTGCGGCGGCACGCTGCCCAGCAGCGGCAGCCTCACCTCGCGGCGCAGCACCTCACCCAGCTCCTGACATGCCGGCGAGTCGTCGGCGCCGACGAGCACGATGCCGCCGATGTCGACCTTGCCCGCGAGCAGCTTGGAGCCGTAGACGGCGGCGGCGGCGCTGGCACCTCGCTCACGCGCATCGAGGGCGAGGACCACGGGGACGTCGAGCCGCGCGGCAAGCTCACAGGGGCGGGAGCCCTCGACCCCTTCCCAGGCCTCAAGGAGGGGTCGGGCCGCGATGAACATGACCAGGTCCATATCGCCGGCCCAGCGGTCGTAGAGCTCGAGCGTGGCGTCACGCGAGAAGAGCACGGGGTCGATGGCGCGCGGCGAACGCGACGAGAGATCGTAGACGAGCCGCCAGAGCGACATGTCGAGGCCGACGAGCACGGGGCGCACGGCGCGCTGCTCGCCGAGGCCGACGAGCAGCGCGCCGGCGACCAGGTCGACGGCCGGACCCGGCTCGACGCCGGCGACGATGAGGCGCGGGATGGACATCAGGTGCGGCAGCTCCTCACGGACAAGAACGCCTCACGCAGCCCGCGACGGCGCGAGGCGGGTCTTCCCTTCTCCGCCATGCGGCCTTCTCCTGCCGTTCCCTCTCTCGCACCGGATCCTCCCGCCAACGACTCCCGGCCGGCACGCAGCAGACCGTCACCGCCGCCCCAGGTTTCGCTAAACCCTAACCCCGTGGTGCCGAAATAGGTTACACGAGCCTGGTACTCGGCCGACGAGAGGCGACCGTTTGGAAGTCCGCAGACAGCTCAACGAGGTCCTGACGGCGAGGATCATCCTGGGCCTGGCCGCGTTCGTCGCCGCGGTGGTCTTCTCGTTCCTCGAGAAGAGTGCCGTGCCCGTGGCGATGGTGATCATCCTGGCCGTGTTCGGGGTCGCCAACGCCCCGTTTCTGTTCCTCATCCGCCGCGGCTACGCATCCCGCGTCGCCGTCGCCATGGTGGTGCTCGACACCATCCTCGTGACGGCCGGCGTCGTGTACACCGGTGGGGTCTTGAGCTCGGTGGCCATCTTCTACCTCTGGCCCATCATCTCCGCCAGCCTGCTTCTGCCGCCGTGGGCGGCTTACGTCTCCGCGGCAGCCTGCAGCGGCCTGTACGTCGCGACGTGGGCGCTGCAACGCGCCGGGGTGCTCGTCAACGACTCGACGATCTCCAGCAGTCACTTCCCTGTGACCTGGACGGAAGAGACGCTCGGCGTCCGCCTAGCCGCCTTCCTCCTTATCGCGCTGCTCACCGGCATGCTCTCCCACGCCCTCTTGAGAACGAACGGGGAGTTGCGGAATGCGAAGGGTGACGCCGAGGAGCAGCTCACCAAGGTGCGGGCCAGCAACGAGCGCCTACGGACGATCGAAGAGATCAGCCAGGTCTTCTTGCGCCACCACAGCGTCGAGGATCTCATGCCCGCCGCCATCGCCAAGCTGGCCCACCTCGTCAACGTGCAGGACGGCTTCTGTCTCGTACGGAGTGCGAGCACGAACGAGGACCTGCTACGCGGCAGGCTGGGAGCCGTGACCGACGGGCTGGTGGAGCGGCTCAAGGAGATCGGCGTGGCCGAACAGGCCAGTGACCAGGCCGTCCGGGTCTGTTCGATCGGCGACGGCGCCCGAGCGGCGCTGCTGATCAAGACCATCGAGAAGGACGGGTTCCACGACCTCCTGCTGGCGCCGCTGGCGTCGAAGGAGGGCAACCTGGGCTGCGTCTGCCTGCTCAGCCGACACGCCGGCAGCATCGACGTCGAGAAGCTCGCGACGCTGGGCCCGCTCTGCAGCCAGCTCGCCGTCGCCCTGCGCAACATCCAGTTCACCGACGAGCTGCGCAAGATGAACGACGACCTCACGCACCTCGACGAGCTCAAGAGCGACTTCCTCGCCACCATGAGCCACGAGCTGCGCACGCCCCTTACCTCGATCATCGGCTACAGCGACATGATGCTCTCGGGCATGACAGGCGAGCTGAACGAGAAGCAGACGAACTTCCTCGAGAGCATCCTCAAGAACGGCGAGGCGCTCCTGAACCTCATCAACGACATCCTGGACCTGACCAAGATCGAGGCCGGGCGCCTGGAGCTCAACATCGAACCGGTCGACCTGCGTGCCGCCCTGCTCGGCGTGCTCCCTGTGGTCAAGCCGCGCGCCGCCGACAAGCGCATCAAGATATCCACCTTCCTGCCCACCGACCTGCCACCGGTCTCGGCTGACCCGGCCAAGTTCGGACAGGTGCTGCTCAACCTGCTCACCAACGCCATCAAGTACACGCACGAGAACGGCAGCGTGAGCGTCGAGGCGCGGCCCAAGGGCGACGTCGTCGAGATGTGGGTGACCGACACCGGCATCGGCATCAGCCAGGAGGACGTCGACCGCGTCTTCCAGCGTTTCACGCAGGTCGACTCGTCGGCGAGCCGCATGCAGGGCGGCACCGGCCTCGGCCTCACCATCGTGAAGGAGCTGGTGGAGCTCCACGGCGGCGAGATCCGCGTGCAGAGCAAGCTCGGCAAGGGCTCCAGTTTCATCTTCACCATGCCGATATCAACGCAGCAGGCCGACCCGTTGGCGGCCGGCAAGATAAGCTAAAGGCGGAAGGGCACATGGCGCACACGATCGTAGTCGCGGACGACGACCCCGACATCCTAAGCATCGTCTCGATGTCGCTCGAGACCCAGGGCTGGGACGTGCACAAGGCGACGAACGGTCGCGAGGCCGTCGACCTCGCCAAGGAGTTCCACCCCGATCTCATCCTCATGGACATGATGATGCCGGTCATGAGCGGGTACGAGGCCGTCGGCGAGCTCAAGGCCGACGACGCCACGCGCGAGATCCCCATCGTCGGCCTCTCGGCCAAGGCGATGGCTACCGACATGGAGCGCGCCACCGACGTCGGCATCGACGGCTACATCACAAAGCCTTTCCGCATCGCCCAGGTTCTCTCGGTCATCGAGGGCTACGTCTAGACCGCCCGCTTCCCGGTCGGCGCCCCTCCGGCGCCGGGACCGGAGCTCCTGCGACTACGCCCGTAACACCCGTCCGTTTCACGCATCCCCTGTTGTCAGAGGAGACGACAGCAGGAGAACGAGGCCCGAAGAAGTATGATTACGCGCGATCGACTATGGGTGCGAACGGACACAGGAACGGAGACGGCAGGCTGGCCATGATCTGCGTGGCCGATACCGACACGCGCCTTCTGTGCAACTCCCTCTGCGTCGCCTGCGAGCACTACATGCGCGATCGGCGCCGGGGCGAACGCCGCGCGACGCCACGGCGTACTCGCGACCGGCGCATCCTGGCGCGCGGCTACTAGCGCGCGGCGCGCGCCCCGGCGCCCCCAGCTTCCTTCGCAAGGCCTCGCCACCCTCATCCTTCCCCTGCGTCTGCCGATAACGGAGGTGACTGGCAGGCGGATGAGGGAGCTTCCCACGACCGACCCTCAGAACAAGCGCACCCGCGTGAGCTTGCAGATCAAGACGGCGGGTACGATCGTCGTCATCCTCGCCGTGCTGTGCGCCTTCTTCTGGCGCCAGCTCGGCTCGGGTCAACAGACCGTGCTGGTGGTCGGGCTCCTCGCCGCCTTCGCCCTCATCACCCTCGTGCTCGACATCTGGGTGTATCGGCCCATGAACTCGCTGATCCGCCGCTCCCGCCGCCGCCTAGGCAGCCGCTACGAGCAAGAGGATCCGCGCTACCGCGACCAGATCAACGAGCTCGACTACCTGATCAGCACCATCATCAGCCACTTCACTGAGGCCGAGTTGCAGGGCTCCTCACCGCAGGCGGTCGAGAGCGACCTCGTGCGTCTGCGCACCTTCAACCGTCAGCTCGTCCAGGTGGGGGAGATCGGCCAGGAGATCAACGCCGCCCTGCCCTACCGCGAGACCGTCGAGCGCGCCCTGGCGCGCGCCAAGCAGTTCCTGCACGCTGACTTCGTGGCCCTGATCCTTCTCGAGCCCAAGACGCGCGGCTTCGACATCGAGGGCACACTCGGCGTCCACGCGCCGGAGGTGAGCGCGGATTGCTGCCTCTACACCGCCGACTGCCCCGTGCGCAAGGCCATCATCGAGAAGTCGATCGTGCGCTCCGACGACCACACGTGCACGCTCTTCCCCAAGACCATGAAGAGCCAGGTGATCGTGCCCTTCGAGGTCGATTCGATCGGCGACATGGCGCTGCTTGCGACGGCGACGAGCAACGAGAACTTCGAGCGCGTCACGACGGCCGTGCTGCAGACGTTGCAGGGCCACGTGCACAGCGCCCTCTCGAACGCGCGCAAGTACGACAGCATCCGGCGCCAGGTCGTCACCGACCACCTGACGCGCCTCTACAACCGGCGCTACTTCATGAGCCGGGCAGAGGAGGAGTTGGATCGCAGCCTGCGCTATCAGCAGCCGCTGAGCCTGGTCATGATCGACATCGACAACTTCAAGACGTTCAACGACTCCTACGGCCACATGACGGGCGACCGCGTGCTGCAGACGGTCTCCGCGATCATGCAGCAACACGTGCGCAAGAGCGACATCTGCGGGCGACACGGCGGCGAGGAGTTCGCCATGCTGCTGCCCAACACCCCCGGCGAGGCGGCGACGCACATGGCCAACCGCCTGCGACGGACGCTTGGGGAGACGCGCTACACCGGCCTTGGTCTGCCGCCGGACGTGGCCATCAACATCTCGGGTGGCGTGGCCACCTGTCCCCGCGATGGGACGACGGTCAGCGACCTCTTCGAGCTTGCCGACAAGGCGCTCTATCGCGCCAAGGCGGAGGGCCGCGACCGCATCATCCAGTACGGCGTCGAGGTGCAGGTCGCCTTCTACGATTGACCCCGGGCGCGTCTGCAGCAGCCGCCGGTCACGGGGTCGGTCACGGGCGTCTCCGGTGGGGGACCGCGAAGAAAAGCGTGGGGCGCGGCCTCGCCGAGAGGCGAGGCCGCGCCCCACGCGAGCGTCTCGTCAGGCGGACTGGGCCTTCTTCTGCTGGAGGTACTCGATCAGAGGCTCGACGCGTCCGCCCATGATCTTGTCGACGAGCGCGTCGAGGATCGCCTCGGCGACCTCGGTGTCGCTCACCGCCGGAGTGTAGAGGTACGCCGGCTTGCTCTTGTCCTGCTCGAGCAGGCTCTTGGCGGCGAGGTTGCGCAAAACGCTCATGACGGTCGTGTAGGCGATGCGGCGTCGCAGACGAAGCTCCTCATAGACGTCGCGCACCGTCACCTGCCCCTTGTCCCACACGATCCGCAGTATCTCGGCCTCGAGCCAGCCCAGCCCCGTAAGGTCTCTGCTCCGACCCTTGCGCTGCCACTTCACCCCTGCATCAGCCATGTAAGCCTCCACCCTGGACTCTGGAGCTCTGTCAGTGGTCGCTGCCACTGTTCCTCTCTGCAGACCGTCCGGAACGCGGACCGACCGAAACGGCAAATCGTGCTCGTTTGGAGCGCCAGAACGGCCACCCCACGCCGGACTCTACCTACGTACCCAGTCTAGCGCAAGGCGCGCGCACCAGGTAGCCCGGGACGCGTGTCACGGACCCCACGCACGCACGCGCGACGGTCTACAGCTTTGGCACGGCCTGGCCCAAAGACTCCAGATCGACCTGCACCCTCATCCCGTAGAAGCCCGGTTCCGAAGCGTGCAGCACGACGAAGTCTCCCGGGCCCTTGGTCAGACTGCCGACGCCGTCGGTCACCTGCCAGTAGGGCGTGTAGGTGAACTTGACGAGATACGAGCCCGCCCGTGAGACGTCGAAGAACACCGACTGGTGGTCGATGTAGAGAACCTTGATCGCGCCCCCCTGACCCATCGGGACCGCGACGGGCTCGGGGTCGGCGAGGCTGTAGACGACCCACCGGGGACCGTCGTAGACCACCGTGAACTGCGGCGTCGTGGCGAGGAGACGAGCCTCACGGGGCCCGGAGATGTCGAGCGGCGCCTTGGGCAGGAACACGTACTTTACGCCCATGCTCCGCAGCCAGGCCACGTACTGTCGCGCCGTGAACGACGTCGACTCGAAGATGGCGTTGTGCAGGGCGTCCTCCTGCCGGAACCACCCGCGGGTGATGGGGTAGTCGTTGATCGAGAAGTAGTAGGCCTCCCAGTGCGTGTCGAGGGCCACCACGTGGAACCGGTAGCCGGGTTCGTAGTGCTCCCCGGCAAACTGCAGCGCCGGCGCGAAGAACGAGGCCTTCGTCGACGGAAGGTCGGCGACGTGCACGAAGTGCTGGGTCGGCGCCGCCACCTGCCCCACGGCGAAGCCGAGGATCACCGGAACGGCCACGTACTTCGGCAGGTACACCTGGCGCACGGAGAGCAGCAGGGGCACCCCGAAGACGAAGAAGATGCGCCCCACGTTGCCGCCGAGGGGGTTGCCCGGCACCATCCCGGTCACCACCGCGAACACGGTGAAGGTGAGGAAGAGTACCTCCTTGGCGTGCCGCTCGGGATCGCGCGAGACACGGGCAAGGACGAACCCCCCGAGGCCGAAACCGGCGAACAGCAGCACCTGCGGTGCGTAGTAGATGTAGGAGCTGGCCTCGGCAAAAAGGACAAAGAGCACCACCTTTGCGACCACGAACGGCGCCATGTAGAGGCCGAGCCGGACGTAGACGCGGCGCCGCTCGGGCCGTGCGACGAAGTCCGCGAGAAGGAAGATGATCGCCACGACGATGGCGAGGGGATTGGCGAAGAGCGCCACCGCGAGAGGCAGCGTGGCGAGGAACGGCCGGTCGTAGGCGACGAGGACCATGCCCAACATCACGAACGACATCGCGAAGAGGAAGGGGTCCTGCCCGTTCGCCAGATAGAAGGCGAGGACGATCGCCAGGACCACGGAGGGCAGGTAGCTCTCCACGCGGTAGACGCGCCGGCAGTACAGGTAGAAGAACACGGGCATAAGGCCGGTCGAGATGCCGACCAGCCAGGCGTAACTGACGTATTGCGCCAGGTAGTAGAACACGACGCCGTAGCTGATGACCGGATAGGCGCCGCCGTACCAGTTGTTGTCCCAGAAGATCGACTGATGGTCGCGCAGCAGCGCGATCTTGTACAGATGCGCGGCCGCGTCCCACCCGACGATGCCGAACGCTTGCAGGAGCAGCGTCAACCCGGTGATACCGGCCACGGGGAGCAGGACGAGCCACACCAGACCCAGGCGGCGCGCGCCGGCCGCGACGCGCCGCAAAAACGGCGGCGTGTCGACCCAGCCGACGGGCGGCGAGCCCCCAGCGCGTCTCGGGAGCGGCGACGTGTCAGTCCGCTCGGTCACGATCTCGATACCTCCACCCTGCTCGCCGCCGTGGTTCGCCACGGCCGCGGGACGAACTGCATTCTATCCCGGCCGTCTCCCCAGGACTCTACCCGCTACGAGGTGGCCTTGACGCCTCGCCTCCTGTTCGCGTGTAAGCTGTTCCGGTGCCGCCCGCTCGCTCAACCACCTTCCGCGCCCAGCGCGAACACGTATTCGGCCTCTTCACGCAAGGACGCTACGAGAGCGCCCTCGCAAAGGCCGACACCCTGCGCCGGCGATTTCCTTCACGGGGTGAGATCCCCTTCTGGATGGCCTGCGCGCTGTGCCGCCTCGGTCGTGCCGACGAGGCCTTGGCGGTGCTGCGTGAGGGCAGCGACGACGGGCTCTGGTGGCCGGAGGAGTGGCTGCTCGACGACGAGGACCTCGCCCCGCTGCGCGACGACGACGGGCTCCAGGAGGTCGTCGCCGCGTCGCAGCGCCTGCGCGCGGCGCACCTCACGGGCGACCACGCGCAGGACGCGATCGTCCTGCTTTCCGCCCGGGCGCCCGAGACCGGGGCACCGCCGACGGGATCCTCCACCGGTCTGCTGGTCGCACTGCACGGCTGGGGCGAACAGACGGCGGACTTCGTCGAGCCCTGGCGAGCAGCCGCGCGAACGGGGCTGGCGGTGGTCGTGCCCGAATCGTCGCAGGAGCTCACTCCCGCCTTCTTCGTTTGGGACGACCGCGAGAGGGCGCGCGACGACGTCGCTCGCGCCCTCTCACCGCTGCACAAGCGGCGGCGCGTCGATGAACGACGCAGCCTCTACGCGGGCTTCTCCCAGGGCGGCGGGCTCGCGGTGTCGTGGGCGCTGGCGGGCGGACCCCTGCGGACCGAAGCCTTCCTGGCCATCGGCACCGGGCTGAGCGACGTCGCTCCCGATGCTTTGGGCACGCTCGATCAGGCGGCCGCGCGCGGAGCGCGCGGCCGCCTGATCGTGGGCGACACCGACGAGGCGTTCGACGATGCGCGCGCGCTGCACGACGCTCTGCGCGACGCCGGTGTGGCGAGTGACCTCCAGGTGGTGCCCGGGCTGGGGCACGACCTACCCGACGACTTCGACGCGCGGCTGACAGAGACCATGGGCCTGCTCATCCCTGGCTCATAGGCCGTCCCCAGGCCGTCGAACCAGCTCGCGGCAGGGCGACGACCGCCGCCAGCGCGCCGCCCGCGGGCACGGTGAGACCGCGGGCGGCGCCCCGCCAACGCCTGCACTGCGGACACCTGCGAGCCTACTGTCGCCAGTAGCTCTGCGGGTCGAAATCGTAGACGGGGTGCAGGTAGAAGCCGCCCACGTTCTTGGAGAACATCGTCGTCGTGATGGGCGAGTACAGCGTGACGTAAGGCGCCTGGTCCATGATGTAGGCCTGCATCTCCACGTACTTCGCGAGGCGCGCTTGCGCGTCGGTCATCGCCTGCGCTTCAGTCAGCATGGCCTCGACCTTCGGGTCCCACCAGAAGCTCCAATCCATGCCTCCCTCGACCGTGTTCGACTTGCTGAACAGGGGCACGATCCAGTCGGCCGGGTCGGGGAAGTCCATGTACCAGACCGAGCTGCCGGCGCTCAACTTGGTCGGCTGAGAGCCGAGCGTGTAGAAGGTGTCGTTGCTCATCGTCTTGATCGACCCACTGACGCCGACCGCCGCCAGGTCGTTCTGGATCGACTGCAGCATCTTGGGATCGGGGTCGACGTTGTCGGTGTAGAGGGTCGTCTTGAAGCCGTTGGGGTAGCCGGCCTCGGCGAGCAGCTGCTTGGCCTTGGCCGGGTCGTAGCCGTACCACTTCTTGTCGGCCTGGTGGCCGGGCATGCCCGGCGGATAGACCTGATAGAGGGGCTGCGCCTGGCCGGCGAGGAGCTTCACGATCTTGTCGCGGTTGATGGCCCAGGAGAGCGCCCGGCGCACCTTCACGTCGTCGAAGGGCTTGAAGTTGACGTTCATGAAGAAGTACATGACCGCGATCTTGGCCTGGGTCGCCACGTTACCCTTCCATTGCGGGTCGGCCATGACTTGCGGGATATCAGCCGGCGGGAGGTTGTCGCCCAGCAGGTCGACCTCGCCGCGCTCGAGCTTGAGGAAGGCCGTCTGCGGCGTGAACGACATGGCGTAGGTGACGCCGTCCAGCCACACCTTGTCGCGGTAGTTGGGGTTGCGCTTGAGGACGACCTGGCGACCCGGCGTCCACTCCGTCATGTAGAACGGCCCCGTCCCCAGCGGATGCCGCCCGAAGTCCTTGTCGCCCCACTTCTCGACCCACTCCTTGGGCACCACGTCGGTGAACTCCATGGTGAGCGCCTTGAGGAAGGAGAGGTCGGGGCTCTTGAGCGTGATGCGCACCGTGTACTTGTCGACGGCTTCGAAGCCGCTGATGTGCGCGGTCTTCTTCGCCTGGTACTCCACAGCGCCGACGACGCCGGTGTAGAAGTAGGTCGCCGGCGCGCGTGGCAGGCGCATCATGCGTTCGAAGGTGTACTTGAAGTCGTCGGCGGTGACCTCGCGGTTGACCGGCGGAGCGAACTTGACACCCTGCTTCACCTTGATGGTGAAGGTCTTGCCGTCGGGCGAGACCTCCGGCATGGCGGCCGCGATGGCCGGCACGATCTCAGCCCCGGCCACGCCCGGCTTGGCGGCGTAGCGGAAGAAGCTCTCGTAGATGCAGTGCTCGATACCCCCGTAGTCGATCACGTTCCACGCGATGGCCGGATCGAGCGTCTCGGGCTCCGACTGGTAGGCGAGCGTAAGGGTGCCGCCCGTCTTGGGGCTGCCGGCCGCGCTCGGCGTCGCGCCGCCGCCGGAGCCGCCGGACGAACCGCAGCCCGCCGCGGCCATCGCGACCGCGAGCGCAGCGACGAGAAGACCGGTGAGGAAGAGGACGGTGACAGCGCGTCGATTCATGTGACCCCCTGGCTCCGTGTCTCCGGCTCCCGCAGCCGGGCGGCGCACCGCTCTCGCAGAGGCGCACCCTTTCGTCGCGAACGCTAGTACCAACCGCGACGACTCACAAGACCGGGCCACGCGGCGAGAGCCGCTCGGCGTCGCCCCGCGACGAACGTCCAAGGATCGCGGGGAGATCGCACCTGGTGAGGTCGGTCGGCGATGAGACGCGGCGGCGGGGCGCCCGCCGCGAGAGACGATGGCCTACGCCGAGACCGCCTCCTTGCCGGCGTCCTCCTTGAGCTGCCGTATCAGGTCGGCCAGGTGCCGCGTGGCAATCCTGCAGGGCGACACGCGGCGAACAACGAAGCTCCTCGTGACGAGAGGAAGGTTCACGTGGCAGGATGTGCCCAACAGCAACCGCCAGTGGACGAGGAGGCGAAGTGGACAGTGTCTACAAGGTGATCGAGATCATCGGCACCAGCGAGCTCTCGTGGGAGGACGCCGCCAAGAAGGCCGTCGAACGCGCTGCTGCGCATCTCGACGACCTCCGCGTGGCCGAAATCGCCGAGCTGGACATGCGCATCGAGGACAACAAGGTCACCGCCTACCGCGCCAGGGTGAAGGTCTCGTTCAAGTACCACGAGGACGCTTGAGCCTCTCGCGAGGGCCGACCTCAGTAGGCAGTTTCGAGGAGGGCGAGAAGCTCCTCGCGACCTGGCGGCGGCGCCACCGTCGCCAGCTCGGGACGTGACGCGGCGACGGTCGCGATCTCCGCGAGCAGGGAGCGTGCCAGCCCCAGGTCCGCGAGGCGCGCGACGCCGGTGGCGGCAGCATGCAGCCGCAGACGGCTCACGGCTTGCGCGGGATCCGGGCCTCGTGCGCCGAGCGCGGCCGCGAACGCACCGAGGGCGGCCGGCTCGCGCCGCGCCATCAGCGCCGCCGTGTGCGGCAGCATGACGGCGTTGGTCTCGGCGTGGGGCGTGCCGGCAGTGCGCACGATCGACTGGCAGACCAGGTGGTGCAACGAGACGCCCGTGGCGCCGAAGGCGTAGCCGGCGAGGAGGGCGCCGAGGGCGAGCGCGGCGCGCTCGCCCTCGGCGCCCTCCTCGCCCTCGCCGCCACCGGCTCCGACTTCACCCACGGGCAGTCCTCGGGCGATGAGCGCCGCGCCGCGCCGCGCGGCCAGCTCGGAGACCGGGCTGGCGCCCGGCGCATAGAGCGCCTCCATGGCGTGGCCGAGCGCGTTCATCGCGCTCGCGGCCCGCGCAGCCGCGGGCTGCCCCGCCGCGAGCGCCGGATCGCTGACGACCAGCGCCGGACGCACGCCCGCGGCCGGTGGTGCTCCCGCCAGCGGCCGGTGAAACGAGGTCATCTCGGCGCCCGACAGCGTCGTGGGGACCGCGGCGCACGATACGCCCGCGGCGGCCGCGAGCGCCTTGGCGACATCGATCACGCGACCGCCTCCGAGGGCCACCAGGGCCAGGCCGGTCGTCCCCGCCCGCACGAGCTCGTCGCGCACGGCGGAGGCGGCGACGGGCACCTGGTCGCCCGGCACAAGCACGGTGCCCGTCGCCGCCTCCTCCAGCGGGGCAAGGACTCCCTCCCACCGCGGGGTGGTGAGCAACACGAAGGGAGTCAGACGCAGGGCGGTCAGCAGCGTCACGACCTCGTGGCGCGTGCCGAGACCGTACCTCACCAGCCGTTCGCCGTCGCGCCACGAGAAGCCCCTTGTCGCCTCCCAGACCACGAGCGTCTCAGGCCGCGAGGTCGAGCCTCAGCGACAACCAGCGCGAGAGCTCGCGCGCGAACGACGGATCGATCGTGTGGACCATCGGCGACTCGTGGTAGAGGACGCTCAGGCCGGCGGCCGAGAGCAGAGCGTGCGCCTCGCGCGCGAACCCCACATCGATGACGCGGTCGTGACTGCCGTGACCGATGGCGACCGGCACCTCCCGGTGGCCCCAGAGGTCGAGCGTAAAGCCATCCACCTGCGGGATGAAGCCGCTGAGAGCCACCAGCGCGGCCGGCGACGCACGGCCGGTCCCGAGGGCAAGCGCGTACGACATGACGGCTCCCTGCGAGAAGCCGCCCACGACGGTCTGCGTCAGCGGCACGCCGGTCAGCGCGGGCAGATCGTCGAGCCAGGCCGCAGCCGCCTCGTAACCGGCGCAAAAGGTGTCGCGGTCGGGACGCCCGACCTCGCGCACCACGTACCAGTGGCGACCGGCGCCGAGCTGCAGCGGCGCTCCCGGTGAGACCCCGACGAGGCGCCGGTCGGGGTCGAGCTCATCGAGCAGCGGCAGCAGGTCGTGTTCGTCGGCGCCCCGCCCGTGCAGCAGCACCAGAGCGCCCTCGGGCCGCCCCACGGCCGGCCTCATCGTGAACGGGAGCGTCGTCACGCCGCCCTCCTCGTCTCGAGCGGCGTCAGGGCTGCCTCGAGACGCGCGCGCATAGGCTCGTACCGCGCCGGGAGCCTGAGCGCCTCGCCCAGGACCTCGATGGGCTCGTCCACTGTGAACCCCGGTCCCAAGGTGGCGAGCTCGAAAAGCACGCCGCTCGGCTCGCGGAAGTAGACCGAGCGGAAGTAGGTGCGGTCGATGATCTCGGTGGCGGCGGCGCCGGCCGCCACGAGGCGGCGCCGCCACGCGGCCTGCTCGTCGTCGCGCACCGCCCAGGCGATGTGGTGCACCGTGCCGGCGCCTTGCACCCCGCGGCGCTCGGGCGGCGCGTCGTAGGCGTAGCCGGCGACGCGCCGCCCGCCGGCCAGCGTCCACTCCCGACCGGACTGCTCGAAGCCGAGGACGCCGCCGAGCAGATCCGGGCTGCCCTCGGGGCGTGCGGCGTAGGCCCTCACTCCAGCGAACCCCAGCAGACGATGCCGCTCGGGGATCGTCGCGGCGGCGGCGAGCAGCGGCTGGTCTTCGCCGGCGGGAGCGACAAGCTCGAGCTCGAGTCCCTCCGGGTCGCTGAAGCGCAATGAAGAGTCCTTGCGGCGAGCGGGCACCCCCGCCCTCGTCAACCGCTCCTGCCAGAAGTCGAGCGCCGCCCCATCTCCGACGCGCCAGGCGAGGCGGTGGATCATGCCCGCTCCCGGACGGCCTACGGGCGCGCCGGGGTACTCGAAGAAGGTGAGGATGCTTCCCGGCGAGCCCTGCTGGTCGCCGAAGTAGAGGTGGTAGGCCGTGGGATCGTCGAAGTTCACGGTCTTCTTGACGAAGCGCAGACCCAGTAGGCCGCCGTAGTAGTCGATGGCCTGCTGGGCGTCGCCGGTGATGGCGGTGATGTGATGGATGCCGTCCAGCCGCATGCCCTCTCCTCTCCCCTTTCCGGCCGCCCTCTCGCCCGCCGTGGTGAGGCGTGCGACGAGCCCAGGCCGGGTAGAGGTATAGTTGTAGCGTCAAGGAGATGGCTTGCCCCAGCAGCGGCTTTCGAAACCAGAACCCGCAGCGAGCGCGAGGTTCAACCCCACCGAGCTCGGCGCATGGCGCGGTTTCCTGCGCGCGCACGCCGAGCTCGTGCGCGACCTAGACGCGGAGCTCCGCGAGCGCCACGGTCTGCCGCTCGCGTGGTATGACGTCCTCGTCGTTCTCGACGATGCCCCTCGGCGCATGCTGCGCATGGCCGAGCTCTCTACTTCGGTGCTCCTCACGCCGAGCGGCGTCACCCGCCTCGTCGACCGTATGGCAGCGGCGGGGCTCGTGCGCCGCGAGCGCTGCGACTCCGACCGGCGCGGCTACTTCGCCGTCGCGACCGAGGAGGGGCTAGCGCGCCTGGACGAGGCGCGGCCGACTCACCGTCGCGGCGTGCGGCGACTCTTCCTCAGCGCCTTCGAGACCGAGGAGCTCGCCGCGTTGGCCTCGTTCTGGAAGCGACTGCCTGCCTCCACCTAGGCGCCACGACGCCATTCGGGTAGCTCCCGCCGCCCTGGTTTTCCGTCGTGACAACGCAATCTGCCTGCAAAAGAAGGCCCTCCGCGGGCGCCCGGTGTATCCTGCGAACACGGAAACGGAGTCTGGGGGACTTCTCCATGAACGCAGACACCTATAGAGCGACAGCGAGCCTATGGCACGCGGTCCGCCCCTGCACGCCGATGGCCGTGGTGCCGCTCGAAGACCAGGGACCCTGGTCCGTCCACCAGGACGAGATCGAGGCCGGCCTCGCCGAGCTCGAAACCGCGGTGAAGGCCGTCAACGACGCCAACGCCGCTCTCCTCGAGCTGATGCGTCGCCTGCTGAGCAAAGCCGATCGGGGAACGCCCAAGGAGATCGATGCCCTGGCGTCGACACTGCGCGACTAATTGGGGGGGGTGGCGCCGCGCCGGCAGGCGCGGCGCCGACGACGCGGGCGCGGCCCGCGGGGCGCACGAGGAGGCCCCCCGCGGGCCGCGCCCGCGTCAGTTCATCTCCTCGTCCCCGCTGTCAGGGGCCCTTCTCCAGTCACCCTAGCCGGAGGCGCGCGAAAAGAGCGACCCGCCGATCCTCAGGACGCCAATGACGATGAGGTAGAGCCCGATCACCCACAGGAACGCGAGGGCGCCCCCGCCGGGATGGAAGAGGAAGATCATGCCGAAAAGGATCGAGGCGACACCGACCACCGCCAGGAGAGCGCGGTGACCGCCGCTCAGATCGGCCGCGAAGACGCCCACGAGGTCGGAGACGCCGGCGGCCAGCGCCCAGATGCCGATGATGTAGATGAGCGTCAGCGCCGTGAGGCCGGGCCAGACCAGGATGATAATCCCGAAGACCGCCGCCAGCGCCCCGCCGACAAAGCCCCAGAGACGGTGGCCCGCTGCCCCAAGCAGAGCGGCGATCGCGTACATGCCGCCGGCGAACAGGATCAAGAAGCCGAACAGGTAGATGAGCGTGGCGAGCGTGATGCCCGGCCACGCTACAAGGATGATGCCGAGCACGAGCAGGCCGATGCCCCCGAGGAGGGCCGGCCACATGCTGCGTCCGGTGGTCTCTGCCACGTGGTCCCCTTTCGATCGCCATGAAAACGGCGGATGATGCCGCCGAGTGCCCCTGCGACGGCATCAGCCTATCCTAGTGTCAGCGGAATAGTGAGACGCCAGACTCAGCGTCTCGAGTGCGGCTGGGCATCGCGGGTGACGTCGACGGCGCGGCTCACGAGAGCGCCTCGCTCTGCAACGCGGCGAGCGCGTGGACCTGCGTCAGGGTCGCGGGGTACAGCTCGCGGTAGAGCGCATACAGCCGGTCGTACACGTCGGCCGTCTCGCCGGTGGGCACGACGGTGCGCTCCCCGCGGTTCCAGACGCTGCCGAAGGGCACGAGGCCGGCGGCCACGCCGGCGAGGAGGGCGGCGCCGTACCCGGCGCCCTCGACGACCGCGAGGAGCTCCTGGGGCCTGCCGATGACATCGGAGACGATCTGCGGCCACAGTCCGCCCCCCCTCGTACCGCCCCCGGCCGAGAGGAACCGCTGCTGGCTGCCGCCCGCCGCGGCCATCACCTCGAGCGCGTGGCGCACCGCGAACGCCGTCCCCTCGAGCAGGGAGCGGTAGACGTGAGCCCGCGTATGGGCCAACGTGAGGCCGGCCAGCACGCCCCGCGCGTCAGCGTCGAAGAGCGGGGCGCGCTCACCGGCGAAGTAGGGCAGCGCGACGAGGCCGCCGGCGCCGGCCGGCACGGCGGCGGCCTCCATGAGTAGCTGCTCGAAGGGCACGTCACCGATGAGACGGCGGAACCAGGCCGAGAGGGCGCCGGCCGTGGCCGTGCCGGCCGCCAGGTTCCTCGTCGCCGGCAGGAAGCTCGTCGTGCTCCACAGGTGAGGATCGGGACGCGCCGACGTCAGCGCTTCGAGCACGAAAAGCGTCGTGCCGTACACGAGCAGCACGTCCCCCAGGGCGCGCACGCTCGACCCGAACGCCTCGCCCCAGGCGTCGATGGTGCCGGCGGCGACCGGGATGCCCTCCGGCAGCCCGGTAGCCGCCGCAGCCTCGGCGCTCACCGTACCCACGGCGTCCTGCGGCCAGGCGAGCGCGGGCAGCGGCAGCCCTGGCGCGACCGCGGCCGTCCACTCATCGATCCAGGCGTTCTCGTGTACGTCGTAGAGCGGCACAGACTGGCTCGCCGAGTGGTGGTCGAGCACGTAGGCGCCGGTGAGGCGGCGCACGAGATAGCTCGTCGCGCCGAAGAGCATCCTCGTGCGCTCCCACACAGCAGGTTCGCGGCGCCGCAGCCAGAGGAGCTTGGGGCCGACGGCCTGCGTCGTGAGCGGCGAGCCGCAGCGCCGCAGGACCTCCGCGGCGCCCAGCAGATCGTTCAGCTCGTCGATCTCGGCGACGGCGCGGCGATCGATGCCGTAGAGGATGGCCGGCCGTAGTGGCCGGCCTTGGGGGTCGGCCGGCAGCACGCAGGGGCCGAGCCCGACGACCCCGACGGCGGCGACGCGGCCCGGTCTCGCGGCAAGCAGCTCGCGCGTGAGCGAGACGGCGGCCGTCCACCACACGCCGTCGGCGTCCTGCTCGGCCCACCCCGGCTGGGGGCGGGCGATCTCATGCGCGCGCTTTGCGGTCGCGACGATCGAACCGTCGGGGCGCACCAGCAGCGCCTTGGCGCTCGACGAGCCGATGTCGAGCCCGAGAAGAAGCTCGTCCACGTTCTCCTTTCGCTGACGGGTATCGTATCCTCAAGGAACGAAACCGTGGCCACTGGTCCCGGACGACGAGCCCGGTGACGAAGGGAGCGTCGCGAAGAAGGAGAATACGGGCCGGCGTCGGACAAGTCTCTGTACCGTTCCGCCGTTTCTGTCCGCGCACAGCGCCGCGGCGGGCGGCAGCCGAGCAGCAACGACCCGGCCGCTACTACGCGGGAGGCCGCCTGCGGAGGCGCTCGCGGGCGACGCAGAAGGAGAGGGCATGGCTCAACGACGGCACGGCCAGGGGCAACTGATCATCGCCGCGGTGATCGCGATCATGCTCCTGTTCTTCATCTTCCAGAACACCGGGAGCGTCCACTTCAACTTCCTGTTCTTCACGATCACGCTGCCGCTCTCGCTGATGCTCATCATCACGATGGTGCTGGCCGTCGTCGCGTGGGAGCTTCTGCTCTACGCCCTGCGCCGTCGCGGCCGGAGCGCTCGAGAGCAGCACTACGCGGAGGTGCATCGCAGCGAGATGTGACCCCGCCGGGTCACCGAAGTCTTCAGAGGCCCCGCTCCGCGCGCGCGTCGCCGCGACGGGGGTACGTAGATGGGGCGGGGCGGCGGCGCGTCTCTCGCAGAGACGCGCCGTCGCCCCGCCCCATCGTCCCTTCAGGCGCGGCGGCGACGTCCGCCGTCGCCGGTCACCAGGTTGAGCAAGAACGAGACGATTGCGACGACGATGCCGCCCCAGAACGCGGGCCAGAAGCCGTCGACGACGAAGTTGGCGTTGAACACGTTCTGGGCGATCCACGAGGAGAACCAGAGCGTGAAGGCGTTGATGAAGAGCAGGAAGATACCGAGCGTGAGCACCACGCAGCCGCACGACAGCAGGACCAGGATCGGCTTCACGATGGCGTTGATGAGCGCCAGTACGATCGTCATCACGATGACGGCCCACCACGCGCCGGACCCGACCGAGATGCCGGGCACGACGAGCACCGCCACGAGCAGCGCGGCAGCCGTCACCAGAAAGCGGATGAGGATGCCCATAGTCCCCCTTTGTCTGTGACCCCTCGCATCCGAGACGGCACAGCCTACCACGTGCCGAGGCGCGGGGTGGCTCTGCCGGGTCGCCTCGTGATCGGCGCTGGGCTAGCATCGCGACCGTGAGGTGGGACGAGAGCCTGACCGACAGGGCGAGACGCGAGGCGGGGGCCTTTCCCGCCCAGTTCTGGCTGCTCTCGCTGGGGATGTTCGTCTACCTGATCGGGCGTCGAATCGGCGTACCCGTTCGAGACCCTGTACTTGACCGGCAGGCTGGGTGTCTCGATGAGCGCCGTCGGACTCATCCTCGGCCTCACGGTGTTCGCCGGGTTGCCCTTCCAGATCGTCGGCGGCGCACTCACCGACAGACTGGGGCGCCGCCCCGTCCTCGCTCTCGGCGTCGCCGGCAGCGCTGCCCTCTACCTCGCCTTGGGGCTCGTGCACGAACTCACGCCGCTCGTCGCCTTCATTGCCTGGGAAGCCGCGCTCGGGTGGCCCATGTACCTGACTGCGAGCAACGCCATGGTCGCCGACCTCACATCCTTCGAACGACGCACCGAGGCGTTCGGCATCACGCGAGTAGCGGTCAACGCCGGCATGGTCGTCGGTCCGCTCCTGGCCGGCGCGGTGCTCGTGGTCGACCCCTCGTTTCGCTCGTCGTTTCTGCTCGGTGGCACGATCTGCTGCGTCTTCATCATCATCATCGCCTTCTGGCTCAGGGAGACTAGGCCGGCGACCGTCGAGCGGCGGCGGGAACCCCTCGGCGGGTACGGCGTCGTGCTCAGAGACCGCCGCTTCCTGCTCTTCTGCCTCGCGGCGCTGCTGCCCCTGTACGGCTTCGGGCAGATCTGGTCCATCTTCCCCGTCGCGCTCGAGAAGGCGCAGGGCACGGGGCCCGAGTCGTGGAGCAGGCTGCTGGCCCTCTATGCCTTGACCGGAACGCTCCTGCAGTACCCCGTCGTGCGCCTCGTGCGCCGGCGCGAACCGATGCTCCTCATGGCTTGCGCCAGCGTCCTCATCGGCGTCGGTCTCGGAGGGGCGGTGCTGGTGCCGTTCGGATGGGCAACGCGCGGGCTCTTCGTGGCCGTGAGTGTCGGGGTCATGCTCTTCATCCCCATCTCGACGACGGTGGTGTCGCGGCTCGCTCCGCCAGAGCTGAGAGGCCGCTACATGGGCAGCTGGACGCTGGTGTGGCTCAGCGGCTACGCGCTGGGGCCGCTCTTCGGAGGCATGGCGGTGGACACGTTAGGGCCGAAGGGGGCCTACGTCCTCGTCGCGCTGACGGGGGTCGGCGGAGCGGCGCTGTTCCCGTTCCTGCGGGCACGGCGGCGCCCCGCCGAGCCCGCGGAGGAGACGGCCGCCCTGAAGGCGGCCGAAGCGGCTGCGGAGGAACTGCCGGTGCGCTAGAGCCCCGAGGTGAGAGCGGACACGCCCACCGAGCGGTAGCAGGAGGCTCACCGACGCGCGAGACGCCCCAGAGGAAGCTGCTCCCGGAGGATGAATAAGACGGCGGCAGCACGGCTATAGTAGGCATGTCGTCGCAGGGCCGGTGATTCGGGAGTGCGCCCGCCTTGGAAGCGCACCCGCCGTCGAAGCCCGGTCGACTACAGCGACAGCAAAGCGTCCAGCAAAGGAGACAAGCCCATGGATCAGCACGCACGCAGCAAGGGGGCGAACTACGCCATGTTCGCCGGCATCTGGTTCTTCATCGTCGGCGGCTTCGACATCATCTCCGGTATCGCGGCACTGGCACGCAAGGAGTACTTCAAGAACGGCACCTACCTGTACGACAACCTGCAGGCCTGGGGCTGGATCTGGATCATCGTCGGCGCGGTGGGCATGCTTCTCGGCTGGCTGATCTTGAGCGGCAGTCGCGCCGGCAGGTTCGGCGGCATCGTCATGGCCTCCATCGGCATGCTGGTGTGGTTCTTCGCCCTCGGCATCTCCCCCTTCTGGGCGATGGTGAACCTCGTCGTCTACGGCCTCATCATCTACGGGCTCACGGTGTACGGCGACGTCTTCGAGTGAGGTGTCGCGCAGCTCTGACCTGATCTGCTCTGTTTGAGGGCGGGCCGGGCCGGCGCGCTCGCGCGCCGGCCCGGCCCGCTCGCTCTTCTGCGTCACCACCGCCGAACCGGACTCCCGCACGCGGGCGCCGCGAGATGCGGTGCCGCCCAGCAGCGCGGCAACGGCTACTCCCCCATGACCTTGATGATGAGGCGCTTGCCGCGGCGGCCATCGAACTCGCAGTAGAAGACGGCCTGCCAGGGACCGAGGTCGAGACGACCGGCAGTCACCGGCAAGATGACCTGGTGGTGGACGAGGAGGTTCTTGAGGTGGGCGTCGCCGTTGTCCTCGCCGCTCCGGTGGTGGCGGTAGTCGCCTCCCTCCGGCACGAGTGCTTCGGCGACCTCGTTCGCCGGCGCCTTCCACGTCGGCGGCGCGAGCTTGTCGAGCCACTCCAGCGCGTCGGCCTGGATGCCCGGCTCGTCGTCGTTGACCCAGACCCCAGCGGTGATGTGCATGGCCGAGACCAGCGCCATGCCCTCGCGGATCCCCGACTGGTCGACCGCGGCCTGCACCAGGTCGGTGATGCGCACGAACGCCCGGCGCTCGTCGGTCCTGAAGGTGTGGTAGACGGTGTGCGACTTCACGGTCGTCCTTTCGGCCTTGCGACATGGGCGGGGCGGGCGGCGGCCCCGCCGGGGCCGCCGCCCGCCCCGCCCATCATCTCACGCCGCCAGCTTCGGTTTGACCGCGAGGTGCATCCTGTGCGTGAGATCGCGGCGCTGCTCGTCCGTGACACCGGCGATCAGCTCTGGGTGCTCGTCTCGGATGTGGTCGAACATCACGTTCTCGACGTGACGTTCCGACTCGGCCTCGGCGATGAACTCGCAGGTCTCTAGGCCGAGGTCCTTGCACGACAGCGTCACCATGGCGACCCTCCTGTGCTCCGCGGGCTACCTTCCCATCTTCGGGATTCCCGGCATGTCGCCGGTGAAACGTCCGGCTGCCTGGTAGAGCTTCCACGATATGCAACGTGACGGAGAAGGCGTGCGGAACGGTGGGAAGCGTCACACTCCGCCGGACGGCCGGAGCGCGGCAACGGAAGAGTAGGCGGCCGACGCGACTGCCTCCCCTCCGGGGCTTGCTCACTTTTGTCCACCTTGGGACAATATCGCTCACGAACGGACTCGTCGTCCGACTGGATGACGGCGACACGAGGGCAAGGGGCGGCATGGCACGCATCGTCTTCATCGGCGCCGGGAGCGTCGAGTTCACGCGCAATCTCCTCGGCGACATCCTGACCTTCCCCGAGCTCGCCGAGAGCGAGATCGTCCTCCACGATATCGATCCGGAACGGCTCGCGACGGCCGAGGCCATGGCGCGCTGGACCAACGGCGCGGTCGGCGCCCACGCCCGTATCGAGAGTCACCTGGATCGCCGCCGCGCCCTGCAGGGCGCCGACTTCGTCATCAACACCATCGAGGTCGGCGGCATCGCCGCGACGCGTCTCGACTTCGACATCCCGGCGAAGTACGGGCTGCGCCAGACGATCGGCGACACCTCGGGCGTCGGGGCCGTCTTCCGCGCCCTGCGCAGCATCCCCGTCTTCCTCGACATCGGACGCGACATCGTCGAACTCTGCCCGCACGCCTGGCTCCTCAACTACACCAACCCGATGGCCATGAACTGCTGGGCCTACTACACGGCATCGGCGCACAAGCGCATCGTCGGCCTCTGCCACTCAATCCAGAACACGTCGCGGCAGATCGCCGAGTACGTCGGCGTGCCGCCGGAAGGAGTCACCTTCCTCGGCGCCGGGGTGAACCACATGAGCTGGGTCCTGCGCTTGGAGCGCGACGGCGAGGACCTCTACCCCCTGCTCGACGAGGCCGTCGCCGCCGACCCCGAGGGGCTCGGTCGTCACGTGCGCGTGCAGATCTACAAGCTGTTCGGCTACTTCCCTACCGAGTCGAGCGAGCATTTCGCGGAGTACGTGCCCTGGTTCATGCACGACGAGGACGAGATCGCGCGCCTGCGCATCCCCGTCGGCGAGTACATCCGCCGCAGCGAGGAGAACCTGGGGCTCTACGCCGAGGAGAAGCGCAAGCTGGCGGCCGGCGAGCCGTTCGAGATCGCGCGCAGCCGGGAGTACGCGTCGCTGATCATCCACTCGCTGGTGACCGGCGAGCAGCGCACGATCTACGGCAACGTGCGCAACGCCGGACTGATCACCAACCTGCTCGCCGACGCCTGTGTCGAGGTGCCCTGCCTGGTCGACCGCGCCGGCGTGCAGCCGACCGTCGTGGGCGACCTTCCCCCGCAGTGCGCCGCCCTCGACCGCACCTTCCTGAACGTCGTCGAGCTCGCCGTGCAGGCGGCCCTCGAGGAGCGACGCGACCACGTGCTCCAGGCGGTGGCCCTCGACCCGAACGCCGCAGCCACGCTTTCGCTCGAGCGGATGGAGGCGATGGTCGACGAGCTGCTTACAGCCCACCGCGAGGCGCTCCCGCCGGGTCTACGATAGCGGCGTGAACGGCGGTCCCAGACAGCAGCCTGAGAGGGGAGCCGGGTGAGACGCATGCCGCCGCCGGCTGGGTCCCGGCGCCTCGACCTCCTCGTGGTCGGCGACGCCAACCCGGACGTCATCGTGAGCGGCGTCCCAGAGGAGATCTTCTACGCCCAGGTCGAGCAACTCGTCGACACCGGCACGCTCACCATCGGCGGATCGGCCGCCATCCTCGCTTGCGGGGCGGCGCGCCTCGGCCTGCGCACCGCCCTCGTGGCTCTCGTCGGTGACGACGCCGCGGGCCACTTCATGCTCGAGCAGCTGGCGGCCCGCGGCGTCGTCACCTCGGGCTGCGTCACCCACGGGAGCCTCGCCACCGGGCTCACCGTGCACCTCGTGCGCGAGAACGACCGCGCCATGCTGACGTTCCCCGGCTGCCTGCCGGCGCTGACGGCCGAGATGGTCGACCGCGGACTCTTGCGCGACGCGCGCCACCTGCACGCGAGCTCGTTCTTCTTGCAGCCTCTGCTCGCCGGCGAGCTGCCCGGCCTCTTCGCGGATGCGCACGCCGCGGACCTCACGACATCGCTCGACACCAACTGGGACCCGGCCGACCGTTGGGATGGCCTGACCGACCTGTTGCCGCTGACCGACATACTGCTGCCGAACAGCGAGGAGGCGCTCGCGATGGCCGGCACGCTGGGGTCGTCGGGGAGTCGAGCCTCGGGATCCGGCGCCTCGGCTCCGCGGAGTGAGGACCCAATCGTCGTTGCGATGCGGCATCTGGCGGCACTGGGACCACTGCCTGCCGTCAAGTGCGGCGCCGACGGCGCCCTCGCGCTCGTCGACGGCCGGCTCGCGAGCGTACCGGCCGTGACCGCCGGCGTCGCCGACAGCGTCGGCGCCGGCGACAGCTTCGACGCCGGCTTTCTCGCCGGCTGGCTCACCGGACGCGACATCGAGGCGAGCCTCGCCCTCGGCGCCGCCTGCGGCGCTCTCTCGCTGCGCGGCGCCGGCGGCGCCGGCTGGCAGCCGACCCTCGACGAGGCCCTGGCTGCCGCCGGCGCCGCGCCTCGCCCCTAGACGGATCCCCGGATGGACACCGCCCACGACCTCCCCGCGGCCGGCGGCCCCGCTAACGCCGTGGAGCTTCTCCCGGAACTCGTCGCCGCCAACCTCGCCGGCGCGCGCGTGGGCCTGCCCTCGATCTGTTCCGCCGAGCGTTTCGTCCTGGAAGCCGCCGTGCTCCAGGCGCTGCGCGACGACACCGTCCTCTGCGTCGAGTCGACCTGCAACCAGGTGAACCAGTACGGTGGCTACACCGGCATGACGCCGGCCGCCTTTCGCGCCCACCTCGAGGCGATCGCCGGCGAGCTCGGCCTCGCACCGTCGCGCCTCATCGTCGGTGGCGACCATCTCGGCCCTTACCCGTGGCAGCGCGAGCCCGCTGGTGTGGCCATGGCCAAGGCAGCCGAGCTCGTGCGCGCCTGTGTGCTGGCCGGCTACACGAAGATCCACCTCGACGCCAGCATGCGCCTCGGCGGCGACCCGGGTGGCGACGACATGGCCCTCGACGAGCGTCTCGCGACGCGGCGCGCGGCCGACCTTTGCCGAGTCGCGGAGGAGGCGCGTCGCGAGCTGCCCGAGGGCTCTCCCGCGCCCATCTACGTCGTCGGCACCGAAGTGCCCGCGCCGGGCGGCGAGCTGGCGGGCGGCGAGCTCGTCGCCGTCACGACCGTCGCCGAGGTCGAGCGCACCCTGACGCTCACGCGCGCGGCCTTCGTCGACGCCGGGCTCGAAGATGCCTGGGGGCGGGTGGTCGCCCTGGTCGTGCAGCCGGGCGTGGAGTTCGGCGACCAGGTCGTGCACGAGTACGATCCGCGAGCGGCCGCCGCTCTGTCGTCGTTCATCGGCGAGCGGCGGCCGCTCGCTCCGGCCGGCCACCCTCTGGTCTTTGAGGCGCACTCCACCGACTACCAGACGCCGGTCTCGCTCGCGCGTCTCGTCGAGGACCACTTCGCCGTCCTCAAGGTCGGCCCGGCGCTCACCTTCGCTGTGCGCGAGGCCCTCTTCGCCCTCGAGGAGATCGAGCGCGCCCTGCTCGCAGGGCGTCACGGCCTCGAGTCCTCCCGCCTGCGCGCGACGCTGGACCGGGCGATGGTCGAACGTCCCGAGCACTGGCGGGCCTACTACAGCGGCGACGAGAACGAGCTCGCCCTGGCGCGCGCCTTCAGTTACAGCGACCGCGCGCGCTACTACTGGGCCGAACCACAGGTACGCGACGCCGTCGAGAGACTCATTGACAACCTGGGTGACGCTCGCATCCCGCCGCCGCTCCTGAGCCAGTACCTGCCGTTGGAGTACGCGGCTCTGCATGACGGCGAGCACGTGGACGGCCCCGCCGATCTCGTCCGCCGTCACGTGCTGACCGTCATCGACGCGTACGCCGCCGCCTGCGGCACGCGAGCGGACGCGGGCGACTGACAGACGCTGAAGAGGCGCGCTGTGTGCACGCCGGCGGCAAGCGCCCGAGAAACGCGGCGCCCGCCGCGCATGCGCCGCCGCGAGGGGCCGGCGACCCCGCGCGCGGTCGCCCACGGCCCCTTCAGTTGCAGTCCTCGCGGCGTACTGTTTTCATGGACTCCTTCGCTCGGGGCGTGAATGCCGCGCCGCAGCCTTCACGCCCCGAGCCCCCGACCGACGACGCGCTGGAGGAGACGGCATGACCGAGCCGGCGGCTGATTCACTCACGCGACGCCCTCGTGGCGGGCTGGACCGGGCCCTCGACAGCTACGGGCTCGTGCTGAGCCTCATCATCGCCTCCATCATCCTGCTGGCAGTCGCCGGCGACAGCCGCTGGTCGCGCATCGTCCTGATCGTCGTGCTAGGCGTCACCCTGCTCGAGACGCTGCGCGCCTCGAACGTACGGCGACGAGTCCTGCGACTTGCTACCTGGCTCCTCGCGCCCGCGCTCCTGCTGGCAGCGCTCTCGGCGGCCTTCGGCAGTGGGGAGTTCGCCCACGCGACGACCAGCGTCGTCGCCGCGGGCCTCGCCGTGATCGCCCCCGCGGTCATCGTGCGCCGGCTCGTGCAGCATCCCGCGATCACGGTCAGGACCGTCCTCGGAGCGCTCTGCGTCTACCTGCTCGTCGGTTTCTTCTTCTCGTTCCTCTTCTCGATCATCGGTCAGGTCGCAGGTCCCTTCTTCGCCCAGACTGGAGCCGGAAACGCGATCGACTACGTCTACTTCAGCTACGTCACGATGTCGACGGTGGGCTACGGTGACCTCACCGCGCGCGGCGACCTGGGCAGGATGCTGGCCGTGACCGAAGCGCTGCTGGGTCAGCTCTATCTGGTCACCATCGTAGCCCTCCTGGTGGGCAACCTGGGAAGGCAGCGGCGCCGAGCCGAAGAATGACGCCGTCGGGAGGGATCCTTGCGTCAGCCTCAGCTCTCGTATGGGCACGTTCCGCAGGCCCCGCCGCAGGGCATAGTAGGTCTGCTCCGTGCGGGATCCTCTTGCAGGCCTGCTCCGTACGGATCCTCTTTCCCGAAAGGAGATCGTGGATGGCCGCCAAGAAGAAGACGAAAGCCAAGAAGGCGAAGGTGACGGTGGCCTCCTCGGACGCCAAAGCCGCCGTCGATACTGGAGACGGCACCGCAGTCGCACAGTCAGAGACCCAAGACAAGGTCGACGCTCAGGGCGAGGCCGTCGCCGGCGTCATAGCTATCGAGGAGGCGGCCGTCGCCGGGGCGCCCGGACCGGTCCGCCCCCAGATCGTCGGCTGGGCGCCGACCGAAGACCATATCGCAGCCGGCAGGGCCGCCCGCAAGATGGTGCCGCGCACGAGCCACGCCGGATGGGCCCCACCCCACGACCGGCCCGACCCCGTGGCTCTCCTCCAGTCGCAGGACGCCGCGCGCGTGCCGGAGCTCGTGCCCATCCGCTGGGGCCGCATGTCGGTGTCACCGTTCACGTTCTACCGCGGGGCCGCGCTGCTTATGGCCTCGGATCTCGCGGCGACGCCCAACTCTGGCCTGACAGTGCAGGCGTGCGGCGACGCTCATCTGCTGAACTTCGGCGTCTTCGCCTCACCGGAACGGACCCTGCTCTTCGACGTGAACGACTTCGACGAGACCCTGCCGGGGCCGTGGGAGTGGGACCTGAAGCGTCTCGTAGCGAGTGTGGTCGTCGCCGGTCGCGACGCCGGCCTCACCGCAGCCCAGAACCGCGACGCCGCGCTCGCCGCCGTGCGGTCCTACCGCGATTGGATGAACCGCTACGCCGCGATGGGCGACCTCGACGTCTACTACTCGAGGGTAGCGGCCGAGGAGGTCCTGGAGCTGGCGCAAGACGGCGCGCGGCGTGAAGATCGAAGGCGGCCGAGCAGATCCTCGCCAAGGCCCGCACTCACGACAGCCTCCAGGCCCTCAACAAGCTGACCGAGACGGTCGACGGGATGCCGCGCATCATCGACGCCCCACCGCTCATCGCTCACCTCCCGGCGGATGCCGAACTGGACCGGGTGGCAAAGAAGGCGTTCGCCGACTATCGCAAGACCCTCCAGGAAGACCACCGTGAGCTCGTCGACCGCTACCAGTTCGTCGACATGGCGATGAAGGTCGTCGGCGTCGGCAGTGTGGGCACGCTCGCCCTCATCGTCCTCCTGCTGGGCCGCGACGACGGCGATCCCCTCTTCCTGCAGCTCAAGCAGGCCAACCCGTCGGTCATGGAGGCGTACGTCGGCAAGAGCCGCTACCAGAACCACGCCCATCGCGTCGTCGCCGGTCAGCGGCTCATGCAGGCGGCCAGCGACATCTTCCTGGGCTGGATACGGGGCTCAGGAGCGGCGGCACCGCGATTTCTACTGGCGGCAGCTGCGCGACATGAAGGGGTCGGTGTCGACGGAGAACGTGCGCCCTGCCGGTCTCGCCCTCTACGCCGGCGTCTGCGGCTGGACGCTGGCGCGGGCGCACGCGCGCTCGGGCGACCGCATCGCCATCGCCGCCTACCTGGGCAAGAGCGACCGCTTCGACCTCGCCCTCGCCGACTTCGCCGAGGCGTACGCCGACCAGACGGAGAGAGACTTCGCGGTGGTCCAGAAGGCGATCAAGGACGGCCGGCTCAAGGTCGAGACCGGCGTCTAGGCGAGTCTAGAGGACCCCGGTCCAATCGGCCTGGCGGCGCCCGCGGCGATGCCGCGGGCGCCAACCCGCCCCGGCTCAGTGCTCTAGATCTCGGCCGAGAACAGCCGCGCGAACGAGTTGCGGAAGCGCTGCCAGCGCCCGACGGAGCCAACGTCCTTCAACGTCACCTCACGGCACTGCTCGAGGTCACGCTCGAAGATGGCCTCGAGCTGGCGCGTGATCTTCGTGTCGTAGATCCACTCCATGAGCTCCTTGTGCAGACGCAGGCTGCGGATGTCCATGTTCATCGTCCCGATCGCGCAGACAGTCGAGTCGATGGCGATCGTCTTGGCGTGGAAGAACCCCGCCTCGTAGAGGTAGATGTGCGCGCCGGCGCGCAGTAGCGGCTCGTAGTAGGTCTGCGCTGCCCAGAAGGGCAGCTTCTTGTCGACCCAACCGGTCATCATGAAGCGCAGGTCGACGCCGCTCAGGGCGGAGTTGATCAAGGCGTCGTAGGTCCCCGGGTCGGGCACGAAGTAGGGCGACTGGATCTTCAGCGTGCGCTCGGCCTGCGAGATGGCGAGCATGTGAGCGCGACGGCCGGCCTCCCAGGGACTCTCGATCGTATGCGCGACGAGCTGCGTCAGAATGCGCCCGTCGAGGCTCTCATCCGGGGCCGGAGGAAGGTAACGGTCCTGCAGGATGTCCTCGTGCTCGTCCTCGAACCAGCGCATGGCGAACAGCTTCTGCAGCTCGGCGACGGCCTGTCCGGTGACGCGGATGTTCGTGTCGCGCCAGGTGGGGAAGCGCAAGCCGCCGTCGATGTACTCCTGTCCCAAGTTCATACCGCCCGTGTAGCCGATCGTGCCGTCGATCACCACGATCTTGCGGTGATTGCGGTAGTTCAGCTTGAAGACCTGGGTCACGTCGGCACTCACTTTGGCGCCCGCCGCCTCGAGCTTCTTCAGCTCATCCTTCTTGTGGCTGATGCTGCCCATGTAGTCGTAGAGGAGGCGCACCTCCACGCCGGCCGCCAGCCGGTCGAGCAGGATCGCGGTGAGCCTGGCCGTGAGCTGGTCTTGCTCCCAGATGAAGAACTCCATGTTGACGAAGGACGTGGCCGCGGCCAGGTCCTGCTCGAGACGGGCGAAGTTCTCCGCCCCGGTGGGGAAGATCTCGACACTGTCGGCGGGCAGGGGGCGCGAGCCGTTCTCCCTCTCGATCGTGGCCGAGATGGCGGGGGCGAGACCGGTGCCGTATCGCTCCTTGAACAGCCGGTCGGTCGCCTCGTTGCGCTCGTACACCGGGCGCATCTTCGCCGTGACGGCCGCCACGTATCCTTCGGCCCAGTGCCGGCGCGCGGTGATCACCTTCCAGTCCCTGCCGAAGAAGAGGAACAGGACGATGCCGATGCCCGGCAGGAAGATCAGGGCGAAGAGCCAGACGAGCGTGCTGCTCGGCTCGCGGTTGTCGTAGACGAGCAGCACGATGACGACGGCCCAGTAGACGAGCAGCGGCACGACGATCCAAAGCGGCAAAGAGATGCCGAACACGCGAAACAGCGTGGTCGCCCACAGTGGCGCAAGAAGGCTCATGCGGTCATCACTCCTGGTCTCGACGGCGGTGGTGTGCCGGGCATCCTACAATGGTCCGCTGTCGGGCGCGACTCCGCAGACGGTCGCCGGCGATCAGGTTTGATCCCCAGCCGGCGCCGACGCGCCCGCCGCGTGGGCTTGTGCGAGGTCGAGCGACTCACCCGGCGCAAGCAGTCGCACCTCGACGTCGGGCGCCGTCTCGGCGGCGAGAGAGGCAAACTCCTCAGGGCGCTTCCTCGTGTGCTGGAACCAGGCGTAGGTGGCCTCCTTGCCGGCGTAGGCCGAGCCCGGCAGGTACAGGGTGCCCCAGTGGATGGGCACGGCGACGCGAGGCTGCAGCAACGTCAGGGCGTGAGCGGCAGTCCGAGGGCTCAGGTGCCTGCCCTCGGGGGGGCGCACCCCCCACGTCTCGATGGGCAGCAGGGCGAGGTCGATGCGCTCGTGCAGGTCCTCCATGCCGTCGAAGAGGCCGGTATCGCCGGCGAAGTAGACCGTCGTGGAGCCGTGGATGATGAAGCCCAGCGGTTCCGTCGGTGAACTGAGGATCCAGCGGCGCCGCGTATGCTTGGCGTGCACGGCGACGATCTCGAGGTCGCCGAGGTGGAGCGCCGTGTCGCGGCGCGTCTCGACCACTGTCTTGAAGCCGACCCGATGCACGGTCCCGCCCGTGAGCGGCGGACCGACGACGACGGCCGACTTGGGCAGCAGCCGCAGCGACGCGGTGTCGAGATGGTCGAGGTGCTGGTGCGAGATGAGCACCACGTCGATGCCGTGATGGATCGTGGGGTCGGGCAGAGGGCCGTAGCGACGCAACGGCCCGACCCAGCGCTTGAGGATCGGGTCGGTGAGGATGCGCATCCCGTCCATCTCGATCAGGACCGTCGCCTGCCCGACGTACGTCACGCGCGTCGTAGCCGCGGATCTCGCCACCGAATCTGCGGGCCTCTCCCTCGTCACGCGCAACAACATACACGCTCCACGGGGGCTTGCGCGAGTCCCGTTAACCGTGCGGTAACATGCCTGTGCTTCAGTGACCACGCCACTTGCCGCGTCGCGAACAGGGTCGTCGGGTGTGCGAAGGCATGCCTGAGCGCGACGAGCGGCAGCTCATCAACGACGACCGGAGGAGGAACGGCGATGGCCGAACCCACCAAGCGCTTCTTCGAGGCCCTGGCCAAGAAGAAGGGCGAACCCTTGCTGCGCACCGTGAGCGGGACCCTCCGCTGCGACCTGGAGGACGGCGAACGGACCGAGCACTGGTACGTGACCATCGAGAAGGGAGACGTCACCGTCTCACACAAACGCGCTGACGCCGACTGCGTCGTCAGCATGGACCTGGCGACCTTCGAGGCCATCCTGGGGGGCGAGATGAACGCGATGGCCGCGGTGCTGCGCGGCCTGGTCTCGGTCCAGGGCAGGGTGCGGCTGTTGGTCGCACTCCAGGCCCTCTTCACTCCCTCGGCCGGCGCCGCCACGGAGGAAGTCGCGGGATACGCTAGGAGGCCGACATGAGCGCCGAGGTCAAGATCCTCGACGGCAACACCTTCGTCGTGAGCGACAGCAGCGGGGACATCGAGGCCTCGATGACAGACCCGACCGGTCTGTTCTCGTTCGACACGCGCTACCTCTCGAAGTGGATACTCACGATCGACGGCCAGCGGCTCAACCCGCTGTCGGTCGACGACCTGCAGTACTTCGAGACGCGCTTCTTCCTGGTGCCCGGCACCGGCACCGTGTACATCGACGCCAAGCTCTCGGTGATCCGCCAGCGAGCTGTCGGGGACGGCTTCCACGAGGAGCTCACGATCCTCAACCACGACGACAAGGCCGTCGACCTCGACGTGCGTATCGAGGCCGGCTGTGATTTCGCCGACCTCTTCGAGGTCAAGGACGCCCTGAAGAAGAAGGGCGACTACTATGGGCGCGTCGGCGACGGCCGCCTGGTGCTCGGCTACAAGCGCGAGACCTACAATCGCGAGACATGGATCTCGGCGACGGCGCCCTGCAGCGTTGACGAAAAGGGACTGAGCTTCGCCGTCCACATCGAGCCCCACGGACAATGGTCGACGGACCTCCACGTGGTCACCGCGCTCGGTGTCGCCGGGAGGAGCGTCGAGCAGACCAAGTACGAGCGCGGCGCCAAGAGGGCCAGGCCCCATTTGGAACGCAGTCTCGATCGTTGGCTCGAAGAAGCGCCGCGCCTCGATTGCGACTGGGACCCGCTGAAGTCGACCTATGAACGCAGTCTCGTCGACCTGGCCGCGCTGCGGTTCTCGCCGCCCGCCATGGAGGGACACAGCCTGCCCGCCGCCGGCCTGCCCTGGTTCATGACGGCGTTCGGCCGCGACAGCATCTTCACCAGCCTGCAGGCCCTGCCGTTCACCCATGAACTGGCGGCGACGACCCTGGTCGTCCTGGGCATTTGGCAGGGCTCGCGTCTCGACGACTTCCGCGACGAAGACCCCGGCCGCATCCTGCACGAGATGCGCTACGGCGAGATGACCGCGTTCGAGGAGCGGCCGCACTCGCCCTACTACGGCGCCGTCGACGCCACGCCGCTGTACGTCGTGCTGCTCGACGAGTACGAGCGCTGGACCGGCGACGCGAGGCTGGTACGCTCGCTCGAGGCCCAGGCGCGCGCCGCCTTGAGCTGGATCGACAAGTACGCCGACCTGCAGGGCAACGGCTACATCTCCTACAAGCGACGCAACGAGAAGACCGGCCTCGAGAACCAGTGCTGGAAGGACTCCTGGGACTCGATCTCGTACCGCGACGGGCGGCTGCCCGGGTTCCCGCGCGCCACCTGCGAGCTGCAGGGCTACGCCTACGACGCCAAGATGCGCGGCGCCAGGCTGGCGAGACTGGTGTGGAAGGATCCCGCCTTCGCCGACCGGCTCGAGAAGGAGGCCGCCGACCTCAAGCGCCGCTTCAACCGCGACTTCTGGGTACAAGACGGCCAGTACTTCGCGCTCGCCCTGGAGGCGGACGGTACGCAGGTCGACGCCCTGGCCTCGAACAACGGCCATCTGCTCTGGAGCGGCATCGTCGACAAGTCCAAGGCCAAAGCCGTGGTGCGGCACCTGATGTCGCCGGCGATGTACTCGGGCTGGGGCGTTCGGACGCTGGCGGAAGGTCAGGGTCGCTTCAACCCGATCGGCTACCACGTGGGCACCATTTGGCCGTTCGACAACTCGTTCATCGCCTGGGGCCTGCGCCGCTACGGCTTCAAGGAGGAGGCGGCCAGGGTCGCGGCCGGCATCCTCGACGCGGCCGGGTTCTTCGCCGGCCGCCTGCCGGAGGCGTTCGGCGGCTACCCACGCGAGATGACGAAGTACCCGGTGCAGTACCCGACCTCCTGCAGTCCGCAGGCCTGGTCGACGGGGGCGCCGCTGCTCCTGCTGCGCACGATGCTCGGCCTCGAGCCCACCGGCGACCACCTCATCGTCGATCCGGCGCTGCCGCAGGGGATCGGCCACCTGGCCCTGCTCGACATCCCCGGACGCTGGGGCCGCGTCGACGCCTTCGGCCGCGGCACGGTCGACGTGACGAAGATGAGTCGGGGCCGAAAGCAGCTCGGCGTGCTGCCGCAGGAGAAGGCCCGGCCTACGAAGCGGCCGCGCGACCACTCACATTGAGGTCGGGCGGGGCGGGCGGCCGAGGCCGCCCGCCCCGAGCGTGCCGCTCGAGACGCCGCCCCACGGCAGAGCTTGAGGCATCAGGGGCGACTCACCTCGCCACCTGAGCCGGCGAGGGCGACCGGCGGCGAGGGCAGCGTCAGCGCCTCGCCGCCGGTCGCTTCGAACAGGTGCACCCTGTCTGTGCGCACGGCCAGCGGCAGCTTCTGGCCCGGACGTACGTCGGTGAAGCCGCTCAAGCGCGCGCAGATGCGCGCCCGCGAGCCCGGCAGAGGCGTTGGCAGCGAAGGGTCGATGTCGATCGCCGCTACCTCACCGGCGATCTCGCCGTAAACCAACGTCTCGTTGCCGAGCTCCTCCACGAGCTCGACCTCCATGTCGGTCACCGGGAGCCCGGCACCCTGGCTCGCCGGCACGAGCGCCTCCGGTCTGAAGCCGACGACGACGGGGGCGTCCTGCAGGCCGGCGACGCTCAGGCGCAGGTCGCCGGCCTGCAGGACGCCCCCGTCGACCCGCCCGCGCAGCAGGTTCATCGACGGCGTACCCATGAAGGCGGCCACGAACAGGTTGCGCGGCCGACGAAAGACCTCCTCTGGGCGTGCCCAGCTGCAGTAGCACACCGGCGTTGAGCACGGCGATGCGGTCGCCCAGCGTCATCGCCTCCGACTGGTCGTGCGTCACGTAGAGGCTGGTCACGCCCACCCGGCGCTGCAAGGCGAGGATGTCGGAGCGCATCTGGCCGCGCAGCTTGGCGTCGAGGTTCGAGAGAGGCTCGTCGAGCAGGAAGGCCTGCGGGTCGCGCACGAGCGCGCGCCCCATGGCGACGCGCTGGCTCTGCCCGCCCGAGAGCTGCGCCGGCTTGCGGTCAAGCAACCGCTCAAGACCCAGCATGGCGGCCATCTCACGCACACGGCGATCGACCTCGGCGCGTGTCACGCGATGTTCCTTGAGCCCGAAGGCAAGGTTGTTGAAGACGGAGTAGTGCGGGTAGAGGGCGTAGTTCTGGAAGACCATAGCCACGTCGCGCCGGCGCGGCGGCAGGTCCTGCACCTCGCGGTCGCCGATGAGGATGCGCCCCGAGGTCGGCGTCTCGAGGCCGGCCACACAGCGCAAGGCGGTCGTCTTGCCACACCCCGACGGGCCTACGAGGATCAGGAGCTCGCCGTCCTCGATCGTCAGGTCGAGCCCCTCGAGCGCCACCGTCGGTGGCTTGCCGGGGAAGACCTTGCGCAACTTCTCGAGGACGATCCTGGCCATCTTCCTGCCCGTTCCCCGCTCCCGCCTCTACCTGCTCCGACTCATCGTTCGATCCGCCTATCCCTTGATCCCGGACGAGGCCAGGGATTGCACGAACCAGCGCTGCGCGACGATGAAGACGACAAGCATCGGCAGCTGGCTCATCAGCGTTCCCGCCATGAGCAGCGGGATGTTCGTGTTGTGGGCCCCCTGGAACGAGGCAAGCCCCAGCGGAAGCGTGTAGCGCGACTCTGTCTGGATGGCGATCAGTGGCCACAGGAAGTCGTTCCAGCGCCACAGCAGCGTCATGATGCCCACGGTGGCGAGAGGCGCCTTCATCTGCGGCAGGACGATCTTCACCAGTGTGCCCAGACGGCTGGCGCCGTCGATGCGCGCCGCCTCCTCGATCTCGACCGGCAGCGTCCTGAAGAACTGGCGCAGCAGGAAGATGCCGAACGGCGTCACCAGGTTGGGCACGACGAGGGCGCCGAGCGTGTCGACCAGCCCCAGGCCGCGCACGATGAGCAGCGTCGGGATCATCACGACCTGGAAGGGCACCATGAGCGTGGCCAGGATGAGGAGGAAGGCGAGGCCGCCGCCGATGAAGCGAAGCCGCGCCAGGGCGTAGCCCGCCATGCTGCAGAACACCAGGTTGCCCACCACCGAGGCCACGGCCACGATCGTCGTGTTGAGCAGCCAACGGTCGAACGGGACCACGGTCCAGGCATCGACGAAGTTGTGCCACTGGATGCTGTGCGGCAGGCTGGGCGGGAACTGGCGCGTCTCCTCACGCGTCGAGACCGCGGTGATGACCATCCAGATGAACGGAAACGCCATGAGCAGGGACATCGGCACGAGGAAGAGATGCCAGGTGCTCGGCCGCCAACGTCGCGCCGGCTTGACCTCGGCCTGCAGCGAGCCGAGCTGGGGGACGACCTCCTGTCTTCTGGCGACCGCGTCCACCGGGCGACCTACGAGCGGTAGTGGACGAAGCGGCGGCCGAAGAGCAGCTGCACGATCGTCAGCACGAGGATGCCGAGGAAGAGCACGTAGGCGATCGCCGTCGCATAGCCCGCGTCGAAGAACTGGAACGCCTGCTGGTAGAGGTAGTAGACGACGACGAGGGTCGAGTTGAGAGGGCCGCCGCGTGTCGTCACGTAGATCTCGTCGAAGAGCTGCAATGCGTTGATGCTCAGGTAGATCACCAGGAACAGGGTCGTCGGCCCCAGGAGCGGCAGCTCGACGCGACGGAAGATGCGCCAGCGGGTGGCACCGTCGATGGCCGCCGCCTCAACGAGCTCCTTGGGGATCCCCTGGAGCGCGGCCAGGTAGATGATCACGCTGAACCCCAGCCAGCCCCAGACGGTCATGGCAACGATGCAATAGAGAGCCTGGGAGGGGTTCTGGAAGAAGCTCTGTGAGGGGACCCCGACCTTGCTCAGGACGACGTTGGCGATCCCGTTGTAGGGGTCGAAGAGCCAGAGGAAGAGGATCGCCTCGGCGACCGTCGAGGCCACGACGGGCAGGAAGATGGCCGTGCGGTAGAGGCGGATGAACCACAGCTTGCGGTTGAGGGCCACCGCGCAGAGCAGCGAGAGCACGATGCTGATGGGCACGAAGAGGAGGGTGTAGAGCACAGTGAGCCGCACCGAGTGGGCGAAGAGCGGGTCGCGCATGAGACGCTCGTAGTTCTTGAAGCCGATCCAGACTCCGGGTGAGAGCAGGTTGTTGCGCTGGAAGGAGAGCACCGCCGACCAGATGATGGGGGCGATGCCGAAGACGGCGATGAGCAGCATCGCCGGCGAGGCGAAGCCCCACCCGGCGAGGCTGTCGGAGGAGAGGAAACGCTCCCAGTGTGAGGCCTTGCGCGAGGCCCGCGCTGGGGCCTCGGGAGATGTGGGGCTCAGCGTCGCTTCAGACATTTCGCCGCTATCGTGACGCCCCGCCCCGCCCGACCTCAACCCTCATCGGCCGCTCTCACTGGCCGGCCGCCAGGATCGAGTCGATCTGCTGACTCGCGGCCTGCAGTGCCTGCTGCGGCTGCGCCCGGCCGAGCAGCACCGACTGCACCGCCTGCCCCAGCGCCGCTGAGATCTTCGGGTAGGTCGCCAGGTTCGGCCGCGCTTTGCTCACGTTCTCCAGGTTCGCCACGAAGATCTCGTCGGCCGGGTACTTCTTGAGGTAGGTCTGGTAGGCCGGTAGCTTGGTCTCCGACTTGCGGATCGGCAGGTGTCCCGTCGCGATGCAGTACGCCAGGTGCACCTCTGGCGAGCAGAACCAGTTCACGAAGTCCCAGGCGTTGGCCACCTGCTGTGGCCCGTTGTCGATGAGCACGTAGTTGTCCGGACCGGCGATGGTCGCGTGCGTCACGTCGGCCGGCAGGATCTCGACGCCGTAGTCGACCCCGGCGTTGATCGCCGAAAGATCCCAGGGACCTGTCCACAACATGGCGATCTTGCCGGCGTTGAACACGTTGATGTAGTTGCCGCTGCCGTTGTCGAGGTAGATCGACTTGTCCGTGACGGCCATGTCATGCAGGAGGGTCATTGCCTTGAGCCCTTGAGGGCTGTTGACGGCCGAGGCGCTGTTGTCGGCATTCAGGAGGTCTCCACCGGCCTGCCAGAGCAGGGCGAGGAAGCGCCACACCGTGTCTTCGCTGCCGTCGTTGACGTAGGCCCATCCGAATTGCTTTGTCGCGGGATCGGTGAGCTTCTGCGCCGCGGCGCGAAAATCTGTCCACGTCCAGTCCTTCGTCGGGTAAGCGACCCCGGCCTTGTCGAACACCGCCTTGTTGTAAACGATGGCCAAGTTGTCGACAAGGGCGGGCACCCCGATGACCTTGCCGTTCACCGTCGTGGCGAGGCGCTCGGCCTGGTAGAAGTCGTCCCAGTTGAAGTCGGGCGTCGCGGCCATGAGGGGACCGAGGTCGACGATCTTGGGCGAGGTCGCCAGGTTGGCCATCGAGGAGCCGTACTGGTAGGAGATCTCCGGCGCCTTGCCGGCGGCGAGAGCGGTGAGCAGCTTCTGCAGGGCGTAGTCGTTGTTGCCGGCGAACACGGCCTTCATGGTGAAGCCCGCATTCGTGGCGTTGAACTTCGCCACGAAGGCGTCGGTGGCGGTGCGTTCAACGTCGGTGTAGCCGTGCCAGAGCGTCACCGTGCCGCCGCCGCCAGGCGAAGGCAGGGCGGCGGCGCCGCCAGAGGGGCTCGACGTCGTGCTTGGGCTGGTGCCGCCGCACGCTGCGACGGCAAGTGCGAGGAACAACGTGGCCAGCGCCAGCGCCTTGGCGACGGCGCTGCGTGACGATGCGATGCTCATCCCGGGACCTCCCCCTGTCTCTCAGACTGAAGCGTACACGAGCCTTGTGCCGCAGTGCGGGCATTCATGACGACCGCAACCGGTCACCTCGTCTCCAAGAACGGCAAGACGACCGACCGTGTCAGGTTGCGCGGCCGATCGGGATCGAGTCCGCGGTGCTCAGCCTCGGCCACCGCGAAGCGCTGGGCGAGGACGAGCGCCGCCATCGGGTCGAGGTCGCCGATGTCGACCAGGGTCGCCCCTGTCGCCTCGATGTCGTCGGCGAGGCCGCGCGGCAGAGGGCCGAACGGCCAGACGGCGCGCCCCGGCGCGGCGATGGCTATCGGCCCGTGGCGGTACTCCATGGCGGTGTACGACTCGGTCCACGCCTGCGCGGCCTCGCGCAGCTTGAGCGCCGCTTCGGAGGCCAGGCCCACCGTCCAGCCTGTGCCGAGGAAGGTCACCTGCGAAACCGACCCCGGCTGGAGAGGAAGGTCGACGTCGAGGGCGCGCGCGGCGTCGTCGGCCGCGCGCTCGATGTCGTGCCCGAGTGAGGCTCGCAGCAGCGCCAGCGCGGTCGTTGCGAAGCGCGTCTGCACGACCGACTGCTCGTCGGCGAAGTCGAGCACGAGCGACTCGCCGGCGGCCGCAGCCGCCGGCGAGTCGCCGACCGCCGTGATCACCAGCGACGCCTCCCGCTGCGGCAGCGAGGCGAGCAAGGCGAGGACCTCGCTCGTCGTGCCCGAGCGGGAGAGGGCGACAACCTTGCCATAGGAGCGCGCCTCGGGATACTCGGAAGCGGCGAAGGCGTCGCTCACGCCGAGACCGTCCGCCTCACGCGCCGCCGCGTAGGCCTGGGCGACGTAGAGCGACGTGCCGCAGCCGACCACGGCGATGCGCTCGCCCGCCGCGGGCAGAGCCCCGCCCGCGTCCGCCGTCGCCGCGACGGCCGCGGCACGTCGCCAGCAGGCTGGTTGTGTCAGTATCTCGGCCGTCGTCTTGTTCATTTCTGTCCATACTATGCACCAATCGTGCAGGATGCAACATCACGCCTGCGCCCGTCCCAGCGCGAGCCACACCACGGCGGCGCCGGCGACGGCGAGGACGGCGGCGCCGGCGAAAAGCACCGGCGCGCCGAGACGGGCGAAGACCACGCCACCCAGCGCGGCGCCGACGATCGGGGCCACGTTCCAGTTGACCGTCTGCGCGAGCGCCTGGCCGGTCGAGCTCAGGCGCTCGGGCACGAGCCGGCCGGTGATGACCACCACACCGGTGTAGACGAGCGCGAACGCGACTCCGTCGGCACTCGCGACAAGGGTGATGACGAGCGGACTGCGCACGAAGGTCCACACGAGGAAGACGAGCGCATACACAAGGGCTCCGGCACCGAACGCGGCCCGGAGACCGAACCGCCGTCCGAGCGCACCGCTGTACTGCATGACGGGGATCTCGATGAAGGCCGTGAGGCCGGCGGCGAGGCCCACGAGGAACGGTCCGCCGCCCTGTCCGACGATCCGCAAGCCGACGAACGACCAGGCCGCAGACGAAGCCACGGCCACGAGGAACACGCCACCGAGGAAGGGAACGAGCCTGGGCGACGCGCGCAGCGCGTCGCCCACGGCCCCCAGGCGGGAGTGTGAGGGCTGCGGCAGCGGAGCCCCGGGCGGGAGCCGGAAGGTCCACAGGCCGAGGGCGACGCTGCCGAGGGCGTATGCGGGCAGCGCCGGCCCCAGGCCGAGACCCTCGAAGAGGGCGCCGAAGGCGATGACCGCCACTCCCCAGCCGGCGCTCGCCCAGAGCCTAATCGTGCCGTACTCCGTCATCCGCTCGGGGCCCAGGTACCCGACGGCGAGGGCGTCCGAGAGCGGCGCCCCCGGCGCCGAGCACGCCGACATGGCGGCGGCGGCGAGCAGGATGGGCACGAACGCCGAGCCGGTGGCCGCGAGGGCGACGGCGCAGGCCGCGGTGGCGAAGGCCGAGAAGCGCAGGGCGAGGACGATGCCGGCCCGTGTGTCGGCGACGTGGCTCCACACGGGCGTGACGAGGGCCCCGGCGAGCGACGCGGCGGCGAGCACGAGACCGATGCGCTCCGGGCCCAGGCCACGGTCACGCAGGAGCAGGGCGAAGAACGGCAGCAACGCGGCGCCGGCTGCGCCCGAAAGGGCAAACAGAGACCTCAGCGGCCAGAGGTCGACGCGCCCCTCGGCGGAGGCGGCTGAGGAGCCTCGCCGACGTTCGCTCCCCGCTCCGGATCGCTGCTCGGGGCCCGGCGCCATGCCCCCATCCTACCAACCCCGAACGCGCGCGTGTTGCTTCTTGCTCATTACATCCGCGAATCGTACAGAACCTTGCAGACCCTGTGATACGATGGCGCCATGCGCCAGGAGGAACGCCTCAGCGTGATCCTCGAACGGCTCGCCGATCGCGGCTCGGTCGCCGTCAGCGAGCTCGCCGCCCTGCTCGGCGTCTCGACTGCCTCGGTGCGCCGCGACTTGCAGCTCCTCGAGCAGCAGCGCCTACTCTCGCGCACTCACGGCGGAGCCGTCGCCAGCGGGCTCATCGAGCTACCGCTGCGCTACAAGGGAGGACGCCACATCGAGGAGAAGCGCCGCATAGCGGCCGAAGCCGCACGCCGCGCCGACGGGGTGTCGACGGTAGGCTTCACAGGCGGCACCACGACGACGGAAGTGGCGCGCGTCTTGATGACGCGTCCGGGACTCACCGTCGTGACGAACGCGCTCAACATCGCCTCCGAGCTCGCCCTGCGCCCCGACCTCAAGCTGATCGTCACCGGCGGGACGGCCCGCAGCGAGTCCTACGAGCTCGTCGGACCGCTCGCCGAGCTCACCCTCGACGGCCTCAACCTCGATGTGGCTTTCGTCGGCGTCGACGGGATCTCGGTCGACGCCGGGCTCACGACCCACCACGAGGTCGAGGCCCACACGAACCTGCATCTGATCAGGCGCGCCGCCCGGACCGTCGTCGTCGCCGACGGCTCCAAGGTCGGGCGGCGCGCCCTCGCGCGTATCGCCGGCCTCGACGACATCGACGAGCTCATCACCGACGGGATGGCCAACCCCACCGAGATGGCGCACCTCACAGACGCCGGCGTGATCGTCACGACCGTGTGACCCACGCGAGGGACGTCCGTTCCATCGCGACGGCGGTCGGGTATGATGACGCAAGTATGTGCGCGGTAAGGACGAGCCACAGCCGTGGAGCCCACGCAAGGGGAGGCGACGCATGAGCGACGACACCGACGAACGCACGGTGCCGCTGCCGGACGCCGGCGACGAAGGAACTGGGGCCGAGTCGGGCGGCAGCAGCGAGGCTGACGCCGGCAGCCCGGAGACCGGCGCTGAGGCCGGCAGCCCCGAGAGCGGCTCCGACACCGACAGCGCAGAGAGTGACAGCGGCGACACTGCCGCGGAGACTCGCGAGAAGAGTGTGTGGCAGTCCGTCTCGGCCTGGTTCGGCGACCGCAGCGCGGGCAGGACCCACGTGCGCATGCGCCGTTGGCTCGTCGGCATCCTCGTCGTGCTGGCCGTGCTCGGCGTCCTGGTGAGCACGGTGACGCTCTGGGCCCACAACGTCCTCATGAACACGGACAAGTGGGTCGAGGTGGTCTCGCCGGTCGCCAAAGACCCCCAGGTGCAGCACGACCTGAGTGTGTACCTGGCGCAACGGGGCGTCGACGCCATCAACATCCAGCAGCGCGCCGAGAACGCCCTACCTTCGCAGTTCGACCCCCTGGCGGCCCCCATCGCCACTGCCGTCGAGGGCTGGCTGCAGACGTTCCTGCAGAAGAACCTCCAGAGCTTCCTCGCCACGGATACGGCCTACAACCTCTGGGTGGGTGTCAACCGCGTGGCCCACGAGCAGGTCGTCAACGCCCTCAACAACGAACCCGGCGCGCTCTCCGTCAACAACGGCGAAGCCAAGCTGAACCTGCTGCCCCTGCTCTCCAAGGCGCTCATCCAGGTGCAGCAGAAAGCCCCGCGGCTGCTCTCCGGCATCACGATCCCCGAGATCCCCCCGGAGACGCCCCCCGCCGAGGCCAATGCGCAGCTCTCACAGGCCCTCGGCGTCCAGCTGCCGGCCGACTTCGGTCAGGTGACGCTGCTCAAGAGCCAGGATCTCAAGACGGCGCAGCAGATCGTGCGCATCTTCAACGCGGTCGTGGTGATCCTCGTGATCCTCACCATCGCCCTCATCGTCGCCTCCGTGTGGCTGTCGCTCAAGAGGCGGCGCACGCTGATCGAGCTGGGCGTCGGCGTCGCTGTCGCGCTGATCATCGCCCGCGTGCTGGTCAACCGCATCGAGGAGAACATCGTCAACGGCCTCAAGACGGGCCAGGGCCCGGGCATCGGTGGGCCGATCCTCAAGACGGCCGTCGACAACATGCAGAGCTTCACCCTGGCCTTCCTGATCGCCGGCATCATCGTGGCGGTGGCGGCCTTCCTGGTGGGCAAGCCGCAGTGGTTCAGCAAGGCGGGCGAGGGCATCGCCACCTTGGCCGAGACGACGGCAGAGCCGGCCTCGCCACAGGCCAAGGTGCTGCGCTTCATGGTCCGCTATGCCGACTGGTTGCGTCTCGCCGGCATCATCATCGCCCTGCTCGTGCTGCTGCTCGCCACGCCAAGCTGGGGCTGGATCATCGCCATCGTGCTGATCCTGCTCGCCTGGGAGCTCTTCATCCGCTACCTGGTGCACCGCGCCACGCCACCGGAGGCGATCCCGGCCGAGCCCCCGTCGGTCCAGACCTGAGCTGCGCGGGGGCGACGGGAGCGTCTCGGCCCGCGGCCGAGTCGTGAGGGACGCCGCGCGAGAGGAAGAACGCAGTGAGCTACACCGAGCTCATGGACGGGGTCGCCCGCGGCTTCGAGATCGGAGGCGTGCTCGTCCTCGTCGCGGGCTTCGTCTGGGCGCTGCTGCGCGCAGCGCGACCCGCCGGACCGGGCAGGGAGGGGACGGACCGTTTCACGGCGCTGCGCCGGATGTTCGAGCGCAGCATCCTCCTCGCCCTCGAGATCCTCGTCGCCGCCGACCTGATCCGTACGGTCGCCGTCGAGCCCTCGCTCGAGAACGTCCTCGTGCTCGGGCTCATCATCCTCATCCGCACCTTCCTCAGCTTCTCGCTCGAGATCGAGATCGAGGGCGTGACGCCCTGGCGCCGGGCGGCTCTGCGCGCGGCGCTGCCCGGCGGCTGGGCGAGGAGGCCGGCGAGCGAGATGGGGCCCGAACGGTCTTGAGCCCTCGCCGGTCGCGGCGCGACGGACGGCGACATCCCGCCGCTGTGTGAGGCCGTGAGCACGGCCCTCACCGTCGTGAGCTTCAACATTCGCAACGGCATCGCCTGCGACGGCCTGCACTCGTGGCCGTTCAGGAGGCGGGCGACGGCGCAGGCCATCGCCCGCCTCGAAGCCGACATCGTCGGGCTGCAAGAGTCCTATGGCTTCCAGGAGCGCTACCTCGTGCGCTCCCTTGACGGCTACGCGGCGACCGGTGCGGGGCGCAACGCCAGAGGAGGCGGCGAACGCTGCAGCGTCTTCTTCCGTCGAGCGCGTCTCCACCTCGAGGCCTCGCGCACGCGCTGGCTCTCGGACACACCCGACGTGCCCGGCTCGCGCACTTGGGGCAACCCACTGCCTCGCGTTGTGACCCTCTGCCGCTTCGCCGACGAGGCCTCCGGGCGCCGTTTCGAGTTCGCGAACCTCCATCTCGACGGGGCCTCGGCGGCGTCGCGCGAGCGCGCCGCCGAGGCCCTCGTCTCGTGGCTCGAGCCGGACCTCCCCTGGCTGGTCGCCGGGGACCTCAACGAGGCGCCCGGCGGACCGGCCGTCCGCCGCTTCGTCGCAGCCGGCCTGCGCGACCTTCTGGCCGAGCGGCAGGGGGTGTCGGCGCAGCCCCTCGCCTCACACGACCCGGCAACCGAAAGCGTCGCTACCGAGCGCGTCGCGACGGAGCACGGGTTCGGCAGAATCTCCGCCGGACGGCGCATCGACTACGTCCTGGCAAGCGGGCACTGGCGAGTCGAGAAGGCCTGGGTGGCCCAGGAGCGGGCCGGCGCGCGCCTGCCGTCGGACCACTGGCCGGTCGCGGCGCGCGTTAGCCTCCCCTAGACGGTCTTAGGGAGGCGAACCCCCCCTCACGAGCTCGCGCTCGCGAGGGCCTCCGAAGCGCCGCCTGTAGACGACGTAGGCGATCAGCCCGAGAGGGATCGGCAGCCAAAAGGCGACCAGCCTGTAGGCCAGAGTGGCGAGCACGGCCTGGGCCGGCGACACGCCGGCGAGCTGCAGGGTGCCGACGAGGCCGACCTCGACGAACCCCAGTCCGCCCGGCGTGAAAGGCAGCATGCCGAGCAGCGCGGCGACGACGTAGGCCAACAGCACGAGCGAGGCTCGCGGCCGCGCTCCGGTCGAGGCGAGGGCGGCGAGCAAGGCGCCGAAGTCGAGCAGCCAGTTGCCGCCCGCGAAGAGCAAGGCCTCCCACCAACGGTTGCCGATGAGGCCCTTGATCAGGTCGCGCTCCTGCACGAGCGTCTCCGGCAGCTCGGCGACCGGTTCGTGGTGACGGCGAAGCCGGTTGATGACGCGCTGTGCGACGCGGCCGACCCCCTCGAGAGGACGGTCGGTGAAAAGGAAGAGCGCGCCGACAGTCACGATGAAGAAGAAGATGACCGCGCCGGTCTGGGCGGTGCGTAGGAGACTGCGATCGACCGGTGCCCCCGTCAGGATCGCAGGGATCGACAGCACCGGCAGGGCGAAGAGCACGGCGGGCGAGAAGAGACCTGTCGCCGTTAGCGCTGTGAGGACGCGTGCCGGGGGCGAGCCGGCGTTCGTCAACATCTGGTAACTGACCGAGCCTCCCGACGCGGCGCCTCCGGGGACGATGCGGCTGAAGGCGTTGCTGGCGAGCTGCGTCGTGCTGACCACGAACCATCTCTTCTCGCCCAAGGCGACCCTCATCAGGCCCCAGTAGCAGGCGAAGCTGGCCAACTCGAGGAGCGCGATGAGAACGAACCAGAACCACGTGATCCCGCGCAGCTCAGGCACCTGCGAGAAGAGCAGCACGATCCTCGGCCACACGAAGTAGAGGGCGACGCCGGTGATGACGAGGAAGACGATACGCTTCGTCGGGAAGCGGCGCCGCAAAGGAATGGCCGGCAGGTTACCGTCCCTGGTCAGCTGTTGACTCTGCCGACTCGAGCTCTCATTCGAGGAAGTCGCCCCACCGCTCACGCCGGAGGCCTTCTCGGTGGCGGTGGTCGTCTTGTCCCTCACGCCGGCCTCCCGACGGTGGTCAGGTAGATGACGCTCTCCTCCTCGCCGTCGAGCCCGATGAGCTCGTTGGCCTCGTCGTCGAACAGCGCCGCGACCTGGCAACTGCCGAGCCCAAGGGCCACCGCGGCGAGTGCGACGCTGTGGGCGATGTGCCCCGCATCGAGGTACACGTAACGGAAGGCGCGCTGGCCGTACTTCCATATCGAGCGGCCAAAGACGGCGCTCCAGACGAAGACGACATCGCCATCGAAGACGATCGGCTGGTCGAGCGCGGCCGCCGCGGCGGCGTGCCTGAAGTCGCCGGCGCGCAGCCGTTCGAGGACGCGCTCGAGCACGGCGTAGTGGTAGATACCGGGCTCCAGACCCTCGACGCGATGTGCCGCGATGTACGTCTCGATCGGGTACAGGCCCCCCGCCGAGGGCACCGTCCGGAAGGGAAGGCCGTACTCCACACGGTTGACCCCGGCCGCGGCCCAGAGCAGCGCGGAGAGGTCGTCGAGCGTCAGGTGCGGCTCCGCGTACTCACGCACGCTCCGCCGCCCCGCGACTACCTCCCAGAACCCCGGCCCGCCGGCGGCCGGGGCCGGGGGCAGCGGCGCCCGGGGCGCATCGGGGTAACGCTTGAAGACCTCCGGCTGGCGCGACCAGTCGAGACGTCCTCCAGTCAGGGTCGACCGCGAGTAGGATGTCGCTCGCTGGAACTCTTCGCCGATAACGTGCTCCACGGGACGCTCCTCGGATTAGCGAGCGCTGTTCGAGGAATCATACCCGCTGCCGGCCGCATCGGGCCTCCGGCCGAAGAGAAAGGACGATCGTGGCCAACCGCCTCGCCGCCGAGACCAGCCCCTACCTGCTGCAGCACGCCGCGAACCCCGTCGACTGGCGTCCCTGGGGACCCGAAGCGCTCGAGGCGGCGCGCGAGGACGACAGACCCATCTTCCTCAGCATCGGCTACGCCGCCTGCCACTGGTGCCACGTCATGGCGCACGAGAGCTTCGAGGACCCGGCAACGGCCGGCCTGCTCAACACGTACTTCGTGCCGATCAAGGTCGACCGCGAGGAGCGTCCAGACCTCGACGCCGTCTACATGGAGGCCGTCACAGCCCTGACCGGTCAGGGAGGCTGGCCGCTCAGCGTCTTCCTCACGCCCCAGGGCGAGCCCTTCTTCGGCGGCACCTACTTCCCTCCACTGCCGCGCTACGGCATGCCCTCATTCGGCCAGGTCCTGCAGAGCGTCGCCGCGGCCTGGCGCAGCGACAGGGAGACGCTGCTGCAGGGAGCCGGGGCTCTTGTCGGGGCGCTGCGACGCGCCGGCCCGCCGGAGGCGGGGCCGGCGCGCGACGGCGACGCCGAGCTGCTGGGCGACGCGGTAACGCGCCTGCTGCGCACGGAGGACGCGGTCAACGGCGGCTGGGGCGACGCGCCCAAGTTCCCCCAGCCGATGGTCCTCGAGTTACTGCTGCGGCGCTACACGGTGACGCGCGACGAAGGGATCTTGCGCGTCGTGCTGCGCGCTCTCGACGCCATGGCGTGCGGTGGGATCTACGACCAACTGGGCGGGGGGTTCCACCGCTACGCGACCGACGCCGTGTGGCTCGTCCCCCATTTCGAGAAGATGCTCTATGACAACGCGCAGCTCGCGCGCGTGTACCTGCACGCCTGGCAAGTGACCTCCGAGGAGCGCTACCGGCGGGTGGTGGTCGAGACGCTCGACTACGTCTTGCGCGAAATGACCGACGAGGCGGGCGGTTTCTACGCGACGCAGGACGCCGACTCGGAGGGACGGGAGGGAGCCTTCTTCGTCTGGACGCCCGACGAGGTGCGCGCGGCACTGGATGACGACGGAGGGCGCGGCGCATCAGACGCCGATGAGCACCGACGAGAGACCGGCGGCACGACCGGCCGCGACCGAGACGTCGACGCCGACCTCCTGATGGCGGCCTACGGCGTAACGCCGGCCGGCAACTTCGAGGGGCGCTCGATCCTGTCGCTCGTGAAGACGGTGGAGGAGCTTGCCGCCGAGCGCCGCTTGGAGGTCGACGAGGTCGCGCGCCGGCTGGGCGCCGCTCGCGCGCGCCTCTTCGCGGCGCGCGAGCGGCGCGTGCGGCCGGCGCGCGACGACAAGGTGCTCAGCGCCTGGAACGGTCTCATGCTGGCGGCCTTCGCCGAGGCGGCGCGTGCGCTCGGCCGAGACGACTACCGTCGCGCGGCCGAGCGCAACGCCGCCTTCGTCCTCGATCACCTGCGCGCGCCCGACGGCCGCCTGCTGCGCACCTGGAAAGACGGCGTCGCCAGGCTCAACGGCTACCTCGAGGACCACGCCGACTACGCCGACGGCCTCCTCGAGCTCTACCAGACGACCTTCGACGAGCGCTGGTTCGAGGCTGCGCGCGACCTCGCCGGACACGTCCTCGACCATTTCGCGACGCCCGAGGGCGGCTTCTACGACACGAGCGACGACCACGAGAGGCTGGTCGTGAGACCGCGCAGTGAGCAGGACAACGCCCTGCCATCAGGCGGCGCCGCGGCAGCCACCGTCCTGCTGAGGCTTGCGGCCTACACCGGCGAGCGGCGCTACCGCGATGCCGCCGAGTCCGCCCTCGAGCGTCCTCACGCGCTGCTCCTCGCCGCGCCGACTGGCTTCGCGCAGTGGCTGATCGCGCTCGACTTCGCCTCTTCGCCGGTCGACGAGGTGGTGCTCATCGCGACGGACGATGGTGGCCGCGGCGCCCGAGAAGCCACCGGCGGAGCCGGCGGGACGGCCGCCGAGGATACGGCCCTTGACTTGTTCCTCGCCGTCCTTCGCGAGACCTTCCGACCCCACCTCATCGTCGCCGCCGGGCGCGTGGGTGCGCCCTCAAGCGTACCGCTCCTCGAGGATCGCCAGCCGCTCGGCGACACGGCGACCGCCTACGTCTGCCACGACTTCGCCTGCCGGCGACCGGTGACCGACCCAAACGCCCTCACCGAGCAGCTCTCTTGAACGGCCAGGGAGGGCGAGGCACTGCGCAACGGCCACCGCGCACAGCACGGTGCTGCTCGGGTGCCCCCTCGGGAATAGACCCTCAGCCGACTCAGGAGCGATATGGGCGAGGAACCGGGCAATGACGTTGCCAACCGCGGTCTAGGCCGGCAGACGCGCTTCGGCCGGCGCACGTTCCTTCTGCTGGGAGCGGCCGCTCTGGCCGGTCTGATCGGCTGGCAGCGCCTGCAGAACGGCGACGCGAAGCGCCTGGGTACCGACCTCCCGGCCCTGCTCCACGACTTCCCGGTCCTGAACATCGAGGATGGTCCACCCGCCGTGGCAGCTCGCGACTGGGTGCTGTCCGTCGACGGTCTGGTCGCTCAGCCGCTACGACTGGATCGCGCGGCTTGGCTCGCCTTGCCACGCGCGCGGAAGACCATCGACTTGCACTGCGTGGAAGGCTGGAACGCGCGGAACCTTCGCTGGGAGGGTGTCAGCGTCAAAGATCTCTTGCACCGCGTCACGGTTCGCCCCGAGGGGCAGTTCGTCTCCTTCCACGCCTTCGGCGGCAGCTACGCGAAGAGTCTCACACTGGAGGAGGCCCTAGCGCCCGAGTCCCTGCTCGCCGATAGCCTTGACGGTGCGCCTCTGCCCGCGGCTCACGGGGGTCCGCTGCGGCTCGTCGTCCCCACGAGGATGGGGTACAAGAACGTGAAGTGGGTGACCCGAGTCGAGGTCAGCGCCCAACCGCACAACAGGCCATGAGCGGCAGTAGACCCCTCAAGGGGATCCCCCAACCGAGAGCCCGCGTCCCCTCTTGGATTACATCGATGATGCTTCCCGCTTGGCGCCGCATGGACCGCTTTCCGTCACGTGTGACAACGCTTCGTGAAGATGGCCACCGTGTCGCGCCGTGCTCGGCGAGTCGGCATCCTCGTCAGCGTCCCGTCACACTCGGGGCGCCGTCAATGGACCCGGTCGCGCCGCAGGAAGTCGGCGACGCCGGCGAGGACGGTCTCATGGAACCGATCGCTTCCCACGAGCTCCAGGATGCCGTTGCGCTCGAGGTTCTCGTACAGCGAGGTGGTCACGCGCGCGAAGTGCAGCTCGACCTCGCTCTCGTACAGCTCCGCGATCAGTTCCCTCAGCGTGGCCGCGGCGGTGGTGTCGATGTACGGGACAGCGCCGGCGTGCACGAGCACCTCGCGCACCGGCGGCGACTGCCCACGCACCAGGGAGCGCACCGTCTCGCGAAACCAGCGTGCGTTGGCGAAGAAGAGCTCTCCCTCGACACGCAGGATCACCAGGCCGGGGAAGGTCTCGTACTCGGGGTGATCCCTCACGCCGCGGAAGCGATAGGTCTCATCGTCCATCGCCCCGGGAGCACGGCCGAGGACGGCGCTGCTGGGACGATAGGCCCTAAAGACGAGCGCGAGCAGTGACACGACGACCGCCACGAGCAGGCCGACGAGGATGCCGAACACCAGGACCCCGGCGAAGCAGAGCAACGCCAGCAGGAAGTCGGTGCGATCGACCCGCCACAGCCGGCGCAGCGCCGCGACGTCGACCAGGTGGGCGACGGCGGCGATGACGATCGCCCCGAGCACCGCCTCAGGCAGGTCGTGGAACAGCGGCATGAGCAAAAGCATCGTCACGATGAGAAAGCCGAAGAGGATGACGCCCGAGAGCTGCGTCCTGACGCCCGACGAATCGTTCACCGCCGAGCGCGAGAGGCTGGCGTCGACTGAGAATCCTTGCAGGAGGCCGGCGCCCAGGTTGGCGACGCCGAGGGCGACCAGCTCCTGGTCGGCGTTCACCTCGTAGCCGTGCCTGGCCGCGAAGGCGCGCGCGCCCGCGACGGACTCGGCGAACGCGATCAGGGCGAGAGCGAAAGCGTCGGGCGCCATGTCGGTAACGTCGGCGAGGCTGAAGCTGGGGATCGTGGGCGTCGGCAGGCCGGCGGGGATGGCGCCCACGACCTGGACGCCATGACTGTCGAGACCGAAGACGGCGACGGCCGCGATCCCCAGCACGACGGCGACCAGAGCAGAGGGGACCTTGGGCGCGTAGGCCCGCAGCGCGAAGATGACCCCCAAGGCGGCGAGCCCGACGGCCAGCGTGAGTAGACTGGTCGAGCCGAGCTGCCGGGCGAGGACCTCGAGCTTGCCGAAGAACGAGGTGCCGCCGCCCTCGACGCCGAGCAGCTTGTAGACCTGCCCGACGCCGATGACGAGGGCCAGCCCGGCGACGAAGCCGGTCAGCACCGGCCGGGCGAAGAAGTCGGCGATGAAGCCCAGCCGGGTGAGGCCGGCGACCAGGAGAAGCGCACCGACCATGAGGGCGAGCAGCGCCGAGAGGGCGATGAAGCGGCCGCCGTCGCCGGCCGCCAGCGGCGCGACGGCGGCCGCCGAGAAGGCGGCGATCGCCGAGCTGGGCCCGACCGTCAACTGCCGGCAGGTACCGAGAGCTGCATACGCGAGCAGCGGCGCCAGGGCCGCGAAGAGGCCGGTCTCAGGCGGCAGGCCGGCGAGCGAGGCGTAGGCCATACCCTCGGGCACGAGCACGGCCCAGACCGCCGCGGCCGCGACGACGTCGGGCCGCAGCCAGCGCTGGCGGTAGTGCGGCAGCCAGTCGAGGAGGGGCAGGGATGGGGCCTTGGCCTTCGACCAGTGCCAGAGACGTCTCGCCTCAGACTCGATGTCCGCCCTCGCCTCGCTGACCCCACGAGCGCCAGATCGGCCGTCGTCATCCCTCACGCAGCACCCCCTCGTCCGCGCACATTCTACAGAGTGGACTCTCGCGGCGGCCTGGTCTGGACGGCCTACCTCGCCAAGCTTGATCGCAGGGACATGACCCTCTTGACGGACGCCAGGAAGGCGGGCCGGTCGAGTCGGCCGCTGCTCAGCGCGGCCTCGAGCGCGTCTGCCGCGCTGGTCCCCTGGCTCACACTGCGGCCGGAGCAGAGCATCAGATCCGCTCCCGCGTGGGCGGCAAGCACGGCGCGATCGGGAATGCCTCCGAAGGCACGCAGTGCACCGGCTCCGAGGCCGTCGGTGATCGTGACGCCCGTGAACCCGAGCCGCCCGCGCAGCTCGTCCAGGACGACCACGGACGACAGCCCTGCCGGCCGGCGCGCGTCGAGCGCCGGGTACGTGGCCCACGAGACCATGACCAGACGTACCCCGGCGGGGATCACGAGCTTGTAGGGCACCTCGTCTCCGACCCGCAGGGTCGCCAGCGGCACGCGCAGGGTCACCGCGAGCTTGTCGGTGTTCTGTGCCCGCGCGGCAGCTCCGAGTCCCGGGAAGTGCTTGGCCGTGGCGGCCACACCGGTGCTCTGCTGCGCGGTGATGAACTCCGCTCCGAGCTGCGCGACCACCCGCGGGTCCGTGCTGTAGGAGCGCCCGAACCGATCGATGAAGTCGCCTGGCGCGCGGTAGACGTCGAGCACCGGCGCCAGGTTCACGTTCATGCCGACGCTCCGCAGGTTGAGCCCGGCGCCGCGGCCGGCCCGCCGTGCCTCCGCGGCGGGGTCGGCCGCGGCGCCGATCTGCTTCTCAGAGAGCAGCGGGGGGCCCGGCAGGCGGCGCACGAGACCCCCCTCCTGGTCCGTCATCAGCAGCAGCGGAACCTTCACCGGGCTCCGCGCGGCCGCCTGTTCTAGCTCCGTGATCACTGCGCGGATCTGCGAGCGGCCGGCGATATTGCTCCCGAAGAAGATGACGCCGGTCGCCTCCCCGGCCCTGATCTTGGCCAGCAGGGCAGCAGGGGGCTTGAGCCCCCGGTAGCTGTAGATCACGCGCTGGCCGGCGAGCTGGTGCAGTGAGAGCTGCGGGGTTGGCGAGGGTGTCGTCGACGGTGACCGGCCGGCGCCGGCGCTGGAGCTCGCCGACGGCGTCGGCGAGCGGCTCGCCGGCGCGCTTTGGGTGGCGCCACCGCCGCCGGGGCCTGCACACGCGGCGAGGGAGAGCGCGGCGACGGCAAGGAGGACTGGGAGAGCCCTGGTCACTCGCACATCATCCCCGCCCGGCGAGCGACAGACATACCGACACATCTCCTTGTGACCAGGAATCGGGTATAGAGCCGTAAGTCGGAGCCAGAGCACGTTCTGCGCGCCACTTCCCCGAAGGAGGAAGACGCCATGATGGCAAGACTCTCACAAAGCACGATGCGCACGCACGCGCTCGTCGCCCTTGCACTCGGCTGCGCGATCGTCCTGATCGTCGCGCTCGAGGCCGCGGGCAGCGCGACGGCGGCTTTGCCTGCCGCAATCACTCCCCACGGCACCGGCGTCTTGAGGTGGGACGCGGGCGATCTGGCGAGCCAGCAGCTCACCAACAACGTCATGGTGCTGCCCATCGGGTCGACTGCCCTGAAGCCGGTACCGAACACGGTCCGGCTCACCTCGCCGGTCGCCGGCGGCAGCTTCCGCACCACGTCGCCCTACTGGGGACCAGTGCGTTTCGCCGGCGGCATCCGCTTTCTGAAGCTCACCCCGGCCGCCACCTGGACCCAGGTCACGGTGACGAAGCTGACCTTCAACATCAAGACACAGGGTGTGACGGCCTCGATCAACGGCGGTCCCATGGTGCGCTTCGCCGATGTGAACGAGATGGGCATGACCGACCATCGCTTCTCGAGGAACGGCCACCTTTACGTGCGCATCCAGGGCGCGCTGCTCTTCTACACGGCTGCGGCGCGCGCGGCGCTGGACTCGGCCTTCGGCTACACACTGCCGAGCATGGAGCCCATCGGCACGCTCAGTGAGACCATCCGGCTAAGGTAGGCGCCGCGAAACGGGTGGCGGCGGTGACCTCCGCCGCGGCTTGGGATGACGCCGGCTAGTGATCCCCTACGGGAATCTAATCGGCGCCATGGCCCACGCGGGCCAGCTGCCGCTTGCAAGCAGCAGGTGCCTGTTCGACCCATCCGCGTTGACCACCCAGAGTGAGCCGTTCAGGCCGCTCGACTTCGAGACCGAGTAGGCGATCTGCTTGGCCTGAGGCGACCACGCGAGTGAGGTGATGGGGAGCTTGGCGGGAGGCACGAGGATGGCTGTCGGCTTGGCCACGCCGCGCTGCCAGACCTGGATCGAGTCGGACATCTTGGCGTTCCCCAGGCCGTACGCGCCTCCGAACGCGAGACGCCCAGCGGACGACCACGAGCCGGGCGCCGGCCAGATGAGGCCCGTCACGCGCATCGCCTTGGAGCCGCCAACGTCCCAGACTGTGCAGCCGAAGCCGGGGTCGCTCCCCGTCTGCGTGGTGTAGATCGCCGACCCGTCGGGAGAGATCAGCGGGTAGGCGAAGGCGTCGCCGTCCTCAGTCGCCGGGTGCCAGTCGTTCGCCACCGTCGCGACGACGAGGTTGTCCGCATCGAGGACCCTGAGCTTCTCCGGGACTGTGCCACCCGACGCGGCACCGTGGAAGACGTAGGCGATCATCATGCTGTCGGCGGACGATGAGACGCCGGCGCCACGCACCACGTGGCCGCCGGCGTCTTTCACGACCTCCTTCGTCCCCTTCGCGACGTCGCATAGCCACAGCGCCCCGTTAGCGCGGTAGGTCGGCCCGCTGGCTATCACGGACGCGATCAGCTCGGTAGGCGCAACCCAGGTGAAGCTGTCGATTGCCACTTCATTGTCTTCGTTCGGGAAAGAGACCTGTGAGGCCTTGCCGGTCGTCGCGTTGTAGCAGAAGAGCCGCGCCGCGTAGTCGTTGCCACTTCGTGCCTGCAGGTACGCGAGGCGTCTGCCGTCGGGCGACCACGCGAGGTCGCGGAACGGGCCGCCGCTCGGGGCGAGCACCTGCTTGACCTGACCCGTCGAGCTGATGGCGCTGAGGCCGTTGCCTTTCGCGCCGCTAGCCACGGCGACAACGAGCTGCTTCGCCCCTGCCAGCCGCGAGATCGCGGAGCTGCTCGGCCCCGCGGAGCTCGGAAGGTTCGAGGGGCTCGCCGCGGCTGTCGACCCGGGGGCGGTCGCGGTCGCACCGCCGCCGGAGCCCTTGCCGCAGGCGCCGAGAGCGAAGGCGGCGCACGCGAAGATGAAGACGGCCGCAAGGACACCCACTACGACACGGCGACGAACGGCATGGTGCGCGCAGGTCTTCATCGCAGCGGTCTCCTCGGTCGGACAGCTAACCTCGGAAACGCCTCGGGCGAAACGTTCGTCGACCGTGACGTCGAGCGCAGCGTTTCACCAATGCGACCCGCGTGTCCAATCCGCCCCGAGCGGCGGGGCGAGCGCGCGTATGTCGAGCCCGCGACGACGAATCGTGCGCCCGGGGCGCACAGACATCCTACGGCTACGCGTTGTCGCCCGCAGTCGACGGTCCGCGTGCCCGCTCCGTCCCGCGCTGAGGCCTGCGCTTCGGCAAGTCGCGCGAGAGGACGCGATAGGAGGCCGCGAAGACGACCATCGCCACCGCGACCAGCGACGTCACGGTGTAGATGGGCTTCGACGTGTCGGTGCCCGCGAGGGCGGCGTGGACGCACGTCCCCCAGAAGACCCAGTAGCTGACGATATGGACGTCACGCCACCACTTCTTCGACAGCCGCTTCATGGCGAGAGCGGTCCCTTCGATGGCGATGAGCAGCCATGCGGCGATGATGCCGACGGCGATCGCCGTCGGTCGCCACGTGCTGGAGAACGGCACCACGACGTCCAGGACGCCGAAATGGGCATGGCGGTCCGCTAGGAGGGCGCCCAGGTGACCGGCGAGAAAGAAGATTGTGAGGCCGGCCAACCAGCGATGCAGGTCGAGGAGCCAGGCCGGTCGGCGGCGGCGCGGAAACAGATCCGTCGCCAGCACGATCCCCCACAGGACCGAGGCCGTCAACATGAGCCAGGCCACTATCCCTGAGGCCCGCGACAGATACCACCAGATCTGAGGGTTCACACCACGCTCCCTTCGATGACGCCTGCATCCTCCAGCCCCGGGCTCATCACCGTGACTCCATCGAGGCCTGTAGCGAGGCCGGCGAGTCCGCGGCTCGCGAGGTAGTCGAGGACTCGCCGCCTGCCGCACAGGAGCGCTGCAGTGGCATGCGCATCTGCCTCCCACCCGGCCCGCGCGATGACGGTCACCGCGGCCAGATCAGTCCTCGAGCAGGTGTGCGTGCCGGGGTTGATGACGTGGTGACGCCGGCGTCCGTTCTGCAGCCATGCCCGCGACAGTGTGCTGGAGGTGGCGATCCCACCGGCGCCCAGAGCGAGAGTCGAGAGGCTCGAGGCGCGGTCGAGCGGGTGCTCCACGTTGACAAGCCAGCCCGTCGCCGAAGGCGCAGTGCCCGACGCCGCGAGATCGCCGCCGACACAGACGAGGGCGCCACCGGTGCCCCCGGCGAGAAGCTCGGTCACGACCATGTCGGCGGCGAGGCCCTTGCCGATCCCGCCCGGGTCGAGGCCGACACCGTTGGGAACGACGACGGCCGATGTCGTTGGGTCGATCGCCACATCACAGACCGTGCACGCCCGAGAGGGCGTCCCTACCGTCGGGCTCCGTCTGCCGGAGCCGTCGATACTCGCCGAATAGCCCGCCGAGACGACGGCAGATAGCGTCGTCGGGTCATAGCGGCCGCTGGTCAGACGCCAGGCCTCTTTCATCGCGACCAGCAGAGCGAGGGTGTCCGACGACACGAGCATCAACGCCTCCGGCGCGGTGTTCAATCGCGAGATGTCACTGGTGGGCAGGAACCGGCTCCAGCGCCGTTCCAGCTCCTCGAGACGACGCCGGGCGCGCTCCTTGGCGCCCCGCACCGGGTCGACCAGGATCACGTGCGCGTCACTGGCCATGACTCGGAACTTCAACTCGGTGACCCTCACCGGTCTGCTCAGCGGCTGCCACCGGTACTCGCCGCCGGAGCGGCCGCCGGAGCGGCGGCGGCGACGTAGCCCGATCCTCCGGATCCTCCCGACCCGCCGGCCGCCGGGGCGGCCACCGTATGCACCACGGCGTGAGGGGTCAGGACGATCGGGCGCCGCGACGCGACGGCGACGGCTTTGCCAGACCGAGAGCGTGGGAGGCCGAGCTTGGCGCGTGTGGACGACTTGGTGGTCGATGCGGCGGGGTCCTTCGCCTGGGCCCGGCTGCCGGATACCTCCATGTTGCTCACCAGGCCCACCATGGCGGCGACGCCGATCCCCACCGCGACGATCCGGGAACGGCGCGCCGGATGTCGAGGCCGCTTCTGACGGCCGGAACGATCCGGCGTTGCTCCGCCGGGGCCGCTCGGTTGATCTCCGCCTCCCGTCACATCGGGCGGCAGTGCCTCGTCAGTCATCGGCTCGCGCATACGCGTCTCGTCAATCACAAGCTTCAGCACGTGTGCATCGTCAGTCATCTGCTCCTGCACCTCCTCCGCCGTCGTCGCCGTGATCGGATTCGCCGCCGTGCGTGACCGCCGGAGCCGCCGAGGCGGTCGCCGGCGCCGCCGACCAAGCGACCACAGCCGTCGAGCGCGACGGCACCACCTTGGTGACCGGCTCGTCGACCCGAGCCACGATGGTGCGGTGACGACCGAGAACGGCCACGAACTTATAGGTGCGCGCGTGCGACCGGAACGTGATGGTGAGCCTTTTGTCGGTGGTCTGGGCCAGCGCCCACTTCCAGCCCGATCTCGAGGCCACATCGACCAGCCGCAGACCGCCCTTCGAGGCGGCGACGCTCACCGTCCCCGCCTTCTTGATGATGTACTTCTGCGTCACGGCGACCTTCCGGCTACCGGTGGGTACAGAAGCCATCGGCGAGGCGCCCGTCTGCACTGCGGCCGACGCCGAGAGCTTCCCGACCGGCCGCGAATCCGCGACGCTGAGGATGCCGAAGTTCGCGCCGATGGCCACGGCGGCGGCGGCGACCACGATGGCGATCGAGCCGGCGGTGATCAGGGCGGTGCGGTGTGCCATGCTTGGACTCCTCTCTCGAGCGGGCCCGGAGGTTCCTTCGGGCGAAGCCTACAGAGCGGCGACCCAAGGGAGGCCCAGAACAAGGTTAAGGTTCGGTAAAGATTCGGCCCGTCCCCTGTCTCGCGACGATTTCCGTGCGAACATAGGCGGGTGCGTCTACTGCTCGTGGAAGATGACCTCTCCATCGCCGATCCGCTCCGCAAGGGTCTGCAGCGCGAGGGGTTCGACGTCGATCTGGCGGTCAGCGGCGCCGGGGCGCTCGCCGCGCGCGAGTGCGATCTGGTGCTGCTCGACCTCGGCCTCCCCGACCTCGACGGACGGGTCGTCTGTAGACACCTTCGCGAGCGCTCGAGCGTCCCCATCATCGTGGTGACCGCCCGCAGCGAGGAGATCGATCGCGTGACCCTGCTCGAGCTCGGGGCCGACGACTACGTGGTGAAGCCCTTCGGGTTCCGCGAGCTCGTCGCACGCATCCGCGCCGTTCTTCGCCGGACCAGCGGTGAACAGCCCCCTGCACAACCCGCGCCTCGCATCGAAATCGGGCTCCTGCAGATCGACACGCGGAGGCGCAGCGTCGTCTTCGCTGGGCAGCCGGTGGCGCTGACGCCCAAGGAGTACGACCTTGTCGTGTACCTCGCCCGTGACCCCGACGCCGTCCACACGCGAGAGCAGATCATCGAGGCGGTGTGGGACGAGAACTGGTGGGGCTCCACCAAGACCCTCGACGTACACGTGGCCTCGCTGCGCAAGAAGCTCGCCCCCGAGACCATCGAGACCGTGCGCGGCGTCGGGTTCCGCCTAGTCGAGGGCCCTGCACCGCTGTGACCAAGCGCCTTCTGCTGAGCTACCTGACCATCGCGGCCATCGTGCTCGTCGTCCTCGAGATTCCCCTGGCCATCTTCTACCAGCAGCGCGAAACGGGCCGCCTCACGGTGGATGTGGAACGCGACGCAACCACCCTGGCGAGTCTCTACGAGGACGCACTCGAACGGGAGGCCTCCATCGACCCGAACGCCGCCGGCAGATACGCGGCCCGCAGCGGCGCGCGAGTCGTGATCGTAGACGACGCCGGCCTCTCGCTGATCGACACCTCCGGAGCCGCCCACCGCGACTTCTCCACTCGCCCTGAGATCCGCAGCGCGTTGGGCGGCCGGATCGCGACCGGCAAGCGGCGGTCCGACACCCTCAATACCGACCTTCTCTACGTGGCCGTCCCCATAGCCTCCGGAGGGAAGGTGCACGGCGCCGTGCGCCTGACCATGGACACGCACGCGGTGACCGCGCTCGTCCATCGCTTCTGGCTCGGCCTGGCCGGTGTGACGGCGGTCGTCCTCGCCGTGATGGCCGGCATCGGGTGGACCATCGCTCGCTCCGTCAACCGGCCCCTGCGCAAGCTCCACAGCTCGGCGGCCCGGTTCGCCACCGGCGACCTGGCCGCCGCCGAGCCGGACCCCGACGCGCCACCCGAGATCGCTGCGCTGGCAGCGACCATGAACACGATGGCGCAGCGACTCGACCTGCTCCTGGAGGAACACCGGGCCTTCGTCGCGGACGCTTCGCACCAGCTTCGCACCCCACTCACGGCGCTGAGGCTTCGCCTCGAGAACCTGCAGAGCGATCTCGACGGCAGCGGCGGCGCGGAAGACCTCAGCGCCGCCATCGATGAGACGAACAGGCTCTCCGTTCTCGTGGCCGATCTGCTCAAGCTCGCGAGAGCCGAACAGACCGCGGCGCCAGAGCCAGTCGACCTTGTGGAGCTCGCCCGCGAGAGAGTCGACACGTGGTCGGCCATCGCCGACGGCGCGGGCATCGCACTGGATCTGACTTCCCCAGGCGACCCGGTCGTCGTGAGGGCCGTCCACAGCGGGGTCGAGCAGATACTCGACAACCTCGTGGACAACGCGATAACCGTCTCGCCCGCCGACACGCGTGTCTCGGTGACCGTATCCCCCGGCCAGAGAGAGCACCGCATCGTCATCGCCGACGAAGGCCCCGGCCTCACAGACGAACTGAAGGCGCAAGCCTTCGACCGCTTCTGGCGGCTGGACAACTCCACGCCCGGCACCGGACTGGGGCTGCCGATCGCCCGCGCGCTCGCCGAGGCGTCTGGTGGCTCGCTGCTCCTGCAGGACAGCGCGGCCGGCGGCCTCGCAGTCACCGTCACCCTGCCCGTGGCAACGTAGTCCCATGGGCGGGATGTATTCCGATGAGCGGTTCGACCGCGACCTGCGCCGGGCGGCCGACCGCGTGGGGAGCGCACAGCGCGTGGTCGTCTTCACCGGGGCCGGGGTCTCGAAAGAGTCCGGCATCGCGACCTTTCGAGACCCCGGCGAAGGGCTTTGGGCCCAGTACGACCCGATGGACCTCGCCACGCGCGAGGCCTACCTGCGCGACCCAGCGTTCGTGTGGCGCTGGTACCGCGAGCGCTTCGGCAAGCTGCGCGAGGCGCAGCCGAACCCGGGGCACGTGGCGCTGGCGGAGCTCGAGCGCCACGTGCCCTCCGTGATCGTGGTGACGCAGAACATCGACGGGCTGCACCAGCGCGCCGGGTCGGGCGACGTCATCGAGCTGCACGGCAGCGCGGCCCGCTTCAAGTGCCTGGGCGAGCGTCACACAGGGTTCACGTGGGACGACCTGTCGGGCAGCGAGGCGGCGGAGCCGCCTCGCTGCCCCAAGTGCGGCGACCTCATCCGCCCCGACGTGGTCTGGTTCGGGGAGCAGCTCCCTCACGAGGCGATAACGCGCGCCCTCGATGTCGCGCGACGCTGCGACGTGATGCTCGTGGTCGGCACCTCCGGGGTTGTACAGCCGGCGGCCTCGATGCCGCTGCTGGCACTGCAGTCGGGCGACTTCCTCATCGACGTCAACCCGGAGCCCGACGAGCTTGCAGGCATGGCGCACGCCTTCTTGCAGGGACCCGGCGGCGAGGTCCTGCCGCTCCTCGTGCGGACGATCGCGGAGGATCGAGCCTAGACAGCGGCCAGGGGCGGCCAAGGTGAGGGCCGCTGCGCTACCCGCCCGCGTCCGGCGGGATTGGCGGATTTCACCGCCGGGTAGAGACAGAGAAGCCGACCCAGACACACCGGGAAGTCGATGTCGTATCCCACGGCCGGCGTCCGACACGAATCCCAACGGAAAGATGAGCGCACTGCCGACACCGGCGCATGAGCACGCTCCGCTCCCCTCTGGCCTGGCCAAGGGACGGGCGCAGCTTGCCCTCATTGCCGGCACCGACTTCACGGTGTGGCTCGGGGCGGGAGCCATCTTCCCCTACCTGCCGGTGTTCCTCAAGGAGCAGACCCACGCCTCGCTGAGCCTCATCGGTCTGATCGCCGCCGCCTACTTCGTCGGCGTCTTCGCCTTCTCGTCGTGGTTCGGGCACCTAAGCGACCGGGTGGGACGCAAGCCGATGATCATCTTGGGGACGGTGCTCTACGCGGTGGCCACGGCGCTCTTCGTCACCACCACCCAGCCCGGCTGGTTCGTCGTCTTCCGCCTCATCGAGGGGATGGGCGCGGCTGCGGTGGTCCCGGCCGCGCAAGCGTTCGTCGCCGACATCACGAGCAACGAGAACCGCAGCCGCGCCTATGGCTGGCTGACCTCGGCGCAGTTCGGCGGCCTCATCATCGGACCGGCCCTCGCCTGGCCCCTTTACGCGCTCGGCGGCGGCCAGGGCGCCTGGGCCTTCTACACCATCTTCATCTTCGGGGCGGCGCTCACGGCGGCAGTGGCCCTCGTTCTGCTGCTCTTCCTGCGCGAGCCGGTGCGAGCGCGCGCCCGGCGCCAGAGCGCGCCGCGCAAGCGGCCGCCGCTGCGACGGCTGCTCACGCGACCCGTGGTCGCCATCATCGCCGTCGTGGCGGCGGCCGAGTTCGCCATGGGCGCCTGGGAGGTCATCTGGAGCATCTGGCTGCGCGACATCGGCGCCTCGATGACGGTCGTCGGCCTCACCTGGATCGCGTTCAGCGTGCCCATGGTCTTCGCGTTCGTCGGCGGCGGCATCGCCGACCGCTACAGCCGCTTCAGGCTGATGGTGGGCGGCTTCGCGATCGTCGGCGCGAGCTGGTTCGTCTTCTCGCTCACACACGACCTCGGCGCCTACCTCGTGGCCATGCTCGTGGGCGGCGCAGCTTTCGCCGTGGCGTTCCCCGCCAAGCAGGCGTTCCTCGTGCAGGTGAGCCCGCCGCGCTGGCTGGGGACGATCCAGGGCGCCGAGCAGACGGCCATGCAGCTAACCGCGCTCCTGGGTACGCTGACGGCGCCTATCCTCTACGACATGATCGGCGGCTGGATCTTCGCCTTGGGCGGCGGCGTCGCCCTCGCCGGCCTCGCCGCCGCCGCCCCCACGCTGCGCCACGAGTGGAGCTGCGTCGCCGACACGGAGGGCGCCCGCAGCTGCGCCGACGTCGACCGCTTCGGCCTCGCGCCCGGCTACGCCGCCGAGCCCGAGTACGCGCTTGAGTACCCGGTCCGAGACTAGCGAGCCGGGCTGGTCTTGATCAGCGGCGAGAGGCTGAACTCGGCCTTGTGGTCGCGCGCGAACTGCTCGAACGACGTCGGCTTGCGACCGATGACCTCTTCCACACCGTCGGCCAGCGGCGCGAACTTGTCGCGCCGCATGTCGAGCCACAGCTCACATAGCACGGCGGTCAGCTCCGGTGAGACGCCGCGTCGGTGCAACGCGTTGCAGGCGTCGTCCTCGCCCACGTCGACGTAGCGGATCGGCCGGCCCACCTCGCGACTCAGGATATCCGCTATCTCATCATGTGAGAGCGAGTCGGGCCCGGTGAGCGAGAAGACCTTGCCCTCGTGGCCGCCGCCCAGCAGCACCTCGACCGCCACGTCGCCGACGTCGAGCGCATCGACGTAGCTGATCCGCCCCTTCCCCATGGGCGTGAAGAAGGCGTCCTTCAGGTGGATGCTCGGCGAGTAGGTGGTAACGAAGTTCTGCATGTAGGAGTTGGGACGCAGGATCGTGTACGAGATGCCCGACTCCTCGACCAGCTTCTCGGCCTCGCGATGCCACGCGAGCAGAGGCCCGCCGGCACCGTCGTCGGCCGCGTTCAGGAACGATACGCGCAGCACCTGTGATACGCCCGCGGCACGAGCGGCATCGAGGAGCTCTGCCGTCTGGCACACCATGGCCACGTCCTCGGGCGTGATCAGCACTGCCTTCTCGACGCCGCGGAAGGCCGGCGCCAGCGAGTCGCGCCGGTTGAAGTCGATCTCGACCCAGTCGACCGGGTCGTGCCGGTCGGCAGCCCCCCTGTCGGGGTAGTGCGCGGCGGCCCGCACGTGCGCGCCGGCCGCCAGCAGCCGTTTCACCATCGCGCCGCCGACCTTGCCGGTGGCACCCGTGACCAGTATCGGAGCACTCATCCCATGCCTCGGTTCGTTTGTCACACCGAGGAGATCACTCCCTCGGCCCGTTTGTCGGCCGGGGGCCTGCCCCTCGGACCATATGCCTCAGACGGGAGCGATCCACGCCCTTATGGCCTTAGTGCCCTTCGTGAACTTGTGAAAAACCGACCATTGCCCGCGAGGGCGGAGATGGCCGCCGGCTCGGCGTGGCGCGCAGGCGCCACGCGAAACCGGCCAGGCGCGCCTCGTCGATGGGGTCGCCATCGTTGTAGACGAAGAGGAGGGGCAGCTCGCCGTGGCGGCGGAGCTGCGCCTCCGAGACGAGCGCCGGACCGCATCCGCGCGGGCTCACTACGACAACGCCGTCGATCGGCTCGCTGCGCCACGTGTGCAGGGCGCCGCCGATGGTGGGGATCGACTCGCCGAACGGGACGCCGTCGAAGAGCTCGCGGCTCGCGTCCTGCACATCGCCGACGTCGTGCCAGAAGAGCCACGGCTCGTGCCGGCGTGCGGCGGTCAGCAAACCGCCGACGATGTAGCGCATGATGCGCAGCGCCGCCGCCCGCTCCAGTCCCTTGCGCGACGTGTAGCCGTGCACCTGTACGTCGCGCAGGCAGAGGAGCTCGAAGAACTCGCCGAAGGGTTCCATGATGGGACGCAGGCCCTGGTCGGCGAGCTTGCGCTGCAGGTCGTCGTTGCCCCACTCGTCGACGCGCAGGTAGATGTCGCCGCAGAGGAAGACGTCGCGTAGGTCGCGGCGGTCAGGCGAGCCGTCCGCGAGGCGGGCGAAGGTGCGCGCCGCGTCTGCCACGAGCTCTTCGACCTCGGCCAGCGCGGTGCGGATCTCGGCCACGTTTCGCCTCGCCCGCGTGAGCAGGCCAGCGCCGTTGCGCGCGGCCGCGCCGTCCCGGCGCGGCCGCGCGAGCAGCTCCTCGAGCCGGTCGGCGTACTCCTCAAAGACGCGGTCGGCGTCGCCCCGCTCGGGCTCGGTCGCGTAGCGGTAGAAGCGCATCGCGTTGAGCAGGTCGACGGCCACCATGGCGGCCCATACCACCCCGGTGAGGGTCCAGTCCTGGAAGAGCAGCGTGAAGTCGGCCACCTCGACACGGTCGCCGAGGCCCAGGCCGGCAAGGCCGATCTCCTGCGTCGTCGGGAAGACGTTGGCCCGACAGGCCTGGAAGCCGCGCCCGATGCTGATGAAGAGCGGCAGGTCGCCGTCGTTGCCGTTGCCGCTCCCGGACCGTCGGCCGTCGCCGGAGCCGCCGTTACCGGACCCGTCGCCCGAGCCGTCGCCGGCGCGGGGACCGTCGCTCCCCGAGCTGTCACCGGCAACGTCCGCCTCGTGCTCCTCGAGAAAGCGCGCCAGGGTCCCCCAGATGAGCTGGTAGGGCAGGCACTCCTTGCCCGAGCACACGTCGCGCGCCCGTTGCAGGGCCTCGGCGTCGGTCGCCCCTACGAACTCCACGTCGAGCCCGGCGCCGCGCATGGCGGCCGCAAGCTGGCGCCCGAGCGCGCCGCCGACGTTGCCGAAGTACATCTTGCGGTGCTCGTTGCCTTGCAGCCTGCGCGGCACGGGGACGTCGTAGCGCGCGAGACGCTTCTCTGCCGCAGCCCGTTCGATGCGCAGCAGCGTCTCTTCACTGCCCTCCACCCCGGCCCGGACCCTCTGCTCCCCCAACGAGCGCCCGGCTCGCACCGTTTCCTCCTCACGATGCGAGCGCACGGCGTGCAGGAACGCCTGCACGCGCGTCACGTAACCGGCCTTGCCGCCGTGTCCGTCGCTTTCGAGCACGGTGTGCGGATGATCGGCGAGCAGGTCGTTGAAGAGGTGCTCGACGAACGAGTTGGGACCGCACCCGTAGGCGCCCAGCAGCAGCGGGTAGACGTCGCCGGCCCGCCTCGCGGCGATGGCGGCGCGCAGCGTGCTGCTCGCGGCCGCCCAGTGCACGCGCGCCAGCGGCGGCACCGAGTCTGGCACGGGATAGCAGTCGACCGGCACGGCCAGAGCACCGTTGGCCGCCACCAGGTCGTGGATCCCGGAGTTGAGCACCGGATCGTGCACCACGTGCGTCTCACCGGCCATGAGCACCACGGGATACCCCTGCGCGCGTGCGTAGGCGAGCGAGCGCTCGCCGATCGCGCGCAGGCCGCGCTCGTAGCGCCGCTGCGCCGCCAGCGCCGTGCGGTAGGCGCGCACGAAGCGCGGCACCAGGTGAGCGCGGCGTTCGTGCGCGAGCTGCTGCGCGCAGCGCAGCAGCTCGCGCACGAACGAGACCGACCCCAGGTCCTCCCCATCCTTGCGCATGAACACGGGGCGCAGCACGCGCACCTCGTTGCCCTCCGCGCGAAGGGCGCTCTCCACCAGCTCGGGCGTGCCCTGCGCCAGCGGACAGGTGAAGGTGCCGGCGCCGGCGTTCGGGTACGGCGCGTGCACGAACTTGGGCGTGAAGATCACGTCGGCATCGGGGGTCACCAGGCCGTGGGCCATCTTGACCGGCGCGCACGCGCCGGCGGCCGTGCAGCGCCGGTCCCCGTCGGCCAGCGCCGCGTCGCTCGGCTTGAGCACCTCGACCTCGTGACCGAGCTGGGCGAAGAACGTGGCGAAGAACGGCAGGAAGTCGATCAGGTAGTGCGCCTGCGGCACGGCCACCCGCAGGGCGATCTCCCGTCCCTCTGCCTCGACAGCGTCCGCCGGCCCACTTGCTGCCCGCGCCGCGGCAGCCTCCCGCAGCATCTCCCCCAGCAGCTCCTCGCGCTCGCGGAAGGCGTTGGGCGCGTCCTTGGGCAGCTTCACCCCACCTTCCGAGACAGCGTCGTACTTGGGGCAGGTGCCACCGCTGACGATCTTGCGCCTGTCGCCGTTGACCTCGACGGTCGCCGTCTCGAGGCGACAGAAGTTGCTGCACTGGCGATCGCCGCAGCGCCACTCGCGTCGCTCCGCGACGCGTGCCGAGAGGAAGCCTTCGAGGTCGATCGGCGGCTCGGTGCTCACAACTCGTACACCCGCAGTTGAGTCGCGCACGGCTCGTCCGTTGCCGTCCTCGCTCAACCCCGCGGCCCGGCCCGCCAGCAACGCGATGCCGATGGCGCCCATGGCTCCCGGATTCTCCGGCACGACGACCTCGCGCTCCGTCACGGCGGCGAGCGTGCGCGCCAGCGACGGGTTGCTGGCCGGCTTGCCCTGGAAGAAGACGCGCTCGAAGAACCGCCGGTCGCCCATCACGCGGCCCTTGTAGTTGCGGATCACCGAGTACTGCAGCCCGGCGAAGATGTCGTCGCGGCTGTAGCCCTCGGCCAGCGCTTCGGCGGCCACGTCGGCCACGAAGACGGTGCACGTTTGTCCCAGGTCGGGCGGCCGCTCGGAGCGCGCCGCGAACTCGCCGAACCGGGCGATGTCGTCGAGACCGAACGCGATCGCCTGCTCCTCGAGAAAGGATCCCGTGCCGGCGCTGCACACCCGGTTCATGTCGGACTCGACCACGCGTCCGTCGCGCACGTTGATGAACTTGGAGTCCTGGCCGCCGATCTCCACGATCGAGAGGCTCGCGCCGCCGTCGGGGTCGATCCGCACAGCGGCCGCGGCGTGGGCCACGATCTCATTGAGGACCGTGAGGCGCGCGCCAAGGTCGGGGTAGGCGGCGCGGAGGACGGTCGCGACGGCGTCGCGACCAGAGCCTGTGACGCCGATCGCAGCCACATCGACGGGGGAGCGCTCGAGCAGCTCCGCGACGAGGGCCTTCGCCGCCTCCACGGGGTTGCCCTCGGTGCGCCGGTACACGTCTGCCAGCGGCTCGCCCTTGCGAGGGTCGAGGAAGACGGCCTTGGAGCCGGTCGACCCGAGGTCGAGTCCGAGGACTGCCGGGGTCGCGCTGCCCACGACGCGTGCGGCGGCTCCGTTGTCTAGCCAGACAACGGAGCCTCCTCCCTCCGCCGCCGGCGTCAGCGCGCGGATGCGACGCGGCGAGCGCCGCACCAGGCTCTCGGGGTCGGCCGGCCAGACGGGGGGGCTCTCTGCCGTGTCGCGTGGCGCGAGATCCGCCGCGCCGTAGCGCAGCGCTCCCAGCGCCTCGAAGTACCCGGCCTCCGGCGGCACGATGACGCTCACCCCGGCGAGGCGCGAGAAGGCCTCGACCACGGGGCCGATCAGGGCGCCGTTGCCGACCACGACCACGGGACCGTCGACCTTCACCTTGTCGTAGAGGGCGTGCACGTTGCGCGCCACACTCTCGAAGACGCCGCGGAAGATGCGTCCGTGGTCCTCGCCCTCGTTGGCGTAGTGTGTGAGTTCGCTCTTGGCGAACACGGCGCAGCGGCTGGTGACGACGATCGCGTCGGGGCTCGCCTGCGCGAGCTCGACGGCCCGCGCCAGCGAGCTGCCAAGGCGCGTGCAGAGGCCCTCGATCGTCTCGCCGGTGCCGGCCGAGCAGCGCTCATTGGGCTCGTAGCGGACGCGTCCGGCAGCAGTGCGCGTGAGCACCGAGTAGCCGCTGCCGCCGATGCGCACGACGTTGAGCGCGCCCTCGTCTCCGAAGAGGGCGCGCGCGGCGTGCTCCTGCGCGATCTCCTCGGGCACGCCGGCGAGCACCGGCGGGCCAAGGCGGTCGCTGTAGGCGCCGGTCGCGACGACCTTGATGAGGCGAGAAGCGCCGTCAGCCGCATCGGACCCGTCGCCCGCCAGCAGGCGCCCGTAGAGCTCAACGAAGGGACGCAGCGGCTCGCCGCAGTGGCGCTCGACGATCGTCTCGACGAGCTCGACCGAGCCGTCGGCGGCGACGCGGCCGACGGCCAGCGAGGTCGTGACCTTGCCCAGATCGACGCCCACGGCGAGGGCGCCGGCGAGCGGCCGCGGGCCGCTCGCCGACGCCCTCGCAGATCTCGGCGCACTCGGCGTCTTGCCCGCCGCCGTCGCCTTCGCCGCCGCCTTGCTCACCGCCGTCCTCGTCACTCTTCTGTCCCTCTGCGCTCCTCGTCTCGTCCGGTCGCTCCGGGCTGCGTCTCCATGCGGTCTCCGTGTCGTCGTGTTTCAGAGGAGGCCGGCGCGGCGTCCTCGGTGAGGGCCACTGGACACTATACAGAGCGCGAACGGGAGGACGAAGCCTGCAGGCGAGACCGTCAGGGCAGGCCCGGCGCCGACGGCGCAGCACGGAGACATGGGACACGAGGCTCGTCGCATGTTCGGACAGCCGGCAATGCGGAACAATGCTTGCGCGCCCACATCGCAGCTGGATCGGTCCCGACCCACAGGAGGCGAACGTTCCGGCTTCGCAGCGCGCAGACACAGGCGAGCTCGAGATCACCAACGAGCTGGCGGCGATCGACGTCGTAGCCGCCCCCGATGTCCGGCGCTTCGTCGCCAAAGGCGGCGGCGACCTCTACGTGTGGGTGTCGATCCATGGGTGGGGGCTCTTTCGCACGGCGTTGCTGGAGGCCGCCACCGAGCGTCCGCAGAAGCAGGGCCTCTTCTTTCGTCGACTGCGCGTGCGGGGTTTCGACCTGCAGCTCGAGGCCGACCGGACATGGTGGCCGAAGACCCTCGAGCTCGTACTCTGCGGGCGTGGCAAGAGGATCTGCGCCTACTGGAACGGCCAGGGCTGGGTCGGCTGAACACACGGCGCGTGGCATCGCGACGCCTCCTCAAGGCCGCCCCCTCTCTCGACCTCGCCGGCATGGTCCTCGAAGCCGGGACCGGCTTTTCGGGTATAGTCAGGCGCTGTGAACGACGCCGACCGCAAGCGCGCCGAGCGCGCTATAGAAGATGCCTGGGCCTTCCTGGAGGAGGGCGACGCGGGGGCGGCGGCGCGGGCGCTCGAGAGCGCCCAGGCCGCCGCCCCCGCCGACCCCGCCGTCATCGAGGTCGAGGCCGAGATCGCGCTGGCCGACGAGAACCCCGACGACGCCCTCGACGCCTTCGAGCGCTGGATGGAGGCCGATCCGACCGACCCGATGCCTCTCGTGCGCGCGGCCGAGGTCTACCTCGACTTCGCCGACGACACGAAGTCGGCCATCAGGCTCCTGCGCGACGCCCTCTCCAACTACGACATGGCGGCCGACGAGGAGGCCGACGCGCGCGACCTGCTCAGCGAGGCGTTGCAGCTCAAGGGCGACCAGGCCGGGCAGATCCGCGAGAACCTGGCCGTGATGCGGCTCGACGAGGCGATGGACCCGCGCCGGCCGGTGCTCACCGAGGAGGAGTTCGAGCGCATCGCCCGCGCTGCGCTCGACGAGCTCCCACGGGAGCTCCTCGATCAGCTGGGGAACGTCCCGGTGGTCGTCCACGAGCGCCCCTCGCGCGAGATGGTGCTCGACGGCACCGACCCGCGCATCCTGGGGCTCTTCACCGGCATCCCCCTGCCGCACGGCTCGACGCTGGGTCGTCCGGCGAGCGGCGTGATCCTGCTCTTCCGGCGCAACATCGAGCGCTACGCCGGCCGGCCCGAGGACATCGCCGAGCAGATCCGCGTCACCGTCATCCATGAGACGGCGCACTACTTCGGCCTCGACGAGGACGACCTGCGCCGGCTGGGCCTGGCATAGCCAGGCAGCCGGCCGGCGCAGCACCCCTGGCCGCTGCGGGAACACTCGGGTACGGGGTGCAGCACCGCACCCGTAGGAGGTGGGTGATGAAAGCGCGCTGGATCGAGTTCGGTGAGATCGAGATCGACGGCCACCGCTACATCAACGACGTGGTGATCGACGCGGGCCGGGTCGAGAAGCGAAGCAAGAAACGCTCCAAGGCCTACCGCGACCGCTATGGCCACACCCCGCTCTCCGTCGATGAGGCGATCCCTTGGGGCGGCGAGCGCTTGATCGTGGGGACCGGTGCCAACGGCAGCCTGCCGATCATGCCAGAGGTGTGGGCGGAGGCCGAGCGACGCGGCATCGAGATCGTCGCGCTGCCCACCGAGCAGGCGTTACGGCTGCTCGGAGAGGCACAGGCGAAGGAGGCCCGCGCCGTCCTTCACATCACCTGCTGACGAGGCCGCCCGCCGGCCGGGGCCCTTTGCCCGCCCCTCCTCGCGTTCTAGGTACGAGTCGAGGGACTCAGCCAGTGAGGCGATGGCGAGCCCCTCGTGTCAGGTCCGTTCGACAGAGGTGCGCGCGGGAGAAGAGGGAATCGACCCGGCGCTGGGCGGGGTGACGCTGGATGTCGGCTTCGACCCGGGCCGCCGCGGTCGCCGCCCCGGCGACCGCGGCAACGCCCGGGCACGCTTGTGGCTAGGCGGCCGTCTCCTCGGCGGAGCCGACCGAGGCCACGACCTCGTAGTGCTCGAACGCGGGGATGGCAAGCCCCGCGCCCCTGCTGACCTCCTCGCGTATCCGGTTGGCCTGAGCCTCGGTCGCGTCGAGTGCCTCCTTGCTCTCGAACAACGTGATGCCGTAACCCCTGCCGGTGCTGCGGTCGACCAGCCAGTAGCCTCCCTTGAAGCCCGGCAGGTTCTGCGCCCTGGGGATGACCTGGTCGCGGATCGTGCTGACGAAGGTCTCTACCTGGTCCGGCTTGAGCTGTGCCGACGTGACGCGTGCGAACATGACGTCCTCCTTCTGCAGAATGCGGGCCGGTACGGCCCGCGTCGTTCTCACCGCCAGCTTTCTTGCCCTGATGCTGCGTCGCAGAAGCCGTTTGCCGGGGGAGCCGCACCACGGAATAGAAGACGACGCCGGGAGGATTAGGCCGCCGCACGAGAGCACCCGACGTCGTGCCGCGGAGGCGGGGCCGGGCTACCCCTCGACGATCCTGCCAGTCTCGTCGATGGCCCGGATCGATTCCTTGGAGACGACCCTCCAGCGACCATCGTCATGACGCATGCGAAAGCGGATGAGGTCGCGGTGGAAGGCCTGCCGCTCCGTGACGCGCACGATGCGCTCACGCCTCGAGCTCCACGTTGCCTCGTCGTCGTGTTCGCGTCCGATGATCTCTATCTCGACGTCTCCGTTCCACAGCCTGCGCACGAAGCGCACGCTCTCAGGATCGAACCAGTGCCTGACGACGTAGTCGTTCCGTCGGTTCTCACGCTGCGCCCATATCATGATGCGCGCGTGGCTGTCCGTGCCTTAGTAGCTGCGCGCGAGCTCCTCCGTCCCAAGACGACCGATGACGCCCTGGTACTCCGCGTCGACGGCCGCCCTCACGGTCTTGGGAAGCGGTCTACCGACGTACTGGTCGGGCCAGCCCGGCAGAAAGGCACTTTCGAGGGCAGCTGCCGTCTTCCGCATGGCCGCCAGCTCGTCTCTGGGCGGGGGGACGGGGGGGACGTAGCGATAGGCGAGCGCCGCGACGACAGCCACCAGCGTCGCCAACAATGCGACAAGGAACCAGCGAGCACGCACGTCGAGCGCCTCCGTTCGCATCTGCGCTTGACTGTCCGGGTTTGACCCCTCAGGCGCGCTCGGCGTTGCCGTCGACGACCAGCGCCTGGCCCGAGATCTTGGCCCCGGCCTCGGAGCAGACGAAGAGGATGAGCGCGGCCACGTCGTCGGCGGTGACCATCGTGCGCAGCGAGACGCCGGTGACACGCTCGGCGATGACCTCATCCTCGCTCATGCCACGGTTGCGCGCCTCGGCGGCGATGACGCGATCGATGCGCTCGCCCTCGACGTCGCCGGGGCAGATGGCGTTGACACGGATGTTGTGTGGGCCGAGCTCCATGGCCAGCGACTTCGTGAAGCCGATGAGTCCCCACTTCGAGGCCACGTAGGGCCCGCGGAAGGGAAGGCCCATCGTGCCGGCGTTCGACGACATGAAGACGATCGACCCGCCGCCGGCCTCCTTGATCATCGGCACCGCGAACTTGCTGCACAGGAAGGCGCCTGTCAGATTCACGTCGAGGGTGCGCCGCCAGCTGCCGTCGTCCATCTCCTCGACCGGAGCAGCGGGGCCGGCGATGCCGGCGTTGTTGACGAGCACGTCGAGACCGCCGAGGCGGGCGCGCACGTCGGAGAAGAGCTGGTCGATGTCGCTGGGATAGGCCACGTCGGCGAGCGTAGCGGTGATCGAGGGGTGAGCGGCGCCGAAGGCCTCGAGGGCGCCCGCGTCCACGTCGCAGACGTGGACGCGGGCGCCCTCGTCGGCGAAGCGCTCAGCCACGCGGCGGCCGATGCCGGTGGCCGCGGCGGTGACGAGGACACGCTTACCGGCTATGCCGCTCGACTCCATCCGCCCTCAGCGGGCGTCGGCGGTCGCGGGGACGCCGATCGACAATGAGGCGAGGGGTTCGCTCATCAGGCCTTCTACTATAGCATCCGGATGAGAGCCCCCCGGCGTGCAAGGTGTGCTTCGGGGCGTCCATGGAGTGCGGAGCGACGTGCTTGGCGTAGCGCGTGACCTGCTCGGCACCCCGACCCTGAGGAGGAGAAGATCCCGAGGACAACCGTGCCAGATCGCATTCAAGCCCCCGCCGCTGAGCCCGGCTCCCATGTCGCTTGACGTCGTCGCGGCCGCGCGCAAGCTCGTCGCTATCGACAGCCGCTCCTCAGTCTCCGACCGACCCGTAGTCGAGTTCCTCGCGCCGCTCTGCTCGCAAGCGGGTCTGACGACGACCCTGCAGGAGGAAGTCCACGACGGGCAGCGACAGTACAACCTGCTGGCGTGGCGGGGCGAGCCGCGGTCCGGCGCCCTCCTGCTGACGACCCACCTCGATACCGTGCCGCCCGGCGACCCGGCGTTGTGGACGCGCACGGGGGGAGACCCCTTCGCCCTCACTCTGCGCGAAGGCCGGCTGTATGGCCTGGGCGCCGCCGACGTGAAGATCGACTTCCTCTGCAAGCTGGCGGCGCTGGAGCGGCTCCGCGAGGAGCCGCTCCAGCGCCCGGTGCTCCTCGCCGGCACCTACGGCGAGGAGACGGGCCGCTGGGGGGCGAAGCTGCTCGTCGCGGCGCTGCGGCCCCCACCGACCCTCGCGCTCGTCGGCGAGCCGAGCGGCCTGCGCCCGACTCCGGCTCACAAGGGCTACGTCGAGTTCCGCGTCACCGCCGACGCGCCGGTGAGGTCGCCGTCGCCACTTCCCCTCTGGAGCCTCACCTTCACGGGCAGGGCGGCTCACTCGTCGCAGCCACATGTCGGGGCGTCAGCCAACGACGCCTGCCTCGACCTGCTGAGCGACCTCGCGGGCAGACGGTCGGGCGAGCAGCCTGTCGAAGTGGTCGGCATCGAGGGCGGCGACCTCGTCAACAAGGTGGCGGCCTCCTGTCGACTCGTGATGTGCGCCGCGGAGCGACCCGACGTGTCTCGCGTCGGCGGGGTGGCCGTCGAGGTGTCTCCCTTGGCGTCCGACGCGCTCGTGAACGAGCCCCTCACCTCGCCCGACCTCGCCACGCTGCTGTTGCGCGTACGCGCGGCGACGCGCCAGCTCAAATCCAAGCTACGCGAGGAGATCGCGGAAGGCTTCGAGCCGCCGTGGAGCACCGTCAACAACGGTCTCCTGCGGCTGGCGCCCGGCCGACTCGAGTATGTGATCGATGTCCGCTCGGTGCCCGCCGGCTCGGCGTCCGCCGGCCGGCGAGGCGCCGTTCTCGACGAGTACGAGCAGCGACTGAGGGAGGGCTGCGTGACGAGCGCATGCACGGTCGAGGTCCGGCGCCTCCTCGAGTCGCCGCCCTTCCTCGCGGAAGACGACTCAGCGACCCTGGCGGCGCTCACCACGACGCTGCGTTCGCTCGGCCTGCCCAGCGACAGTGAGCTCAAGAGCGGCACGACCGAGGCGTCGGTGTACCAGGGAGCCGGAACGGACGTGGTCGTCTTCGGACCGGGCGAGGCGATGGGCAACATCCACCGCCCGAACGAGCACGTGCCGGTGGCGCAGCTCGAAGCCGCGGTCGACGTGTACGCCGGCGTGCTCGCTCGGCTGTGCGGCGAAGGCGGGCCGCCCTCCGCACACGAAAGCCGGGTCTAGGCGGGGGATTCGCTTCGTCGAGCAGACGACCCGACCGCCCAGCACTCTCGGTCAGCCGACCGCCGTCACCTGCGGAGACTGCGGAGCACGCGGACGGCCGTCTCTCGTGGGGCCGGGACTCCGGCGACGGCGACGGCGACCGGCCGGGCGCCGGCGCGGGAGGCCACCGTCGTGAGTCCGTTCGCGATACGCATCCGTAAGGTAGTCCCGCGCCACGTGCGCGCCAGCGCCTGCCAGGCACCCTCGCCGGGCAGGCGCCCTGAACCCACGTGCAACAGGATCAGGCCGCGACCGTCGCTGTAGGAGACGCGGTAGCCGCCGTCCCAGATGAAGGGGTTGGGCAGGGCGACGCCACTCCCGATGCCGACGTACGGCGCCGCAAGACCGTAGTCTGGCGGCAGCCAGCCGGGGAGCAGGATGCGATCGGCGGCGACGCGAGCCGCGAACAGCTCCGCGGCGCGGCTCGCGTCGCCGCCCCTCTTCAGCCCCGGCGGAACGGCGCCCGAGGGGTGCGCAGCACGGAACGCGTCCCCCACCGACGATGGCGAAGGAGACCCGCCGGGGGCGGACTCCGAGCAGGCGCCGAGAAGCGTGACGGCCAGTACGACGAGCGCGGCGAGGGCCAGGGCGACGAGCGCGGCGCCGCGCTCGCCCCGGTGACTCAGCCGCGACCGCCGCTCGTCGGAACGACCCACGACGGCAGCCCCGGCCCGATCACGCGCCTCTCTCAGCCTCGGTGGCCTCACGCGTGGGCGGGTACTCGGGGTGCGAGAACACGTAGACCATGGTCATCTCGGCCGTCGAGTCGTTCACCACGCCGTGCGGCACGCCGGCCGGGATGAACACCGCCTCCCCGGCGCGAAACGGCACGCCTTCCTCGCCCACGGAGAGCTTGCCCTCGCCGCTCACGATGTAGCACAGCTCGTCGACCTCGTGCACGAGCTGCTTGGTGTCCGCTCCCGGAGCCCAGCTCGAGAAGCCCAGCATGCTGGCGCTCGCTCCCGTGCGCGGTCCCGAGACCAGTTCGCAGACCCAGCTCCCGCCGGGGATGTCGCTGCGCTTGCCGGCGTCGAGCCCGACCACGACTACTCTCTCCGACATCTCAGATGACAAGGGCACCGTCCTTGATGACGACCTTCCCGTCGACCTCGATGGTCACGTCGCGTACCGAGCCGTCGAGGTGCAACCGGCTGCGGCTCTGTCCTCCCGGATAGGCGTGCGAGTTGTCGCCCAGGGCGAAGTGCGTGGTGCCCATCATGCCCTTCTCGGAGGGTGAGCCGAAGACCTCCTTGTGGCTCGTGCCGATGGCGAACTCGGCGACCACGTCGGCCATGTCGTCGGAATCGGCGATGACGCTCCTGAGGCGCTCCGCCTCGGGCCCGCCCTCGATCTTCACGGCGCGTCCGTCCTCGATGGTCCACGTGATGGGCTCCTTGAGCGACCCGTAGACCCCGACGCCGAGCATGATGCCGTCGACCACGATGGTGCCGACGGTCTTGTCCTCGCGCGCCGCGTAGGCGACCTCGCCCCACAGCGGCACTGGACCCATCATCTCACCGGCGCCCTTGATGGGCACAACCTTGAGCGGCGGGCGATCTTCGATGCAGATGCGCACGTCGGTGCCCGACGGGTTCGTGACGCGACACCACCGAGCGCCCTCCATGGCCGCCATGAGCTTCTCGGCCCGACCCACGATCGCGTCGATGTCGTCGAAGGTGAGGTCCCAGTCCGCCATGCCCTCCTCGACCGACCCGATCTTGGCACCCAGGGCGCAACTCTCGGCGACCGGGTTCACGTGGGCGAAGCGGTTCGCCCACTCGAGGTTGGTCGTGATGATGATCACGTCGGAGGCCTTCATGGCGGCCGCCACCGTCTTGGACGGCTCCATGGCAACGGCCATCGACGCCAGCGCGGCGCTCACATGGTGCGAGACGTCGGCGATCGTGGGGTACGCGCCGTGCGAGTACGCCACCCCGGCGATGGCCTTGGCCTCACGTTCGTGGTCCTCGTCGGCGATGATGAGCAACGCGTCGCCCTCCTTCACAGCGAAGCAACGCTCCACGACAAGGCGTGCGCCCTTGATGAGTGTGCTATAGGACTTCACTGCCTACCTCCTTCGGACCTCCGGTCGATCTCTGTCGCGTCTCCCACTGTCGCCTCTCTGACGGCCACGTCTCTCACCGTCGCGTCTCTGTCGTCACGTTCATACAGTCGCGTCTCTGTCATCGCAAAGCGCACGCCGCCGAGGAGGGTGCACGCGGCCTCGAGCACTCCACCAGCGATGGCCAGCGCCTTGTCTGAGACGACGAAACAGTGCTCACGCTGCGCGCGGGGATCGACGTCGCCCACCTTGAAGCCGGCGCCCACCGCGACACCCGAGTGAAGCAAGCCACGCAGCACGCCGTCCAGGCGCGCGGGGACCGGGAGATCGTCGACGTGGCCGACGATCTCATCCCGACTCACCCGATCGCCGATCTCGCGCGCGCCGCGAAAGACCCCCGCGCCGGGAGCACGCAGCACACGCTCCTCCGCGAAGCCGCCCACCTCTCCGGGGATGCCGGTGTTGGGCAGGGCCTCTCCCTCGAAGATGACCCGGCCTAGCGTGTGACCGCGCTTGGTCTCGATCACGGCGTGCACGTCGCGCCCGGCGACGAACCCCGGCCCCAGGGCGACCACCGCCGGGGCGTCGCCCAGCGCGTGCCCAGGTTGCGCTTGGCCACGATGGCGTCGACGAGCAGGGCGGGCCTGAGCTCGCGCAGCACGCGCCGCCTCGGGATCGACGACCACGGGCACCGCTTCGCGGACCAGGAGGTCGTCGATCCGGCTCGGCCGCCTCGACCCTCACTCCCTCCACCCCTTCGACCACCGTCGCGGCCCTCGTACACGGCCTCGGCGAAGGCCACCGTCCGTCGCACGACGGTGGGCTGCGGCGATCTCGGTCATGACCACGGCGAACCCCGAGCGCAGGAGGCGCAGAGGCCACCCCGGTGGCCAGGTCGCCGGCACCCTTGATGAGCGCCACGCGGCCGGCCGGCGTCGTCGAGGCCGCTGGACGCGGCGGGATCACGGCGCGGGACTCCTCGGCCGCCGCCCGCTCCGGCGGCCGAGCGCGGCGTGCGCGGCCGCCAGCTTGCCGTACCGGTCGGCCACGATCTCGGCCATGATGCAGAGGGCGAGCTCGGCCGGCGTCTCGGCGCCGATGTCGAGGCCGATGGGTGAGTGGACCCGGTCGAGCAGCTCGGCGGCCACGCCCGTCCTCCCGAAGCCGGGCGAAGATCGTCCGCACCTTGTTGCGCGCTGCCGATCATGCCGATGTAGGCGGCCGGCGAGTCGATGACCGAGCGCAGCGCCGCTGGTCGTGCACGTGACCGTGCGTGACGATGACGACGTGCGTGTCCTCGTCGATGTCGAACAGCTCGGCCGTCCGTGCCGGGTCGCCGCAGATGCGCTCGCTCGGCCTCGGGAAGCGCTCGCGCGATGACCATGTCCTCCCGGGAGTCGAGGACGACCACCCGGTAGTCGAGCAGCGCCGCGAACCGGCACAGCGCCTGGCCTACGTGGCCCGCGCCCGACGATGAGGAGCGTGCTGCGGGGACGTGCGGCTCGAAGAAGACGGTGACCTCCCCCCCGCACAGTCCCCCGAGCGCGTGGTCGCCCTGCTCGCGCAACTGGTAGCGTTCGCTGCGGGAGACGCCCCGAGGCAAGACAGGCGAGCGCGTCCGCGATCGCCTGCCTCTCGAGCACGCCCCCGCCGATGGTCTCGACGGTCGAGCCGTCCCTGATGACCAGCATCTTCGTGCCCACGCCGCGGGGGCTCGAGCCCTTGACGTCGGTGATGGTGGCCAGCACGAAACGGCGTCCCTGTCCGGTGAGCTCGGCCACCCTCGCGTAGAGTCCGCTTCCCTCATGCGCTCTCCCTCGCCGCCTCGTAGTCTTCCATCGAGTCGATGTCCTGGGCGACGCGGGGTCGTCGACCGGGACCAGACAGACCCGCTCGGGATGCCGCTCGATGATCTCGCGGCCCCCCACGTCGCCGCGCTGCTCGAGGATCTCGGGGAACAGCCGGCGCTCATCAGCACCGGGTGGGCCGGCCGATCGCCTATCAGCGGGCCGGACGACCTCCACGCCCGACTCCGCGAACCGGTCGATCAGGCGATCGACACAGCGCGGAGTCGACGAACGGCTGGTCGCCGAGCAAGAAGACCGCCGCGTCGCAGGCCGTGCCCGTCGCCCGCACCCCCGCCTGGAGCGAGGTGCTCAAGCCCTTCTTCGTAGTCCGAGTTGACGACCACGGTCACCGGTCGGCCCTCGAGGACCTCCGCCACCCGCTCGGCCTCGTGGCCGACGACGACGATCGTCTCGGTGGCCTTGGAGCCGAGAGCCGCGTCGACGACCCACTGCACCAGCGGCCGCCCCGCGAGCGGCAGCAGGAGCTTCTGCCCTCCCATGCGCGTGGCGCGCCCGGCTGCCAGCACGACGGCCGCGACGGAGACGCCGCGCCGGCCTCGCTTCGCGCGCCTCGTCGCCGGCCACTACGCCCGCCCCTCCGTCGTCGACACACGGGCGAAGCGCCGCTCCCGCAGGCTCGCGATGACGAGAGCGTCGGGCCACCGGCGGCCACCGCCGGTCGACACACCGTCGGCACCGAGCAGCGCCCTCCAGCAACTCTTCCGCGACGGCCAGCCCCGACGCCTGCTCGGCCGGGCCGTCGGCCTTGTTCAGCAGGGCGGCCAGGCGAGCCACCCTCCCTTCTCGCCGCAGTCGCCGCACCTGCACCCGCAGGCTGTCGGCGAAGACGCGCGCCGTCACCGTGGAGCCGAGCGGTATCGCGAGCAGCGCCGCGAGCGTCTCCGACCGGTGCACGTGCTCGTCGGTGAGCGGCGCCCCGAGGGCGTCCAGTCCGGCCACCTGCACGATCGTGGTGGCCGTGACCGGCACCTGCGGCTCGTGAGGTCCGAAGGCCTTCAGCGACCTGCCCCGGCTTCCGTCGGCCTCGACGATCAGGTGATCGACCAGACCCTCGGCCCACAGCTCGTCGACGCGGCCGGAGACAGACCGGCCACCTTGCCGCCCTCGACCGCGGCAACGCGCCACCGAAGCCGTCCGTCCCTTCGCCAAGAGCCTTCCTCAATCCGTCTGTCAGCGCCGTCGCCGTCGGCGCCCATCACCACCGGGCCGACGGCGGTCATCTCGCGCAGGAACATGGCCGTCGTCGTGGCCACCAGCACGCGCCTGCCCCTCGACGCTCAGCTCGCCGGCGAGCAGGCGGACGGCGCTGGTCTTGCCTCCGCCACCGACCAGCGCCACCATCTCCCGACTCCCCAGACCGAGGGCGTCGGCGAGTGTGTCGCAGGCGACGGCCCGCAGCGCCACTCCGGCCATGTCCCCTCGTGCGTCTACGTCGCCGCTCGCCGTTCCTTCAGGGCCTCGAGGACTCTCTCCCGGGTGATGGGCAGCTCGTGGAAGCGCACGCCGATGGCGTCGAAGACGGCGTTGGCGATGGCGGGAGCCGTGGGCACCAGACCCGGCTCGCCGATGCCCTTGGCGCCGAACGGCCCGTTCGTGCCAACGCTCTCGACGCAGATCGCCTTGATCTCGGGCATGTCGCCGATGTTGGGGATCTTGTAGTCGAGGAAGCGGTCGTTCACGACCCTGCCGTTCTCGTGCACGAGCTCCTCCATGAGGGCGAAGCCGATCCCCTGTGCGACGGCGCCCTCGATCTGCCCCTCGGCCATGGTCTGGTTGATGGTCGTGCCCGTCTCGTGCGCCGCCACCACCTTGAGCACCCGGACCTGGCCCGTCTCGGGGTCGATCTCGACCTCGGCCGCCTGCGTGCCGAACGAGAAGTAGGGGATGTTCTTGGCGAACGCGGTCGGGATCGTGTAGCCCTCGGGCAGCCTGTCGACGAAGCGACCGGTGCCCGAGATGGTGACGCCGTGCTCGTTGACGGCGTGGCTCGACGATCTCGGAGAGATCGTGCTTCTCGGCCGAGCCCTTCACCCAGATCTTGCCGTCCTGGATGAGGATGTCCTCGGGGATCGGCCTCGAGCATCTCGGCCGCGGCCTCGACCAGGTTGCGCTTCGCGTCCCTGGCGGCCGCGAGGACGGCGTTCCCGTTCATGAAGCTGGCCCGACTCCCCCAGGAGCCCAGGTCGTACGGGCGTAAGGTCGGTGTCGTGGGAGAGGACGTTGATGTCGCTCAGCGGCACGCCGAGCTCCTCGGCGGCGATCTGCGCCATCGCGGTGTGGGCGCCCTGGCCCATGTCGAGGGCGGAGGTGATGAGCGTCACCGTGCCCTCGTCCGAGAGCTTGATGAAGGCCTCAGCCGAGTTGTAGCCGTAGAAGCGCCCGCCGCCTCCGGTGTGGACCATGTTGGCCAGGCCCACGCCGCGGAGCGGCTTCTTCCCGGCCGGCTTCCTCTTCTCCTCCCAGCCGATGCCCTCGGCCGCGGCGAGCATGCACTCCGTCATGGCGCAGCCCGAGATCTCGGCGCCGGTGAACGTGGTCTGCATGGGCTGATTGGCGTTCTTGAGGCGCAGCTCGAGCGGGTCCATGCCCATCTTCTCGGCGAGCTCGTCGATCTGCGACTCGGTGGCGAACGTCACCTGCGGGTTGCCGAAGCCGCGGAACGCCGTGCCCATCTCCTTGTTGGTGTAGACGAGCTGGCCGTGGAAGCGCATGTTGGGCACGTTGTAGAGGGTGCCGAACATCATGCTCGAGAAGTTGACGGTGGCCGGCCCCTTGTCGTGGTAGGCGCCGGCGTCGCCGATCAGCTCCAGGTCGCGCACGAGGATGCGGCCGTCCTTCGTGGCCCCGGTCTTCAGGTGCATCGTGTACGGGTAGCGCGTCTTGCGCCGTCGATGAACTCCTCGCTGCGGGTGTTGACGATGCGCACCGGGCGGCCGGTGATCCTCGACAGCACGGCGGCGATGGGCAGCTTCATGTCCATCACCAGCTTCGACCCGAAGCCGCCGCCCATGTGCGAGTTGATGACGCGCACGTTGCGCAGCGGGATGCCCAGGACGCGCGCCACCTCCTGTCGCTGCGTGTGCGGTGCCTGGGCGTTGGTCCAGATGGTGAGGCGGTCCTTGTTGTCCCACCTGGCGATGCAGTTGGACGACCTCGAGGCAGGTGTGCGCCACCTGATGGGTGACGTAGGTGCCCTCGACGACGTAGTCGCACTCGGCGCAGCGCCGTGTCGGGGTCGCCGAAGAGACGGTCGACGCTCCAGGTCGTGTTGCTCTCCTTGTCGTCGTGCACCAGCGGCGCGCCGGGTCGCATGCGCCTCTTCGAGCTCGAAGACCGCCGGCAGCGCCTCGTACTCGACCTTGATCAGGCGAGATCGCCTCCTCGGCCGTGTCCTCGTCGACGGCGGCCACCGCGGCCACCTCGTCGCCGACGTAGCGCACCTTGTCCATGCAGAGGATGTGCTTGTCGGCCAGCCACTGGAAGAAGCTGAAGAGGTTGTCGGGCACGTCGTCGGCGGTGATGACCGCCCGCACGCCCTTGACCTGCCTCGCCAGCGAGGTGTCGATCGACCTGATCAGGGCGTGCGGGTGCGGGCTGCGCAGGATCTTGCCGACGAGCATGCCGCGGCATGTTGAGGTCGACGGTGTACTGCGCCTCGCCGGAGACCTTCGGGATGGCGTCGATGCGCGGCAGCCGTTGCCCGATGACGCTGGTCTGCCTCTGCTTCTCCTCTATCGTCGTCGTCATCGCGACCCCACCTCCGCGAGCATGTCGCGCGCCGCTTCGACGGCGTCGACGATCTTCACGTAGCCGGTGCAGCGGCAGAGGTTGCCCCAGAGCCCCTGCAGGATCTCCTCCCGCGTCGGGTCGGGGTTGCGGTCGAGCAGGGCCTTGGCGGACAGGACCATGCCGGGCGTGCAGAAGCCGCACTGGATGGCGCCGTGCTCGACGAACGCCTCGCTGGATGGGGTGCGAGCTCGCCGCCGGCCGCGAGGCCCTCGATGGTGGTCACCTCCGGCCGTCGGCCTCGTCGGCCAGCATCAGGCAGGAGTTGACCGGCAGACCGTCGACCAGCACCGTGCAGGCGCCGCACTCGCCGGCGCCGCAGCCGTTCTTGGTGCCGGTCAGGCCGATCTCGTCGCGGATGACCTCGAGCAGCGTGCGCCGCGTGTCGACGAGCAGGTGATGCTCGTCGCCGTTCACCGTGATGCGCAGCTCCCGCTTCACCCTCGCCCTCCTTGCTCCGCCCAGGAGAGAGCGCGCCTTCAGGGCTCTCCTCGTGAGCACCTCCACGAGCGTCGTACGGTACTCGGCCGAGGCGCGCACGTCGCTGATCGGCCAGGCCTCCGCGGCGGCCTGGGCGCTCACGCGCTCGATCAGCCCCTCGTCGAGCGGCTGATCGAGCGCCATCCTCTCCGCCTGCCTTGCACGGACGGGCGTGGGCGCCACGGCCCCGAGTGCCAGGCGGACGTCGCTGAGGCTCGTCGTGCCCGGCGTGAAGACCGCGGCGATGGCGACGCCTACGGTGCAGCAGTCCATGGCGGAGCGGAAGGTCTTGTAGTACTTGGCGTGGCTGCTCGCGAGGGAGGGGGGGCACACGCAGGGCCTTGAGCAGCTCCCCCGGTCCGAGCACCGTCTCCCCCGGCCCGGCGAAGAACTTCTCCAAGGGCACGCTGCGCTCCGCCCTCCCATCGGTGATGATCGCTTCGGCCTCGTAGACGAGAAGGATGGGCGCCATGTCGGCCGATGGGGCGGCGTTGCAGAGGTTGCCGCCCACCGTCGCCCGGCTGCGCACTTGCACCGAGCCGATGCACGCGGCCGCCTCGCCGATCGCCGGGAAGCTGCCCCGCACCGCAGGCGCGTTCTCGACCGCCCCGAGTGTGGTGGCGGCGCCGATAGTCAGCGCGCCGTCGTCCTCGAGGCGCACGATGGCAAGGTCGGGGACGTCCCTCAGGCTGACCAGCGTCTGCGGCTGCAGGGTCCCGAGCCTCATCTGGACGAGGACGTCGGTGCCGCCGGCCAGGACCTTCACCTGACCGTCGGGGGCCGTCAGGGCCGAGCAGGCCTCTTCGACAGATGACGGGCGAACGTAGTCGAAAGCCTTCATCGACGCCGCCCCTCTCCCCAGCCGATCATCAGTCCCGAGCCGCGACGCCGGCCCGCGTCTTCTCGATCGGCGCCTCCTTCATGCGGATGGCGTCACGCGCGCACAGGAAGTAGCAGACGGCGCACGAGTAGCAGTCCGTGGAGTTCACCAGGACGGCTTTGCCATCGACGATCTCGATGCACTCGCAGTGTCCGGGGGCCGCGCAGAGACCACAGCCGTTGCACTTCTGCAGATCGATCTCGGGCAGCATCGGGATGTAGTCGACCTCGCCCGGCGTGACGATGTACTTGAGGGCCAGGCCGCGCACGTCGGCCAGCGTCTCGTAGCCGTGCTGGTCCATGAACCTGTGCACGCCCGGCTCGATCTTTGTGAACTCCTTGTAGCCCTTGAGGTAGAGCAGCGAGCAGTAGGTGAGCACGGTGGCGCCGTACATGAGCATCTCGATCGAATGGCGCCAGTTCATGAGCCCTCCGCCACCGGCGATGGGCAGGTCGGGGCAGACGGTGCTCATCTGAGCCACGTGCCGATAGGCGAGCGGCCGGATCCAGGGGCCGCACAGCCCTGCGTAGGACTGGTTGCCCGTGGATGGGTAAAACGGCCGGCCGCCGTTGTTGATGTCGAGTGGCGGCAGCGACTGCGGACAGTTGATGGCCGACACGGCCGCCGCCCCGTTCCTCTCGACCGACTGCGACACCATCATGGTGTTGGCCTCGGGGGTCATCTTGGGCATCACCGGGATGTTGACGGCGTCGACGACCGCCTTCGTGACCTGGCCGGCGAGCAGCGGGTCCTTACCCAGCGTGGCGCCCAGCTCCGGCTCCTCGTCGACGCCCATCTGCTTGGCCATGAGGCCCAGGTTCGGGCACGACATGTTGAGTTCGAGCATGTCGGCTCCCGCATCCTCGAGCATGCGCCCCAGCTTCGCCCAGCCCTCGAGATCCTCGCCCGGCCCCATCATGTTGGCGATCATCTTGAGGTCGGTCTGCTCCTTGCACTGCTGGATGAGCTCCTGGGTGTCCTCCACCTGCATGCGCTCGCCGGAGGGCGAATAGAAGGCGCCGCCCTTCTCGATGATGTGGTAGGGCCGCGCGTACAGCGGCACCTTGAGGAAGGTGAGCTTGGTGCTGACGGCCGAAGCCCCGTTCTCCTCGGCGATCTTGATCTTGTCCAGTTTGTTCGTCAGTTCGGATGAGGCGATGATGAACGGGTTCTTGAGCTTGAGCCCCGCGAAATCGACCGACAGATCAGCCATCTAACTCTCCCCTTCTCGTCTCAGTGCTCTGTGCTCTCAGTGTCCGCGAACCCCGACGAAGGCACCGGCTCGCGTGTGGTTCGCAGGCGAGCGCCGGTGCTCGAGATAGCCGCCTTCGACCGCCGCCTTGGCCTCCTCGCGCGCCTCGTCGGTCCAGTAGCCCAGCTCGTAGCCGAACCACGGCTTCTTGAGCGACAACGGCGGCAGCCCCTCCTCCTCCCACCGCCTCAACGCCTTGTCCATGAACTCCTTGCGCGGCAGCGAGGTGGGCGGGTAGTCCCACTTGCGGGTGGCGTCGATGAGGATGCACGACGTGCCCACCGGCGGCGGGAAGCGCTGCTCGTCGACGTGCGCCTCGGGCGGCGCCGACGAGGGGTCGAGGATCGAGGCCTTGCCCGTCACGATGTGCACGTCCAGATGAGGCCGCATGCGGATAGGCCATCGCCCAGTTGACCGCATCGGCATCGTTGGGGTCGATGTCGTCGTCGACGGCCACGATCATCTTCCCGATGGTCGGATCGAGCGCTGCCGCCGAGTGCAGCGCCTGCCACGGCTGCGACGGGTGCGCCTTCTTGAGCTGGATGACCATGAGCCCGTAGCTGCCCGTGGCCTCGTGCAGCTGCACGTCGAGCACGCCGGGGATATTGGCCGAACGCAGGTGCTTGAGGTAGACCGCGTCGTAGGCGAGCTTACGGATGAGGCTGCTCTCCGAGGGCGGGAACTGACTGAGGAAGGCCTGGTAGACCGGCTTTCGGCGGTGGGTGATCCCGGTGACGTATGAAGACGGGGTTGGCCACCCTGCGTCCCCATGTAGCCGGTGTACTCCCCGAATGGCGCCTCGGCCTCGCGAAACGTCGGGTCGACGTATCCTTCGACCACGATCTCGGCGCTGGCCGGGACCTCGAGATCGACCGTCCGGCACTTCACGAGCTCGATCGGGTCGACCGGCGATGGCCCCCGCCACGGCGAACTCGTCGACGCCGTAGGGGATCTTGGCCACGCTGCACAGTCCGACCGCCGGCGCGCAGCCGAGGATGATGGCCGCCTCGAGCATCTCGCCCCGCTGGCGCGCGCTCTGCAGGTGGATGCCGATGTGCTGCGACTGGTGGGCCATCATCCCGGCCGCTGTCCGCCTCCTTGACCATGACCCGGTAGGTGCCCACGTTGCGCACGCCGGTCTCGGGGTCCTTGGTGACCCAGAAGGGCGAGGTGAAGTACGGCGCCGGGTCGAAGCCGGGTGTCGAGATCGGGTGGGGGAACTCCAGGATGCCGTCGTGCTCGAGGAGATCGTCTCCGACGTGGACCTCCTCGAGCACGGGACCGTCGTCGACGAGCACAGGCTCGATGTAGCCGCCGCCGTGCACCTCGGCCCAGCGTTCGCACTATGCCGTCGGGCGCGCAGCCGAGGGCCTTGGCGTAGACCTCGCGGTTGGCGCCCATGACGCCCACCGCGACCGGCCCGGGGTACTGCCGGCCGGTCGCGTCGGTCACCTGCTCGAAGAGGAACGCTGTGCGCTCCTCGGCCGGCAGGCCGCGGAACTGCAGGCGCACCAGTGGCATGAGCTCGGTGTCCTTGCAGATGGAGGACTTCACACGGCGCAAGAGGCCGCCGTCGTCGAGGGCCGTGATGTACTCGCGAAAGTCGCCGTAGTCGGTCATGACCTCGCCTCCGGCATCAGGGCCGCGACCGTCGGATCGTCGCGCACCCACTCGAGGCCGAGGCGGGCCAGGGTCTCCGGGGTCGGCAGCGAGGTGGCCGGGTCGAGGCCGCTCGCCGTGTAGAACTCCGAGCGCATCAGCTCCCAGTCCACCGTCTGTCCCGCCAGCATGCCCTCGGGCACGGCCTCGTCGATCAGCCGCCGCGGGATGGCGTCGCCCTCGGGGCGCAGCCCCTCGCGCACGTTGAGCACGCGTTCCAGCGTGTTGATCCGCTCACCGGCGAGGTACAGGTCGGCGGCGGCGACGGGCCTGCCCGTCGCCGCCGCGACCAGCTCGGCCAGGGTGTCGTCCTGCATGCCGATAGAGAGGAAGGCGCACGTGCCGGCCGAGTCGGCGGCGCCGGCCCTGCGGTTGCGCGTAGCCAGTGTGATCGGCGCCTTGCCCGAGTCGGCGAAGCGGTCGAGCGCGGGGTTGGTCAACTCGGCCGTCACGGTGTAACCGCCGGCGTGGTGGCAACCGCCGCGAGGGCCGCAGCCGTAGACAAGAGCCATCCCCTTGGCGCCGCGCGGGTCGTAACCACCGACCTCCATCCCCTTGCAGTGCATTGCGAACGCCTCCGACCCCTGACCGATCTCCTCGGCCAAGGCGCGCGAGCCCCGTGCTATGCGCGCCCCGAAGCCGCGCCGATAGGCCGCGTCGCGGATGAGCTGCAGCATCGCCTCGGCGTTGCCGAAGTGCAGGTCGACGCCTCCCGTGTCGGTCGCATCGAGCAAACCCCGCTCGTAGCACTCCATGGCGAACGAGATCGTGACCCCGACCGAGATGGTGTCGAGGCCGAGCAGGTCGCAGAGCTGGTCGGCGGCGATGACGGCGCCAAGGTCGTAGATGCCGCAGGAGGTGCCCAGGGCGTAGATCGTCTCGTACTCCGGACCTTCGCTGGTGGCGCCGGCGTGCGGGCCGTCGCGCACCAGGGTGACCTTGGTGCAGCGCGCCGGGCACGGGTCGCCGCAGGGCGCGTCCTTCACGAGGTAGTCGGAGCGCAGCGTCTCGCCCAGGAGCCCGCCGGCCTCGGCCGGCGTCGCCGAGCGACGCCAGTTCTCGGCCGGCAGGATGCCCGTGTTGAGCGTCACGGCCACCGTGCTCACCGACCCATGCAGCTTGAGCGGACCCGAGGTGAACGGGTTGTCGCGCAGCTCAGTCCCGACTTTGCGCACGGCTCGCTTGAAGGCGTCGGGGTCGGCGACCGGCGCCGACTCGGGCCCCTCGCGCACGACCAGCGCCTTGACGTTCTTGGCCCCCATGACGGCGCCGGCGCCGCCGCGCCCGAGCGCGCGGCGCTCGTTGATGAGGCACGCGTAGGGCACCTGCCGCTCACCGCCAGGGCCGATGCAGGTGATCGCCAGCTTGCCGGTCGGCAGCTCGTCGCGGATGTACTCCTGGGTGGCCTGCGTGTCGAGGCCCCAGAGGTGGGCGGCTCTGCGGATCTTCGCCGCGCCGCCGGCCACCTCGACGTAGACCGGCTCCTCCGCGCGTCCCGTGAGGACGATCACGTCGTAGCCGCAGCGGCGCATCGCCGGGCCCAGCTTGCCCCCCGTGATGCAGAACAGATAGAGCCCGGTGAGCGGCGACTTCGTCACGACGGCCGCGCGCGCGGAGCCGGGCGCGGCCGTACCCGAGAGCGGGCCTTGGGCGAAGATCAGGGGGTTCTCGGGCGCCAGGGGATCGGTGCCCGGCGCGAGCAGCTTGAACAGGTAGTAGGCGCCCAGGCCGCGGCCGCCGACGAAGTCGACGGCCCCTCGGGTGTCGAGAGGTTCCTCCCGCGTCTCACCCGAGCCGACATCGACGAAGAGGACCTTGCCCCAGAAGCCCCCGACATTCTGCTCGCTGGTCATCCGTCACTCCTCTCCAAGCGCACGGCGATACAGCTTGGTCAGGTCCGCCGGCGAGGCCCTTCTCACGTTGAGCCTGTAGTTGACGACCTGTGTGCACTGCTCTACGAGCAGCGGCAGGTCGTCCTCGCGCACGATCTCCGGGTCGAGAGTGGCCGGGAAGCCCACCTCCTCCATCAGCTCCCACAGCCGATCGAGGAGCTCCTCGGCGCACTCCCTGTCGCTGCCCACACAGCCGAGCAGGCGCGCGATCGGCGCCATCTTCTCGGCCGCCACGGGCAGGTTGAACTCCATCGTGTAGGGCAACATGATGCCCGTGCCCAGCCCGTGAGCGATGTGATAGCGGCCGAGCGGCTGCGAAAGAACGTGAGCGAGACCCGGCAGCGAGGTCCCCGTGGCCATGTTGGCCGCCGAGCTCGCTTCGAGCATGCGCTGCTTGGCCGCGAGGTCGCCCGTGAGCGCCGCCGGCGCCAGCGACGCGAAGATCGTCGCCGCCGAGGTCACGGCAAGGTCGTCCGAGAAGTGGGTCGCCCCCACCGACCAGACGGCGTCGAGGGCGTGGGCGAGGGCGTCCATCCCCGCGACGAGGGCCGGCCACGCTGGCAGCGTCTCCATGAGTGTCGCGTCGAGGATGGCCACCCTCGGGAAGGTGCGCTCGTCGAGGATCGACATCTTGAAGTCACGCGCCTCGTCGGTGAGGATCGTGACCTTCGAGACCTCGGTCCCCGAGCCGGCCGTGGTCGGCAGGGCGATGACCGGGTAGGGGGGATCGGCGGCCTTGTTGAAGCCTTCATAGTCGGTGAGCACGCCGCCGTTGGCGGCCACCAGCGCGATGCCCTTGCCGGCGCACATGGGGCTGCCGCCTCCGAGCGCGACGACGACGTCGCAGCCGCCGTCGCGAAAGCGCTCGACACCGGCCGCCACGGTCTGGACACCGGGATCCTCCTGGACGTCGTCGAAGACGACGAACGGCACGCCAGCCTTCTCGAGGTGCGACGTCACTGTCGTCGTGACGCCGGCCGCGGTCAGCCCGGCATCCGTGCAGACGAACGCCCGGGTCCCGCCGACCGCCCGCACCTGCCCGCCGAGGCCAGCGACGCACCCGAGACCGTGCACGATCCGGGTCGGCGTGTAGAACATCCTGCTCACCTGCGTCATTAGACCCTCCTCCGCGGGACGGTCGCGGCATCCCCGCGGATCCCGTCCCTGTTCCTGCCGTCGTTGACGTGCACCGGCGTCACCGCTCTAGCGCACCCGCGTCGCCGCCTCACTCTCCGGCGGCGCGGAGCTGGGACTCTCCCAGGCGTTCCAGAACCGCGCCTCGCCCTTGCGGTTTCTCGCCAGGTAGCCGTGATGGTGATACCGGTCCGACCGGTAGAAGACGTGTGCGAGGTCGACCACGCTGCCGTCGGCCGCGTAGACCGTGAGCGTCAGCTTGAGCAGTGGCGTGAGCAGGTCCAGCTCGAGCAGCTCGGCCATCTCCCCGTCGGCCGCCACCGCCTCGTAGACCTGCGAGGCCCACTCGATGTCGACGCCGGCCTGCTGCTCGATCAGGGTGATGAGCGGCTGCCGCGTGAGATCGCTCAGCGAGATGCAGGCGCCGATCTCGAACGGGATGTAGTTCGTGAGGACGGCAAAAGGCATCTCGTCGACGAGGCGCACGCGCTTGACGAAGAAGAGCTCGGAATCGACCTCCGTGCCGAAGACCTCGGCAAGGTCGGGTGTGGCCTTGACAAGCCGGAACTCCGCCACCCGGAGAGTCGTCTCGGGGCTCATGTGGATGAGGTCCTCGAGGCTCCCCGTGATGCGCGGGGTGGCGTCGTCGACGACCCTCCGCGAGACGAACGTCCCGCGGCCCCGCTCGCGCTCGATCAGACCCTGATCCTCGAGGATCTGCAGCGCCTGCCGGATCACGACCCGGCTCACGCGATAGCGGCTCGTCAGACGCGCCTCCGAGGGCAGACGGTCGCCGGGACCGAGCTTGCCGGAGACGATCTGCTCCTTGAGGTCGCGCATCACCTGGTAGTAGAGGGGCAGGCCAGAACGCTTGGCGCGCCGCGCGGCTGTGGCGTCGGGGGCCGTATCCGCGGCCGAGGGCGGCGCGGCGGAAAACGCCGCGCCGCCCTCGGCCGCGCCCTTGCCGGTCCGACGGCGCGATGTGCTCCTCGGTCTCGGGGCTGCTCTGGTCGTGGAGGGCGGTCCCATCACGTTCGCTTCACCCACCCCCTAGAGGCACGATCACCCGCAGCTCCGCGCCATCGTGTACTGGGTCCTCTGGAGTGACACGCTCGCCGTTCAGCGTCAGGAAACTCCGCGCGCCGGCGGGAACGGTGAGCGCGTCAAGAACGTCCTCCACTGTGCTGCCTGCAGGCACGTCGACGATCGTCCGTCCCTGCCGCGAGGACGGCAAGAGATCCGCGTATGTGCCGAAGAGGATGGCTGTGATCTGCACTGCTGCTGAGTCGTGTCTTGTCACTCGGCTCTCGCCGCCGAAGCCGTCAGTGAACTCCTGGCGGCTTCGCCGGCCGCTGTGAGCAGAACGACCTTGGTGGCGAGTCGCGCCTCGAAGAGCTGGTATGCCTCGGCCGCGTCGTCCAGGGGCATGCGGTGTGAGATCGCAACGGTCGGGTCGATCCTGCCGCTGCTTATGAGGCCGAGGACATTCTCGCGGTCGTCCGTCGGGGCTCCCACCGACACTCGAAGGGTGGTCTCGTTGGCGAACATCGCCCCGACGTCGAGGCAGAAGTCGGGCTCGAAATGGGCACCGATAACGCTCACGGTGCCTCTCGGACGGGCCATCTTCAAGGCGGAGGTCAGTGCGGGCGCTCCGCCTGCGCACTCGATCACCGCATCAGCGCCGCGACCACCGCTCTCCGCCATGACAGCCTCCACCGCGTCCTCGCTGGCTTCCACCGGAACGGCACCCAGATCGGCAGCCACCTCGAGACGTGTGGCGACCGTGTCGACGGCGAGCACCTTGCCGGCGGTGAGGCGCGCGACGAGGATCGCCATCAGCCCGACAGGACCGCAGCCGACGACCGCCACCGTGTCGCCGACGCTGAAGATCCGCCCGCTGGACGCCCCGGTAGGCCGTCGAGAGAATGTCCGCGACGAAGACGGCGGCATCATCCGACACGTCGTCCGGCAGTCGCCACAGGTCGCGATCGGCGTTGGGGATGAGGACGCGCTCGGCCTGTCCGCCGTCCAGTCGCGGATACGCCCCCGAGAAGCCGAAGAGAGCTCTGTGCTCGCATTGGGGCTGGGCTTGTCGACGGCAGTACCAGCACGTGCCGCACGAGGTCATCGAGGAACAGACGACGCGATCCCCGACCTTGATCTGAGCGACCGCGGGTCCGACCTCCCGCACGATGCCGACGAACTCGTGTCCCATGGTCGTGCCCCACTCAAAGCCAGGCACGTACCCCCAGTAGGGCAGCAGGTCCGCACCGCAGATCGCGGTCGCCGTGACATCAATGATGGCGTTGTGGGGGTCGACGATGACGGGGTCGTCAATGTCGTCCACAACAAGCTGCTTCGCTCCTACCAGACGAACCGCGCGCATCGCACACTCCTCTCAGTGAGACTGGATGCCAAGCTTCGAGAGAAGGGCGGGAGTCGGTACGCCATCGCGATCCCAGCCGCGTTCCTCGTAGTACTCGTCCATGACTGCGGTGACATCGAGGGTGTGGGCACCAGGGTCGGAAGGAGCAGCTTCGTCGGCGAAACGTGACGGCAACACGTCGTCCGCCCTGGAGAACCCCTCTTCGATGTTGAACAAGCGCTCCACCGCGTTGATCCGTTCGCCGATCGTGTACACGTCCTCGGCGGTGATGTTCATGCCCGTCGGCAGACTCGCGCAACGGGCGTACAGCTCGACGCTGATGCCGAGATCGACCGTGAACATGCACATGATCAGAGAATCGATGATCGCCGTGCTGTCCTGCATGCTCTTGACCAGTGCAGGCTTGCCCTCGAGCGAATAGCGGTCGTAGTCACCCAAGACGCCCAGAAACTCGGCCGCGACCGTGAAGGCCTTGTTGTGATCCGCGCCGCGTCCTGTCGTAGCAAAGCTGAGGCCCATCCCCGTGAATGCGCGTGGCGCGTATGCCGACAGCTCGAGGCCCTTCACCTGCATGGCGTACTCCTCGCCCCTGCCGAACGCCCGCGCTGCTCCGCGTGACCCCAGCGCCAGAAGATCGCCGAAGCCGTCACGCGCGCCAATCTTGAGGATCGCCTCACGGAGCACGTCGGCGTTGCCAAAGCTGAACTCGAGACCGCCTGTGTCTTCCTTCGTAAGCTCGCCGCGCTGAGTCATCTCCATGGCCCAGGAGATCGCGCCTCCGGCAGTCATCGTGTCGATGCCGAGGCGGTCGCAGACGAGGGCGGCCTCCATAATCGCCGGCAGATCGACAACGCCGCAGTTGGGGCCGAGGGCCCACACGGATTCGTGCTCGATGCGCTCCGTGCGGTAGGCACGACCCTGACGTTCGAACTCGACCACGGATCCGCAGATCACGTTGCAGCCGCTGCAGGACTCGTAGCGCTGCACGAACTTCGCGATCTCCTCGTTGTGGATCGCGCTCACGTCGGGAGCTTTGTCGTCCTGGTGGTTCCTGTAAGGCAGACCGACGGCCTCATTGACAAAGGGCAGCATGCCGGTCGTACCCGCCCAGCGGAACGCCGGCCTGACCGGGTTCTCCATGATGATGTCGTGGAGCTCTTTGCAGGCCGGTATGTACTCGGCGGCCGGCGAGGCCACCGAGACCCCGCCGCGGCCGCGCACGGCGACCGCCTTCAGACGCTTGGCGCCAAACACGGCGCCCGGACCACCTCTGCCGGCGGCGTGCTGCAGGTGGAGGAAGTTGGCATAGAGGACCTGGTTCTCGCCGGCCTGCCCGATGGCCCCGGTGCGAAAGTCGTCCCCCAGATCGCGCCGCAGGATGGCCTGCGTCTCTTCGGTGTCCTTTCCCCACAGGTGGGCGGCGTCACGCAGCTCGACCTTGGACCCATCGACGACCAGGTAGACCGGCTCGGCCGAGACCCCGGTGACGATGATCCCGTCCCAGCCAGCGTACTTGAGCTCCGGGCCGAAGTGGCCACCCATGTAGCTCGCCGAGATCGTCCCTGTGAGCGGGCTCTTGACCCCGACTGCGATGCGGCTCGCCGTCGGGATCATCGTCCCCGTGGCCGGCCCCGTCGCGAAGATGATCTCGTTCTCGGGAGCCAATGGGTCGATGTGACGCGGCAGACGGCTGTAGAGAAGCTTGGCGATGAAGCCACGGCCGCCGAGGTACTTCTCGGCCAGCTCTTCGTCGACCGGGAGCTCGCCGTGGGCGCCGCTCGTAAGGTCGACCGTAAGGAACTTGCCCATGTAGCCCCCGTACTTCATGCCCGCCCCTCCCAGGTCAGGGCGCCCTCTGGGCACCACTGCACGCACAACGGATCGCCGTTGCAGAGATCGCAGATCATGATGCGCTCAGACACGGCGTCGAGATGGACGTTCGGGCAGGCGTCAAGGCAGCTCTCGCACATCGTGCAGAGCTCTGCCACGAAGCGCACGACCCCAGCCTTTGCATCCCACACAAGGGCCTCTTCGGGACAAGCGTCGACGCAGGCGCGATCGTGGGTCATGTCGCAGACCGAACAGCGCAGCTCTCCGAAGGCATCGCCTGGCTCGCGGTCGATCGTGATGCAGGCCCCGCGTGGCTGGACCCGTTCCAGCTTGCTGAGCGAGCAGACGCCCGCACAGAGGTCGCAGTAGACACACTTCTCCTTGTGGAAGGCGATGTAGCTCACGTGGCGACCTCCAGTGGATCGAGGGCTCCGAGAAAAGCTTCGACCCCGGCGCTCATGTCGACGTCGTGGCCGAGCTCCCGCAGACAGTGCCCCAGGGCCGTGACAGCGGTGAGCGCGTACGAGGGGCTGCAGGTCCTGCCCATGTGACCAATACGCACTAACTTGCCGTAGATCGGCGTGTTGAAGAGGCTGCCCGAGATCAACACGCCGAACCGGTCCACCATGCGCCGCCGCAGCTCCTCGTCGTCGATGCCGTCGGAAACGGCGACGGCGGTGACGATGTTGCAGGCATGCTCTTCGGTGTCGGCCCACACATCGAGGCCCATCGCTTCGACCGCGCGCCGCGTGGCGCGGCCCACCTCCGCGTAGCGGCGGAAGTTCTCTTCGTGCCCGAGCTCGAGGTATTCACTCACAGCGGCGTTCAGGGCGCCCACATCGGCCACAGATGCGGTGTAGGGCCAGAACCCCTTCTCGAGCCACATCTCCTTCCAGTCGAGGATGCTGGTGTACGAGTAGCGGTTGGGACGCTTCACGGAGCGGAAGCGGTCCCAAGCCACCTCTGAGATCGCCATGGCGCTGAGTCCCGGCGGCGCCCCCAGCACCTTCTGGGAACCGACCGAGACGATGTCGATCCCCCACGCGTCGACCTCCACCGGGACGCTGCCGGCGCAGCTCACCGAGTCGACGAACACGAGCTTGTCATACTGCTTGCCGAGCCGCGCCAGCGCCTCGAGGTCGATCTGGGTCCCGCAGGGCGTCTCGCAGTGCACCAGCCAGAGGATCTTCGCCTCCGGGTGCGCCTTGAGCACGGGCTCGAGCTGCTCGGGCTCGACTACCGTGTTCCAGGCGGTCTCGACCGGGATTGCCTTGCCCCCGTACTTCTCGATGAAGTAGCGGTTGCCCTCGCCGTAGTGACCGCTCTCGACGTTGATGACGACATCGCCCTCGTCGAGACCGCAGATCGAGATGGCCTCGAGGCCGAGCAGCGCCTCCCCCTGCATCATCACGATGTCGTTGGTCGTCTTGAAGAACCGCTTGAACTTCTCCTGCGTGTCGCGGAAGAGCTCGAAGAAGGGCTCCGAATAGTCGAACAAAAGCTGCGAGCCCAAGGCGCTGCGGACCTTGTCCGAGTACTCCACCGGACCCGCCGTGAGCATGAACTCGATCGATCGTCTCATGCCGTCCACCTCTCTTCCTGTCGAGCCGCTCCTAATGGCCGCGACCTCACTTCTGACCCCTGACGAACGGTGTCGCCAGCGCCGCCGGCAGCATGGTGTGACGCGCGAACAGCGCGAGGGCGGCTATGACGGCGAGGAACGGCAGCATTTGCACGAGATCGGTGGAGACGTTGATGCCCACTAGCTGCAGCGCCGTGGCGATCGACAACGCGACGCCGAAGAGCAGCGCGCCGATGAGCACCCAGACGGGGCGTCCGCGGGCCAGCATGGCGATGACGATCGCGATGAACCCGTACCCGCCGGTGATGAACGGGACGAAGACCCCGGCCACGACGATCGCCATGTACCCGCCGCCAAGGCCGGCTAGGGCGCCCGTGGCCAGAACGGCGATCGTGCGAATCTTGAGCACGTCCACGCCGGCGTTGTCGAGGGCCACCGGCTTCCAGCCTGCGGCCCTGATGTTGAGACCGAGGTTGGTCCGGTAGAGCATCCAGCCCACCGCGAAGATGAGCGCGACGCCGATGTAGGTGATCAGGGGCTGGGTGAAGATGCTGGGCCCGACCACGGGGATCTTGCTGAGCCCGGGGATGGCGATGGTCGGCACACTCCCTAGACGCGGGTAGCTCGTGCCGAACTGCACCTGGTGCAGCAGGCTGGTGAGGCCCTCCATGGCGAGCAAGATGGCGATGCCGACGACGATCTGGTCGCGCCCCATCCGCACGCAGAAGACGACCATGAGCCCCGAGACGGCCATGCCGCCGACGATGGCCGCCACGAAGCCGATCCAGGACGAACCGCCGTAGTAAGCGGCGTTGAAGCCGGCGTAGGCGCCGAAGAGCATCATGCCCTCGAGACCGATGTTGAGCAGGCCGGCCTGCTCCGAGATGGTCTCGCCGAGCGCGGCGAAGAGGAGCGGCATGCCGGCGAGGATGGCACCCGAGATGACGGCGGCGACGAAGTCAGCGGTGAGGATGCTACCCATTGCTCACCGCCTCTTCCGGCCCGAGGGCAACGCCCGACGCGACCTCCTTGCCCCTTCTGCTGAACCATCCCCGCGTGCGTGCCCACTCCGTCAGCACCATGAAGAACAGGATCAGTCCGACCAACAGCAACAGGAAGTCGTTGGGCAACCCCGCCTGCCGGGCGGCCTCGTGGCCTCCTATCTGGATCACGGCGAAGAAGAACACGAAGGGGATGACCACCATGACGTTGAGCCCGGCGAGGAACACGATCGCGAACAGCGTCATGCCGAACGCGGGATTCCAGTCAGCACGCACGTAGCCCCACACGCCTAGCACTTCGACAGCGGCGGCTAGGCCGATGAGGCCGCCGCTCAGGGCGAACGCAGTGATGATGTCACGCTTCACGTTGATGCCGGCATGGACTGCCGCTCTTGGGTTGGCGCCCAGGATGCGCAGGCGGAGCCCGTACCCGGTGCGAGTCTGCATGTAGTGCACAAGGCCCAGCACGACAAGCGCGACGACGATGCCCACGTGGATCCGTGTGCCCGGTAGATACGGCAGAAGGTACGCGAAGGGAATGACGTTCGTTTGTGGGACGAAACCCACGTCGGTCAAGAACGGACCTTTGATCAGAAAGTTGGCGAAGTTGATGCCGAGGTAGGCCATCATCAGGCTGGTGATGATCTCGTTCATGCCGTAGTAGGCCTTCAGGAACGACGGCACGAGAGTCCAAGCCGCGCCGACCAGGAAGGCGATGATGCAGAGAAGGACGAGCGCGAGCCAGAAAGGCAGCGCTGCCACCATCGACGCGCCGAGGCCGCCGACCAATGCGGCCGCCATCAGGAACTGACCGTCGCCGCCGATGTTCCACAGTCCCGCCTGGAAGGCCACGATGAACCCCGCCGACATCAACAGCAGGGGGGCCAGGCGGATGAGTGTCTGCTCGAGGCCGGCCGACGTGAGCAATCCGTTCTCGAGTGTCGTCCAGTAGAAGGTGACCGGGTTCTTGCCCAAGACGAGCAGCAGTACGCCGCCGGCGATGAGGCCGTAGAAGACGGGGACGGCCGCCCGCCAGAACGCCTTCCTCCCACGCCGCAGCGCGGACGGTCGCGCGGGCGCACCGAAGGCAAGGATGGCTTCGTTCGTGGTGTCACTCACCGCGCCCTCCTCCGATCATCAGTGCGCCGATCTCCTGCTCCGCGCCGGGCTTGTTCTGCACGACCCCCATGAGGCGGCCGCGTGACAGCACCGCGACGCGGTCGCAGAGCACCAGGAGCTCTTCAAGGTCGGTGGAGATGACCAGGGCGCCGGCCTTCCCCGTGTCTACCAATTCGCGGATTCGCGCGCGTACAGCCGTCGTGGTCTTGACGTCTAGCCCGTAGGTCGGCTTGTTGAACACCACCGCCCTGGGGTCGAAGGACAGTTCGCGCGCCAGCACCATCTTTTGAGCGTTGCCGCCCGAGAGAGAACCTGCGTGGGTGTGGATCGACGGCGTCATGATGTTGTACTCGTCGACCAGCTTCTCGGCGTTGGCATCGATCTCCGCGGGACGCGTGCGGCCGTGTATCCAGAACGGCGGCATGCCGATGCTCTTCATGACCATGTTGATGGACACAGGGAGCGCACCGACAATCCCCTCGTTGAAGCGATCGTCGGTTACATAGCGCAAGCCGAGGCGCTGGCGTGCGCCTACGCTCAGCCTGCGTATCGAGGTGCCGCCGAGACTGATATCGCCGCCGGAGAGCGAACGCTGGCCGGCGATGGCTTCGGCCAGCGGTCGCTGGCCGTTGCCGTCTACGCCAGCGATGCCGACCACCTCGCCCGCGTGCACCGTAAGCGTGATGCCCTCCTCGATGCCGATCTCTCCGTGCTTGCCGGCGACAGTGACGCCGTCGAGCTCCAGCAACGGCCCCCCGATAGCCGCCTTGCTGCCCGTGCCGCCCAGCTCCGCGAGGTCGCGCAGCTCGGCGACGCTGGCCAGGCTCTCGGCCTCGCCGGGGAACATCAGATCAACGATCATGCGCTGCAGCTCCTCGCGGGAGAGCCTCCGCATCATTTCGCTGTCGATCGTGTCCTCCAGCCGACCTTGACGCAGCACGGAGACGCGGTCGCCGATGGCGGCGGCCTCGTGCAGCTTGTGGGTGATGAAGATGATGGCCAGGCCCTCCCGCTTGAGCCTCAGAAGGACCCGCTCGAGATCCTCGATGCCCTTGGGCGTCAACATCGAGGTCGGCTCGTCGAGGATGAGGACCTTGGAGCCCTGCCAGAGCGCCTTCAGGATCTCCACCTGCTGCTGCTGGCCGAGCGACAGCTGTCCCACCTCGGTGTCGGGGTCGACATCCACGCCGAGTGTCGCCGAGAGGCTCGCGAGCCCGTCTTGGGCCTTCTTGACGCTGAGCCGCACACCCTCACCCTGGCCGAGCATGAGGTTCTCGAGAACCGTGAAGGTCGGGATCAGGCTGCTGTGCTGGTGCACCATGCCGATGCCGAGGTCGATCGCGTCCCGCGGACAGCTGATGCACACCTCCTCGTTGCACACGCGGATGGTGCCTTCGTCGGGTTGATAGATGCCGGCCAGCACGTTCATCAGCGTCGACTTGCCGGCGCCGTTCTCGCCGAGCAGGCAATGCACCTCGCCCTGCCGCACGATGAGATTGACGCAGTCGTTGGCGCGCACCCCCGGGAACTCTTTCGTGATGTCGCAGAACTGGATGGCGATGGTCTGCGCGGAGGCGTCGCCGGGAGCGGCAGCCCCGTCGACGGGGAGGGCGGGCGCGGTCGTCAGACCGCGCCCGCCCTCCCCGTCACCCTCTTGAGAGAACGGGGCCATGATCACTGTCCAGAGGCGATCATCTTCTTGACTTGCTTCATGTTCGTGGTCAACGGCACCTGGATGCTGCCGTCGATGATGGCCTGCTTAGCGGTCTCGACCTTGCTCCAGACATCCGCAGGAATGAGGTCGGTCTGCAGCAGACCCAAGCCGTTGTTGAGATCCAGGTACACGCTCTTCTGACCGAACGTCCCGTTCTGGACCGCTTGGATGAGCTCCGTGTCGATCTGCGTGAAGTCCCACAGGACCGACGACAGGTAGATGTGCTTCTTGTCGAGGGAGCTCTTGTTGCCGATGACGTCGATGAACCACACCTTGTCGGCGCCGCTCGGCGGCGTCGCGGTCTCAACGGCCTGCATCATGCCGAACGACGAACCGTCCCCCATGCCGAAGACCACGTCGGCGCCGCCGGAGATGGCGCTCTGCGTGACGCGCTTGCCGCCTGCCGCGTCGGCGTAGCCGGCCTGCCCGATCTGCACGAAGAGGACCTTGATGGTCGGCGAGACCGAACGAGCGCCGGCGATGTAACCGCCGGACATCTTGGCCCAGTTCAGGTCATCCGCGGACGCCACGATGGCGATCGTGCTGGTCTTGCTCATGCTGGCGGCAAGGACACCGGCGAGGTACCCGCCCTTCTCGGCATGTTCCTCGATCGCCTGGACCAGATTGGGCACGTTGGCGGACTCGGTGCCGGGGTCGGAGCTCGTCGTCGGGATGTTCAACTGCTGGGCCATGTTGGGGCCGACCGTGTTGTAGCCACTCGCCCACGCGAAGATGAGCTGAGGATCCTGGGTGGCCAGCTGGTTCATGATCGGCGTGATGTCGCCGTACCCCGCGCCGTCCTGGACGATGACCTGGGCTCCCGTGGTCGCCGCTGCCGCCTTGACGGATTCAACCCCCACTTGGTTCCAGCCGTAGTCGTTCGCCTTCTCAGGCGTGATGACGGCGACCTTGGTGACCTGGACTGACGGTGACGCCGCCGGCGAGGTTGTGCTCGTGGTCTCGGACCTCCCTCCGCAGCCCGCCGCCGCGAGGACGGCAAGCAGCAGAACGACGACCGCAAGTGCCGCGAGATGACGCCTGTACGGGTTTCTCATCGATTTCCCCTTTGTTGGTTGCCCCAGCTCCTTATCGCCTTCGTTGAAGCGAGATCTCGCTGTTCGCTCACCTCCTCGGCAGGTGGCATGACCAGGGTCGCGCAGAGACAAGGACCAAACTCAAGACGAGGTGTGGCGCGGAAGACGCAGCGAGCGAAGGCGTCCCGAGGAGAAAGCGGCGGACCCACCGTCTCCAGTCGAACGCCTCGTCACGAATCCCCCCTTGGCCCAGTCCTTGGTCCCTCGGCCGGCGAGCGAAGACACTCCGGTACCGGCCCCGCCCGAGGCGTTGTCTAGCACCGTCGGGACATGGTGTCAACTCTAGTACAACAACATGAACAGGCGTTCGCTCGTCCGTGCACCCTCTGTCGAGCCTCGCACGCCCGGTTGCGTCGCGCCACTTTGCCGTCGCCCCACGCGAGGCAAACGGCCAGGCACGCGATTCCACTAGCCCGGATAGAGGACGATGCGCGCGTCGAGACCGAGGGCCCCGTCGGGCGTGACGAGCAGCGGGTTGACCTCGACCTCGGCGATCTCTGTGTGCGCGGCGGCGAAACGCGAGACCGCCGCCGCCGCGCGCGCGGCGGCGCGCAGGTCGACGGGCGGCCGCCCGCGGCCGCCCGCGAACAGCTGCGCGCCGCGTAACGAAAGCAGAAGCCGCTCCGCCGTTTTCTCGTCGAGTGGGGCCAGCGCCGTGTGCACGTCCCTGAAGAGCTCTGCGTAGACGCCGCCGAGACCGACGAGCGCCAGCGGCCCGAAGCGCTCGTCACGCCGACAGCCGACGATGACCTCCACCCCCTCGCGCAGCGGCGCCATGCGCTCGAGGGAGAAGCGGTGCTCGCCGAGCCGCGCCGAGAGCTGCGTGTAGGCAGTCCAGAGCCCGCGCTCGTCGGCGATGTCGAGCACCACCCCGCCCTCGTCCGACTTGTGCAGCCGCCCCAACGCTTTGAGCACGAGCGGGTAGCCGAGACCGCCCGCCGACATGATGGCCCGTTCGAGGCTCTCGACGAGGCTCGCCTCGGGGAACGGGACGCCCGCCTCTTGCAGCACGCGCCGCGCCGCCCAGTAGTCGCAGTCCCAGACGCAGCAGTCCGTCCCGGCCGGATCGGGCAGCTCGGGCACGCCCGACGGCTCGGCCGACGCGGCTTGTGCGAGTGCGGCGAGGACACTCACCCCCGAGGCGAGCTCGCGGTACACCGGTACGCCCTCCTCGCGCAGGGCCACCGCCGGCGGCGACTCCGGGTAGACCGTGCAGACGATGAACGGCGTCTCGGCGCGCCGGGCGGCGTCGGCCGCCCGGCGCGCCGAGGCGATCTCACGCTCCACCAGCGTCTCGAACTGCGGGAAGCGGCCGCCCCAATACCCGAGCTGTCCCACGCCGAGGATGGCGTCGACCTCGTCACAGCCGGCGACGACCGGCACGATGCGCTCATAGGCGTCCGGGTCGATCGTGCCCATGGCGAAGTCGAGCGGGTTGCTCCCGGCGCTGCCGGGCAGCGCCTCCTGGACGCGCGCGACGAGCTCGCTGGAGAAGGCCGGCACCTCGAGTCCGGCGTCGTGGGCGGCGTCGGCGGCGATACCGCCGACGCCGCCCGCGTCGGTCACGACGGCCACGCGCCGCCCGCGCGGGCGATAGCCGGCCAGAAAGCCGACCGTGAGCTCGAAGAGCTCGCGCGGCGTGGCCGCGCGCGCGGCGCCCGCGGCGCGGCAGACGGCGTCGACGACCGCGGAGTCGGGGGCCAGCGAGCCGGTGTGCGAGAGGGCCGCCCGGGCGCTCGCCTCGCTGCGGCCGGGCGCGAGCAGCACGACGGGCTTGCCGGCGGCCACGACGGCCGCCGCCGCGCGCGCCAGATCGCGCCCCTCGCGCAGCTCTTCGGCGTACACCGCCACCACGCGCGTCTGCTCGTGCTCGGCCATCCCCCAGAGTATCTCGGCGATGCCGACGTCGGCCTGGTTGCCCAGCGTGAGGTAGCGCGAGAAGCCGCAGCCGTACCCGCGCGAGCGCATGACGAATTCCTCACCCATGGCGCCGCTCTGCGAGACGAAGCCGATGTGGCCCTCGGGCACGTCGAGGTAGGCCACCGCCTGCAGGCCGGTGGAGTGGTCGGCGAGCCCCATGCAGTTGGGTCCGATCATGGCGGCGCCGGCAGCGCGTAGACGCGCGACGGCGGCGCGCTCGCGCTCGCGGCCCTCATCATCGGTCTCGCCCAGGCCGGCGAAGATGGCAACGAAGGCCTTGGCGCCCAGAGCCAGGGCATCGTCGAGAGTGGTCTCGAGGGCCGCCGCCGGCATGGCGAGGATGACCATCTCCGGCGCCTCGGGGAGGTCGCTCAACGAAGGGAAGGCGACCTGCCCGTGCATCTCGCCGCCCTTGCGGTTGACGAGGTAGACCGGGCGGCGATGCTCCGCGCGCAGCAGGCGCGCGGCGAGGTCGCCGCCCCACTTCGACTCATCCGCCGACGCCCCGACGATGGCGATTGACGCCGGGTCGAAGAGAGAGCTCAGGTCGCGGCGGCCGCCGCGCGCCGACGGCGCGACGACGGCGGCCGGGGACGCGTCCGCCGAGGACGCAGCAGTCGTAGAGGCGTCGCGATCCAGCGGCTCACTCACTCGCCGAACACCTCCCGCTTGACCTCGAGCACGCGCACGAGGAACTCGTCGCGCAGCCGTTCCCACTCCTCGAGCGACCGTCCCTGAGCTTGCTCGCGCGTCTGCTCGTCGAGCAGACGCACGAGCTCGTCGCCGACCTCAGGGTAGTAGTTGTGAGACCAGTCGGGGATGCGAGCCGGGTCGAACTGCGCCAGTGCGTGGGCCATGCCGCCGCGTCCTCCCTGCAAGAAGTAGACGAACGCCGGACCGTAGATCGCCCAGCGCAGACCCGGACCGTCGGTAATCGCCCGATCGAGCTCTCCGGTGGTCGCGATGCCGTCGTTGACGAGGTGGAACATCTCGCGCCAGACGGCCTCCTGCATGCGGTTGCTCACGAACCCGGGCGCCTCCTTGCGCACGCGCAGGGGGTGCTTGCCGAGAAGGCTGTAGAAGGCGACCGCCCAGTCGACCGCCTCGGGGCTCGTCTTCTCCCCGCCGACGACCTCGACCAGCGGGACGAGGTGCGTCGGGTTGAACGGGTGACCGACGAGCACGCGCTCGGGGTATCGGCAGTGCGCCTGGAATCACGCTCGGGAGGATCCCCGACGTGCTCGAGGCGATGACCACCTCCGGGTCGGTCAGGCCGTCGATCTCGGCGACGACGGCGGTCTTGAGCTCGTCGTCGTCGGGGACGTTCTCCTGTACGAACTCGGCTCCGGTCAGAGCCCGGACGAGGTCGGCGGAGAAGGAGAGGCGCGACGTCGAGGCCCCGGTCACGAAACCGACGCGCTCCAGCAGCGGCCACACGGCCTCGACGCCGCGCCGCAGCCGCTCCTCAGCGCGCGGCGCCGGGTCGCTGGCGACGACGTCGAGCCCACGCGAGAGGAAGAACGCCGCCCAGCGCACGCCGATGAGCCCGGTGCCGACGACCGCGACGCGACCGACGTCGCCGGGGAGCGGACGAGCCATCGCAAGACCTCCTGACTTGCCGCCTGCCGGCCGCCGGCCCCGGGGGCGGCGAGAGCGTGCCGGGGAGACCGAGGCCTGCAGCGGCCCGCAGGAGACACCATGTCGCTCGTAGTGGGGTCTTATCACGTCGGCGCCTCGCGAGCCAACCGCCGACGGCGCCCAAGGCGGTCGTGCGACAACGCGAGAGCCCGCGGCCGGCGGGGTCCCAAGTCGCGCCCCGCCTGCGGGCGCCACAGAGGTCATGACCGTCGCAGTCGGCGCTCTGCCGCCGTCCACTGCCTCCGACCCGACGTCTCTTCGCGGCCGTTCGGGCCGTCGAGCCTCTCGCGCTCGTTGTCGCCGCCGTCGATGAAGAAGGTGTGAAGGAGTGTGCGGCCAAACGTTGAACGAACATACAGCCTATGGTAAGTTGCGCGGGGCCGCTCCTATCGCGGGGCGGCTTTGGCTTGTGTGAACGCCCCCCATGGAGTCCCGGTCCCCCTCCGGGCCTCCTCCCCCGAGGGCGGGGCGCGCCTTTACGGCGCGCCCCGCCCTTCTCGCGCCCCGCTACGGAGTCTCTGGCCGCGGGCGCTGCGGCAGCCCCAGCTGCCGCAGCGCCCGCTCCTTGAGCACCCCTCCCAGTGTGGCCTTGGCACCCTCGTCGGCGCCGCCGCCGATCAGGAACGCGTAGCCCTCCTCGAGAGCCTTCACGACCATGGCCAGCTCGTGGGGGTCGTCCCGTGGGATCCGCCCCGCCTCCATGGTCTCGCGCAGCGCAGTCTCGACGAGCTCGAGGGAATGCTCGTACAGCCGCGCGTAGGCCTCGCGCACGCGGGGATGGGTGAGGCTGAGGTAAAAACACGCGTAGAAGGAGCGATCGTCGAGAAGCTGATGGTACTCGGGGCTGAAGAACTCATCGAGGATGGCGTGCAGACGCTCCAGCGGATCGGGCACGGCGGCGAGCTTGTCGCCGTAGGTCTCGTGGTAGACCTCGAGCAGGTAGTCGACCAGCTCGATGGTCATCTGCTCCTTGGTGTGGAAGTAGTGGATGAGCAGGCTGGGCGGCACACCGAGACGCTTGGCGATCTTGGCGATCGACGCGCCCCGCAGGCCTTCCTCGATGAGGACCTGGTTGTAGGCGGCGAGCATCTCGCGCCGGCGCAGCGTGGCGCGTTCTTCACGCTTCACGGCAGATCCCCGACGGCGCTCATGCCGTTTGCGGTCTTGACTGAACGTTCAACAGCCACGCGACGGACTCTACTCCTCGCATCGGCCAGCGGCCACACCCGGGCACCCTCGGTCGCCACGCACCGTGTGCGATTCGATATCCTGTGACAATGGAGATCCTTCCGCGACCCTTCCGCCTCGAGGGAGTGCTGTTCGACTTCGACGGCACGCTCACGCGTCCCGAGGCGCTCGACTTCGCCCTCATCAGGCGCGAGGTCGGGTGCCCCGACGACATCTACGTGCTCGAGTACATCCTGGAGCTTCCGGAGGGCGGCGAGCGCGCGGCCGCGCTCGCCGCCCTCGAACGGTTCGAGCTTGTGGGCGCGGCGCAGGCCGAGCCCAACCCGGGCGCCGAGGAGCTCGTGCGCCGCCTGCGCGGGCTCGGCCTGCGCCTCGGTGTCATCACGCGCAGCGGCCGCGCGGCCGTCGACGCCGTCTTCGCCCGCTTCGCGGAGCTCGGCGTCGGGCTGCGCGCGGCCGACTTCGACGTGATCGTGACGCGCGACGACGATCTGCCCCACAAGCCGGCGCCCGACGGCGTACTGCACGCGGCGCAGCTCATGGGCGTGGCGCCCGACCGCCTGCTCATGGTCGGCGACTATCACCTCGACGTGCAGGCGGGCGAGGCGGCCGGCGCGGTGACAGTCTACCTCGAGAACAGCGGCGGTCCGGCGCGGCCGGCGGCGCCGGGACCGGACGACGACGCAGCGCCGCCGGCCGCCGACTTCCTCGTGAGCTCGCTCGGCGAAGTCGACGACGTGGTGCGTCTCGGCCTTCCTCTGCCCCAGGGCAAGCTGCCCAACGACCTGCTGACGAGCTACCTGCGCCGCGTGACCGGGGGGACGGGCCCCGATGCGCCGCCCGACCCGGCCGTCATCGTGGGGGCCGGCGTCGGCGAGGACGTCGCCGCCATCGACGTGTCGCGCGACGAGGTCATCGTCGTGCACGGCGACCCGATCACCCTCACCAGCGCCAACCTGGGCCGCTACAGCGTCCTGGTCAACGCCAACGACATCGCCACCTCGGGAGCGCTGCCCCGCTGGCTGCTCACCACCGTCCTTCTGCCGGCGGGAAGCACCTCCTCGCAGGCACTCGCGCTGCTCGGCAGCATCGCCGCGGCGGCCGCCGACCTCGGCATCGCCGTGGTCGGCGGCCACACCGAGGTCACCGAAGTGATCGCCAGCCCCCTCGTGAGCGCGACCATGGTCGGCACGCTGGCGCGCGCCGATCTGCGCGACAAGCGCGGCGCTGCCGCCGGCGACCGCGTGCTGCTCACCAAGGCGCTCGCCGTCGAGGGTACGGCGCTCCTCGCCGCCGAGCTGGGCGATAAGCTGCGAGACCTGGGCATGACCGACGCCGAGCTCGACGTCTGTCTCGGCTTTCTCGATCGCATCAGCGTGCTTCCCGAGGCGCGCGTGGCCGTCGGCTTCGAAGGCGTCCACGCCCTGCACGACGTGACCGAGGGCGGGCTCGCCACGGCTCTCGAGGAGCTCGGTATCGCCTGCGGACGGCGCGTCACCGTGCACCCCGCCTCGATACCCGTCTACCCCGAGACGAGACGGATCTGCGACCTGCTGGGGGCCGACCCCCGCGGCCTCATCGGCTCGGGCAGCCTGCTCGTCTGTTGCGCCCCGGAGGAAACCGATGCTCTCCTGGCCGCCCTGAAGGACGCGGGCATCGCCGCGACGGTCATCGCGGAGCTCGGCGAAGAGGGTCGCGGCCTCGTGAGCCGAAGACGACGGGCGGCCGGCCGAGTGGGCGCGCTTCGCGCGCGACGAGGCCGTCCGCCTGCTCTGACTCATCGCCTCACGCCGCCGGCCCGCCGTCGCGCGGCGCGTCAGGCTCCGCCCGTCCCCGTGAGGTCGATCCGTCCCAGCCGTTTCGTCATCCGCACGAGACAGCCGACCCCGTTCGGCACGACCTCCAGGGTGTCCATGAAGCGCCGCATGAGGAAGATGCCGCGGCCGTGCTCGTCGAGAGGCTGCGCCACGTCGATGCCTTCGCACGTCACGTCGAAGCCCCCGCCACAGTCGAGCACCTCCACGAGCACCTCGCCGCTGACGACATGCAGCGTGACGGAGGCACACGCATCCGGCCCCTTGGCGAAGCGTCAGAGCGTTCTTCGACGCCTCCTGTGTCGCCAGGACGATCTCCTCCACCGTGACCTCGTCGACGCCGTGACCGCTCAAGAGCCGGCGGACGACGGCTCGCATCCCCGCCAGGTCCACGGGGCCGGTCAACGTCACGTTCGCGAAGTCGTCACCGGGTGTGGCGGAAGACCGTCCCGGCCCGCGGGAGCCGCCCGGGACAATGCTCATCATGAATCGGGTCACCAGCGGTACCACCGTCTGCGGCCGACGAAGAACCCGATGACCCAGACCGCGAACAGGATCGCGGCCATGATGAAGAGCCACCTGGCCACGAAGCCGAAACCGAACACCAGTGCGATCGCGATGAGCAGAAGGAGCAGCGGGATCATGTCGTGTCCTCCTCGAGAAGCATCCCGTGTGCAGGCGCATCTTGCCCGACGAAGAGGTCACCTAATCCGTATTGGCGAAAGTCCACCCAGGCGTCAAAGGGAGCGGACGCCGCGCGTGCCCTTTGGCCCAAGACGCCGGCGAGTGCCGTCAACCCAAGACGGCGCGCGAGAGATCAGCTCAGGGCGCCGCACAGCCGCGAGAGCGCCTCGCGCAGGGTCGGCCGGGGACAGGCGAAGTTCAGACGCAGGAAGCCCGGCGCGCCGAAGGCGGCGCCGTCGGAGAGAGCGACCCCGGCGCGGACGCAGGCCGCGCCGGGGTCGGGCAAGCCGACGGCGCGCACGTCGAGCCAGGCCAGGTAGGTCGCCTCGACGTGCGTGATCGTCACGTTGGGGAGCTCGTCGCGCACGAAGCACTCGACGAGCTCGGCGTTGCCGCGCAGGTACTCGAGCAGCTCGGCCAGCCACGGGCCGCCCTCGCGGTAGGCGGCCTCCGCGGCGGCGACGGCGAAGCAGCCGGGGAAGGGCAGCAGCCCTTCGCCGGCTGCCGCGAATCGCCGCCGCAGCTCCTCGTTGGGGATCACCGCGAAGGCGAAGTTGAGCCCCGGCAGGTTGAAGGTCTTACTCGGCGACATCAGCGTGACCGTGATCTCGGCCACCTCGTCTGAGAGCAGCGCCGCCGGAACGTGCTCGAGCTGATCCAGCAGCAGGTCGCAGTGGATCTCGTCGGAGCAGAGCACGAGCCCGCGCTCGCGGCAGAAGGAGGCGACCGCCTCGACTTCGTCCCTCCTCCACACCCGTCCCAGCGGGTTGTGCGGGTGGCAGAAGAGCAACGCACGCGTGTCCGGCGCGCAGGCCGCCGCCATGTCCGCCAGCGGCAGCCGCCAGCACGTCGCCGGAGGAACACCCGTCGGTTTGACAGAAGCCGCCTCTGACGACCCGACCGGCGGCGGCGCCTCGTCGAAGAGTGCCGGCACCGTGACGAGGCGCCGTCCCTGATGAGGCGGCGCCTCGAGGAACGGCGGGTAGACCGGCGTCACCGTCATCACCGCCTCCGCATCCGCGGCGAAGGCCCGGCACACGAGCTCGAGCCCGGGGACCACGCTCGGCAGCCACACGAGCCACTGCGGCTCGATGCGCCAGCCGTAACGAGCCGCGAGATGAGCGACGACGGCATCGACAAGCGAGTCGGGCACGACGGAGTAACCGAACACGCCGTGAGAGGCGCGCGCCGCGAGCGCGGCGATGACCGGCGGCGGCGAGGCGAAGTCCATGTCGGCGACCCACAGGGGGAGCACGTCCTCGGGGTAGAGGTCCCACTTGAAGCTGGCGCTGCCGCGGCGCTCGGTCGGCTTGTCGAAGTCCACCGTCACCTCCGACGGGTCGTGGCCCGCTATGGCTGTTTCAGGTAGTTGGCATGTACAACGACCTGAAACAGCGCACGACACCGCCCGCGCCGGCCCGCGACTACTTGCCGCAGCGTAGGCCCCTCACCGCGAGCGGCGCCGTCGCCTTCACCGTATCAGAGTCCCGGCTCCGCACTCGACCGAGACGCCTTCCCCCTTCCTCCCCCGCGTGCCGTAGAATCCCGGCGGGATGGCACTGAGTGCTTTCGCGGACAGAGCGCGACCGCCGTCGCTCGACGAGATGCTGGGCGTCGTCGGCGACAAGGCCGGGCTCTGGCGCGCGGTGAGCGACTTCATGCGCGACACCTACGCCTGTCCGGGCGAGGCCAAGTTCTACGGCAAGAGCTACGGCTGGATGCTCTGGTTCCGCGTCGGAGGCAGGAGCCTCCTCGCGCTCTACCCCCAAGTGGGCGCCGTCACGGCGCAGATCACCCTCGCGCCGAGGCTCGTCGACGACGCCCTCGCCCTGCCGCTCGGCACGGCCTTCAGACGCGCCATCGAGGAAGCCCACCCCTACCCCGAGGGGCGCTGGCTCTTCGTGCCTCTGGAGGACGCCGACGAGGTGGAAGACCTGAAGCGGTTGGTGCTGCTCAAGAAGCGACCGCCGCGGGCGCGGGGGGCGCGGCGCGACGATGGCTGACGCGCCGCGCCCCCCGCGCCGGCAAGCCCCTCCGGGCGACGCCGCCGGGCGGCGGAGGGCGGCGGCGCGGCGGCGCCTGATCAGGCGCCGCCGCGCCGCCGCCCTCGCCGTCCTCGTCCTCATCGTGGTGGTAGCCCTGTTGCTCGTTCTGCGCCCAGGCGCAGGCGGCAGCCCCCACGCGATCCCCGTCGACACGGCCGCCCTGTTGCGCGGCGGCTCGCCGGCGGTCACCGTGAACCCCGACGGCGACGGCATCAAGCTCGCCACCTTCCTCGGCACCGAGTCGCGGCGCTTCTACGGCGTCGGCCCCGCGCCGACGCACCTCCACGTGATCTGGAAGACGCGTATCGGTGGCGGCTGGACCTCCGGCAGGTTCTCCGACGACCCTGCGATGTACTGGTCGGGCACGGGCTGGACGGGCACGCCGGCCCTGGTGCGCGACGGCGGACGTCTCTACCTGCTCATCGGCGGCTACGACCACGATCTGCGCAAGGTCGACGCCGAAACCGGCGAGGTCGTCTGGCGCTATGACTTCGGCGACGTCATCAAGAGCAGCCCCAGCGTCGTCGCGAACCCTCATCCGACAAGTCAGGACGACCGTTACCTTGTCATCGCCGGTTCGCGCCGCGGCGCGGACGCCAAGCTGGACGACCTCGCCATCGCGCCCTACCGAGCGGTGACCTTCGGCTCCGGGCGCGAGGTCTGGCGTCTGCCCGCGCCACGCACCGCCGCCTACAGCCGCGACGCCGACGGGAGCGGGTTCTTCATCGACGGGCGCCAGTACATGGGCCTCGAAGACGGCTGGTTCTACAGCCTCGACCCATTCGCGACCCAAAAGTGGACCGTCGTCGGCGCCACCTACGAGGAGCCGATCGCCTCCGAGCGCCGGCTCCTCCTCGGCGACCCTGCTGCGGCTTCAAGAGAGAAGCCGCATCCGGAGGGCGCCAACCTCTGCATCGAGGCCTCACCGGCACTCATGGGCGACGTCGTCTTCATCTCGTCGGGCGCGGGGCACGTCTACGGGCTGCGCCGATCGGACCTGACCGTGGTCTTCGACTACAGGACGGGTTCCGACCTCGACGGCACGACGGTGCCCACACGCACCGGCAAGCTCCTCGTGCCGGTGGAGAAGCAGTACATCCCCGGCGACGGCGGGGTCCTCCTGCTCGACCCGAGTCGCCCGGCGGCGAGCTCCGTCGTCTGGTTCTTCCCCACTGGGAACCGCAAGATGAGTGAGTGGCGCGGCGGGGTGATCGGCTCGGTCGCCGTCAACGACGAGTACGGCGGCGCCGACCGCTACCCGCCGCTGGCCGCCTTCATCGGCATCGACGGCTATCTCGCGCGTCGTCTCGCAAGACACGCTGGCCGCCAAGCATGTCAAAGGACCCAACCTCGAGCCGGGCCTGCGCACACCGGTCGAGGTGTTCAGAGACTGGCTCAACTCCTCCGTCTCGACGCCCATCTTCGCCGACGGCGCCCTTGTCGCCGCCGGCTACGACGATCGCGTGCACCTCTATCGCATCGCCTACACCCCATCGCAGGAGGGCCGTCGCGGAGCGCTGCGCAGCCGCGACGGCCAGTGGTGGACCGTCAAGGTGAGCGAGACCGCGACCTTCAGGGGCGGCAGCTCCTTCGAGTCGACGCCCATCGTCTGGCGGGGGCGCGTGTACATCGGCTGCCGCGACGGCTACTTCTACTGCCTGGGCGATCGTTAGGTCAGCCTCGTACCGGCGGCCGGTGGGCAGAGCCCTCCAAGGCGACGTGCACGCCGATCCGTCGCGCCAACCGGCAGAGGGTTCCGTCCGCCCCGCCTGTCATCATTCCTGGCGACCGGGGCCGGCCGGCCCCGATGCGTTTGGAGGGTCCCATGACAGACGCGCACAGCGGGCTGAGTGAGCCTGCGGCGATGACGATCGACCAACTGCTGGCACGGGCCGAAGACCTGCGCCAACTGATAGACAGCCTCCGCGACGAGCTCGACGACGTCGAGGCCGAGCTCGATCGACGTGAGACAGCCTGGCCAAGCTCGCAGAGCAGCGCGGCATAGTCCAGCCTGCCGGCGCCTAGACCGCCGCTATCTCAGCGACTTGCTTGCCGGCTTTGCTGGTCCAGCTCGAGCCGGCTGCGGCGGCCACCACGGCGGCGATGGCCGCCCACTCGGCTACGCTCAAGCGCTGCGACAGGATGACGAAGCCCGTCAGCGCGGCGACCGCGGGCTCGATGCTCAAGAACACGCCGTAGGTCGCGGCCCGCACGAGCCGCAGGGCGACGAGCTCGAGCACGTATGGGAAGCTCGACGAGAGCACCGCCACCGCCAAGCCAAGCAGCAGCGCCGTCCCGTTGAGCATCGACGACGGGTCTGTCGTGACCAGCGCTGGTGTGAGCAGCAGGGTCGAACACCCCAGCATCAGAGTAACGACCGGGAGCGGGTCCATCGCCGTCACGGCGCGCTTGGCGAAGACCAGGAACAACCCCCACGAGGCCGCTGCACATAGCGCCAAGCTCAGCCCGAGGGCGCTCACCGAGCTCGTGGGTCCGGCGAGCAACACAACGCCCACAGCAGCCAGCGAGATCCAGGCGAAGTCGAGCGGCCGGCGCGAACCGGCCACGGCGACGGAGAGAGGGCCGAGGAACTCCACCGCCACCACGACACCGAGCGGGGCCTGCGATATGGCGCCGTAGAAGCTCAGGTTCATGGCCGCCAGCGACACGGTGAGGGCGGCAAAGGCCAGCCGATGGCCCCGCTCCGGCCAGCGCAGGCCGCCACGCTGCACGAGGACTAGGATCGCGAAACCAAAGGCCGTGCGCAGCCACACCGCCTCGACGATGCCGACGTGCCCGATCAGGCGCGTAGCCAACGCCGAGCCCGTCTGAAACGAGAAGGCGACGACGACTACGATGAGGGCGGCCGTGCCGGCTGCGCGCCGGCCGCCCTCGGCTGAGGCTGCGCTGCGAGAAGTCACGAGGAGAGAGTCTACCTGCCGCGCGTCGCGCGGCCGACCCGCACGAGCGCAGGGCACGTCACGACTCGGCGAGTCTCCGTCCCCTGCACGACGACGCGCCGCGCCGCAGTGGGAGTCGCCGAGCGCGGGGACGATGCTACTTCAGCACGACGAACGCGTCGGCTGTGAGCTCGTATTCCTCGTCCTCGTTGAGGTCGTGCACACGGATGCGCTCGAGCTCGCCCTCGCCAAGCAGCTCGAGCGGCTGCGCTTCGCCCAGCACCTTCACGTCGCTGAGGCGCAGAGCCGAGCGCACGGCAGGCGTCACGCTCGGCTCCTTACCGATGGTCATCAGCACGACACGGCCGGTGTGCTGCGTGAGGTCCATGGCGAGCTGGGCGGCGCGGTCGCCGGTGTCGAGCACGACGACGCGCTGGTCGGCGAGGTCCTTGAGTTGTTCCACGTTCACCCGCCGGTACAGGCCCTTGCCCTCGTACTCGTCGAGTCGGGCGATCTCGACCTCGGCCACTGCCGCCGGGATCGGGTGACAGGCGGTGCCGCCCGGCGTCTTCATCGCGTCCTCCGGCTTGACGCCTTCGCGCCAGTTCTTGATCGCCTCGTGCAGGGCGTCGGCCGCCAGGTTGCTGCAGTGCATCTTGATCGGCGGCAGACCGTCGAGCGCGTCGGCGACGTCGCCGCGCGAGACCTTCAGGGCGTCGTCGAGCGTCATGCCCACGACGAGCTCGGTGATCATGCTCGAGGTCGCCACGGCGGATCCACAGCCGAAGGTCTGGAACTTGATGTCCTTGATGCGGTCGTCGTCGACCTCTATGTAGATGTCCATGAGGTCGCCGCAGGTCGGGTTGCCCACGCGGCCCACGGCGACGTTGGGGCCCTCGAGGGTGCCCACGTTGCGCGGGTTACGGAAGTGCTCGAGGGTCTTGTCGGTGTACTGGGTCGATTTCATCGTCCGTCCTTGTCGCCACTTGTTTCGTCGTCAGTGTCCGAGGTCGCCGCGCGTCCAGGCCCGCCCCTCAGGCCTTCTCCGCATAGAGGGGTGACAGCCTGCGCAGCCGGGCCACGACCGCCGGCAGCGCGTCCATGATGCGCTCGACGTCCTCCTCCTTGCTGTAGCGCCCGAAGGTGAACTCGAGCGAGCCGTGCGCCTCCTCGTGCAACAGGCCGGTGGCGAGGAGGGTATGCGAGGGCTCGAGGGTCTTGGAGCTACAGGCCGAGCCGGTCGCCGCCGCGATGCCGGCGTCGCGCAGCGAAAGCACCATCGCCTCGCCTTCGACCGCGTCGAAGCGGAAGTGCGCGTTGTTGGGCAAGCGCTCCGTGGGGTGGCCGTTGAGGTGCGAGTCGGGGATCTCGTCGAGCACCCGCTCCACCAGACGATCGCGGATGGCCCTGATATGCGCCACCTCAGTCGCCATCTCGGCCGCCATGACGTCGGTGGCGGCGGCCATGCCGGCGATCGAGGCGAGGTCTTCGGTGCCCGAGCGCAGCCCGCGCTCCTGGCCGCCGCCGATCGTGACCGGCGCGAGCTGCACGCCCTTGCGCACGTAGAGCGCGCCCAGGCCGCGTGGCCCGTAGAGGTCGTTCGACGAGAGGCTCATGAGGCCGACCGGCACGGCGCTCATGTCGAGCGGCACGAGGCCCTCGGCGGCGACGGCGTCGCTATGCAGCACGATCCCCGTGCCCTCGAGCATCTCGGCGATCTCGGCGACCGGCTGCAGCGTGCCGATCTCGTTGCTCGCCCAGCCCACCGACACCAGGATGGTGTCGTCGGTGACGCGCGCGCGCAGCTTCTTGGGCGACACGCGACCGTAGAGGTCGATGGGCACACGGGTCACGGTGAAGCCGTTCTTCTGCAAGTACTTGGCGATGTTGAGGATCGAGATGTGCTCGGCCTCGGTGATCAGCACGTGGTCGCCCTTGCGCCGGTTGCGCAGCGCATACCCGATGATGGCGAGGTTGTTGGACTCGGTGGCACCCGAAGTGAAGACGATCTCTTCGGGCTTGGCGCCGAAGAAGGCGGCGACGCGGGCGCGCGCGTCGTCGAGGGCGGCCGTGGCCACGTCGCCGACACCGTGCAGCGCCGAGGCGTTGCCGAAGGTCTCCGCGAAGTACGGCAGCATCGCCTCGACGACGCGCGCGTCGACCGGCTTCGACGACTGATAGTCGGCGTAGACGACGTCGCTCTGCGCGATCACCGTCATCGGCGCGTTCTCTCTCGACACGACGACTGCGGAATCAGAACCACATCGTGGCGCCGGCGTCGAGCGAGAGGTCGTTGAGCGTCCCCGCGCCGACGATCTTGACGCCGTCGATGAGCTCCACCGTCTCCCAACCGAGCATCTGCTTCGAAGCCTCGCACACGTAGACGGGAATCCCCATGCCGAGCGTCTTGTCGAGCATCTCCTTGACGCTGGGGAAGGTCCCCAGCTTGATCTGGTCGGCAGCGCCCGGCTTGAGGATCTTGAGCCCCAAGCCAAGGTAGTAGACGGCGGGCTCGAGGTCCATGGCCTTCGCCGTCTGCGCGAGCACCAGCGGCGAGTACTGCTTCTCGGGCTGGTCTGTGGTCTGCACGTAGAGGATAGCCTTCTCGTTTCTCATCGTCTCTCTCCCTATCCGTCGTGGTGTTACTGCCGGTCGTGCGCCCTGCCGGGCGCGGCAGGAGCGATCGCAGTCCGATCGCGAGCCTCAGCGCCGCGTCACTTCAGGCGCCGGATCAGGATGTGCAGCTGGTCACCGTCACGCTCGAGGGCCACGACCTCGTGACCCGCGCGCTTGGCGAAGCGCGTGAGGTCCTCCTCGGCCGCCGGGTCGTCCGTGAACACCTCGAGCACCTCGCCGATCTCGATCGAGTCGATGCTCTCGCGGGTCTGGAAGAGCGGCTCGGGGCAGTATAGCCCGATGCAGTCGAGCGTGAGTGAAGCGGTGTCGTTCGCCATGTGATCCCCCAGACGTGAGAAGCGACCTGGGCCCCTAGTACCCCTGGCGCGGCGGTGTTAACCCCCGTCGCGCGCCGTCGACCCCGCGTCGCGCGCCGTCGACTCTTTCCCTGGCCCGGGCGCGTAGTGGTACGCTGGCCCTCGTGGACGAGACACCCTCAGCAGGCTCCCTCAGCGTCCCCGTTCTTTCGTTCCCGCTTCACAAGGGGGAACCACGGCTGCCAGCGATGCACCTGGTCCGCCAGAGCTTCGTGGTGCCACCCCCCGTCGACCCTGCGCGCGAGATCGATGGCCAGTGGGAGTCGGTGGCCTCGCGCATCACGCTGCCCCGTGGTGCGCGCGTGGCGGTCGCCGTCGGCAGCCGCGGCATCGACCGCCTGCCGGAGACGGTCCGCCACGTGGTCGCGAAGCTGAAGGAGCAGGGACTCGAGCCCTTCATCGTGCCCGCCATGGGTTCCCACGGCGGCGCGACGGCCCAGGGGCAGACCGAGGTGCTCGCCCACCGAGGCGTCACGCCCGACAGCGTGGGAGCGCCGGTGCGCGCGACGATGGAGGTCGCGGTGCTCGGTGAAGCCAACGGCATCCCCCTGTATCTCGACCGCAACGCATACGAGGCCGACGGTGTCGTCCTCGTCAACCGCGTGAAGCCGCACACCGACTTCGTCGGACCGGTCGAGAGCGGCCCTCTCAAGATGCTGGCCATTGGCCTCGGCAAGCAGGCGGGGGCCGAGCGGTACCACCGCTACGGCCTTTCGCGCGGGCTCGGCGAGTCGATCCTCGCCGTCGCCCGCGCCCTCCTCGCCAAGGTCAACGTCCTCTTCGCCGTGGCCATCGTCGAGAACCAGGACCACGAGCCCATGGTCGTCCGTCTCGTGCCACCCGAGACGCTCGAGGCCACCGAGATCATGCTGCTGGCCTTGGCGAAGAGCGTGCTGCCGCGGCTGCCGCTCACCGACATCGACCTGCTGATCGTCGACGAGATGGGCAAGGAGATCAGCGGCGCCGGCATGGACCCCAACGTCATCGGCTCCTCCCGCGGCCTTGGGATCGCGCCCCGGGAGGAGCCGTGCATCGCGCGTATCGTGGTGCGTCGTCTCAGCGCGACCACGCAGGGCAACGCGTTGGGGTTGGGTATGGTCTCCGCCGTCAGCCGCAGGTTCGCCGCCGGCATCGACCTCGAGGCGACGGCGATGAACGCCCTGACCTCGTGCACGCCCGAGGACTCCAGGCTGCCGCTCGTGTTCGCCACCGAACGCGAGGTCATCGCCGCGCTCCTGACGACGATCAGGCCCTACACCGACGACGACCTGCGCCTCGTGTGGATCCGCGACACCATGCGCCTTGAGCGCCTGCTGGTGTCGCGGGGCTGCCTCGGCGCCTTGAGCGCCATCTGGGAGCTCGAGGTCGATCGCGACGAGCGCCGCCTCGAGTTCGACAGCGAAGGCTTCCTCGTGCCCGTCTTCGGCTGAGCCCACGCGCGTCGCAGGCACCCCGAGAGGCTGTGGGAATCCCGCGAGACGCACTTGAGTCCCCCGCACGACCCCTCGAACGTCGGCCACTCTCGGCGTGCTAAGGAAACCACGCTCGGATACGTTTATGCTTGCAGGCGGTCGTGTCCCCGCGCCCGCTGGACGCGTGCCGGGGTGCAGCGTCCCGGACGAGGAGCCTGTGTGGAGGAGCCGACGGGAGAACACGCACTCGGCGTGAGCGAACGTCGTGAGCCGCGCCGTGGGGCTGGAATCCATCGCGAACGCGCGACCGGAGGCGGCATGGCGCTCGCTGGCACAGTGATCGCCGCCGTGTTTGCCGTCGCCTGGCTCGCGGCGCCCGTCGCGTCGCCGTCCTCGGTCGCCGTGCGCGAGGCCGCCAGTCGCGACGTTCCCGACCTCGCCGGCCTCGCGGCGACGGCCACCGCGCCGAGGACCGCCGCGGCGACGGCCACCGTCACCGCCTCCGGGACGCCCGGCAACGACACCATCCTGATCCACCAGAACGACGACGGCTCGCTTACGGTGACGATCAACGGCAGCGCGACGACCCACGCGGCGCAGGACGTGCCGCAGCTGCTCATCGACGGCCTGGCGGGCAACGACACGATCACCGCCGACATCAGCGTCACCGCCGGCCTCTCCATCCTCGGCGGGCGCGGCGACGACGTGATCACCGCAGGCGCCGGAGCCGACAGCGTCTGGGCCGGAGAGGGAGCCGACAGGGTCGCGGCCGGCGCCGGCGACGACTACGTCGACGCCGGCGCCGGCCGCGACGTCGTCAACGGCGGCCCGGGAGCGGACCGCATCTTCGGCGGCGGCGGGGCGGACACCATCCACGGAGGAGCCGGCGATGATCTCATCGATGCCGGGGCTGGCAACGACCGCGTGTGGGCGGGAGCCGGTGACGACGGCGCGACCGGAGGCCCGGGAGACGACTCTCTCTCCAGCGGCGACGGGCGCGACTACCTCGAAGGCGACGCCGACGACGACAGAATCGAGGGCGGCGCCGGCGACGACGTCCTCTACGGGCTCGGCGGCGCCGACACGCTGCGCGGTGACGGCGGCAACGACTACCTTGACGGTGGGACGGGCAACGACGGGCTCAACGGTGGTCCCGGCTCCGATCTTCTCTTCGGTGGCCAGGGCGATGATGCCCTCTACGGTGGACCGGGCAACGACCTGCTCGCCGGGGGCGGCGGCAGCGACAGATACGATGGCGGCAGCGGCTCGCAACGCACGTTCGCGCAGCGGACCGACCGCCGCCCCTTCAGCGCCCCCGGCACGGTGACCTGGGTCTCGCTCGCGTCGACCAACGCCGCCGGCAAGCCCCCGGGAAGCTCCGTCTCTTCCGTGACCGACCCCGCCTTCGCGCCCCGTTTCGCCTCCGACATGGAGGCGCTGCGCTCCTTGCCGATCGGTCGCCGTCTTCTCGCAGCTATCGATGACGCGCGGCGCAGCGTCGTGGCTGCGCCGACGTCCGGCGGCAACGCTACGCAGGTGCTCGATGCTGCGAACGCCTACCTGAGCGCGGGCGGCGTGCGCGGCGGTGGTTCTGGCAGTAAGGTCTCCTACGACCCGTACAGGATCACGGTGGGCGCCGGCGCCGACCCCTGGATGAAGCGCCCGCCGATCGTCGGCCTCTACCATGAGCTCGTCCACGCGTACAACGCAGCCACCGGTTCCATGCAGCCCGGCGTCACCACGGGCGGCGTCGAGCTGGTCGAGCTACAGGCCGTCGGACTGACATTCACCGGCATCGCCTGGGACAACGACGGCAACCCCTCGACGCCGCCGCGCTCGGGCAACGTCAAGGCGTTCACCGAGAACGGGCTCCGCGCCTTCCTGGCCCTGCCGGGACGCACGCGCTACTGACGCTCCTCCCGAATCCGGCTCACCGCCTTTGGCCCACGCGACCGGAGATCGGCCGTGCCGCGCTGCAGGACGTGAGTAGAGCGACCCCGAGGACTAGGGCGATGGGGAAGGCGAGACGCTCGCCGACGGCGAGGCCGACGGGCTCGGCGTCGGGTCTGGGGCCGGAGCGGAGGCAGAGGCGGAGGGCGTCGCCACCGGTGACGGTGTGGGACTCGGCGAGCCGATGATGCCCGAGCCGCCACCGTCGACGACGGGGTCGCCGGTCTCGCCCAAAGTCGTCTCTGACGGGGCCGGCTGCGGCGCCGCCGACACCGTCGGCAACACGCTCGAGGAGGCGCCGGGCGACGGGGAAGCCAGTGCGTACCCCGGCGCAGTCGAGCGCGGTGACGGGTGCGGGCTCGCAGCGTTGCCGACCCCTCGCGCCTTGTCCACAGCGTGGGCGGATGCCTGCGTCACAGCGCCGGCGTGCCTCGTGGAGGTCGCCGTGCGTTCGGCCGTGTAGACGCCGCCGACACCCCCCGCCACGAGGCTCGCGCCGACGGCGACGGCCGCGGCCTTGGTGGAGAGGGCCGCGGCGATCTTGCCGATCGCGCCGGCGGCGCCGGCCGCCGCGGCTGGCGCCGCCAGCGCGGCGACCGGCGCCGCCGGCGCGAGGGCCGGGAGCAGCGACGAGGCCTCGAGGCTCGCCGGCAGAGGCAACGCCGGCCACCAGAGCGAGGGCAGGCCGATGCCCACCCCGACGACCAGGCCGGCCGACGCGCCGCCCCCCAGGGCGCGACGGCGGCGTGCGTCGCCGGCCGCCCCGACATCGGCGTCCCGCTCTTCGCGCAACTCCGTCGTCGCGCCGTTCGCGACCTCGAGAAAGCGGCGCCGGAACGAGCTGCGGGCGCGCGAGAGCGTGACGGCGGCAGAGTCGGTTTGCACGCCCAGCACGTAGGCGACCTCGGCGACCGGGAGGCCGTGGACCTCGCGCAGCATGAGGGCTGTGCGCTGCGCCGGCGGCAGCCGGCGCAGCGCACAGCCCAGCTGCCGCTGCAGCTCGGCCTGCTCGTATTCATTGACCGTGGCCGCGGGTTCGGCGCGGCCTTCGAGATCGATGACCGGCTTTCTGCGCCGGGCGCGTAGATGATCGAAGCAGGCGTTGACGGTGACGCGGTAGAGCCAGGCACGAGCGTTGAAGGGACCGGGGCGCGCCAGCTGCTCGAAGGCCTTGAGCAGCACCTCCTGGGTTATATCACGCGCATCCTCGCGGTGACCGACGAGTTGCAGCGCGAGGTTGAAGACGCCGGTGGCGTGGTCGCGGTGGAGGTCCACGAACTGCGCCTGACGGGCGGCATCGTCACAGCCGCGCGGTCGCTCCCCCACCCAGTCCAGCATGGCACCTGCTTCGTCGTCCGCCGCCCGTGCGGCGCCGGAACGGTCGCCCTTCAGGTATGAAACGCTGCCGCTCTGAAAACCTTAACACTCCCAGGCCAATCGTGCCCGACCTCCCCAACAGTGGGCCGGCCGGGTGACGACGGAGGGTTCCACGTCCCCCACAGACCAGAGTCCTCCCTGCTAAGGCAGAGGCCGAGGCGACGTTTCTGTATCGAGAGGAACCCGTGTTCGAGCGAAGGAGGAGATCCGTGAAGAAGCTACTTATCGCAGGCGCGATCGCACTGGTGGCGCTCGCGCTCGTCGCGTCCGCCGTGGCCGCGACCGGCCCCAAGTTGTCGCCCGCCACAGGCACCACCGCCGGCACCCCGCCCGCCACCTTCAGCCTCACGGGCAAAGTCGAGCGGGTCTTCACCACCGCGTCGGCGCTCACCGTCCACGTGCGCCTCGGATCTGCCGGGGTGCGCCCCTACATCGGCCGTCACTTGACGCTGCGCGTGGCCCCCAAGGCCTCGATCCTTTCCATCAACGAAGGCATCGCACACGTGATCGCACTCAAGGCCGTCAAAGCGGGCGACCGCGTCGAGATCGAGGGCCGCATCGACCGGAGCTCGCCGGCGGCGCCGGTATACGTCGCCAAGCTCATCAAGGTGCGCCACTGGGTGCCGGCCGACCAGCTGACCGAGTTCTCCTGCGGAGGACGGGTCGCCGGCGTCGACACCACGGCAGGGTCGGTCACCCTCACCGTGCGCTCGGCCTCGCGAGCCCTTTGGAGGGCTCTCGGCTCACAGCTCCCGGTGAAGGTCACGTCGGACACGAGGCTCTTCGCCTGGATCGACGGAGTCAAGACGCCGATCACGCTGGCCGACGTGAAGCCGGGCGCGGTAATCTGGACATCGGGTACGATCGATCGCACCGTACCGGCCACACCTGTCTATACGGCCGAGGTCCTGACGGTACGCCAGCCGGCACCCACGACCTGACGAACCGACAATGGGCTGGCTCGGGTCGTCCGAGAAGCCCGCGCGTGTAGCCAACGCTCACCCGCGAGGGGGCGGCGCGTCGTACGAGACGCCGCCCCCTCGCCTCTGCGAAGATTGCTGGCGAATCCCCGCTTACCTCGGCCGTCGCCGGCCCGTCTGCCGTCTTTCGGACGCAAGCGGGAACCATACGCTCGAGAACGGCCGTCCGGGCGGCGGAAGCGAAACTGGCTTCGCCGCCCCGGCGGCGAGAGCGCGCCGGACGCGAGCGACGAGGAGGTGCCGATGAAGACACGCAACCTGGGCAGCCAGGGGCTCGAGGTATCGGCAGAGGGCCTGGGCTGCATGGGGATGTCGGAGTTCTACGGCGTGACCGACGACGACGAGGCGATCGCCACCATCCGCCGCGCCCTCGACCTGGGCGTCTTCTTCCTCGACACATCCGACGTCTACGGTCCGTTCAAAAACGAGCTGCTGGTCGGACGCGCTATCGCCGAGCGACGCGACGAGGTCGTGCTGGCGACCAAGTTCGGCAACGTGCGCGGCGAAGACGGCAGCTGGAAGGGCATCGACGGCCGCCCCGAGTACGTCCGCCAGGCCTGCGAGGCGTCGCTCGCGCGGCTCGGCGTCGACCACATCGACCTCTACTACCAGCACCGCGTCGATATCTCGGTCCCCATCGAGGAGACGGTGGGCGCCATGGCCGAGCTTGTGAGCGAAGGTAAGGTCCGCTACCTTGGCCTCTCCGAAGCCGCTCCGGCCACCATCCGCCGTGCCCACGCCGTGCACCCCATCACGGCGCTGCAGACCGAGTACTCCCTCTGGTCGCGCGATCCCGAGGAGGAGATCCTGGCGGCCGTCCGCGAGCTCGGCATCGGCTTCGTCGCCTACAGCCCCCTGGGTCGCGGCTTCCTCGCCGGGCGCTTCCGCTCGGCCGAGGACCTCGCCGCCGACCCGCGCGACTTCCGCCGCAACCACCCGCGCTTCCAGGGCGAGAACCTCGCCCACAACCTCGAGATCGTCGCACGCCTCGAGCCCATCGCCGCCGAGAAGGGAGTGACGACGGCGCAGCTCGCGCTGGCGTGGGTCCTGCATCGGGGCGACGACATCGTGCCCATCCCGGGGACGAAGCACCGCGGGTACCTCGAGGAGAACGTCGCCGCCGCGGAGGTCGAGCTGACGCCAGACGACCTGCGGCGTCTCGATGAAGCGGCGCCGCCCGGGGTGACCGCTGGCGACCGCTACGCCAACATGTCGCACGTGAACCGCTAGCCGCGAGCGGCCGGCGATGCGCGAGATCACCGATACCTTCTTCGCGCCCGACAGGGAGACGTGGCGGACCTGGCTCGAGGCGCATCACGAGAGCGCGCGCGAGATCTGGCTCGTGCTCCTCAAGAAGCACGTGGCGCGGCCGTCAGTGACTCTCGACGAGGCCGTCGAGGAGGCTCTCTGCTTCGGCTGGATCGACGGCCATCTGCGCCGCATCGACGACGAGAGCCACGCCCTGCGCTTCACGCCGCGCGGCCGGCGCAGCATCTGGTCGCCGAGCAACAAGGACCGCGTGGAGCGTCTCATCGAGGGAGGGAGGATGACGCCGGCGGGTCTGGCGGCGGTCGAGGCCGCCAAAGCCAACGGCGAGTGGGATGCGGCCAGCGCGCGCGAGGACGTCGACGTGGTGCCGGAGGACCTCGTCGGCGCCCTGCGCGAAGGCGAGGCCTATGAGACCTTCACGAGCCTGCCGCCGTCCCACCGCAGGCAATACCTGTACTGGGTAAACGAGGCCAAGCGCGACGAGACGCGGCAGCGGCGCATCACCGAGACGGTGCGTCGTGTGCGCGAGGGGCAGCGGCTCGCTTAGGGCGGCGGCACGCAGCAGCACTGCCGCAGGCTACCCCGCCGCCCCACTCGACCCTGCGCAGCGGACCACTTGGCTGGTAGGCTTTGCGCAGAACTGCCGGCGACCTCCACGAAGGGAGGAGCATGCCTTCCACGAGAGAGGACTTCTGGAGCCTGTCAAGCTACGCGGTGATCGGCGACTCGAGCGGCGGAAGGAAGTTCCCGCAACTGACCTACAAAGGCTTGAAGCGACTGGGCAAGACGGTCTTCGCCGTCGACCCCGGAGCGAGCGAGATCGAGGGTAACCACACCTATCCCGATCTGGCGTCGCTACCGCAGCCCGTCGAGGCGGCCGTGCTCGAGGTGGCCAAGCAGGACGCGGCGCGCTGGATGGACAGCATCGTCGCCGCCGACATCCCCAATGTCTGGGTGCACCAGAGCACGGAGACGCCGGAGGCGCTGAGCAAGGCCGAGGGCGCCCACCTGCGCTGCGAGCACGGCACCTGCGCGGTAATGTACGTGACGCCCGGATTCACCGGGCACAGCTTCCACCGCTGGGTGATGAAGCTGGCGAAGAAGTACTAGCGAGAACGGGGCGGGTTCCCGCGCCGGCGACGGGCCGCTACGCGATCTCCTCGCCGGCGTGCGGCCCCGGCCCCATGTCCCATACGGAATCAACAGTGATGCGCACCACGTACTTCATGGGCGGCAGGTGCAGCTCCTCGCTCACCGCCTTGAGCTTCTCGTTGACTTGGTCGAAGACGTCGCCGTGATCGATGAGCTCGGCATGGCCCTTCACCTGCATCGCCAACTTGCGCTCGGGATCGTGGATGCCCACGGCGACGCGGCTGTCGTGCTCGAGGTTCTCGCGAGTCTTGCGCGAGAACATGTCGGCGAAGTAGAGGTGCTCGTCGTCCAGCAGCGCCCCACTCCCCTTGATCGACACGTTCGGCGCACCGTCGCGCCCGACCGTTGCCACCCACACGTTGTGACCGCCCGACAGCAGATCTCTGAGCTCATCTGGAATCTTGGTCATCATCCACTCCTTTCGAGGTCAGCCCGCACGCCACAGACTCCCGCAGGGAGGATACCGCGAGCCCAACGGAGAGTCGTTCCACGCCGCCGAGGTCCGACGCGGACGAGCGCTCAAGGGGGACTCGTCCCTTGCGCCCACGGGGTACACAGGGCACATCCGCGGCGGGGGCGGCGACGGACAAGGCGAGCGATGAGCTCTAGCGAAGGAGGAAAGGATGCCCCCTTACACCCTGGTGAACCTCAAGGAAGTCGAGGACCAGGCGCCCAAGTTCGGCCTCGGAGACCACCTGGAGTCCCGTTTCGCGAGGGTGCCGCTCGGGCTGGCACACTCAGGCCTCTCCTACTTTCGCTACGCCCCCGGCTACCGCATCTCCTTCGGTCACCATCATCGCGATCAGGAGGAGGTCTACATCATCGTGAGCGGCTCCGCGCGGGCAAAGGTCGGCGACGATCTCGTCGACCTGCGACCCTGGGACGCGTTGCGCGTTGCCCCCGCGACAGTCCGTCAGCTCGAGGCCGGTCCCCAAGGCGCGGAGATCGTCGCCTTCGGCGCACCGAGCCACGGCAATCGTGACGCCGAGATGCTACCCGACTGGTGGGTGGACTGAACCGAGCACGGTCCCCTGTCGGGCCGCGGACCGATGAGCCGGGCTAGCCCGTCGACAGCCGCTCCCGGTCGTGCGGCGCTTCGAAGTCGATCTCGGGACCGGCCGGGATGATGCTGCTCGGGTTCAAGAAGCCGTGGGTCGTGTAGTAGTGACGCTTGATCTGGTCCATGACCACGGTCTGCGCGATACCCGGTCGCTGGTAGAGGTCGCGCGCGTAACCCCACAGGTTGGGATAGTCGATCAGCCGGCGGCGGTTGCACTTGAAGTGGCCGTAGTAGACGGCGTCGAAGCGCACCAGCGTCGGGAAGAGGCGCCAATCGGCCTCGGTGGGCGAGCCGCCCACGAGGCAGCGACTCGACGCGAGCCTCTCCTCAAGCCGGTCGAGAGCGGCGAAGAGACGCTCGTAGGCCCGCTCGTACGCCGCCTGGCTGCGCGCGAAGCCGGCCTGGTAGACGCCGTCGTTGACGTTCTCGTAGACGAACTCGTTGACGGCGTCGATCTCGGCTCTCAGCGGCTGCGGATAGAGATCGACGTGGTGCTGGGCGAAGCCCTCGAACTCGCCGTTGAACATGCGCACGATGTCGGCCGACTCGTTGCTCACGATCTGTCGCGTCTCCCTGTCCCACAGCACAGGCACAGTGACGCGCCCGCCGAACACCGGGTCGCTGGCCTCGTAGGCCTCGCGCAAGAAGGCGAAGCCGTTGACCGGATCGGTGAACTCGCCGCCGCTGAACGCCCAGCCGCGCCCGTCGCGGTAGGGATCGAGGAGCGACATGGTGACGGCCTCCTCGAGACCCTTGATGTGGCGCACGATTACCGTACGGTGCGACCACGGGCAAGCGAGGCAGACGTAGAGGTGGTAGCGGCCGGCCGCGGAGGGCCAGCCAGAGCTGCCATCGGCGTTGACCCAGCGCCGAAAGGCGCTCGCCTGGCGCACGAAGCGGCCGTCCGCTACCACCTCCCTGCCGAGCTCGAAGGCCTTCGCCTTCGATTCATCCGCCTGGCGGACCATCACGCCTCCTATGATCCCAGCGGCAGAAGGCCTCGCGCCCAGTCGCGGATGGCATCCCAGTTGCGCGAGTCGCCCGGGGTCGCGCCGATGACGAGCATCACGAAGAGCTTTTCGAAGATGTTCATGTTCGTCAGGTCGAGTGAGCCGGCGAAGAAGGCGACCGACGAGGGACGGACCTCGGGCGCCTTCGCAAAGGGCTTCTTGAGGTACTCCGAGGGGCGTGCGTAGCGCTCGCGGAAGCTCATCCTGGCGGGATCCTTCGGCCGCTTCGCGAGCCACGGGTCCTTCACGATGGGGACGGCGTCGATGCGCTCCTCCCCGGTCTCGGTCAGCGACGCCGCCGTCACGAAGTAGGCGGTGGTCATCGTCGCCAGCTCCGACCGATGACGTTCGATGAAGCGCAGGGCGTCCTTGTGCCAGCCCAGGATCATCGGCGCCCCGAGCACCACCGCCTGGTAGCCGCTCAGGCCCCCGTCGAGGCTCGCCGGCCGCACGTCGACGTCGGCCCCGCCGGCGCGCAGCTCCTCGGCGACCGCCTCGGCCACCTCGGGAGTCGACCCGTGCTTCGTGGCGAAGGCCACCAGGATGCGCGGCCGCTCGACGGTCCCGACCGCGGGGGCGGGTCTCGGTTCTTCGCGTACCTCGGGCGTCTCGTCGCTCATGAGGCCTCCTCTCTGCACTGACGCTGCACGCGCCGTTGTCCTGGCCGGCAACCTACCCCGATTCGCCACCAAAGCAAAGCTTGTCGGCGCGATGACAGAGGGCGCGCGCGACGCATATGCTCTCGGCGCCGGCAGCCGGGGCGACCGGTTGAGCCTATCGCACGCCCGCAAGTGGGTGGCCGGCGACCGGCGAGGAGGTCGGCACCAGCGTGAGGGTCATCATCGCCTACTACTCGCTCACCGGCTACACGGGCTCTCTCGCGCAGGCCACGGCAGAGGCACTGAACGGCCACCAGGCGACGCTGCTCGAGGTCCTGCCGGCAAAGCCCTACTCGTACTTCACGGCCGGCATCCGCGGTGTCGCACAGGCGATGGCGGGGACGGTCGTCGAGTTGACCACCCCCATCCCCGAGAGCGCGACCTACGACGCCCTCGTCGTCTACTCGCCCACCTGGGGATGGATGTCCTCCCCTCCGGTGCGCAGCTTCGTGGCGCAGCTCCCAGCAGGTGGAGGCAGGGCGACCGTGGTCGGCGTCACCCATGCGGGCGGCCCGATCGGTTCGCTCGACCGGCTTGCCGGCCTGGTGCGCGAGCGCGGTTACCGTGTGGCGGAGGCGCTCTCCGTCTTCTGTTACAGCTCAGAGCAGATGCGGGCGGCGGCCGCGAAAGCGGCCGCCGCCCTCGATGGCGTCAGCCCACCGGCTGCGGGGGAAGCGGCAGCGCCAGACTAAGGTAGGAGGACTCCTCGCGCAGCATCAGCCCCTGTGCGACGATCTCATCCAGCAGGTCCCGGGCCTCCACGGTGGTCACCTCACTGCCCCGGCGCGCCGACAGCTCACGAGCGAGCTGAGAGACGTTCCGCACCCCGTCGCAGGCGAGGAAGAGGTGACGGTGCTCGCCGTCGAGCACCGTCACCTCTTCCTCGTCGTACCCCGGGCGCCTCTCGAAGACGACCAGCCGGTCGCCGTCGTCGCTGTAGGCGAGCATGCTAGACGCGTGGACATCCTTCCAGCGCGCGATGCTCTCCGCCAGCGGCGTCGTGTAGCGGTCCACGTCCGGCCGGCCGGGTCTCTCGAAGGTGAAGTAGTAGGCCAGGCGACCCAGCGACTCCGGCGGCAGGTCGTACACGTAGCCATAGGCCGGGTAGGGACGCAGGCCGGCGATGCCGAAGCGCGTCGGGTCCTCGAACAGCGGGCTGAAGCGGTCGACGCGCACGACGCCGACCGCGTTCGGCGGCTGCAGATGGGTGATGAGGGGGATCAATCCCGCCACCCGCTCGTACTCGGCCGGCATCCTCCCCCGGCAGGCCCCACAGGTAGTTCCAGACCACCTCGATACCCAACTCGCGGGCCCACTTGAGCAGCTCCACTCCCTGGAGGCCGGTGGTGCCCTTGCGCATCAGCTTGAGCACCGACGTGCTGAGGTTCTCCACGCCGGCCTCCAGCCGACGCACCCCGGCCTGGGCGAGCAGGCGCAACCGATCCTTGCTCAGGCCGGGCCGCACCTCGAGGTAGAGGACCTGGAGGCCGGGGACGCGAGCCGGCACCTGCGGGAAGAAGTCGCGGAAGGCGCGGGGCGATACGATCTCGTCGGTCACGATCACGGGCGACTCGGGATGGCGGCGAGCGAGCTCCTCGAGCTCCGTCAGGCTGCGCTCGCCGCTCTTGCGCCGATACGTCAGACTGCCGCTCGCCTGGCCGCAGAAGACGCAGCGACGCCTCTCGCCCCACCAGCAGCCGCGTGAGGTCTCGAACGGCAGACGGGGCGTGAAGGTCCCGTTCAGGTCGCCGCTGGCCAAGCGCGCGAAGTAGTCGTCGTAGTCGGGCAGCGGCAACGAGTCGAGGTCGACGAGAGGGCGGTCGTCCGCGTGCTCCTCGGGCGGCTGCCCGCCGACCTCTCGGTGCTGGGCCGTCAGGAGACCGCCGATGCCATCGAGCCGCTGCCCGCGCGCGCATTCTGCGCACCAGCTCGGGCAGCACCGCCTCTCCCTCACCTGTAGCGACCGCATCCACGAAGCGAAAACGGCGCAGCAGCTCCGACCCCGTCTCTCCGCGGCAGCTCGCGCCCCCGAAGACCACGAAGGTCTCAGGCAGCACCGCCTTGACCCGCTCCGCCAGCGCCAGCGAGGCGGCGGTCTGGTGGAACATGCTCGTGAAGCCGACGACCGACGGCTCCCACGCCGCCACCTCCGCCAGGCAGCGCTCGAGGAACTCGTCGGCACGTCGCCGCACGTCGGCGAGCTCGCGCGCGTAGCCCATCCGTGAGCGGCATCTTGCCGAAGAACGGCACGTCGTGCTCGCGCAGTCCGCCCGCCAGGATGTCGCGCTCGTACTGCTCAGGCGTGTGTGCGGACGGCGGCGAGATCGCCGCCGCGAAGACCCAGTCACCGAGGAGATCCTCGGGGCGCCACGTGGCGATGAGGTCGTAGATCTCGGAGCCGATCATCTCGGCGAAGGTGAGCGTCGCATCGACGACCGACACGCGCTCGCCTGCGGACGCGAGAGACGCCTTGAGCAGTCCGAGCGCAAGAGAGGGCTGCCTGAAGCTCGCGAACGGCATGGTGACCAGCACCGTCGACGTCCGCTTCGGCGTCGTCGCCGCGTGACGGCGCACCGGGACGGGCGCCTGCACCGGCGGCTCATGGCGCTCAGGCCTCGAGCAGCGCTACTGCGCCGTCCACCCGCCGTCGATCGTGAACTCGGCGCCCGTGACCCAGCGTGACTCGTCCGAGGCGAGGTAGAGATCGAGGTAGGCGATGTCGATGGGCTCGCCGATGAAGCCGATGGGGTGCTGCGCGCCGACCTTCTTGAAGTACGCGTCGGGTGCCAGGCCGAAGTCCGCCGCCTCCTTCTCGGTGAGCGGCGTGTGCACGTAGCCGGGGTGGACCGAGTTGACCCGGATCGTGTACCCCTTGGCGCCGGTCGCGAGAGCCGCCGACTTCGTCATGATCGTCACGGCGCCCTTCGAGGCGCAGTAGGCGAAGAGACCCGCCTCGCCGATCTGACCGTCGATCGACGAGCGGTTGATGATCGAGCACGGCTCGCCGTTGTCCTTCATCGCCGCGATGGCGTGCTTCATGCCCAGGAACACGCCCGTGGCATTGATGCCCATGAGGTGGTCCCACTCCTCGAGCGTGGTCTCCTCGACGTCGTGGCCGAGCGAGATGCCGGCGTTGTTGACGAGCACGTTGAGCTTGCCGTAGAGCCGCAGCGTCTCGGCGATGGCTCCGCCGCCAGTCCTCCTCGCTCGAGACGTCGAGCCGCACGAACGTCACCTCGCCGCCCGCTGCGCGCGTCTCCTCGACGACCCGCGCCGCCGCCGACTCGTTGATGTCGGCGAGCACGACCCGCGCCCCTTCGGCCGCGAACATCTTCACTGTCGCCGCGCCGATCCCCAGCGCCCCGCCGGTGACGAGGGCGACCTTCCCGGTCAACCGTCCCATCGTTGGTTCCCTCCCTGCTGTCGGATGGTAGGACCTGTGCGGGATTCTACTTGAGCGCCAGCACCGACTCGGGCAGCACCTGCCCGCCGTCGACGATGAGGGTCTGACCGGTGATGTAGCGAGCCTCGTCGGAGGCGAGGAACAGGGCCGCGTAGGCGATGTCCTCGGGCTCCGCGAGCCTGCCCAGCGGCACCGACTCCTTCATGATGCGCATGTAGTCCTCGCCCATGTCCTCGAGGCCCGGGCTCATGACGTTGCCCGGCAGCACCGCGTTGATCGTGATGGCGTGCTCGGCGAGCTCGATGGCGGCGCTGTGCATGAAGCCCAGCATGGCCGCCTTGGTCGCCCCGTAGTGCGACCAGCCGGGGAAGCCCGTCACGGGACCGGTGATCGAGGAGGTGAGCACGATGCTTCCCCTTCTCCGCTCGCGCATGCCCGGCAGGACGGCTTGCACCATGAACAGCATGCCCTTGACGTTGACGGCGAAAATCGCGTCCCACTTCTCCTCGGTCATCTCCTCGAGGCGCGCCGATCGGGTAGATGCCGGCGTTGCTGCAGAGGATGTCGACGGGCCCGAACCGATCGATGGCGGCCTTGACGGCGGCCTCGCACGACGCCTCGTCGGTGATGTCGGTCTTGCACGAAGACGGCCTGCGCGCCGGAGCCGCGCAGCTCTTCGGCGGCCGCGGCGCCGGCGGTCTCGTCGACGTCGACGACGACGACGTTGGCGCCCTCCGCGGCGAACACGCCGGCGATGCCGCGCCCGATGCCCTTGGCGGCACCGGTGACGACGGCGGTCTTGTGGTCGAGTCTTCTACACATGCGTCGCCTCCTAGGCGCTGTTCAGGGAAGCGAAGAGGGGGCGGCTTGCGCCGCCCCCTCCTATACGCTCGATATGCGGATCAGTACTCCTTGATGCCGTCGGGTGTCTCCATCCAGACCGGTTCCTTGCGCCACTGGCTGGCGATCATCCAGATCCAGAGGAGGGCGCCGATGCCCAGGTGCTCGGCCATGGTCGTCCAGCCGGCCTGGCCCAGCGTGGTGAGGAAGGCAAAGACGACCGAGATGACGAGACTCAGCCAGCGCATGAACATGCCGCCGGGGATCTTGTAGGGCCGCTCCCAGTCGGGGTGCTTGTAGGCGCGACGATCGACGCCGCGGAGATGATCGCGTAGCAGGATGCGGCCGCGAACGCCATGAGGGTGAAGAACGTCTGCAGGAAGGTCGTGTAGTTCATCGTCATGATGGCCGCCAGGCTAACACCCAGGATGAGGATGTTCGGCAGGATCGGCTGGTGGTGCTTGTTGGTCTTGGCGAACGCCTTGGGCAGGAAGTTCTGCCGTCCCATGGCGTAGAGCATGCGCACACTGCTCAGCCAGAAACCCAGCACCGAGGTGGTGATGGGGAAGAGGGCGGCGCCGATGCCGAAGATCCACAGCCACACGGCCCAGAAACCCGTGTTGCCGATCTGGTCCTTGAACGCGTGCAGCGAGGCGAACGGCTGCCCCGTGCCGTCGCCGGTCAGGGCACCCCACGTGTCCATGCCGGAGAGGGCGAAGTAGTAGAACACGTACAGTAGGCCGCAGGTGATGATCGAGCCCAGGATGGCCTGGTTCTGCTTGGTGATGGGGAAGTCGCCCTCCTCCACCATGTTGGGCACGATCTCGAAGCCGAAGTAGGGCGTGACCAGCAGCGCCACGCCGATGACCGCCGCCGGTATGCCGAAGTGCGCCGTGAGCCCCGAGTGGACGAACGGGTGGAAGTTGCTCCAGCTCCAGGCGTCGCTCGTGATCCACAGGATGGATCCTATGACGCAGGCGATGATGCCGTAGATCAGCATGACCGACTGCACCTGGCCCGAGATGGTGATGTTCTGCAGGCTCAAGAGCGTATAGAGGCTGAGGACGACGCAGCTGATCAGCGCGATCCACCCGACCGACAGGTTCAGGTCGAACATGTAGTTGATCCACGACACGATGCCCAAGACACCGGCCGGCGGCACCGCTAGCCAGGCCGCCAGGATGAGCCAGGTCGACCAGAAGCCCGCGTGCTTGTTCAGGCCGACGGTGCCGTAGACCAGCTCGACGCCAGCGCTGGGACACATCACCGACCACTCGGCGTAGACGAAGCCGATGGGCAGGACGGCGACCATCATGAGGGCGAAGCCGATGAAGGTGAACGGGCCCGGTCGTCGTCAAGAAGAATCCGTCCCAGTACGCCATGAACGTGAAGATGGCGCCGGTGGCGATGGCGTAGACGTAGAAGAGGCGCAGGGACCGCTTCAGCGTCCCCGAACCGGCGAAGTACTTCTCGCGCTCGGCGAGCTCGGCCGCGGTTTCTCCGGGCGCCGCCGGCGGCTCCATGTCCTGTCCGGGCCTGGGCGGTCTACCAGAGTCGTCTGCCATTGCATTTCCCCCTTTCTTGAACGACGAGACTCGAATTCGAGGTGGGCGCCCCCCGGCGCCTTCCCCCTGCACGTGCCCGCCGCACCGTCACGCACTCACCCTGACGGCCATCTGCTCGTGGTAGCCCACGATGACGCGCACGTAGCCACGCAGCATCTCGTTTGTCTCCTCCTTTCCCGTGTCGACGAGGAGCGGCCGCCCGCGCAAGCGCGGCGAGCTTGCCTCTTGGTGGCCACGACGATGATGTTCTCGCGACCGACGCGCTCGATGACACGCGGGCTGAGCTGCTGGTTGCCGCGGCCGAAGATGTAGCCTTGTCCCCCGATCACCGTGACGACGATGCGGGCCTCGATGCTGCCCTCGGGACCGAGGAGACCGAGGAGCTGCTGCTCGGTGACGTCGGCTGCGACCAACTCGCCGTCGCGCATGGCGTCGACCCCCAGCAGGGTGCCCTCGATGCCGAGGCGCCGTTTGATTCCGAACAGGGTACTGCCTGTTCCGAGAATGTAGAGGCAGCCGGAGATCAGGTTGTCCATGACGTGATAGGCGATGGCGTCGAGGGCGTTCTCCTCGGACTGCGCGCGCCCGGCCTTGCCGCCCTGGACCCGGTTCTCGTCGGCCGGCACCCTGAGGTAGCCGAACAGCTCGGCCGTGACGCGACCATGCCGGAAGGCGTCCTCGTCGATGTCCATGACCTCGCCCTGCCTGACCTTCGAGCGGCGCCCCCCGAGGTAGAGCGCCGCCAACTCGCCGGCGTTGCGCGGGTTGATGCCGTACACGCCAGAGTGGATCTTGCAGCCCGCCGGCACGCCGAGGCAGACGACGTCGTCGCCGACCACGGCGCAGACGTCGCGCGCAGTGCCGTCGCCGCCGGCGAAGAGGATCAGGTCGACGCCGGCGGCCTTGAGCTCGCGCGCCGCCCGCCGCGTGTCGTCGCTGGTCGTCGTGTCGCCGTTCGTCGAGAAGAGCACGGTGGGCTCGAAGCCGCAGGCCCGCAGCTCGTTCTCGCCCATCTCGCCCGACACGGTCAGGATCTCGATGTCGCCCCTTATGCCGCCGAGCTGCTTGAGGGCCTCGACGACCCGGCTGGGTGCCTCCGGCTCGGCGCCCAGCGCCAGCGCCTTGGCGAGGATCTCCTCGCCGTCGGTCCCTTTGAGGCCGACCCGGCCGCCCATGCCGGCGACGGGATTGACGATGAGACCCAGTCGCTTCACCTTCCGCACACGACCTCCTGGTCTGTCATCCCCGAGAGGCTTGCGCGCCTGTCGTGCTCCGCCGTCCTCGGGCTTCGGTCATCGTCGCGTCCGCGCTGCGCGCCGCCGTGACGGCGGCGCGCAGCGCGGACGGGTCTGATCCCTACTCTCTCGTCACTTCCCTCTCACTGGACCGTCACAGATCGAGGCTTAGCCGTGCTTGCGCTTGTAGGCCTTCCAGGTCGTGGCCCACTTGTCGGGATCGTCGAGCTCCTCCTCGGCGGCGCGCTTGTGCGTGGCGCACTTGTACGGCGCTCCCTTGACCATCTCGGGGTCCTCGTAGGCCTCTTTGGCGATGATCTCCAGCACCGCCGCGTACTCCTCGAGGTCCTCCTTGGAGAAGGTCTCGCAGGGCTCGAGGGTCATCGGCTCGGGCACCACCCAGGGATGGTGGCTCGACCAGTAGTGCTGCAGGCCGAAGTCGCCCACGCGGCGCAGGATGTCGTCGGTGCCGACGCCGGTCTTCTCGGTGAGCCTCTCCCAGCTGCAGCGTGCCTCCTCGAGGCGGCGATGCCCCTTGGCGTACGGGTAGTACAGGTCGGGCACCTTCTCGAGCATCTTCAGGAAGTAGTTGTTGTTGAGGGCCGACATCTCGGCCGTCTCGCGCAGGCCGTCGGGGCCCATCATGACGCACCAGGCGTAGGCGCGCAGCACGACGCCGGCGGAGCCCAGGAAGCCCTTGATCTTGCCCACCGACTCGGGGCGGTCGTAGTCGAGGTAGTAGCGGCCGCTCTTCTCGTCGTACTCCACCGTCGGGTAGGGCAGGTACTTGGCGAACTCCTCGCGGCAGCCCATGGCGCCGGTGCCGGGACCCGAGCCGGCGTGCGGCGAGGCGAACGTCTTGTGCACGTTGTAGTGGCAGAGGTCGAAGCCGGCGTCGCGCGTGCGGGCGATGCCCATGAGCACGTTGCCGTTGGCCTGGTCGTTGAAGCACACGCCGCCGGCGTCGTGCACGACATCGACGAACTTGTCGATCAGCGGGTTGTAGATGCCGGTGTCCTCGGGGTTGGTGATGTGCACCGCCGCCGTGTGCGGACCGACGACCGCCTTCAGCGCGTCGAGGTCGGGATAGCCGTCCTCGTTCGGCATCAGGGTGACGATCTTGAAGCCGGCCGTGTGCGGCGAAGCGGCGTCGCAGGGGTGCGAGAACATGGTCGTGACGACCTCGTCGCGCTGCTCGAGCTCGCCGCGGTCGCGATGGTAGGCACGGATGATCGAGGCCGCAGTGAACACCGCGTGCGCTCCGCCCCCCGGCTGGAGGGTGAAGCGGTCCATGCCCGAGACCTCTTTGAGGATCTGCTCGAACTTGTAGTAGATCTCGAGCACGCCCTGCATCGTGTCGTCGTCCTGCCAGGGGTGCACGTAGGCGAAGCGCGGGTCCATGACGAGGTCCTCGTTGACCCGCGGGTTGTACTTCATCGTGCAGGTGCCCTGGCTCAGGTCGGCGTTCAGGTTCGAGCCCAGCGTCTCCTGCGAGAGGTGCAGGAAGTGGGAGAGGACCTGCTTCTGGTCGACCTCGGGCAGCGCCGGCGGCTTCTTGCGGCGGATGCCCGTCGGCAGCTTGCCGGCGACGTCGCCGACCGCGTCGGCGATCTCCTTCTCCGGCTCCGGCGGGAGGATGCCACGCACGCCCGGCGTGGAGAGCTCGAAGATCATCGGCTCGTCCCAGCGAGCCTGATGGTAGTTCTTGCGCACTTTCACGATGCCCATGGACTCTCTCCTTTCTCGAGCCGGGCCGGGGTCAGAGGATCTCCTTCAGCGCGCCGACGAGCGCATCGAGGTCGCCCTTGGTGTGGACCTCGGTGACGCAGTAGAGCGCGCTCTGACCCAGGCTGGGGAACATCGAGGAGAGGTCCTTGCCGCCGTGGATCTTGTGCGCGAGCAGGGCCTTGTTGATCTCGGCCACGCGTCTTGCCGGTACCGTTGAAGTCGACCACGAACTCCTTGAAGAAGGGCGCCGAGAACGCGGGCGCCTTGACGCCGGGCAGCGCGGCAAGCCGGGCCGCGCAGTACGCCGAGCGCTGCATGATGCCCTCGCCGAGCTCCTGCATGCCCTTGCGGACCCATCAGCGACAGGTACACGCCGGCGCCGATGCCGTGCAGCTGGGCCATCGTGCCGAGGAAGTCCTTGGCCTTCTCGCGCGAGGCGTAGGAGGTGCGCTCGAAGAAGACCTCGCCGAAGCCGTACTCGCCTTCGACGACCGTCGGCGTGACGCCGAAGAGCAGCGAGGGGAACTCGCCGGTGAACCGCGGCTCGTCCTGGGTGGCGACGAAGCCGCCCTGGCCGCCACCGGCCTGCATGGGGATGCCCAGCGGCTGCACGTCGCCGCAGGCGATGTCGGCGCCGTAGACGCCGGGGGCCTCGAGGACGCCGAGCGAGATCGGGTCGACGCCCACAGCTACGAGGGCGCCGGCGGCGTGCACGAGCTCGACGATCTCGGCCGCCTGCGTCTCGACCATGCCCAGGAAGGCGGGGTTCTCGAAGTAGAAGACGGCCACCTTGTCGGTGAGTCTCGCCTTCAGGTCGGCCAGATCGAGTGAGCCCCGTTGTGGGGTCGATGGCCACCTCGGTGAAGGTGGGCACCGCCGACCAAGCGTAGTTCTTCATGCAGGAGAGACGCTCGGGGCCGATGTTGGCGGCGTAGAGGGCCTCGCCGCGTCCCGTGATGCGCGAGGCCATGCGGATCGAGGTGGCGGCGGCCATGCCCCAGTCGTAGGTGGGCGTGTTGACCATGTCCATCTCGACGAGCTCGGCGATGCAGCTGGCAAACTCGAACTGAGCCTGCCACTTGCCGTGGTCGGCGTAGGCCTCGCCGACGTAGGAGGTGAGGAACTCGTCGCGTTCCATGATGGTGGTGACGACCGACGGGACGTGGTGGTTCCACACGCCGCCGCCGAGGAAGCCGATGTACTGCTTGCAGTCCTTGTTCTTGTCGAGGATCTCCTCGACGTGGCGCCGCAAGGCGTACTCCGAGGGGATCGGACCGGGGGTCTCAAGCTTGCGCTTGAAGCGCAGATGAGCGGGGATCTCCGCGTAGATGTCCTCCGTGCTGGAGATGCCGACCGTCTTGAGCATCTCCTCCTTGACTTCGGGCACGGAGTTCGGGATGTAGGGATACACAGTACCGTCTGCCATACGCCTCACCCTCCCGTGAGTGTCGACCGTGTCGTGCCGGCCGCGGGCTGGAACCCGCGCCGGAGGTGTGCGAGTCAGGTCAGAGTCTGAGCGAGCACGTTCGCGGAGGCGACCGGGCATCGATCAGAAAAGAGCGCGACGGAGGCTCAAAAGAGCAGGGATCGCTCAAGGAGCTCACCGGGGGACCCGGAGAGCGCGGTGGCGTCCGAGGGCCAGAGCCGCCCGCGGAGTGCCTCTCGCGCATGTCCCCCTTCCTGCGACCCGATCCAGCCACTTCCCACGCGGGTCGCCTCAGTCGACGGGTATCGCTTCTTTTACGGTCCGAGCCCCACCGCTGTCAAGCGCGGACTCGACGTACGGCACCGCCCGTGGAGGCGTCGGAGGGTCGCGTCACATTCCATTCTGGCAGCCGCGCGCTGCCGAGCAAGGACGGAGCGGCGGTTGCGGGCCGGCGAGTTCTGTGGCCATCATGACGCCACCATCGGCGCGGCGCGGCCCGGAGGGCGACGGTGCGCGGGCGCCCCAGCGTGCAATCGGCGGTGTGGCACAGCCAGGGATGTGACCACCAGGAGGAGCGCTATCATGACGATCTCGTTCGGACCCAGGCGCGCGATCTACATCGACATCAGCGAGACGATGACGGCGGGCGAGGGCCCGCTGTCCGCGAGGCCCTCGCCCGCTACGAGACCTTCGACCGCATCTACCGCGCGCTCTGCGCGCTCCTCTACAACTACGTGCCGATGTCGGGCCACCCCGGCGGGTCGATCTCGTCGGGGCGTTTCATGACCGAGATCCTCTTCGAGTGCGCTGACTACGACGTCGGCGACCCCGACCGCGTGGACGCCGACATCGTCTCGTACGCGGCCGGCCACAAGGCGATGGGCCTCTACGCCCTGTGGGCCCTGCGCGACGAGGTGACCCGCGTCGGGCGTCCCGAGCTCCTGCCCGGCCGACGAGAAGCAGCGCCTGCGCCTCGAGGACCTGCTCGGCTTCCGCCGCAACCCGATCACCTCGACGCCGCTCTTCACAAAGCTGCGCGCCAAAGCGCTCGACGGGCACCCGACGCCGGCGACGCCGTTCGTGAAGCTCTCGACCGGCGCCTCCGGCGTCGGCGTGGCCAGCTCGATCGGCCTGGCCTTCGGGGCGGCCGACTACTTCGGCGCGGCCGCCCCCCGCGTGCACATCTCCGAGGGCGAGGGCGGCCTCACGCCCGGCCGCGTGGCCGAAGCGCTGGCCGCGGCCGGCACGGCCTCGCTGGGCAACGCGATCCTGCACCTCGACTGGAACCAGGCCTCGATCGACTGCGACCGCGTCTGCCGCGACGAAGGCACACCCGGCGACTACGTGCAGTGGGATCCCATGGAGCTCTTCTACCTGCACGACTGGAACGTCGTCTACGTGCCCGAGGGCCACGACTTCCAGCAGATCGCCGCCGCGCAGCGCCACGCCCTGGCGATCGACAACGGACAGCCGACGGCCATCGATCTACCGCACGCACAAGGGCTGGAAGTACGGCATCGAGGGCAAGGGGTCGCACGGCGCCGGCCACAAGCTCTGCTCGGACGGGTTCTACGAGGCGCTCGCCGAACTGACCGGCGACCGCCAGAGCGTCGCTGCCGGTCTGCGAGGGCGAGGATCAGCGCTGCCGGGCGGCCGGCGGCGACATGATCATGGAGGGCTGCTTCTGGGAGTCGCTGCAGGTGATCCGCGCGCCAGGTCGAGGCGAACGCGGACATGGCCCGCGCGCTGGCCGACCGGCTGGCGGCGGCCCGCGAGCGGCTCGACCGGCTCGCGCGCGCGCCGCGCGCCGGGCGCGCCGCGCGTCGAGACGATCTACGAGGTCGCGGGCCGCTCGACGGCGTCGATCCCCGAGGAGCTGCGCCTCAAGCCCGGCGCCTCGACGACGCTGCGCAACGAGCTCGGACGTTGCCTGCACCACCTCAACGCGGCGTCGGGCGGCGCGATCCTGACCGCGTCGGCCGACCTCCTGGGCTCGACCAGCGTCAACGCCATCGGCGGCGGCTTCGCCGACGGCTACTGGAACGCCGAAGACGAACCCGGACGCCCGCCTGCTCTCGATCGGCGGCATCTGCGAGGACGCCATCACCGGCGTCCTCTCGGGCATCGCCGCCTACGGGCACGCCATCGGCGTCGGCTCCTCCTACGGCGCCTTCATGGCGCCGCTGGGCCACATCGCGGCGCGCCTGCACGCCATCGGCGCGCAGGCGCGCGAGTCGGTCACCGGCGAGCCCTACAAGCCGATCTTCCTGGTGTGCGCCCACGCCGGCCTCAAGACCGGCGAGGACGGCCCCACGCACGCCGACCCGCAGCCGCTGCAGCTCCTGCAGGAGAACTTCCCCCTGGGCACGATGATCTCGCTGACGCCCTGGGAGCCGCAGGAGATCTGGCCGCTGGTCGCGGCCGCCCTGGCCAAGCGGCCGGCGCTCATCGCGCCCTTCGTGACGCGGCCCAACGAGACCGTGCTCGACCGCGCCGCGCTCGGCCTGGCGCCCGCTGAAGCCGCCGTCACCGGCGTCTACGTGCTGCGCCGGCCACAGGACGCGGCCGACGTGACCCTCGTGCTGCAGGAGAGCGCCGTGACCTACGCCTTCGTGGAGGAGGCGCTGCCGCTGCTCGCAGAAGGAGGGCATCGACCCGCTGGTCTTCTACGTCGCCAGCGCCGAGCTCTTCGACCTGCTGCCCGTGGAGGAGCAGCGTCGGCTCTTCCCCGAGGAGCACGCCCGTGAGGCGATGGGCATCACCGGCTTCACGCTGCCGACGATGTACCGCTGGGTGCGCTCCGACGCCGGCCTCGCCGCGACCCTCCACCCCTACCGCAAGGGCCACTTCCTCGGCAGCGGGCAGGGCGAGGTGGTGCTGGCCGAGGCCGGGCTCGACGGCGAGAGCCAGTATCGTGCCATCAGGGCCTACCTGGACGCGCGCCTGCGGGCTGAGATCTAGACACGACCTTCGCCGCGAGGTCAGCGAACGGCAGCAACGGCCTCGCGCACCGCGGCGATGAGGTCGTCGACCTCGGCGGGCGTCGTCTGCCAGGAGCACATGAAGCGGACGACGCCCGCCGACTCGTCCCAGGCGTAGAAGCGGTACTGCTCGAGGAGGCGCTCGATCACGGCGGCCGGGAGCGCGGGGAACACGGCGTTGGCCTGCACCGGGTAGGCGATGCGCACGCCCGGTATCGCGCGCAGGCCGTCCGCGAGACGGCGGGCCATGCCGTTGGCGTGGCCCGCCGTCTCGCGCCAGAGGTCGTCGCGCAGCAGGCGCAGGAGCTGCGCCGAGACGAAGCGCATCTTCGAGGCGAGCTGCGTGCCCTGCTTGCGCGCGAACGGGTAGCCGTCGGCGAGCCCCGGGTTGAGGAAGACGACCGCCTCGGCCCCGAGCAGACCGCTCTTGGTGCCGCCGAAGCTCAGCACGTCGACGCCGCAGTCGGTCGTGATCTCGCGCAAGCCGGTGCCCAGCGAGACCGCGGCGTTGGCCAGTCGCGCCCCGTCGACGTGCAGCAGCAGGCCGTGCTCGTGCGCGACGGCCGCCAGCGCCGCGGTCTCCTCGGGCGTGTAGACCGTGCCGAGCTCGGTCGACTGGCTGATCGACACCGCCCGTGGCTGCACGTGGTGCTGGTCGCCGATCCCCCTGACCGCGCCGCGCACGAGCTCCGGAGTGAGCTTGCCGTCGGGCGTGGGCAGATCGACGAGCTTGCAGCCCGCGAAGCGCTCGGGGGCGCCGCACTCGTCGACGTTGATGTGCGCCGTCTCTGGGCAGATGACGGCGTCGAAGGGCCGCAGGATCGTGCCCAGCGCGGTGACGTTGCCGCCGGTGCCGTTGAAGACGGGGAAGGCCTCGACGTCGCCGAAGAGCTCGCGCAGACGCTCGCGCAGCGCCGCGGTCCAGGCGTCGTCGCCGTAGGAGGGCGCCCACCCCGCGTTGGCCTCGACGATCGCCTCGAGCGCCGCGGGGTGGGCGCCCGCGTAGTTGTCGCTCGCGAACATGACGAGCCTGGTCTCGAGCGGGGCGCTCATGCCGGCGTCACGAGCCCCGGCTCACGGCGAACGTGGGGCGCCGGGTCGCTCACACCAGCGCCGGCTCTTCGACCATCTTCTTCTTCACCGACTCGTAGAACATGCTCAGCGGGAACTCGTCGTCGAGCACGCGTTCGACCCACGCGCGCGGCTCTGCCTCGTCGGAGTAGACGCGCGTCTCCTTCTGCCACTGCGAGTTTACGTTGGGGTGCACGTACTCGGCGACCAGATCGTGGGCCGCGATCCAGTAGGAGACCTTGCTCAGGTCGATGCCCTCGCGGTACAGGACCTCCAGCCGCTCGCGCAGCGCACCCACGGTGTCCTCGACACGCTCCCAGTCGATCAGCAGGCTGTTGTCGGTCCAGCGCGCGACGCCGCTCTTGTGCAGGTAGGCGAACAGGAGCTGCCCGCCGAGCCCGTCGTAGTTGCGCACGCGGTTGCCGGTGATGGGGAAGCGCACGATGCGGTCGAAGAGCATCGCGTACTGCACGTAGCGCGCGAAGGCGAACCCCTCGTCGGCCAGCTTGCCGGCGTCGACGAAGGCTGCCAGGTCGACGCGCAGCTCCTCGAGCGAGTACATCCAGTAGGGCAGCCGCTGGCGGATCATGAACGGGTCGAAGGGCAGATCGCCGTGGCTGTGCCAGCTGTCGTGGATCAGGTCCCAGAGGATGTAGGTCTCGAGGGCGAGGTCGCCCGAGCTCACCAGCGCCTCGGCGTCGGGCGGCAGGTCGACGCGCAGCACGTCGGTGGCCTTGTCGGTCGAGCGCCGGTAGCGCGCCGACTCGCGGTCGCAGAAGATGCCGCCGAAGTAGTTGGTCGGCCGGCCGACAACGCTGACAGTCTCGGGGAAGAGAACGGCGCACTCGCTGGCGTAGCCGTCGGTGTAGTCGACGAGCTGCACCGGCACGAACTTGTCGTTGTCGTAGCGCGTGCGCTCGAGCTCGTCGATGAACGACGGCCAGGGCGTACGCACGATGAGAGCCTCGAAGCGCGTGTCGGGCGAGCCGTTGGGCGTGTACATGGGAAAGACGACCAGGTGCTCGATGCCGTCGCGCGGTGCTGCTCGGGCCTGAAGAGCGCCAGCGAAGCGGTGAAGTCGGGCTTGCCGCAACCGCCCTCGACCCAGGCCTGCAGGTCGTCGATCACGCGCTCCAGGTGCTCCTTCTCGTGCGGGAAGCGCGGCGTCAGAGCGCCGATCGACTCGATCATCGCCGCCACGCGGGCGCGCACCTCCGCGATGTCGTGCCGCTCGAGGTCGACCTCACCCTTGGGCTCCTGCAGGCGGCGCAGTGCGTTGGTCTCGTCGCGCAGGCGCTCCCAGGCGGGGTCGCGCGCCGCCTCCGAGACGATCGGCTGCGGGTCGGAACGGAACGCCGGCAGCGCCGCCCAGTAGATCAGGTTGTGCCAGAGCTGCAGGTGGTCGAGGTCGTCGACGTGGTCGTCGCCGAAGAGGTCCGAGTCGGCGACGACCACCACGCGACCCACGCCGTGGCTGGTCGCCGCCAGGAGCCCGGCCTGGGCCGGCTGCGCCTCGTCGCCCGAGCGCAGCACGACCGCGCCGGGCTCGTCGGCGACGAGCGACCCGGCGCGGTAGAAACGCACCCGCCGCACCAGGTGCAGCAGGGTCGGCGAGCCGGCGCCGGGCGCGGGCTCGCCGACGATCCAGGTCGGGCCGCTGCCGTTGCCCCGGTAGTCGAGCACGGTCGCGTTCTCGATGCGGATGCCGAACGACGCCAACAGCTCGTTGAGGTTGCTGCCGTACTTGTCCTCTTCGGCCTCGCCGAGTACGAGGAGGCCGCCCCCGCGCGACACGAACGACTCGACGGCCCGGATCTCGGCGTCCGAGAAGACGGGCGAGTTGTCGTTGACCGTGCGCTCCCACTTCGGTTCGGAGGGCTGGGCGATCACGAGTACGTCGGTGTCGCTCAACACCTCGTCGGTCAGGGGTCCGTCGGTGCTGGTGGCTACCTCGAAGTCGCGCTCGGCGAGGTGCCCGGCCGCGTCCGCGTATGAGGCGTCCTCGGGATGCTCGGGGTGCATCTTGCGCGCGACGTCGGGGCGGATGGTCCAGGCCTCACCGTGGAACTCGTCGAACAGAACGCGGGCCACCTTGCGCTGGCGCAGGTCACTGAGCATGGGAAGTCCTCCTCGAACGAAAACGGGTCGGTTGCGCCGCCCCGAGCTCGCGTACCGTCAGTGCTACTGTGATGTTCCGTGGCTCCGCCCGGCGCTAAACCCGCGGCTCCTCTGCCCCGCCACGCCGCCAAACCCGGCACACTGCGGCGCTGCGCGCGTTTGGCCGACCTTGCAGGAGGGCAGGTCGGTAGCAGTCAATTGCACATTCGTAAGAGATAATAGGAGCGGGTCACGGTCGCGGACCGGAGCCGAGAGGAGCAGAGGCGGCCGCGGCCGCCGGGCGCATCGAGCAGGGGAGGTCGGAGATGGACGACACACCGAGGGGGCCAGAGCCTTCGGACGACGAGAGGGTCATCATCCAGGAGGAGGTGGCCATCAGTCCTCGGCACGCACACGCGCTGGACAGGCGTGCGAGCTGGGCCCTGCACAACTGGCCGATCGTGCTCGGGCTGGGGATCGTCGGCGTCATCTTCGGCATCGTGGTGCTGAGCAACGCCTTCGGCAGCGTCGCCACGCTTACGTGGCTCACCGGCCTCTTCCTTGTCTTCATGGGCATCGTCCAGCTCATCACTCTGCGGCGCGGAGAAGAGAGACGAGCCCAGGCGATCGGCGCCTTGATCGCCATCATCGGCGGCATCGTCCTGCTGGCCTGGCCCGGCGAGACGCTCAAGGTCGTCGCTTTCGTCGCCGGCCTCACGTTCGTGTTCTGGGGCGTCGTGCGCACCCTGTCCGCGTTCAGGGAGCTCGGCGACAGCCGCGCTCGCGAGTTGGCCGTTGGCATCGCGCTCATCGTCCTTGGCATCCTCGTGATGGCCTGGCCCGGCGCCACCGTCACGCTCGTGGGCATCCTGATCGGCCTGATCGCTCTCGTTTGGGGCGCCATGATGATCGTCGGGGCGCTCAACCTGCGCAAGACGGGCCGGCAGTGGGAGGAGGTGCGCGCGCGGTCGCGGGTCGAGCGTTGAGCCACGCCGCCAAGACCGTCGCCTTCTTTCCCGAGCCCGGCGCCTGGGGCCCGACCAACGACTGCGCCGCCATCGCCGACGTGCTGCGCTGGCGAGGCCACCGACCCGTCTTCGTGGTCGACGAGTCGTTCGCCGGCGTGCTCGCGGCGAGGGGCTTCGAGGAGCGGCTCTTCCGCACGGCCCCGCCCGAGGAGAACCCCGACCCGAGCGCCGACCCCTGGTCGGAGTTCATCCGCGTCACGGCGCCGGAGTTCCGCACGCCCACCATCGAGCAGATCGCCACGGTGACGAGACCCATCTGGGAGACGCTCGTGGCGGCCGAGAAGTACTCCCACGAGCGCGTCATGGCGATCTGGGACGAGATCCGTCCCGACGTGGTCGTCACCGACAACGTGACCGGCTACGCCGCCGTCGAGCTGGCCGGGGTGCCGTGGGTGCGCGTCGTCTCCTGCAACCCCCTCGAGATGCGCGACCCCTGCCTGCCGCCCCCCTTGTCGGGGCTGCCGGTGAGCGACCGCAGCGAGTGGCAGGCGTTCAAGGACGAGTACCGTCGCGCGCACGAGGGCCTGCTGCGCGAGCACAACGAGTTCCGCGCCGCGGCCGGCGTGAACCCCTGTCCGCGCGACGAGTTCAACACCACCTCACCCTGGCTCAACCTGTACGAGTTCCCCGCGGCGGCCGACTACGAGCGCGCGCAGCCGCTGGGGCCCACCTGGCACCGCATGGAATCCTCGGTGCGCACCACCGAGGCGCCCTTTTCCGTGGAGGAGCGCGTGCCCGGCGAGGGCAGGGTCGTGTACCTGTCGCTGGGCTCTCTGGGCTGCATGGACCTCGCTCTCATGCAACGCCTGATCGACGCGCTGGCCGAGACCGAGCACAGGGCCGTCGTCTCGATGGGAGCCCTGAAGGACCAGATGAGGCTCGGGCCGCGCATGTACGGCGACGAGTTTCTGCCCCAGCCCTCGATCCTGCCGCAGTGCGACCTGCTGATCACGCACGGCGGCAACAACACCATCTGCGAGGGCTTCCACTTCGGCCTGCCGATGATCGGGCTGCCGCTCTTTTGGGACCAGTACGACAACGCGCAGCGGCTCCAGGAGGCCGGCTTCGGCGCCCGCCTGCCCACCTACGACTGGGAGCAGGACGAGCTCATCGCTGCGTTAGAGCGCCTGCTGGGCGACGAGGAGCTGCGGGAGCGCATGAAGGGGATCGCCGCCCAGGTACAGGCCGAGCCGGGCAACGTCAAGGGCGCCGACCTCATCGAGCGGCTCGCCCTGACGGGCGAGCCGGTGATCGACTAAGAGGATGGCTCGCCATCATCGGCGAGCCTGTCGACTGACCGAGCGGCAGCGACCGCGAAGCGAGGGGGAGTGTCCATGACTACGATCACGACCCGCATGGGTGACGGATACGCCGTCGAGCTCACGCCCGACGGGTTGCGGCGTGAGCTCGTAGAGGGCTCGGAGGCGGCGGCCGCCAAGGCGAAGATTCCCGCTCTCGAAGCCAACGAGATCGACTACCTGCACGACCTCTTCGCCTACCCGGGGCGCATCGCCGGCGTGCCGCCCGGTCACGAGGTCGTCCTCACCAAGGACGGCTGCGCCAACACCCTCTACAGTGGGCAGATGTCGAGCGGGGTGGGCGTGCCCCTCGGCCGCGAGCAGGGCATACGCGTGATGGAGCGCGCGCTGGGCTTTGACACCATGGAGGTCGGGCACCCCGACTACTCGTTCAAGCCGGCCAAGGCGCTCGTAGCCCTCGAGCAGCTCTGCATGGAGCAGGCGCTCCTCGATTGCATCGTGCCCCTCTTCTACGGCGCGATGCCCAACATGGGCCTCTACTTTCAGCCCGACGGCCCCTTCCCGAACCCAGCCGACCTGCTGCCCAAGGGACGCATCGAGGAGGCCCGCGAGACTCAGCTCGAGGCGGCCGAGACCCTGCGCCGCGACATGGTGACCATGGGCAGGGCGATGGCGGCAATGGGCGCCGACGGCATCGACTTCGACACGACCGGGTCGGCAGGCGACGCCGAGTTCCTCGCCACGCTACAGGCGATCGAGGAGCTCGCCGCCACGACCGACCTCGCCATCGAGGTGGGCATGGCGACCGAGCTCGTCCTCGGCTTCCACGGCGAGCTCGAGTACAAGGGCACGCGGCTGGCAGGGCTGTGGCCACACCAGCAAGTCAAGGCCGCCGAGCGGGCGGGGGCGCACATCTTCGGACCGGTGAGCACGACCAACACCGGCAAGTCCGCGCCCTGGAACGTGGCGCGCGCGGTGACCTTCGTCAAGGAGTGCTCGCGGGTGGCCGAGATCCCCATCCACGCCAACGTCGGCATGGGCGTGGGTGGGGTCCCCACCGTCGAGGTACAGCCGTCGGACGTCGTCACCCGCGCCGGCGTCGCCCTGGTCGAGATCGGCCGAGCCGACGGCTTGTAGGTGGGCGGCGGAGATCCCATGGGGATGTCCGTCTGCCACTCGCTGGCCTCGGGCATGGGCGGCATCCGCACCGCCGGAGATCTGGTGGCGCGCATGCAGCTCAAGAAGATGAGGCTGCCGCAGGCGAAGCGCTACGTGGCTGACAAGCTGGGTGTCGGGCTGGGGGAGCTGAGCGACTCGACGGTCATGCGCGAGCTGCGCGAGCGGCTCGACATCGGCGTCGTCACGGGCGTGCCGGGAGCCGCCAAGGGCATCGAGGCCAAGGTGCGCATCGCCCGGCTGCTCAACGTGCGTGTCAACAGCGTCGAGCGGCTGCGCGAGAAGAGCTCCGTCGGCCCAGCCTGACCCAGTTCACGGGCTGCGCGACAAGAGCTCCAGCGGCCTGGCCTGAGCTCCGTCAGTCGACGCCGGTCAGCTCGTCGATCTCCGCAAGCTCCCCGGCGCTGAGGACCCAGGCGGCGGTCGCCGCCACGTTGGCTCTCACCTGCTCCGGCGAGGTCGCCCCGGCGATGACCGACGCGACGCGCGGGCGCTGGGCCAGCCACGACAGGGCGAGCTCGAGCAGGCTGTGCCCGCGCGCCTCGGCGAAGCCCGCCAGGCGCTCGGTTACCGCGAGTCGCGCCTCGGCGATGACGAGCTCGGCGGGCTGGCCCCCCTCGCCGCCGAGCCGCGTGCCGGCCGGCACCGGCCGGCCGCGGCGGTACTTGCCCGTGAGCAGACCGCTGGCCAGCGGGAAGTAGGGGATGAAGCTCATGCCGAGGCGATCGCAGGCGTCGAGCATCCCCCGCTCCGGCTCGCGCACCAGCAGACTGTACTCGTTCTCGACGCACGCGAACGGTCGCAGGCCGCCGTCGGCGGCGGCGGCCGCGGCCTCGGTGAGCTGCGCGACGGAGAAGTTGGAGCAGCCGATCTCACGCACCTTGCCCTGCTCCACGAGGCGGCCCATGGCGGCGAGCGTGTCGGCGATCGGCGTGGAGAGGTCGGGCTCGTGCAGCATGAGGACGTCGATGCGGTCGGTGTCCAGCCGACGCAAGCTGTCGTCACACGCCCTCGCCACCCATCGCGGGTCGCCGCCGCTCAGCCCGTCGGGCGGCTTGAGCATGCCGAACTTGGTGAGGATGAGGGCCTCGTCGCGGCGGCCGCGCAATGCCTGACCGAGCAACTCCTCCGAGGCGCCGTCGCCGTAGCGATCGGCCGTGTCGAACAGCGTCACGCCGGCGTCGAGCGCCGCGTCGACGACGGCGCGCGTGCGCGCGGCATCGATGCGGCGCCCGAAGTTGTTGCACCCCAGCCCGGCGAGCGAGACCTCGACCTCGCCGATCATGCGCTTCTGGTTCGCGTCCGCCACGCGTCTCACCTCACTCGGTCGTCGTCTCGCGAACCGCGGCGGCCGCCGCGGTCCGCTTCATTGTCAAGACATGCAGGTCGTCCTTTAGCCGGCCGGCGAACTCGACGGCCGCGGCGCGTACCCGCTCGGCGACCTCTTGCGGCGCGCTGGCGCGCGCCGCCGCCACCGTGTCGAGCAGGCGTTGTTCGCCGAACAGCTCGCCGTCCCGCCGCGCCTCGACGACGCCGTCCGTGTACATGACGAGGGTCTCGCCCGCGCCCACTGTCAGCCGGCCGACGGCGTAGTCGTACGGAAAAGTGCCCAACGGCAAGCCGAACGGCGAGTCGATCACAGCACAGGACGACCGGCCGGCGATCACGGGCGGCGGATGCCCGGCGCTCGCGTAGCTCGCCTCCCCGGTCCGCAGATCGACGATAAGCAGGAAGGCGGTCACGAACGGCTCGTCGCCGGAGCTCCTCAGCAGGAGCTCGTTCGCCTTGCGCAGGATGAAAGTCGGCGAGGTGTCGATGAGTGCGTAGCTCTGAACGGCGGTGTGCACCGTCTCGGTCAGGCCCGCCGCTCTGATCCCCTTGCCGCCCACGTCGCCGATCAGTGCCGCGACGCGGAACTCGTCGATGGCGAACACGTCGCTGAAATCCCCGCCCACGAGGTCGGGGGCGAAGGCCGTCTCGCTCACGCGGCCGAGATCGAGCCCAGGGATAATGGGCAGAGGATGGATGAGGTTCTCCTGTAGCGTCGTGGCGATCCTGTCGAGGCGCTCAAGGAGGCGCGCGTTCTCGAGCGCTCCCGAGATGATCGCCGCCGCTTTGCCGATGAAGTCGATCTCGTGCGTCGTGAAGGCGTGGGGCCGGCTGTGGTAGTTGAAGAAGATGGCCGCGACCGCCGTGTCGCGCATGAGAAGGGGAGCCATGGCCACGGAGCGCACGTTCCAGGAGCGCTGCAGCTCGCGGTCGACCCGCGGGTCGGTCTCGCAGTCGTCGACGGCCACGACCCGGCGCGACTCGACACCGATGTTGGCGTACGACACCCTCTCGCGGGGGATGGGCGCGCCGAGCACCTCAGCCGACAGTTGCCAGAGGTAGCGCGGGACCCAGGCGTCGCCCTCGAGGGTGCAGATCGAGGAGGACTCTGCGGTCAGGGCGGCGCCGGCCTGGGCGACGACACGCGTGAGTATCTCGTCGTAGTCGACCAGCGACGTGATGGAGGCGGCGATGTCGTTCAGGGCGACGCTCATGCGCTCTCGCGCCTCGAGGTCGCGGAGCAGGCGCTCACGGTCGGCCTCGATGCTCATGCGCGCGTTGATGTCGCGGAAGTAGGCGCTGATGCCGGCGGCCGTGGGATAGACGCGCGCCTCGAGCCAGTCGTCCGTGAGGACGGAGCGATACTCGAGCACGGAGGGCGTGCCCAGCTCCATCGCGTCGCGGTAAGCACGGTCGAGCGCGCTCCCTACCAGCTGAGGGAAGAGCTCCCAGGGGCTGTGGCCGAGCAGCTCCGCACGTGACTTGCCGGTCAGTCGCACGGCGCGCGCGTTCGCGTGCACGTAGCGGTAGTCCCAATCGAGTGCGAGGAAGGCCTCGTCGATCTCCTCGAGGAGGGCGCGCAGCCTGGTCTCGCGGTGCAGGCTCGGCCCGGCGGAGCTCAGATCGCCGAGCCCGCTCTCGACTCGAGCCGCCGGGCAGCGGGCTACGGACCTCTTGACCATACGCACATCGAGCCCGTCGTCCCGAGTCAGCGCCACTTCGTCCATGAGGTGCGCCATGAGGAAGAGCCCGCGTCCGCCGGGCGCGCCCACATCGGGGATGACCTTGGGGTCGAACGCGCCGGTGTCGAACCCCTTGCCGTGGTCTGTGACCTCCGCGACGAGGTCGTTCGCGGCGAACCGCAGGGCAATCCGCATCTGCTCGCGCGAGCCGCTGTGGCGGATGACGTTCGTGCACGCCTCCTCGATGCAGAGGACGACCTCGTCGATCGCGCTTTGGTCGGCGCAGTGCTGCTGCAGGAAGTCTCGGATACGGTCGCGGGCGCGCAGGAGCCGCGACGGCTCGGGAGGCAGGCTGAAGCTGAGCTGCGTGACAGCGGCCCGCGTGAAGCTGCTGCTCTCCAACGGACTCCTCGGCCCTCTCCTAGTGGCGTGACGCCGGTCGATTCTAGTGGTCTTCAAACGGTCTTCAGCGTGGTGGTCTTCAAACGGTCCTCAACAGAAGCGCGCGGTCCCCTCGCGTGGCCACGTTCGCGGGGTGACGCAGGCCGAACGAGCGACGGCCGCCTCTCGGCGGCCGTCGCCAAGAACCTTCATGGTGGGCTGCCGGTCTACGCGGCAGCCGTCTTGTCCGGCTTCATGTCCCGGCGTGCCCACTCGCGCAGCTCCGGCGAGTCCTCGTGCTTGTGCGCTGTGATCATGTGCACCGCAGCGGCCTCGACGAGATGCTCCTCGCTGCCACACATCAAGAGGTCACAGTTGGTCTCGCTGGGCAACTCACGGCAGTCTACGCAATAGCGGGCCATAATGGTCCCCTTTCATCCGATAGGGTCCGTGTCTCCCGTAAGGGGGCTCCCAAAACACGCGGAGCGTGGTCAAGGGAGAGCCTTCAGAGGGACGCCCGTCCTCTTGGTCATCCCGCAGAGGACGCCCCTCGGATATGATGCACCCCGCAGCGACCAGAGGCCCCCCAAGGAGCAGCCACATGTGGAGCATCATGGCCTTCATCGTCATCGGCCTGGTGGCCGGCTGGGCAGCAAGCCTGTTGGTGCGCGGCGAGATGCGTCCCACGGACTGGGGAAGGCTGTTCCTCATCGGTGTGGCCGGCTCGCTCATCGCCGGCATCGTCATCAACCTCATCCTCGGCTACGGGTTCCATCTGCGACCCGGAGGCGTGATCGGCTCGATCGCCGTCGCTTGTCTGCTCCTCTGGATCACCACTCCCCGCAGGCGCCCCGAAAGCAGCCGGCGCCTCGCCGCAGACGGCACTCACCGCGAGCGCAAGGGCGGCCGCAAGCACCACAAGCGCTAGGGGTGTGACGCCCCACTCCAGGGGCGTGAGGCCCCTGCTCTCGGAGACGGGCTACCGCCCAGACCCGCCCAGCGTCGTCGCGGGCTCGACCTCAAGGGGATGAGCGCCGATGAGCTCGCGCGTGATGATGACCTCCATGAGGCCGCAGTAGGAGCCCACCACGATGCCGATCAGGGCCGAGACGAGCAGAAGGCCCCAGAAGTGCTCGAGGCCGAGGAGACTCTGGACCCCGTGCACGACGAAGCTCTCACCCAGAACCGGGAGCGTCACGACGCCGAAGACAAGCCAGAAGTGGCGCATGACCAGCGCCCGCGAGCGGAGGAAGGCAGGCCTGATGCCGTGCCCCTCCACGATGATGAGCGGTCCGACGAGCGCGAACGCCGTGAAGACGAACAGCCCGGGCACGACGAACAGCAGCCACCCGACCTGAGCGATAGCGGCGAGGATCACGTCGGCGACGATGAGTCGCCCGTACGGCAACGTGCGCAGCACGCGACCCAGCGTGACCTCCCTACCCTCGTAGAGGGCGTCTCCCACGTAGAGGTCGAGGAACCCGGCGTAGAAGACGAGCGCCAAGGTACCGAAGAAGCGTCCGACGAAGACGTAGACGGTGAGCGCCGCCTCCACCAGGCTGGGACCGCTGTGCTTTATGTGCTCGAGGGCAGCGTCGACGGTCGCACCGAGGATCGCGGTCGCGCCGAAGACGACTGCAGCCGTGAAGGCCAGGCGCCAGAACCAACGGCGGTAGGCGTGCGCGGTCACGCGCAAGACCTTGCGCGCCGCCAGGGGCCCTGCCGTCACCTCACCGTCCACGACACCTCCGCCCGCGCCAACTGGGCCGACCGATTGCACGCTGGCTTAGCCTAACGGACCGGCCCCGCTCTCACGAGGACCCGACCGCGGCCTGAGATCCTCGTAGGCATTCATAGCAGGCTCTCAGGTGAGGCTCAGGTCCGCTTCAGCAGAGGCACGTACGATGCCTCGCATGACGACTGCGCTGGCACATCGAGTCGCTCCCCTGACCGAGGTCGCGGCGCCAGAGCTCGACATCGTCGTGCCCGTCTACAACGAGAAGGCCGACCTCGAGCCCAACGTGCGCCGCCTGTACGCCTACCTCACGACGCACCTGCCCTTCACCTTCCGCCTCACCATCGCCGATAACGCCAGCGCCGACGACACCTGGTCGATCGCGCGGCGGCTCGAGAGGTCGCTGCCGGCGGTGCGCGCCGTCCACCTCGACGCCAAGGGACGAGGCCGGGCGCTGCACTCTGTCTGGGGCTCCAGCGACGCCGACGTGCTGGTCTACATGGACGTCGACCTCTCGACCGGGTTGGCCGCGCTGTTGCCGCTGGTCGCGCCCCTACTCTCGGGCCACTCCGACGTGGCCATCGGCACCAGGCTCGCGCGGAGCTCGCGCGTCGTGCGCGGCGCCAAGCGCGAGCTCACATCGCGCTGCTACAATTTGCTGCTGCGCGTCGTGCTCAGGTCGAGGTTCTCCGACGCGCAGTGCGGCTTCAAAGCCATCCGCGCCGATCAGGCGCAGCGGCTGCTGCCCCTGATCGAGGACACGGGCTGGTTCTTCGACACGGAGCTCCTCGTGCTGGCCGAACGCGCCGGGATGCGCATCCACGAGGTCCCCGTCGATTGGGTAGACGACCCCGATTCTCGCGTCGACATCGCGGCGACGGCGCTCGCCGATCTGAAGGGCGTCTGGCGGCTGCGCCGCGCCCTGACCGCGGGCCGCCTGCCGCTCGCCGCGCTGCGCGGCGACGGGCAGGCGGACCCGCTGGAGGGCGCGGCGCGCCCCCGTTTCGCGTGGCAGCTCGCGAGCTTCTGCCTGATCGGCGCCGCCAGCACGCTGGCCTATGCCGCACTCTACCTTGTGTTCCGCGCCGCCCTGCCGGCTCAGCTTGCCAACGCGCTGGCGCTGGCGGCGACCGCCATCGCCAACACGGCGGCGAACCGGCGCCTCACCTTCGGCGTGCGCGGCTCAAAGGGCTGGCTGCGGCATCAGACGCAGGGCCTCGTGGTCTTCGCGCTCGGCCTGACGGTGACGAGCGGCAGCCTCGTGCTCCTCCACGGCCTCGACCCGAGTGCGAGCCACCGCCTGGAGCTGGCTGTTCTCATCGCGGCCAGCGTCACCGCCACCCTTCTACGCTTCGTCCTCTTCCGGGGCTGGCTGTTCCCGCAACAAACAGACACAACGACGTCAAGGACCTGATGACCATGACCTTCGAGACCGGACCAGCCAGCCCCACCCCTCTCGACCTGGATCGGCCCGATCAGACCGGCCGCGCCGATCGGGCCGGCCAGGACACCGCCGCGCCGGAGCCGTCCCGGCCCTCCTTTGTGGGACGGCTCTGGCGCGGCCGACCGGATGACCCCGCCTGGGTCCAGCCCGCCCTCCTCGCGTTGCTCGTCGGCACGGCGCTGCTCTACCTCGTCGGCCTGGGCAAGTCCGGCTGGGCCAACGCTTTCTACTCCGCCGCGGTGCAAGCCGGCACGCAGAGCTGGAAGGCTTTCCTCTTCGGCTCCTCCGACGCGGCCAGCTTCATCACCGTCGACAAGCCGCCGGCGTCGCTTTGGGTGATGGGCCTCTCGGCGCGCCTGTTCGGCGTCAACTCGTGGAGCATCCTGGTGCCGCAGGCGCTCATGGGCGTCGCGGCGGTCGCCGTCCTCTACGCGACCCTGCGCCGCTGGTTCGGGCCCGTCGCCGGCCTGATAGCCGGGGCGATCCTGGCCTTCACACCGGCCGCCGCGCTGATGTTCCGCTTCAACAACCCCGACGCGCTCCTGGTGCTGCTCCTGGTGCTGTCGGCGTGGGCCACCGTGCGCGCCGTCGAGCGCGGCGGCGCCCGCTGGCTGATGCTCGCCGCGACGTTCGTAGGCTTCGCCTTCCTCACCAAGATGCTGCAGGCGTTCTTCGTCGTGCCCGTGTTCGCTCTCGTCTATATGGTGGCCGCACCGATCGGGCTGCGACGCCGGCTCTGGCACCTCGTGCTCGCCGGCGTCGCGCTGCTCGTCTCGGGCGGCTGGTGGGTCGCGATCGTCGAGCTCTGGCCGGCGTCGAGCAGGCCCTACATCGGCGGCTCGCAGGCCAACAGCGTGCTGGAGCTAATCTTCGGTTACAACGGCCTCGGGCGTATCACGGGCAACGAGGTCGGCAGCGTGGTCCCCGGCGGTACCGGTCGCGCCGGCATGTGGGGCGCGACCGGGTGGGACCGCATGTTCACCGCCTCCTGGGGCGGCCAGGTGGCATGGCTGCTGCCGGCGGCGCTGGCCTTCACGGTCGCGCTGCTGTGGCTGACGCGGAGCGCCCCGCGCACCGATCGCCTGCGCGCCTCCACCCTCCTCTGGGGCGGCTGGCTGATCGTCACGGCCGGGGTCTTCAGCTTCGCCCAGGGCATCATCCACGAGTACTACGCAGTCGCCTTGGGCCCGGCCATCGGCGCCCTGGTCGGCACGGGAGCGGTCGCACTCTGGCAGCGCCGCGCGCACCTCGCCTGGCGCGTCACTCTGGCCGCCGTGCTCGCCGCGACGTCCGTTTGGTCCTACGTCCTCCTCTCCCGCTCGGCCGACTGGCAACCGTGGCTGCGCCCGCTCGTCCTCGTCGCCGGGCTGACCGCGGCGGCGCTGTTGGCCGCGGGCGGCCGGCTGGGCCGCCGCACGACGCCGGCGCTGGCCGTCGCCGGCATCCTGGTGGCGCTGGCCGGTCCGGCGGCGTACTCGCTGCAGACGGCGAGCACCGCGCACGCCGGTTCGCTGCCGACCGCCGGACCGACGGTCGCGGGCGCGCGCGGCGGCGGGTTCGGGCGCGGTGGCGGCAGAAACGGCGGGTTCGGAGGATTCGGCGGTCAAGCTCCCCCCCAGGCCGGAAACAGCACCCAAGGCGGCTTCGCAGGGCCGGGCATGCCGGGCGGCAGGCAAGGCGGCAGCACCGGCGGCATGGGCGGTCAGGGCTTCGGCGGGACCGGCAACGGCTTCGGCGGCCAGGGCGGCTTCGGCGGCGGCAACGCCGGAGGCCTCCTCGACGCGAGCACGCCCAGCGCCGAGCTGGTCGCGCTCCTCAAGACGGACGCCGACAACTACACCTGGATCGCAGCCACCGTCGGCGCGCAGTCGGCGGCCGGCTACCAGCTCGCCACCGACCTGCCCGTCATGAGCCTCGGCGGCTTCAACGGCAGCGACCCCTACCCGAGCCTCGCCCAGTTCCAGGCCCTGGTGAACGCCGGGCGCGTGCACTACTTCATCGCCGGTGGCATGGGCGGCGGAGGCTTCGGGGGAGGCGGCTCGTCGATGAGCGAGATCGCCTCGTGGGTAGAGTCGAACTTCGCGTCCACGTCCGTGGGCGGGATCACCGTCTACGACCTCACGAGCCCGACCGGCAACTCCGTCGACGGCCTCACGAGCCCGAGCGGCACCATCTGAACGAGACCAGCTAGGCTGGCATCGAGAAGACCGGCCGTGGCCGCTCACCTCAGGCGTCTGTAGACTGAGCCCAGACCCCAGCGAGGCGAAATGGCCGTGCAGGGCGCAAGCGTGTGCCTCCGGCGCGATCCCCGCTCGAGACCTTGGAGAGCGTCAGGCATGGACGAGGACCTGTTCTGGAAGCCGGCAGCCACTTCGGCAGCCGAAGTCGAAGCGGCGGCGGCGGCGGTCGCGGAGCGCGCCGCCGCCGCCCTCATCGAGGGCCGCATGCCGGCCATCTACCTCGGACACGGCGCGCCGCCGCTCCTCGACGACCCGCTCTGGGTCGCAGAGCTGGGCGCTTGGGCGAAGGCCATGCCCCGGCCGCAAGCGATCCTGATGGTCTCCGCGCACTGGGAGCGAGCGCCGCTCACGCTCGGTGCCACCGACGACGGCGTACCGCTCGTCTACGACTTCTACGGCTTTCCGGAGCGCTACTACCGAGCCCAGTACCTGGCGCCGGGAGCTCCTGGGCTCGCAGACAGGGTGCGCGAGCTGCTCGCCGGGGCCGAGACGGTCGCCGAGCAGCCCACTCGCGGCCTCGACCACGGCGCCTACGTGCCGCTGCTGGTCATGTATCCCGAGGCCGACGTGCCGGTGCTGCAGATCTCGATGCCGAACCTCGACCCGCGGCGACTGCTGGCCTTGGGCGAGCGGCTCCGTCCCCTGCGAGACGAGGGCGTGATCCTGATAGGCAGCGGATTCCTCACGCACGGTCTTCCCTACCTGCGCGACTTCCGCATCGACGCTCCGCCTCCCGGCTGGTCGGCCGACTTCGATCGCTGGGCCGGGGAGGCGCTCGACGCCGGAGACGTCGACACGCTGATCGGGTTCGACGAGGCCCCCGGCGCCGACCAGGCTCACCCCTCGACGGAGCACCTCGCGCCGTTGTTCGTGACGCTCGGCGCCGGAGGAGCGGCGGCACCCGTCACCGTCATCAGCGGCTTCTGGTTGGGCCTCTCCAAGCGGTCGGTCCAGCTCGCGTAGCCGCCATCGGCGGGGTCGCCGCGACGCCGTCCCACGACCCACCCGCGCTCCCTTTGGCAAGACCGACCACGCCCGCGCTGCGCAACGGTGCGGTGGGGACTCCTAGTGAAGGAGCTCCCCGACGGCGCGCCCGAGCCGTTCGGCGCCGGCCGCGAGCTCGGCCGGTTCGAACATGCTGAAACCCAGCCGCATGCCCCGGTCGTCGCCGTGCAGTGAGAAGCGGGCGCCGCCGAAAAACGAGACCCCGCTTGCCTCGGCCAGCGGCAGCAGATCGGCGGCGCGCCTGCCCTCGGGCAACGTCACCCAGAGGAAGAAGCCACCCCGCGGCTCTGTGAGGCCGCACGAGACCGGCAGGGCGCGGCGCAGGCCCTCGACGAGGGCGTCGCGTCGCGCCCCATACGCTTGCCGCAGGCGAGCCACGTTCTCGTCGTAAGCCCCGCTGCGGATCGTCTCCGCCACGATGCACGAGGTGAACTGGCTCAAGCAGCCGGCGCCGTCGAGCAGGCCCGACTGGGCGAAACGGTCGACCACGGCAGCCGGGCCGGTGAGGAAACCGCAGCGCAAGCCGGGCGAGAGCGACTTCGAGAAGCTGCCCAAGCGCACGACGAGCGCCGGCGCGCCGTCGACGCCGGCGGCAAGGCTCCACAGCGACGGCGGCGCCGCGCCCTCGTAGACGAGCTCCCGGTAGACGTCGTCCTCGACCACGAGCAGGTCGGCGCCGGCGGCAACCTCGAGCAGCCGCCGGCGGCGCTCGTCGGCCAACGACAGCCCCGTGGGGTTGTGGAACGTGGCAACGGTGTACAGCAGGCGCGGTGTCCGGCCCCGGTGACGTACGTCGACGATCGCCTCGGCGAGCGCCTCCACGTCGAGGCCTCCCTCGTCGAAGGGCACACCGACGAGCTCGACGCCCAGGTCGCGGAAGATGCGCAGCGCCAGGCTGAAGCCGGGGTCTTCGACGAACACGACGTCTCCGGGACGCACGAGCAGCGCGACAAGCTGGTGCAGGGCGGGCAAGTTGCCGTTGGTCGCGGCGATCTCGCCCAGAGACAACGGGCGGCGCTCGCGGAGCGCGATGCGCTCCGCGAGCGCCGCCAACAACGCGGACGGTCCCTGGTTGGCGCCGTAGTTCAACGCCGCCGGTCCGACTTCGGCGAACACACGGTGCGTCGCCTCGGCGATCGTCTCGACGGGGATCAGTCGCGGGTCCGGGTCACCCCAGCGCAGCTCGATGATCCCCGGCCGCATGACGGCCTGTGCTTCGACGCCGAACGACATGGCGCGAATCCTAGCCCCGCGCGGCGGCGGCGGCCAGAACACACTGCCCCGCAGGCCGCATCTGCACGCCGCGGCGCGGTACGGTATCGTCGGCTGTTAGGCGCTGAAGCCGCACCTTCAAGGAAACGCGGCCGGCGCCGAGAACCGAGAGCACGAGATGAGAGCAGGATCGAGAGGGACAAGAGCCGGGCGCGCGGTGGCACTCGCTCTGACGGCGGGTGCGCTGCTCGCCGCGTGTGCGCTCGTCGCCGGCTGCGGCCTCGACGCCGCGGCGTCGGCGCTGACGAGCGCGGCGGCGAGCAGCGCACCCGCCTCCCCGTCGCCGAGCGTCTCCGCCGCGGTCACAGCCACGCCGACGGCCTCACCCACGCCGACACCGACTCCCTCACCGACGCCCACGTTCCGCGCCAAGGTCGAGCCGATCCCCGACGCCCTTCGCACGCGCATGATCAGTGTGGGCTCCTGGCGGCGCGGCTGCCCGGTGCCGATCAGCCGCCTGAGGCTCCTCACCTTGAGGTACTGGGGCTTCGACGGCGAGACGCACAGGGGCAACCTGGTGGTCGCGCGCGGCGTGGCGTGGCGGGTCGTGCGCGTCTTCCACGCCCTCTTCGACAAGCGCTTCCCCATACGCAGGATGCGCCTCATCGAGAACTTCGCCGCCGACGACCACAAGTCGATGGCGGCCGACAACACCTCGGCGTTCAACGGCCGCTACGTCTCGGGCACGCACCGCTGGTCCATGCACGCCTACGGGATCGCCATCGACCTCGACCCGGTCGAGAACCCATACGTCTCCGGCAGCTACGTCTCACCGCCTCAGGGGCGAGCCTACGCCGACCGCTCCCTGCGCCGCCGCGGCATGATCCACGCCGGCGGGAAGGTCGTGCAAGCCTTCGCCGCCGTCGGCTGGGAGTGGGGCGGCTACTGGCGCCCCGCGCGCGACTACCAGCACTTCTCCGCCAACGGTCGCTGACGACTGAGCCGCCGGTGACCAAGCCCCGCGGCTGACGGTGCCCGAGCGAGACTTCAAACAGCGCTCCCGGACCGCCTTCGGCCGCCAGGCGCGCGACTACGACAGCGCCGCCTACGGTCGACACGCCCGGCGGCTGCAGGCGGACGTCCTGGCCGCCGTCGAGACCTTCACGTTCGCCGCCGTCCTCGACGTCGGCTGCGGCACGGGAGCCATCCTCCAGGCCATCCTCAGCGCGCATCCCGAGGTGCACGCCGTCGGCGTCGACCTCTCGCCGGAGATGCTCGGCGTCGCCGGCGAGAAGCTGGGCGACGCGGCGGAGATGCACGTCGGCGACGCCGAGCATCTCCCTCTCCCTGACGACAGCATCGACCTCGTCGTCTGCGTCGACTCGGTCCACCACTACCCCGATCCACGAGCCGCGCTGCGCGAGATGGCGCGCGTCGCGCGGCCCGGAGGCGGCCTGGTGATCGGCGAGTGGCGCGTCGCGGCGCCGTTGCGCCAGCTCATGAACGCGCTGCTGCCGCGCCTGCCGGGCGGTGATGTGCGCATCTACACGGGGCAGAGAGCTGTCTGAGCTGGCCGCCTCGGCCGGCTTCAGCGTGGAACGCTGCGAGCCGGCCGGCGTGCGCGGCCAGCTCCTCGTCGCGCGGTATTGACCGGGCGGCGCAGGGGGTCGCGAGCGCGTCCCGCGTCGGCTGCTCTGGAGGGCCCTGGGAGGACACCGCCATCGCCGCACTTCCACCTCGTCGCGCGCCTGATCTCCTCACCCCGACCCGGTCCCTACAGCCTCGCACCTCCGGGTGGACAGAGGGGCCCCGTCTGGTGTAGACACTACAGCCAAGTCCTGGGGCGCTCGGGACTCCCTCGGGTATCAGCACTATTTCTTCGTCGCGAGCGCCCCAGTATTGCGTGACTACTTGCACAAAATGACTTAAGGTAAGTGTGGTACGCATGTGTCGGCCTTCACAAACCTCCGTGACGCTGCCTGACACGTTCGACGACTAGACGCCGAGGGCGCCCGCGTCAAACCGACCGGGTAGCCGAGCGGCCGCACGAAAGGGGGCGCGCACGGACCTGATTTACCTGATCTGAGTGATAGGGTAATCCTCGAACGGAGGGAGCATGGGGAAAAAGATACTGTTGTTGTTCGCCGTAGCCATCGTCGCCATGGTGATGGTCCCGGCGACGGCGCTGGCTGCCGGTCTCGTCAACGAGTACGGTATGCACTACGCGGGCCAGGCTGCGTGCGTCGGTTGCCACAGTGGGTTCGGCAACACCACCCTCGATACGGTACACAGCCGCTTCGCCAAGCAAGGCCTGGTGCCAACGCCTCCGGCAAGCTGGACCGACTTCAGGGCCGCAGGGACTCCGCCGGTGGTCGCCGGCACCCCGCCGGCCTTGTTCGACGGCGGCGGTACCTATTCGATCGCCGGCCAGCCCTGGATGACCCTAGGCGACTTCGCCGGCGGCGCGGCGACCGAGTACAACTTCTGGATGGGCAGCACCGATCCCAACATCAACCCCTGGAACCTCGTCGAAGGTCTCACGGCCGAGCCCAAGGCGGGCCACCCTGTGCCGATCGACGAAGGTGACTACACCGTCGGTCTGGAGGCTCCGGACACGGGCCTATACGACGTCCAGTACGGCTGCCAGCGCTGCCACCAGCTCGGCTCCACGGTGCCGACGACGGCGGCGGGCCAGGCGGTGCCGAACCCGGCCGCGACCATCGCCGCCAGCGCCACGACGGCGAGGCAGTGGGCCCGCGACGACACCAAGACGGCGGCCGACTTCATGGCCGATCCGACCGTGTCGTACCCCGGCATGAGCATCCAGTGCGAGAACTGCCACGGCACCGGCGTCGCCGATGCGACAGCGACCCAGCACCATCTCACGGGCGTTGACGTCTCCAAGACGCTGGACGTCCTCGGCCAGTCCCAGGTGTGCGGCCAGTGCCACGGCAGCTACACCACCGTGACCGGCACGCTGGGCATCTACGGCTACACGACCAACCAGCCGATGCGCAACTTCGTCGACATCAACGGCGTGTCGGGCGGTCAATCGTACACCTACATCCCAACCGAGACCGAGTTCCTCGCGAACCCGACGGCGTACTTCATGTTCCCCAACGGGAGCAACGCTAAGGGCAGCCACTACTACTACAACGAGTGGTCGGCTTCGGCGCACTCGTGGCGTCAGGCCCTGGCCAAGACCGATCCGGACGCCCTCGCCTACCAGGCCAGGGCCGATACCTCGACTCACTTCACCCTGGCCACGGCGGCACCCGGCTGCCTGAAGTGCCACACGGGTGAGGGGTACCTCAACAGCAAGGGCGACCCCCTCGCCGCGAACGTGACACTCGACGCCACCGACACCGGCAAGATGGGCCAGGAGTGCGTCACCTGCCACGCCGCGCACCCCTCGGGCCCCAACGCGCCCGACGTCATCCGCCAGCCCGACAAGGCAGGCGACACCGACGCCTCGCGCAGTGCGAAGGGTCTCACGGTCGACAACCAGAGCATCTGCGAGGACTGCCACAACTGGCAGATGGAGGTCCTCGGCACGACACCCACCTACAAGCCGCTGGCCGACCCCACCACCGGACTTCCGGACCTCACGGAGCATCTGGTCAGCCATCCGCAGCGCGAGATGTACCACGGCCGCAGCGTGATGGTCGACGTGCCCGACACCACCCAGGTCATGCCGGGCGTCAAGTGCGAAGACTGCCACATGCCCAAGACCAACAGGGCTGCCAACCGCTTCTCGCACGGCATGAAGATCATGCTCCCCGAGAAGGCCGACGACTGGATGTCGGCGGCCACCGCGGCGGGCACCACGCAGTACATCGGCGAGGACTCCTGCTCGAAGTGCCACGCGACCGAGTCGCGTGACGATCTGCAGGTGTACATCAACACGTGGCAGGGTGATGCCACGACCCTGGCCGACAATGCCAAGGCCGCGATCCTCGCCGTCACCGACGCCGCCACACCGCCGGCCGAGTACTCCCTGACCGACAGCACGAAGCCCGGATACATCCTCATCGGTCGGGCGACCTGGAACTACAAGGCGTGGGAGGCCGATTCATCCGACGGCGCTCACAACCCCGCCTACATCCAGGCCGGTCTCACGAAGGCCGTGCAGGAGGCGAAGTCGGTGGGCGGCGCGTTCGCTCAGCTCTTCGCCTCGAAGTCCGTCGTCCCGGGTGGCACCGGCTTCGTGACCGGCAAGGTCGTGAACGGTGATGCCACCGGCGCCGCCGGCGCGTCGCTCGCCCTCTGGGCGAACGGCGTCGACACGGGCATGAAGACGACTGCCGACGCACAGGGCAACTTCGCCTTCATGGTCACCCCGGCCGCCGCCACGACCTACAAGGTCGTGTGGGCTCGCTCCGGCGACTCGGGGACCGACCTCGCCAGCGCATCGATGAAGGTCGCCGTCGCCAAGATGGCGTCGAAGACGACGCTGGCTAAATCGGCCAGCACGATCCTGCTCGGCAAGACGGTCAAGCTGTCGGGCAAGGTCACGCCAGCCACGACCGGAAACGTCAAGATCCAGTACCGCCGCACGACGAGTGGGACCTGGAAGACCGCTGTGAACACGTTCGCGCTCAACGCGAGCAGTGGCTACAGCAAGACCTACAGGCCGTCAGCGAAGGGCGCCTGGTACTTCAGGACGCTCTACGCCGGCAACACAACCGTTGCGAGCTCTACGTCGCCGACGGTCAAGGTGACGGTGAAGTAGGCGGCGCAAACGAACAACTCGGCCGCCCGGCGTGCGTGTCGGGTGAACGAGAGGGGGCGGGGCGGAATCTCGATTCCGCCCCGCCCCTTTTGCATCCGGCGAGAACCTCGGCCGGTCATCGCGCGGGCCGCGGCAAGCGGCCTAGCCCCTCAGTCCACCGCGAGGGCCCGCGTCAGGTCGGCGATCAGGTCGTCGGCGTCCTCGATCCCCACCGAGTAGCGGATCAGCCCCTCGGGGATGCCCATCGCCTCGCGCTCCTCGGCCGTGCACTCCACATGGCTCGTCGTTGCCGGCGGCCCCGCGACGGTCTCGACCGCGCCCAGGTTGGCGGCACGGTGAGCCAGCCGGAGCCGCGGGAGCACGCGTTTGACCGCTTCGAAGCCGCCCTCGAGCATGAAGCTGAGCACACCGCCGAAACCACGCATCTGTGAGGCGGCGATCTCGTGCTGGGGATGCGTCTCGAGCCCGGGGTAGTAGACGGCGGCGACGGAGGGCTGCGCCTCCAGCCAGCCCGCGATGCGCAGGGCGCTCTCGTTCTGGCGGCCGATGCGCAGGGCCAGCGTCTTCATGCCCCGGACGAGCAGGTAGGCCGCCATGGGGTCGAGCGTGGCGCCGGTGATCTCCCGGTAGTGGAACACCCGCTCGACCAGCTCCCGCCCGCCGCACAGCGCGCCGCCCAGCGCGTCGGCATGCCCGCCGAGGAACTTGGTCGCGCTGTGGATCACCAGGTCGGCGCCGAGCGCCAGAGGGTTCTGGTTCAGCGGCGTGGCGAACGTGTTGTCAGCGACCACGAGTGCGCCCGCGTCGTGCGCGGCGGCGGCCAACCGGGCGATGTCCACGACCTTGAGCGTCGGGTTCGTCGGGGTCTCCAGGTAGAGGAGCGTGCAACCCTGGACGATCGCGGCTTCGATCTGTGCGTGATCGGTCGTGTCGCACAGCTCCGCCTCGATCCCGAAACGGGGCAGGAAGTCGATGAAGAGCTTGTTCGTGCCACCGTACGTGTCCTTCACCGAGACCACACGGTCGCCCGGCGAAAGCAGCGCGAAGAGTGTGTTGCTGACCGCCGCCATGCCGGTCGCAAAGCTCGTGGCGGCTTGCGCGCCTTCGAGCACGCGTATCTTCTCCTCGAAGGCGCGCACCGTCGGGTTGGTGTTGCGGCTGTAGATGTGGCCCGGCTTGCGGCCGAGGGCTACGTCGAGCCACGAGTCGACGTCGGGGTAGCCGTAGGCGGCGCTATAGACCACCGGCACCTGGGTGGCCCCCTGCACCAGGGAGCCGCCCTCGCCGCCCCACACGGCGAGCGTCGCGGCCGACAGTGAATCTGCCCTGGGGTCGGGATCGCGCGGGGACTGTCTGTTGTCGACCATGGATCGGCTCCTTCGATGTCATGCCTGCCGGTGCGATCGTCGGCGACCAGCCCGGCGACGCGGCACAAGCCTATCGCTCAAGCGAGCGCCGCGGCCAGCCATCGCGCCGCTTTGGTCGGCGGCCCGTGGCCGCCGCGCTCCGATATAATCGCGCTCCCGCCATCCGACCCAGGAGCTACGACGTGACGAAGCCAGGCGTGAGCCGGCGGCGCTTCGGCCTCGTGCCAACAGTCGCTCAGCGGCAGCCACACCCTGAGACCGACCGGCCACTGGGTCCGCATCCAGACGACGCAGCGGAGCGCTCCTAGTGTTCGTCGTCGTGGGCTTGGCGGAGGGCCTGGTCGGTGAGGATCGTGCCGTGCTTCTCGCCTTCACCCTGGGCCTCCTCGTCACCTTCCTTCTCGTCCGCGCCAACACCCGCCTCATCAGGGCCAAGGTGAGCTGGTGGTTCCGCGACATCACGCCCGGCGGGACGCACATCCACCACATGGTCTTCGGTGTGATCATCATGGTCACAACGGGACTGCTCACGTTCGCGCTCTCTCCGACCGGCCTCGTCCTGCAGTTCCTCGCCTTCGCGTTCGGCGCCGGCGTCGCCCTGACGCTCGACGAGTTCGCCCTCATCCTGCACCTGGAGGACGTCTACTGGGAGGAGCAGGGGCGGCTCTCCGTCGACGCCGTGGTCGTCGTCGCGGCGGCCGGCCTGCTCTTCCTGCTCGTTGGGCCTCCCATCGTGGGCAGCAAACTCGGCGACTTCTTCGTCTTGCCGGGCACGATCCTCGAGGTGCTGAACCTGGTCTGCGCGGCGATAGCGGTCTTCAAGGGCAAGCTCTGGACCGGCTTCATCGGCATCTGGGTGCCGGTCGTCGCACTGGTGGGCGCCGTGCGCCTGGCGCGGCCGGGCTCGCCCTGGGCGCGCGCCCGCTACGCCGGCAAGCCGGAGAAGCTGGCGCGCGCCCAGGCCCGGGAGCTGCGTGGGCGCGCGCGGTTCCAGCGCTTCAGGCTCTGGTTCTACGACCTCATCGCCGGCAAGCCGTCCCTCCCGCCGTTCGGCGACAACGAGGAGGGGTCAGGCGACAAGGAACGATCTGGCACCGATGAAGACTGAAGCGGCTCAGGAATGCGCAGGCCGGCTCCACCCCTCGCCGCCTGAGCGCCGGAGCGGCGCTGCGCAGGGAGCCTTGGCGTGACCGCGTCGGCGCCCCAACGTTGACTACTAGTCTGAGAGGAGTAGGTTGGGTGCAGGAGGCTCGGGAGCGGCGGCGCACCCTGCAAGGGAACGGCCACGAGAGGAGGTGCTCATGGCTCATCTCAAGCACACCCTCCTTATCCACGCGCCCGTCGACGCCATCGACACCATCGTGAGGGACCCCCACCGCTGGTCCGAGTTCTGGGTGGGAATGAGCGACCCCGTGAGGGTGTTCGGCGACGGAGGGCCGGGGACGAAGGCGGAGTTCACTCAGTTGATGATGGGCGTGCGGCTGCGCGTCATCGACCGCACGGTCGAGGAGCGGCACAACCCGGACGGCAGCACCGACTGGCGCTGGCAGTTCGAAGGAGCGACCTGGGGCTGGCTGACCTGCCATCACGAGCCGCGCGACGAGGGCACGGAGATCACGACGGAGTTCGACTACGCGCTTCCCGGAAGCGTGCTCGGCAAGGTGGCCGACCGCCTGCTTCGTCGAGAAGCGCACCCGCCGGGACTTCGAGGACAGCCTCGAGAACCTGAAGCTGCTGGCCGAGACCACAGTGGTCGCGCCGGTGGCTGCACCAGTCTGATCGCGAGAGACGCGCCGTCCCGAGCCTCCTGACGAGCCCACAGGGCGCGCGCTTGTCTTCTCCACCCGGTGACCGAGCTCGCGCCTGCAAGGCTTGGAGCCAGCGCCTAGCCTTCGGTCGGCGCACGCTCCATCGCCGCCCTCAGGTCCGCCCCCCACTGCCGCGCGCGCTCGAGCTCGCCCTTGCGCAGCGGCCCGTACCTGCCCTTCAGCACGAAGCCGACCGGCTCGGCCAGCGTGCGGTAGCCGGCTCGCTCGAGCGCCTGGGCGATCTCCGGCGCGCCGCTCCCGAACGGGCCGCGCACCTGTGTGTCGAAGGCAGCAGAACGGCCGCGCCCGGCGGGCAAGGCGTCGAGCCACGCTCGCAGCGGCGGGTGCGACAGGTCGGGTGGGGCCGGCGCCTTGCCCGGGTTGGCCCGGATCGCGGCGCGCATCTTCTCCGACGAGAGCTTGAAGCCAAACACTGGCGCGCCGGCGACGATGAGATCGACGCCGGCAAGGGCGGCATCGTCGGCCTCGGCCGTGTTGAGCGCCCTCGCGTCGGGCCCGAGGCCCTGCGCGATGGCGCGCGCGACGGCCGCGGTGTTCCCCCACAGGGACTCGTAGACGACGACGGCCTTCATGTCCTCACCCTCCAGCCCGTGGCCCCGATAGGTCGTGCGCAGCATACAGGGTCACGCGGGGCGTCGGCCCCGCACGTCGGCGGCGTGTCGCTGGGGTCGCGGCGGGCGGCGCCTTGAGCGCCGCCCGCCGCGACCGACTAGAACCTGGCCACGCGCGCCGAGACCTCGTCGATGCGCGCCATCTCGTTCTCAGTGAGCTCGAGATCCATTGCGGCCGCGCTCTCGCTGGCGTGGTTCGGTCGCGACGCGCCGGGGATAGCCACGACAGTATCCCCGTAGAAGCGGATCAGCCAGGACAGGGCCACCTGAGAAGGAGTGACGCCATGCGACGCCGCGATGGCACGCAGCGCCTCGATCAGCGGCGCCGTGCGACGAAGGTTCTCTGTCGTGAACGCTCGGCTCGCCGGGCTCAGGCGCGATCTGCGCCCAGTCGGAAGGAAGCTCACGAGCCGCGGATCCTCGTGGAACTTCCCCGTGAGGAGTCCTTGAGCCAGCGGCGAGTAGGCGATGAGCGTCACCCCCGACCTCCTCGCCATGTCGAGCACTCCGTTCCGTTCGATCCGCCTGTCCAGGGCGCTGATGGGCACCTGGTTCGAGGCGAGCGTCATGCCCTCCGCCGCCGCAGCCGCGCTCGCCTTCGTCATCTGGGCGACCGAGAAGTTGCTCACACCGAAGGCGCGGATCTTGCCGGCACGCGCCAGCTTCGCCATCTCTCCGATCTGCGCCCCGATCGACGAGATGCTCCATGGGATGTGGATCTGAAAGAGGTCGATGGGGTACCCGCCCAGGCAACTGAGTCTCGTGTCGATGGTGCGCGTGATGTTGGCTGCAGTCTTGAGGATCGGCAGCCACTTGGTGGCGATCACGACCTCCCCCGGCCGCACACCCAGATCATGGAGCGCCGTGCCCAGGGCGCGCTCCGACCGTCCGTTCCCGTATGCCTGCGCCGTGTCGAACCAGGTGACGCCTCCCTGGATCGCCGCCCCCACGATCGAGTCCATGGTCGCCTGGTCGAGGACCGACCACATGGCCCCCGTGAAGCCCTTGCCCTGCGAGAACTGCCAGCAGCCGAGGCCGATGGGCGAGACCTCGATCTCCGTGCGTCCCAACCTGCGAGCGACCATGTCCGACTCCCTTGGTGTCACGAAGTGAGGTGTGTCCAGTCATTCTACCGACCGGGACAGTCCCATCGGGTGGTCCCCATGACATTGCTTGGACCGGACGGTCCAGCTAGGCTCGCCGCACGCGCGTAGTGCAGAGGCGGGCGTCGGCAACCCAACAGCGCAGTGAATGGGGGCATCGATGATCGCATTCCTGGAAGGTTCCGGGTTTCTGGGGGCGCACGGCACCCTGGGCTCCGACCTGTCGCTCGTCATCACGCTGGTGGCGGCGGCGGCGCTCACGGTCGGCTGGCGCCTCGCTGTCGCCCGCCGCTATGGCGCGCATCGCTGGGTACAGACGGCGGCCGTGTGTCTGAACCTCATCCCCGTGGTCGTCTGGATGATCAGGTTCTTCGTCCTCTACGTGCTCCCCGAGATCCCCGCCGCTCTGGGCAAGGAGACGTACGCCCTCACGACGATCCACGCCGTCGTCGGGGCGATCGGCGTCGCGCTGGGAGTGTTCATCGTGATCCGCGCCAACCAGCTCGAGGCGAAGGGTCAAAGCCTGACCCGGTACAAGACCTTCATGCGCCTCGCCTATCTGCTCTACATGCTCGGCACAGCCCTGGGCGTGGCCGTCTACTTCGTCGTCTACGTGCGTACCTAGTCAGCGCGAGCATGTGTCGCGGGATGATGGGCTGTCCTGGTCCAGCCTCGGGGATGTGACGGTGGGCACCCAGGGGCAGACCAGGCCTCAAGCAGCCGCCGCGGATGGGGCGGCCGTCGCGCCCGTCGTTCACGCTGGCGCCGGCGGCTGGAAGCGCTTCGCGACGCCCGACCGCCGGATCCTCATCCTCAGCATCGCGCTACAGCTCGCGCTCGGGGTCTTCTTCGGGCACTCCACCGACACGCGCGTCTTCATGGCCACGGGCTACCTGGTCGGCACCGGACACGACCCGTACGTGGCCCACAACCTCAACCGGGTGTTCCACCACATGTTCTTCGACGTGCCGTCGGCGGTGGGGTACCCACCCCCATGGCCGCTGGCCTTGGGCCTCGTGTATCGGGGCTCCTACGCGCTCGCCCACAACCTCCTCGTCTACAACCTCGCCATCAAGATCCCCGTGATCGCGGCCACCATCGGCCTCGCCTACCTGGTCGGGGCGATCCTCGAGAACCTCGGCGCCCCACGCGCGGCGTCACGCAAGGCGTGGACGCTCATGCTCTTGAACCCGTGCCTTCTCTACTTCGGCGCCGCCTGGGGTCAGATCGACGCCGTCGTCGCGCTGTTCTCCCTTGCGGCTCTCGCTCTTCTCTCAGCGCGGCGACGAGACGGCTCGGCCCTCGTGCTGGCCCTGGCCGTATGCTTCAAGCCTACCGCTCTATCGCTTCTGCCCGCCGCGCTCATCCGTCTCGTCGGCGTATCCTGGCGCAGCGCGATCCGCTACTCGGCGCTGTTCATCGGCGGGGTGTTCGCGTTCTACGTGGCCCCGTTCTTCGTCTTCGGATGGAGCCGGGCCCCGTTCTCGCAGGATCTCAACGCCCACTTCGTCCTGCGCGGGGCGATGTCGTACACGACGGTCATCAGGGTCTTCCGCGACCCGCTCCTCATGCAGGGCAGATGGTGGCTCCTGGGCCTCGTCTGGATCGCCGCCCTGGCGTTGGGCATCCTGGCGCTCAAGCGCGGCGACGGCGGCCTCGAGGACCTGCTGAGAATGAGCCTTGCGTTCACCCTGATCGTCTTTCTCACGCGGACCTGGCTCGCCGAGACGAACGTCGTCCTGGTGCTGCCAATGGCCGTCATACTGACCTCGATGGGCGCCCTCGACCGTCGCGCCCTGACCGCCCTCTGGGTGCTGCCTCTCGTGTTCACCCTCTTCAACACCTCACCACTGCACCTCCTGTGGGTCGCGTTTCCCGATGTCATGCAGCAGACGCTGCCGTTCGCCGTGCGCCACAGCCACGGCCTCCTGCTTGCCAAGGCGGCTGTCGTAGTCGCCTGGCAGGTCGTCGGGTGGTGGATCGTCTTCACCTGCCTGAGGAGATGGACGCCCCGAGCCGTCGAGCATCCGGTTCCAGCGGGGGATGCGCGCGAGGAGACAATGCGGTGGAGCTGAACATCCCTCTGCGCGACGGCCTCGCGCTGACGATCGGCGACCGATCTGGTGGAGGCGGGGGCTACCCGACGCGACGACTGCAGAAGGGGCTCCTGCTGCTCGACCGGGCAGAGGAGCTGGCGGAAGAGGGCGTCGGGTTCGGCGTCCCCGTCCTCAAGCGTGGCATCCAGACGATCTTTCCGGGAGCGGTCGAACTGACCTCACAACTCGTGGACGGAGACCGCGTCGTGACGGCCGCCTTCGACATGAACCTCGTCGAACGTCTGGCCGGGCCCGGCGGCACACCCTTGAGTCCCCGGTCGCTCTACGCGGCCAAGAACGCTCTAGCGGCGCTGCACCGCCGCTCGCCGGTGCTGCGGGGCCCGCTGACCGCGACGTCCAACGCCCTGCGCCGCACGTTCGGCTGGGCGACGACCTTCGAGGAGGCCGAGAGGGTCGCTACGCTGACGATGGTCTACGTCGTGCATGCCGACGAGAGGCGCGTCGGCGTCTCGCTTCGGCCACCCGACGCGCCCCTCCACGGCGTCACCGAGGTGATCGTGATGAACGAGCAGGGGGCGCGGCACTTCGACCGCTACGAGGATGCCGACGGAGTCGCGCTTCAAGGTGACGAGATCGGCACCTGGAACCAGGTCACGGCCGCGCGGGCTTCGTTCGTCAGCGCCACACGCGGCGTCGCCTTCTCGCTCGGGCAGGTCGACGGCGCGCGACTCGACCGGGGTAGAGAGCTCATCGGCTCTCGCGTGGCGTGGTCGGGCTTCGGCTACTCCTTCGCGCCGACCCTAGAGCGGTTCGGCTACGACATGCGGATCGAGAGGACGGGATGAACGAGGGGATGCGCATGAACGAGAGGGATGGTCTTCGCGCGGGCCCGATGACCGCAGCGAGCCGATGACCTCCGTCCTGCTCATCTACCCGTTCTTTCGCCCGCGGCGAGACCGCTCACGGTTCCGGTTCCCCCCGCTCGGCGTGGCCTACCTCGCGGCGAGCCTCAAGGAGGCCGGGCACACCGTGCAGGTGCTCGACTGCACGTTCATGCGCAGGGACGAGGCCCTTGCCGAGGCCCTGACGGCGCGGGCGGAGATCGTCGGCATCTCCTGCATGGTCACGCTACTGGACGACTGCCTCTGGTTCGCCGACCGCCTGCGCGGCCACTGCCGGCTGCTGGTGGCAGGCGGTCCGCTGCCGACGTGCGACCCCGAGGCCTTCAGGGATCACTTCGACGTCGTCGTTCGCGGCGAGGGGGAGGAGACGATACGTGAGATCGTCGCCGCATTCGCGAGCGGCGGCGACATGAAAGAGATACCCGGCGTCGTCTGCCGCCAGCGGAGAGACGACGCCGGCGAGCAGGGAACCTCCGCGCCCGACGCGGCGGGCGTGCCCGCCCCCCCGCGCCCGCTCGCGCGCGACCTCGACCGCATCCCCTTCCCCGCCCGCGAGCTCCTCCCCAACCAGCGCTACATCGACCACGGCAGACGCAGAGACAGCTACGCGATCACCACGCTCATGAGCACGCGCGGCTGCCCGTACGAGTGCGAGTTCTGCAGCAACGTCGTCTTCGGCGATTCCTACCGCGAACGGTCGCCGGGGAACGTGGTCGACGAGATCGAGGAGGCCCTCGCTCTCGGCTACGACCGCATCTCGTTCGCCGACGACGTGTTCACGCTGAACCGGCGGCGGGTGATCTCGATCTGCGACGAGATCACCCGCCGCCGGCTGCGCTTCTCATGGGAATGCCTCGGCCGCGTCGACTCGCTCGACGATGAGACGGCCCGCGCGATGAGAGACGCGGGCTGCTTCAGGATCTTCTTCGGGATCGAGTCCGGCAACGATGAGGTCCTGAGGCTCATGAAGAAGCAGATCACGACGGATCAGGCGAGGAGCGCCGTCGAGGCGGCCCATCGCGCGGGCCTGCAGGTAGGGGCGTTCTTCATCCTCTTCTACCCCGGCGACAGCGACGACACCGTGCTCGACACCCTGCGCTTCGCCGGGTCGCTGCCGCTGGACTACCTGGGCCTCACCATGCCCTATCCGCTCCCCGGAACACCGCTCCTCGACAGGATCGGCCCCCGGCGCACGCGCGCCTGGCGGCAGCACGGCGGGCTTCTCCTGGATCACACGCTCACCTTCGACGCCGACGTCTCGGCGACGAAGATGCGCTTCGCGATGCTGAAGGGTCGCGCGCAGTTCGAGATCAAGCGGCGCTGCGGCAGAGCCGCTCCCGCCGTGCTCAGAGCCTTCGAGAGACCCACCGACAGGCTGCTCAGGCGCCTACGGTAGGAGCAGCGATCAACCGCGGACCGCCGCCGGCTGCCGCTTCTGCGCGAAAGCCTCCACGGTCTCCTCGATGCGGCGGCGCAGCCACGCTTCGTCGATCTCCGAGGGATAGACGAAGGTGACCTCGTTCTCGCTTTCCCAGTCCCGGCCCTCGTCGGGGCTCCCGAGCCGCTCGAACAGCCGCGAGCCCGGCAACGGATAGGGGACGTTGAACGAGATCTCGTCGAGCGGCAGCGTCAACGCGAGCCTGAGGGTCTCCTCGATCGAAGAGACGGACTCCCCCGGGTAGCCGACGATGAAGAAGCCGGCGACCTCGATGCCCGCCTCGCGGTAGAGGTGGACCGCCCGGATCCCCTCTTCGACCGCGACCTGCTTCTTCATCAAGTCGAGCGTCGCCTGGCTGCCCGACTCGAGGCCGAGATAGACTCTCCGGCAACCCGCCTCTTTCATGTCGCGCGCCGTCGCAGCGTCGATCCCGTCCACACGCGAAAGGCAGCTCCAGCTCATCCCCCGGTGCACCGCCTGCCGCTCGACCATGCGCCGGCAGAACTCCTCGAGATGGGGCCGACTCAACGTGAAGGTGTCGTCGGCGATCCACAGGCCGTCGTAGCCGAGGTCGTGGAGCTGCTCGATCTCGGCGAAGACGGCGTCGAGACTCCGGCGACGGACGAGACTGCCGAAGACGGGCTTCGAGCAGAAGTCGCAGCCGAAAGGACAACCGAGAGTGACGATGATCGACGTGACCTTCGACCCCGTCGCCCGCAGCCACGCCTCCTGATAGGCGGCGTGGTCGAAGTCGCTGCGGTCGGGCAACGGAAACGACTCCAGCTCACCCTCGCCGTGGTGCACGGTCGGGTTGTCGACCATCAGGCCATGATTCGGCACGAACAGGCCGTCATAGACGTCGAGGGGCAGCGCGCCGAGCGCCCCGCGCTCGGCGCGCTGCCCCAAATAGTCCCAGCAGAAGCGGGGGAAGCTCACGTCGGCCTCTCCGCGAAAGACCGCGTCGAACCGTCCCGTGTAGCGGCGGGGGAACACGGTGGGCAGGGGGCCGCCGGCGACGAGCAGGCTGCGCGGGAGGCTCTCCCTGACCATCTCGGCGACGCGCAGCGTGTTGCGCGTCAGGCTGACCATCGTTGAGACGCCCACGATGTCGGGCTCGTAGCCGAGCAGGTCGGCGCGGAGGCGTTCAAACGTGCCGAACGTGCAGTCGAAGACCCGCGTCTCGATCGCGAGCTTGCGCAGCTGGGCGGCGAGAGTGGCCACGCCGAGCGGAGGGAACAGCACCTCGGTCGGCGCTCTGGTGCGGAAATAGGGAAACACCAAGGCTACCCTGGGCAAGATGTTCCTCTCCTCGACCGGCCGGACCGTTTGACTCGAGACGGCCGAGTGTCGACTCTCGACACCCGTCGCTGACATCGCGACGTCCACACGGTGATTACGTGTCATAGACTACTCGAAAGCGAACGGTCGGGAGAGCGTCTCGTCGTGAGAAGTCCGCGCAACGAAGTCCTGCTCGTCTTCCCGGGCAGACACAGAGCCCCGGACCCGCAGGTCCCTCTCCAGCTACTCTACGTGGCGAGCGCGCTCCGGCACGCCGGCTACGCGGTACGCATCGTCGACATGCGGCTCGAAGACTCCCGCGGCCTCGACCTCGGCGATCCCGTGTTCGTCGGCGTGACCTGTATGAGCGGCCCACAGATCCGCTACGGGCGCGAGTTCGCGAAGAAGGTGCGCGCCGAGCGGCCCCGCGTTCCCATCGTCTGGGGCGGCGTGCATCCCACGCTGCTTCCCGAGCAGACCGCCGCCAGCGAGCTCGTCGACGTCGTGGTCCGCGGTGAGGGCGAGCCTGTCGTCGGCCCCCTGGCCGACAGGCTCGCCGCCGGTGAGCCGCTCGACGACGTGAACGGTGTGACCTTCAAGAACGACGGGGCGATCTCGAGCACTCCCGACGCCGACCTAATCGACCTCGACGGCATCCCGATCGAGCTGCCCTACGAATTGCTGCGGCTGGAGAGCTACCCGACCCTGCAGGCCGGTCGCGCCCACCTCCAGACGAGTCGCGGCTGCCCCAGCAGATGCGGCTTCTGCTACAACACCGGCTTCAACAAGCGCCGCTGGCGGGGCAAGAGCCCGCAGCGCGTCGTCGACGAGATGGCGTACGTGCTGGAGCGCTTCCCGCACGTGAAGATCATCGACCCTGTCGACGACAACTTCTTCGTCGATCGCAAGCGCGTCGAGGCGATCTGCAAAGAGATCCTGCATCGCGACGTCAAAGTCGCCTGGCGGGCGAACTGCCGCTTCGACTACCTCGCCCGGTACGACGAGGAGTTCGTGAGCCTGCTGGAGCGAGCAGGCTGCAGAGAGCTCGATTTCGGCGGCGAGAGCGGCGCCGAGCGCCTGCAGGAGCTCGTGTGCAAAGACGTCACGGCGGAGCAGATCCTCACGTCGGTGAGAAAGCTGCACGACTGGGCACCGTCGATCGATCCCTTCGTCTCGTGGCTCAGCGGTCTTCCCGGAGAGACGTATGAGGACATGGAGAAGACGTTCGACTTGATGGACCGGATGGGCGAGACCAACCCGCGCACGCAGCACTACGGCATCTTCCTCTACACGCCTTTCCCAAGCCCTCTGCTCGAGACGCTCCCTCCCGAGTTCACGCCGCCGCGGTCACTGGAGGAGTGGGGCGAGATCGAGGTGTTCCATTTCGAGCCGCCCTGGCATACCAGGGCCTATGTCGAGAAGCTGCGCACGATCTCGGCCGTGACCAGGTACGCGTTCTACCCTCAGTCGCGCGTCGACGAGCACGGCGCCGCGTTCAAGGCCGCCTACGGCGTCATGAACAAGGCCGCACGCTATCGCTGGAAGAACCGCTCCTTCGGGTTTCCCATCGAGCTCCGGCTGGCGAACCTGGCGGCGCAGAAGCTGCGCGGGTTCCTGTGATAGAACGAGAAGGCGGCGATCGGCGGGCCGCTCGCAACGAGAGCATGGCTCGCTGGGGCGACGCGCCGCCTGAACTTGGTGAGCTGCTCGCGCTGGCGACCGACCTGGCCGAGGACGCGGGGCGGCTCCATACGGAGGGCCTGGAGTCCACCCTCCGCGTCGAGACGAAGTCGTCGCCCACCGACATGGTCAGCCACATCGACCACGAGGCGGAACGCCTGATCGTGGGGCGGCTGGCCGATCTGCGACCAGGCGATGCCGTCTTTGCCGAGGAGGGCTCGCGGAGCGAGAGCTCGACCGGTGTGCGTTGGGTCATCGACCCACTGGACGGCACCACCAACTACGTGTACGGCTACCCGGCCTTCGCCGTGTCGATCGGCGTCGAGATCGACGGGCAGCCGCGCGTCGGCGTCGTCTACGACTCGAGCGCGGGACACCTCTACCAGGCGATCAGCGGTCTCGGCGCGCGCTGCGACGGTCGGCCGATCAGGGCGCGAGAACAGACCGACCTCTCGCAGGCTCTGGTCGCCACCGGCTTCTCCTACGACGCGTCGCAGCGCGAGCTGCAGGGCCTCGCCACGGCGACGGTCCTCGGCCGCGTGCGCGACATGCGTCGCGGCGGGTCGGCCGCGCTCGATCTCTGCCACATCGCCGCCGGTCATCTCGACGCCTACTGGGAGCTCGACCTCTCGCCGTGGGACTACGCGGCCGGCGGCGTCATCGCGCGCGAGGCCGGCGCTGAGGTCGCGTTTCCGCAGCCGGCGCACGGGCGGGGTCCCGCGGTGGTCGCCGCGCACCCCGCCCTCATGCCGGCGTTCCTCGGACTGCTGCGCGAGGCCGGCGCGCTCGCCTGAAGCAGCTGGAAGGACGATCATGGGCACTGACACCACCGCGTGGCCGGCACTTCCCTACCCGGAGTGGGCGGCCACCAAGAAGACGCTGCACATGTACGCGCAGATGCTGGGCAAGGCGCGGCTTGCGCTGGCGCCGTCGCAGCCTGAATGGCTGAACGCGAGCCTCCGCGTCGACGCCCGAGGTCTCACCACGGGCGCCATGCCCTGGCATGACGGGCTCGTCGATATGGCCATCGACGTCCACGACGCTGCCCTGCGCGTGCGCGTCAGCGACGGACGGGAGCGAAGCGTTCCGTTGCATGACGGCCGCTGCGTGGCCGATGTCTGGGACGACCTGGGGCAAGCGCTCAGCGACCTCGGCCTCGCCCTCGACATCTGGGAGAAGCCGCAGGAGTCTGCCGACACGACTCACTTCTCGCGCAACCGTCACGACTGCGCCTTCGACACCGCGCAAGCGCATCGGTTCCTCAGCGTGCTCGCCTCCGTCCAGGGCGTGCTCGAGGAGTTCCGCGCACCGTTCTTCGGACGCAGCGGCGTGCAGTTCTGGTGGGGCTCGTTCGACCTCACCGTGCTGCTGTTCAACGGCCGCAAGGTGGAACCGCCGCAAGACCGCGGTTACATCATGCGCTACGACCTCGACGCGGAGCACCTCAACGCCGGCTTCTGGCCGGGCGACGACAACGCGCCACAGCCCGCCCTCTATGGCTACCTGGTCCCGCGTCCTGCGGGCTGCGAGACGGCGCCCATTGAGCCCGCCCGCGCAGGGTGGGTCGAGGAGATGGGCATGTGGCTGCTGCCATACGACGCGGTGCGCGAGAGCCCAGATCCGCGCCGCACCCTCCTGGACTTCCTCAACAGCGTCTACGCCCTGGCCCTCGACCTCGGGGGCTGGGACGCGCCGGCGCACGAGTACGAGCTGCCCGCACCTGCCCCGCGCGGCGATGAACAGGTGACCAGACGGAGCGGAGAGGAGCGAACATGAGCGAGTGCGAGCACATGCGCTCCGTACCCGTGCCCGAGCCCGAGGCGGCGACGACCGGGTGCGAGGAGTGTCTGGCCATGGGGCAAGCGTGGTTCCACCTGCGCAAGTGCCTGACCTGCGGCCACGTCGGCTGTTGCGACCAGTCGATCGGCAAGCACGCGACCAAGCACGCGCGCGCGACCGGACACCCCGTTATCCGCTCGTTCCAGCCCGACGAGGACTGGCGCTTCTGCTACGCCGACGAGGCGTTCGCAGAGTAACCACCGGCACAGGCCTCACAGCCTGAGGGTGAGCAGTTCCAGAGGCTGGTCGAGAACGGCGCGCGCGCCGTTCTCGACCAGCTCGTCCTTGGTGCGGAAGCCCCACGACGCGCCCACGGGCAGCATGCCCGCCGCCGTGGCGGTGCGCATGTCGACGCCCGAGTCCCCAACGTAGGCGATGGCCTCCGGCGGCGTGCCCAGGTTGGCGCTCACCAGCAGGGCCGCGGTTGGATCTGGCTTCAGCGGCAGATCGGGCTGAGCGCCCACGACGACAGCGAAGGTGCCGGGCTCGGTCAGGCCAGCGACGATGCGCCGGGTGAGCCCGTCGACCTTGTTGGAGAGGACGGCCAGTCTGACGCCGGCGCCGCGCAGGCCGGCCAGCAGCTCCGCGACGCCGTCGTAGAGACGCGTCTTGTCGAGGACGTGCTCGGAGTAGTCGGCGAGCAGTTCGACCAGGCAGCGTTCGATCGTCTCGTCGGTCCGGTCGTCCGCGGGCAGCGCCTGGGTCACCAGATTGCGCATCCCCTTGCCGACCAGGTACCTGTAGGCGGCGTAATCGTGCCCCACACGCCGCTCGCGGCGCAGCACACGGTTCATCGCGTCGGCGATGTCCTCGAGGGTGTCCGCCAGCGTGCCGTCGAGATCGAAGATCACCGCCTCGAAGCTCACCGCGCCACACTGCCGATCGCCGCTGTGCCGATCACACGCCGTCCACCCCACGCTTTCCCGAACCGGGCCAGCTTACGCCCGTCGGGGCCGGAAGAGCCACGGTACCCCCGCCGCTGTGCCCTGGCTAGAATCCGGGACCGACATTCGAGAGGCCGTAGCGAAGGGATGAGCGATGCAGTGGCGCGGGCATCGCGGTTCGTTGAGCCCGGCGACGTGGAGGAGGCTCTACGAGCGGCCAACGCCATCGGCGATGACCGCCTGCAGATGGAGGCGCAAGGCTACGTGGTGCCCGACTCCTTCACGCACGGTACCTCGCAGCAGCGGATGCGCTGGTTCAAGCTCGGCTACGAGACCGGGGACCTCTCCCACGGCGACACCTTCAACACCACGTGGGGACAGCTCTGGGCTCGGGTCAGCAGCTGAGCAGTTGGGTGCACCCCTGACGGCAAACGCCTTGCGACGAAGATAGAATCGATGGTCATGGGCCAGTTCGACAACACACGGGAACTCGTCGTTTCGATGTGCCGGACCCTGCTCGAGCGCGGCTACCTCAAGGCGACCGAAGGTAACGTCTCCGCGCGCGTGCTCGGCCGCGAGCTGCTCGCCATAACGCCGAGCAGCTACGACTACGACAAGATGCAGCCCGACGACATCTGCGTCCTCGATTACCGGCTGCATCAGCTGCTGGGCACCAAGAAGGCCTCTATCGAGGCCGGCATGCACGCGGCCGTGTACGAGCAGCGGGCCGACGTGAACGCCATCATCCACACCCACCAGCCCTACGCGAGCGCCCTGGGACTCATGGGCAAGCCCATCCCGGCGCTCTTCGACGAGCAGGTCCGCTACCTTGGCCGCGGCGTGCGCATCGTGCCGTACGCGCCGTCGGGGACGTCGTTCCTCAAGAACAGGGTCAAGCGCGCGATCCGTGGCGGCGACAACGCCTTTCTGCTGGGCAGCCACGGGGTGCTCGTGCTCGGCACCGACGCCGAGCATGCGGTGCGCAACATGGCGTTGCTCGAGAAGGTGGCGCTCGACTACCTCCTCACGCTCATGGCCGGACAGAAGACCGAAGTGATCCCGCTGCCCATCCGCGAGATCGTCTTCAGCATGCTACGCGCCGACGAGCGCAAGCTCGCGACGCAGGTCGAAGAGGCGGCCGAGGCCGCAGCGGCAGGCGAGGTCGCCCATGCGAAGCCGCCGGCCGATGAGGCGGCGGCGGGCGCGCGGAGCGCGCCCGCCGCCGCTGTCGCCGACCAGCCTCCGCAGGACGCGCCCACCACCCGGCAGTATGCGATCAGCGAGTACCTCGATGTCGACGCGGTCTACGCCAAGCTGGACGCGCTGGTGAGCCGGCCGCTGCGCCGCATACGGCCGGCGGCCATGGAGGAGTACCTCGACTACTTCGAGACGAAGTGTGCGCGCAGCAAGCAGCTCACAGACGAGGCGAGGGAGCTCATCCCTGGGGGGGTGCAGCACAACCTCGCCTTCAACCACCCGTTCCCGCTCGCCGTCGAAAGGGCCGACGGCGCCTTCCTCTGGGACGTCGACGGCAACCGCTACATCGACTTCCTGCAAGCCGGCGGAGCGACCGTGCTGGGCAGCAACTACGCGCCCGTGCGAGACCGGGTCATCGAGCTCCTCCAGCAGTGCGGGCCGGTGACCGGCCTGTTCCACGAGTACGAGCTCAAGCTCGCCGAGCTGGTCGGCCGTTTCATGCCCTCGATCGAGATGTTCCGTATGCTGGGCTCGGGCACCGAGGCCGCGATGGCCGCCATCCGCGCGGCGCGCACGTTCACGAAGAGGAAGTACGTCATCAAGATGGGCGGCGCCTACCACGGCTGGAGCGACCAGATGGTCTACGGGCTGCACGTCCCGGGCACGTGGCGCTTCGAGGCCAAAGGCATCCCGCTGGGCGCGACCTTGCGTACCCGCGAGGTCTACCCCAACGACCTCAAGGCGCTGCGCCGCAAGCTCATCGAGAACCGGATGCTGGGCGGCACCGCCGCAGTCATCGTCGAGCCGGTCGGTCCCGAGAGCGGCACGCGGCCGGTGCCCTTCGACTGCAACGCGCGCGTGCGCGAGCTCTGCGACGAGTTCGGCGCGCTGCTCGTCTTCGACGAGGTCGTCACCGGTTTCAGACTGGGGCTCGGCGGCGCTCAGGGCTACTTCGGCGTCAAGCCCGACCTCACCGTGTTCGGCAAGTGCATCAGCGGCGGCTACCCGATGGCCGGCGGTGTAGGAGGTCGCACCGACGTGATGATGACCTTCGCCTCGGGCATCGGCGGCAAGAGCGGCGAGCGCGCCTACATCGGTGGGACGCTGTCGGCGAACCCTCTCTCGTGCGCGGCCGGCTACTTCGCGTTGCTGGAGATGGAACGCACCAATGCACCGGTCATAGCCGGCCGCGCCGGCGACCGCCTGACCAAGGGTCTTCAGGCGATCATCGACCGCCTCGGCCTGCCCTACGTCGCCTACAACCAAGGCTCGATCGTGCACCTCGAGACCTCGGGCGTCATGCTCCTCGACCTGCACCATCCGGTGCGACTGCTCAAGGAGCTCAGCACGCGCAAGCACATGCTGGAGGAGATGGGCGCGGCCTACACGGCGAGCGGCATCATCACCCTTGCCGGCTCGCGGATGTACACCTCCATGGCCGACACCGACGAGGTCATAGACGACGCGCTGGCGCGCTTCGAGCGCGTGCTGTCGAACGTGGAGGGAACCTAGACCGCGACCACAGTCGGCGCCACTCTCCTGTAAGCGCCACCAGGCCTCAACGATGGCGCCGCTACGAGCCGCCCGACATTTGTGACCCCTGCTCGGCCTGCGGGCGTCTTGGCCGCCGCATCAGACCCGCCTACCATCACGTCATGACTGAGAAACGTTGCACTGATAACAGATTCCCGTACACTGTTATCATGATTCGCACCCAGATCAGCCTCTCTAGAAACGACTACGACGCCGCGAAGGCTGAGGCGGCGCGCCTCGGCATCTCCCTCGCGGAGTTCATGAGGCGAGCTCTGCGCACCGCGCTGCCCGCCGACGGCTCGCAGCCGTGGATGCACTACGCCGGCATGGTCGAGAGCGGCGACACGGCCTCGAGTCACGGCATCGACGACGTGGTGTATGGCCACAAGGGCTGACGCCTACGTCGACACCTCGGCGCTGATCGCGTTCACCGACGGCTCGGATTCGTATCATCCGCTCTTTCGGCGGTTGTTCGGCCAGCCGCCCGTTCTGCTCACGACGACCCTCGTGGTCGCTGAGGGTCACGGCTGGTTCCTCCGACGCTACGACCGGACCCGGGCGTTGCAGTTCCTGGCAATGATCGAGGCCATGACACCGCTGCAAGTGCTCGCCGTCGGCCCCGAGGAGCAGGCCGCAGGCGTCCGCCTGCTGCGGCGCTTCTCAGACCGGGACCTCACCATGACCGACGCCGTTGGCCTCTACGTCAGCACAGCGCATCATGTACGGACGATCTGGTCGACCGATTACCACCTAGGGCTCACCGGGGTGCCCCTCGCTATCGGGCGCGCCTAGGACCGCTCGGGGCGAATGGCGCTGCGCCCTCCCATCCAACGCTCGAGCCACCAGGCCACCGAGCGGTCGGCCTCAAGGGCGAAGTCAGCTGCAACCTTGCCCGCGTAGGCCTCCTGGGCGTAGTTCTCAAAGCCACCAAAGCCGTGCGCGCCGTAGAGCCGGTCGAGGTCGTCCGAGACCTCGCGCAGCTCGGCGGCGTTCAAGCGACGGTACGCGTTCCTGTGGACCATGTGCTTCTCGTAGCGCTCGACGACGTGTCGCCGGCCCTTCGGCCTGCCGAAGCACAGCATCGTGACGGGGAACGTGTACCGCGGCAGGTCCAGCAGCTCGGCGTGCGTCTCGCCCAGCTCCAGGATATCGCCGATGTAGCACGAGCCGATGCCGAGCGACTCGGCCGCGATGACCGCGTTTTGCGCCGCGATCAGCGCGTCACAGCAGGCGAGGATGAGCCAGCCGAGACCCGGAGTGACCTCCCGACGCACGCCCTCGAGGCGCTCCACACCGGCGACGCCGAACAGGTCCATCCACTTCTGCGCGTCGGCGGCGAAGAGCAGCAGCCAGGGCGCCCTGGCGATGAACGGCTGGTGGTCGCACGTCTCGGCCAAGCGGTCCCTGAGCGCTTGGTCGTCGATCTCGATGATCGAGTACAGCATCAGGTTGCCGGCCGTGGGGGCGCGCATCGCCGTGTGCAGAATCGTGCGCTTCTCGTCGTCGCTGATCGGCGTCGGCGCATACGAGCGCGTGGAACAGCGCTTGCCCATGAGCGCGATGGTCTCGTTGGTGGGTGCCATGTGACCTCCTCGACCCTGCGTGGCCGGCGGCTGCCGTCGGTGAGGCATGCTACACCGGCTCGAGACGGGGCCAGAAGTGGAAAGCCGTCAGTGTCGCTGTACAGTTGGAGGTGCGTATAACCGCGGAAGCCGGCGGACACGCTGACGGCTTCCTGGAAGCGTCACGGAGGGAGGGCCATGAGCATCGCTGCTGCCGGCCTCGCCACACTCGAGGACTTTGCCGGTGTGAGGGTCGAAGAGATGGAGCTCTCCACTGGAGCTCGTATCGGGCTTCCTGTCCGCTACTACGAGTGGTCTGCGATGATGGCCCACTTCCCCGCACCTGCCGCGGCGCTCCGCAAGCTGCTGCCCAGCGACAGGCTCAAGCCAGCCGAGCTCGTACCGGGAACAGGCATCGTATCGATGGCGGCCATGGAGTACCGCCGCATCGCGGATGTGGAGCCCTACAACGAGTTCGGGATCATGGTGCCGGTTCTCTACGAACCCGCTCGCAACATCCCAGCGCTGCCCCTGCTTGCCCCGGACAGGTTCGAGCGCTTCGGTCTCTACGTCCATCATCTGCCCGTGACGACGCAGGAGGCCTATGTCTTCGGGGTCGAGATCTGGGGATATCCCAAGTTCGTCGCCGAGATCAGCTTCGAGGAGACAGGCCGGGCACGCCGCTGCCGGCTCCGGGCCGACGGCAAGGCCATCGCCACCCTGGAAGTCGCCAAGTCGGCGACCAGAGCGAGATCCTTGGACCTGTTCAGCTACACGGTCAAGGACGGTCAGCTTCTGCGCACACGGATCCAGGCAGAGGGCGAGCTGAGCATCGCCCGCTTCAGAGGAGGCGCGTCCTGCGACCTGGGAGACCACCCGATCGCCGAGGAGCTGCGGGCCCTGGGCATGCGCAGGACCGCGGTCGAGCGTCTCTACGCGCCGCAGGTCCAAAGCCTGCTGCATCCGGCAGCGGCGCGTTTGCCACTCTAGCTGTTCTGAGTCAGACCTCTTGACGCCGTCCAGACCCTAGGAGCTTGCGATGTCGCGGCGGCGGAGCCCGGCGAGACCGGCGGCTCCGAGCAGCGCGGCGACCGCGGTCAGCGCGAGCAATCGGCGTGGCGCTGAACGTCCCGCCGGGGAGCTTGGGCACGTGGGCGAAGGGAGAGAGGTCCAGGACCCACTGGTCGAGGTCCAGCAAGGGTCCCAGCTCACCGAGCACGACGAAGCCGGCCAGCGCCACCCAGCCGACCGCGATCAACCGGGGAGCCAGACCGAAGGCGGCCACGACGATGGCTGCGAGGACCCACACCGCGGGTAGCTGCACGAGGGCCGCCGTGAACACGGGACCGGCTTGGCTCATGTCGCCCGCCTGGGCGCCGCGGGCGAGGCCGGCACCGGTGCCGACGAGCGCCAGCAGCAGCGTGGTGCCGACGATCGCGACGAGGATGTGGCTCAGCGCCCAGCGGACGCGGCCGACAGCCGTGGCGAGCACGGGCTCGGCATGTAGGCCCGTCTCCTCGGACCGCAAGCGCATCACGACCTGGATGCCGTAGGCCGACGCGATCACGCCGGCGAAGCCGAGCTCCACCGCCAGGAAGGCGTCGCTGAGTGCCTTCTCGCCGCCGAGCTTCGTGATGAAGTCGCGCGCGTTGGGGTTGTTGAGGAACTCCCCCACGTTCGACGCCAGGCCGCCGAGCAGCACGCCGACCAGACCGAAGGCGACGGCCCAGCCGAGGAGTGCGCCGCGGTGGAGCCGCCAGGCGAGCGCGAGCGGGCTGCGCAGCAGCCCGCTCGCGCTCGCCGGTCCGCTTCGCGTGGCCAGCAGGCCGGCGCCGAGGTCGCGCCGCGCCGCCAGTGCGAACGCGATGCCCGCGACCGCGACGGCGAAGCCGAGGGTGATGAGCAGCACCCACCAGCGGTTCCCCGCGTAGGGCCGGAACTGCTGGGCCCAGCCGATCGGCGACAGCCAGCTCAGCCAGCGGGGGCCGCCCTCGCTCGCGGTGTCGCCCCCGGCGCGCAGAACGTACACGATGGCCAGGATCGCGGCCGAGAGCGCGGTGGCGGTCCGTGCGCTGGTGGTCACCTGGGCGGCGACGGCAGCGATCGCGGCGAACGCGAGCCCCACGCCGGCCCAGGCGAGGCCGAACGCAAGCGAGCCGTCGACGGGGAGCCCGGTGGCAGCCAGAGCGCCCGCGGTTACCACAGCCAGCACGAGGTTCGTGATCACGGCGGCGACGAGGGCGGCGCCCAGCGGGGCACGGCGGCCCATGGCCGTGCCGCCGGCGAGCTCGAGCCGCCCCGATTCCTCGTCGGCGCGAGTGTGGCGCACCACGAGGACGACCGTCAGCATCGCGACGAACACCGCCCCCAGCCCCCCGGTCTTGATCATGGCGAGAGCGCCCGTGGAGGACGGGTCGTAGACCCGTCCGTACAGGGCTACCAACGCCTGGGAGCGGTTGATCGCGTAGGCCGCTTCGATCCGCGAAGCCAACGACGGGTAGAGGTCGACCGTGGCCGAGGCCGAGAACGCCGCGACCACCGCGAAGGCCGCGATCCACGCGGCCACCATGATGCGGTCGCGGCGCAGGGCAAGCCGTACGAGGGGGCCGATGCCGGCGAAGGCGCTCACCGCGCCGGTGTCGACCTCGCGCCGGAGACGTCGGAGCTCTCGAGGGTCGCGGACGTCTCGGGCGCCGCGCCGCCGTAGTAACGCAGGAAGAGCTCCTCAAGGGTCGGCGGCTGACTCACGAGGCTACGGATCCCCACCGCCGCCAGCCGGTTCATCAGCTCGTTGAGGTGGGCGGTGTCCACCTGGCAGCGCAGCGTGTGGTCCTCGACACGCAGCTCGTGGACCCCGGGAAGGTCGGCCAGCCCAGTCGGCGCGCCGGTCAGTTCGGCCGTGATCGACGTCCGTGCGAGATGCCGCAGGTCGGCGAGCGCACCCGTCTCGACCACTCGTCCGCCGCGGATGATCGTCACGCGGTCACACACCGCCTCGACCTCGGCCAGGATGTGGCTCGACAGCAGCACCGTGCGGCCGCGGTCACGCTCGTCGGCGATGCAGTCGCGGAACGCCGCCTCCATCAGTGGGTCCAGACCCGCCGTGGGCTCGTCGAGCAGCAACAGCTCGACGTCGGACGCAAGCGCGGCCACCAGCGCGACCTTCTGCCGGTTTCCCTTGGAGTAGGAGCGACCCTTCTTGGTCGGGTCGAGGTCGAAGCGCTCGAGGAGCGCGGCTCGCCGCCTCTCGTTCAGGCCGCCGCGCATACGGCCGAGGAGGTCGATGACCTCACCGCCCGACAGGTTCGGCCAGAGCGCAACGTCACCGGGCACATAGGCCAGGCGTCGATGGAGAGCGACCGCGTCGCGCCAAGGATCGCCGTCGAGCAGCCGGGCCTGCCCGCTGTCGGCCCGCACCAGCCCCAGCAGGATGCGCAGCGTCGTCGTCTTGCCGGCGCCGTTCGGGCCGAGGAAGCCGTGCACCTCGCCTCTCTCCACGGCGAAGGTCAACCCGTCGAGCGCGCGCCTGCGCCCAAACGTCTTGACCAGCTCGCTCACGGTGATCGCGGCCGCCATGTGGGACCTCCTGCCTTGCCAGAGTCGCGCCCAGCCTAGCATGAGGTAGCGGAAACGACGCGCGGGCCGCTTTAGCGGCCCGCGCGTCGTCATCCGATGTCACCTCGTCGGTGTCAGGCTTTCGCGAGCGTCGCCTCGTTGTCGTCGGCCACGAAGTAGGCCGCCGAGACGAGCACGACCAGGAACGGCGTGGCGACGATCGCCAGCGCGCCGTTGGCCACGGCGGCGATGACGAAACCGATCGAGGACGAGCGCCAGGTGCTCCCAGAAGCCCGACTTCATGACCATGTCCTTGCTGGTGCTCATGGCCTCGCCCAGGCCCATGCGGCGGTCCACCATGAGCGGGAACACGTAGATCCAGATGGTGGCCAGCAAGAAGCCGCCGACGATGGTCAGCGACGCCAGGCCGATGAGGATCACCAGCACGAGCGCGGCGGCGAAGTACGACCAGAAGCGCCCCAGGCCGGCGAAGACGTCGCCCACGTGCGCCGGCCGTCCGTCCCTGACGCGGCCGATCACCATGCCGTACAGGCCGGCGAACAGCGGGCCGGCCAGGATGCCGACTGTCAGGATGCTGAGCACTCCGGCGATGAGCGCCCCGATGAGCAGCGGGGCGATGTCCTTGACGAACAATCCCCAGGCCCGCTTGAAGGCCAGGCCGATGTCGAGGCTGCGACCGGCCTCTCCCTGCGTGGTCGCGATCGAGCTCATGATGTCCTCCTCGTGCGTGTCTCCGTGACCTGTGACACAGCTTAGGGGAGGCGCGAGGCTCAGCGCGTCCACCGGACGTAGGAACTCACGGTCGTCTGCAGGAGGATTCTGCGCCCCGCCAGCGAGCCTCCGTGGGGGTAGCGACCGGACGGTCTCTACCTCCGGCGAGGGGCCGCTCAGGCGCAGTCAGCGTGTGGTGTAGCCAGAGGCCCTACTCCACCTGCCCGGCCGGCTCGGGCGACGTCGCCGGCGCCGCCGGCCCGCGCCCGGTGAACTCGTCCATGGCAGCGGTGACGCCGAAGAAGTCGGCCAAGCGGTCGAAGGCCCAGGTCGGCAGCAGGCGCATCGCCGGCAGCGTGCGCACCATGAACGGCATCTGCACCACGGGCCGGTCGCGCTGGATGGCGTGCAAGACCGCTTCGACGACGTCGTCCTCGCGCAGGATCGGCAGCAGCAGCGGGAAGCGCGTCTTGACGCCGGCGAACATGCCCGTGTCGATGTAGAAGGGGCAGACGACGGTGGTGCGCACGTGCGGGGCGCTGCGCCGCAGCTCGAAGCGCAGCGCCTCAGTGAAGCCGACGGCGGCGTGCTTGCTGGCCGCGTAGTCGGTCTCGCGAGGCGAGCCGATGAGGCCCGCCGCCGACGCCACCACGACGACGTGGCCGCTGTCGCGAGCGACCATGGCCGGCAAGAAGGCGCGCGTCACCCAGAACAGGGCCAGGGTGTTGACGCCAAACGTCTTCTCGATGCGCTCGTCGCTCAGGTCGAGGAGCGACTGGCCACTGACGACACCGGCGTTGTTGACCAGGATGTCGACCGGCCCGAGCTCGGCTCGCACCCGCTCGGCGACTGCGGCCACCTGGCCGCGGTCGCTCACGTCGCAGGCGTAGCCGGCGGCCTGGGCGGCGCCGAGGGCGGCCGCCTCGGCGGCCGCCCGCTCGGCGCCGCCCTCGTCGAGGTCGAGGATGCTCACCGCCGCACCCAGCGCGGCGCAGCGCAGCACGAGGCCGCGCCCGATGCCCGAGGCTCCGCCGGTGACGAGCACGTGCTTGGTCGCAACGAGGGTCATGGCGCCACCCGCCCCGTCGGTCTCGGTGTCCTCCCTGCCTTTCCAGTCCTCATCGGATGCCCCCGCTCACTGGATGCCGGGCGTGCGCTTGAGCACGCGCATCGCCAGACTCATCACGGTCGCGTACTGCTCGTGCTTGAGGAACGGCGGCGTGTCGATGGCGAGCAGCCTCTGCGTCGCCACGGTCTGCGCCTCGGTGTACTTCAGGATGCCGGTAGCGCCGTGACGCCGCCCCATCCCCGACTCCTTGAAGCCGCCCATCGGGCTGGCCGAGGCCCAGCTTGCCGCGTAGGCCTCGTTGACATTGACGGTGCCCGCCTGCAGACGCTCGGCGACCTCCAGGCCTGTGCGCGCATCGCGCGTCCAGACGCTGGCGTTGAGGCCATACGCGGTGTCGTTGGCGCGCGCCACCATCTCGTCGACCGACGTGCAGCGGTAGACCGCGGCCACAGGGCCGAACGTCTCGGCGCGGCACACGGCCATGTCCTCGGTGACACCGACGAGCAACGTCGGCTCGTAGAAGTAGGGGCCGAGGTCGGGGCGGGCGCGCCCGCCCGCCAGCACCTCGGCCCCCTTTCCTACGGCGTCATCCACGTGCGCCTCGATCGTGGCGAGCTGCTGGGCGCTGATCAGCGAGCCCATGTCCGCGCTGAAGTCGAGTCCCGCGCCGAGGCGCACCTCACGCATGGCCTGAGCGAGCTTCGGGACGAAGGCGTCATAGACGGCGTCGTGCACGTAGAGCCGCTCGATGCCGACGCAGAGCTCGCCACTGTTCGAGCAGATGCCGCGCACGGCGCCCGCTGTGGCGGCGCCGAGGCCCGCGTCGGGCAGGACCAGGAGCGGGTTCTTGCCGCCCAGCTCCATGGCGTAGTCCTTGAGCTGTGACGCCGCCTTTGCCGCCACCCTCTTGCCGGTGTCCGTCGAGCCCGTGAACATGAGGTAGTCGGTCGCCTCAATGATCGGCCCGCCCAGCTCGGAGCCGCGACCGGTGACCACCTGCAGCAGCTCGCGCGGCAGGCCGGCCTCGACGAGCAGCGCGACTCCCCAGAGTGCCACGAACGGCGTCTGCGCGTCGGGCTTGAGGATGACCCCGTTGCCGGCGAGCAGCGCGGGGACGGCGTCACCGATGGTCAGAATGAGAGGGTAGTTCCACGGAGAGATCATCCCGATGACGCCGCGGGGATGGTGCAACTCGAAGGTCTTGGTGAGCACCGGTAGCGCGCCCTGGCGGCGGCGCGGGCGCAGGAAGTCCTCGGCCGTATGCGCGTAGTAGCGCGCCTGGATGGCGACGTCGAGGACCTCCTCGAAGGCGTGGCGGCGGGCCTTGCCGTTCTCGAGCTGGATGAGATCGAGGACCTCGTGCGCGTTGTCGATGAGCAGGTCGTGGAAGCGCAGGAAGATGGCGGCACGCTCTGCGGCGGGCCGCTGCGCCCAGGCCGCCTGCGCCGCGCGCGCGGCGCCGGCGGCCTGCTCGACGTCGGCGGCCCGCCCCTCGGGCACCTCGCCGAGCGTCTCGCCGGTGAAGGGCATCTCGACGGGCATCGTCTCGGTGGGCTCGGCCACGGCCGCGCGCGCCGCCAGGCGCGCGAGCATGGCCGAGCCCACCCTCGACGACCACTGTCGTTCCTGCAGCGCACTGTCCGCGACGATCGTCGCCATCCGGATCTCCTCCCAAACGGTGTTGCGACCGTCGCGCGGCACGCGACGGGGTCGTGAGCACACGAGGCCGGCCCAGCCGGCGCCTACAGCCTACACCCCCGGTGAGGTAGACCGACTCCCTTGCGGGTCAGTCGCCGGCTGACGCCGGCGGGACCGTCCCAGCAAGCTCCTCGCGCAGCCCTCCGGCGGCGACAGTCGCAACGGTGGCGGGCGCGACCACAAGCCCTGCATCCTTGAGGCGCGACAGCGCCAGGGCGCAGGCGGCGAGCAGGCCCGCCAGCAACAGGAGCGACACCGTGAACGAGCCGTTCGACGTGCGCAACGCGGCCATGATGTAGACGGAGACCACCGAAGCCTGCCCGCAGAGCTGGATGAGCCCATTGGACGTGCCCTCGGGCGTGGGGTTGGTGATCTCCGCGGCGTACTGCATGCCGATCGGCAGCACGGCGACGAGGAAGAAGCCGAGGAGCGCGGCGAAGGCGTAGAGAAGCAGCGCGGACGATACGAACGCGACACCGAGGATCCCCGGTATGGCGGCCACCAGGGCGATCACCATGAAGCGGACGCGCTTGCCTCGGCGATCCGAGAGAGCCGAGAGGACGACCGCCCCGATGATCCCAGCCAGCAACATCAGGGCGCCCATGACGCCGGCGTCGTTGGTGCTGAAGCCGCGAGGGTGGATGATCTCCTCGACCCAGGTCGTCACGCCGTTGAAGGCGCTCATGACGATGAAGGCGACACCCAGCATGACCAGGAACGGCCTCACCCTGAGCGCGTGCCGCAGGCCGTCGAGCATCAGCGCTCGTTCCTCCATCTCGGGAGGGCACGGCGGCGTCGCCGGGTGCTCGCGCGCCAGCGCGAGGAACGCGACCGCCGAGGCGGCCGCCAGCCCGCCGTAGATGAGCTGCAGGGAGGCGATCGACATCGCGTCGGCGAGGATCGGCGAGAGCACCATGCCGACCGCGATCCCGAGCATGCTGGCGAGCGTGATCAGGCCTACGGCCGTCGCACGCTCGCGCGGCGCGAACCAGTTGGCCGGTACCTTGGTCCACGCGTCCAGCAGGAACGGCTGGGCGACGGCGATGCCGAGGGTGCTGAGCAGCACCAGCGTGTAGCTCGTCCCGGCCAGCCCGCGGGCGACGCCGAAGACGGACATCAGCACGACGCCCACGCCGACGGCCCGGCGAAAGCCCCGCGTGTCGATCACCCAGGCGGCCGGAAGCGCCATCGGGATGAAGACGACCATGAACGACATCGCCAGGGCGCCGATCGCCAGGTCGGAGACGCCGTAGTACTTCGAGGCGAGGCTGTTGATCGGCGCGTAGCTGATCCACAGCACCTGGATCGTGAGGTTGACGAGCATGAAGACCGCCAGGACCACCCAGCGGTAGCCGTAGACGCGGTAGCGATCGTTCACGACCTCACCTTCCTCGAGTTCAGCCGGTGGTAGAGCCCTTTGAGCTTGCCGAAGAGCTTGCGGTACTCCGCGTATCCCTCGGCGTATGCCCGCGTGTCGGCTGACGGTGCGAACGTCGCGGGGACGGGCACGAAGGCGGGCACGTCCTCCAGGGTGAGCTCGCCCAGGCAGACTCGCGCCCACAGGGCGACGCCGCGCAACTGCGCGTGCCGGGGGTCGGCCACCTGCTGGACCGGGCGTCCGAGGATGTCGGCGTAGATCTGGCACCACAGATCGCTCTGCGCGCCGCCCCCGAGGATGCGCAGCTTGGGGACGGGCTGCTTGAGGTACTTCTCATAGGCGTCGAGCAGCCACCGCGAGTTGTAGGCCACGCCCTCGAGCACCGAGCGCACCAGCATCGCGCGATCGGTGCGCAACGACGCGTTCAGCCACCCCGCACGCACGACCTTGTCCTCTGCCGGGCATCGTTCGCCGTCGAGCCACGGCATGAACAGCAGCCCTTCGCAGCCCGCCGGGGCACGCTCCGCAAGGCGGATAAGGTCGTCGAACGTCGGCGAGAGCGTCTCCCCGGCCGCACCACTCGCCCCGATGCCGCTGCCGCCGCCGGGCAGGTCGTCGTTGGGCGCGACGATCTGCTCGCGCAGCCAGCGCAGCGAGGCCCCGCCGGTCTCCTGGTTGTTCGCCACGATAGGGTGCGCGGGGTCGAGACCCGGGACGGTCGCGATCTGATGCAGGATGTCGGTGCGCTTGAACGGCACGCGGGCGCCGATCCACGACGTGGTGGACACCGCGATGTGAGTCTCGAACGGCGCGACGGCTCCCGAGCCCACAACGGCGGCATGCAGGTCGGGGATACCGCAGACGACCGGCGCCCCCGGCGCGACGCCGAGCTCTGACGCGACCTCGGGCAGCAGCGGGCCGAGCACGGAGCCGGTCGGGATGAGCTCGGGCAGGCGCGCCGGGTCTCGCCGCGTCTTCGCGACGAGCGAGCCGACGTAGCCCAGCGGTGCGCCGGGACGGTTGTCGGTGATCCATGAGGCGATCATCGACGCGGGCGTCGCGGCTGACCGGCCGGTGAACCTCAGCCCGAGGTAGTCGACCGGCTCCAGGATCAGGGCGGTCTTCGCGTAGACCTCGGTGAGCCGCTCGCGCAGCAGCAGCGAGTGGCCGGTGGGGTCGGCGCCGCTCGGCGACGGCGCCCCGCCGGTGATGCGAACGAACGGCAGCACCTTGTGCGGCGCGAAGCCGCCCACGGTGACCGGCCCCCCGATGACCTCGCGCGCGAGGTCGCGCGCGCGTGTGTCAGACCACAGCAACACCTCGCCCACCGGCTGACCGTCGGCGCCGACGGGCACGGACGAAGCCCACTGTCCTGTGATCGCGACCGCGTGCAGCTCGTCGCGGCCGGCTCCGGCGCGCTCAATCGCCTCGCGCGCCGCTTCGCGCAGCGCGACCCACCATTCGACGGCGTCCTGCGTCGCCGAACCGTCGAACCCCACGTGCACGTGGACGGGGCGCAGACCGGTCGCGAGCACCTCGCCCTCGAGCGAGCACACGGCGACCTTCGAGCTGCCGTTGCCGTGGTCGATGGCCAGGATCCAGCGATCACCCATGTCAGGACGCCGGGGCGTCGGGAGCGACCTCGTGCATCGCGTCGAGGAAGCGCACCATCGCGAACTTCACCATTTCATTGCCGAAGGGCGTGCCGCCGAAGCCGTACACCACGCCCGACTTGGCTTTCTGGCCCTTGTGCTCCGCGGCGTACCCGACCGCCACGCGCAGCGCCTCGAGGAACGACTCGGCCAGGCCCGGCGCGGTGTTGGGCCGCGTGACGCAGAAGTGCAGCGCCGGCGGCATCTGCAGGGCGATCATCCGCCAGCCCTGGGCGATGAGCGAGTCGTTGACGAGGTAGATGTCGAGGTCACCGGCCGCCTTGAACGCGATGAGGAACGTGGGGTCGCCCATGACCTCGAGCTCGGGGATGCCGTCGCGGATGCCGTCGCGGATAGTCGCGGCGGTGCGCATGATGGCGTCGGCCGCAGCGAGATAGCCCGACTCCCCCGTCGCCACAAGGGCGGCCCAGGTGGAGGAGAGGATGCCGCCGCTGCGCGAGCCGGCGAAGCCCGGCGACACGTAGAGACCGCCGGGCCAGTCCGGGTAGGTGAAGTACTGGTGCTTGCGCAGGTCCTTGTCCCGGTACAGCAGCACGCTCGAGCCCTTGAGAGCGTAGCCGTACTTGTGCGTGTCGGCCGAGATCGACGTGACGCCCGGCACGCGGAAGTCCCAGAGCGGTACGTCGTACCCGAGACGCTCGACCCACGGCAGCAGCCAGCCGCCGAGACAGCCGTCGACGTGCAGACCGATGTCGTGCGACTGGGCGAGCGACGCGATCTCCTCGATGGGGTCGATGAGGCCGTGCGCGTAGTTGGCCGCGCTGCCGACGAGGGCGATGGTCTGGTCGTCGATGAGCCCGGCCATCGCGGCGACGTCGGCGACGTAGCCGTCGGTGAGGGGCGCGTGGCGCATCTCGACGCCCAGCCAGTGCGCGCCCTTGTCGAGTGCCACGTGGCCAGTCACCGGCATGACGACGTTCGGGCGGGTGACGTCGCGCGTCTCGCGCGCATCCTCGCGGTAGGAGTACAGCGCGGTGATGAGGCTCTCCGATCCGCCGCCCGTGACGACGCCGATACCCGTCCCGTGCAGCAGGTCGGAGGTCATGGCGATGATCTCGCCCTCGAACTTGGTGGCGCTCGGGTACATGTCGCGCTGCAGCACGTTGGCGTGCGAGTAGAGGTCGAAGACCTCGCCGAGGAAGTGGTAGTGGTCGTGGTCGCCGCAGTAGAGGCTCCCTGACACCGTGCCCTTGTCGCCCCGGGCGTCCTCGGCGTGCGCCATGTCGGCGATCTCGGCCAGGATCGCCGCGCGGTCGACCGGCTCGGCCGGCACGCAGTGATAGGCCGTCGTCGCCTTCGCATACGGGTAGAGCTCGCCGATGATCTGCTCGAGACCGTCGTCACTCACCTGCCTCACCTCTTCCTTCTCGAAGGATCCTCATCGCCGCGGCCCGCCGTTCTCGTGGTTCGCCCGGCCGCGCCGACAGTGGAATCGTACGCCCCGGACGCCGGGAGCGGCCACCGGAGCGTGCGGCGGCAACACGACGCGAGCTCGTCGCGGCCCATGCCGACCCCGGACGCTGCCCGGTGGACTCGGCGAACGCGCAACGGCCGGCGTCCGCCTCAACGGTTAGCTTCGATCTGACTCGCCCCACACTCTGCACGGAGCAGGGAGGAACGAGCGGGTGCCCGCATGGAACTCGACTCGATCGGGCCCGGCGCGATAGGACCCGTGCTGCACGTGCTTGACGGCACGGACCATCCTGACGTCCGTCTCTCCGGGCGGAGATGGAACGCCGTGACCCCAGACGTGACTGAGCTCGACCATCCGCAGCCCAGTCGAGGGGTCCGTGACGACGTTCGTCCCCGTTGAGGGGTCGGCGATGACTTCAGTCATAGTCATCTCTCCTCTCGGCGTCGACGATCGACGTGACCAAGGATCCAGTTAGTTCAAAGCGACATACCAGGAACCGGCTCTATATAGAGCGAGATATGAAATGCCTATATCACGACGGGCAACGGATGCGAGGCCCGCGCCCTGCGGTCAGGGACCCAGCAACAGCGCAGCCCCGAGAGCACTACGGCGAGGCGGCTCCTGCCCGCAGCAGAGCCTGCACGAGCGTCCTTTCGGAGCGCGGGCCGCGTGGCGTACGCTTCGCGTAGGCCGTTGACCTTGTCGTCAAAGGAGGGCAGCGTGAGTAGCGGACCGACCGGGAAGGCGCCGGAGCTCGGCGCCCACTTGGACGTCGACGGCACTACGACGCTCGTCGAGGTGTCGGTCGTGGAGTTATCGTTTGACGCCGCCGACGTCGTGCGGATGGCCGGCGGAGATAGCGCGCGCTCCCGTGCCATGCTGCGCGATCGTATCGCAGCCGTGACCCCGCTATTACCCTCGAGCGCTCAGCCCCGTTACGCCGTCGCCCTGCACGCCGTCGATGCGGCCGCCGGCGAGCGTCTCACGCTGGCCGGCGGCCGCTCGCTCTCGTTCGGCGTCCAGGCCGTCGGTGCCACACCGCGCGCCCTGGCCGCCCTGGTCTGCACCATGGGCGCGGGCCCCGACGCCGCCGGAGCGGAGCTCTCGGCGGCGTCCGGGCCGCTCGACGCCTGGGTGTTCGACGCGGTCGTGCTGGCGGCGCTGGAATCGCTAGAGATGCTCGGCTGGCGGCACGTGGCTCGTGTCGCCGCCCGCTCAGGCCTTTACGTGGGCGCGCCTCTGGTGCCGGCTGTCGGCACCCTGCCGCCGCCCCTCCAGCACGAGCTGTTCGCCTGCGTCGATGCGGCCGCTATCGGCGTGAGCCTCGACGCAGCCGGCACCATGCGCCCGCTCAAGACCTTCAGCTGCTGGCTGCCGCTGGTCTCAGAAGCGACGTCGGGCGACCCCAGGTTGCACCTCTGCGAGAGCTGCGACCTCGACGGCTGCCGCTTCCGCCAACGCTAACCGAGTTCACCGCCGCAGCCCGGCCGGCCGGCCGGATCGCCGCAAGCTAGGCGAGCCGCTGCTGTCTGGCCAAGTCGACCAGTGCGTGACGCGAACCCTCGATGTGCGCCTCGATGGCCGCTCCCGCGGCGTCGGCGTCACCGCTCTCGATGGCGGCGAAGATCCGCGGCAGCTCGTCCGTCCAGTCTGAGAGTGGCTGGTAGATGTCGTGGTCGACCTGCAGCAGGACGAGCATCTTGACGACGTCGCGAGTGAACGCCTCGTGCAGGCGACGGCTCCCGCTCAGGCGGCAGAGAGTCTCGTGAAAGCGCAGGTCGAGTTGCACGACGGTCGGCGCGTCATCCTCCGCGACGGCTCGTGCGTACTCATCCACGATCGCCCTCAGCTCGGCGATGTCCTCGGGATCACGCCGCTCGGCAACCATGCGAGCCGCGCGGCACTCGACCGCCAGCCGCAACTCGAAGGTGTCTTGCACGTCATCGACGGTGAGCTGGGCGATGCGCACACCGTGACCCCTCGATTCCAGCAGGCCCTCGGAGAGCAGGATGCGGAAGGCCTCGCGCATGGTGCTGCGCCCGACGCCAAGCTCCTGCGCCAGACGGCTGTCCGACACTCGCTCACCGGCGCGCAGGGCGCCGGCAAGCACGGCTTCGCGCACGCGCTCGGCGACCTCGTCGGCGAGGGACCGGCGGTCGATGGCACGCAGCGGCAGCATGCCGCTGTCGTGGTGACCCGCCTGCCGCATCTGGTCGGGAGTCGTCATGCTTGACACTATCTCACGCGCGTGATTGTCTGACAATCAGTCAACTGCCGCCCCGTGACGGCGCTCTCGTCGCGACACCGTGGAACGCCCCGGGGGCGGAGAAACACCCTCGGCGGGCACGTGACAGCCACACGCATCAGGGACGTCCAGCGTCCCAGAAAGGAGCGCCCTCATGATGACGTCCCGAGAGCGGATGGAGGCCGCCTTCCGGTGCAAGGAGGTCGACCGCGTGCCGGTCTTCTGCGAGCAGGGCGGCATCAACCGGCGCGCGCTCGGCATCACCTACCAGGAGATGGTCACCAACGGCGAGCTCTGCGCGCTCACCGACCTCGCCTGGCACGACCTGATCGGCGACGACGGCGTGGGTGTCTACTTCGACACGTGCGTCCTCGCCGAGGCCTGGGGCCAGCCGCTCATCTACCTCAAAGAAGAGCCGCCCTTCCCCGACCCCGAGAAGTACATCCTCAAGTCGCCGGACGACTACCACAAGCTGCAGCCCATCGACCTGATGGAGGCGCCGCGCTTCCGCGAGCAGATCAAGGGGACCGAGATCATCGCCGAGCTGGCCGGCGACGAGATCCTGCCGCGCACGCTCTCGATCGAGCCGTTCGTCACGCTCGGAGAGATGCGCGGCATGCAGCAGCTCCTTATGGACTGCGTGCGCCACCCCGACGACGTGCGCGCCGGACTCGAGGCCGTGACCGACATGGAGATCGAGTTCTGCCGCCAGGTCATCGACCACGGCGTGCGCTGGATCATGCTCTGCCACGATTACGGCAACGCCTCCCTGATGAGTGAGAAGATGTGGCTCGACCTCGAGGGCGACTGCCTGCGGCGGCTGCACCGCGCGATCCGCGAGAAGGGCGCCTACCTGTTGGTGCACGACTGCGACCCCAACCCCTACGTGGACGCCGCCTTCGCGCTGGGGGACTTCGACGCGTACTGCCTCTGGAGCCTCCCCAAGGGCACGACGGATTGGCGCGAGTTCAAGGCCAAGTACGGCAGCGTCTGCCTGAACGGCGTCTGGGAGCCCACGCCGCTGGGGACGCAGCGCACCTACGACCAGGTGGTCGCCGAGAGCAAGCAGATGATCGCCGACTTGGGCCCCACCGGGTTCATCCTCGGCCCCGGCTGTGAGTTCCCGCAGAACGGTTCGTTCATCAACGCCGTCGCGATGGTCGACGCCTCCAAGGAGGCCGCCGGCATGAAGACCGAGCCGCGGCGACTTTCGTCAACGCGCAGCCTCGCCCGCTGAAGACCAGGAAGGGACAGGTATGTCTAGCAGCACCGAGAGCTACAGTCAGCTTAGGGCCGCCCTCCTCGATCTCGACGAGGCGACGGTCCTCGATATCACGCAAAAGGCGCTCGACGGCGGCACGCCGCCACCGGAGGTGATCGAGGCGGGCCTCACACCGGCGATCACCGAGGCCGGCGAGCGCTTCGAGCGCGGCGAGTTCTTCCTGCCCGAGCTGCTCGTCTCCGCCGACATCTTCACCAAGGCGATCGAGGTCGTGAGACCCTACCTGACCCGCGAGCAGAGCACGACGCGCGGCCTGGTGGTCCTCGGCACCGTCAAGGGCGACATCCACGAGATCGGCAAGAACGTCGTGAAGCTGATGCTCGAGGTGGCCGGGTTCGAGGTGATCGACCTGGGCATCGACGTGCCGCTGCAGGCGTTCGTCGACAAGCAGCGCGAGACGCAGGCCGAGATCATCGCCGCCTCTGCCTTGCTCTCGAGCACCATGCCGTTGCTCAAGGACCTGGTGGAGCTGGCCCAGCAGGCCGGAGTCCCCGCGGCGGTCATCGTCGGCGGCGCTCCGGTGAGAGAGAAGCTCGCCACGGAGTATGGAGCGGACGGCTACTCGCCGGACGCGGTCGGCGCTGTACGCCTGGTCGAGGACCTCGTCACCAAGGTCAGAGCGCAGCGCAGCGCGTAGGACCACGCGGCGATCTTTGTTGCCGCGCCGTCAGTCTGGTCAAGTGGGCGCTAGCTCAGCCTGCCGTCGTCGTCACTCGTCGACCATCGGCAGGTCGAGGCCGAACTCCCGGGCCGCCGCGATCGCCTCCGGGTAGCCCGCGTCGGCGTGCCGCATGACGCCGCTGCCGGGATCGGTGGTGAGCACCCGCTGCAGGCGCGCGGCCATCATCTCCGTGCCGTCGGCGACGACGACCATGCCGGCGTGCAGGCTCTTGCCGATGCCCACCCCGCCGCCGTGGTGGAAGCTCACCCAGGAGGCGCCGGCGGCGGTGTTGAGCAGCGCGTTGAGGATGGGCCAGTCGGCGATGGCGTCGGAGCCGTCGCGCATGCTCTCGGTCTCGCGGTACGGGCTCGCCACCGAGCCCGAGTCGAGGTGGTCGCGACCGATGACGATCGGCGCCTTGACCTTGCCCGAGCGCACCAGCTCGTTGAAGATGACGCCCGCCTTGGCGCGCTCGCCGTACTCGAGCCAGCAGATGCGGCAGGGCAAGCCCTGGAAGCGCACCTTCTCACCGGCCATGCGCAGCCAGCGCGTGACGAGCTCGTTCTCGGGAAATGCCTCGAGCAAGGCCGCGTCGGTGACGGCGATGTCGGCAGGGTCGCCGGAGAGCGCCGCCCAGCGGAAGGGACCGGCGCCGCGGCAGAAGAGCGGCCGGATGTAGGCCGGCACGAAACCGGGGAAGGCGAAGGCGTCGGCGTAGCCGGCCTCCTTCGCCACACCGCGGATGTTGTTGCCGTAGTCGAAGACGTGCGCGCCGGCCCGCATGAGTGCGACCATGGCCTTGACGTGCACCACGGCGCTCTGCGTGGCGCGGCGCACGTACTCGTCGGGGTCGGCACCCCGCAGCGCGATCGCCTCCTGCAGGGTCATGCCGTTGGGCACGTAGCCGTTGAGCATGTCGTGGGCGCTCGTCTGGTCGGTCACCAGGTCGGGGGTGAGCCTCCTGCGCACAAACTCGGGGTAGATGTCGGCGGCGTTGGCGCACAGGCCGACCGAGAGCGGCCGCTTGGCCTGGGCGGCCTCGTCGGCGAGACGCAGGGCCTCGTCGAGCGAGTCGGCGGAGACGTCGAGGTAGCCCGTCTCGATCCGGCGCGCGATGCGCGCCGGATCGACCTCGACGCAGAGCGCCACGCCGCCGGCCATGGTGACGGCCAGCGGCTGGGCGCCGCCCATGCCGCCCAGGCCGGCGGTGAGCACCAGCCGGCCGGCCAGGTCGCTGCCGAAGTGCTGCTCGCCGGCGGCGGCGAAGGTCTGGTAGGTGCCCTGCAGGATGCCCTGCGTGCCGATGTAGATCCAGCTACCGGCGGTCATCTGCCCGTACATGGTGAGACCCAGCGCGTCGAGGCGGCGGAACTCGTCCCAGGTCGCCCAGTCGGGCACCAGGTTGGCGTTGGCGATGAGCACGCGCGGGGCGAGCTCGTGCGTGGCAAAGACGCCCACCGGCTTGCCCGAGGCCACGAGCAAAGTCTCGTCGTTCTTGAGGCGGCGCAGCGTGGCCACGATGGCGTCGAAGGCCTCCCAGTTGCGCGCCGCCTTGCCCGCGCCGCCGTAGACCACTAGGTCGTCCGGGCGCTCGGCCACCTCGGGGTCGAGATTGTTCATCAGCATGCGCAGGGCCGCCTCCTGCTGCCAGCCCCTGCAGCTCAGCTCGGTCCCGCGCGGCGCGCGCACTACGCGCGCGCCGCGCGCGGCGTACGTACCCTGTCCTTGTTCCACGTCTGCCTCGTCTCCTCAGCGGGTTCGCCCATGGCTGCTGGTCCATCGCAGGCGCACCGGCGTCCCCATCACCTTGACCGCTTGCGGCCGCCTCAGCAAGACCATGACCGTCATTCTCGCAGGTGGCAACGGTCTTCGCTCGCGTCGACACCGTCGTCGCTTCGTGGCAGTAGCTTCACTCGACCGATGTCCGCGCACCGATATGCGGGGGCGTCTCGCGCGACACGTCGCGCGCGCCATGCGCGTTGAGCAAGCTGCCCAGGCCCGAACTATCTCCCGCCTTAGTCCGGCTGGTGCCCGGGGTTGATCGTCATCTTGTCGAGGTCGCGGCGGGCGGCGTAGGGCACGGCGCCGATCGCCTGCGCCTTGGCGTAGAAGTCGTCGATCAGCTCCGGGCGCCGGCAATAGTCGGTGCAGAGCACCAGCTTGCCGGCGCTCACGAAGCGCTCGAGCCACGGCACCGTCTCGGCCGTCCACGGCGACTTAGCGTTGTCGTTGTACCAGGTGTCCTCCTGGCCGAGGCCCGTCACCACCGCCATGTAATCCGGGTACTTGCCGAGCTCGGCGGCGTTCTGGGGGAAGATGCCGAAGTCGGGCCGACCCTTTACGACACGGGCGTAGTGGGCGAGAGCCTTGACGAACTCCACCATGTCGCGCGCGGCGGTCTTGCGCACCGGCTTGCCCTCGCCCTGCGGGCTCCAGTACCAGTAGGCGTCGATGATGTCGAGGTAGACGCCGTCGTAGCCGTCGGCCAGGATCTTGTCGAGGTAGCTGTTCGGCGAGCCGTAGATGATGCGCTGCCAACGCGGGTCCCAGAAGCGCACCTTGTAGTTGTCGAGCCAGTCCGGGTTGCTGGTCCCGAGCCAGGAGGGAGCCCCTGCGTCGGGCTTGCCGTCGAGGTTCGCGTCCCAGCTCTTCTTCCAGTACCAGCGGTATGTCTCGGCCTCGCCGATGCTCATGTAGGCGAGGACCAACTTGGGGCCGCCCGGGCTGTGCTTGAGGGCGTCGATCTGCTGGGCGGTGAAGCGTGTCTTCTCGTGCCCGTTCTCGGAGTAGTCGGTGATGACCAGGTCGAACTTGGTGCGCCCGACCTTGGCCAGGTCGATGTTCTGGAGCTGGTAGAGGAAGTCGTCGACCTGGTCCCAGGCGGACGTGGCGGCGGGCGAGACCGAGGCGGCGGGCGAAGCCGAGGCGGGCTGCGCGGGCTCGTTCGAGCCCGCGCAGCCCGCCGCCACAAGCGCGACTGCGATCACCGCGACGACCGTCGCGCGCCGTACCAGGCTGACCGCCCTGTTCATCACCCGCTCACTTCGTCATCGCGATCGTCTCGAGCCGGCGGTGAGTCGCGCACCCTCTGCGCGCTTGTTCGGGAAGCCACCACCGGCGTGGCTCCGGCCACCGACGATGAGCGATGGAGCGTCTGGGAACCCACGATTCCCCCGTGAAACGCCGCCCCGGTCGATCTCGCCGTTCGTCGACCTGCCCGCTTCTGCACACTTTAGCCGCCAAACGTGCAGGAAACAACACTCGCCGCGCGTTGCCACGTGACCGGGGAAGCCGAACCCCTGATCCCCGCCGGGCCGCGTGACAAGTCTCGAGCTGAGCTCGGCCGTTCCCCGCGACGCCGAGCTCACATCGCCGCCTCGTTGTGCCGCATGCCCTGCGCACGCCATTCCCCCATCGCGGCCCAGCGTGTTCGAAGACCGCAGACGCGTCGCGAGGTGCTAGTCTGCGGATGAACGTTATCGATAGGCGTGGGGAAGGGTCGGGCTTGGCGTTCGAGACAGCGTTCTCCATGGACACCTCCAGCATCAAGTTCGGGCCGGGCGTGACCCGTGAGGTGGGGCACGACATGCGCCAGATGGGCGGACGCCGCGTCATGGTCGTGACCGACCCATACCTGGCGGACAGCGAGCCCGTCGTCGTGACCCTCGACGCCTTGCGGCAGTCCGGCGTCGACGCCGTCTTGTTCGACCGGGCGCGCGTCGAGCCGACCGACTCCTCCCTGAAGGAGGCCGTTCGGTTCGCCGTCGACGGCCACTTCGACGGTTACGTGGCCGTCGGCGGCGGGTCGAGCATCGATACCGCCAAGGCGGCCGACCTGTACGCCTCCTGCCCGGCGGACTTCCTCGCCTACGTGAACCCGCCGATAGGCGAGGGGCGCCCAGTGCCCGGCAGAATGGCTCCCCTGATCGCCATCCCCACCACGGCCGGGACAGGGAGCGAGACGACGGGGGTGATCGTCTTCGATCTGCCGGCGCTGCACGCCAAGACCGCCATACGGCAGCGCGCCGCGCGCCCGGCGCTGGGCATCATCGACCCCTTCAACACGCGCGGCTTGCCGAAGATGGTGGCGGCGTGCAGCGGCCTCGACGTACTCTGCCACGCGCTCGAGTCGCTCACTGCGTTGCCGTACACTCGCCGGCCGGCACCGGGAGACCCGGGAGAGCGGCCGGCGTACCAGGGCGCGAACCCCATCAGCGACATCTGGGCCTCGCGCGCCGTCCAGATGGCTGCCGGCAATCTCGGCCGGGTGCTCGACGACGGCGCTGACGAGGAAGCTCGCGGCGCCATGTTGCTGGCCGCGACCTTCGCCGGCATCGGTTTCGGCAACGCCGGCACCCATCTGGCGCACGCCATGTCGTACCCGGTCTCCGGCATGGCGTACGACTTCGTCGCCGAAGGGTATCCGCCGTCGCATCCCCTCATCCCGCACGGGATGTCGGTGGCGCTCAACGCTCCGGCCGTCTTCCGCTTCACGGCGACGGCCGATCCGGAGCGCCACCGCAACGCGGCCGGCCTCATGGGTCTCAACGCAGCCGAGGCCACCGCGGGCGAGGTCGGCGACCTGCTGGCAGACGCCCTCATCGCGCTGATGAGGAGGGCCGGCCTGCCGAACGGCCTGGCGGCCGTGGGCTACGGCCCTCAGCACCTCGACCAGCTCGTGGCCGGCACCCTACCCCAGCACACCGTCACCAAGCTCTCGCCGCGCCCCGCCAGCGCCGACGATCTGCGCCGGCTGTTCCTGGAATCGATGACCCTCTGGTAGACACTGCCGCGCGGTGTCGAACCCCGCGCGGCGGGGAAACCCACTCGTGGGTGGCAGTCGGCGATCCAGGCTGCGTACCCACGGACGGCTCGACTATGAGAAGCAGGGACACGGACGGCAGTGCCTAGTGTCACGCCACGTGGTCGTCGGCTACGACGGATCTCCAAGAGCCAGGGCGGCCTCCGCAAAAGCGATCGCCCTCGCGAAAGGGCAAGGCGACTGCGACGTCGCCGTCGTGTGCACGCACGAGCGGCCGCCGGACCTCAGCAAGGCGCCGTTCCTCCTCGGCTGGATCGACGAAAGACGCTGGCTGAGGGAGTGGGAAGAGCAGACAGCGCAGGACCTGAGGCACGAGGTCATGCGCATCCGGCTTGCCGGCGTGGATGCCGACGCGAGATGCAGTCCCGAGGACCCGGTCCGGTTGCTCGAGGAAGTCGCGGCCGAGATAGAGGCCGAGTGCATCGTCATGCCCGATGATGGCGGAGGTCGCCTGCACGACCTCGTCGCGGGCTCGACCGCCCGACGCCTGAAGCGCACCAGCAAGGTGCCGGTCATGACGGTTCGCGGCCTTCGGTGAGTGCCGCTCGGTTCGTGACGCGGCGGTGCGCACGGCGCCTCGCGCTGGCGCGCCTCCTTGACGCTGTCACACGCGCCTCTTAGACTGCCGAACAACTCCGGGGCTACGCGCATCTTGCCTGCGCAGCGGCGTCATTACGGCTCGTCAAGCATCCAGGGGAGGTACATTGAACAGGACCCACTCCAAGCCGGCACTCGTTCTTGCCACCCTTTTGGCGGCGGCGCTCGCGCTTCTCACCGTCGCGGGCTGCGGCGGCGGCAGCAGCAGCTCGTCCAGCAGCCCCAGTGCCACCGCGTTCAAGTTCGGCGCGGCCGGCCCTATGACAGGTCAGTACGCCGCCTACGGCACCTCGCACAAGCAGGGTGCCGAGATCGCCGTCGAAGAGCTGAACGCAGCCGGCGGCGTGAACGGTGGCCAGGCCTCCTACGTCATCGGTGACGATCTGGCCGACCCCCAGCAAGCCGTTCTCGTGGCGCAGAAGTTCATTGACGACACGAGCATTGTCGTGGTCGACGGCCACATGTTCTCGGGCGCGACGATCGCGGCCGGCGCCAAGTATCAGGCCGCCGGCCTGCCGATGATCTCGCCGTCGGCCACCAACCCCGACATCTCCACGCTCGGCAACTTCGTCTGGCGCATCTGTATGACCGACTCCTTTCAGGGCCAGGGTCTCGCCAAGTACAGCGTGGAGACCCTGAGCAAGAAGAACGTGGCCATCATCTACGACAACTCCGACTACGGGCGCGGCCTGGCCGATGCCTATGCGTCCGGGCTCACAGCCGCCGGCGGCAAGGTCGTGGCAAAGCAGCAGTACGCCGGCGGGGATACCGACTTCAAGGCCCAGCTCACCAAGATCAAGGCCGCCTCTCCCGAGCTGCTCTTCATGTCCGGGTACTATCCGGAAGGCTCCAAGATCGCGCGCCAGGCGAGAGAGCTGGGCCTCGACGTGCAGCTCCTCGGCTCTGACGGCTACGCCTCCGACGTGCTGCCCAAGCTCGGCGGCGCCGCCGTCGAGGGCATGCTCGTCTCGACCTTCTTCGACTACTCGAAGAACGATCCGGCCGTGCAGAAGTTCGTCGCCGCCTACAAGGCCAAGTACAACGGCGCGAATCCAGACTGGTTCGCGGCCAACTCGTACGACGTCGTCATGCTTGCCGCCACGGCAGCCAAGAACGCGGGCAAGAACGACCGCACCGCGATCAACGACGCGCTCGGCACCATCGGCACCTACCAGGGCATCTCTGGCCCCATCACGTTCGATGAGAACGGCGACGTGGTCAAGCCACTGGCCCTCGTCGTCGTGCAGGGCGGCCATCTCGTCACGGCGCCGCAGCAACCTGCGCAGTAGCAGGCCGTCCTGCACCGTCGTTGAGGGAGGGGCGAGAGCGACTGCTCTCGCCCCTCCCTGACCTTCTTCACTGGAGCAGGCGAGGGACCTCGAGTCGCCATGAGTTCAATCGGCCAACAGCTCGTCAACGGCCTCATGATCGGCTGTCTCTACGCGCTCATCGCGGTGGCCTACACGATGGTGTACGGCATCATCGAGCTCATCAACTTCGCCTTCGGCGAGCTCTTCATGTTCGGGGCGTTCATCACCATCATGATGATGTCCCCCGACATCGCCCTGTTCGGCCACACGGTGAACATGCCTCACCTCAACTTCTTCCTGGCCATCCTGATCGCCATGGCGGCCGTGGGGCTCATGGGCGTGGTCATCGAGCGCCTCGCCTACCGTCCGCTGCGCAACGCTCCCAGACTGGCGGCGCTCATCTCCGCGATCGGCGTCTCAGTGCTGCTACAGAACGTGGCTCAGGCGATCTTCGGATCGCAGCAGGTCGCGTTCCCCACGATCCCGCTGTTCTCAAATGCTGCCGGTGAGCCCAATTCCATCGTGCTCGGGGGCATCCAGATCACTCACTTCCAGCTCTTCGTGGTCGGCGTCACGGTCGTGGTCATGCTCCTGCTCACGATGTTCGTCCGCCGGACCCGCGTGGGGCGCGCGATGCGCGCCTCCGCCCAGGACAAGCGCACCTCCGCCCTCATGGGGGTCAACGTCAATAGGGTGATCGCCATCACGTTCCTCATCGGATCGGCGCTGGGCGCGCTCGCCGGTGGCCTCTACGGCGGGGTCTACAACGCGGCCTGGCCGCTGATGGGCTTCAATCCCGGCCTCAAGGCGTTCATCGCCGCCGTCTTGGGTGGCATCGGCAACATCCCGGGGGCCTTTCTGGGCGGGCTGACCCTGGGCGTCATCGAGGCGCTCGGCTCGGCCTACCTTCCGCTGGGGTCGCAGTACCGCGATGCGTTCGCGTTCGTCATCCTGATCTTCATCCTCTCGTTCCGGCCCTCGGGTCTGCTCGGGTCCACGATCGCCCAAAAGGCGTAGGATGTTCGGCCGGAGGCACAGGTCGAGCGCCCTCGACGAGGAGACCGACGCGGGCGGCCTGTTCACGACCAAGCTCAACCCCATCGCGTCCGCCCTGATCGGGGGACCGACCCGCAGGCAGCGGGCCTTCATCGTGGGGCTCCTCGCTCTTGCGATCGTCCTGCCGTTCGTGGTCGAATCCGACCGCTGGATCACCCTCATGACTGTAGTGGTGATCTACGTGGTGCTCGCCTCGGGCCTTAACATCGTCGTCGGGTTCACCGGACTTCTGGACCTCGGCTATGTGGCCTTCTACGCCATCGGCGCCTACTACACGGCCATCATCTTCCACAACGTCTTGCTGGTGAAGTACGGGGTCGACATCGACCAGTACTGGTGGCTGATGTGGGTGAACCTCCTGGTGGGCGGCCTGTTGGCTGCGGCTGCGGGCGCCATCCTCGGGTACCCGACACTCCGCGTCCGCGGAGACTATCTGGCCATCATGACGCTGGGCTTCGGGGAGATCATCCGCATCGTCGCCAGCAACTGGGTCGGGCTCACGCGCGGTCCCTCGGGGATCCCCGGGATCCCCAAGCCTGCCTTCTTCGGCTTCCAGTTCCAGGCGCAGACGAGTCTGTACTTCCTCGGCCTCGGGCTGGCCGTGATATCGCTCTGGACGATCTCGCGCATCGTCCGCTCCCGCATCGGCCGAGCGTGGACGGCCATCCGCGAGGACGAGGTGGCGGCCGAGGCCATGGGCATCCACACTTCCCGCTACAAGCTGCTGTCCTACGCGACCGGCGCTTTCTTCGCCGGAATGATGGGCGTCTTCTTCGGCCACTACCTCAACTACATCTCGCCGAGCAGCTTCATCCTCATGGAGTCGTTCCTCATCTTGAGCCTGGTGGTCCTCGGCGGCATGGGCAACATCGCGGGTCCGGTCCTGGGTGCGACCATCTGGATCGCTCTCCAGGAGTGGCTGCGCGACTTCCCCTTCGTTCAGGTGCACCCGGAGTTGCGCGGCATCGCCCTCGGACTGGTCCTCGTGCTGCTCATGGTGTTCCGCCCGCAGGGTCTGCTGGGCTCCATGCGCGTGGCGCTCGAGATGCGCCCCAGCAGCAGAGCCGAGGCCGACCACGAACGACAGGAGTGGTCAGATGCCGCCCACTGACGTGACCGGCGGCAGTCCACTCCCGCGCGCACAGGCGATGCCGCCCGCCAGGCGCGTGGTCGAGACCAGGCAGCTCGTCAAGGCGTTCGGCGGCCTGGTGGCCGTGAGCAACGTCGACTTCCACGCCGACCAGAACGAGATCGTGGGGCTGATCGGCCCCAACGGCGCCGGCAAGACCACCCTCTTCAACGCGATCACGGGCGTCTATCCACCCACCTCGGGATCGATCCGTTTCATGGATCGCGACATAGCCGGATTGCTCCCGTCCAAGGTGACCAGACTGGGCGTGGCGCGCACCTTCCAGAACATCCGCCTCTTCAACGAGATGACGGCGCTGGAGAACGTCATGGTCGGACAGCATTGCCGCACGCATGGCAACGTGCTCAGCGTCATCTTGCGCACACGCCGCGCGGTTCGTGAGGAGAAAGACGTGCGCGACAAGAGTCGGGCTCTCCTCGCGTACGTGGGCCTTGGAGACCGCACCGGCGAACTGGCCAAGAACCTGCCCTACGGGTCGCAGCGCCGCCTGGAGATCGCGCGCGCTCTGGCCACCGAGCCGACGCTGCTCTTCCTCGACGAGCCGGCGGCGGGCATGAACCCCCAGGAGACGGCCGACCTCATGCGCCTCATCCGGCGGATACGAGACGAAGGCATGACCATCATTCTCATCGAGCACGACATGAAGGTGGTCATGGGCACCTCTGACCGCATCGTCGTGTTAGACCACGGTGAGAAGATCGCCGAAGGCTCACCCGCCAAGGTGCGCAGCGACCCCAAAGTGATCGAGGCCTACCTGGGGAAGGGCGCGTAGATGGAGGCCACCGCGGCACAGGCGCCCACGACCGCCGAGCTCATGCTCGACGTGCAAGATATCCATGTGTTCTACGGCAACATCGAGGCGCTGAAGGGCGTCTCCCTGCAGATCAGGAGCGGCGAGATCGTCACCCTGATCGGCGCGAACGGCGCCGGCAAGAGCACCATGCTCAACGCGATCTCCGGACTGCAACGGCCGCGGTCCGGCAGAGTCGTGTACTTGGGCCGCGATCTCACCACCGTGCCGCCCTGTGAGGTCGTCACGCTCGGGCTCTCCCAGGCTCCCGAAGGGCGCAAGATCTTCCCGCGGATGACCGTGAGGGAGAACCTCGAGATGGGTGCTTTCGCGCGTCGGCGCCAGGATCTGAGGGCAGATTTCGACCGCGTCTACGACCTCTTCCCGGCCCTCCACGAGCGCGTGTCCCAGGCCGGCGGAACGCTCTCGGGCGGCGAGCAGCAGATGCTTGCCATGGGTCGCGCACTCATGGCAGGGCCCCGGCTCCTCATGCTCGACGAACCCTCGATGGGGCTCGCCCCGATGTTGGTCGAGAGGATCTTCGACATCGTCAGGGAGATCAACGCTCAGGGAACGACCATCCTGCTCGTCGAGCAGAACGCCAATGTCACCGCGGTCATGCGGCTGAAGTTGGACTCGAGCTGGGCCCCCTGGATCGTGACATCGCCGACGTCGGCCATCGTCACCCCGACGAGGCGATCGCGGTCGGTCTCGACGTCGTACCACCCCAGCGATCCGCTGTCGCCATAGGAGAACTGGTCCCGGGAAGCGAGACGTGCGGCGCTGGGCCCGGCCGCCTGGCCGGTGGGGATACCGGGCTGGGGAGTCCCGGCGTCAAAGGGCACGCCCAGGAACGCCACCTGCGCGTCGAGGTCGTCCAAGGCACTGCAGCCCGGCACCCCGAAGAACGTCCACGGCGCCGTCGAGATCAGCTTGCGGGCCGAGGCGGAGTGATCCATCGGGTTCGGAGAGCCAGGTTCGCTCAAGTCTTGCAGCCCGGTGACGTCGCATGCCCGGTCACTGCTTCCGCCCTCCGCGCCGCTGTCGGCTCCGGGGGTGCGGCTGCACCTGCGGAGTAGGTTGCCCTGCTTGCCCCGCAGGGCCCGCCTCGCGGGCCCGAGCCAGACGGGCGTTCTGCATCGTGATGAATATGAACGCGATGCCGCCGAGGATGAGGCGCTTGACGAAGGCGTTGGCCTCTCCTCCGACGGTCAACAGGCCGGTCACGACACCAGTGACGGCCATCGCCAGCATGACGAGCTGCAGGTCGGACACCCGTTGGCGGGACATGAAGGGCAGGAACGAGGCGTTGAGCGCCAGGACCAGCATGAGCAGCGCGGCGCCCGTGGTAAGCGTGAGCGTCACGTACATGGGACCCGCCCTCACCGCTGGGTCGGGCCTGACCACGAACCCGACGAGCGAGATGACCATCAGCAAAGCCACAACGGAGACCACGCACACGAGCACCAGCAAGCTGATGGTGCGGATCGCGCGGGCGCCCGGCTGAGGACGCGATGTCCGGCCGGGAGCCTGCCCGGACGGCTGCCGCTTGTTCGACCTGCTGCGACTCATCCTGGCTCTATTCTGACCGAAGCGCCTTGCATGCGATACCCGCCCGGTCGCATTCCCTTGTCAGTTGTGTGGGAGCGGTGAACCCGTGAGCCTGTCTCGATAGGCTGAAGGGTTGCCTGAGCTCGCCCCCAGGGGCTCGTCGCCTCAGCTGTTGCCCCGCCCTCGCGGCTCATCTGCTGCGTCTCAGCCAAGTCCTGGGGCGGATCGAATCATTGCCGCATGGGTCGTCCGCGAGTCGCTGAAACAGCGTTGAATGACGAGTGCAGGGGCATACGGGGAGATTGTCAATGGACGTGAACCAAGCAAGGAGTCAACGATGAGCGCAGTGAGAGTAGAGGTCGATGAAGTCATCGAGCGTCCAGTCGAGCAGGTGTTCGAGCGAGCGATCGACCTGTCGCACTATTCGGACTGGATGCCCCGCACCGGTGTGTTCAAGAGGAGCAGCCAGACATCCAATGGGCCCGTGGGTTTGGGCACAACGTTCATCGATCAAGGCAGAATGGGGACCTTTCGCGGCCAGATCGTCGAGTTTGAGAGGCCATCACGGGTTGTCTTCGAGGAGACGCTGCGCTGGTTTCGCAGCCCAGTCGTCGAGGCGCGTCTGCGGTACGAGTTCGTGCCGGTCCCTGAGGGCACCGCGGTGCATCACGTCGCAGAGTCGGAGTTGCACGGCATCTTCCGGGTGATGAGGCCGATGGTCATCATCATCGGCCGGGGGGAGCGAAGAAGGACCGTAAGAGCCCTGAAGAAGTCCCTGGAATCGAGTGGATCACTGGCGACGGCTGCTGCGGCTTGAGGATCCCGGTGCAGCGGTGCGCGGCGTGACGGTCGGGGACTACGGCGACGCCGTGCGCGTGGGCGAGGAGCCCATCCCGTACTTGTCGAGGAGGGCAGCGGTCTTCGCAGCGAGCAGCGACTGCCACTTCGCGCGGCCCGTCCCGATGAGATGCCAGAGATCGCGGAAGTCGCGGTTGGCGAGCTTGGCGGCCGCTACGAGGTTGACCCACGGGATACCGTACTTGTCGGCCAGGGCTTGGCAGCTACGGTGGTAGCGGGTCACGGGAGCATCCATCGCCGCGCCGATGATCTCGCGGTTGCGTGGCAGGTCGAGCAGCACCGGTCGGAGACCCTTCGCCTGGCAGGCCTTAATGAGCTGCTCGAGCCTGCCGAGGTTGAACGAGTAGTAGCGCACGAACAGCGGGTAGCGGCGCTGCATCCATGTCGTGACCTGCGCCTTCTTCGCCGATGGGCTGAGCGGGTTGGAGTAGCGGTGCTGCCGCCAGGCGGGCAACCGCGAGGACGGCGCCGGCAGCCTGATGCTCGGCGCGGACGGCGCTCGCGTGAAGCGGCCCACGTTCACGCTGATGAGGACGATGGCGGGCACGCGGGGCAACTCCCGCACCAGCGTCAGGTCCTCGGCGGCGCTGCGGTCGCCGGACGCCAGATCGTAGGTGAGGGCGGCGGGCCCGCCTGCCTCCCGCACCGCCGCCGCCCAGCTGGCCTCGCTGATGATGCACTCCCGGGCCACGGACCCGCCGAGCAGGTACACGACGGGAAGGCTCGGCGGCTTCGCCCTGACATTGGCCACCACCTGCAGCGTGTGCTGCCAGTCGCTCTGCACCGTCGCCGCCCCCACCGCGGAGGGTCCGAACGTCCCCGGCGCCGGCGCGGCGCAGGCCGTAGCGAGCAGCGCCAGCGCCAGCGGGGCGGCGAGGACGAGCGGTAGGAGACGACGATCCACGCTCAGCACTGTAGCACAGGCGGCCACACGGCCGCGCTTGTACTCAGACCGACGGCTCGCCGCTAGCCTTGCCCGAATCTGCGGGCACGGCACGGTCGCACCATCATGCCAGGACGTCCCACTGGGTATGCTTGAGATTGTCGGGCATGCCCTCGAGACTGGGGAAGGTGCACCGTGAATGGCAGTCGGCTCCGGGCCTGTGCACTCGTGGCTGCGGCCGCGATGCTGATGGCGATCGCGGCCGCCTGTGGCGGCACCGCCTCGCCGTCGCCGAGCGCCACCATCACCCCCTCCGGCTCACCGACGACCGCGTCACGTCCACGCCGACCACGCAGCTCTCCGTGTACTTCCTGCGCGACGGCAAGGTGGCGGCCGCTCACCGCAGCGTGCCGCAGACGCAAGGGGTGGCGGTCGCGGCTCTCAGGCAGCTCCTGGCGGGACCGACCGCCGTCGAGCAGGCGGCGGGCCTCTCTTCGGCCGTCCCCGGCGACCTTGGCATTCTCGGCGTCAGCATGAACGGCGGCACCGCTGTGGTCGATGTGGGCGGGGGCTTGGTGGCCGGCGGCGTGCAACGCACCCTGCAGCGCCTCGCGCAGCTCACCTACACGGCCACCCAGTTCAGCATGGTAGATGTCAATCTCTGTCAGCCAAAGCAGACCACTCGCTGTCTCACTATAGGAAAGCAACTGGCGAGCCGCGTGCGCTTCCTGCAGAACGGCGACCCGCTGGCCGTAGAGGGCAGCGGCATCGACTTCACGAAGCCGGTGAGCCGCGCCTCCTTCGAGGAGTTCACGCCGGCCATCTTCGTCGAGTCGCCGACCGTCGGCGAGACGGTGAAGAGTCCCTTGCTCGTCTGGGGCACCGCCAACACGTTCGAGGCCGTCTTCTGGCTTCAGGTGCAGACGCCAGGCGGCACGAAGCTGGTCAAGCAGCGGGTGATGGCGACTTCGGGGAGCGGAACGCGAGGCACGTTCCGCCTGCGCCTGTCGTTCACGCCGCAGGGGGGAGCGCGGCCGGCTGGTGGCCTACGAGACCTCCATGGCCGACGGATCGCGCATCAACGTCATCGTCGTCCCCCTGACCTTCGCGCACTAGCCGCTGGCTCACCGGATTCGGAGCCAGTGACGTGGGAGTCGCCGCTGCGCGCCGTGTACACTGGACGCAAGGCCTCCCCCGTGCATCAGGCCTCCATCGCCGACCCAGAGAGGCTGCGAACCCCGTGCACCCCAGCGAGAAGATCCGCAACCTGGCCATCATCGCCCACATCGATCACGGCAAGACGACGCTCATCGACGCGATCTTCCGCGCCACGCGCGTCTTCCGCGAGAACGCCCTCGTCGAGGAGCGCGTCATGGACACGGCCGATCTCGAGCGCGAGCGCGGCATCACGATCCGCTCCAAGCACTGCACGGTCGAGTGGCAGGACTACCTCATCAATATCATCGACACGCCCGGCCACGCCGACTTCTCAGGCGAGGTCGAGCGCGTGCTGAGCATGGTCGACTCGGTGCTGCTGCTCGTCGACGCCAACGAAGGGCCGATGCCGCAGACGCGCTACGTGCTCATGCGCGCGCTGCGCCTCGGCTTGCGGCCGATCGTGGTCGTCAACAAGGCCGACCGGCCCAATGCCGACCCGTCGGGCGCCCTCGACAAGACCTTCGACCTCTTCGTCGAGCTGGGCGCCGACGACGAGCAGCTCGACTTCCCCGTGCTCTACGGCTCGGGCCTCGAGGGGTGGATCGTCGCCGACCTCGACGAGTACCGGCGCGAGGAGATCGACCGCGCCGAGCACGAGCGCGCCGGCGAGCTCGGCGCGCTCTCACCGGAGGTGCTCGCCGAGCTCGCCGGCGCCGGCATGAAGGACCTCTTCGAAACGATCGTCGCCAAGGTGCCGGCGCCTGAGGTCGAGCGCGACGCGCCCTTCCTCATGCAGGTCTCGACGCTCGCCTGGAGCGACTACATCGGGCGCATCGGCTGCGGCCGCGTGCTGCAGGGCACACACCGGGTGGGCGACGAGCTGCGGCGCACGACGACGCGCCGGCTCGACCTCGGCGACCCCGAGGCGGGTTGGGAGGTCGCCGGCAGCGAGCCGGCGCGCTCGTCCCACCTGTGGGTGACGCGTGGTCTCGAGCGTCGCGAGGTCGAGGAGGTCGCGGCCGGCGACGTCGTCTGGCTCGCCGGCCCCCACGAGATCACGATCGGCGACACGCTCTCGGCCATCGATCTCGAACACGCTGCCCTGCCGCCGCTCGAGATCGAGGAGCCCACGGTGGCCATGCTCTTCCTCGTCAACAACGGCCCCTTCGCGGGTGAGGACGGCCGCGCCGTGACGTTGCGCCAGATCAAGGAGCGGCTCGCGCGAGAAGTGCGCGTCAACGTCGCCCTCCGCGTCGAAGACCTGGGGCGCCCCGACGGCGTCAAGGTGTCGGGCCGCGGCGAGCTGCACCTGGCGATCCTCATCGAGGAGATGCGCCGCGAGGGCATCGAGCTCTGCGTCTCGCGCCCAGAGGTGATCACCCACCGCGATGCGCACGACAGGCTGCTCGAGCCGATGGAGCAGCTCGTCATCGACGTGCCCGAAGAGTACCAGGGCACGGTCATCCAGGAGCTCTCGCTGCGCAAGGGCGAGCTCGTGGGGGCGCAGGCCACTGGCACCGGCATCATGCGCCTCGAGTTCCGCATATCGACGCGCGGCCTCATCGGCTACCGCTCCGACTTCCTCACCGAAACGAGGGGTCTCGGCGTGATGGCGGCGCGCTTCGTCGGCTACGGTCCCTGGCGCGGCGAGCTGCCAGCCCGCAGCCGTGGTTCACTGGTGAGCCAGGCGGCGGGGGAGGCGGCCTCGTACTCGCTCGAGAACCTGCAGAACCGGGCCAGTCTCTTCATCTCGCCCATGGACCGCGTCTACGAGGGCATGATCGTGGGCGAGAACTCACGCGGGGACGACATGCTCTGCAACCCGACCAAGAAGAAGCAGATGGGCAACTACCGGCAGTCGACCAAGGAGATCGACGCCGGCCTCAAGGTCCCGCGTCCCGTCACGCTTGAGTCGGCCTTGGAGTGGATCGCCGCCGACGAGCTCGTCGAGGTCACGCCGGCGTCGATCCGCATGCGCAAGGCTGTCTTGAGCGCAGAGGGGCGCAAGAAGGCGTCGAAGCGAGCCGCGCCGGCGGGGGTCAGCAGCACCGATCACTAGGCGGGCTGTCGGGCGGGCCTTCGTTAGGGCCGGCAACGTTAGGGCCGGCAACGACCTGGGCAGCAGGATTCTCCCTTGGGGTGAAGCGTCCGGCAGGAAAGTGAATGGACGCGCTTTGCACGGCCTTGGACTAGGCCGTGTGAGCCCTCCTCATGCGGTCGGCAATCGTGTCCGCGACGATATGGGCATCTTCTCCTACGCCGTACAGCAGCGATGATTTGCGCTTTCGCAGGAAGTGGACGCCGACAAAGTACAGCCCGGGGATGTTGGTGCTCACGCCGTCTCGCTGCAGGGGAAAGCCGAGGTCGTCGAACGCGTCTGTCCACGGGAGCCAGGAGCGGTAGTCGGGGCGGAAGCCGCCGGCGAAGATCACGGCGCCGAGGCCGGAGAGGTCGAGTCGTTCGGGCGCTCGAGCGTCGAAGGGACCGGGCTCGCTGACCTCCGGCGGCTCGAGACCGCGCTCCGCCGCGAGCTTGCGGAAGACGTCCATGAACTCGCGGTAGCGCGCGTCCCCCCAGGCGAGGCTCTCCGCCAGATCCGGCGCGAACCTCGCCTCGCGCCCCGTCGCGTCTAGGAAGTGTCCGGTGAGCGTGACCCCCATCGCCTGAAGTGTGCGCAGGTGCAGATCGTGGCCGCCGCCGTGGCCAGTTGCGAGCGGGTTTGAGATGAGTCTCGCGGTCGGCGACTGCAGGGAATCAACGGGCTGGTCGAAGATCCCCGACTCGACGAGCCACCACACGATATCGCGACCGCCCAGCCGTCGCGGGACCCAGGGCGCACGACCGCAGGACAGGTACACCTCGCGCCCAGACTCGTGCAGTTCCTCAGCAAGCTGGCAGCCCGACTGCCCGCTGCCCACGACGAGCACCTTGCCCTCCGGCAGCGACGTGGGCGAGCGGTACTCCTCGACGTCGATCTGGAGGAGTCCCGCAGGAAGGGACGAGGCCCCAACCGGGCGATGGGGCTTCTGATAAGCGCCGGTAGCCACGACAACGGTCCGTGCCTCAAGCGGACCGCCTGAGGCATCGAGGAGATAGCCGTCCTCGCCCGCGAGCCGTCTGAGCGACTTCACCTCGACCCCCTCGCGGACCGGCGCCGTGAAGGTGGCCGCATAGCGCTCGAGGTAGGCGACGATCTCGTCCCGGGGCATGTAGCCGTCTGGGTCGTCACCGTCGTAGCCGCGCCCTGGGAGCTGCACGCTCCAGTTGGGTGTGACCAGGCAGAAGCTCTCCCAGCGGCCTCGCCACGTCTCGCCAATGCGCCTACGCTCAAGAACCAGGTGCTCGACGCCGGCCCGGGTCAGCTCGTGGCTTGTGGCCAGCCCCGCCTGCCCGGCGCCGATCACAACAACGTCCACCTGCTCGCCCGTGCCCTTACCTCCGCTACTCGCCGCAAAAGGGCTGGCCATTCCCCCCTACACGGCAGTCCACGTTGTAGGTCTCGCTCCGAACCCTACACCTCAGCGAGGCGTTCCCCGGCCCTTGGAGGGGCGAGAATCCCGCTTCGAGCACGATCTGCGCCGGATAGAGTGCGGATCGTTGGCGGCTCAGTGTCTCTCCTGCACGACCATCGTGCGCAACTTCGTGCGCTGCCTCTGGCGCTCTGCCCGCCTGACGGCTCAAGGGTCCGGCGCCCCCTCGGGCCTACCGGCACCGCCCGTAAGTCGGCTGGCGACCGCGAAGACGCCTCGTCCTCATCGACGGCGTCGCGGGGTCGATCTGGATGACCACGTGTCGTTCCTCCGAACGACGGGTTCCCACTCGCGCTTCAACTGGAAGTCGAGCGTGTAGGTGCCGGGCAGATCCGCTGGAACAGGAAGACCTGGTGCACTGACTATCTGAACCAAGACAGCCACCTAGCCGGAGAGAGTCACTCCGGGAATTCGTACCCGACCTTCTCGGCAATGGCACGCATCTTTGCACGACCGCGTATGACGAACGAGTCCGGGTCGCCAACGACGTCTCGCCAGAGACAGGCCGCTTTTGCCAGAACGGCGTTGTCGATGGTGAATGACTCAAAGGCAAGTGGGCCCCGGTAGTCAGCATCACGCAGCCCTTCGAACACGGTCTCCCAGTGGATATGACCGTCGCCGGGGACGCCCCGATCCGATTCCGAAAGCTGCACATAGCCGAGTCTTCCTTTTGAGAGGCTGATGGCAGAGTAGATGTCCGTCTCCTCGATGTTCATGTGGAACGTGTCCAAGTGGACGAATAGGTTCGGTTCGTCTACTTCGGCAATCAAGTCCAACACCTGCTCACAGGTGTTGAGCAGCGATGTCTCATAGCGGTTGAGGGGTTCGAGCCCGAGCCTGACACCGAGTGTCGAAGCATACTGAGCAGCCTGCTTCAGTTCGTCACGGATGCAGCTTCAGCTCCCCTCGTCGCTCGCTCGGGTCGCTCTTCTCGCCCATTGGCGTATAGAGTGCGCCGCTGAGGATTCCACAGTCGAGTCTGGCCGTGGCCTCTAGCGCCTCCTTGAGGTAGCGGCGCAAGGCTCCCTCGCGGCGGAGCGACCACACCCCAGGAGGAACAGCCAGCCCGCTCAGACATGCGATGCCGTGTCTCTCCAGCGACGCCCTGACAGCCGACAGGTCCAGGTCAAGCGACGACAACGAAACCTGGACGAAGTCGAGGCCAAGTCTCGCCGCTGCTCCAATCGCCCTGTCAAGCTCCGTGGTGCTTGAACCGGAGGCCCAAAGGTATACGTGAGCTCCAAAGGAGGAGCCAAGACCGGAGGCCTCGGCGCTCATGCGAGAGAAGCGCGACACGCATCCAGGGTTCTCTCGATGTCGTCCTCGGTATGCGCGGTGGACAGATACCAGACGCCGCGCGGATGGGTGAGGATACCGCGCGTCTTCAGCTTCCGCACGAACTCATGATAGGCGCGGTGGTCGTGGCTCACGATGTCACGAAGAGACTGGGGAGCACTGTCGCTGAAGTCGACGTAGAAGGCCGTTGGGAACCCCTGGACGACGTGTGGCACTCCAGACTCAGTCAGGAGCTCATCCATCCCCTCCATAAGCGTTGCGCCCAAGTGGTCCAGGTGTAGATAAGTCTCGGGACGCTGAAGGATCTGCAATGCGGTGAGACTCGCAACCACGGCCTGGAGGTTGCTGTTGAAGGTGCCCCCATGCATGGGCAAGGGATGATCTCTCGTCACCCGAGGATCCCCCAGAAGGTCCATGACTTCGGCCTGCCCGGCGACACATGAGATGGGGAATCCACCCCCGATCGCCTTTCCGAACGTCGTCAAGTCCGGCCTGACTCCGTAGTGCCCTTGGGCGCCCGTGAGCCCCACGCGGAAGCCAGTGATGATCTCGTCAAAGATCAGGATGCAACCGAAGCGATTGCAGGCCTTACGAACAGAGGCCAGATATCCGTCCTTGGGTTCGATCACCGCGGAGTTACACATGGCGGGTTCCATGATGACGCCGGCCACTTCATCGAGGCGGGCGCCAAGGAACGCCTCAAGCGCGGCAGCGTCGTTCCATGGAAGCAGGACAACATTCTCGTAGGCGCTCGGGAGCTGGCCTCCTGATTCGGGCCACTTTGCGTTCTGCTCGGGGAAGCCTCGACCGTAGTAACCAGGATGGGAGCCGACGAAGATGCCGTCCTGCCAGCCGTGGTAGTGGCCCTCGAACTTGACGATCAGGGGCCGACCGGTGGCCGCTCTAGCCAAGCGAAGCGCCAACGCGACAGCTTCGGTTCCGGTCATCAAGAAGCGAACGCGTTCGGCGCTCGGGATTATGCTGCAGATCAGCTCGGCCAACTCGAGCTCACGGGGATGCTGGCCCGCGAAGAGCTGACCGTCAGCCAGGGATTCAGCCACGGCGCGGACAACGGGATCCGGGGCGTGCCCCAGAATGTGAGGCCCGAGACCCAAGAGGTAGTCGATGTAGTCATTGCCGTCCACGTCGCGCATGTGGGAGCCGCTGGCCGCCGCCCAGTAGGTGGGGGTGGTTCCGTGCCGGTAGTCGGTGCTTACACCTGCGGGGATGACCTTGAGAGCCCGAGCATACAGTTGCTCTGACACACCCTGGTCGAGATTCACGTCTTCGCTCACTGCAGGCCTCCGCCATTCGCGCCGTTTGTCTTCTCTAATTTCCAAGCCGGTCTCGTCCAGTCGTCCTCGAATCGAACGGCAAGTCGCTTGTCGGGATCGGGCTGGGGGTGGGCTGCCAGAAGCGACCTCGTGTAGGGATGCTGAGGGTCGCGGAAGATGTCGCCGACCGATCCCTGCTCGACCACTTCCCCCCGGTACATGATCGCCACTTGATCAGCAGTCTGGGCGATTATCGAGAGCTGGTGCGCAACGAAGATCATGGTCAGGCCGAGCTCGGACTTGAGGTCCTGGAAGAGGTTCAGCAACTGCGCCTGGACCGATACGTCGAGCGCGCTCAGAGCCTCGTCCGCGATCAGTATCTCGGGTCCGACGGCAAGCGCTCGCGCTATGGCTATGCGCTGCCGCTGCCCGCCGCTCAGCTCGCGCGGACGTTTCTGTGCGACACTCGATGGTAGGTTGACCAGCTCGAGCAGGCTTGTCTGGAATGCCTTTGTGTCCTCGCTCCCAGGGCGATGGTGCACTCGCCCCGCTTCCACTATCGCATCACCGACGCGCATACGTGGGTTCAGGGAGGCGTAGGGATCCTGAAAGACCATCTGCATCCTGCGCCTCACGTCTCGCAATGCGCTGCCCGAGGCGGTGCGCACATCGATGCCGTCAAAAGAGATCTCGCCGGCATCGGGTTCCACCAGGCGGATGAGGCAGCGGACTGCGGTTGTCTTGCCGCTGCCCGACTCCCCGGCGATGCCCAGGGTCTCACCCCGCCGCAGGGCAAACGAGAAATCCTGCACTGCCGCCACTCGCTCGGCCTGCGCTCGCTTGATCCAGTCGCCTACCGACCGCCGCAGCAGGAACTCCTTGCGCAGACCCTTGACCACGAGCAACGGTCCCCGCTCTTCGCGTGGCCCGTCGAAACGAGGTTCTGCGCTGCCTTCAGGTGGCATCCCAACTCCTGACAAAGGGGCAGGCGGTGAAGTGGTCGCCGTCGACGCGCTCGAGTCTCATGTCCACTCCCTCGCATTCGGGACGAGCATGAGGGCAACGGGGCTGGAAGGGACAGCCTGAAGGCAGGGCTGCCAGGTCAGGGGGCTGTCCCGGAATGGTGCTGAGGCGAGCGTCTTCAGCTCCGGAGGGCGGGATGATGCTCGGGATCGAATCTAGTAGTCCCCGGGTGTAGGGATGATGGGGACGCCGGTAGGCCTCGCGAATGGGTGCACGCTCGACTATGTAGCCTGCGTACATGACCGCGACCGTGTCGCACGCTTGGGCAATAACCCCGAAATCGTGCGACACAAGCACAGTCGCCATGCCGGTCTCCTCACGCAGGCGGGCCAGAAGCGCGAGGATCTGTGCCTGGGTAGTCACATCGAGAGCAGTCGTTGGTTCGTCCGCAAGCAGCAGACGAGGGCGAGCGGCCGTGGCGATGGCAAACATCACCCTCTGACGCATCCCTCCGCTCAGTTCATGAGGGTAGGAGCGGAAGCGCTTTTCTGCCTGAGGGATGCCCACGTGACGCAAAGCCTCGATAGCTCGTAGCTCGGCCTCTCGTTGCGTCAGCCCAAGGTTGACGCGAAGCGCTTCTGCCAGCTGCTCTCCGATGCGCGCCACTGGGTTTAGCGAACTGTACGGATCCTGAAATACGGTTCCGATCCCCCGCGCCCGAAGCTCCCGCAAATCCTCCCTGCGCAGACCGAAGACATCCACCCCCTCGAACAGCACTTCACCGCTCTCAACGACAGCCGCGCGCGGCAGGAGACGGATGACGGAGCGCAGAGTCATTGTCTTGCCCGACCCGGACTCCCCGACAAGACCCAAGGTCTTGCCGGCAGCAACGGTCAGATCGACGTCGTGGACTGCGACAACGCGGCTCTCGCCGGGGTTGAAGGAGACGCGCAGGCCACGGATCTCGAGAAGTACGGCCTCTGAAGGCGACTGGAGAGGCTCAGCCATTACCCATACCCCAGCGATCGCCGATCGCGTCGCCCACCATGCTGACAGCAAGCCCAATGAGGACCAGCACAAGGCCAGGCAGAGTCGCGATCCACCACGCGGTGAGCAGATAGGGCTGCCCCGACGCGACGATGGCCCCCAGCTCAGCCGTCGGGGGCTGCACACCGAGGCCAAGGAACGAGAGCCCGGCGAGTAGCAGCAGATTGATGACAATGTCAGCGGCGGAGAAGACGATGCTTGAGCGAAGCAGGTTGGGCAGGGCGTGGCGCACGATAGACCGGGTGTGAGAGTAGCCCAGCGACCGTGCCGCGAGCATGAATTGCTGTTCTCGCAGGACCAGCATCTCGCCGCGAGCCAGCCGCGCGTACATCGCCCAGCCACCCACGATGATACCTACTGCCGCACCCCAAAGGCCGGGCCCCGTGATTGCTACGACCGCTATCACCAGGACGAGGAACGGGAATGCGATGACAACGTCGACCAGACGGCTGATGACGGTGTCGGTAGGGCCGCGGAAATAGCCAGCAATCGCGCCAAGCAGCACACCGATCGGCAGCGGCAGATACGTCACCAGGAGCACCACCAGCAGGTCCAAACGGACCCCGTAGAGGACGCGCGAGAAGACGTCTCGGCCCACGTCGTCGGTGCCCATGAGATGGGCCCAGGAAGGGGCCTGCAGTGTGTGCAGGACGTCCAGTTTGTTCGGTGGGTAGGGTGCGATCACCGGCGCCAGGAGGGCAGCCGCCACGATGATGACCAGCAGAAGGCCGCCGATGGTTGCCGAAAGACCCGTCGATTGAACGAGTCGGCCCATGCGAAAGCTGCCGGGAAGCGCCCTGACTGTCGTTTGCACCTCAGTCATCCGCTGAGCCTTACTCTGGGGTCGAGGAAGGCGTAGATGAGATCGGTAACGAAGGCTGATCGCAACGACTGCGACACCCGCGACAAGAGTCAGGGCGGTGACGAGCGTGTAGTCGCGTTGTAGCGCCGACTGGACCAGGAGGGAGCCGAGGCCCGGAATCTGGAAGACGGTCTCGATGACGACAGTGCCGCCGATCAAGTAGCCGATGTTGACGGCGACGACGGTCACCATCGCGCCCAACGAGTTCCGAAGCCCGTAGCGCAGCACAACACGCCGCTCCGAAAGACCGCGAGCGCGAGCGGCTTCCACGTAATCGCTGGACAGTGATTCGAGCAGGCTTGAGCGCAAGGTCCGGATGATGATGGCGGTCAAGGACAGTCCCAGCGTGATGGCCGGGAGGGTGAGACTGTAGAAGAGCCCCGGAAACGAATTGGTGTAGCCGCCCACCGGCAGCCAGTCCAACTCGAGCCCGAAGATGAGGGCGAGAACGAGCCCCAGCCAGAAGGTGGGCATGCCGAAGGCGGTGGTGCTGAAGAGACGAATTGCCTGGTCTGCCCACCTGTCGCGCCGCACCGCCGACCAGACGGCGAGGGGGACGGCTATGACCAGCGCGACGAACACTCCATAGAGGAGCAACCAGAACGTCGCGAACGATCGTTGCCCAATGAGTGTGCTGACGGGCTGGCTCATGGTGATCGACTCACCGAAGTTGCCCACGACCGCGCCTGACACGAACTTGGCGTACTGCTCCGGCAGGGGGCGATCGAGGCCGAGCTGCTGACGCACCACAGCGACCGTTTCCGGAGTGGCGTGGGCGCCCAACATCTGCTGCACAGGATCACCCGGCACGAGATGGATGATCAGGAAGGCCGCGATCGACAGGCCGATGAGGACCGGCACGGCCGCGATCAGCCGACGCAGAAAATACCAGGCCACGTGTTCTCCGAAGCCAGCGGGCGAAGCCTCTCAGTCCTTAAGCGAGCCAGGTGTCCTCGAGCCGGTTAGCACCGAGCGCATTGATGTACGGGTCTCGGACGTTAGACCCGTAGGCCTGGATGAAAGGCAGATTCATGATGTTGACCACAGGCGTCTGTTCCATCATGGCCTTCTGTATCTGCGGCCAAAGAGTCGCCCTCGCCGCCTCATCGGCACTCTCGAACTCCTGGACCTTCTTCCAGATGGCATCGTCGTGCCAGCCAGTGAAGAAGCCGTTCGTGCCACTCGTGGGATCACAGATGAAGGAGATGTACTCGTCCGGTACGACCACGTCACTTGTGAACTGGGCGTAAGGGAACGTCAGGTCGTAGTCCATCTGGTAGAAGCGCTGCGAGGTCGTCCCCTGGTCCTGCTGGATCAGTTTGACGTTGACGCCAATCTGCTGCCACGCGGCCTGAAGGATGAGCGCCAAGCGATTGTAGTAGGCAAATCCAGACGGGTACTGCAGCGTCGTCTTGAAGCCGTTGGGGTACCCCGACTGCGCCATCAACTGCTTCGCCTTCGTGAGATCGTAGGGGTAAGGCTGCACCTGCTGCGGCGAGGCGTCATAACGCAGCGCCGGCAAGACACTGTTCGGGATGGTCCCCGTGCCGGCGTACACCGTCTTGTTGATGGCCTCCTTGTCAACCGCATACTGCAATGCCTGGCGCACGTTGAGGTCGGCCAACTGGGGCCGTTTGTGATTGAGCCAGAGCCCCTGGAAGTAGGGCACGGTGGTGAACTGCAGGTAGACCGCGGTGTCGCTCTTCAGACTGCTGATCTCCGAGAAGGGAACCCCGTCGGCTGCCTGCGCTTGCCCGCTCTGCAGCGCCAGCATCCGCGCGTTGTCGTCGGTGGTGAAGTCGAAACGAATCTGGTCGAGGTAGGGCTTCCCGGACTCCCAGTAGTACTGGTTGGGAACGAAGGTGATGTGCGAACCGGATAGCCACTCGCTGACGACGTATGGCCCCGTCCCGACTGGCTTCTTGAAGAACTTCTCGCCCTGCGCTTCGACCAGCTTCTTAGGAAGGATGAAGGCCGGCAGGATGCTGATGTTGTAGAGGAAGGCCGATACGGGCTTGCTTAGGTGCACGATGACGGTGGACTTGTCCACCACCTCGGTGCCTTTGTAGCCCACGGCCAGCACCCCGTAGATGGCATTGAGCTTCGGGTCGCCAAAACGGTCCAGAGAGAACTTGACGTCGTCGCCAGTGACGGGATCTCCGTTGGAGAAGCGGGCGTTGTCCCGAATGTGGAAGGTGTAGTCCAGGCGATCGGCGGAGAGTGTCCACTGATCGGAAAGGCCGGCGACGAGGGCGGTGGAGCCCTTGGGGTCGGGGCGGACGAGAGCGTTGTAGACGATCTCAGCCGCGAAGATGTCGCCGTTGCCGTTGCGGTTCTGCAGGGGGTCGAGCGTCAAAGTGGCGGCACGACGGGCGTAGACGAGAGTGCCGCCCTTCTTGGGAGTCGCCGAGGTGAAGCCGGGGCTGGCGCTGGAGGAGGCGGATGTGGTGGTCGTCGTGCCGCCTCCACAAGCCGCAAGAAGCGATCCCAGACTTACACCTGCGCCGGCTACCAGCGCCCCTTTGAGCACTTGCCGACGAGTGTAGGGCCTCCCGAGATAGTCGAACGGGAAATCGTGCTCGTTCTCTGACATGGTTCACTCCCTTTGTGGCTTACCCTTGGGCTGTTCTATCACGATGCCGCGTCTCAGGAAGGAGTTCAGCTCCTCAGCCGACGGCATTGCCGCACTAAAAGAGATGCGAGTGACAACGATGGCGCCCGCGGCGTTCGCGCTCTTGGACAAATCAATCGATCCGGCGAGTAACCCCCTGCCGACCGCCCTGTGGAAGCGTCCTTGGCACATCGGAGGCGGAACCCGCCCCGTACCGAAGACCGTCAAAGTATGTAGACTCTCCCACGAGGACTAGCCCCCTTACAACATTCTGGTGAGCGAAGAGCCCCAGACGGAGACCCGTAGAGAATGAGTCAGGTCCAGACGGTCACGGGACCGGTCGATACGCGGGAAATCGGATTCACCCTCCCCCACGAGCATCTCTTCCTCACGGCGTGGGAGAACGATGGGTATGGCTCTCTTCAGCAACTGGCAGACGACGAAGTACTCGCGGGCGAACTGCAAGCATTTCGGGCTGCCGGGGGCAGCTGCGTGGTGGACCAGACACCGCGAGGTTGCGGACGAGAGCCGCTGCGCGTGCGACAGCTGGCTGAGAGAACTGAAGTCTTCATTGTGATGGGCTGTGGCTGGTACATGGAGCCCTTCTATCCGCCCGAGGATGTTCTAGCGAGACGCTCTGTCGCCTCAATCGCTGCGCAATTGGTGGAGGAGATCGATCACGGCTTGGACGGGACTGAGGTCAGGCCAGGAGTGATCGGCGAAATCGGAGCAGCCCAGGGCTGGCTTTCGCCCCTCGAAGAGCGCGTCCATCGCGCAGTCGCCCGTGCTCACGTGCGCACGGGCCTGCCGATCACCACGCATACCACGTCTGCAGATGCCGGCCTAGAGCAGCTAGGTCTCTTCGAGGAAGAAGGCGTAGATCTTAAGCGGGTCTGCGTGGGTCATTGCGACAGTCAGCCGTATCTTGAGTACTGCACGGCGATTGCGCGGCGCGGCGCCTACGTGGCTTTCGACAACATAGGGCTCCAGATGGGGCAGCTCGAAGACCGCCTCGTGCACCTCATCATGGAGCTTGCGGGGCAGGGCCTTGAGCGACAGGTGCTGCTATCTCACGATGTAGGCCAGATGCCTGAACTTCGCTACTTCGGCGGGCGTGGCTTCACGTACCTGACAGAAGTCTTTGTGCCGAAGCTTCTCGCTTCCGGTCTGTCCCAAGACGTGGTCGACATCATGACGATCGACAATCCCAGGCGATTCCTATCTATTTCGTAAGGTTCTGCCTAGGGTTCTTCCCGACAGGAGGCGAAAGCCTCCGTCAGTACATGAATAGTGACTAGCATGTCTGTGGATCGAAGCGACGCCACCCACTCCGGGCCGGTCATCATCCTCCAACACGAGGTCGAAGGCCTGCCCGGGACCGTCGGCAGGGTGCTACAGGCCGAGGGGATTCGTTACGTCGTCCGTCGCGTCCGCGCGGGTGAGCCTGTGCCGACGTCCGCCGAGCTTCTGTCGTCGTCCGGGCTCGTGCTGCTGGGTGGCGGCATGAACACCGACGACGATGACAAGTACCCGTGGCTTGCAGACGAGCACCGGATACTGCATGAGGCGGTCGAGCGCGACGTGCCGGTGCTGGGCATCTGCCTCGGCGCGCAACAGCTCGCTGCGGCCACCGGGGGCCGCGTGTACCACCGCGAGTCTCCCGAGCGGGGCTGGATGCCGATCGACGTCACCGACGATGACGAGCTTTTCGCCGGGCTGCCGCGGCGTTTCTCGACGCTGCAGTCGCATGCGGACTCCTTCGAGGCTCCCTCGGAGGCCGTGCTGTTCGCCCGGCGTAACGGCGATCAGCAGGCCTTCAGGGTCGGACGGCGCGCCTGGGGGGTGCAGTTCCATCCCGAGGTCGACGACGAGCTGATTGAGGAGTGGTTCGCCTACGCGCGTCGCGAGAATCCCGGCTTCGAGCAGTATCTGCGCCGGATGAGAGTGGAGATCGTGACTGGCTCAGTACCTCTCTGCACGACCATCGTGCGCAACTTCGTGCGCTGCTTCTGACGCTGTGCCCGTCTGACGGCTCAAGGGTGCGGCGCCTCCTCGCCGCCAGCCGGCACCGCCCGTCAGTCGGCTGGCGACCGCAAAGAAACCTAGTCCTCATCGACATCTGGCTGCCCGCTCTGACTCTGCCCCGCAAGGTGCAAGCTATTGCCTAGTGTTCCCAAGCATCTAAACCTAGTTGACAGCGACGGGTCGGCGCATCTCTTCTCCGCCCACCGAGCGGGGCCAGCAAACGGGCCTCATGCAAGGCGCGGACCTGGCTGCGACCACTCTTGCTCACCGCGTCACGGGGTCGCGGGGTCAATCCGGATGACAACGTGTCGTTCCCCCCGAACGACGGGTTCCCACTCGCGCTTCAACTGGAAGTCGAGCGTGTAGGTGCCGGGCACGTCCGCCTGGAACAGGAAGACCTGGTGCACTGAGCCGCTATTCCCGGGCTGATGGGGATCGAGTCGAGGCTGTCGATCGTAGTCCCGGGTGGCGCCAACGAGGGGTACCAGATCGCGCCCGTGCCGGGCGTGGACTCGAGGAGGATGCGGATGGGCAAACCCACACGGCCCGTCAGTCGATCTTCGTTCGCTGTCGGCAATCTCGCCCTCCTATCTTATCCAGGGAGTGGCGCGACACCCGCTCGCTCGTCGCGCCAGCGAGAGTCGAGCCTCGGCCGCACCGATCCCCGTTCCGCCCGGGGCGCCCCCTCCGACGCGTGGGCCGGAGGGGGCGCCTGGACTCCGTCATGTTCAGTTCCAGCCGTTGTTGGGAGCAGTCTGCCACGTGTGGATGAGGTTGAGCGCAGCACCGCGCGCGAAGACCTCGACACGACCGTCCTTGTTGCGGCCACAGCCCGGGTTGCTCGTGATGACGCCACCGAGCGACGCCCAGGTGGACCAACCGTTGTTGGGGGCCGTCTGCCAGATGTGAAGCAGCGCGTTGTTCGCCCCGCGTGCGAAGACCTCGAGACGGCCGTCCGCGTTTGAGACGACGGAGGGGTCGCCGGCGAGGGCTCCGCCGAGGGAGGCCCAGCCCGACCACCCGCCATTCGGTGCGACCTGCCACATGTGCCACAGAGCGTTGTCCATGCCGAGGGCGAAGACCTCCAGGCGGCCGTCCTTGTTCCGTCCTGCGGCGACTCGGGACCCGAGCTTGCCGCCGAGCGACTGGAAGCCGGTGGCCGGCAGCACGACCCCAGTGGCGCCGTTCATGGGATAGAACTGACCGTTGAACTTGAAGTCGTCGTAGGCGATCTTCGCGAAGCCGCCCGCGCCCCAGGTCGTGTCCCAGGAGTTCTCCACGATCCAGCACTGCTCGGCCTCCGAGTAGCCGATGACCTCCATGCAGTGCCCGCCGGCAAGTCCGCCGCTGACGTGATGGTAGACGCCGCCGCCGTAGCTGAAGAAGTCCTGGTAGACATCGATGCAGCCCGCGACGGGTCCAATCGAGCTGAGGTGGTTCTTCGCGGCGGTGGGATCAGCGAGCTGGACCCGGTTGGTGATCTTGACCGCCCGCGCGTTGCGGTTCGGACACAGCTTGCACACCGGCGGACCGGACCAGATGTCGTTGTTCGGAAACGCCGTGGCGTGCGGGAAGCACGCTTCGTCGCACACGCCGCGCGACTTGATCTGGTCGAGGCACTGGTTGGGCCACCGCGACGGCTTCCCAGTCGGTCTGCCGGCAGCCTCCTTTCCTGGCCCGGGACGTTAGGCCGCGCGCTCGGCGGGGCAAGACGCGGGCATGGGCGCACGGCCGGCACTGCTCGCAGTCGTCGTCACAGCGGTGCTGGGGACGGTGCTCGCACTCGTCGTCCTCGAGACCTTCCCGGCGGGCGCCGATGGTATCACCGCGAGCCCGTCGCCCTCGCCGGCGGTTCCATCGCTTGCCCCCTCGCCCAGCCCGTCTCCCTCTCCGACGCCGACCAGCATCAGGCTGCACGCCCTGGTCACCGGCCTCAGCCAGCCCGTCTACGTGACCGCACCGCCGGGTGACGCCCTGCGTCTGTTCATCGTCGAGAAGGGCGGTCGTATCCTCATCTTCAAGGACGGCGCACTGCTCGCCACACCCTTCCTCGACCTGGGCGGCCAAGTCTCGACCGGCGGCGAGCAGGGGCTGCTCTCCATGGCGTTCCATCCGGACTACGCCGCCAACGGCCGCTTCTTCGTCGACTACACCAACCTGGCGGGCGACACCAGGGTCGTGGAGTACAAGGTCAGCGCCACCGATCCCGACCGCGCCGACCCGAGCACTCGCCGCGTGCTGCTCAAGGTCGCGCAGCCGTACGCCAACCACAACGGCGGCCAGTTGCAGTTCGGACCCAACGGCCGTCTCTACATCGGCCTTGGCGACGGGGGCAGCGCCGGCGACCCGCAGCTACGTGCCCAGAACAGGAAGAGCAGGCTCGGCAAGATCCTGCGCATGAACGTCGACGTGAGCCCCGTACGCACCATCATGTACGCGTACGGTGTGCGCAATCCCTGGCGCTTCTCGTTCGACCGCACCAAGGGCAACCTGTGGATCGGCGACGTCGGCCAGAATCGCTGGGAGGAGATCGACTACCTGCGCGCGGGTGCCACGCCGGGGGTGAACTTCGGCTGGAGCTACTACGAGGGCTCGCACGTGTACAAGCCTCAGCCCATCGACCGATCGCGGCTCAGGTTCCCTGTCGCCGAGTACTCCCACACCTTCGGTGAGGCGGTGACCGGCGGCTACGTGTACCGCGGCTCGCTCATCCCTTACCTGCGCGGCTATTACCTGTACGGCGACTACGCGACGGGCCGCATCTGGAAGATGCGTGGCCCCGACGGCAGGCCCACGAGCACGGCCATCAGCCAGAAGGTCACGGGCATATCGTCGTTCGGGCAGGACGCCGGCGGTGAGCTCTACGTGGTGACGCTCGGCGGCACCGTCTACAAGATCCTGCCCAGATTCTGACGGTTGGCATGGCCGTCGGCCCCCAAACCCCCGTCAGACCAGCGTCGCCTTGCCCGTTTCGAGAGTCGGATAGACGAGCGTCGAGAGCAGCTCCGAGCGGAAGCGCCGCGTGTCGCCGCAGTACGACACACGCCCGATCGTGATGAAGTCGCGGGTCAACGGCGACTTCGTGCGCAGGACCGCGGCGCCCAACTCGCAGGCAGCGGCCCCGGCCACGATCATCCACACCGGCAGCCGCCAGGGGCGGCGGAGGCCCCAGACAGCGCAGGCCTCGTCGAGGAAGCGCTGCAGCGGCAGTGGTTCGTCGTCCCCCGCGTGGTAGATGCCGGACACACCATCGGCGGTGGCGGCCACCACCGTCCCCGCGAGGAAGTCGGCAGTCGAGATCAGGTGGATCCAGATCGGCTGCCGCCACACGGCGAGCAGATGGTGACGCGCCAGCCAGCGCGCCGCCTCGATCATGAGGATACCGCGGCCGTAGACCATGCCCAGCCGCAGGGAGACCGGGGTCGTGGCCGTCCCCGCGGTGCGCGAGAACAGCAGCCGCTCCTCCTCGAGCCGAGTGCGTGCGTGCACCGAGACCGGCGCACCGTCAAGGCGTCCGCTCGCGGGGCTCTCGGGTGTGGTGGGTCCCTCTACGTGAGGGAACGAGATGAGGACCAAGCGGTCCACCCGCGCCGCAAGGCAGGCCTCCAGCAGGTTGGCGAACCAGGCCGTGTTGGTCACCGGAAGGAACCGCTCGGGGCGCGGTGCGAACAGCACCCCGGCGAAATGCACGACCGTGTCGACGCCCGCGACCGCGGGACCGAGCGACGCCGGGTCGGCGAGATCGGCGCGCACCACCTGCGTACGGGGCCGGCGCTTGAGGTCGTCGCGGACGTCGGTGCGATGCACCATCAGGCGAAGATCGTGCTCGCTGCCGGCCAGTCGGTCGGCAAGGAGGCCACCTAGGTTGCCTGCGGCGCCGGTGATGAGGATGGTGCGGGCCGTCATCCTGCCCTCCTATGGGTTGCGTCAGCCGGTCCTCAACGCGCGCCCAGCTCTTTGAGGTAGGCGATCGTAGCATCGAGGTCCGCGTCGCTCATCTGCCAGCGAGGCATGGCCTCGTCCAGTCGCTTGCCGCTCTCGTCAAGGCCGTCGCGGATGGCTTTTCGACTGGTCGCGTCTGTGAAGCCGTCCCCGATGAGTGCGCCGTAGGTGACGTCGGGCGCCTTGATGGCGGTCCCCGTCGTCAGCGCGCTCAGACACACCGCGACGACCCCGAGTGCGTGCCGACGCATGAACCACTCCTTCACCGAGGAGTCTGCACCCACGGGCGGGAGGTCTCAAGACCGCACGGGCGTCGGCTTGCTCCCCGAACAAGCGCATACAACGACGGCCACCAGCGGTAGGATGGAATGCGGCACATCGGCCGCCTGTGCGGGCATCTTCCAGGCGTGCCTTGGTGCGGCGACGAACCGCACAAGCTCGTCTCGTTCGGCAGGGAACTTCCGAAAGGAGCCAGGGATGGAGACCAACGTCGCCGAGATCGGCCCCGATGTCTTTCGCATCTCGACGTATCTCGAACCCCCAACCGACCTCGAGTTCAGCCAGTTCCTGGTGCGAGACGAGCAGCCCTTGCTCTACCACACCGGCATGCGTGCGCTCTTCCCCGGCGTGCGCGACGCGGTCGCTCGTGTCATCGACCCCGCGACGATCAGATGGATCGGCTTCAGTCACTTCGAGATAGACGAGTGTGGCGCCCTGAACGAGTGGCTGGCGGCCGCTCCTCAGGCGGAGGCCATATGCAGCATGACCGGCGTCCTCATCAACATGTGGGACTACGCCTCGCGGCCGGTCAAGGGCCTGAAGAGCGGCGACGTGATCGAGACGGGTGCGCATCGAGTCCGGTACCTGCAGACACCCCACCTCCCCCACGGCTGGGACGCTGGGCACCTGTTCGATGAAACCACGAAGACGCTCTTCTCCTCCGATATCCTGCACCAGAGCGGCAAGGCCGAAGCGATCGCTCGCGAGGATGTCTTGGAGAGGACCCGAGCCTCGCTGAAGAGCTTCGAGGGGACGCCGCTCGTGAACTACATGCCGTATACGCCGACCACCGAGCCGATGCTCGCCGAGCTCGCCGATCTGGAGCCCACCACCGTCGCCACGATGCATGGCTCCGTCTACGTAGGCGAAGGACGACATGCTCTCCTCGAGTTCGGCAGCATCCTGAGGGAGCTCTTCGGCCGCGGCTAGTCCGCCCAGCTGGCGGGTTGACGCTCCGCACTCGCGCGAGGCGCAGCCGGCGGGAAGGCTGCCCGACTGCGTCCGGGAGTCGCGCCCCGCCGCCTGAGCTACGCGTCAGAGTCGTGGCGATCCGCGCGCCGCCCATCGCCGCGGCTCGCCAGGGCCGAGCCGATGACGATGCCGACGCCGGCGCCGAGCGCGATGCCGAGCCCGATCTGCCCGAAGAGCACGCCGAACGCGACCCCGACCCCGACGCCGATGGCGATCCATTCTCCCAGTGTGTCCACCTTCTTCTTCGCCCCGGTTCCCGGTGTCGTCTTGCTCTTCGCCATGACGTCCTCCTTCGGTGCTGGTCAGTGTCTGGCCTGGTTGTAGACGATGCCGCCGAGGAACGAGCCCCAGAGGGCCACGAGCAGCCAGAACGAGCTGTCGCCGGCGTTGCCCTGGCTCGCGAACTGCCAGGCCCAGTACGCCTGCACGGCGACGGCCATGACGCAGAACGAGAAGCGCATCGCGTTGCCGACGATGAACGTCTGGCGCTCGTCCTGGGCCTCGTCGATGCGCTTGCCGCGCCATGCCATCCAGGCGGCCGCGAGTCCGCTGACGACGAGCAGGACGATGCCGCCGCCGATGAGTCGTCGCGGCGTAGCGGGCCGTCAGACCACAGGCCGATGACGAGATACGGCAGCGCGAGCACCACCGCGATGAGGATGGTCGTGCGTGCAGTCCGCATGTCAGTCTCCCTCCGTGAAACAGAAGAGCTCCTCGATGGTCACGCCCAGCATCCTGGACAGCTTCCAGGCGAGCTCGAGCGACGGGTTGTAGCGGCCGCGCTCGATGGAGATGATCGTCTGGCGGCTGACCCCGGTGCTCTCGGCGAGATCCTCCTGGCGCAGACCCGCCGCCACGCGCAGATCCTTGACCCGATTGACCATCACAGCTCCTCTGCCTTCCTCGTGTAAAGTTGGCTTGACATGACTCTAGCAACGAGAGGCCGTGGTGTCAAGCATGCTTTACATCGCGGACTTAGGCACGTACGGCCATGTGGTGCCGGGCATGCAGGAGGAGGCCGCGCAGAAGATCGACGCCGGGCTTCGACTGGCTGTGGGGCAGTTGGCGGTCGTGGGATGAGCGCGACGGACGACGACAGCGAGTGTCCTGCGCTGCGCCTGATGGCCATCGCCTATCACGAGGCCGGTCACGCTGTCGCCAACTGCGCGGGATCACCGAAGCCAGAGGACTGCGGGATCTCTGACCCAGCCTACGCCTTTATGCGCGAGAGGTCATCGCGGTCGTGGACGTGCCAGAACCGCGGTCTTGCAGGCAGCTCAGAACCCGTCGACCGGGCACGCAGCCCCATCCCCGGGGCACATGTGGGATCGACGGCAGGACAATCGAACGTCTGACCTCCGCCGTACCCACCGAGGCGCACCGAGCCGCACTCAGTCTGTTTGTCATCGGGTTGTAGGAGGGGGTGTCCAGGACGGTTCTTTGCGCCGTACGGAGCACGAGTTCCCTGCAAATGAGTGGTGTACCGCAGGGGAGTCGAATCCCTGGCCTCCGCCGTGCAAAGGCGTCGAGTATCGTGCTAGTGCGTGCCGGTGAGTGCCACTGAGTGCGCCCACGAGCGTGAAGAGCAGGCGTGGTCTGACACTGAGTGCCAGCGAGAGTCAGGTTGAATCGAGCAGTTCGTTAGCCGGACGTTAGCCCGAGTGAACGGCTTGGCGCACGAGCGAGGAGATACTCCGCAGCACGTCGATCGTGCCCGACGGCACGGCTACTGTCACACTCCGGACGTGCCCGAGATTCTCCCTCCATTCTTCGAACTCGATGCATTTCGTTCGCGGCGGTCTCGGTAGACGCCTAGCCTCACACCGGATCGAGTTGAGCGAGGAAGGCGTCGATTCCGGCGCCTACGTCCACGCGACAGCCCATCTCGTTGAGGCAGTGGCCGAGCGCGGTGAGCGCGACGCTGCCATATGCGGGACTGCACGTTCTGCCCATGTGGCCCAAGCGCACCAACTTGCCGTAGATAGGCGTGTTGAAGAGGCTGCCGGAGATCAATACGCCGAACTTCTCAATCATGCGCCGCCGCAGATGCTCGTCGTCGATACCGTCGGGCACAGAGATCGCAGTGGCGACGTTGCAGGCGTGCTGTGCATTATCAGGCCACAGCTTCAGGCCCATCGCCTCGACCCCAGCCCGAGCGGCACGGCCAATCTCCGCGTACCTGCGGAAATGCTCCTCGTGCCCGACTTCGAGGTACTCGCTCACCGCTGCGTTCAGCGCCGCCACTTCCGTGGTCGACGCGGTGTAGGGCCATATCCCTTTCTCGAGCCAGAGCTCCTTCCAGTCAAGGATGCTGAAGTACGAATAGCGATTCGGCTGCTTGACGCCGCGGAAGACGTCCCAGGCGGCCTCCGAGATAGACATTGCGCTCAGGCCGGGGGGCGCCCCCAGTACCTTCTGAGACCCCACCGAGACAATATCGATGCCCCAGGCATCGACCTCCACAGGGGAGCTACCGGCACAGCTCACCGAGTCGACGAACACCAGCTTGCCGTACTGCTTGCCCAGCTTGGCCAGAGACTCCAGGTCGGCTTGCGTCCCGCAGGGCGTCTCACAGTGGACGAGCCAGAGGATCTTCGCCTCCGGGTGAGCTTTGAGCACAGCCTCGAGCTGCTCGGGCTCCGCGACCGTGTTCCACGGCGTCTCGACCGGGACTACCTTGCCGCCGTACTTCTCTATGAAGTAGCGGTTGCCCTCGCCGTAGTGGCCGCTCTCGACGTTGATGACGACATCGCCCTCGTCGAGACCGCAGAGAGATATCGCCTCAAGCCCGAGCAGCGCTTCTCCCTGCATCATGACGATGTCGTTGCCGGTCTTAAGGAACTGCTTGAACTTCTGCTCGGTGTCTCGGAAGAGATCGAGAAACGGCTGCGAGTAGTCGAACAGGAGCTGGCTACCGAGAGCGGAGCGGACCCTGTCAGACAACTCGACGGGTCCTGCCGTCATGATGAACTCAATTGAGCGTACCATCTGCCTACACCTGCTTTCCGAGTGGATGCCGCTCAGACGTCTTCGCAGAAGCTCGCCGACGAACGTCAGTTCGTGCGTGACGAACACGATGGAAACAGACCCACCTCCTCCTGAAGGTCGACGAGCAGGCGCTGAATCTGAGCCTGGATCGTCACGTCGAGAGCGGTCTCGGCTCTCGCAGAGCACCACCTTGGGCTCCGACGCGCGGAGAGGTCTCATCGACCCTCAAGCCTGTCGCGATAACGCCCCGTGAATGCCACGAAGCGGCAGACGTCTTCGAAGTTCGAGACCAGGCCGAGCGATATACGAATAGTGTTTGGCACCTTGCCGGTGGCGTCCTCGATTGACCGTTGACATTGGGTCAGGGAGACAATCGCCGTGCTGTCGCGGAAGCAGGGCTCCATATCACCACTCGTGATCTCATGGGCGACCTCCCCGTCACCCGGGTTACAGAAGCACCCGGTGCGGATGGAGATGAGCTCGCGTCCTGCGGCTGTCTCGATGTCGTAAACGTCGTACGGACGGCCACGGGGATCGAGCAGGTGCAGAGCGATCGTGGCGCCGCGCCCCTCCATGTCCCGCGGACCGAAGATGCGTACCAGCGGATGCCCGTTGCTGTGCCGCAGCCGCAACAACTCGTCGATCAGCCAAGCGGTCAGACACGAGACCCGCGTGTGGATAGTATCCATCCCGATCGACTCCAGGTAGCGCAGCCCCATGCTCACCGCTGGCAAGCCAAGGTAATCGAGGGTGCCGTCCTCGAAGCCAGCAGGTGCCGGCGCCAGACGGTGCCAATCCTCGTTCTGCACAGAGGCGATCGTGATGGTGCCGCCAGCGAACCACGGTCGCCGCAGCCGGGACAGCGCTTTGCGCCGGGCTATCAAGGCGCCGATACCCGTCGGGTAGCCGAACATCTTGTAGAACGAGATTGGCACGAAGTCGGCTCCCACACGCCGCATGTCGAGGCGATTCGTGGGCACGTATGCAGCGCAGTCGAGGATCACGTCCCAGCCGTGTGCGCGCGCGTCCCTCACCCAGGACAGGGGGTGTTGCACCCCGCTGAAGTTCGACTGCGCTGGGTAGGCGAAAAGGCCCCCTGTTGGAGGGGATGTGGGATCGGGCGACCGCGACTCGCGCAGCGCCTGCTGCAGAAGCTCTCCGTCGACACGCAAGTCGGGGTTGCACACTGGGACGTATGTGGTGGTAGCACCCCTCGTGTGGGCGAACTCACGCATGCCGTTGACTGAGTTGTGGTTATCGAAGGTCAGTAGCAGGCCAGCCTGCCGGTCGAACGGGTACGCCTCGCCCACAAGCTTCAGTGCTCCGCTGGCATTGGATACGAAGATGACTTCGTACTCGCGCGGGTCGGCGTTGAAGAAGCGGTGAACGTCCTCGCGCGCCTCCTCGACGAGCTCCGTGGCGGCACGCGACGCTGGGTTATGCGAATGCGGGTTGCCGAGCACATGCGCTCCGAGGAGCTGGCAATGCTCGCGGAGCTGCCGTTGCGCGAACAGCCCTCCGCCCGTGTAGTCGAGGTAGACGTGACCCAGGCGGTCCAAGCGTTCGTATTCGGTGATGCGTAGTTCGTCGAGCTTGGCCGTCTCCGCATACTCGGGAAAGCGGTCGAGGAACTCCTCGTACGCCGGGCGCCGATCATGCACCTTCAGGTCTGACGGTCTCGCAGAGTACTCGCTCGCTGCTGCTCGCCTCCTATCCCCAGCTCCCTTCCGGCTGCGCATTGGGCGGCGGCCCCGCAGCATGAGGAGAGCCGTGCCCGACCTGAATACCGATGGTCGGGACGAGCGTATTGGGTCAAGCGGTCATGCCTGTGTAGCTCCGATCGATGCCCTCATTCGTAGGTCGGACCCCGTGGCACTGTCTCACATGAGCGCTCCAGGGCCGCCGGACTGGGTGGAAGCGATTCCGGGTCACAGCCGATCCTTGTCCGTTTCGCGGCTGTACTCCGTGTCGATGCGAGCAGGGGCGTAGCCCTTCATGTGGGCCTCCTGCGCAAGGTTCACGTTTTGTAGCATGGGATTCTGCAACAACACCACGTCGACAACCATCTTCTCCGACGTCCTTAGCTGCTCCCGCACGGCTGCGCTGGCTGCAGCTGAATCCCCCGCCATGAGAGCATCTACGAGCTTGCCGTGCTCATGCGACATCTCGAAGCTTCGACTCGCGGACGCCAGACCGAAATGGAACATCCTCTCCATCTCGACGAGCACTTCTTCGAGCATCTGCGCAATCCGTTCGTTCCCAGAAGCGGTCGCAACCGCCACGTGGAATCGAGTGTTCACCTCCAGGAAGTCTCTGATGGCCTCATAGCCAGCACCGTCATCGGCGTTCACACGTGCCAGCTCTCCAATCTCGGCCAATTGGGACTCACTGGCATTGCGCGCCGCCATCTCCGCAGCCGCCGGTTCTAAGAGTGAACGGACTGCGTACAGATCCCGGATGTCCTTGAGCGTCAGCGGGCGAACGACATAACCCTTTCTAGGGCTCGCTTCGATCCAGTGCTGTTGGCGCAGTCTCCCGAGGGCCGCACGCACCGCCGCACGAGTCAGACCATATCGCTCCGCCAGAAATGACTCCGTCACTTGGCTCCCCGGCATGACCTCGCACAGTACGAACGCTCTCCTCAGAACCTCATAGGCACGGCGCGATGATGAATCGCCGCCGTTTGAAACGCTGCTGACAGACGACTCAGCGTCTCGGATCACAAGTCCTCCGTTCCCGATTCTGTTGGGTCGATCCGTTCATAATCTAAAGGTTCTGTGAAATCTCCGTCAATGCCTAATGACACCATTGTATGGCCCTTGCACGTTCGCACAAGCCATTAGTAAGATACCAATCTGTCTATTTTGCGCTCTCAATGCTGACTCATTGATGCATTAGGGATAGCGTGCGGCCGACAGACGGGGTGGGGGCAAGCCCATTGACCTTGCCACGCGCGGATGGTAGACCTCGTGGCGAGACCGGTGAGCGGACCGTGCTCGATGAGTTCTTAATTGGGGAGTCACAAGCGACGCTAGGGGATGGTCATGTCTTGGAGTAAGGAAGAGTACACGCGCAGGGACGTACTCAAGGTCGGAGCCGCGGGGGTCGGACTGCTGGCTCTCGGGCGACTGGCCGCGGCCTGCGGGGGCACATCCACATCGTCGTCGGCCAGCCCCAGCGCCAGCGGCTCGCCCAAGACGGGTGGCCAGCTGATCATCGGTCGCGCCGTCCAGCCCACCGTCCAGGCCGTCGGTCTGGATCCCCACAACGTCGCGGTCAGCAGCGGCAACGTGTACACGCTCGACAAGATCTACGAGACGCTGTACGTCACAGACGCCAAGGGGGTGTTGCAGCCGTGGTTGGTCGACTCTCATGAGGTCAGCGCGGACGGCATGACCTACACGCTCGCCCTCAAGCCGGATGTCACCTTCAGCGACGGGAAGCCCATGACGGCCGACGACGTGGCGTGGTCGCTGAACCGCGCGCGGACGAGCAAGACGGGGTCGATGAGCTTCCTCAACTTCGCCATCAAGGATGTGACGTCGGTCGACCAGTCCACGGTCAAGATCCTGCTCTCGCAGCCTTGGGCACCGCTGCTCTCCGACCTCTCGATCTACTCTGACGCGATCCTGCCCAAGGATCTCAACGGCCTCTCGGAGAAGGAGTTCTTCGCCAATCCCGTCGCCACGGGACCGTTCAAGCTCAAGTCCTGGGCGCAGCAGGGAGCCGAGATCACGCTTGAACGCAACACCAACTACTGGCAGGCGGGCAAGCCGTACCTCGACGAGGTCGTGTTCCGCGTCATCCTCGACGACAACCAGCGCGTGTTGCAGGTGCAGAGCGGGGGGGTGCAGGTCATCGACCTCGTGCCGCCGGCGCAGGTGCAGTCCCTGAAGGGTGACAGCAAGGTCGCGGTAGGCATCTTTCCGGCGTGGTCGGTCGACCTTGTGTTCTTCAACGAGAAGGTCAAGTACTACGCCGACCGCAACGTCCGTCGCGCCATCGCCTACACCATCGATACCAAGGCGATCGCCTCGGCGACCACCTTCAACACTGCACCGGCAGGGGGATCCTTCTTCCCGCCCAGCCTGCAGTACTACGATGCCAACACACCGCTGCTCTCCTACGACATCGAGGCCGCCAAGGCAGAGCTCGCCAAGTCCGGGTATCCCAACGGCTTTGACACCAAGATCCTCATCCCGACGGGCAACCAGGTGTGGGCGCAGACGGCGCAGATCCTGCAGGACGGCATGAAGAAGATCGGCATCAACGCGACCATCGACCAGAAGGACCACGCGGCCTACGAGGACGACTTCCGCAAGTTCAACTACGACCAGATGATCAACAACGCCATCAACGACATCAGTGACCCCGACGAGATGGCCTCGTTCCAGTGCGATGCGGAGAACGGCGGCTCTGACTCGTTCTGGACCGGCTACAACAACCCCGACGTCGTGAAGCTGGTGCGCGAGGCGGCGGGGGAGATGGACTCTGCGAAACGCGGCGAGATGTACAAGCAGATCCAGGCCATGGTGGCGCAGGACGCACCGTATGTGGCGCTGACCTATCCGCCGTCGATCTACGCCTGGGGCAACGCGGTGAACGGCTTCGCGGTCAACCCGGCTGGCGCCTACATGCTGGAGAGTGTCTGGCTGGCGTGACGCGTTCCACTGACACCGGGATGGCCTGAGGGCGGCGGATGTACATCGTCCGCCGCCTGGCTCAGGCCATCCCGGTGGTCCTCGGCATCACCATCGTCACCTTCTTCCTGCTGCGCCTGATACCGGGCGATCCGGCGATGACGTTGCTCGGCAACCGCGGCACGCCGGAACAGATCGCCGCACTGCGCGCGCGCTGGGGGCTGGACGAGCCGATCTGGATCCAGTTCTGGCTCTTCCTCAAGCAGCTGGCACACGGCGACACCGGCGCCTCACTCTTCTATGAAGTGCCCACCCGCACGCTCATCGCCAGCCGCATAGGCGTGACGATGGCGCTGGTCGCCCTCGCCACGCTCTTCGCCGTCCTGATCACCGTACCCCTGGCGACCATCGCGGCCATCCGCAAAGACCGACCCGAAGACCACATCATCCGCGCCGTCCCCATAGTCGGGCTCGGCATGCCGTCGTTCTGGGTCGGTCTGGTCCTGATCCTGATCTTCGCCGTGAACCTGGGCTGGTTCCCGGTGGGCGGTTGGGGCGACACGGTCCCCGAGCACATCCAGGCGCTCATCCTGCCGGCCCTCACGTCGGCCCTGGCGATCGTGCCGCTCCTGGTGCGCAGCCTGCGCGTCGGCATGCTCGAGGTCCTCCAGGCCGACTACATCGCCACCGTGCGGGCAAAGGGACTGCGTGAGCACCGCGTGCTGCTCGTCCACGTCGCGCGCAACGCCATCATTCCGACGCTCACCCTCTTGGGGATCAATGTGGCCTTCCTCATCGGCGCGACGGTGATCGTCGAAAGGGTGTTCCAGCTCAACGGTCTCGGGACCCTGATGCTCACCTCGATCAGCAACCGTGACTTCCCCGTCGTGCAGGGCGTGACCTTCGTCCTCGCGCTGTCGGTGGTCATCATCAATCTCGTCACCGATCTCACGGCGGCGAGACTCGACCCGCGAATCCGGCTGTCGTGAGCGCTAGTCCCGTGAGTAGCCCGAGCGCCGGTGGCGACCAGGCCGTCGCGCTTGAGGGTCTCGTCGTCCGCTCGCACCCTCTGTTGCGCAAAGCGGCGCGCAACCGCTCGCTCATCGCCGGCGCGACCATCCTCGGCGTCCTCATCCTTCTCGCCGCTCTCGCACCGTGGATCGACCGCTACCCGCCGCTGCAGCAGAATCTCACCGACATCCTGGCATCCCCTTCGTGGGCCCACTGGCTGGGGACTGACCAGCTCGGGCGGGATGTCTGGTCGCGCCTGCTGTGGGCAGGCCGTTTCGACCTCGCCACGGGCTTCCTGGTGGTGCTCATCCCGTTCACTATCGGGACGACCATAGGTACGCTGGCCGGCTACTACAAGGGCTGGCCCGACACGGTGCTCAGCCGCATCATCGACGTGGTCATGGCCTTCCCCTACTACGTACTCATCATCACCCTGGTGTTCGTGGTAGGCAAAGGCATCCGCGGCATCTTCATCGCCTTCGCGCTGACCGATTGGGTGACCTACGCGCGCACGGTGCGCAGCTCCACACTCGTCGTCGGCCGCCTTGGCTGGTCATCGGCGGCCAAGGGAGGGGGCCTGTCGGATCCTCGCATCCTCAGCCGGCACATCCTGCCCAACACGATCACCCAGGCCATCGTCTACGCGACATCGGACATCGTCTTCGTCATCCTCGCCGTGGTCACCCTGGGGTACCTGGGCCTGGGCATCCAGGCGCCGAACCCCGACTGGGGATCGATGATCTTCGACGGCCAGCCGTTCATGACCACGCGGTGGTGGCTGTCGACCATCCCCGGTCTGTGCGTCGTCATCACCGGCATCGGCCTCTCCCTGCTCGGCGACGGATTGGCCGACGTGCTGCGTCCCGAATGAGCGATCCGGCACTGCAGGTCGACGGGCTGGTGGTCGAGGTCACCCGCGACCGGGAGCGGTTCCGCGCCGTCGACGGCGTCTCGCTCGCGGTCGAGCGCGGCAAATCCGTCGGGCTTGTCGGCGAATCCGGGTGTGGCAAGAGCCTGACCTTGCGCGCGACCATGGGGCTGCTGCCGGATCGCGCCGCCGCCACGGCCGGCCGCGTGACGGCGGCGGGCGTGGAGTTGCCGCTCCGCGGCAAGGGCGTGCCCGCCGCCCGTCGCGGCCGGCTGGGGATGATCTTCCAGGACCCCGGCACGTCGCTCGATCCGGTGATGACGTGCGGTTACCAGATCGCCGAGGCGCCTCGGCGCGTGCTGGGGATGTCGCGCGCCCAGGCCGATGCGAGGGCTCTCGAGCTGCTCCGTCTGGTCGGCATCCCCGACGCCGAGCGCCGCATGCGCAGCTACCCGCACGAGCTCTCCGGCGGCACCCGCCAGCGGGTGATGATCGCCATCGCGCTCTCGTCGGAGCCCAAGGTGCTGCTCTGCGACGAGCCGACGACCGCTCTCGACGTGACCATCCAGGCGCAGATCCTGCGCCTGCTCGTCGACCTTCAGGAGAGCATGGGCCTGTCCATCGTGTTCGTCACGCACGAGCTGGCGCTCGTCGGCGAGCTCTGCGAAGACGTCTGTGTGATGTACGCCGGCCGCCTGGTGGAGACGGGCCGCGCGGCCGACCTGCTCGCGCGGCCGCTGCACCCGTACACCATCGGGTTGCTGCGCTCGGCGGTGGATCTCGACATCGAGGTGAGCGCGCCCGTCCCCATCCCCGGCAGCCTGCCCGATCCGCTGAACCGGCCCACGGGGTGCGCGTTCCACCCGCGTTGCTTCCTGGCGCGGTCGCCGTGCGAGACCAGCGACGTGGCGCTGGCTCCGGCGGGGCCGGGTCGAGCCAGCGCCTGTCTGTATGTGGACGAGCTCATGAAGGAGGGACTGGAGGCAGGTGTCCCCTGAGCCCCTGATCGAGGTCCGCGACCTTCACGTCCATTTCCCGGTCAAGGGTTACGGCGTGGTCCGCGCCGTCGACGGCGTTTCCCTCCGCCTGGCGCCGGCCGAGATCGTCGGCCTGGTCGGCGAATCCGGCTGCGGCAAGACCACGATCGGGCGCTGCATCACGGGTGAGCTCGCGGCGACACAGGGTGAGGTCGTGCTCGACGGCAACGTTGTCGGCCGGCAGCGTCGGGCCGCGGTGCGCCGTTCGATCCAGATGGTGTACCAAGACCCCGCCACCTCCTTGAACCCTCGCCTGCCCGTCCGTCAGGTGCTGACGGAGCTGCTGCGCGTACACCACCTTGTGCCGCGCGATCAGGTCGAGGGACGCTGCCGGGAGCTGTTGGCATACGTCGGTCTGCCGCCTCGGGCCTTGGACGGCTACCCGCACCAGTTTTCGGGGGGGCAGCGTCAGCGTATCGCCATCGCACGGGCGCTGGCCGTGGAGCCGCGCATGCTGGTCGCCGATGAGCCGGTGTCCGCTCTGGACGTCTCGGTGCAGGCTACGATCCTGGCTCTGTTCGCCGAGCTGCGCGAGCGGCTGGGCCTCGCCATCCTGCTCATCTCGCACAACCTGGCGGTGGTGCGCCATCTCTCCGACAGAGTGACGGTGATGTACCTGGGGCGGATCGCCGAAGCGGCGCCGAGGGACGCTCTCTTCGGCGATCCGCGGGCGCCGTACACCCAGGTGCTGCTCAAGTCGGCGCCACGCCTCAGTCAAGTCGGACGTACGCCGGAGGCGCCGCTCAAGGGCGACCCGCCGAGCGCGATCGACGTCCCCTCCGGATGCCGTTTTCACACGCGCTGCCCGCGGGCGGAGGCGGTGTGCGCCGTGGATGAGCCGCGGCTTCTGCCGGTGGACGGCTCCGGGACGGAGACGTCGCCGGCTGCCTACCACACCCAGGCGCATCTAGCCGCCTGCCACTTCCGCAGCGAGCGTACCCACGCCACCGTCCGCGCAGACTGAGGCAGCGTCGCCAGCACCAGTGCGCGAGGCGCGGCTGAGGAAGGTGCCAGAACACCGCCTGGGAACGACGACTTTGGCCATCACGGTGACAAGCAGAAGAGTCCTGTGAAACTGTTGGCAGGGTGTCCAGGCGTATGATTCGCGACGCTGAGAGCGGTCACTGAGGACTGGCGCGAGCAGTGACTGGTGGGAGCCAGGCTGGTGACTGACAATCCCTACCCGAGTTCGCCGTGACAGGAACGAACACAAGGAGCGGCAGCGGCCCTCCCAAAGAGCAGGCACTTGTCTTGCGCGGGGTGCGCGCCCTCGACGCGAGCGGGAGCTTCAGCGACCCACTAGATGTGGTCGTCGAAGACGGCATCATCGTCGCCGTCGCACCCAAGAGCAAGGCTCCCGAAGGAGCTGTCCAGGTCGATGGAGGCGGCCTGTGGCTGATGCCGGGCGTTTTCGACTGTCACGTCCACATTGGGATGTCGTCGACGAACACCCTTGAGAACCTGCAGACGCCGCTATCGCTGCGCGCTCTCCAAGCAGCCCGCAATCTTCGCGCCACTCTAGCAGCCGGCGTTACCCACGTCCGCGATGCGGGGGGTGCCGATGCGGGCCTGCGCGCAGGGGTCGAGGACGGCCTAATCGAGGGACCTCATCTCGAGATCTCGATCGTCATGCTCAGCCAGACCGGAGGCCACGCCGACGGCTTCCTGGTCGGTCCAGGGATGCCAATCTCGGTCGAGGACTTCCTGCCCGCCGCCCCGGGGCGTCCACCCTTCATCGTCGACGGCGAGGACGAGATGCGCCGCGCCGTGCGCGAGGTTCTGCGTGCCGGGGCGGACTGGATCAAGGTGTGCACAAGCGGCGGCGTATTCGCAGGGGCGCAGGCGTCAAGTGAAGCACAGCTGAGCGTCGAAGAGGTTGCCGTTGCCGTGCGCGAGGCAGCCAAGCGAAACCGTGGGGTGATGGCGCACGCGGTAGGAAGCGCTGGAATCGACGTCGCGCTCGAAGCCGGGGTGCGTTCGATCGAGCACGGTATCCACCTCAACGAGCGCCAGGCAGCCTGCATGGCCACCGACAACATCTGCTTGGTTCCTTCACTCGTTACCTACCACAGGATTGTTGAGATGGTGCAGGCGCAGCCAGAATCATTCCCCCCCGCGGTCCGTGAGGGGGTCGCTGACGTTGCTCCCCGTCTCGGACAATGCGTGCAACTCGCGCACGACGTCGGCGTCCCGATTGCTCTGGGTAGCGATTTCGCCAACGCGGAGGACCACGGTACGAACCTCGCTGAGATCGCCTACCTTCACCAAGCGGGCCTATCAGTCGAAGAGGCGCTACTGGCAGCGACCTTGCGCGGTGCCCAGCTGTGCGGCGTGGACCACAACCAGGGTCGTATCGCGCCTGGCTGCATCTTTGACGCGATCATGCTCGACACCGACCCAGGCGACCTCTCGTGCTTCCTCTCTCCCGATGCGGTCACAGGCGTCTTCCTGGGCGGGAAGGCGGTTGTACCCCACCCCCGACTGCTCAGTGCGAGGGCCACGACACGTTCCGCTCCCCGTGGGTGACCTCGCACTCGAACTCATCAACCCCAGAATGGAGTACTCGGTCTGCGGGACTTCCTGGTCCTGGTCCGTTCGTTTGCCGGAAGTCTGCACGAGGGGGTTCTGGGGGGTCGAGGGGCATTCTGCGAGCATGTAAGAATGCCTGCAAACGGGCGTAAACGAGGTGGTGGACCGCAGGGGAGTCGAACCCCTGACCTCCGCCGTGCAAAGGCGTCGAGTATCGTGCTAGTAGGTGCCGCTGAGTGTCATGAAGTGCGGTCACGAGCGTGGGGAACCGGCATCGAGTGGTGTGGAGTGATACTGGGCGTCACCTGGTCGCATTGCGTTCGTTTGCCGGAGGTTAGCAGGCTGTGAGGCCGCAGGACCGGCTGGGACTGCGAGCTGGTGTGAGAACTGACTCGAGACCAAGTTCTCATCCGCAGGGATGCCGTAGCCTTCGACTTCCTCCCTTCTCTCCCCCGTGATCGCCTCTCATCCTTCACCCTCGGCCGCGAACCCGACGAGTGGCTGTCACCGCCTCGTCAACGATGCTATTGAGGCGGGCCATGGTGTCAGGAGGCAGAACTGGCCCTCGTTCCTCGGCGGCAACGACGATCTCGCGTACGCGCTCGCTGGCGACACTGGCCTCGTCTTTGCCACCGGCTTGCCACGCCTCTAGTGAGAGCCGCGTGGCAATCACGGGCATGAACTGCTCGCCGCAGCGCAAACGCCGCGCCGTCTCCCTCTCCTTCAGGTAGTCACCTTTGAAGCCCACTCGTGCGATGGCGTCGGCCATCATTGTCTCAGGTGAGATCTCGGTCTCGCCGAGCAGGCGACGGATCATGACGGCGATCTCGGCGTCGATGACAATCTGCGGCAAGCTCATGATGCCGGCGCCCGAGAGCAGCCCGATGCCTCCGGTGATCAAGTCCGCGCCAGCCGACGCGACCGCGAGCCCCTTGAGTGCCTTCTCGTACCCAGCCTGGATGCCCCCATACTTGGCATCGCTCGCCAGTCCTGGAGCAAGCACGGGCACGCCGAGGTGGTGCGCGACCTCGACGCAGGCGACGCACATAAGTGCCGTTTCGAGGGCGCCGAACGAGAAGGTCGTTGCCTTCATGTCGAGGACGCTCGTGCCGGCGCCCATGATCAGTGGCGCCCCCGGAGCGGCCAGCTCGATGATGGTGGCGATGCCGAGGAACTCGGCCACGTTCATGACCACCGTGCCGGCCACGGTCACCGGAGAGGTGGCACCGGCAATTGGCATCGGGTAGATGAGGATGGGTGCGCCGTGGCGGGCGACACCGATGGTGGCATCGAGAAGCGAACCGTCGATCCCCAGCGGGGATGTGGTACAACAGATGAAGCTGAGTCGCGGACGAGCGCGAAAGGCCTCGAGGCCCCCGCAAAGGGTCTCCAGCACGGCAAGCATGGGCTCCACCTGCCAAGGCTGCGTTACTCCATCCTGCACGTGTTTGTTGCTCCAGGCGAGTTCGGTGAGGAGACCCATGAAGTCCTCGCTGCCCTCGGGGAGATCGGTCGCACTGACGAGCGACCAGAGAATATCGACTGCGGGCATGGCGTCGGCGACGATAGTCGAACGCCGCACGTCCTCGAGTGTGCTGGGCCGGTACTCCCCCGTCTCGAAGTCGAGTGTCATGGTAGGAGCGCCGGAGGGCACGAAGTGAATCGCGCCGTCCAGCAGGCAGTCGTCGGCCGGAGTGGCCCCCGCCAGAAGGACGCGGCGCGGGAGGTGGGCCAGTGTGCTTTCCACGAGATCACGCGGCAGACGTGCGACGCCCGTTTGCCGATCGACCTGTGCTCCCGTCGTCTCAAGCTCTTTGAGCGCTTGGCAGGCACCAAGCCGCATGCCGGTCTGCTCAAGGACCCCGAGGGCCTCGTCAATAATGCAGCTGCATTCCGGACCGCTGAGCCACTCGACGCGTGCGCGCATAGGTCAACCTCCGTTGATCGGCCTGATTCACATTCAGTTTCCCATCGCCTGTCTCAGGCGCCGCGGCGTCTTGTCAACCCCAGCGGTCGGTGGATGTGACACGTTCACTTGGTTCCGTGCTGACAAGCGAGCGACGCGGCGGATGCGATCACTTTGTCCAGCTCACGCATCTGGTCGTGCGACAGCAGCGGCTCGCGTGTCTCCTCCTCGGCTAGGAGCTGCCGCACCTTCTCGCAGGCGACGTCGTACTCGTGACGCCCGCTGGCCTCCCACATCTCGTAGGAGAGCCGGGAGGCGATCGTGGGCATGAAGTGCTCTCCGGCGCGCACCCGCCTCCTTGTTTCCTTCTCGCGCAGGTAGTCGCCGCTGAAGCCGACCCGCTCGATCATGTCGGCCATGATCGTCTCGGGCGAGATCTCGACCTCGCCCAGGATGCGCTTGATCATCTGCGCAATCTCGTCGTCGATCACGATCTGGGGCAGCGACAGGATGCCGGCGCCCGCGAGCAGGCCAATCCCCCCCGTCATCAGGTCAGCCCCGCTCGAGGCCACGACGAGGCCCCTGAGGGCCTTCTCGAAGCCTGCCTGGATGCCGGCGTGTTTCGCGTCGGTGGCCACGGCGGGACCGATCACCGGCACGCCGAGGTGGTGGCCGACCTCGACGCCGATGGCCGTCATCTGGGCGCCCTCGAGGGCGCCGAAGGAGAACGTCGTGGCCCTCATGTCGAGCGTGCCTGGGGCGGCTCCAAGGATGAGTGGCGCCCCGGGGCAGGCGAGCTCGATCGCCGTGGCGACGCCGAGGAACTCGGCGATGTTCATGGTGACGGCGCCCGCGACCGTCACGGGGGCCGTTCCGCCCGACACCGGCATCGAGAGCACGGCGATCGGGACCCCCCGGTCGGCCATCGCCATGCAGGCGTCCAGCATGGGTCCGTGAGCCTGGAGCGGCGAGGCCGTGCAGCAGACGAGGCTGAAGCGTGGGCGCGACCGCTGCTCCTTCAGGTCGCCCCCGCAGACCTCCATCATGTGCAAGATCGGCTCGACCTGCCACATGGCCTCCAGCTCGTGCTGCACGTGCTTGCGCGTCTGCGTCAGGGTGACCGCGATCTCGGTGAGGATGCGCCGTTCACCTGGAACGTCGGTGGCCGCCACGATGGGCCACATGATGTCGACCGAGGGCATCGCCTCGAGAAGGATCGTCGCTTTGCGCAAGTCGTCGGCCGTCGTCGCCCTGTAGACTCCGGTCTCGAAGTCGACCGTGCGCGTCGGGGTGCCGGAGTCGAGGAAGTGGATCGCGCCGTCAAGGACGCAGTCGTCTTCGGGCGTCCGGCCACCGAGCACGACCACCTCGGGCAGCGCTGAAAGAGCGCGCTCGACGAGATCGGGCGTGATCCGTGCCACGCCCGACTCCACGTCCACCTGCGCCCCGGACCCCGCCAGCACGTCGAGCGCCCGCCCGGGTCCGAAGCGCATGCCCGTGCGCTCAAGCAACCCGAGCGCCTGCTCGCAGATCAGCGCGCGCTGCTCGGCTGTCGTCCACTCGACCTTGACGGCCATCTCCACCCCCTGGTTAGCTCGACCCCTCGCTGCTCGGTGACTCGTCGGATCCGCTGCGAGCCCCCTCGGCGCTCACCCCATCCGCGAGCTCGTCGTCGACGACGTCCCTCGCGCCCTTCGATGCCGCGAGCTGTGCCGCCAGCGGTAGCACCTGAACCCCCTTCGGCATCGAGAGGGTCAGGGCTCGCCGCAGCAGGCCGGAGACGGGGTCCGGCTTGAGACCTGCGTCCTCCTTGTCCTCGCAACGGTTCACGGCGCTACGGACCGCTCGAGCGCCCACGTATCTCACCGGTTCGGCGGGCAGGTACGTCGGCGGGTCGGAGACGAGAGGGGATCTCGAGTACTCGTCGTCGAGGCCCAAGGTCAACGATGCCAGCGTGCGGCCGATGACCGGCGCCGAGGCGACGCCGTTGCCGCAGTACCCCACACCGTAGTGGATGTTGCGCTGTCGCCCCAGAGACCCCACCCATGGCATGCCGTGCTGACTGCGGTCGACGGGGCCGCCCCAGGCCCACTCGATCTGCGCAGCTGCCATCGTCGGCATGAGACGGCGGAGATCGTCGACGATCTCCGCCGTCTCATGCGGGTCGTGATAGTGCCTCGGGATGATGCGCCCGGCAAACCCCAACCGGCCACCCCCTCGACCGAAAACCATTCGATCGTCGGCCGTCCGCTGTCCGTAGTGAACCGCCGTGCGCGCGTCGGCAAACGGCCTGCCGCGCAGCCAGCCGATCTCGTCGAGGCGCTGCGCCGAGGGTTCCGTGGCCACGATGTGTGCGGGGATCAGAAACAGCGTGCGGCGCAGTTCCGCTACGCGCGCCAGCCACGACCCGCAGGCGAGGATGACCTTGTCAGCCACGACCGAACCTGCCGGGGTCTCGACGACGGCCGGCAGCCCCCGTCGCAGGTCCACCATGGGAGTGGCCTCGAAGACCTTCACGCCGGCCTCGATGACGAGACGGCGCAATCCCAGCGCAAGGAGGGCCGGTTGCACGCTCCCGGCGTTCTTGAGCACGAACCCACCCACAGCCCGCTGCACGCCCGACATCGACACAGCTTCCTCTTTGGACAGCGGCTGGATCAGATCATCCTTTCCGGCGGCCGCCAACGAGGTGATCGTCCCCTCGAGCTCCCGCAGCTGCGCCTCCGAAGCCGCCACGACGAGGCCTCCTCCAAAAGCCAGGTCGCATTCGATCTCTCCTTCTTCCACGACCTCTCTCAGGCGCCCGAGGCTCTGGCGTGAAAGCTCCAGCACGCCGAGCCCCTCGTCGCGTCCGAACAGTCCCGTGAGCTTGGGCAGCGCGTCTTCCCAGCCGTTCACCCAGCCGCCGTTTCGTCCTGACGCTCCTGAGCCGCAGAACTGCTGCTCGACGACCACCACCTCGACCTCGGGCGCCAGACGCTTCAGATCCAGGGCCGACCAGAGACCCGTGAAGCCTCCACCGACGATGCAAATGTCCGCGCGAAGGCGTCGTGTCAGGGGCGTCATCGGCGGCGCTGGATCCCACCGGCTGTCGCCCCCCATCCAGTACACCCCTCGATTCATCACGCCCCCTTGTCGCGCACGATGCCGACCACGGCCCTTATCGCCCACGCCAGGTCGTCGGTGGCCAGGTTGACCCGGCCATTCGCACCCACACGCGCTCGAGCGGGCCCAGAGGCTCCTCGTAGATGAGCTGCTTCTCGGCCGTCGAGAGCGACTTGGTCTGCGTCAACATGACCCTCCTCTGGTCCTGTCACTCACGGTCGACCTCGCCGACAGCGCGCTCCGCTCCCGGCCAACAGCCGGGCGCCCGGTGGCCGCGACAGCGAGCGTTGCGCATTCGCCTCAGGCGGAGACGGCCTCGATGGTCGGCGTGTCCGAGAGCAGCTTCTTCGTGTAGTCGGCCTGCGGGTCGGCCAGCACCTCGTCGACCTCGCCATATTCAACGATGCGCCCCTCGCTCATCACCGCGACCTCCTGGGCTACGCTCCTGATGAGCGCCAGGTTGTGGGTCACGAAGAGCATCGAGAGGCCGATCTCGCTCTGCAGCTTGACGAGCAGCTCGACGATCGTCGCCTGCACCGAAACGTCGAGCCACGAGGTCACTTCGTCACAGACGAGTACAGTGGGCTCGGCGGCGAGGGCCCGGGCGATTGCGACGCGCTGGCGCTCGCCGCCGGAGAGCTGGTCCGGGTAGCGGCCGAGGAGTGTCTCGTCGAGCGACACCAGGCCGAGGATGTGCGAGAGGCGCTGCTCGCGTTCGTCGCGGCTCAAGTCAAAGAAGATAGAGAGCGGCTGCGTAAGGATCTGCCCGACGGTCTTGCGCGGGTTCAGCGAGCTGTAGGGGTTTTGGAAGACGTACTGGATGGCGTGACGGATGGCTATCGGGCGCTGCCGCGCGCTGCGCGGCAGAGCCTTGCCCCGAAAGGCGATGTCGCCGACGATCTTGAATGGGTGCAGTCCGGCGATGCAGCGCGCCAGGGTCGTCTTGCCGCTGCCCGACTCGCCGACCAAAGCGAGGCACTGGCGCGGGCGCACGCTGATGGTGACGTCGTGCAGCACCTCGCGCGCGCCGTACCACACAGTCACCCCGCGCACGGCGATGATCTCTTCCACGCCGATGACGTCGCGCGCCTCGTCCGGGCTAGCGTCCTTGCCGGTGGGAGGCAGAAGCGCGACCTCCTCGGCACGCCAGCAGCGCACGTTGTGGTTCGCAGATACCAGCGTCTCGGGTGGCATCTCGGCGCGGCACTTGTCGACCACCTGATCGCATCGTGGTGCGAAGGGGCAGCCGCGCGGACGGCGGCCCGGTCGCGGGGCGAAGCCGGGGATGCCGCGCAGCGCGCGGCTCCCGCTGATGGTCGGGATGGAGGCCAGCAGACGCCGGGTGTACGGGTGGCTGGCGCCGCCGAAGAGGCGCTCCTTGGGTCCGATCTCCACGATGCGGCCGGCGTACATGACAGCGATGCGTTCGGCGAGGTTCGCCACGACCGCCAGGTCATGTGTGACGTACACGGCGGCCACGCGGTGCGCTTTCGTCATATCGCGGATGGTGTCTAGCACGTGCGCCTGCGTGGTGACGTCGAGACCGGTCGTGGGCTCGTCGAGGACGATCACCTTGGGACGGCAGGCGAAGGCCATGGCGAGCGCTACCCGCTGCTGCTGTCCTCCCGACAGCTGATGCGGGTAGCGCCGCAGGAACTCGCGGTCACTCGGCAGCAGCACCTCGGCCATCATCTCCTTGATGCGCCCGCGACGCTCTTCCTCGGAGGCACCGAACGAGTGCGCCTCGAGGATATCCTTGAGCTGGGTGCCGATGCGCAGCGCCGGGTTCAAAGCGGACCCGGGGTCCTGAGGGACGTACGAGATGGTCCCGCCGCGGAGCTGACGCAGGCCGCCGCCGCCCACCTTGAGCACGTCCTTGCCGTCGATGTCGATGTCGCCGGCGGCGATACGGGCACCGCGACGCTGGAACGCAAGCAGCGAGGTCGCCGCCGTCGTCTTGCCGGAGGCCGACTCTCCCACCAACCCGAGGACCTCGCCCTGGCGGAGCTCGAAGCAGACCCCGTCGTCGATCTCGGTGCCGGACGGATCGAGCTCGACGCGCAGGTCTCTGACGGTCATCACAATGCCGTCTGGCAGGCCGTCGTTCATCATGCCCCCGTGTCTCGCTCGATGCCGATCATGGCCCGCGTCAAGCCGTCGGTGGCCAGGTTGACGCCGATGGTAAGCACGGCGATCAGGGCGACGGGCACGAAGACGGAGTACGGCTGGATGGCCAGACCCATGCGGTTCTCATTGATCATTAAGCCCCAGTCGGCCGAGGGCGGCTGCAGGCCGAAGCCCAGGAAGGAGAGGGCGGCGATGATCCCGACGGAGTAGGTCAGGCGCAGGCCGAACTCCACCAGCAGGGGGCTTGTGATCATGGGCAGGATCTCCCCAAGAAGAATCTTCAATCGCGAGACCCCCAGCGACTCGGCCGCCTTGACGAAGTCGCGCTCCCTGACGTCCAGCGCAGCGCCGCGTATCACGCGCGCAATGCGGGGCGCGTGCGAGAGGCCCACAGTGAGCACGATGAGCCACAGGCGCGGCCCGAGCACCGAGACCAGCAAGAGCACGAAGACGATCTGCGGGAAGGCGAGCAGCACGTCGAGCAGGCGCATGATGACGTCGTCGACGGCCTCCCGGGCGTAGCCGGCGATGAGGCCCAGAGAGACGCCGATAATCATGCCCACGGCGGTGGCGATGATTGAGAGAATGAGCACCGAGCGGCCACCGTAGAGCACGCGGGAAAGCACGTCACGGCCGAGGTTGTCGCCGCCCAAGCGGGCAACGGCCGAAGGGGCAGCGAAGGGCGCCGTGATGAACTCATACGGCGAGTGCGGCGCCACAAGAGGGCCAAATGCGGCTAGGGCGGCGATGAAGAGGAACAGCGCCAGACCGACCTGCGTGCGCCGGTAGTGGAGGGCGTCGCGCAGCAGCTGCACCCACTCCCGGCGGCGGCGGACGCCCCGGGCGCTCGGCGCCGGCACCTCCTCGAAGCCGGGGCCGATGATCCCTTCGCCTAGCTCGAGGCCGCTCCCGCTCACTGGAGACCCGTCCTGAGGCGGGGGGTGATCAAGATCGTGATGATGTCCGCGGTGAGGTTGAGAACGATGTAGATGGCTGCAATGAGCAGCGTGATGGCTTGGATGACAGGCAGGTCCCGACTGCCCACAGCGTCGACGTAGAGCGAGCCTATCCCTGGAAAGGCGAACAGATACTCGATGACGACAATGCCACCGGCCAGCCAGGCAAGAGAGAGAGCCGTGGCCTGGATGGTGGGCGCAAGGCCGTTGGGCAGAGCGTATCGCGCTACTACCGTCCATTCCCTGAGGCCCTTCAGCCGCGCCATCTGCACGTAGTCGCTCTCCAGCACGTCAATCATAGAAGCCCGCAGGATGCGGCTGATGTAGGGCTGCACCGAGAGGACAAGGGCCAGTATCGGCAGCACAAGTCGGTCCGGCTCGCTCCAGACGGATGAACCCGACGGAATCCTCGATATCGCTGGGTAGATGTGAAAGACCTGCGTCGAGAGCAGCATGATCAGCAGGATGCCGATGACGAACTCTGGCAGCGAGGCCAGGATGAGGCTGACAATCGAGTGAGTGGTGTCAAAGGGGCCGTCTCGCCGGTACGCCGTCCAAGCACCGACCAGTATCGAGATCGGCACGCTGATCAGACCTGCTAGGAGAACGAGCACGGCGGAGTTCTTGAGACGGAAACTGAGCAGACTGGCGACGCTGGTGCCTTGCGCAAGGGACGTGCCGAAGTCGCCTCTCACAGTGCCTTTCAGCCACACAAAGTACTGAGTCGTCTTGGGCCGGTCGAGTCCCAGTCTCTCCCGAAGTGCGGCGACTCGGTCCGGCGTCCCCGACTTGCCCAAGATGGCCTTGGCGGCGTCACCGGGCAGAGCTTGTGTCGCGGCGAACACGAGTACAGAGACCAGAAAGAGAGTGAGCACTCCCAGCGCCACGCGGCGGAGGACTAGCTTGGCAAATCCCACCTAGTCCTCCGCTGAATCCTGGTCGCGCGCCGGTCTGACCGCCCGGCCGTTGAGAGACTCACGATGCGCTTTGACCAAGCCTCGTCACGCCAGCCACACGGTGTTGAAATGCCAGCTCATCAGAGGGATGCCGGACTTGTCCTGATAGACGCCTTGCACCTTCGTGTTGTACGCGTCGACCTGGTTGTTGAAGCTCCAGACGATGTAGCCACCGCGCTCATACTCGATGACCTGCGCCGCGTGGCACAGCTCCTTGCGCTTGTCGACGTCGACCGTCCGAAAGGCCTCTCTGACGAGGCTCAGCCACTCCTTGTCATTCCAGTGAGTCTCGTTGTAGGGGGCGTTCGGCAAGGTGCCCGCTGCAGTCTGCAGCAGATAGTCGCGTGTGTACCACCAGTCCTGGGCGAAGGGGAACTTGAGGTAGCCATCCCAGTAGGTGCCCGAATCCAGCTTCTTCACGCTGATCGTCACGCCGGCCGCCTTCGCCTGCTCGCTGATCACCTGAGCCGACTCCGGGAAGCCAATGTAGTCCGTCGTCGTCGGCAGCTCCACCCTGAGGTCGCTCTGACCGGCCTGCTGGAGGAGGGACTTAGCCTGCTCGAGGTCCTGGACTCTTTGAGGCAGGTCGGATGCATACACGGGGTCGAAGGGCGCGTACATGTCGTTGCCGAGCCAGCCCTGGTTGCTCAAGGCAAGCTGGAGCATCTGAGGCCGATCGACGATGAGCCTCATGGCCTGGCGGACGCGTACGTCGTTGAACGGCGGTATGTCGACCCGCATGGTGAAAGGAATCCAACCGCCGCCACGCGCGTTGAGAACGCGGAGGCCGGAATCCGCCTGAACCACCTTGATCTGCGACCCTGGCAGATTCGAAATCATGTGTACATCGCCGCTTAGCAGCGCGTTCACTCGAGCGGTTTCTTCGCTGAACTCGATGGTCTTCACAGAGTCGACGTTGGCCACCTCGCCCCAGTAGTTGTCGAAGCGAGCGAAGTCGCTGTCGATGCCAGGACGCCAGCTCGTGAACTTGAACGCCCCCGTCCCGATAGGCTTCTTGGGATCGTAGCCAATAGGGATGATCGAGTTCTGGTAGTACGACAGGCCACTGTCGAAGACGGCATTTGGCTTTTCGAGGTTGAACTGTACGGTGCGGTCATCAAGCTTCTTGATCCCGGACGGCTTCAATCCCTGCAGAAACTCAGCGCCGGCCTTGAGGTCCTTGGGGTCCAGGATGCGTCTGAAGCTGAAGACCACATCGTCGGCCGTGACGGTCTTTCCATTGTGGAACTCGAGTCCGTCTTTCAGCCTCACCGTCCACGACAGCGCGTCGGGCGACGGAGTGACCTCCTCGGCCAGGAGATTGACCATCTGGAAGTTCCGATCACGCCCGATGAGAGTATCGTAGAGCTCGAACTGCCGCGCGATGTCCGGCTCGTTGATGGACATCTGAGCATCGAGGGTGTCCTTGGCTGAACCGGCGGAAACTCCCACAAGCAGGTCGCCGCCCTTCTTGGCGCCCGCGCTCGGCGAAGCCGATGTCGTGCTGCTTGACGATGAGCCACAGGCGGCAAGGAGCGAGCCGAGAGTCACCGCCGCTCCCAGGCCGGCAGCTCCCTTCAGCACCTGCGCCCGCGTGTACTTCCCTTCGAAGCCTTCTGCATCCCCGGGAACACCGTACTCATGGTCTTCCATGGTTTCCCCCTAGAGTGTCCGCTGCTTCTTCGGCTCACCTGCGGAGAGCGGCTCTAGCCCATAGGCCTCCCCCGTCCAAGCTGGCTCGGCTGGCCATCCCCCGGCAACCGCTCGCCCTGTTTGGCAAAGCCTAACATGCGACTCTCCTGTGGCAGCAATCGCGCCGAATGCGTGAGCCAGAGGCCCGGATGGTGCGGGGCAGACCGCTGGTGGTTCGTCTGCTCTAGCCACTCTCCCTTTCGAGATCAGTCGGGTAGGCTAGGCGGCGCCGACCAGCTTCTTGGCGGCAACCACGGCCTCGATGGCGTCCTCGGCGTAGCCGTCGGCGCCGATCTCGTCGGCCCAGGCGCGCGTCGTGGGGGCGCCGCCGATCATCACCTTGACGCCCGCGCGCAGACCGGCGTCCTTTAAGGCCTGGATGGTCTTCTGCTGGTTGGGCATGGTGGTCGTTAGAAGAGCGGAGAGCAGCAGCAGGTCGGGCTGCTTCTCGCGCACCTGCGTGATGAAGGTCTCCACGGGCACGTCGCAGCCGGCGTCGTAGACCTCGAAGCCGGCCGCCGAGAGCATCGAGCAGACGATCGTCTTGCCGATCTCGTGGATGTCGCCGGCCACCGTGCCGGCGACGGCCACGCCGGTGACCTTGCGGCCCACCTTGCTTCTGTCGAACTCGGGTTGCAGGACACCCACGGCGGCCTTCATGGCCTCGGCACCCTGCACCAGCTCGGGGAGGAAGAACTCGCCCTTGCCGAAGAGGTCACCGACCTCCTCGATGCCCTTGACGAAACCGGAGTCGAGGATGTCGGTGGGCGAGAGGCCGGCGTCGAGGCCTTGCTGCGCCAGGGCGGCCGCTTCCTCGACCTCGCCGTCGATCACGGTCTGCTTCATCTTCGCGAACAACTCGTCGCTCACGTCAACCTCCCGACTATTGGCTACAGGGTGCACAGACACGCACGACGACGTCAGCCGGCAGATACAACCGTGCGCTCCTCAGGCCGTATCCTCGCCGCCATCTCGTCGAGCTGCCGACGTACGCTTGGCTCCAACTCGAAGGCTCGCGGTTCCTGAGTCAGCGCCAGGGTTCTCTCGTGTACACGGTTGCCCAGCGTATGACCGCCCGAATTCAACCACCTATCGTAGACGCGCTTGTCGAGCAGCTGGGGGTCGAAGAACTCCCGGTGGTGTTTGCGAGTGTAGGGCCGTGCCAGATGGTTGCCGCCCGGCCCGACTGCCTTGATCTCGTCGAGCGCCAAGGCCTCATCGTCGACACGAACCTCGCGCAGCAGTGCACGCGCATAGGCGATCAACTCCTCGCCGAGGACGATCGACTCATAGGAGCTCTGCATCCCAGCTTCCATGTAGCCGACGTCATGGATCAGAGTCGCCCGCGAAAGAGCGCCGAGAATGACCGTGATGGCGGACTCGGCGCTCCACTGCTCATCGAGCGTCTTGGAGTCGGTGACTCCTCCGTAGCCGAAGCTCGGCAGCCCGTAGAACCTGGCGAGATCGCACTGCGCGAACTGGCCCGCATAGGCCTCCGGCGAGCAGTAGACCTCGGAGCTGGTGCGCATGCTCAGGGCATAGACATATGCCCCGTAGATGAACGGCGCCCCAGGGTTCGCAAGCTGATTGATGACCAGTCCGCTTAGGACCTCAGCGTTGCCGACGACGGTAACGGCGGCCACCGAGCTCGGCGCGCTTGCTCCGGCATGCGGAGCCGGACCATACAAGGCCGGGATGCCAAGACGCGCACTGGCGACAAGCTTGTCGACCGCCACGTAGTCGTGCCGCAGCGGCGGCGCCGGCATGCTGTAGACAACAAAGCTGTTTGCCTCGCCACAGAGCGCTGCCATTTCGAGCATTGTGGGCAACACCGCGCCGTCCCGTGGGGTGATGATGAACGGCTTCGTGGTCCCGGCGAGCATGGCGGCAAAGGGAACGACATCATCAAGGGCCAGGGGTACATCGTCGGGTAGGCCCATGGACATGACGAAGTCGATGTTCGGCAGCTTCTCGCAGAGTGCCGCCATGCCCTCGATGTCGGCATTGAGCACACGGCGACGCTCGCCGGTGGCCAGATCGCGGTGGAACAGGCAGTCCGACCCGGTCCCGAAGTAGCACTCTCCATCGCGGACCGCGAGCGGTGCGTTCCCTCCGCGCGAGCTCAACGTGAAGGCGCGAGGGGCACTGGCAAGTGCCTCGTCCACTAGCCCGGCGTCGATGAACACGCGGGTGCCCTCGACCCTTGCCCCCGCCGAAGCCAGCAACTTGCGGGCCTCTTCGTGCAGCACGTCGACGCCAGTCTCGGCGAGGACCTCGAGAGTGGCGTCGTGAACCCGCTGGCAGGCCCTTTGATCCCAGACGCTGAAGAACATTCCGGTCACCCGACTACCCCCTTCGTTCTGCCGCAGGTACGCCTCGCGCCCGACTATGCACGAGACCGCTCGGAACGCAACACCTCTGGAAGAAGCTTGGGAGTGCGCTCAAGCCTCACGCGGCAGCCGCCGTTGCGTTCCGAGCGAATTTGTGCATTATCGGAGTGTCGAGGGTCGAACGGGGGCCGAGCGCCACGTGGCCCTACCTCCGGCGCTGGACGTCGTGCGTCGGTCGACGTCCGAGGGGGACATCAGTGCAAGGAAGCATGCCAGTGCAGGCGCTGCGGGTCGGCGGTGTCAGCGTTCCGCAGCTGCGCCATGACTTCTGGAGCAGCTTCAAGCGCTACATGGAGGACTCCAGCAGCGTTCACTGCGCCCGCGCCACCATGGACGGCTGGATGTGGCACAACGCCGATCTCACGACCGGCAACCTGCTGTCGATGATCCGCGTTCGTCTCGGCGAGATCGGCGTCAAGTACACGCTCAACGACGCTGATGCCGACACTGTGTTCTCCTTTCTTCTGGCGCATCGGGAAGAGGTGGAGGCTGGCTTCGAGCAGGCGCCCACCTGGCGACCGGGCGGGACGAACTCCCATGTGATCGAGATTCGGAGGCGGGGGGATCTCCTTGATTTGGCGGCCTGGTCCGAGCACTTCAGCTGGTTTCGACGACAGCTCGAGACGTTCCAGATCGCCTTGTGGTCGCTGGTCGGTCGGGTGCCGCCCGGCGGTGAGAGGCGACACTGGGATCAGGAATCATTCCTACGCGAGTTGTGCACGTGGAACCCAACATCACTAGCGCCAGCCAAGGCGATTCTTGACTGGGCTCTGGCTCGCGGTGCCACCGTGAGCTGGGGTACGGGGCGGCAGTGTGGCTCGTTCTCTCCAACGATCCCCAATGGCGGCTTCTCCCACCAGCTGGCCAGCGTCCGAACCGATGGAACCGTGGTCCTTCTCTTCCGTCAGCTGAGCAACTCGCCGCTCTTCTACGAGAGGTCCCGTAGGCTCGAAGCGCTCGAGCGTCTGAACGGGGTGAGGCACTTTGCCCTCCCCGACTCCGTTATCGATCTACGCCCGTCCGTGCCACTGAACGTGCTCGCGGATGATTGCTCGTGCGCGCAGTTCCTTCGCGTGCTCGATTGGTTTGAGGACACTGTCAGGTCGTCCTAGGGAGCGAGTTTCTCCACGGCCAGCCTTGCTGGGGGCGGGGGCTGGCATGGAACCAGAGAAGCGAAGAGGAGCCGGAGGGAGGGCGCATGAGCCACGTGAGAGCTGACCTCAAGTGGCTGATGGCGCGGGGGCGCACCGGCCTCAGGAAGCACATCGCCTTGCCGTTCGACGAGTTGCCGACCGAGACCCCGGATGTCTACTCTCGCGTGAGCGTCTCCAAGAACGTCGCGGTTCCGATGCGGGACGGCGTGAGGCTGTTCGCCGACATCTATCAGCCCGAGGCGGAAAACCGTCCCGCGGCCCTACCGGTCGTGGTCGTCCGTCTGCCGTACGGAAAGGGTGAGCCGTACTGCAGAATGCCCGCGCACGGCAGGTTCTGGGCACGCAAGGGCTACGTGTGCATTGTCCAAGATGTACGTGGCAAGTTCCTTTCGGAAGGCGAGTTCGAGGCCTTCCGCCGCGAGACGGACGATGGCTACGACACCATTGAGTGGATCACGCACCAGCCTTGGTGTGACGGCAAGATCGGCGTGACAGGGGAGTCATACTACGGCCATACTTCGTGGGCTGCAGCGAGATCTCACCACCCTGGGCTGACGTGCATCGCTCCCGGCGACATAGCCTTGGACGAGTACGACAACGTCTACGAGGGCGGTGCCTTCTGTCTCTCATCCGAGGGAGTGTGGTTCGCCGAAGAAGCCGGTCGCCGCACCTCGAACAAGTACCGCATTGACACATCGCATCTCCCGCTGGTCTCGCTGGCCGAAGCTGCCGGGTTGCCGGGCAAGCTGTTCGCCGACGCGATTCGCAACCCCACCAGAGGAGGATTCTGGGATGCCCTCGACTTGACGGACGCGAGCGAGACGCTCGATATCCCCGTTCTGCACTGGAGTGGCTGGTACGACGTCCTGCTGCGCGGCGTGCTCTGGGGATGGCGGGACGTTCAGCAACGCTGCCGAAACGAAGAGGCCCGCGCCAACCAGTGGCTCGTCATCAGCCCCAACGACCACGAGACGACACCAGACCGTACCGGCCGCATTGGCAGGATCAAGGTAGAGGGGCATGGATTCACCTACGACCGCGTACAGGAGTTCTTCGACCACTGGCTGCGCGGGGCGGAGACCGGCTTCGCCGACACGAAGCGCGTGCGCCTCTTCGTCGTGGGAGCCAACCGGTGGCGCGAAGGCGACGTATTCCCCCTGCCGGGCACCGTGTTCGTCCAGTACTACCTCCACAGCGCCGGCAACGCGATGAGCCTTCGTGGTGACGGAGAGCTCTCGCCGGAACCGCCCGGCGACGAGCCGGCGGATGGTTTCGTCTACGACCCCGCCAGGCCAGTCGACTACTGGGCCGGCAAGAATCCGTGGGAGGTCGCGCGCCACATGCAAGACCGCCGCCCCGTCGAAGATCGACCAGATGTCCTCGTCTACACCTCACCACCCCTCTCCTCAGATCTCGAGGTGGTGGGGCCGCTGTCGGTGACCCTGTGGGCGTCCTCGAGCGCCCCCGACACGGACTTCACCGCCGCCCTGGTCGACGTCTGGCCCGATGGCTACTCGCAGCTCGTCCAGGAGGGCATCAGACGGGCGCGTTTCCGCGAATCGGACACCTCACCGACGCTGATCGATCCCGGCCGCATCTACGAGTTCGCGGTAGACCTCACGGCGACGGGCTATCTCTTCAAGGCCGGACACCGCCTGCGGTTGGAGATCTCGAGCAGCAACTTCGACCGCTACGATCGCAACCCCAACACCGGGCACGACTTCGGAATGGACGCCCAGCTCCGGCCGGCGCGACAGACCGTCTGCCACGACGCAACAAGGGCGTCGTGCATCACTCTGCCTGTCATCTGTTAGGGGGTTCGCTCATGGAAACGTCGTTCGACAGCACCAAGCCGTCGCCCGGGAAGCGACGGCTAGCCTGGATCGGCTTGGCCTTCATCGTCGTGGCCCTGCTCGTGCTTGCGGGGACTCACGTCATCTTCGCAGCCAGCCCGAGCGCTTCGCCTGCGAGCGGCAACAAGGTCGTCCTTCGCATCGGGTATGCGTTCGAAGACGTAGACAACCTCAATCCGTTCATCGGCTACGCGCTGCCGGTCTACGAGGTGTTCGTGCAGAACTACGACTTCCTGGTGGAGCACCGCCCGCAGGACTGTGGTCCCGGACCCGACGGCATCGCCGAGAGCTGGGAGTCCTCGGCCGACGGCAAGACCTGGACCTTTCACCTTCACAAGAACATCAAGTGGCAGGACGGCGTGCCTCTAACAGCCGACGACGTGGTCTTCACCTACAACTACATCATCGACAACGAGATGCCCGCCTACTCGGGGCCGGCGAAAGGCATCGTCAAAGCGGTCAAAGTCGACGACTACACGGTCAAGATGATCACAGACAAGCCCAAGGCGAACATCCTCCGCCTCTGGATACCCATCCTGCCGAAGCACATCTGGAGCAAGATCCCGCCCAAGGCAGCGGCGACGACGTTCAGAAACGACCCGCCCGTGATCGGGAGCGGCCCGTTCCAGGTCGTGGAGTGGAAGCGCGGCGAGTACGTTCGCATGGAGGCCAACAAGGACTACTTTCTGGGCGCACCGGCCGTGGACGAACTCATGCTCATCTACTACAGGAACCCGAGCACGATGGTCATGGATCTCAAGGCCGGCCGGATCGACGCGGCGCACCAGATCACGGTGGGCGACTTCGCGAGGCTCAAGAACACACCCGGCATCAACGCCATCTCCTACCTCCTCTTCAACTGGGACTACCTGGACTACAACGGCTACGCACGCGCCGCCTCACTTGGGCACCCCGCACTGCGCGACCCCAAGTTTCGCGTCGCACTAGACTACGCAATCGACCGCGACCAACTGGTCTCGATCGCCTACAACGGCAGGGCGATCCCGGGCACTACTGTCTTGACGCCGGACTGCTGGACCAACCCCGACTACCACTGGCAGCCGCCGGCCGGCGTGCTGCGCACCTTCGACCCCGAGAAGGCCAAGAGCCTGCTCGATGAGGCCGGCTACACCGACACGAACGGCGATGGCCTACGCGAGTACAAGGGGAAACCGATCAGGCTTCGGATGTGGGCCCTCACCGCGTCGACCCAGGAGCAGGCCGCGGGCAAGCTCATCACCGGCTGGTTTCGCGACATCGGCCTCGACATCCGATACGAGGTCGTGGACGAGGGCTTCCTGACCGATCGCATCTGGAACTACAAGGGCGACACATACGCCCCCGACTTCGACATGTACTTCTGGACCTGGTACGGCTACGACGACCCCGGCCAGACGCTGAACGCCTTCACGACAAGCCAGATCGAGAACTGGAACGAGCCCTGCTGGTCGAACGCGAAGTTCGACCGCCTCTACGAGCTGCAAGCCCAGGAGCTCGACAAAGACAAGCGCGCCCAGTTCGTGATGGAGGCGCAGAAGGTCATGTACGAGAACTGCCCCGAGTCCGTGATCGCGTACCCGACGCTGCTGCAGGCGTACAACACGGAGAAGTGGACCGGGTGGCTGCGCACCCTCAACGGCAAGGGTCCAGTTGTGATGACACAGGACACCCAGAAATCCTATTTGGATGTGGCGCCGAAGGCCGTTGCCGAGGGGGGCAAGTCATTGACGTGGATCTGGGGCATTGCGGTGGCGGCGGTGATTGCCGGCGTGACCGTGGTGATGCTGCGACGGCGTCGGCGCCCAGAGGAAGAGGCCTAAGGGAACACTGATCCTCGCGACAGCGTTCGACTCGTCACATCACCGACGATCTCAGGAGCAAGAAGGAGGGTCGCGCCGGTTGCACATCGTGCAGTGGCTGTCCGAGAGTCTTCGACCAACAGTGATCGATAGCTTCGGAATGGGAGGCTGGCGGTGAGAGCACGCGTCGGGTGGACGACGAAAGAGGAGCGAGCACTAGTCTACGAAGAGGCGGTCAGCCTGCTTGAGCACATGGGGATGCGGTTCGGGCCGGGAAGGGCGCTGGAGACGCTGGCGAACGCCGGCGCAGCTGTCGATCGTGAAACAGGGACTGCCCGGATTCCCCGACGCCTCGTTGAGTGTGCCCTGGCCACGATGCCCCACAGCTATGTCTTAGGCGGCGCGACGCCGGACCGCGATTGTGTCCTAGACGGAAGCATCCACTTTCTCAACTCCGGTCAAGCCAGTAGGACCATTGACTTCGAAACTGGGGCGTACCGGTCGACGACGGTCGAGGATCTCCGCAAAGCGACAACTGTCCTCGACTCGATGTCAGCGGTCGACATCATCTGGCCGATTGTGGCGGGCAACGACTGTCCGCCCCAGGGCCGCATTGTGGTGGAGATCGCCGCAACGCTGGCTTCAACAGGCAAGCATGTACAGGTACAGATAGAGGACCTGTCACAGGTAGATCCCATCCTTCGGATGACCGAAGTGGTCGGCGGCGATCTCGAGAGCCGGCGGCACCGCCCACGCGTCAGCTTCATCACCACCACTGCGTCGCCGATGCAGGCGCACGGCCCGGCGCTCGATGCCTGCATCGAGATGGCTGTGCACGGGTTCCCGGTGAACATCCTGTCGATGCCAACCACCGGAGGCACGGCGCCGATCACCGTCGCGGGGGCAGTCGTCATGAACATCGCCGAGTTCCTCGGTGCGGCGACTGCCGTGCAGTTGAGCTGTCCCGGAGCGCCTCTGATGATGGGAGCCTGCGCCGGGGTCCTCGACATGCGTACAACGACCTTCGCATTTGCTGCTCTGGAGGCGGGGCAGATATCTGCGGCCTGTGTTGAGGTCTCGCACTACCTGGGGGTCCCAGCCCTGGCACCAGCCCTCGCCACCGATGCAAAGTACGCGGGAGTTCAAGCGGGCTTCGAGAAGGCGTTGAAGGGCTTGGTAGTCGCGTCGAGTGGCGCAGACCTCATGACAGGAGGGATAGGGCTACTGAACGGCGCCGGTGTCTTGTCTCTGCCGCAAATCATCATCGACAACGAGATAGCCCAGATGATCAAGCGCATCTTGGGCGAGGTTGAGATCACGCCAGAGACGATCATGGCCGACATGATCGAGCGGGTCGGCTTCAGCGGCGACTACCTGCGCGAGAAGGAAACCAGGCGCCGCGTTCGTGCCGGGGAGCAGTTCCTCCCCTCGATTGCCTCGCGATTGTCCTACGAGAAATGGCAGGAGGTAGGACGCACCGAGTACGACGTGGCGTGCGAACGGGTGCGCGAGGTTCTTGCACTCGCCGACGAGCGTGGGCCGCTGCTTTCAGCCGATCAAGTGCGCGAACTGGACGTAATCACGGCTGCCGTGTCCGTCTAGCATGCGGCCCAGCGCCGCTGAGGCTGGGGTCGTCGTGCGCCGCCGTTGGGGGGCGGAGGTCAGCACTCCCTGGCCTCCTCTTGACGCGACCGTGTGCGCCTATTGCAGATCCGTGGTGGTCAGCTGTTCGGTCAGCAGTCGCCGGTAGCGCGCAGGGTCAGCCGCCGTCCACGCCTCGACGAGCCGCCGCCCCGTCTCGTACACGACGACGTACGCGCGCCAGGTCGGGTGGGTGACGAACTCGATCGTCTTCTCTACCTCGTCCGGCGGGCGCAGCGACCAGCGGCTCACGAACGCGCGCGCGTCGTCGAGATCGCGGCCCTGCACGTGGATCATGTGCGCGGCGCAGTCGTCGACGCGCCACATCGGCTGCTCGGCCTCGCGAACCGCGCGCACCAGCTCTACGTCGTAGCCGGCGCCCAAGCCGGCGAGGATTTGCGCGCACGCGACCTCCGCCTCCTCGCCGAGGATGTCCAGCGCCGTGGTCGCGATCCCCTCCGCGACAAGCGATTGCGGCGTCCCCACCGGGGCGATCGCCTGCTCGAGGTGCCCGCGACCGTCGACGAGCAGGGCCTCCTTGAGCGCGTTCTCCGTGTGGTGGCCCGGGTAGATCTCATGGGCCACGACGATGGGCAGTACCTCCGCCCGCAAGGGGAGGTCGGTGTTGAGGGCGATCCGGCTGCGCCTGCCGCCCAGGTAGTAGTTGAACGCGTCCCAGGGCTCGTTCGAGACGAGCTCCATCTCGGCCGCCTCGCCCTCCGGCAGGCCGAAGAGCGCGTTGGTGCGCCGGCGCAGCTCCGTCGTCAGTGCCTCCATCGCCGGGAGGACGGCGTCTGGCGGCAGCTCGCGCTCTCGGCGCCACGCGCGGAAGCGCTCGCCCAGGGGGCCCGGGCCCGGGAGCAGCTCGTCGAGACGCCGGTGCGCCGCCGCAAGCTCGTCCTCGGACGCGGGGTCGAGATCGATGCCGTAGCAACGGCGCACCTCCTCCGCGTACGACATTGGCCTACCGTCGAGCCGCTCGGTGACGGCGGCAAGGCCCTCCAGCTGCGCCGCGAGCCAGCGCTCGCGCTGCGAGTCGCCGAGGTCGCCGAGGGAGCGGACGAGCTCCCGCGCCTCGTCGGCGAGTGTCCCCGGCGCGGCCGGCTCCTCGCCCACGACCCGCTCGGCAAGTTCGGGCGGGCCGTAGTAGAAGTCGACGAAGCCGTCGATGTGGCGCCCGAGGCGCAGCGAGAGGAGGAGGTAGCGCTCTACGACGTCCATCACGCTCTGAGCCTACGTGGCGGGGGTCACGGCCTGCTGCCGGCTGACCGAGTCCTGCCGCCGTCGGCGTAGGCCGCAGCATCGAACGCCGGCGCAGAGAAGAGACAGACGAGAGCGTGTCGTAGCACTGGTTTCCCCCTTCGAGAGCCCGTTGGGGCACGAGGACGATATCACGAGCACCGTGCCCGGCTTGGTTCACCATCTCGCCCAGCTCGGCAACCGTCCAGCTTGGGAAACCGGCGCCGCCTTGGGGGGGCGTAGGTCAGAGGGAGCTGGGGGGCGCCGCAGCAAGCGTGGGAATGCGGCCGCGACGTAGGCTCGGTCACCCGTCTGCAAACAGCCTGCAAACGCAAACCCTTGAGCCGATCGGCGAGAGGCTGGTCATGATCTGGCCCAAGACAGGCCTTCTCTAGCCCACGGAGGGTATCTCCGAAGCGCTCTGAGATATCGAGAAGCACCCTGGGCCGTCTCGCGGGTGAGAGGCGCGGGAAGGCAACGGAAGGCCTCCTCGCGTCCGAAGGCTACCTGGTGAGCGAAGGCGTTAGCTACTGCCGCTGAGTCTGGTTGCAGACGGGTTGCGGGAAGTGTCGCAACCTGCGGATGTTCACAGACGGCTCCCTTGTGGTGGCGTCAGTGGTCGGCTTCCTGCTCGGCGTTCGACGCGCCATCCCGCTTCGTTCTCGCGCCTTGCTCCCAAGTGGCCATCGCCAGGAAACCCAGCAGCACGGCAGCGTTGACAAGCCACGCCCACACGAGGAAGGCGATGCCGGTGGCGAGGGCTCCGTAGACCTTGTTGTAGGAGGCGAAATGGCTCAGGTACACGCTGAAGCCCGCCGAGACGACGAGCACGATGACCACGCCGGCGGCCGCGCCCGCGATCTGGCTCCGCCAGCGAGTCCCGTGTTGTGCTGCAGCGCGATACAGGAGCAGCAGCACGAGCAAGGCGACGCCGAAGAGGAAGGGCCACTTCAGCCACGACCAGGCCGTGAGCACGGCGTCGCCTAGGCCCAGCAAATCGCCGAGCCACTTGGCGAACGGCCCCGCCACCACGATCGCCGCCGCGCACGCGGCCAGCAGGAGAAGCAGGAGCAGCGCGAGGCCCAAGCGCACGGGCAGCTCCCGCAGGAAGGATCGCGGCTGCCGGCCCTCCATCTGCTGCGCCGCCCAGAGGAAGGCCGACACGTAGCTGGAGGCGGTCCACAGCGCGAGCAGCACGCCGGCGCCGAGCGCGAGGGACGTGCCGCGGGCCGAGAGCACGCTGGAGAGGGTGCCCTGCACGAAGCCCACGGCCCAGTCCGGGCCCACCGCGGCGACGGCGTCAAGCAGGGCAGCGACGCTCTGCGGCGAGAGACCGACCGCGCCGAGCAGGCCGGCGACGATGAGCAGCGCCGGGAAGATGGCGAGCACAAGGTAGTAGGTGAGGGCGGCGGCCATGCGGGTGAGGCCGCCTGCCGCCGCGGCCTGCGTGAACCGCCATGCCCCGTCCCGCGGCCCGCGCCACCAGGGTCGAGCTGCCGTCTCCGCCTCCCCCTTCGTTCGCCGTGGGTCGTTCATAGCCAGCTTTGTGCAGTGGGTCAAGAGACCTGTCCAGCAAACGGCCTGCAAGCACTGGGCTCAAGGAATTGGCAGCCGAGGTCTCCACTGGTCTGACTACGGGCAGCCCATGCTCTCGCGCACCGCGTACCACAAGGTCGCGCTACCAGTCGTAGGGCTGCAACTCCTCCTTGACGTGAGATTGGTCAGCGACGTAGACGAAGGGGTTAGCGCTCGATGCGGTCACCGCCCCGGGGCGGAACGAAGCTCCAGAAGGGGACAAGATCAGATTCGCCCTCGCTTCGGTCTCGCCGACCGGATGCGAACAGGGCCTCCCAAGGGTCAGGTGCGGTAGATGGAGAGCGAGAAACGCCTGCGTCTGAGCGTAAGCAGGCTGGTGGACCTAAGGGGACAACTCTCGAACCTTCGTGAAGAGGTCGTGCGGCTGATCGCCTCTCGATGAGTTGCCATTCCCCGCTCCGCCCGTGGACTGTCGTCCTGCTCGAACTCCTCACGTCGGGAATGCCTGGTCAGGAACAGGCCGCACCATGTAGCCGCCGCCTTCCCGCGTGCCGCCGGCCTCGGCAAGACTCCGGGGCGTCAGGGCAGAAGGTGCGAGAGAATGGCCCCGACAGGGCGCACGCGACTGCGAGGGACTGCGAGGTATTCATGAAGGCGATCGTCTGCACAGCCTACGGCGGCCCGGACGTCCTCAAGCTCGAGGAGGTCGAGAAGCCGCGCCCGAAGGACGGCGAGGTGCTCGTCCGCATCCGCGCCACGACGGTCTCCAGGGCGGACTGCGAGATCCGCCGGTTCGAGTTCCCTGCGTGGATCTGGCTCCCCCTCCGTCTGGCGTTCGGCGTCGTGAGGCCCCGGGTCCGCATCCTGGGCCAGGAGTTCGCCGGCGAGGTGGAGTCGCTCGGTGACGGGGCGACCTCCTTCGCGCCCGGAGACCGCGTCTACGGCACGACCGGGATCGGACTCGGGGCGTACGCCGAGTACGTCCGTGTGGGCGGACGCCGCGCCGGCAGCGTCGTGGCCCCCATGCCGGCGGCCATGAGCTACGCCGAGGCCGCCGCCGTCCCCTACGGCGCGACGGAGGCGTTTCGCTTCTTGCGCAAGGGCGGCATCGGCGCCGGGCAGAGGGTCCTCATCATCGGCGCCGGCGGGAGCTTCGGAACCTACGCGGTCCAACTGGCGAAGCATGCCGGCGCCGAGGTGGTCGCCGTCGACAGCACCGGCAAGCTCGAGATGCTCCGCGAGATCGGCGCTGACCAGGTCATCGACTATACCGAACGGGACTTCACGGACGGCGCGGGGAACTTCGACATCGTCTTCGACGTCGTCGGCCGGGCGCCCTTCGGCCGCGTCGTCCGCCTGCTGCGTCCCCGCGGGCGGTACGTGGTGGCCAATCCGCACACGTCCCAGTTCATCCGCGGGCTCTGGACCTCGCTGACCGGCGACAAGAAGATGGTCTTCAGCTCGGGCACCGGCACGGGCGAGCACCTGCGCGCCGTCACGGAGCTCGTCGAGGCCGGGAAGCTCCGACCCATCATCGACCGCCAGTACCCCCTCGACCAGATGGCCGAGGCCCACCGGTACGCCGAGACGGAGCAGAAGCTGGGCAACATCGTCATCGTCGTCGCGCCGGGAGCAGAGCTCGGACTGAACGCCGGGTGCGCCGTCCGGCCGGCGGAGTCTCGGGGATCCGGCGCCGATGTCATGTCGTCGCATACGACGCGAAGAACGGTCGGACGACCGTAGCGCGCCCCGCCGGCAGCACGACCTCCCGCCGCCCCGCGTCCGCGACCTCGTCATCCTGCCACTGAACCCCGCCACGGTGTTCACACGCGGGGCGTTCGCTATACCCCGCTGCAAACGAGCGTAAGCGAGGTGGTGGACCGCAGGGGAGTCGAACCCCTGACCTCCGCCGTGCAAAGGCGGCGCTCTCCCATCTGAGCTAGCGGCCCACGGAGGCCCAGTATAGCGCCTCAGGTAGACTGCTCCCCGCACCGGCGAAAGACGAGGTCGGCCACAAGGGAGGGCCCGGGATGAACCGCTTCGGCCACATCGATCTGCGTGTCGGCGACATGGAGGAGGCCCTGCCCTTCTACGCCGCCCTGCTCCCAGCTTTGGGGTTCGTGCACGTGTACCACGGCGAGACGTGGAAGGGCTGGGCGGCCGAGGGCAGCCTGCCCTCGGCCGCGTACTTCGCTATCACCGAAGACCGCGGCCACGTGCCCAACGAGAACAGGATCGCCTTCTGGGCCGAGAGCCGCGACGAGGTCGACAGGGTGGCGGCGATCGCCCGCGCCGCCGGCGCGCAGGTCGAGAGCGGGCCGCGCGAGTGTCCCGAATACGACCCGAGCTACTACGCGTTCTTCTTCCGGGATCCCAGCGGCAATCGGTTTGAGGTGGTCTATCGGACCGCCTGAGCGCCGCGGAGCCAAGCGGCCGAGCGTGCGAGCGGCGTCCCGGCCGTGGCTGGCTCTGCCGGCGAGTAACCGACGCGCAACGACGTCCGCCGGCTGCTAGGCTCCCAATGTGAACGCGACCACCTCGGATGCTCTGGCGCGCGGGGCCGACGGCCGACTGCGCTGTTTCTGGGCCGTCGGCTCCGCGGACTATACGCCCTACCACGACCAGGAGTGGGGCCGTCCGCTGCTCGACGACAACGAGCTCTTCGAGCGGCTGTGCCTGGAGGGGTTCCAGTCCGGCCTCTCGTGGTTGACCATCCTGCGCAAGCGTGAAGCCTTCCGCGTGGCGTTCTCCGGCTTCGACATCGCCACGGTGGCCGGCTACGGCGAGGACGACGTGCAGCGGCTCCTCGCCGATGCCGGCATCGTGCGCAACCGGCGCAAGATCGAGGCCGCCGTGCGCAACGCGCGCCTCGCCCTGGAGCTCGTCGAGGAGCACGGTTCGCTGGCGGCCTTCCTCTGGTCGTACCGCCCCGAACGGCAGGAGCCCATCAGGCGCATGGCCGACTACGTGGCGAAGACGCCTGAGGCCGAGGCCCTCGCTCGAGAGCTACGCCGGCGTGGCTTCCGCTTCCTCGGGCCGACGACGCTCTACGCCGGCATGCAGGCCTACGGGATGGTCAACGACCACGTCGTGGGTTGCTGTGTACGCGACGAGGTGGAGCGCGAACAGCGAGCCGCCGCAGAGAGGATCGCGCGCCCATCGTCCGGCTGAGGCTCGTCACGCGCGGGCCGTCAGAGTCGGGGCCCGCAGCTCCGAGCCTTACTCCTCGTCCTGGTCCTCGACCTCGTTGTACCAAGGCCTGCGCGTGCCGACCTTGGCGCGCCTGCGCCAGGCCCTCGACTTGGGCGCCTCGTCGATGGCCCGACCGAGCCGGTCGAGGGCCGCGCGCAGGCGCGTACGCTCCTCCGCGGCCAGCTCGTAGCGATCGAGCGCGACCCGTGTTCGCTCCAGGTTCGTCACGACGTCGTAGTACAGGCCCCAATCTGAAGCGCACTGCCCGGCGAGGGAGAGCACGTCGATCACGTCCGCGGCCCTGTCCTGCTGGACGTCCTCCCCCAGCTCCATGTCTTTGAGCAACGTGAGGATGTCGCGCTGGTCCTTCTCGTTCGTCTTGTGGATCTGCAGCTTGGTGAGCAGCAGGTCGTTAGCCGGCAACGTGTACTCGTCCGCGAGCTCGAAGCGGTCTCCCAGGTCGAGCTCGTGATCCATTTTGAAGACGTCGAGGAAGACGTCGACGTGGTCGTCGGGATGCACCGAGACACCGAGACCGGCGTCGGCGTGTTCGCAAGCGCGGGTGAACTGGAGCTGGCGTCCGCGTGTGCTCATCCGGGCGCGCGGGTTCTCCCCGTAGCCGAGATCGACGAACAGTTCCGCGATCTCCCTGATCTGCCGGCGTCGTCCGACCATGTCGAGATCGGCGTAGTCGCGGTCGCAGAAGGCCATCTCGCTGCAGTGTGCGCGCACGGCGAGGCCGCCCAGGAGACGCAGCGCGATGCCGCGCGCGCGTGCCGCATCGACGATGCGGCAGGCCTCGCGCGGCATCTCGCGGCGGGCGTCGAGGGCCAGGTCGGCGGGAGGCGTAGCAGTCATGCTATTGCCCTTGTGCCCGTTCGCTTGCGCCTCGAAGCCGATGGGGCGTGTTAAGAAAAGCGACGGGTCGACGCGCGCACGCGAAACACGGCACGCGCAGCACGGCGAACTGGCGCCGCCGGCGCGGGGTCGAGTGCGCCCGGCCGGCGCGCCGCCGACTGCAGTCGAGTGCGCCGGCTACCGCGCCGCCGACATCCGAAGGCGCCAGGCTAGCGCGCCGCCGGCTCGGCGACGCGCTCTGCCGGCACGGCCTCCACCGTGCGCTTCCTCTTCGGCTTCATGCCGAAGAGGAAGCGCACGGGCCCCAGCGCCGCACGGCGACCTCGTAGATGGCCAGCGTCAGGCAGAACGACGCAACGGCGATGATCGTGTACTTTGCCGGGATGCCGACGCCCCACTGCACGACGAGGTAGGCCAGGAGCACGATCACCGTCTGGTGCAGGATGTAGAAGGGGTAGGCGGCCTCGGTCGCGTAGCGGTACACCCGATTCGCGCGGTTGACGTAGCGGTGGCACAGCCCCAGCAGGCCGACGATCATCATCCAGACGCCGAACACGTACATCAACCAGTTGACGAGCGTGTCCTGCCAGCTCGGGTCGGGCCACTCGTCGGTGTGCGGCCAGAGCCCGGCGCGCACGGCCATGAAGGCGATGCCCAGCGGCAGCACCCAGCGCCAATGCCGGTCTACGGCCGCCACGATGCGCTCGTCGGCGACCATGACGAAGCCCAGCACGAAAAGCAGGAAGAAGCCGACGGGCGTCTGTCCGCTGAGGTCGTCCATCGGGTTCACCGACTTCTCAATGAGCAGAGGAATGGCGGGCAGCAGTATGACCATGCCGCGGAAGCGGCAGGCGCGCGCGAACCAGTCGATGAGCCGGTGACCGCCGCGGCGCAGCCACAGGAAGATCCCCAGAGCCAGGAGCGAGTAGACGAAGAGGAAGAGGATGAACCAGAGGTGCCCGGGCGTCCACGGCCCGGCGTAGCTTTGGGGATCGCTCCAGTTCGTCCAGTAGTACGCGTACTGGCTCCACCACGAGCGATCCGCCGCGCTGTTGGTGAGCATGCCGATGTAGGCCTGCGGCGGGACGATGACGAGCAGGCCGAAGAGGAACGGCACCATGAGGCGCTTCAGCCTCTCGCTCGCGTATCGGCCGCTGCTACGAAAACCGAGGGCGAACCACGACGCGGCGCCGGCGAGGAAGAAGAGCAGGCTCATGTGCCACGGGTAGACGAAGTAGATGAAATGCTGCAGCGCGGTGCTCATCGGGTCGTTCTTCGCGTAGAACTCCTCGCCGACGTTGAACACGCGCGCCGTGTGGAAGGGGATCAGCAGCAGGACGGCGGCGATGCGCAGCCAGTCGATGTCGTAGCGCCGCACCCGCGCAAGAGCAACCGCCCCCACCGACTCCTCCTTGCCGCCGTCGCGCGCACTCTACCACCTCGAAACCGTGCCGAGAGCGGTCGCGGCACGGCTGCAGCCACCGCGAGACCGTCACCGGGTGGCTGGGAGAGGACCGCGGCGAGGCGGCGGGGGCCCCGTCCCGGGGCCCCCGCCGCCTCGCCATCAGTACAGACCCGCCATCATGCGCGCGAAGGCGAGCGCGCTCGGCGCGGTCAGGTCGATGGCCGGCTCGGTGTTGGGGTAGTTCTGCACCGCGTCGCGCCACTTCGCGCCGTGCCCGTTGAACTGCTTGAAGAAGTCGGCGCGCGGACCCAGCCGCATGTTGGGCATGGCGCCGCTGTCCTGGTCGCTGTTGGGCCCTTCCACGCACGCCCCCAGCAGCACCGGAGGTTTGCCATTGAGCGTCCCCTTCAGGTTCGCGACCTGATGCTGGAGGCGGCGAGGGAACCTGGTCCCATCGCCGACGATGAAGGACGACCCCCACGCGTTGGCCCCGAGGATGTTCGCCAGCCAGCGGCTGCTCCACTCGGCGTAGTCCGTCGTGCCGGTGAGCTGGTCGTACTCGCTCGCCATGACGGCCAGGCCGGCCCCGTGCGTGGTCGTGTCCCACTGGTTCCAGGCGAAGCCGAACTGGAACGGATCGGTCCCGGCTTGCGCGACCGCCTTGTCGAGCTGCTTCTTGAGGTCCGCGAGCAGATCGGCCTTCGTCACCTCGAGACCCGCCGGGTCCCCAGCCTGCGTGATCGCCCGATAGAGCTCGAAGTGGGCCAGCCCGGAGACGTCGTACAGGTTCAGCGTGTCGGCGGCGTCGTTCGGGCCCGTCGATGTAGGCGCGCGCCCAGTGCGCCGCCTCGGAGAGATAGAAGGCTGGGTCGGTGTGCGGCACTCCCGCGGGGAGACCGCCGGCCGCGACGGCCAGGTACAGCTCGGTGGCGCCCAGCTCGAGGTCGTCGCGCCACTCGGTCTCCGGGTAGTACTCGTAGGGGATCGCCGTCGTGAGTCGCCGCGGGTTCGTGTTCGCCAGGTCGTAGATGTGCTGCGCGGCCAGCAGGCATTTGCCGGCGAAAGCCGGGTCGCTCGCTTTGAACACCTGGTAGGCCTCGGCCAGAGCCGCGGCGTCGCGTCCGGCCAGGTTGGGGCTGATCTTCGATCCCGGCGGCCCCGCGCGGAACACCGGCCGATGGCGGATGTAGCGGTAGAGCGGATCGCCCTTGCGGTAGGTGTCGTCTTTCTGCGGCAGGCGCCAGATGTCGTGATCGCCGGCGGTCTTGTCGTTGCCGCTGCCGATGCCGACCTGGTAGTAGAGCGTCTTCGTCTTGTCGTCCCACATGCGCAGCAGCCAGTCGGCACCGAACCTCGCCTCGGCCGTGAAGTCGGACGTGCCCGAAGCGGCGCCCATCTGAGCCGGGAAGTCACGCACACCGCAGAGCAGCACCGACTCCGTGTAGCTGGTCGCGTGGACGAACTTGAGATAGTCGCCCGCGTCCCACCAGCCGCCCGACGCGTTGCGGCGCACGCCGAGAGCCTTCAGGTCGCCGCGGAAGACGCCGTCGGCGTCGACCTTCGGCGTCGCGTACGTCATCGCGTGGCGGTCGTTCAAGTGGGCCGCGGCGTTGCGCAACGCCGAGCGGACGAAGTCGGCGCCGTCGCGCTGCACCTGGTAGAAGCGCAACGTGTTCGCCAGCGCGCCCGAGTAGACGTTCGTGCCACTGTCGATCGTGAACCTGGGCGAGACCGCCGTCGCGGGCCAGAGCACGACGATCTTGTAGACGCCCGGCGCGGTCACCGACGAGAGATCGAGAGGGAAGACGTTGGGGTACTTCGCGTTCCACCGGCCGAGGTTCGCGCCCGCCGTGCCCGAGTAGGCGATCGCGCCCGCGCCGTCGACCACGACGAAGGTCGCGCCGGCGGTGGCAGAGGTCGACATGAGGTAGGCGCGTTTGGGCGCGCCCGAGGGATACCCGACCTGGTTCACGCGCACGAAGGCCGTACTCCATCCGCCGGCCGACGGTGACCGGACGGCGGTCGATGGGCCGACTGATGGACGGGCAAACGCGGCTCCCTCCGCCACGAGCTGAAGCCCCGCGACCAGGCACGCGGCAACGACGGCGACTACGACGATCCTTGCGCGACGGTTCATCTCGCCCCCCAGGCGGTCAGGAAGTCGCCCCAGTACGTCATCCGCGTGAACGTGAGCTGGGAACAGTAGTAGGGAAAGCCGACCCATTGCGAGAAGCTGGAGCCCGGGCGCGGCGGCGCGGGCGCGCTGGGCCAGAAGATGCTGATACCGTGCAGGTCACCCTCCGCCGGGGTGCTCCACTCGTAGAGGACGACCTTGCGCAGCGACACGAGCACCCTCGTGCAGTCTCTCTTGATCAGTGCCGACCCGACGTGCGACCTCAGCTCCCGGGCGACGTCGTACAGGTCCCTCACTTCAGGGTAGCTCTGGGGCGGCATGGCCGCGTGACGGCGAGCGACGGCGTAGGCCTTGTGGTACTTCGGCAGCCCGTAGGCGAGATCCCACGCCAGGTCGCTAACGGCGCTCGCGAGCGAGTCCCAGCTTCTGTTCAGTGCGACCGCCGACGCCGTCAGCGTCCACTTGTCGTGGCCGGTCTTCATGCTCCTCGCCGCGACGACGGCGAGCTCTGCCGCCGTCATCGTCGGGGTGGCCTGGAGCGCACTGAGAATCTGACGGTAGTCGAAGGTCGTGTAGCCGGTGGAGTCCTCGGAGGCCGCGATGGCGCGGGCGAAGCCGCGAAACTCCGCATCGACCTCGATCATCTGCCCCAGGCAGGTCTCCAAACCGACCATGTTGACGCCCCCCGCTGCGTCCATGGCGCGGCGGATCTCATCCATGTCGAGGGTGTCTCCGCTGGTCTCGTCGACCATGGTCTCGCCCGGCCACCAGCCCCAGCCGTGGTCCCAGAAGATGAGGGCGTACCGGTCGGCAGGATAGTTCGCGCGCGTCCAGGTGACGAAGTCGATCAGGGTCTGCGGCGAGCCCATGTCGCGCTCACCCCAGTCGGCGACGGCGCTCTCGGGAGTCGCCGTCATGCCCTTGGCGACGTTGAAGAGCAGGGTGCCGGTCCAGTCGCCGTCATCGGTGCCGTGGCCGAGGCTGCGGTCGGCGAGGGCGACGACCTGCACGTCGGCGTTCGAGCCGACCGCCGCCATCTCCGCGTCGATGTCGTGTGTGATCCACGGCTCGAGGTTGTTGTCGCCGCACATGTACACCATGACGGTCCACTTGGCCTGAGGAGCCGGTTCGGCCGCGGCTCGTGCGGGAGAGAGGGCGGCCGCCAGCAGCAGCGCCACGGTCACGACCAACACCCGCGGGGTGAGCCTCGTCACCCTCGGGTGAAGTCCTCGCAGCGCGACGATCGTGCGCCGCTGCGATGGATGAAGCGTCACTCCAGTTCCCATGGCTCCCCCTTCGTCGCGCCAGCGCCGCGCTCACGGCCCGGCCTGATCAGCGCACGGTCAGCGTGTTCGACCCCCGCCTGCTCTGCGCGTTGCCGGCCTCATCACGAGCGGAGACGCGGAACCGGTACGTCCCTCGCACCAGACGGCAGACGAACCTCGCGACGTGCGTGACGCCGGTCGTTTGCGTGCCCAGCGCGAGCGTCTTCACAACAGTCCCAGAGCGCACGATCCTGATCGCGACGGCGGCGGTCGGGCTTATCGCGTCGCTGACGCGGTACTGGAGCACGGCGGTCGCTCCCCGACGCACTTTGGCGGGCTCCGGCGCCGACGTCGTCGGGCCGACGACGTCGGCGCGGACGAGCTCCCAGGTCGCGCCGCCATCAGACGTGTGGTAGAGGCGGTCCGTGTCGCCAACGATCCAGCCGTCCTGACTGGTGGGGAAGGAGACGGCTGTAAGGTCGGCCGTCGTGCCCAGGTCCACCGCCTGCCAGCTCGTTCCGCCGTCGATCGTCCGCAGCACCGTTCCACGCGCGCCGACCGCCCATCCCGTGGATCCGTCAATGAAGGTGACATCGCTCAGCCACGGCGCATCGGCGGCGCCGTACTGCACGTCCCAGGTCGTGCCCCCGTCGCCGGTGTGAAGTATCACGCCGGTCCCGGCGACCGGATCGCCGCCGACCGCCCAGGCGCGTGACCCGTCGAGGGCGTCGAGCCCGTAGATGACGGAGCCCGTGACGGTCTTCTGCGTGACCCAGGTGACGCCGTCGTCGGTGTGCCGGATGGCCCCCTGCATCAGCGCCGCGTCGCCGCCCACGACCCAGCCGTGTCCGCCGTCGATGAAGTCGACCGACCACAGGTCGCAGTTGGAAGGCGTGCCGGCGGACGTCCAGTGGGCGCCGCCGTCGGTGGTGTGCAGGAGAGTATCGTCGACGCCGGTGATCCATCCGTTTCTTGGGGTCACGAAGTCCACCCCGGAAAGGTACTTGGGTGCGCCGCGCATCCTCGACGACCAGTGCGCGCCGCGGTCCGAGGTGCGCAGGATCGCACTTCCGTCACACCCGTCCGTGCTTGGGGTGTAGGCGGCGCTGTCCACCGCCCAGACCCGCCGACCGTCGACGACGGCAAGGGAGCTGGTCGTGTAGCTGTAGAGCCAATCGGGGCGGTAAGTCCTCCAGTGCTTGCCACCGTCTGTGGTGCGCAGGATGACCGCCAGATTGGCGATCTCGTCGTAGCCGGTCGCCCACCCGTGCGCCGCGTCGGCGAAGGCGATATCGGTGAGGCTGCAAGTGGTACGGCCCAGAAGCGGGAAGGGAGCGTTCGTGGGCCCGCGCACGCCCGCGTTGTAGGCACGCAGGAACGAGGCCCAACCCAGGTCCTTGCCGAACGCCACCTGCCGACCGTAGGCGTCGCGATACTCTCGCCAGTCACTCCCGGTGCCCCACCACAGCGTCATGCCGGTGAAGCGCCGCGAGTAGGCCGGGTTGGTCACGCCGACGACGGCGCCACGCGCTGTGGCGGCCACCGTCGACGACAGCGTCTTGAGCTCGACGTCGTCGATGCCCGTGTCGGCAGCCAGACGAGACGCGACATCGGCCAGATCGACGTGCCACGAGTCGTAGGCGTAGATGCTGTGTCGCAGCGCGACCGCGTAGCGGGCGCGGTAGAGCGGCAGGTCGGTCCGCAGCCGCGCGATCCAGGCGCGCAGATCGGCCCGACCCTGCAGGATCTTGGCGAGGTCGATGGCCGAGAGGTTGTTGAGGTTAAAGCAGCGCACCGGATCGTAGTAGCGCTGCCAGCCGGCGAGCATGTCGTTCACGACCTGCTCGGGTGTTCGCGCCGGGTCGGCGAGCAGCGGTGCCAGCATGCCGTCGTACGGGAACCCGTCGGAGTCGATCGTCTCCTCCGAGCCGACCATGTAGGAGACGCGCCCGGTCAGCGCCATCTCGTAGGCCACCTCCACGTCGGCCATGTTACAGGCGTCGAACGCGAGGACGTCGATCGGCACGCCGGCGCCGACGATGGCCGCCCGGAGCTGGGGCATCGTGATGCGATGGCCCGAGGTGAAGTCGTGAGAGAAGTAGCGCCAGCCGTAGCCGTGATCCCATCCGCTGACGACAAGATGCTCGGCGGGAAAGCGGCTGCTGACCTGCCGCAGGAACCACTCGAACGTGGCGCCCAGGCCGAAGTCCTTGTCGGGCCAGCGGGCCACCACCTGCACAGTGCCGCCCGAGATCTTGAGAAGCTGTACGCCCTTCTTGACGCTCGACCAGTCGACCATGGCGACGACGTTGACGTCGGGCGAGGCAGGCAGGGCCTTCGAGGGCAGGCAACGTGAAGCGGGACCAGCAGTACTCGGTGTCGTTGTCGGCGTTGGCGTAGATGGCGTAGGTCCACTTGGCCGGCGAGGCTGCGGGCGCCGTTGCGGCGGCAACGGCCGTTGCCGGTCGTTGCCGCACGGCGGCGCCGGCAGCCACAGCCGGTAGCGTGAGCAGCGTCGCGAGCAGGGAGAGTCCAGCGAACACGAAGACGGCGCAGCGCGTCACGGTACCCCCTTTCGTGCCACCTCGGCGGCACCACGAGGCGGACCACCGGCTCCATGGTAGCAGAAGCCTCTGCGGCCCGCGTCGCGAGGGTCACAGGTTGGTGAGGCTGGCTTCCCCGACCCGCGAGAGGACGACCCGAGCCGCCTGCGAGAGCTCGCGGTCGTGCGTGTGGTCGGTGGCGAACACGCGGTAGAGATGTGCCTTGGCGGGCACGAACTCCAGGATCCCGCTGAGCAGCTCGTCGGCCACGCGGCCCGTGGCCGGGTCGAAGACCGGGAGCCGCTTGGGGCCGGTCATCGGGTTGAGGGGGCGGGGATCCTGCGAGGCGATGTCGACGGCGAAGACGAGGTCTTTGAGCGCCGCCGGCAGCGCCTCGCGAATCCCCGCCCCGAACTCCTCGCGCGTCAGGTCGCGCATCGCCGGCAGCGGCTGCTGGCGCTCGATCGACTGCTCGAAGACCATGCGGTACTTCACGTCGCGGTGGATGATGGCGCGCCACTCCTCGGCGAGGCTCCGCTTCTCGCTTCCCGCCGGCTCCTCGAGCCAGCGCTCGACGGCGTCGAAGAGCCACCACTCGGTGAGTCGCTGGTACGTCGAACGGTCGAAGCGCGGGTCGTCCGGCAGCAGAAGGCGCATCGTGGCCGGGAAGATCTCCATGAGGTGCAGGTCGATGCCGCGCGAGATGCGGTGGAAGTAGACGTTCTCGTACATGTAGAAGCGTGCGTTCAAGAAGGCGCGCAGCGAGCTCAGGGCGCGCTTGTGGAACGTCAGCCCCTCCTCGGTACAGAACGTGTAGTAGATCAGGCGGTCCACGTCGATGGGCCCGGCGGCGACCCCGCACTGGTAGGCGTCGCGGCGCACGTAGTCCATGTTGTCGACGGTGACGGCGCCCGACAGCGCGCGGTGCAGGAGCTCCACCCAACGCGGCGCCGGCGGCTCTTCTTCGGGGACGTCCGTCGCGCCGGCGCGGATCAGGTGCGCCACGTGTCGCGGATCGACGCCCTCCCCGGCGCCGAACGGACCGCTCGGGCTCCTGCGCAGACCCTCTACGGCCTCCCCCAGCTCCTCCACGATGATGAGCTGCGAGAGCTGCTCGTGGTCGAGCCCGAAGCGCGGGTAGAGGACCTCCTCGTCGAAGAAGTGGCTGAACGGACCGTGGCCGACGTCGTGCAAGAGGCCGGCCAAGCCGCAGCGTCTCCTCGACGACCGGCAGTGAGGGAGCGCCCGACTCGACCTCGCGCAGCGTCGGGTAGACCTGGCGTGCGAGCTCGCCGGCGAGGTGCATCGTCCCCAGGCTGTGCACGAAGCGGCTGTGCTCCGCCGTCGGGAAGACCCACCAGGCGCTCTGCAGCTGGTGGATGCGCTTGAGCCGCTGCACCCAGGGCCGGTCGATGATGTCGGCCTCGGTCGTCTCGCCCGCTCCCCCGCCCACCGTGATGCGGATGTAGCGGTAGAGAGGGTCGGCGATGAGATGGACGTCGTCGTAGGGCAGGGGCATGGCCGAACCTTACCGTCCTTCTCGAGTCCCCCGACAAGCGGGGATGAGACCGCCCGCGCACCGACTCGGGCAGTACATTCGTCTAGTCACACGCGCGTATCAGGGAAAAAGCGCGAAAGCCATCGCGCCTTCTGGCCGATAAGGTCAGCAGGCGCCCCACAAAGGAAGCGACGAGATCGAACCGCATGACGACGCGTAGACTCCGTTCGGCACTGACCATCCGCCGCAAGCTGCTGATCGCCTTCGTGCTCGTGGCCCTCGTGCCACTCGCCGTCTTCGCCTTCATGAGCTTCCGCTCCACCTCGCAGGCGTTGCAGCAGCAGGAGCGTCTCGAGATGAGCAACCGCAGCCAGGCGATGATGGCGACGCTCCGTAACGAGGGCCTCCACGGCATGGACCAGGTCATCTCGATCGGCGAATCGACGCTCCTCACGAAAGCGATCGCGGACGCCGACGTCGCGTGGATAGAGAAGAACGTGACCCTCTGGGTCCCCAGTCACACCGCCTTCAAGGGCGCCCAGGTCCTCACCCTGGACGGCCACATCGTGTCGGCAGGCGGGCAGTTCGCGCGCGCTCCGTCGCTGTTCGACCTGCCCATCGTGGCGGCCGCCGCAACCGAGGGGGCCAAGGGTTGGGACATCGCCACCGTCAACGGCCATGCCTACATCGTCAGCGCCGGTCCTGTGGTAGAGGCGAAGGCGCCAGGCTCGGCGAGACGGGGAGCGGTCGTCTTCGGTCGGCCCATCGATTCCGAGCTGCTCGCAAACGTCGCCGAGTACACCGGCGCAAGCCGGATCAGCCTCTACTCAGATGGTCGTCTCGTCGCTTCGTCGGCGATGGGTGTGCCCACGACGCTGCCGGCCAACATCAAGCCGGGCATGCCGTTCACAGACGGCGCTGCCACCATCGTCCTTACGCAGCTTCGCGACCGCGCCGGCGAGCTCCACGGCTTGATCCGCCTCGGCGTCGAGAGCTCTTACGTCGCCGTCACGGGCGCGACACTGCGGGCGACCGGCGCCCTGGCGATGGTCACCGCCCTGATCGTCGCGATCGCGGTCGGCGCGCTGGTGACGGCGATGATCGGCCGCCCGCTGCGGCGGCTGGCGCAGGCCGCAGCCGCCATCGCGCGCGGCGACACGCACCAGCACATCGAGGTGAAGACGAACGACGAGATCGGCGAGGTCGCGGTCGCGTTCAACACGATGTCCGAGCGTGTCAACCACGAGCTCGAGACCATGGCGGGCAAGATCCGCGGGCTGTCGGTCGAGATCGCCAGCCTCAACACCTTCGGCGAGACGCTTGCCCAGATGCCCGACGTGCGCACGGAGCTGCGCCGCCTTACCGAGATGGTCGCCGAAGTCTTCTCGGCCGACTTCGCGATCCTCTACTTGAACGAGGAACCCTTCGGTCTGAGCGCCACTACCAGCTACGGTGACCCCGACGGCGCACAGGCGGCCGCCGATCACCTCGCCGCCGCGGTGAGCGCCACGGGAGAGCCGGCCCTGGGCGGGAAGCGCGGTGCGGACGGCGACGATGCCGGGACACTGGTTGCGGCCCCGATCGCTCCCAACGGCAGACTAGCGGGGACGTTGGCGCTGGGAACGAACGACGGTGGCTTCTACAACGAAGGTGATCTCGCCCTGCTCGGGGCGATCGCCGGTCAGATCGCCGTCGCGCTGCAGCACGCTGAGGTCTACGCCAAGCTCGACGCCATCAACCTGCAGACGGTCACCGCCCTCGCGGCAGCCATGGAGGCGAAGGACCATTACACGGCCGAGCACGCCGACAGCCTCGCGAGCATGGCGACGGCCGTGGGCCGGCGCCTTGGCCTCAGCGAGGGCGAGCAGCGCCAGCTTCAGTATGCTGCCGTCCTCCACGACATCGGCAAGATCGGGGTCCCCGGCACCATCCTGAACAAGCCGGGGAAGCTGACGGACGACGAGTTCGCCGTGATGGCCGAGCACACCGTGATCGGCGAGCGCATCATCTCGCGCATCGAGTATCTGCGCCCCGTCGCCCGCATCGTCCGTTCGGCGCACGAGCGCTGGGATGGCAGCGGTTACCCCGACCAGCTGACCGCCGACGAGATCCCCCTGGGCTCACGCGTGCTTCTCGCCTGTGACGCCTTCCATGCCATGACGTCCGACCGCCCCTACCGCAAGGCCATGCCCTCAGAGGAGGCGCTGACGGAGTTACGCAGGAACTCCGGGTCGCAGTTCGACCCGGACGTCGTGTCGGCCTTCTTCGACGCGGCCGCCGCTCGAGTCCACGACGGCGCTACAGCGCTCTAGGGCGCAGCGAGCGGTCGTGCCCGCGCGACCTCGGTGACTGCGCCGACGACTGGGCAGCCACCGGCTGGACCGTCCCGTCCTCGCTAGACGAGGGGGCCCGGCATGCTCAATGTGGACCACTCGGGCCCTTCGTCGAGCATGCGCCGGTAGGCCTCCTCGTGCGCCGCCACGAAGGGGACGATGCCGAAGCGCTCTTGGACCGCGCGCCGACACTCCGCGGGGTCGATCTCGTCGATGTGCTTGGCGGCGTCGACCATCTCGTCGACGGTCTCGACGATGAACCCGGTGCGGCCGTGCTCGATCACCTCGGGCACCGACCCTCGTCGGAAGGCGATGACCGGCGTGCCGGCGGCCAGCGACTCGATCATCACCAGGCCGAAGGGCTCGGGCCACTGGATGGGAAAGAGCGTGCACCTGGCGCGGCGGTAGAGCTCCAGCTTCACGTCGTGCTCGACCTCGCCGCGGTAGAAGATCTTGTCGTTCAGGAAGGGTTCGACGTACTCGGCGAAGTACTGCCGCTCAGCGTCCTCGTTCAGCTTGCCGGCGAGGATCAGCCGCGCATCGAGCCGGCGCGCGACCTCGCACGCAGTGTGCGCACCCTTGTCGGCGAACATGCGCCCGATGAAGAGGAAGTAGGAGTCCTTCTCACTCGAGAAGGGGTAGCCGTCGACGTCGATGCCGTTGGGGATCGTGCCGATGAAGTGCAGGTCGGGGAACCCGGAGCGCTGGTACTCGGAGATGGCGATGAAGCGCACCGCTTCGCGCAGCACACCCAGGGAGAGCAGCGTGCCCGAGTCGGCCGGTCCGTGCAACGTGGCCACGACCGGGGTGCCCACGAGACGGTGGACCAGGGCGCCCATCGACCGCGCGGCGAGCCCGTCGTGGTCGTGGATGATGTCGAACTCGCGCGCGTGCGAGTAGGCCTCGAGGGCGTGCAGCACCTCGAGGTGAAAGCCGGTGGCGATCTGCTCGCTGGGCGCGCGCGAGAAGACGGACGACAGTCTCGCGAGCGTGACCGAGTCGCCGCTGGCGAAGAGCGTCACGTTGTGCCCATTGCGCACGAGGCCCTCGGTGAGAAGCGAGACGACGAGCTCGATGCCGCCGTAGCCCTTGGGAGGCAGGGGGAACCACGGAGGAGCGATGATTCCGATGCGCATAGTCGGTATCTTACCTGGGGCGCGGCGCGTGAAACGCGCCGCGCCCCGGTCGTGGTACGGTAGGCCAGAAGATGATCGACCTGCACGCGCACACGACCCACTCCGACGGCACCGTCTCCCCGACCGAGCTCGTCGAGCTCGCCCGCGATCTCGGTTTGAGCGCCGTGGCCGTGACCGACCACGACACCGTCGACGGGCTCGAGGAGGCCCTCGCCGCGGGCGAGCGGCTCGGCATCGAGGTCGTCCCGGGTGTCGAGCTGAGCCTCGAGTGGGAGGACCGCACCCTCCACCTGCTGGGCTACTTCTTCTGCGAGCTGCCGACCGAGGAGCTGCACGCGGCGCTGGCGGAGCTGCGCCACTACCGCGACGTGCGTAACGCGCGCATCCTGGAACGGCTGGCCGAGCTGGGTTTCCCGGTGGAGCCGGAGGCGCTGGCGCGGGTCGCCGATGGCGGCGCCGTAGGGCGCCCGCACATCGGCGAGGTCATGCGCCAGCGCGGCTACGTCTCCTCGATCGAGGAGGCCTTCGAGCGGTTCCTGCGCAAGGGCGCCCCGGCCTACGTCGACCGCCGCCGCCTCGCCCTGTCCGAGGCGGTCCGCCTGCTGCGCCGTTCGGGTGGGATCGGTTCGCTTGCGCACCCGGGGATCATCTCGGTCGACGCCATCGAGCTGGAGCGCATCGTGCGTTCGGCGGCAGCGGGAGGCGTCGCCGGCCTGGAGTGCTACTACGGCACCTACGACGAGGCCACGACGCGGCTCTGCCTCGACATCGCGGCACGCAACGGCATGGTCGCCACGGGCGGCTCCGACTTCCACGGCGCGGTGAAGCCCAACGTGGTGTTGGGGGTCGGGGCCGAGGGCCGTGCGATCCCTGACGACGTGCTCAACGAACTCAAGGAACGCTACCGGGCGACGGTCCCTTGTCCTGAGTAGGTTCCGGCTCGGCGTCGGCCGTGTTGGGTCGCGACTCGGCGTCGGCCGCGTCGGTCGTCGCCGGCGCGGCGGGCCCCGCGTCGGCGGGCCCGTCGCTCGCCGTAGAAGCCGCGGTCCCCTCGGCCTCATCGTCCTCGCGTGCGTACTTCTCGAGATTCTTGCGCTGCTCGCGGGCGACGAACACCACGACGAACCCCGCCACCACGAAGGCCAGTACCCAGGCGACGACCCCGAAGAGGCCCTTCAGCCTACTGATGCTGGACGAGAAGATGTAAGCGAGCGAGCTCATCGAGATGACCCAGGCCGTGCCGCCGAGCGCGTTGTAGATGAAGAAGCGCTTCCAGTTCATGCGCGCAGCGCCGGCGAAGAGGGCCGCCCAGACCCGCAGGAAGATGACCCACCGCCCGAGGAAGACGGTCTTCGCCCCGTGCACCTCGAAGTACTTGTCGAGGATGCGCAGCTCTCTCTCGTGCACTCCCAGGATGCGCCCGTAGCGCATCAGCAACGGCCGGCCGCCGTAGTGGCCCACCCAGTAGCCCAGGTTGTCGCCCACGATCGCGGCGGTGGCGCCGAGCAGCCACACGACCGGCAAGGCGAGGCTGCCGTGCTGGGCCGCGACACCCGCGATCAGCAGGATGGTCTCGCCGGGGAGCGGCAAACCCGCGCTCTCGCCCAGGACGGCGAGGAACACGATCGGGTAGCCGTACTCGGCGAAGAGGTGCTCGACCCACTTCGCCACGTCGGCGATGAGGGTGCGGACATCGGTCGCAAGGCCGGTGGTGAGGGCAAGTACCACGAGGACGACGACGATCGCCACGCTGACGCCGACGAGGGTGCGGCGGCCGAGCCAGCGAGGCCGCCGCGACGGGGGCGTGGGCTCAGGTGCGGGCTCGGGTGGGGACGGAGCGGCGGGCGGCGGGGCGGAGGCGCCGCGCGCCTCCGCCCCGCCGCCCGCCGCCATCAAGCGCGGTTGTGGCCCAAGGTTCTGCATCTCGCGTGTCTGTACCCCCTACATCGCCGACATCGTCACCGGCGCAGGGGCAGCAAGGATATCACGTTGCCCATTACACCCCCCGGGGGTATAGTCGGGCCATGAACGAAGACCTCAAGAGCGCAAAGGCCGATTTCGAAGAGGTCGACAAGATCCTCAACCGGCTGCGCCGGGTCGAGGGCCAGGCGCGCGGTCTGCAGCGTATGATCGAAGAGGGCCGGGACTGCGAGGACATCCTCACCCAGCTCGCGGCTACCAGAGCGGCGCTCGACCGCGTCGGCATCTACCTGATCACGACCAAGGTGCGCGAGTGCTTGCTCGACGAGGAGGACGCCTCGTCGGAGGTGGCCATCGAGCGGGCCCTGGAGACCTTCCTCAAGTACGCCCAATGCCTGCAGGCGTCTCCCGGCGCCGATGGCTCGTAAGTTCGACCCCGCCAAGTCCGCCAAGCTCGAGGACCCGGACCGACTCGACTGGCAGCACCCCGACGTCGTCGTCGACCTGCTCGGCCTGACTGGCGTTGAGACCGTCGTCGACTACGGCGCGGGCACAGGCGTCTACACCCTGCCCATCGCGGCCGCGCTGCCGCGCGGCCGCGTGATCGCCGTCGACCTGAGCCGTGATCTCCTCGATATCCTGGCGACCAAGCTGACGCCCAAGCTGGCCGCCAGGGTGCAGATCGTCGCGACGAAGGCCAACAAGGTGCCGCTGCCCGAGGGGGCCGCCGAGGTGGTGCTGGCGGTCAACGTCTGGCACGAGCTCTACGACGAGACCGAGGCCTTGGCCGAGATGAGGCGGCTCCTCGCGCCCGACGGCCGCCTCGTGATCGTCGACTGGGCTCCGATCGAGCGCCCCGTCGGGCCACCCGCGGCCCACGTGCTCTCGCTGGAGCGCACCGAAGCCATCGTGCGTTCGATGGGCCTGCACGTGCGGCGCGCCCTTGCGCCGGGCCCGCCCCTTCCCTACCACTACGCCGTCGTGGCCGGCGCCGTGGCCGCGCTCTGACGACCTTTACGCCGACGCCACTTTAGGCTAGCCTAACATACGACGGTTGCTCCCCCTACCCAAAGGCGGTCTCCATGATCGGCTCGCTCCTCGTCACCCTGCGCGAAGGCTTCGAGGCGGCGCTCATCGTGGGGCTCGTGCTGGCCACGCTGCGCTCCGCGCAAGCGGGAGACGCCCGGCGCAGGGTATGGGTCGGCGTCGGCCTCGCGACGCTCGTGAGCATCGCCGCGGCGACCCTTCTCTTCGCGACGGGACGGGAGCTCGAAGGCACCGCGGAGCAGGTGTTCGAGGGCGCCACGATGCTGACCGCCGCCGCGCTGCTTACCTGGATGATCTTCTGGATGCGCAAGCAGAGCTCTGCCGCGTCATCCAGTCTGCGCAACAAGGTAGGCGCCGCCCTCGCCGCGGGGGGCAGGGCCCTCTTCTGGCTGGCCTTCGTGGCCGTCGTGCGGGAGGGGATCGAGATGGCGCTCTTCCTCTTCGCGGCCAGCGGCGCAAGCTCGGCGGCCGCGACCTTGGTCGGCGGCTTGGCCGGCCTTGCCGTCGCCGTCACTCTAGGCGTGGTCGTGTACCAGGGCGGCAGGCGTCTCGACATCGGCCTCTTCTTCAGGATCACAAGCCTTCTCTTGCTCGCCTTCTCGGCCTACCTTCTCGTGAGCGGCCTGCGCGAGGTCGGCGAGCTGCTCGGCAGCGACACGATCGAAGAGGCCGCCCTTCCCATCGCTCTCGTCTACACGCTCGGGGTGCTCTGGCTCTACCTCAAGCCGCCGGCTTGGCTGACAAGACAGACCGCCAACTCCTAGCGCCCTCTGCGCGCCGCTGTCGTGCGTCCTGCTGCACGCAACGGTGCGACAGGCTAGACTGAGGGCCATGCAGTCGGCAGGTCCCGCGCTGGTCTCCCACGTCACGGCAAGCTACGGCGACGCGCTCGCCGGGTCGGTCGAGCGCCTGGTCGCCCCCTTCGGGGGCTGGCCGGCGATCGTCTCGCCCGGCGAGCGCGTCGCCGTCAAGATCAACCTGCTCCGCGCCGCGGCGCCGGAGAAGGTCGTCACCACGAACCCGGAGACCCTGCGCGTCGTGCTGCGCGCCCTCAAGCAGGCCGGCGCGCTGCCGTTCGTCGCCGACAGCCCCGGTGGGACCGGGCGCGAAGGCGCCGTGATGAAGGCCTACGCCGAGGCGGGCATCGCCGGCGTCTGCGCCGAAGAGGGCGTGGAGGCCGTCCACGCCGATGCCGAGACCGTCAGGATCGAGGCCCCCGAGGGCAGGCTCTTCCGCTCGTTCACCGTCTGCCGTTGCTTCACCGAGGCGGATGCCATCGTGCAGGTGGGCCCCTTGAAGACGCACGGCCTCATGCGCCTCACCGGCGGCGTGAAGCTCGCCTTCGGCTGTGTCCCGGGCTTGCTCAAGGCCCAGCTCCACGTCAAGGCTCAGCGACGCGAGGATTTCGCCGACATGCTGCTCGACCTCTACCTCGCCCTGCGGCCGCGCTTCTCCGTCATCGACGCCGTCGTCGCCATGGAGGGCAAGGGGCCGGGAAGCGGCCGTCCGCGCCGGATGGAGTCGCTCTTCGCGGCCCGCGACGCCATCGCGCTCGACGCCGCCCTCGCCGACCGCACCGACCATCGCTACCACTACGTCCACACCCTCGCCGCCGCCGAGCGCCGTGGCCTGATCGACCTCCACCGCCCCTACGACCTCGCCGGCGACCCTATCGCACGCGACCACGGTTTCGAGCCCTCGACGCGCGACTTCGAGGGCACGCAGGGAGGCGCGACCACACCCGCACCGGCCACCCTGGGACGGCTGTCGCGCAGCCTCCTGAGCGCTCGTCCCCGGCTCGTCGACGCCTCTGCCTGCACCAGGTGCGGGAACTGCGTCGAGATCTGCGGCGTCAAGGCGATCACGCTGGACCCCGTGCCGGTCTTCGACGACGACCCCTGCGTGCGCTGCTACGCCTGCACGGAGATCTGTCCCACGGCGGCGATCCTCGAGGTGGCGCCGTGGCCGGCGCGCGCGCTGCGCGCCGTCAGGGGGGGCTGAGCCTCAGGCTACCGCCTACCGTGCCGCTCTGAGGCGGAAGAGGACGACCTCGGGGCGGCAGAGTAAGCGGAAGGGCAGAAAGCTCGTGCCGACGCCGCGCGTGACGTAGACGAGCGCGCCGTCGCGGCGATGGAAGCCCTCGCGGAACTCGGCGCGCGGGCTGCTCAACATCACGCGCCCGCCGAACCAGGGAAGGCAGATCTGCCCCCCGTGCGTATCCCCAGAGAGGATGAGGGCGAAGTCGCCCGGCGCCACGCGCGCGGCGACTTCGCCGAAGTGGCTCAGGAGCAGGCGGAGTACGACCTGGCGGCGGTCGAGGCGAGCCTCGACCGCCGCCAGGTCGCCGTAGCCGTGTTGCACGTCGTCGACGCCGCAGACCTGCACCGCCGCCGCGCCGACGGGCACCGTGACGCACTCGTTCGTGAGCAGCCTGACGCCCGCCCCTTCGGTCAGGCGGCCCAGCTCCTCGGGCGAGGGCGGCCGAACGGGCACGAACTTCGCCTCGGCGTGGTCGTGGTTGCCGAGCACAGCGAAGACGCCGTGGGGCGCACGCAGACGGGCGAGCTCGGCCCGCAGGGCCTCGAGGCGCCCGCTGCCGGTGACGAGGTCGCCGGTGACGGCGATCAGGTCAGGGCGCGCGGCGTGGAGCACGGCCACGGCCTTGCGCAAGGTGCGCACATTGAAGCTCGGCACGAACCCCACGTGCAGGTCGGAGAGCTGGGCCACGGTGAACCCATCGAGTTCGTGCGGGAGCCCGGGGATCCCCAGTTCTTGCTCGACCCGGCGCAACCACTGCGACTCGAAGAGGAGGTACGACAGACCGAGGGCGGCGGCCGCGCTCAGCGCGGCCGCCGCCCGCATAGTCCCTGGAGACACGCGCGGGTGGCTAGGCGGAGTCACCCATCTGCTCGCGCAGGCGCTGCCTCGTCTCTTCGATCTTCGCGCGCAGGGTCTCGGCACGCTTCTCGGCCGACTCGCGGCCGGCCCCGACGGCGTCCTGCAGCCGTGACCGCTGCTCGTCGAGCGACCCGCCGAAGAGCTGATTGCGCAGCTCCTTGCCCGTCTTGGGCGCCAGAAGCAGCGCGATCCCGGCGCCGACGAGCAGCCCGAACAGGAGGCCGCCCCTCTTCCTTCGCTTTGCCATGTGACCACCTCCGTAGTCGTCTCTCGTCTTCGTGCGCCGCGGGATGGGTCGCGTGCGCTCCCCTATCGTGTAGTCACGGCTCCTGCTGGATGCCACGGGGCTCATTGTGGACTCCTACAGCAGCCGCGTGCCGTTGATGACCAGGTTGAAGTCGCAGCCGAGGAAGCTCGCCGCGCGGCGGCACATCACCATGCGCGAGAGGAAGATCTCGAAGTACTCCATCACCTGCGAGACGGTGGTGTCGATCTCGAGTAGGAGCGTGATCGTCCTCGACTCGGCGTTGACGGCCACGAACGACTTCTGGCTGGCGAAGTTGACGCGGTCGTGTATGTCGAAGGTCTTGGGGTCGAGATTGCGCACGCGGCTCTTGTGCACGTCGGACTTGTCGCCCAGGATCAGCGCGGCGGCGATGGCGCTGACCGGCTCGCCGTACTCCTCCTCGTGATTGCCGACGGCGGCCATGACCTCCGTATACTCCTCGACAGGCATCCCGAGCTGCTCCAGGATCTCGCGCGCGATGAGCGCCGATGCGATGCCGTGGTCGAGCCGGGTGACGACGTTGCCGATGTCGTGCAGGTAGCCGGCGATGGCGGCCAGCTCGGCCTCGCGCTTGGGGTGGCCGAGACGCAGAAGGATGTTCTCGGCGATGTGCGCCACGAGGCCGGCGTGGCGCGTCGAATGCTCCGTGTAGCCGAGCTTCTCGAGGTTCTCGTCGGCCTTCTTGACGAACGCCTTCGTCTCGGGGTCCTTGCGGACCTTCTCCAGTGTCACGCGCGTGCGGCTCGCCATCCTACCTACTCTCTCGTATCTGCTCATCGGCCGCCCAAACGGCGGCCGTTAGCCCTCGTCTTCCACGCTCACCTGATGCCGAAGCCGGTGAGGCGCGCGTCGAGCGCGGCGTCTTCGACGTCGACGCGCTCGACGCGCGCCCCGCGCGGTCCTTCACCGCACCAGGCGATCAGCTCCTCGACGTGCTCCGGCGGCCCCTGCACGAACGCCTCGACGCTGCCGTCGCGGCGGTTGGCCACCCACCCCGAGAGGCCCAGCACGCTCGCCACCTGGCGCGTCGCGTAACGGTAGTAGACGCCCTGCACGAGGCCGTGCACCCGCAAGCGCCGCGCGACGTCGTCCACAGGCATCCTTTCAGCTTCGTCGGCCACCGTGGGCCTCCTGCCTCACACCGCTCCGTCGCCTTGAGCGCCCCCGAGGCCTTCCTCGCCGATCAGGGGCACGAAGCGGCAGTAGACGTGTTCGTCGCGGCGGAGGCCCGTCCCTTCGCGCGTGAAGACGGTGAGCATCTGCTCGCGGTGCACCGGCCCCAAGGGGATCACGAGGCGGCCGCCGTCGGCGAGCTGCCCCAGGAGCGGCCGCGGCGCCTCCGGCGCTGCGGCCGCGACCAAGATGGCGTCGAAGGGCGCCTGCTCGGGCAAGCCCATGGTGCCGTCGCCGGTGATGACGGTCACGTTGTCGTAGCCGAGCTTCTCGAGCACGGCTCGCGAGCGCTCGGCCAGCTCGGGGATGCGCTCGATCGCGAAGACCTCGCCCGCCATCTCGCACAGCACCGCCGTCTGGTAGCCCGAGCCGCTGCCGACATCGAAGATCTTCTTGCGCACGTCGAGCCCCAGGAGCTGCGTCATCAGCGCGACCATGTAGGGCTGCGAGATGGTCTGGCCGTGGCCGATGGGCAGCGCCTCGTCGGCGTAGGCCTCGTGCTCACGTTCGGGGGGCAAGAAGAGGTGACGCGGCACGGACCGCATGGCCGCGACCACGTTGGCGTCGGTGACGCCGCGGCGCACGATCTGTTCCTCGACCATCCGCAGCCGGCGGTCGGCGAGCTTGCCTGCGTCGTCCACGAGAAGACCTCGCTCGGCCGCGGCGCGCTTTAGCGCAGCACGCGCAGGCCCTTGTACTTCGCGCTGCGCCGGCGCCGCAAACGCTCGACGAGCCAGAGCGTCCACGCGAAGAAGACGTAGCCGATCGGAGCCAGCAGACCGGTGAGGACGGCCGTGGCGAAGGCCACCAGGTCCTCGGTCAGGCTGATCAGCCCGACGGCCGCGCCGCTCGTCGTCGAGCGCGGCCGGATGGCGAACTTCACGTACATGCCCAGATAGGCGAGAGCGCCCCCGCCGACGAGGCCGATGATGAGGCCGGTGGTGCCGTGAGCCATCACGGCGCCGCCGGCGATAGCGCCGGCGGCGATGCGCCAGGGCACCAGGAGACGGTTCTGCAAGCGGTCGAAGGTGGGCACCTTGTCGAAGGACCCTTCGAAGATGGCGAGTACTATGAAGACGACGATGGCGATCCAGGTCTGCAGCCACAGGAAACCGGCCGACAAGTGGATACCCCAGCCCTCGCGGCCGAGGATGCCGATGACGGCCAGCACGAGCGAGGCGCGGATGCCCGCGGCCGTCGATAGGCCCAAGAGGCGTCCTATCGCCCACACCCAGGTCAAAGCGGGTCTCTCTCCATGAGGGCATTGTATATGACCGCCCACGCCGTCCCCGGGACCCTGCTCGGCCGTGCCCGCCGTTCGTCGCGCTCGCGCGCCGGGTCGGCCGCCCCGCGCGGCGCTCATGCACTGCGCGCCGCGGCACTCAGCGGACTGATCATCGTCGGGGTGGGGCTGGCCGGCTGCGGCTCCTCCGGCACGCCGCCGCCGCCAGCCGGCCCCACCCCCAGCCCAACCCCCACTCCGTCAGCCACCCCGTCGCACCAGGTGACCCTCAGCGTCGTCGACGGCGGCACGCAGAGGCCGCTCGCGGGGGTGCGCCTCGTGGTCACGGCCCCAAGGGACGTCACGACCGTGAAGTCCGTGGTGCAGACCGACGCCCAGGGCATTGCCGTGGTCGAGACGCGGCGAGCACGACAGCGCCTGCGCATCACGCCCTCGCACGCGGGTTACTCGACGTTCCCCCTGCAGACGCGAGCCGACAGGCAGGGGCGCGTCACGATCCCGCTCTACCGCACGGCCACGCAGTGGACCACGTGGGGCTACGACGCCGCGCGCACGCACCACGCGGCGGCGCTGGACGTCGGCCTGCCCGGCAGGCTGCTCTGGAAGAGTCCGTCGTGGGGGATGCTCGAGTTCCCAGCGACACTGGCCTATGGGCTCGCCATCTACAACGTCCAGCACCGGTACATGGTGGCGCGCCGCCTCGCCGACGGTAAGCTCGTCTGGAAACGCCGCACGAACTCCGACTTCGCCTCGCAGCCGGCCGTGAGCGGGCGCATCGCCTACTTCACCCTCCTCAGCGGCTCCGTGCGCGCCATCGACTGCTTCAGCGGTCACGACGTCTGGAGACGAAACGCGGTCGGCCCCACCGAATCCTCTCCCCTGGTGGTGGGAAACCTCCTGTACGTCGGGGACTGGCACGGCAACGTCTGGGCCCTCGACAAGCGCGACGGACGCGTGCGCTGGCGCGCCCACCTGGGCGCCAAGATCACCTCGAGCGCGGCCTACGCCCGCGGGACCATCTACATCGGCCGCTACGACGGCGCGGCGTACGCGCTCGACGCGCGCACGGGCGCCGTGCGTTGGCGCGCGCACGGCGCCGGCAACTTCTACGGCACGCCGGCGGTCTCAGGAGGTCGCGTCGTCTTCCCCAACAGCAGCGGCCGCGCCGTCTACTGCTTCTCGGCCTCGAGCGGGCGCCTGCTGTGGTCGCGTCCGCTGGGCGCCTACGTGTACTCGTCGCCGGCGATCTGGCATGGCAGGGTCTATGTCGGCTCCTACTCCGGCGTCTTCTACGCCCTCGATCTGCGCACGGGCGCGGTGCGCTGGAGCTTCGCCTCGAGGGGCGCCATCTCGGGGGGACCGTCGGTCGTCGGCGGCACCGTCTACTTCTCCAACCTCGCCCACCGCACCTACGGCCTCGACGCACGCACGGGCCGCGTCCGCTGGCGCTTCTCCGAGGGGCGTTACGCCCCGGTCTCGGCGACGGACCACGCCATCGTCGTCGCGGCCTACATGCGCCTCTACGTCTTCAGGCCGCGGGCGGGGTAGGAGGAGAGATCGGCCAGCGCGGGGCGAGCCCCCTCGGCGAGCCCCTAGCGCGGGGCGAGCCTGCGCAACGCCGGCGCCGTGGGCACCACGTGCTTGTCGAGGCGCAGCTCACGCGGCGAGGCGCCGAGAGCGAGGCCGACGAGCTGCGGCAGGTGCACTACCGGGAGCCGCAGCTCGTCGGCCAGCATCTTCTCGGCGCTCGCCTGGTAGCCGTCGAGCGAGACGTGACAGAGCGGACACGGCGTGACGATCAAGTCGGCACCGGCCTCCCTGGCGCTCGCCAGCACCTGCGCCGCCATCCATACAGCGCCGTCCTCGCGCGCCATGACGACGGGCCAGCCGCAGCACGCCGTCCTGCGCTCGTGGTCGACCGGCACTCCGCCGCACGCTGCGACGATCGTCTCCAGCGAACGCGGGTCGTCGGGGTCCTCGAAGTCGTTGATGGCGCTCGGGCGCAGCACCTGGCAGCCGTAGAAGGGCGCCACGCGCAGGCCCTGCAGCGGCCGCCTGACCGCGGCGGTGAGGCGCTCGGGGCCGACGTCGCGGGCCAGCACCCAGAGGAGGTGCCGCACCTCGACCGTGCCCCGGTAGCCGTAGCCGACCGTCGCCAGGACCTTGTTGACGCGCGCCAGCTCGCCGGGGTCGTCGCGGAGCTCGGCGTTGACCTGGCGCAGGTTCAGGTTGCAGACGTTGCAGATGGTCAGGATGTCTTCGGCGGCGCGCTCGGCCTGCGCCAGCGTAAGCGCGTTGACCGCCGCGTTCAGCGGCGCGTCGATCTCTTGCACGTCGCCGGCGCCGCAACAGGGTGCGGCGGTCATCTCGTGCAGGACGATCCCCAAGGCCTCGCACGTGAGCCGCGTGGCGACGTCGAGCTCGCGCGTGCTCCCTTTGGGATAGCACCCCGGGTAGTAGGCGTAGCTCGACGCGCTCACCGCGAGTCCTCCGCGCGCTGCATGATCTCTCTGAGCGTCTCGTGCTCGTCGATGGGCGCGGGCCGCGGCGAAGCGAGCTTGCCGGCCCGCGCCTGGCGAGCGATCTGCGCCGCGTGACGGACCGTCCAGGCCACCCCCTGCGACCTCACGCCGAGCGTCGCCTCGTTCAGCCGCCCGCTCTCCCTCAGCGAGGCGACGAACGCCTCCGCGTGGCGCACGGCCGGGTCGTCGCGCAGGCGGTCGCCGTAGGCGAGGCCGCCGAGCTCGGCGATGAGCTCGCGCACGCGGATGTGCTTGGGACAGCGCTCCGTGCACGCGAAGCAGCGCGTGCACTCCCACAGGCCGTGCTCGTCGGAGAGATCGGCTAGGCGCTCGCGGGCCGCGCCGTCGCGCGGGTCGGCGACGAAGCGATGGGCCTGGGTGAGGGCGGTCGGGCCGATGAACTCCGGGCTCGCGGTGAGCGACTCGCACGCCGAGTAGCAGGCGCCGCACTCTAGGCACAACACGGCCTGGGCGACCTCGTCCCACTCGCTCGGGGTCATGAGCCGCTCGCGGTCGGGATCGGCCGGCGCCCCGGGCGGCGCGAGCCAAGGCCGCACGCGACGGATCTTGCGCCAGAACACCTCCAGATCGGTCACGAGGTCCTTGACGACCGGCATGTTCGCCAGCGGCGCGACGATGACGGCGGCACCGTCCTCAGCCCTCCGCTCCGAGATCAGCGCCGCCTGCTTCACGACGTCCGCGAGCTGGGTGTTGCAGGCGAGGCGCGCGCAGCCGTTGATGCGCATCGCGCAAGCGCCGCAGATGCCGTGCCGGCAGGCGCGGCGAAAGGCCAGGCTGCCGTCCTGGTTCTCCTGCACGGCCATCAACGCCTCGAGCACGGTCGAGCCGTCGGCGAGCTCGACCGTGAAGCGCTGGGTGTAGGGCTGCGGGTCACGGCCGGGGTCGAAGCGCCCGATCTCGAGCGTCGCCTGCACCATCAGTAGGTGACCTTCACGTCGCGGACGCCCCTGACCATCAGTAGGCCCTGGTCTCGGGAGCGTGCCTGGTGATGGTCACCGGAGCGTAGTCGAGACGGGGACCATCGGGCGTGTGCCGGTACAGGCTGTGCTTGAGCCAAGCGACGTCGTCGCGTTCGGGGAAGTCGGTGCGCGCGTGGCTGCCGCGGCTCTCCTCGCGGGCGAGCGCCCCGACACAGATGCACTCGGCGATGTCGAGCAGGTGGCCCGTCTCGAGGATCTGCAACAGGTCAGTGTTGAACAAGCGCCGCTTGTCGTCGCAGCGCACCTGCGCATAGCGCTCCTTGAGGTCGCGTACGCCCTCGAGCGCCTCACGGAGAGACTCCTCCGAGCGGTAGATGCCGGCTTTCTCGCTCATGAGCGCCTGCAGAGCGGCGCGGATGGGCGCCTGACGCTCGCCGTCGTCGCGCGCGACGAGGGTCGTGATCTCGGCCTCGACCTCGGGCAGGGCCGACGAGGGGAACTCGGGCGCGCGGGCGAGGCCGGCCGCGAAGGCCGCCGCGGCCTCGCCCGCGCGCCTGCCGAACACGAGCCCCTCGAGCAGGCTGTTGCCGCCGAGACGGTTCGCACCGTGCACGCTCACGCAGGCCACCTCGCCGGCGGCGAAGAAACCCTCGGTGCCCGGCGCCGCTCCGTCGACGTCGACCTTGATGCCCCCCATGAAGTAGTGCGGCGTGGGCTTGATCGGGATCGGCTCTTCGCAGGGGTCCACACCGGCGATCTCCATCGAGAGCTCGCGCACCTGGAAGAGATCGTGCTTGATCTTCTCGGCGCCGATCGGGCGCAGGTCGAGGTGGATGAAGCCCCCCGGAAAGCCGCGTCCCTCGGCGATCTCCTGCGCCTCGGCGCGCGAGACGACGTCGCGCGAGGCGAGGTCCATCTTGGTCGGCGCGTATTTCTTCATGAAGCGCTCGCCGAGCGCGTTCAGAAGGATCCCTCCCTCGCCCCGAGCGCCCTCCGTGACGAGCACGCCGTTGCGCAGGCCGGTGGGGTGGAACTGCACGAACTCCACGTCCATGATCGGCAGCCCGGCGCGGTAGGCGATCGCCACGCCGTCGCCGGTGCAGTCCACCGAGTTCGAGGAGTTCTCATAGACGCGGCTCGAAGGACCGGCGGCGAAGAGCACGGCCTTGGCGCGCAGCTCCCGCAGCCGGCCGCTGCGCACCTCGATGGCCACCACGCCGGCCGCCTTGCCTTCGTTCATCACCAGGCGGGTGACGAACCACTCCTCGTAGAACCGCACGCCACGCTTCAGGCACTGCTGGTGCAGCGTGTGCAGGATCACGAAGCCGCTGATGTCGGCGGCGTATGCGGTGCGCGGGTAGCCGGCGCCGCCGAAGGGCCGCTGTGCGATGCGACCGTCGTCGGTGCGCGAGAAGGGGCAACCCATGTGCTCGAGGTCGATCACGTCGCGCGGTCCGTCCTTGCACAGGGCTTCGATGGCGTCCTGGTCGCCGAGGTAGTCGGAACCCTTGACCGTGTCGAACAGGTGGGCTTCCCAGGAGTCGTCGTCGCCCAGCGCCGCGTTGATGCCGCCCTGGGCGCAGCAGGTGTGGCTGCGCACCGGATACACCTTGGTGAGCACGCCGACGTCGACACCGGCGTCGGTGGCCGCGATGGCGGCGCGCATACCGGCGAGGCCGGCCCCGACGATGAGGAGGTCGTGCTCGATCAATTGAGAGCTTTACCCTGCTCCTGCAAACAAACGGCGGCACGGGGCCGCCCGGACTGGTGCACAACGATAGCAGGCGCAAGCGATGGGTGAAAGACGACGGGCAAGAGGAGCGGGGGGCGGGCGCCGCGCCCGCGCAGGGCGGCCCGCGGGCGGTGCGACGGGCCGCGTAGTCGGATCCGCGGGCGGCTCGGCGCCTAGGCCTAGGCGCCGAGCCGCCCGCGCCTCACGCCGCTCTCACCTCGGAAGGACCGCGCCGCCCTGGTAGACGCGCACCTTCAGGTATGAGGTGAAGGCCTTCCAATACCACTGCCTCATCGCGGCGTTCGAGGACGCCGGGTAGCGCACGATGTACCAGGTGGAGCGCTTGGGATGCAGGTAGGCCGAGTGGTAGGCGCCGGAGCGAGTGGTCCAGACCGTCGCCACCTTGGTCCAGCCCTTCGGAAACGTCCAGTTCGTCGGCTGCCCCGACGGGGCCGTCGTCCGACTGAAGATGGTCACTCGTTTGCCGGAGGGGGCGAGCTTGCTCCCCCAATGCCCTGCGAGCGGCACCCGACCGCTGAGCCGGATCGCGGCGCCGGAGCGCACGGATGTCCGGCTCGACTTCAGCGTGCACACCTGGAAGAAGTCGTTGATGTCGAGGGCCGAGTCCGCGGTGTCGGAGCGGTTGGCGTGGACCTGGAAGTCGTAGCCTGGTGTCGCGTCGGCCGGGATGTGGAGAGAGACCACGGCCGCCGCTCCGCTCGACCTGTAGGTCGCGCCGAACACCTTCTCGGGATGCGAGTCGGGGTACTCCGAGTAGCCGTAGAACGCGGCCTGCCAGCCCGCCGGCCAGTTGCCCATACGTAGCCTGATCGACTTGCCCGGCCTGCCGGACGCCCAGTATGGCTTCGTGATGAGGACCGACTGCGCCTCGTCCTGGGAGACGTCGATCGGAGTCCCGCCTGTACCCCCCGCGGCCACGGGTATCAGGGAGCCGCCGACCCACTCGACCGCCTGGTTGGCGAAGTAGTAGACCACGGCGCGGTCGTAGTCGGGCGGCATCACGTAGGCACTGCCCGTCTCCCCGAGGGTCGTCGTGGCGCCACCCCGTGACCCCAGCGTCCCGACGACGACGCCGTCCCAGTAGTTCCAGAGCGAACTGCTCGCACGCGTCGTGGTGAAGGGCACGACGCCGGGCCGCAGCACGAAGTCGTTCTCCGCGGGAGGGGCACTGAAGGTTAGGCTCGAAGCCTGGTAGCCGGCCTCACCGGACAGATACACGTCGAGCTCGCCGTCGGTCGTGGCGAGCACCCCGTCGAAGCTGAAAGAGCCGTCGGCCTGCGACTTGACCTCGTTGCCGAAGACCCAGTCCCCCTGCGCGTCGTAGTAGCCCCACTCCACGGTCGCATCTACGACCGGCGCCCCCGACAAGTCCTGGACGACGCCCGAGACGGTACAAGGCCCGTTCGTGACGATGCCGAGGCGCGGGGCGGCCAGCATCGAGGCCCCCGCGGGCGTCGCTGCGGCGGCGACGCGCTGCGTCGCGAGCTGCCCCGATCCCGCGGTCACGTGCCTGACGGCCGAACCGCCCGGAGGTAGCGCACCCGCTGCCAAGGCGACCGCTCGGGAGCAGCGCGACGCCAGCGCCAGCACCGCGACGGCAATGAAGAGACGACCTCTCATCGCGCGAGCTCCATCAGCGGATCACCCGGAAGACGTTCCGTGCGAGGACGTGGTAGCCGTCGTCCCGCAGCAGGTAGACGCTGTAGTTGCCCGCCGCCAGGGGCCACGGCTGGAGACCGTAGCCGAAGGAGGGCGGCGTGCGATCGAGGATCGCCTGTCCGGCGATCGATGCCCTCGTGTAGCCCCACAGCATGTACCAGGCGACGTTAGGGTTGGCGCCGCGCTGGTAGACGCCGACCCAGTCCCAGCGGTTGCCGGGGGCCTGCTTCCAGCGGACGGTGATGGGCTCGCCCACGCGATAGACACCCTTTGCCGTCCAGACGTGCGGAAGAGCCGTGCTCGTCTTGACCCAGAACTTGCTGCGCGAGAGGACGGCGTCGTTGGAGTCGAGGAGGACGGCAGCGTAGGCGCCGGGCGCCAGGTCAGCGGTCGCGAACGAAAGCGTGCCGTCGGTCGGGGCGCCGGCGCCCGTCGCCTGCTCGGCCGCGGGCGCCGCGGGATCTCCACCCGCCGCCACGATGGCCACCGACTCACCGGGCCCGCCCGGGGAGTGGAAGGTCACGTTGAGCGGGACGCCGACCTTCACGAGTCGCCGATCGACGGCGACCAGCACCGGGGGCGCAGCGGGAGTCACGTCGAACGTGGAGACCACGCCGCGGTGATCCGAGGGCCAGGGCGTCACCGTGAAGCTCGCCTCTGGGTCGCTCGCCTCGGCGACGATCTGGCTCGCCGTCGTCGCCGCCGCACCAGCGGCGTAGACGAGGTCGATACGGTCCCGCGGATCGCGGCTGCCGAAGTTCTCGCCGGAGACGGCCACCTTGGGCTTCTTCGCCCACCACGTCAGACCCGGATCCGTGACCGGGTCGGGATGGACATCGCGGAACGAGTCATGGAAACCCGCCGCCTCGACGGCCAAGCTCACCGGCCACGCGACGGGGTACTTGATCTGGAACCGCTCGCCCACCATGGCGGCGGTCCAGTCGCGCCACGAGGGAGCGTTGAAGTCGCCCGTCAGAAACACCGGGATCCCCCCGCCCAGCAACGAAGGCAGCAGGCCCAGCTGCGCCTGGATCGCTGGCAGGCGGACCCTTTTCTCCATCGCGACGACCTGCTTGACCGTCTTGCCGTCTCGCACCCAGTAGGGACCGTACGGGTCGGAGGGCAGGTGGACGTTCTCGATGGCCACGACCGCTCCGGGGGCCAACTGGACGAAAGTGTAGAGGCCCTGGCTCCCCGGCGGATCGATGAGCGGATACTTCGAGACGATCTGTAGGCGCGCGCTGAAGTAGGGCCAGCCGAGCTCGCGCGCGAGCGCGGCCATGTGGCCCTGCGCCTCCTCGATACCGACCACATCGGCACCACTCGCCTGGATGGCCTCGACGACCTTGTCGAAGCTGACGAGAGTGCCGCCCACCTCGATGTTGAAGGCCATCACCTTGAGCTGCACGGGGACCGCAGGCACAGCACGCTTAGTCGCGCCAAAAGCGCCGCCTCCCGGCGCCATGAGCAGGAGCGAACAGAGACCGAGCAGCAGCAGAGGGGCGACGAACCGAGGCCACGTCCGCGCGGCGCTCGGGCCGATGATCGCCGCCGGCACTGATCGGGGACGCCTGGATTTCCTCGGAGCGGCCGCTAATGTAGCCATAGTCTCCCCCCTGTGGACGATCGATGTTGGCGCGAACGCTACAGGCGCGTGGAAGCCGCACGAAGGCCGGCCCTGGGCCGGTCGCGGGGGGTCAATCACGCATCCCACCGCGACTCGTCGCATTGCCGCCCGCGTCGTCTCCGACTACGATTGTACTGGATACACCGCTCGCCTCGGCCAAGAGCAGGGGGGCACGTCATGAACGTCGTCCGCAGTCGTCGGCCACACACCCTTCTTCTGCTCGCCTGCGTTGTGGCCATCAGCATATGCTTCGCGTCGGCCTCGAGCGCCTCGGCAGCAACCGTCTCCTCCGCCGCCTCGGCCATCACCTTGGGCACGCCATTGCCGCAGAAGGCCTGGACGATCATGGTCTACATCGACGGCGACAACGATCTCGAGAAGTACGTCACGCTCGACATCGAGCGCGAGCTGTGTGAACCAGGCTCCAACGCCGACGTCAACGTCGTCTGCGTCGCCGACCGCACGCCCGGCTACGACAAGTCCCGAGGCGACTGGACCGGCACCAAGCTCTTCTACTGCATGCAGGGCATCACCGCCACGCCCACCGACGCCGTGGCCGACTGGGGCGAGCGCGACATGGGCGATCCGCAGACGGTGATCGACTTCGTCACCTGGGCCAAGACCAACTACCCCGCCGCGAACTACGCCCTCGTCTTCTGGGACCACGGCTACATGTGGTTCAGAGGCCAGACCATGTGGGACAGGACCTCGAAGAACGCCCTCAACCAGGACGAACTGGCGGCCGCTCTGCAGACGTGCGGACCCGTGGGCGTCATCGGCTGGGACTGCTGCAACATGCAGCTTGTCGAGGCGGCCGCGACGGTCAGACCATACGCGCAGGTGATGGTCGGCTCCGAGGAGTACACGAACTGGGAGGGTCTGCAGTACGACAAGTTCGTCGCCAATCTGGAGCGCTACCCCTGGTGGACGCCCGAGCAACTCGGCACGAACATGGCCGCCACCGCGCGCGGCGACAGCCTCACCTTCTCGTCGATCGCCCTCGACGTCCGCTTCGACGATCTCGTCGCCGCAGTCGATCGCTGGGCGATCGCTCTCAAGAGCGGACTACGCGCCAACCGCCGCGCCTACGACGCCGCGCGGGCGGCCAGCCAGCGCTTCTACTACGGCGACGGGGAGCGCGATCTCTTCAACGCCGCACGCCAGATCCGCGCGCGCGTGAAGAGCCCCGCGCTCAAAGCGAGTTGCACGGCGGTGATGGACGCGGTCCTCGCCGATGTCACCTACGACTGGTTCCGTATCGGGCGGATCGACGGCTTCACCTACGACCGCTGCCAGGGGCTCGCCATCTGGTGGCCGAAGACGCGCAAGCAGCTCGACCCCTCCTGGAACCCGGGCAACGACTGGGTCTACTACCGCACCAAGCTCGCTTTCGCCGCCCAGACGCACTGGGACGAGTTCCTGGCGGCATACGTGCGCTAGCCGCGTCTCGGCGCGGACGCGGGCGGGGGCGGCCCCCGCCCGCGCCCGTCTTCTGCGCGTTAGACCTTGGCGTACTTCGCGCGTCCCTCCTCGTAGAGGTCGCCGCCGTGGCAGTCGTTCACGACGATGGCGGGAAAGTCCTTCACCTCGAGGCGGGCGACGGCCTCGGCGCCGAGCTCGGGCCAGGCGATGATCTCGTTGGCGACGATGCGCTGCGCGAGCAGCTGCCCCGGCGCCGCCGGTGGCCGCGAAGTAGACGGCCTTGTGCTGCTTCATGGCCTCCTTGACCTCGGGCGTGCGCAGGCCCTTGCCGATCATCCCCTTGAGACCCTTCGCCATCAGCTTGGGCGCGTAGGCGTCCATGCGCCCGCTAGTCGTGGGCCCGGCGGAGCCGATGACGTTGCCCGGCTTCGCCGGCGACGGTCCCATGTAGTAGACGACGGCTCCTTGCAGGTTGAACGGCATCGCTTCGCCCGTCTCGAGAAGCTCGACGAGCCGTTTGTGGGCGGCGTCGCGCGCCTGGTAGACCACGCCGGTGATGGCGACCTCGTCGCCGGCATGCAGACCTTCGACGACCTCGTCTGTGAGGGGGGTCCTGATCTCCTTGACGGCCATGTGCTTCTCCCCTCCCTACAACACGACGTGTTTGTGGCGCTGGGCGTGGCACTGCACGTTGACGGCCAGCGGCATGCTGGCGATGTGGCAGGGCATCTCCTCGATGAAGACGCCCAGACAGGTCTGCGTGCCGCCCAGCCCCTGTGGCCCGATGCCGAGGGCGTTGATCTTCTCGAGAAGCTCGGCCTCCATCGCCGCGATGCGCTCGTCGGGGTGGACGGAGCCGACATCGCGCAAGAGCGCCTTCTTTGCCAGCACGGTGACCATGTCGATGGTGCCGCCGATGCCCACACCGATGACGACCGGCGGACACGGGTTGGAGCCGGCGCGTGAGACCGTGTCGACGACCGCACCGACCATGCCCTGCCAGCCCTGCGAAGGCTTGAGCATGTTGAGGCTCGACATGTTCTCGGCGCCGCCGCCCTTGGCCATCATCCAGATCTCGACCGCATCGCCGGACACAATCTCGGTGTGGATCACGGCCGGCGTGTTGTCCTTGGTGTTGCGCCGTGACTGCGCCGGCTCCTCGGCGATCGACTTGCGCAAGTAGCCCTCGACGTAGCCTTGACGCACGCCCTCGTTGACCGCCGCAGCGAAGTCACCGCCGACGAGGTGCAGGTCTTGACCGAGCTTCACGAAGAAGACGGCGAAGCCGGTGTCCTGGCAGATCGGCACGCGGTCGCGGCGGGCGATGTCGGCGTTCTCGACGAGCTGGTCGAAGACGGCTCTGCCGACCGGCGACTCCTCGGCCTCCTTGCCGGCCTGCAAGGCGGCGTAGACGTCGTCGGGGAGGTCGTAGTTGGCCTCCATGCAGAGCTCGCGGACGGCGTCGGTGATGACGCTCACATCGAGCTCGCGGACTGCGGCAGACGTGGGCATGGTCCTTTCCCCCTCACTCAGGTGAGCCGGCTGCTGCGATCGCCTCTCGACGGCCGCGACGGCGTCCCAGCACGTAACCCAGTGTGCCACCGGCGACGGCGACCAGGGCCAACGGCAACAGATAGGCAAGGAGGCCGGTCCACAAGGGCGGCTCCTTCGTGCGCACCGCGACGCCCGAGCGCTCGGCCAGCAGCGTGATCAGCTCCTCAAGGCTAGGATAGCTCACGCGATAGTGCTCGACGACCGGTCCCTTCGGCGTCACGTCTATCGTCTCGGACAGGTCGTCGATGACCACCATGTCCACGCGGCCCGCACGGAGCTGCTGCACGAAGCTCTCCGGCCCCGACTGGTACGAGTGGCTCCTGGTCGTCGCCGCGCTCGGACTCATTGTCGCTCTCGGACCCGGTTCCTCGGAGCCCCACGCGATGACCTGTACGAGGATCGCGACGCAGACGATGACGACGAGGACGATGGGGATCCACCAGCTCGGAGTGCGGCGGATGCGCGCCCAGAGGGTCATGCCGCTCCCTTCAGCCCACCGCCCGGACCTCGCGCCGGCCGGTCGAACAGACTCGGCGGCGGGGGTGCGGCGGCGGCGCGGCAGCGCCGCGTCGCCGCCGCACCCCCGCCCCTCTCCGCTAGTCCTTCTTGCGCTCGGTCGCCTTGCGGATCGCCTCGAGGGCGTCGTTGGCCGCCTTGCGGGTGGCGTCGATGGCCTTCTGCACCGCCGGCTCGATCCTCTCGGTCGCCTTCTGCACGGTCGGCTGCGCCCGCTCGGTCGCCTTCTGCACCGTAGGCCGGACCTGCTCGGTCGCCTTCTGCACCGTCGGCCCTACGCGGTCGGTCGCCTTCTGCACCGTCGGGCGGGCGCGGTCCGCGGCCTTTCCGGCGAGGTCGGCAGCGATATCGCCGGCCCCGCGAGCGACCGCCTTGAGCGCCTGCATCGTCGGCGCCGGCGCGTGGCTACCCTCGGGCATCTTGATGTAGCCCAGGGCCTCGGCGTCCTGCACGAGGCCGCGGGCGCGGGCGATGATGGCCGTCGCCTCGGCGATCTCCTGCTCGTAGGTGAGGTCCTTGCGCAGAGCGATGCCCTGCTCGATGGCCTTCATCGCCACGGCCGCGGCCTCGCGCGGGAAGACCTCCCAGTCGTCCATCGTCGGCATGATGGAGTCGGCCGAGAGTCCCTTGTCCTCGGCTACCTTGGCGAGCTCCTCGGCCGCCGCGATGCACATCTCGTCGGTGATCGTCTTGGCGCGCACGTCGAGCGTGCCGCGGAAGATGCCCGGGAAGCCGACCGAGTTGTTGACCTGGTTGGGGAAGTCGCTGCGGCCGGTGGCGACTACCGCCGCACCGGCCTCCTTGGCGTCCCAGGGCCACATCTCAGGGATGGGGTTGGCGCAGATGAACACGATCGGATCCGCCGCCATCGCCTTGATCCAGTCCTTCTCGATCGTGTCGGGACCCGGCTTCGAAAGTGCGATGCAGACGTCGGCGCCCTTCAGCGCGTCGGCGATGCCGCCGGTGCGCTGCTCGGCGTTGGTGATCTGACAGTACTTCCATTTGTCGCGCCACTCGTCTTTGACCTTCTTGATGTCGTCGCGGCCCCTGTGCAGGATGCCCTTCGAATCGACGATGCGGCACTTCTCGGGGTCGGCGCCGTAGGCGAAGATCAGGCGGCTGATGGCGACGTTGCTCGCCCCCGAGCCGATGAAGGCGATGCTCACCTCGTCGATCCTGCGTCCCACGACCTTGAGGGCGTTGACCAGGCCCGCGAGGGTCACACAGGCCGTGCCCTGCTGGTCGTCGTGCCAGACCGGGATCTCGCATTCCTCGCGCAGCGTGTCGAGGATGCGGAAGCACTTCGGCTGGGCGATGTCCTCGAGGTTGACGCCGCCCAGCCCCGGCTGCACCAGCTTGACGAACTCGATGAACCTGTCGGGGTCCTTGGTGTCGACCATGAGCGGGAAGCCGTCGACGCCGCCGAGGTACCTGAAGAGCAGGCTCTTGCCCTCCATGACCGGCAGGCCGGCCTTGGGGCCGATGTCGCCCATACCGAGCACGCGCGTGCCGTCGCTGATCACGGCCACCGTGTTCCACTTGTTGGTGTGCTCGTAGGCCTTCTCGGGGTCGTCCTTGATCTCGAGACAAGGCTTGGAGACGCCCGGCGTGTACCAGATGCCGAAGTCGTTGAAGTCGCGCACGCAGCACTTCAGCGTGGTCTCGATCTTGCCCCGGTAGAAGGGGTGGAGCTTCATCGCGTCTTCCATGGGCTGGTAGGCCTTCGCCTTGAGCTCCTCGACTGTGGGCTGGTGTTCCTGGTCGGGCATGAGGACTCTCCTTCGATCGTCGGCGGCAGAAGCCCGGCGTTTTGGCGTCTCATGAAACTAGCACACGCGCACACGCGCATGAAGAGGACGAGCAAGCGCGGCATGAGCGCCGGTCTGCACCTTTTGGACAAGAAGAGGGCCGTCGGGTGGTCGCCGCGACGCATCGCTCATCGCGGTGCGCGCCTCCCGGCCCTCCACACCGTGACGGCGGCGTAGACCGCAAGGTACGCGCAAGGCGCCGCGAGCACCAGCGCGCGGCCGAGATCGGCGAACCACACGAGAGGGATGACGGCGAGCAACCCGCCGGCGGCGCCGAGTACGATCCAGGTCCTGCGCGTGCCTCCACTCCGGATGGCCAGCACGGCCGCGATGCCCGTGGCCGCCGCGATTGCCTCCAGCAGGAACAACGTGAAGGCGAGGACGAAGGGACTGTCGGCGACCGACCAGCCCGCCGAGCCCACCGACCCCGACACGAGCAGCACGAGCAGCAAGCCAATGAAGAGGATCGCCAGGATGGCGCCGGCCGCGAGCGGCGCCGCCGCAACGGCCCGCCCCGTGCGACGCGCCGGCCGCGACACGCTCACGGCCTCCGTTCTACGAACCCGACAGCGCGGCCCGCACCAGGGCCGGCACGTCGTAGGGAGCGCGAGCGACCGGGATGCCGGCCGCCTCCAGAGCCTCGGCCTTGGCCGCCGCCGTGCCGGCGCCGCCGAAGATGATGGCGCCGGCGTGTCCCATCTGCTTGCCGGGCGGGGCGGTGAAGCCGACGAGGTGGGCGACCACCGGCTTGGTCACGCGCTCGCGCACGTAAGCCGCCGCGCGCTCCTCGTCGTCGCCACCGATCTCGCCGATCATGACGACGGCCTTCGTCGCCGGGTCACGTTCGAACGAGCTCCAGGCACTCGATGAAGCCGACGCCGTGCACGGGGTCGCCGCCCATGCCGACGCAGGTCGTCTGCCCGAGACCCGCCTGCGTGAGGTCGAGGACCATCCGGTACATGAGCGTGCCGCTGCGCGACACGACCCCCACCGGTCCCGGGGGTAAAGATGTCGTCGGGCGTGATGCCGACGTTGCACGCGCCGACCGAGACGACACCGGGGCAGTTGGGTCCGATGAGCGTCACGCCGCGACGCTCGAGCTGGGCCACGATCTCGACCGTGTCGCGCACGGGGATGCCTTCGGTCACGCAGACGACGAGACCAATGCCGGCGTCGGCCGCCTCGAAGAGGGCGTCTTTCGCCGCCGGGGCCGGGACGAACACCACCGAGACGTCGGCGCCCGTCGCAGCGACGGCCTGGGCGAGCGTGTCGAAGACGGGGATGGTTGCGGGCGAGCCGTCCGCGGCGGACCCGACGGCGACGCGCTGCCCTCCCTTGCCCGGCGAGGTCCCCGCGACGACCGTCGTGCCGGCCGCGGCCATGCGCGCCGCGTGGAAGCTCCCCTCGCGCCCGGTGATGCCTTGGACGACGACCCTGCTTGAGGAATCGACGAGGATGCTCACGGCGCGGTCTCGCGCGCGGACCTTGGGGTCACCGTCGACCCGCTCCCTCTCCTTCGCCACCGCGACCGCCTTCGCGACGGCCTCGGTGAGCGTCGCCATCGGGTGCAAGTCGGCTCGCCCCGCCGCCTCCAGCAGAGCTCGACCCTCCTCGGCGTTGGTCCCCACGAGGCGCACGACCACCGGGACCCGCGCGCCGTGACTGCTCGAGCGCCGCGAGCAGACCGCGGGCGACCTCGTCACAGCGCGTGATGCCGCCGAAGATCGTCACGAGGATGACGCGCACGCGCGCGTCGGAGAGGATCACGTCGAGGGCGGCGGCGATCTGCGGTACGCGCGCGCCGCCGCCCAAGTCGAGGAAGTCCGCCGGCCTGCCGCCGCCGGCGACGACCTGGTCGAGGACGCTCATGACCATCCCCGCCCCGTTGGAAAGGATGCCGATGTCGCCGTCAAGCCCCACGTAGGTCACGCCGGCCTCTCGCGCACGCAGCTCGCGCGGGTCGTCGACTCCTTGCAGCGGCGAGAAACCGGGCAGACGCTCGAGCTCCGGGTGACGGTAGAGCGCGTTGCTGTCGATCGTCACCTTGGCGTCGAGGGGCACGAAGCGCCCCGACTCCTCTTGGCAGAGCGGGTTGATCTCGACCAGGGTCGCGTCCTTGGCGCGATAGAGGTCCCAGGCGGCGCGCGCGATGTGTGCGAACGCGCGCCGCTCGTCGGCCGAGAAGCCGGCCCAGAAGCGCCAGGTCGCGCACCTGGAACTCCTGCAGCCCCGTGAGCGGGTCTATGTGCAGGCGACGCAGCGCCTCGGGCTCCTCGCGCGCCACCTGCTCGATGTCGATGCCGCCCCTGCGTCGAGAAGAGCAGCAGGGGCCTCTTGGCGCCGCGGTCAAGGGCGACGGCGAGGTAGAACTCGCGGGCGACGGCGACGCCCTGCTCGAGCAGCACGCTCTCGACGCGCTGCCCGCCGATCGTCATGCCGAGCAGCGCGTCGAGCGCCTGCTCGAGCTCGTCGCCGTCGCGCACGATGCGCACGCCGCCGGCCTTGCCCCGGCCGCCGCGCAGCACCTGCGCCTTGACGGCGAGCGGCCGGCCGAGACGGCCGGCCGCTCGCCGCCCCTCCTCGACATTGCGCACGAGCTCCGAGGGCAGCACCGGGATGCCGAACTCGGCGAAGAGCTGCTTGCCCTGGTGTTCGTAGAGGTCCATCGGTGCCGCGGGCGGAGCGCCTCCCTCAGAGTTGGAGCCCGAGCCCCATGCGCAGGTACTCGGCCGAGCGCCGCGCGTAGCGCTCGCTGAGGGCGAGCCGCACCGCGATGTCTTCGTCGGTCACCTCGCGCACGACCTTGGCCGGCGCTCCCATGATGAGACTGCGCGGCGGGAACTCCTTGCCCTGGGTCACGAGCGCGTTGGCGCCGACGATGCTGCCGGCGCCGATCACCGAGCCGTTGAGCAGGGTGCTGCCCATGCCGATGAGGCAGCCCGCGCCGACGCGCGCCCCGTGCACGATCACGAGGTGCCCGACGATGCAGTCCGGGCCGATGTCTACGGGACAGCCGGGGTCGCTGTGGGCGACCGAGTTGTCCTGGAAGCTCGTCTGCCGGCGGATCGTGATGCGCTCGACGTCGCCGCGCAGCACGGCCCCCGGCCAGATGTTGACGCCCTCCTCGAGCACCACGTCGCCGATCACGACCGCCTCCGGCCATATGAAGACGTCCCTGGCGACGCGCGGCGTCCTGTCCCCGTAAGCGATCAGTGGCACGCGGCGAGTATATCGCCCCAGACGGACTCGCAGCCCGCGATCGGCGAGCCGATCGGGTCCTCCCGGGTAGGGTTGCGGTGTTCTAGGTAGTTGCAGAAGCCAACCATCGAGAACAGCGATCGTGCTCCCGCCTTGCCGCTCAGCCCCGTCCTGGCCAACTACCCTGCGGGACGCCACGCACGCGACCGGGATAGAGGACAGCAAGGGTGGGTACGAAGAACCTACTCAGCCGGCGGCGACAGGATGGAGACGACATGGAGTTCGTACACGTAGCGACGCGCACCAAAGACCCCGAGGCGGCGGTCCGCTTCTACGAGCTCCTCGGCATGCGTGAGTCGCGCCGCAGCGAGCTGACCAAGAACAAGGCGACCCTCGTGTTCGTCGAGCCGCCCGAGGGCAACTTCGCCATCGAGCTGGTCTACAACTGGGGCAAGGACACGCCCTACGACGGCGGCGAGCGCTTCGGCCACTTCGCCTTCCACGTCGACGATCTCGACGGCACCTACAAGCGCGTCATCGAGGGTGGCGGGCAGGAGGTCGGGCGGCCGCCGGCGCCCCTGCAGGGCGAGGGACCGCGCATCGCCTTCGTGGCCGACCCCGACGGCAACTGGATCGAGCTGATCGAGCGGCGACTGGACGGTCGAGGAGCCGGCGGAGCTCGCGAGGCGTCTTCGGCGGGTCGCGCCTGCGGCGCGACCCGCCGCCACTCTACGTCAGGTGCGGCCCGATCCCTGAGAGACTCAGTCGTTCGCCCTCGGCCGGGTTCTCGCGCTGTGTACGAGATCTCGCACTTGGGCGTGACCTTCACATCCGCTTGGCCGAGCCACTCGCCGCCCGGCTCTCGCCCGAAGACGGTGTAGTAGTAGTGGCATGTCCTCCGATGACGTCCCGATCCTGCACCTCGCTCGTCGGAGCCTTCGTAGACGAGTAGCTGAGCAGACCGGGCTTCGCCGCCTCGTGCGCCGTTCCGGCGAAACCGACCTGGGACCGTAGGACGCGCCAGTCGGCGAGCGACTCGTGGGCTCGCCACTTCAGCACCACCCAGCCGCAGCCGCGCCTGGCTCGAAAACGACGCAGACGATGCCCGTTTCTCCCGGATCGCAACAGACTCATCGAGCCTCCTCTCGCTGTCGCGGAAGGAGATGCGGCATGTGCGCCGAGACGAAGCTCGAGCGACGCATGCCGCATCTCATCCGGAAGGCATCGTACCCGATAGGACTCGTCGGGAACCCCTCGCTGCGGCGTGGTTCCTCACTGGCTCAAAGCGCGATCGGCCGGAGCTGCAGCTTGCCTTGCTACGTCAGGTGTGGCCCGATGGCCGAGAGGCCGAGCCGTTTGCCTTCGGCATGCTCGGCCTCCGAGTGCGACCACGTCGCCTCGCCGTTCGGCGTCACCTTGACCTCGGCCTGACCGATCCACTCGCCCTCCGGCTCGCGCCCGAAGACCGTGTAGTAGTACTGCACCTCGTCCTCGACGTCGGTGTCCTGGATGTCGGTGTCCTTGCCCTCGTACACGAGGCGCTGTCCGGTCTCGACCGGGTCGTCGGCCTCCTCGACCGTCTGCGCGAACTCGCCACGCGAGCGCAGCACCTTCCACTCCTCGAGCGCGTCGTGCGCCTGCCACTTGAGCACCACCCAGCCGTCCCCGTGCTTGGCGTGGAAGTGCTTCATCATGTGACCCTCGTGATGGAAGAGACCCATCGCCCGCTCCTTTGCGTCCTTGCGCTGAGTGACCTGCGCGTAGCCTACAGCAGGGACAGGGGCCACGCCCGGTGCGGTGCGTTCACTCGTTCACCCCGCTGCTCCGGCAACACGTGGAAGCGGCCTGTAGACTGAGCGGCGACCAGAGGAGGGCCGCTGCGACCGCGTGGTTCACCGGCGGCGCGCCTCTGCGCGGGGACTGGCGGCCCACCCTGACCGCCGTCGGACTCTTGGCCCTCTTCGCCGGCATCTGCGCGCTGCCCCTCGGGCGACACCTCTTCGAACTCTCGACGATGACGACATGGGAATGGGCCGTCGTGTGTGGGGCTGCCGTGGCGTGGGCCCTGCTGGTGCGCCTCGTGTGGCGCAGCGGCCTCGTCGGCAGGCTGCTGCACGTCGGGTAGGCCAGAACCGCAGGAAGGAAGGACCGGAGCGAGCCTCAGCCGCTCCGGCGCCGGCGACTCGTCAGCACCCAGCCTCAGCGACGCCGAGCACTACCCGCGGCGCAGGCGCGCCAGCCACCGTGCGACGAGCCCCGGCCTATGGGGCCGGCCGGCGACTACTTTGTGCCGGCCCCACCGCGTCCACTCGAGGTCCTCCGGACGGCGGGCGAAGACAGTGTAGAAGTAGCGCTCCCCGTCGACGACGTCGGTGTCGCGGAACGAGCCCGCGACACCCTGGAAGACGATGCGCTGACCGACCGGGCGGGCGGGGTCGTCCGAGTCTGAGGCGAACGCCTCAGTCGATCGGACGACCCTCACCTCGAGCAGCGTCGAGCCCGGATAGTCCCAACCGAAGAGCACGTAGCCCGGACCGCTCGAGACGCTCAGGCGGAAGACGCGGGGGTCGGTGATGTGCTCGTCTGCGTGGGACACAGGGAAAGCGTACCCGAAGTGCCGCCGCCGGTGCCGAGGCTCGCGCGACTTCACTGACCGAGGGACACCGTGCTATCCTGTTGCGCCGTTCCGCTGCGGGATCGTCTAATGGTAGGACACGTGGTTCTGGACCACGGTATCGACGTTCGAATCCTTGTCCCGCAGCCAGTAGACAGCCTCGCGTGGCGCATTCGTCTAGGGGCCTAGGACGCCGCCCTCTCACGGCGGTAACACCGGTTCGAATCCGGTATGCGCTACCAGCCCTCTTCAGGCGTAGATGCAGGGATTTTGCGTCGTCGTCGAGACCCTCGCCGAGGACCCCTCCACAACCCGTCTGCAACCCTCCTGCAACCGAACTCAGCGTGACGTGATAGTACAAGGTGGCACTCGCGTGCACTCACGGGTGTTGGAGTGCGCACTTGGACAAGTCGCTCGGGAGAGCGAGAGTTTCGCCCGTGCCAGGCTCCTGACTCCAGTAGAGTTGCAGCGGTCGTGCCAAAGACGGCGGACGGTGGCGTCATCGCCATATGGAGACTGCAGAATCGATGTTAGCTTGGTTGAGTGGAGGAGTGGACGGTGACCGACCCACCGGATAGCCCGCCTGAACGACTGAAGCCGCACGTCGAAATGCGTGCGCTCAACGAACCAATTAGAGCTCTGCCTGGGCCATTTGAGCTGATCGGTGACACCGCGGGCTTTGTCGATTCGGACCTCATCTTTCGCTGGCTGCCATCCGCGGCGCTTGTCTTTGGCGGCGCCTACTCGCAGGCGGCGAGACTGGACTCCCAATCTGGCTGGTCCCTCAAGTGCGAGGAACCTCACTTTGAGGCACCGGTGCTCGTAACGAGTATGGCTCTTGGGACCGAGCCCAATGTCCAAGGCGTTGTCGCGGAGCCGATCAGTTTCGGCAAGCCTCCGATTCAGACGTTGCGGTTCTGTCTCGCCAATTTCCCGAGCTACATTGGTGAAGGCGTGTCCTATGAGATGCATGGGTCGCGTGGAAGCATGTCCGGTCGAATGCGAGTTGCAGCGGACTCAGGCGAATGCATCTTGGACGTGATCCCTGAGGCGCGTGAGCTTAGTAATGCCGCAAAGCGCGACTCGGGATTCGTCATCACCCACGTCGGTGAATGGCGTCCCGCGATGAGCGAAATGACTATCGCTGAGGCTCATGAGACCCTCAACATGCTTTTCCTGTGGTTCGGGTTTCTGCGCGGCGCGTGGGCGGGCCCCCTATTCCCGCTTGCCGCCTCACCGATGACGAAGTCGCCTGGCGCGAGTACGGCTCGTGGGACATTGACGAAAGCCGCCCGGTCACGACATGGATGCCCGAGCAGAAACGGCTGGAGCTTTCCAATCTCTTCGCCGGTTTCGTGAAGAAGTGGAACGACCCAGCGTGGAGGGGTCCACTCAACTCCTCCGTCCACTGGCTTGTCGAAGCCAATTCACCAGCGCTCGGCCTAGAGGCCACGGTGGTCCTCTCGCAGGTCGCACTCGACATGCTGGCCTGGGTGCTGCTTGTCGAGACTGAGCCGACTGCACACCCGGACCGACTTCAGGCGTTTGTCAGCAGCAGGCCGGATACGCGTGCTTCTGCAGCACATCGGCGTCCCGGCGATGGTGCCCGACTACATGACCAGTCTATCGGGCTTGTGCCAAGGCGACGCCTTCGACGGGCCGGGAGTCATTGCACGCGTGCGCAACGCGATCGTCCACGCCACAGAAGATAACCGAACCGTCATTGGCTCGCTCAACGGGATGACGTGGTACGAGTGCTCGCAGCTAGCCTTGCAGTACCTGGACTTGGCTATTCTCGCCGCATGTGGTCACACCGGCCACTACGCACGGCGCGCTTGGAAGGGGTGGAAGGGCGAAGACGAGGTGCTTGTGCCCTGGGTGACAGGCCAACAACGACATCCGGGCGAACAGCGCCTAGCGTAGCCCTGATACCGTCGACGTTGGCTCCGGATCGGAGGCTCCATGGCGACTACGGATGAACTCCTGTACCTCGAGACCGATGGCAGTTGCGCGCTCTGCGGCCTGCGTGATAGCCGCGTGCTGACAGTGCATCATCTCCAGCAAACCAAGCCGACGAGCGAGGCCTACGACAACAAGATCTTGCTGTGCCACAACTGCCATGTCTCCCATCACAACGGCAAGGGAGCGAGCAATGACCTTCTCCGCGACATGAAGCGTCGGCTCGTCGTCAAGACTTTGACAAGACCGGGCCTAAACGCCCTCAAGGAGGCCTACCGCCATGGTCGGGTCGTGGCCATGCCCTTTCTCGTCAATCACCTCGTTGAGTTCGGCTACCTGACGTTCAAAGAGGAAGGCTCCAGCTTGTCCGACGATTCCGGCCATGCTGACACGATCATCGACGCCGTGTACATAGTCACGAACGACGGCAGTCGACTGCTCGAGCGTCGGACCTCAAGTGACGACTGGCGCTGTCGGCCCATGACCTTCGGCCAGAAGGTCAGTGGGCCATGACCTCACGCGCCTGACGTTAGGTGGAAAGAGTCGGAGAGCTTTGGGCACAGACCTTGAGGCTTTGCTTGCGGAGATCGGCGGGAACATCTTCCTCCGGGAGTTCACCTTTGCAGGCAACCAGTTCCGGTCCACCTCCGGCCAAGAGTACGAGCTCGCGGACCATATCGCTCTCTTGCCGGAAGCGATCTTGGCCTTTCAGGCGAAGGAGCGCGACATACGCGCTGACGGCTCCGATGCCGCCATTGAGCGGTGGTTCAAGCACGAGGTCCTCAAGGAAGCGTGCAGGCAACTCGCCGACACCAAGAGCTTCTTCGAGCGCGAGCCAGATCTGAGGATCCGAACCAGCGCGGCCACATTCGAGACCTTGCCGGCCCCGAGGCGCCGATCGTTCCGGTTGCGCTCTACTCATGCGGCAGAACCCCGCCCCGCCTGCTTGCTCGCACCAGTCACAGACAGAGCAGCAAGGCCGGTTTTGTGCACCTCCTGCACATCCGAGACTTCTTTGAGGTCTGCCGTATCCTGGCTCTGCCTTCCGAGATCGCAGACTACTTCGCCTTCCGCGAGCAGGTCCTTCTTCAGGGTACGCCCTGGCAGCACCATGAAGCGCGCCTCTTGGCCGCCTTCATCGCCGAAGATCCCTCGGGAACTCTCGATGACGACGCCGTCAGGGTCCTTCTGGATGACGCCCTGCACGACGTCGAGTCGTTCGACCTTGGGACATGCTGAACAAGTACGGCGAGAAGGTCTTCTACATCGACGGCGACAACAGGCGACTTCCTATACCGGATACTCGACGAGTTTGCGTACATGAACCGGGTGCACATGCGCGGTTTTCGTGGATTGCTCGACTGGGCCCTCGAAAAGCGCTGGAGGGGAGTACCTCCAGCTGCCGGCGCGCATGCTCGTGCCGCGGCGCAAAACCGGCTTCTGCGTGGTTCCAGTGCCCCGGGACAAGTATGAAACTCGGGTGAGTGCCCTCCGCAACTACACGCTGGCGGCCAAGTACGACTGGGGACTGCAGCGTCAGGTGGGACTGGCGGTATCTCGAGTGGGTGAAGAAGAGATCGAGATAGACTGGGCATTCCTCGACTTCCCCTGGCGACCCGATCCGGCGATGGATCGCCTGCTTGCGGAGAAGCATCTCCTCCGCCCCACTCCAGAACCGAAGCGTGACTTCCGATTCAGGACGCGGTCATAGCAGAAGCAGTCCACCGCGTGGTTTCTGGCGTGCTATTCCTCATGATCCCCATCACGATGCTTGCATACGGATTCTTGTCGTGGGCGCTCGGCTCTCGCCGTGTCGGCTCCATGGCGCTGGTCTTCGGGCTCCTTAACGCATTATCTGGGTTACGACGTGGCCTTGGTCTGGGGTCGTCAATCAGTGGTCGGTGTGGCCCTGGCCTGAAGTCGCGATTCAGGAGTTGCTGACAGCGGGGATGCTGGCGACGTGGCTGATCATCGTCGCGTTGAAGATGACCGGCTCCCCCCAATCACAGCCTCCGACACACGGGCCCTGAACCAGCTCGCCTCTCAGCTACCCGCCCTCGAGTGCCGACCTGCACCGTCTCCAGCTCGAGGGGGGCTGGGCCCGCGCACGGTCATGCTCGCCCGATTCGTAGCTTCCCGGGTCCTACGGTCTGGCCTGCTACGGCGCCCGCCCAACAAGCGCATCGAGCAGACAATACGCCGCGGACACGCTAGTCTCGGGCTTGAAGACGGCGAGCAGCGGCGCATTGCAGCTGATGCGCCACACCGTCGGGCGTACTGACGCATCCGCCAGGGGAATCATCACGTTGTCGGTGAGCCTACGGGTCGGGAGTGTGAGCAATGGCGGACAAGGTGACCAAGAAGTCCGGAGAGGCAGCGGAGCCGGTCCTCCTCTCCGGCGGCAATCCTCAGATCGCGAAGGCCGACGGCGACGCTCCCGTACAGGCCTACATCGCCGCCATGCCGGGCTGGAAGAGCGACGTCGGACGTCGCCTGGACTCGATCATCGTGCGCACCGTCCCGGACGTGAAGAAGGCGGTGCGCTGGAATTCGCCCTTCTACGGCATGGAGGGGCAGGGCTGGTTCCTCAACTTCCATTGCTTCGCGAAGTACGTGAAAGTGGCCTTCTTCAACGGTACGTCGCTGGACCCTGTCCCGCCGGGCGAGTCCAAAGACGAGAACGTGCGCTACCTCAACATCTACGAGGACGACCAGTTCGACGAGGAGCAGTTCGCCGCATGGGTGAAGCAAGCCAGTCAGTTGCCCGGCTGGGGCAAGTCGTGACGGGGCATCGCACAGGTTCGCGGTGACGCCCAACAAGCGCGTCAACCTGACGCGGCCAAGGTCTGTAGGAGAGTCCAGCCGCGGCCCGCGCAGGTTATGCGCGACACGTTGGGCGGACGATCCGGGAGGACAGCGCGCGATCCCCTGAACGCAGTCTCCACCCCTCGAAAGGAACATCGCAATGTCGAAGGTTGTCGCAATCATGTCCATGTCGCTCGACGGCTACATCGCCGACCTCAACGATGGCGTGGCCGAAGTGTTCGACTGGTACTTCACCTCGGGGGACGTCGAAATCCACACCGGAGGGTCGGACCCCATGACGTTCAAGGTGTCCGGGCCGAGCGCCGAGCACCTTCGCGGTCTCACGTCCGGACTTGGTGCCGTGCTCACCGGTCGACGCACTTTCGACGTCGCCCAAGGCTGGGGTGGAAATCACGCTTGGGGACCAGCATTCGTACTTACCCACCACATCCCCGCCGGATGGCCGCGACCCAACTCGACTGTCCAATTCGTCACCGACGGCATCGAAAGCGCCGTTGCTCGAGCGAAATCGGCTGCTGGCCCGAAGTCCGTGGGAGTGCACGGCGCCCAAACGATCCAGCAGTGCCTGGACGCCGGGCTGCTCGACGAGATCCACATCGATCTGGCTGCCGTGTTGCTAGGCGCAGGAGTGCGGCTGTTCGACCACCTCGCGAACACACCGGTCGTCCTCGGGAATCCGACAGTCGTCACCGGTGTGGGTGTCACGCATCTGCGCTATCCCGTGCACACCTCGTAGACCAAGTGGGTGACCCGGTCGCCTGGCACGATCCTGGTCGGGTTCTCTGGCCGCAGCGGCTCGGCCAGGCCGCCGGTGGCGAAGAACGGGCGACCGGAGCCGAAGACCACCGGCCGCCGCACGCTCCGTGAGAGCACCCCCTCCCGTCACGCCTGGCGTCTCGGTTGCCTTCCCGCATCCTCTGAGCCCGCAGACGGCCCCGAATACGCCTCGGTATCCGAGAGTGCGAAGGAGAACCTTTCGTGGGCCGCGGAAGACCTCCCCGCATCGAGGCCTGCCCGTGAAGACACTTCAGGCGGTCAGGAGCTGCGGGTATGCGGGGAGGTGCGGGTGTCTCTGAGAGCCGGTCCGACGCTAAGCGCTTTCGGCACGCGGACTCGAATCGACGTGACGATTCGTCGATCGGGCTTCCCCACGTACCCGCCCGTGCCCGCATACCCGCAGACTCGAGCAGCCCTTCGAAGGAGCCGGTACAGGCACCAGGGGGTTGCACGGTGGTTGCAGCGACGGGTAGGGAGAGTGAGCCCACTCCCTCCCTCCACGCTCACGGAGCCATCTGGAGAACTACTTCGTTACCGCCCTTGAGAGGCGGCAACAGGTCTGTTCGGGGGCGCTCGCCGGGTCGCCGCTTCGAGGGGTGAGCCTGCGGCTTCCCGCAGATTCGGCAACCTCTCAGCAACTCGCGGGCTTCCCGACCATCGTGCGTCCGCCAAGACGACGAGGGGGCCGTCGAGCAGTCGACCGCCCCCTCGAGTCCTTCAGGATCGGGACTGTCCCGACTACCAGGCGACCGGCGCAGGCACCTCGTCCCGACGCTCGGCGACGGTCTCTGAGCGGCGGCACGTCCACACGGACCGGACGATCAGCGCCATGCACGCGATTTCTACGGTCGCGAAGAACACGTAGTGAGGAGTCAGCGACCCGCCGCCTACCACGAACGCCGTGGTGATTGCCGCTGCAACGGTGTTCGCCCAGCGGTTGGGCCCGGGCTTCAGGATGCGAGACACGAAGATCATCGCAATCGGGATCTCCAGGAGTAGCGCGAACACCAGCAGAAGCCCCTGGGTGATTTGCACGCCCGCTTGTCCGGCCCACAATTCCTGCAGCGCTCCAGGCTTGATGAAGGTGAGAATGTCCGCGAAGACCATGTTGAACATGACCACAACCCAGAGTGTTGAGAGTCTTGCTTTCATATCTTCCATTCCAGTGGTCTTCTTGCTTGTGTTCATTCCTTCCCCTTCGTCTAGATGGCGGGCCAACGTACTTCCAATCGTGCCCTTGGCCCGTCGGCTATCTGCATCAGCTCGAACAATCGGTCAGGCAGCCGCCTCCTCAGGGCCCGGTGAGGCCAGCCCTTTGACGATCAGCCAGACGGCCAGGACGATCTCCGCCACCGCCAGGGGGGCCATCAGGACGCCGAACCCGTGGCCGAACATGTCCAGCAACGGCGTGGCCAGGTACAGGGCGGCACCGGCGAGACCCCAGACCGACAGCCAGCGGGGGATGAGCCGCGACTGGTAGAAGAGGTAGTAGAACATCAGGGCGCCGAGGCTGAAGACGATGGAAGTGAGCCAGGTGGCGACCGACCCTTGCGTCGCCACGAGGAGCCCGCTGAGTGTCTGGACGTGCGGAGCGCCGGCAGACGCCACCGCCCGGTGCTCCCGGCTGAGTTCGAGGAGCACCAGCCAGATAGCCTGCGCTGGCCGTGTAGGCGACGGTCTCGAGCGCGCCCCGGAAGACGACGGTCCCGAGCGCCAGGACCTCGTTGTACTTCTTGAAGATCGGATACATCACGACCGGGATCATGGCCAGCGCCAGGCCCATGGTCAGCACCAGGAGCGCCCCCAGCGCCAGGTGGCTCTGGTTCGCGGCGATCTTGGTGAGGGCGTCCGGCCCGTCCAGCAGACCTCCGGTCACGACGTAGCTCAGGACGCCGGCGATGTCCCCGATGATGAACAGCGCGCCCACCGTGATTGCGGCCTTGCGACGCCGCAGGGCGGCGTCGGCCGCCGGCGCTCGTTCGCCTCGCGTCCTCGCGCGAGGCCTCTCTCTGGTGATGACTGCGTCCATGTTGCCCTCCCACTTGTCGGCCCTCACGGCACCGCGGCGCTCAGCACTCCCACTGCCACGGCAGTCTTCCTATATGAGTCCATTCCCTGCCTCGGCACCGCGTATTTACAGTCGCGGATGCCGTTGCCTTGGCGAGACCAGTCATTGTTCGCTCCATCCACCCCGTCTAGTCCGCGAAGGAGAACGGCGGTGTCGCCCTCCGGAATCTCCCTCCAAGATCGTCGGCATGTCGCCGTCTCGAGCTCCCGTTCGAGCGCCGCAGCGCGAGGGCCACGACGACGGCGATAGCGGTGAGTGCCGCGAGACCGACGCCGACAGTGGCCAAATCGGTGAGCATTATCGCCGCGCCGAGGTCGCCCCCCACGGCAAGTCGCGCTCCGAGCTCGGCCGCTGTCGTTGAGATGAGATAGCGTCCGGCGGCTGGAGCTGTGAAGCTCGCCACGGCCGTCCCAACCTGGTGGTCGTGCTGATAGCGGAGATCGAGGCCGTAGGGTTTGGTTGCCACGGTGACTCCGTCGGGCCCGCGCACGCGGAGCCCGAGCTCGTTGAGGCTCGCGGGGACGCCACCCTCGTGGTAGACGACCATCTCGGCCGCTCGCGGGGCGTTCACGCTGACAACGCCAGGGATCGATGCACGCGCCAGCTGATCGACTCCGCTGAAGGCGTTGAGCGCGCCGGTGGCCAAGAGCGCCACCAGCGCCACCGTGGCGAGAATGCTGACGGCCAGGCAAAGACTGAGCGGGCCGTGCTTCCTTGCTGATTGCGCAGCAGGGGCATCGGCATGCAGGCTTGCTTCCAAGACCGCTTCCATCACTGCCCCAACCTTGCGGGGCTCTTCCACGCCATCACGCCGCCAGCCTGTACTGGTGCTCGCCCTTGGCCTGGAGCAGGGAACGCAGCGCGCGCCGATACTCCTCAGCGGCCAGTTCGTTGAAGTCTGGGCGTCGAGGGCGAGTCGTGTGCTTGCGCTGAGCTGGCCCATCGATGGACGAGGACCAGATCGCCCTGCGGTGTGTGTCGAGCGGCGACATGACGGACTCCCTCTCTCGTGCCTTCGTTTGCTTCGTCTGCACTGTCAGGGTAGAGGCTTGACCTGTCTCAGCGCGCCCGCCTAGTGGGGAGACTTTGAGCTGGCAGGGGGGACAGTCCTTCACCTAGTCAGTCGACTGGGCGGGGCCAGCAGAGGGCTTATCTGGATCCACTACCGGCGCGGGGAGGCCGGGGCGGCCAGATGGCCGCCCCGGCCGGGGGCGGGGGAACTAGTGCTCTAGGTCGGGACGCGGAGCCCGTCGCATGGCGACGTCGGGAGCCGGGCGGAGAGCCGGGACCGGACCCGTTCCCGGACGCCGCTGCGGCTCGGCCGACGGCGCGCGCTCGGGAGCCTCCGTCTGCGGGACCTCGCCATCGGGCTCGTAGGCGTGACCTTCGACGCTCACGTTCGGGAGCCACGCTAGCCAGCGCGGCAGGTACCAGTTGCGCTCGCCCAGAATGGCCATGGCGCTGGGGACGATGATCGTGCGCACGATGGTGGCGTCGATGAAGACCGCGACGGCCAGGCCAAAGCCCATCTGCTGGAACATCACCAGCTGACCGGTCGCCATGCCGCCGAAGACGCAGACCATGATGGCGGCCGCGCCGGTGATGATGCCGGCGGTCCGCCCGACGCCGTACCCGACTGCCTCGCGCGTGTCACCCGTGCGGTCGAAGCGCTCCTTGATGCGGCTAAGCAGGAAGACCTGGTAGTCCATCGAGAGGCCGAAGAGCAGGGCGAAGAGGAACAGGGGCACCCAGGCCTCGATGGTCTCGACCTGCGTCAGGCCGAGGAGCTTGGCGCCGACGCCCTTCTGGAACACGAGCACCAGCAGGCCGTAGGAGGCGCCCACGCTGAGCAGGTTCATGGCGATGGCCTGTGCCGGCACCACGATCGACCGGAAGGCCACCAGAAGCAGTATGAAGCTCAGCGAGAGGACGACGAGAAGCACGATCGGCAGCCAGGTGTCGAAGAACCCCAGGTAGTCGACCACGCCCGCCGTGGTGCCGGTGACGTACACCTGGGCGGGACTGCCGGCGAACGCCGCGGGGATCATGTCGCTGCGCAGGTGCTTCACGAGCGCCTGTGTGGAGTCGGCCACGGGATCACCGGCCAAGGCGGTGGTCAGCAATGTCAGGTCGCCAGCCTTGTTGACGGTCACCTGGACGGGAGCGAAGCGCCCGTCGCTCTTCATGGCGGCCTCGAGACGGGCGATGCTCTGCTTGACCTGCGCCGAAGCGGCGGGGCCGTCGACGACGATCATCAGCGGGTTGGCCTTGCCGAGCGAGAAGTCACGACCGAGGATGTCCCAGCCCTGCTTGGCGTAGTGGGAGTCGGGCAGGTGAGCGGCGCTTTGGGTGTTGCTCCCTGTGTTCATCATGAGGACCGGGGAGGCGAGCACCAGCAGGGCCGTGACGGCCACGCTCAGCCACGCCACGGGGCGGCGCATGATGCTGTGGGCGAGACGCTCCCAGACGCCGCCGTCCCCGTTGGCACGCTTGGCGGCCGCGCGCCCGAGGAAGGGCACGCGCAGAGCGTTGATGCGGTCGCCCAGCACGCTCATGACGGCGGGCAGCGCGATGAGCGCGGTGAGCAGGGTCGTGAAGACCACGAGCATCACGCCGACACCCATGCTGATCATGATGTCGAGCGGCACGATGACCATGCCGATCATGGCCAGAACCACGGTCATGCCACTGAAGAAGATGGCGCGGTTGGCGGTGGCGCCGGTGGCGGCGATGGCGTCGATCTTCTCCAGGCCGCGGGCGCGCTCCTCACGGTAGCGGCTGATGACGAAGAGCGAGTAGTCGATGCCCACCGCCAGACCCATCATGGTGAGGATGTTCAGGACAAAGGTGTTCATCGGGTAGACCTGGCCAATGACAGCCGTGAGCGCGAGAGCCAGGGCGATACTGATCAGGCTCAACACGATGGGCATGCATGCCGCCAGCACGGCGCCGAACACGACGACCAGCACGATCAGTGCGGCGGGGATGCCGAAGATCTCCCCGCGCTGCAGGTCGGACTCCGCCAGCTTGGTGAACATCTCGTTGAGACTGGCCTCGCCCGCCTGCGCGGTGGTAAACCCGTCGGCCTGCGCGGCGACCGCCGTCTCATGCACCTTGTCGACGTTCTTCAGGGCATCGTCGATGCCGCCGGCCATGGTCACAGGGATGAGCGTCGAGCGCTTGTCCTTGGAGACCAGCGTGGGATCCTTGGTGAGGTAGAAGCTGGAGGCGTCGGCGACCACCCCCGGCCCGAGGGCCTCGATCTTCGTCGCGAGACCTATGACGTAGCCCTTGAAGACGGGGTCGTCGACGGTGCGGGTGGCCGACTTGACGATGACAAAGTCGGTGACCTTGTGCGGTCCGCTGAGACGCTCCTGGATGAGACGGTCGGCGGTCACGCTGCCGGGCTCGCTGCCGCGGAACTTCATCTCTGAGGTCAGCCCGCTGCCAAGGAGCGAGCCGACGGCGAGAAAGGCGACCGCGATGAGCGCCCCCCAGATGCCGATTGTGCGCCAGGGATGGGTGGCGCTCCCTCTGGCGAGGCGCTCGGTGAAGCCGGCGACCCGCCTCTTCTTCTCGTCCGAGTGCCTGCGCGCGCTCCTACGCTGCGACATGATGCTCCCCCTTCACCGACCTTGCTTGGATCCTGAGGTGGCGGGCGATGGCCCAGCGCATCGCGTAGTCCTCGTCCGCCGGCTGATCGAACCCCCGCTGCGAGGAGCGCTCAAGAAAGCGCCGGACCACCGCATCGAGCCGCTCGTTGATGTCGTTCTGCGGACGCGTCACCTGAGCCCTGTACTCCTCGCGGCCCTGGCGTCTCCGATGAACCCTGGAGACCTCGGCCTGCTTCATGACACACCCCCTCTTGGCTCTGTTCACTCGTGCCCGGTCTGCTTGCATGTCAGAGTAACGGCGAGGGCGGGCGCACCACGCCCGCCGGGCGGGGGGAATCGGCACTGGCGAGGGGGACAGTCTTTGGCCTGGTCACTCGACTAGGTGACGCTGTGGTCGCGCCGCGTCGGCAGGCTCTCGTGCCCCTGTGAGACCGTCCAGGCCGCTATCCTTCATCGGCGCCCGGCAAGACTGAACGGGCACGTCCTGACGGACGTGCCCCAGCTCAACGACCTTCTGCTGCGGAGTCAGACCGCGACTTGGTGCAGCAGGGTGCTCACCAACCTGTCGGGAGGCTCGTTCTTGCTGACGAAGGCGTCGGCACCCCGATCGGCTGCAGCACGCGCGGCCTCAGGGCGACCGCTCATCGCCACGATGACACAGCCCGGCGAGAGCTCGCGGACCTCGTCGACCAGCTCGCCGGCGGCCATGCCGGGAAGCTCCCAATCGAGCAACAGGAGATCGGCCGCTTCTTTCTTGAGTTCTCGAACGACCACCTCGGCGCAGGGTGCCTCCACGACATGGCAGCGGTGCTCGCACAGGGAGCCGACCCACTCCTTTGTCAGCTCCTCGAGCAGCAGGCGCAGGGCCGAGCGGACCTTCTGCTCGTCGTCTGCCAGCACGATGCGCATTCGTCGCCTCCGGTCGTCGTTCCCTACCTGCTGCGGGAGGGGCCGCTGGGTCTCTCCTTTGCGAGTCTGGAGCAACCACGCGACCTGGGCCATCGGCACTTGGCGGGTTCTCGTCCTGGCCAGCTGGCCAGTTGTCAGTCGGCTGTCTGAAGAGAGCTCTCGACGCGGGGGGAGCGGGGCAAGGGATCGTGACGCCAGACGACCCGGATGCGCGTGCCTTCCCCGGGGACCGACTCCACCTGGAGTCGGGCGCCTATCGCCTCCGCCCGTTCGGTCATGATGCCGAGACCGAGGCTGCCGGGCCGGACGACATCGGGGTCGAAGCCGCAACCGTCGTCGGCGACGACGAGCTCGAGCGCCGGGCGCTCGTCGTCGCCGCACTCGTGCAACCTCACCTGCCCGTGCTCGGCCCCCGAGTGCTTGGCCACGTTGTTGAGCGCCTCTTGCGCGATCCTGTACAGCGCCACGCCGACCTCGGCCGGGAGGCCCACAGCAGCGTCTACCTGCACGTCGACGGGGATTCGCGAGCGTCCCGCCACCGCTTCGCCCAGTTGCCGAAGCAGATCGGGGAGGTTCGCCTCGGCAAGGGCGGCAGGTCGCAGCTCGAGAAGCAGCGTGCGCATCTCCGCCAGCGCCCCTCGGGTCAGCTGCTGCAGTTCCTCCAACCTCTGCTTGCCCTGCTCCGGGTCACGCTCGTAGATCCTGGGAAGCACCTCGGCGATGACCGAAGCTGAAAACAAGGTCTGGCTCACCGCGTCGTGAAGGTCGCGGGCCAACCGGTTCCTTTCTATCGCCGCCGCGGACTCCTCTGCCTGCTCATAGAGGCGTGCGTTGTCCACCGCCATCCCTATCTGGTTCCCCAGGCCCGAGAGCGAGGTGAGTTGCTCGGGAGTCAACTCAGGCGTCTGAGCGGCAAAGAGCACCAGGCCACCGAACGCCGTTGCCTTGGCGGTGACCGGGATCAGCACGGCAGACTCCCAGCCGGCGGAGCCGAGAGAAGTCGCGAGGTCGCTAGAGAACAGTCTGCCGAGCGGCAGTGCCTGGGCCTGCCCCCCGAGAGCTCGCAAGCGCTGCCCAAGGCCCGTGGAGGCTTCGCTTCTGAGAACGGGCATCACCTCCGCGGAGATGTTCCTCGAGGTCACCAGCCTCACCCCCCCTTCTGGGCTGTCGCTCTCGGGAATGATGAAGGCCACTCCTGCCTCGAAGCCCAGCTCCGTGATGATCTTCGCCAGGGCATCGGCGAGTATCCGTTCCAGGTTCAACGACTGGCTCACCACGGCCGCCACGGCGTTGAGGGTGGCGAGCTCCTGTGTGCGGGAGGCCACCCGCTTGTCGAGCTCAGCGTAGGAGTCGCGAAGCTGCGCGGACATGTCGTTGAACTGCTCGGCTAGTTCCTGGAGCTCATCGTGGGTCTTGATGGTGACCGAGTGCTCGAAGTCGCCTTTGGCCACCCGCCGGGCCGCCTCCGAGAGGGCGGATACGGGCCGCGTCAGGCGGCGAACGCCCAGCAGCACCACCAGCGAAGGGATCAGCAGGCCGAGGACGAGGAGGACCAGCAGGAAGGTGCGATATCTTTGAAACGGCCTAATCAGCGTCGACCAGTTCTCGACGGCGATCAAGCCCCAACGAGTCCCGGGCACGGGAGCGTAGCCGGCGACGACGTCCCTGTGGTTGAGATCGCGGGTGCGTACGGCCCCGGTCTGGCCGGACACGACCCGGCGGACCACGTTCTGGGACGTCAAGTCCATCCCCACGAGCTTCGCATCGGGGTGCGCGATGACACGGCCGCTGCCGTCGACGACGTACACGTCGCCGCTTACTCCCACGCGCAGCTTTGCGATGTCGCCGTAGAGGGCGCTGACCGAGGTTGCCCCCAGCCGGAACATGCCGGCGAGGACGCCGTTGAACTCGCCCCGCGGTCCGGTGATAGGGACGGCGACTGTGATCACCGTGGCACCGCCGACACCATCGCTCGTTATGTCGGAGAAGACGGGTCGTGAGGAGCGAATGAGCTGGATGAAGTAGGGACGCGACGACCAGTCCTCGCCCACATCGGCGGGACGCTCCGGCCATGCGGCGGCGAAGGCCCCGTGGGCGTCGAGTATCACAGTCCCTGCGTCGAAGACCGACAGCTTGTTCGAGGAGGCGGCAAGGGCCGCTTGCTGGCGTTGGGCCTGGCCTCCGGCGATATCGGACTGCCGCGTGAGGCCGCCGAGATCCAATGAGAACTGGTTGATCTCGGCAGCCAGGTTGGCGGCTGAGAGGCGGGCGAGCTCCTGGTCTTTCTGGACCGCTTCCTGCTCCGTCACCCGCGCGTAGGCGTAGACGGCGACGACCGCCACCGCGAAGAGGATGACGGCCGTGGGGACGAACGACCATGCCAGGATACGCGTCCGCAGGCGAACATGCGTGAAGACCCCCCGCATCGCCGCGACCCGACCCGGCCTCAGGGGCCGCTGCGCGTCTGAGCCGCTTCGATCTGCCGGCTCACGGCGTGCAGAATGTCGACCTTCGCCTGGCCGAGGGTGAAGATCTTGGCGAAAGCGTCGTCGAGCAGGCGAGCAGCCTCATCCATGTTCCGCGGGAACACCTCCTGAACGACCGAGTAGCTCTCGCGGTGCGGGGCCGCGAACACGTCGAGATCCATGCCCCTGGCCTGCCGCGGGTACTGCTGCTTCACGAATCGCTCCCAGTCCGCCACGAGAGATAGCCGCGCCGGCTGCAGCAGGTTCGCCCTGGCCATCGCCAGCCCGTACTCCCTGCTCACGAGGAACTTCACCAGCTCCCATGCCTCCCGGGGGTGCAGGGTCCTGGAGTAGATGCCGAACCCGTCGGTCGTGCTCAGGGTGACCCGCCTAACCGGGCCGGCAGGTATCGGCGCCACCCCGATGCGGAAGTGCGAGTGTTCGAGAATGTCCTTGAGAGCCCAGGAGCCGTCCTCCACCATGGCGAGCTTGCCCTCAGAGAAGGCCACCCGGGTCCCCACGTTGTTCACATCGGTGGCCGTGGCCATCACCTTGTCGTCCCACATCCGCGCGCGCACCCACTCGAGCGCCGCGAGCGCTTCAGGGCTGTCGATGTCGCACTTCGTTGGGTCCTTGGGGTCCACGATGTGACCGCCCCAGTCGTTGATGTGCACCTGCAGCCGGTCCCAGCCGATGTCGATCATGCTGCCCCAGATGTCGGTGCTGCCGTCTCCGTTCGTGTCCCGCGTCAGCTTCTTCATGGCCGCAAGGTAGTCGTCGTGAGTCCAGGACGCGTCCGGGTAGGCGACCTTGTACCTGTCGAAGATGTCCTTGTTGTAGTAGAGGACGAGCGTGCCCTGGTACTTGGGCACCCCGAACTGGTGTCCGTCGGCGTCAAAGAAAGCCTTGTACTGGGCCGGGTCCCAGTCGGCCACCAGCAACTTGTCATAGTCGGCCTTCACGAACCCGCTGAGATCGAGCACATAACCTTTTTGCGCCCAGGCCGGGAAGAAGCCGCAGCATCCTTGAAACACGTCGGCAGCGTTTCCGGCTTGCATGTCGATTGGCATCTGGTCGGCGAGGTTCTCCGGGTCAGGTGTATAGAAGACGCTCAGGTTGGGGTGCTGGGACTGGAATTTGGCCAGCTCCTCTTGCGCCATGGGAGGGAACCACTCCGTGCGCCAATCCTGGTACACGAGCTGGACTCTCCCTGTGCTCGGGGAGGTCTTCGGGACTACGCCACCACTGCACCCTGCCACCAGGGCGATGGCCAGACCACCACAGGCAAGACGGAGGATCAGGGCGAGAACCGACCCGCGGGCACCGAGCCGCGGTTCGATCCGGCCGCGGAGCGTGAGGTGCCTCATTCCACCAGCTTCTTCTGCAGGGCCATGGCGACCGCCTCGGTGCGGCTGGTAGCTCCCAGCTTCATCAGGATGTTGCTCACATGGAACTTGACCGTGGACCGGCTCACGAAGAGCTTGGCCGCGATGTCGGGGTTGCTCTCGCCGGCCACCATCAGCCTGAGAATGTCGAGCTCCCTGCTCGTGAGCCCCTCCTCGGCAGCCGGCGGCTCGGTCGCCGCCTTGATCAATACTTGGGCTGCCTCAGGCGCCAGCGTGGAGCGACCCGCGTGCGCCGCCCGGATCGCGTTGGCGAGCTCGTCGGCGGAGACGTTCTTCAGCAGATAGCTGATGGCACCGGCCTTGAGCGCCCCCTGGACCAGATCGTCCTCCTTGTAGCTGGTGAGGGCGATCACCTGGACGTCGGGGCATGTCTCCTTGATGCGGCGGGTGGCTTCGGCGCCGTCCACGTCAGGCATGACGAGGTCCATGAGGATGACGTCGGGTTTGAGCAAGACGCACTTGCGGACCGCGTCCGCACCCCCCGTGGCCTCTCCCACGCATTCGAGGTCATCGAATGCGAACAGGAAGGCGGAGAGGCCGCTTCTGACGACGGCGTGGTCGTCCACGATCATGACGCGGATAGGACCCTCACCCGTCACTGTCTCTCTTGCACCGCTCAAAACCCCAGGACTCCCCCTAAACACTCTCGAAACCCCCATAGGATACGCCTTTTGACCTACCGCCTGCCGTGTCACCTTGGCATCGGCGGCCGGAGGAGGGAAGCTCGACCGACTTGTCTGCCACCTCACCGCACAGCGCTTGCTTTCAACTACTACAAGTGGAGGGGCCGGTCTCAAGGCAGAGCTTGCACGGTCCCGTCCGCAACCCGTCTGCAACCAGACTCAGCGGCACTGGTTGGCTCTCAGTACCTCTAACTGGCACTCGACTCCGATTTTCCACGCTCAGGATGGCTCTCAGAAGCACTCGGTAGCACCCATTAGCAGACTGATAGGCGCCCTCTCACGGCGGTAACACCGGTTCGAATCCGGTATGCGCTACCAGCTCGAAACACCTGCCCTGCGCAAGCGGTTGTTGTCTCACTGGGCAACGGGTGCTGGAAGGCGATAGTATTCAGTGGCCCGCCGGAGTACGGAGCGTGGCGAGCCAGGCGAGGCATAGCTCAGGCTTGGCCCGGGGTGACGTCCGGGTGAGACTGAGCTTCCTCTTTCCTCTACGCCACGCCAACACCCGGCGGGCCTTATGCTGGGAAGAGGATAGACACCCCCCTACCTCGAGGCAATCAATGGCCTGTTGTCACCCTGGCGCCCGCCAGCGCGCCGACGTACGCTTTCCCCGGGCCGGCCGCGAGACCCGTCTGCGGTCGCCATAAGCGCCTCGGTCGGCCCCCTACTAGCTTCCGCGTGAATCCCGCACACACCGGAGAGGGGGAGTCGTGAACGGTGAGCAGCAGCAGCAGAAACCCGACTGGCGCCTGCCAGGCGCCGAAGAAGGAGCCGACCTGGCGACGCTGTTGGCCAGGAGGGAGAAGGAAGTGCTGTTTCTCGGCGACGAGATCTTCGAGTTTCAACGCGCCATGGCCACGAACCCCACGGTGTTTGGCTGGAGCGAGCCGACGGACATGGTCATGCTCCGGAGAATCGGCGCGTTTGCGCCACTGAGCATGGACGAGAAGCAGGAGGCGGAGCGCACGGGCCAGCCACACGAATACGTCGCGGCAGCCGAGAAGGCCTTCCGTTTTCAAGCCCACAAGGAAGAGCGACCCAACGTCCGGTTGTACCGGCACGCCTTCGCGTTCGCGTACCCGGACGAGGTCCATAAAGAGGGCCTTCGCTTGACCATTAGCGGCCTGCTCGAGGATGTGCGCACTGGGTCAAGAGCCTAGGCCGAGCTGAGTGCCCATTGTCATGTTGCTTGGCGGCCACCCGCCAGCGCGCCCGCTTGCGCTAACCGACCGGGGCCGGCCACGCTGGCGCTGACGTTCGGGTAGACGGTCGCGCCCCTATTGCCTTCACGCCCGCCTGCCCTGCTCAGTGCTGAGCCGAGACTTCGCCCACACGCACAGATCGTCCGGTCAGGTGCGACCGTAGGGCACGCCCCGGTCAAGCTGCAAGGGCTGACGATGAGTTGGCACGGGCGAGGTCGGTCACCGAAATGTTAACCCTGCGGAGATAGGGTTTATCTGGGGCCTATCGGGGGCCAGAAACCCCTGTTGGTCGGGTTTCCCGTCTCAAAGGGGTCGCTGGCCCTGCCGCGACGGCAGCGTCGGCTTCCGGGAGGTGAGGATATGCACACTTCAGCACAGAAACGGCTCGTGCGTTTTTCGGGCGTGCTCCTGTTGTCGCTGCTCGTGGTCTCGCTGGGCGTCCAGGCCGCGCAGGCTGCACAGGGGACGGGGTCGGGCACGAGCACGTTCAACACCCTGCAGCTGCCGACGCTGGCTCAGGTCCAACAGCATCAGGGCATCGGGCCGTACGCGCCCCGTGTGGCGACCGCGCAGCTGCCGACCGGGTGGGCCTGGGGCGCCAACTACGTCCCCGGCGGGTCGTCCACGAGCGTGGCGACCGCGCAGCTGCCGACCGGGTGGGCCTGGGGCGCCAACTACGTCCCCGGCGGGTCGTCCACGAGCGTGGCGACCGCGTTACGCGAGGCGGCCGCGCAGGCCCTGATCCTGCACCGGCACCACTTCAACAACGTGTCGAACACCGTCGCAGGGAGCGGCACGATTGCGGCCGCGCAGGCCCCTGCCTCGTCGGGCACGTCTTCCACGACCACCTGGATCGTTGCCGGCTCGGCCGCGGCCGCGCTCATCGTCGTCATCGCCGCGTGGGCACTGGCTCGCCGTCGCCGGCGGCCCGGCGCGCTCGCGTCGGCGACCTACTGCGCACAGCACCCCGAAGACCCGCTGTGCAGCGCTGCCTGAACAAGAGCAGAGACGGCCGCCGCACGTAGGCGGTGGTCAAGACCGGGCGGTGTCGTTCTGCGGCGACACCGCCCGGGGCGCGTCAGGTCTTGGCCGCTTCTATCTCCGCGGCGCCACTGGCGGACGTGAGCGAGGCGCGGCGCTCGCCGTCTGACGGGGCAGCAGAAGGCCCGCCACCCGTGAGGGCAGCGGCTACGCTGGCGCTGACGAGCGGGAAGACAGTCGCGGCCCGCTTCCCTCCAGCACAGAACGGTCACCGAGTTCCCGCACCTCGGCGGCCCTGCACGCACCACGCACGGGAGGGCGTAGCGTGCCTCCCTAGTCTCCCTCGGAACACGGCCTGCTGTAACCATTTCAGACAACGGGGAGCAGCAGGAGTGGCAGGACTGCACTCATGCCGCCAACGTCCGCTCGCCGCACAGCCATTTCCGAAGGCCGTCACGTCGACGTCCGTGGTGGGATGTCTTGCCGACGAAGCACCCGGTTTATCGTTTGAAGCAGGTTGTACGAACGCGCTGCGGAGATGCATGGGCTACAGTGCTCTCTAAGGCTTCGGCTGTCGCGCCCTGGGCCTCGAGGCGGCCCAGAATACCCCCTCGATATCTCAGAGCGTCTCCGAGATACCTTCCTTGGGCCAGGGAAGGCCTCTCTGCGCGCAGACCAGATCAGCCACGGCCGGGGCCGACGCTCGTCAACCTCCGTGAGAACTACCCGATTCCGCCAACCCCATCGACGAACCTGTCGGGGTGGGATTGCATACGTCAATCGGGTACATCGATTGTGATTCGCCCACCCTCATCACCCTCGAAGGAGGCAATGTGAGCGAGAGGAGCGTCGCCGAGAAGGCGCGCATCAAGCCAGGGACCAGGATCGCCGTCCTGCACCGGGTCCCCGGCGTCGTCGAGTCGTTGGGGCTGCCTGAGGACGTCACGTTCGTCGAGCCCGCCGATGCCCAGCTCGTGTTCCTGTTCGTGAACACTCGCGCGGAGCTCGAATCGCAGCTGCCACCAGTAGTCGAGCGGCTGGCTCCCGGGGCTGCGATCTGGGTCTTCTACCGCAAGGGGTCGAAGGCGGCAGGCCTCGACATGAACCGCGACAGCATCTGGGCGATCGCCGAGAGGATGGAGATGCGGCCGCTGGGTCTCGTGGGCATCGACGACACCTGGTCAGCGTTTCGGCTGCGGCCGGCGCAGTAGCCATCGCGGGGCAGAGCGGGGGAGCACTGTCCTGCTAAGTGTCCGTACCGGTGCTTGCTCTGCTCACCGACACGACGACACGACCGGGTCGAAGCCAATGCGACCACCCCGATGGCCGCCGCTCTCGGGGTGGTCGCCCATCGGTGAGCGCGGAGGCGGCCCGGAATACCCCTCGATATCTGAAAGCGCGACGGAGATGCCTTCCGTAGGCCACGGAAGCCATCGCCGTGCCGACATGTTCTGGGGCTTGTGGCCAGCGGAGGGTAGGGGCGAGGGATCTCTCCCGGGTTCGTCGCCGCTGCCGCCGTGCCAGTGGCGAGCGACCGGCGGCACGCTGGCAACCCAAGCCGACCCCCAAGAGCCCCCTCCCTTCCCTCCAAAATGCCGGCCCAACGTGCGTGTGGAGGGGGCTCCCTGGAGTCAAAGGGTTGCAGGGTGGTTGCGCGTGGCCATGGGAGAGGGGATTACTCCCCTCCCTCCACGCTCACCGAGGCGTCTCGAAGGCCATTTCGTTACCGCCCCATTAAGGCGGTTCATGCTCGGTGAGTGTTTCCGAGCGCGGTCAGTCCAGCGCGAACGATCCTGTGACGATCTCGCCTGCCGGCTCGTAGATACCGATCACGACTCCGGTGGTGGAGACCTTGCTGTCGACGAGTTTCAGCCCGGAGGGGATGGTGCCGTCGGAGAACAGGCGTTTGCCCGACCCGATGACGAGGGGGAAGACCCACAGGCGGTACTGGTCGACAAGGTGGTGGCGCAAGAGCGTCTGGATCAGATTCCCGCTGCCATGCACCTGCAGCTCTGGTCCATCTCCCTTCTTGAGCGCCGCGATGCCTTCGGCGGCGTCACCCTCGATCAGGACCGAGCTGCTCCACTGCAGCGTGGGATGACCCCGCGAGGCGACGTACTTGGTGGCGTCGTTCGATGGCTTGGCGCCGGCATCGTCTGAGGCGCGTGGCCAATATGCGGCGAAGATGTCGTAGGTCTTGCGTCCGAGAAGGAGGTCGAACGGCGCGCTCATCGCCTCGCCCATGACCTGACCCATCTGCTCGTCCCAATAGTTCACCGACCAGCCACCGTGCGCGAAGCCGCCGCTGTCGTCCTCTCCAGGTCCGCCCGGGGCCTGCATGACCCCGTCGAGGGTCAAGAAGGTGCTCACGATCAGCTTTCTCATCTCTCGTGTCCTTTCGATCGGGTCCCCGCTTTAGCTAAGTGACGTCAGAAGCTGATCGTCCGGCTGGCGTTTCCACTAACCTTCATAGCCCTCGGGCCATTGCTGCAGGCCCCAGAGATTGCCGTCGGGATCGCTGAACCAGGCGTACTTGACGCCTCCAATGTCATTGACCTCGCCGACATCGGCACCTCGCTCAATGAGCGCCTCGCGAGCCTCGTCGATGTCCTTCACGACGAGATGCAGACCCTTGACGGATCCGGGTTGCATGTCGGTGATTGGCCCCATGCCGGTGCCGAAGACGATGGCGCACGAAGAGCCGGGTGGGGTGAACTGCACCACCCTCATGGTGTCGGTCACCTGCGTGTCATGCACGTTGCCGAACCCGATCTTCTGATAGAAGGCCTTGGCGCGATCCACGTCCGACACTGGCACGGGTACCAGCTCAAGTCGCATATCCGGCATTGGCGTGGGTTCTGGTTGGGCTGCCACGTGCTCTCCTTCCTGTCGGCAAGTCCCGCAATGACTGCTTTCCCGGGCCTGTTTAAGGCGACGCTTTGTCGGACCGCCGGCGCCGCTCCGTCGTGCTCTGACCTCCGCCCCCAATGGTGGCGCCAATTGTTGAGGCTGGATAGTTGCGTGGTTGCGCCAGAAACGGCTCCTGGGGCGGCGGCTCCTGCCCTTTCAGGCTGTCTTCCGTTGATCCTCGCGGGCGACGGCGTCTGACACGCTGACGACGACCTTCCCGCGAGTGTGTCCCGCCTCGATGTGGCGAAGCGCCGTAGCGGTATCCCCGAGCGGGTAGGTGCGATCGATGACCGGCCTGAGCTTCCCCTCTTCCGCGAGCGCCTTCAGGACGTTCAGGTCGGTGCGATTCGGGTGCGAGAGATAGCGGCGCAGATTCTGATGCAGGAACGGCGACAGCACCAGTGGCCGGAGAAGGCGCACCAGCATGGCGAGCCCGTGGGCCCCCGTGCCACTGTTTAGAACGAGAGTGCCGTCGGGCGTGAGCGCCCGCCGGCAGTCGCGCAGCGAGCGGTTCTCCACGTTGTCGAAGATGAGGTCGTAGCGCGGCCCGCCCGTGGTGAAGTCCTCCCGCGTGTAGTCGATCACGTGGTCGGCGCCGAGCGAGCGCACCATCTCCACGTTGTTCGTGCTTGTCACGCCGGTCACCTCCGCCCCGAAGGCCTTGGCGATCTGCACGGCGAAGCTGCCGACGCCGCCCGAGGCGCCGTTGATGAGGACCTTCTGACCGGGCTGCAGCTTGCCGGCGTCACGCAGGCCGTGCAACGCCGCGAGGGCCGACGTGGGCAAGGCGGCCGCCTGCTCGTAGGAGAGGTTGGCCGGCTTTAGGGCGAGCTTGTCTTCGGCAACGGGCACATACTCGGCACAGGTGCCCTTGGTCGCGCCGAACACCTCATCGCCGGGCTGGAACGCAGCCACGCCGGGTCCGACCGCCTCGACCCGCCCCGCGAAGTCGTATCCCGGCACGCCGTTCTTCGGTCGCAGCAGGCCGCTCTCCAGACGCATGAGCAGCGGCGCGCCCTTCACGCCGAAGCAGTCGCCGATGTGGAGGCCCGCGGCAGCCACCCGCACCAGCACCTCGTGCTCACCGATCTCGGGCTTGGCGATGTCCCTGCTTTCCAGGGCCGCGAACGACCCGTACCTGTCCTGCACTATCGCCTTCATGTCGATCAACTCCCTAGGTCGGCTCTTGATCGAGCCGAGCGATTGACTTGGCCAGTGCTTTGTTTCTGAGGGGAAACGCACAGGCCGTTACGGGACCACTCGACAGCGTCCAGCGGTCCCGTCACATGGCCCTAAGCTGCCGCGTCCAGCTCTGCCGCCGGCCCCACGAGCGGCGACTTCGAATCACGGCCGTAGGCCTCCGGCTGGAAGCCCTTGATGATGAGCCAGAAGGCCAACACCACTTCGAAGCCTCCACCGGGGATCGAGAGCACGAGGCCGATGTGGACCCCGAAGATCTCAGCGATGGCTCCCGCCATGAGGAGCGCGTAGCCGATCAAGCCCCACACCGAGAGGAATCGAGGGATGAGCCAGGTCCGGAACAGCAGCGCACAGAGGAACACGCCGCCGAATGCCAGCGACATCTCTGCGATCTGGTAGGCCATGGTGTTCCACTGGGTCGCGACCGATGCGAGGGCCTTGGCCCCCACCACGCTCGCCACACCCGCGTCAACACCGTGTCGGCTCAAGGGAATGACCATCAGCACACCGAGCGCCCCGACGGCCAACAGGACTACCTCGACGATCATCGCGGCCAGGTAGGCCAGCGCGGTTCTCTTGCCGTGGTTCTCCAGAATTGGGAAGAAGAGGACACCTTTGCCAATATCCGCCACCGAGTTCAACAACAGCAGAAAGGCTCCGAGGGCCAGGGTGGTCTGCTGGGCGGAAATCGTCGAAAGTAGGTCAGCACCGCGGAGAACGTGAGTCACGAGGAGGCTGCCCACTCCGTAGGTGACAAACCCCAACAGAAACAGCGCTCCGATCAGTCTCGAATACGTTCTGCGGGAACCCAAAACATCGCTCATCTTGGTCAACTCCCTGAATCGGCTCTTGATCGAGCCGAGCGATTGACTTAGCCGGCGCTTGTCTTCAGAAGCTTCTCGCCTCGCCATGAGCCGGTCTGGTCGCCTCTCGCCTCGATGAAGTCCTTGAAGCGCGCGAGGTCCGCCGCCACCACCTGGTGCACCGCGTCGAGCACTTCGCTCGGCGTCTCGAGCGCGCCTTCCGGCTCCCAGTCCATCCGAAAGGTGACGCGGCACGACGAATCGCCGAGCGGCTCAAACGTGGCCGCCCCCGCGTTGGGCTTCTCATCGGGCTTTCCGCCGACGCTTTCCCAGGAGATGCGCTGGTCACGGGCCTGCTCTGTGATTTGGGCGTCCCACTCACGGGTTTCGTTCTTTGCCGTGGCGAACTCGTTCCTGACCTTGGCGACCCAGTGGAGGTGGCTGGTGTCGATCTGGTCGACCGACGCGACTCCCTCCATCCACTGGGGAAAGCTCTCGAACCTGGTCCACTGGTCGTACGCAGTGGTCACGTTGACGTTCACGTCGATGGACTGTTCTACAGTAGGCATGGACAAGCTCTCCTAATTTATGCGGGGACGCCTGAGTTTTCCCGGTGCGGCGCACGGCGAACCGTTGGGACGGATCGTGAGAGCTCACCGCCCTGACGAGGCCGCAGACGCCGGCCAAGCGCCAGCGGCGACGATACCAACGACCAGGCCAGCGTGAGCAGCAGCACCCCGCCGTACATCGGATGGCGGACCAGCCCGTAGGCCCCGCTTCGTTTCACGCTGCCCTGCTCAACCGGCTTGGGGAAGGGCGTGATCTGCCGCCCCAGGGCCGCAACCCCAGCGACAAAGAGGTACAGGGCCATGAGTCCCCTCACACCCGCCGCCCCCAGTCGCAGAGAACGTAGCGCTGAGGGCCACCTTCTGCCGCGCGCTCCGGTGGCGCTGATCGCGACGACGAGGACCATCTGCAGCGCCACCCATCCCTCGCCGCGTCGACCCAGCTGAGGCAGGCGGCTCATGACGCCGCTCCGCCGCCAGCGACCGAGCGAGCGTCATCACCGTTGTGGCCACCGCCCCGGAGGCTGGCATCGGCGAGAATCGCGAGGCCGATGAAGACGGCGAGCGACGACCACACAAACACACCACTCGCCCAGCCCTGCTCATCGGCCAGCAACGCGAGGCCGACGGCCGCGCACACGACGCCGCCCAGAGTCAGCCGTCGTGTGGCCAGCATCTCCGACAACGCCCAGCCGACCACGGCAAGCGGCCACCATTGGCCGATGGTCTGGCTCGAGTCGGCGACGCCGGCGGCGTCGAGGAGGCCACACGCACCCACGGCGAGCAGCACGATGGCCATCCAGACAGTGGTTGGTTTCATCCCGGTTCTCCTTCAGACTTTCGACAGCGATCGAACCATCGCGCGCAAAGAAAGGGGTCAGCTCCTTACCCCCACTCCCTTTGGCGAACTGCTCGAGGCCTTTCAGGACCTCCGGTTCAACCCAGCAGTGGAGCTTCTGCCCACGCTTCTCGCAGGTGATACGGCCCGCGTTTCTGAGCTCCTTGACGTGATGCGAGACCGTCGAGAGCGACAGGTGGAAGCGCTCGGCGATCTTCGAGAGGCTGTCGCTCGCCTCCTCTTCCGAACACGCGTCGGCGGCGACCGTCCAGTAGGCGCAGCCGAACAGCTCGGCCGACTTCGTGAAGGCTTCGGCCGGCTGCGTGATACCCATCTGAGCGGCCTGTGCCGTGCCACTCGCGAGACGCGCGGTGCGGCGCTCCGCCGTGATGCGCTCGAGCACACCGGCGTTCTCATATTGCCGCACGGAGTCGGCGAGCTGAGAGGCGTAGGTCAGCTGCAGGGTGCGGATGTGCTGCGCGGGTTCCAATGCGTCCCCTCAGTCCGGTCGGGCGCCCTCTTTCGTGAGGGCTCTCACGGACGTGAGTGGCCCTACGCGGCGGTCTGTGGCAACTCCAGCCAGTAGTCCTTGGGCGGCAGCACCTGCTCGGATTCCTTGATGACGCGCACCCGATGCACGGTCCTGCGCAGCCGCGTGTATTCCGCGGGCAGGTCGATGCCCTGCACCCGCCGGCGCATACGGCAGCGACAGGCGCCCGTCGGGTTGGCCAGGGCGCAGTGCCCGCTCATGAAGCCATTCAGCTTGCGGCGTGCCCGCGACACTATCTGACGGGCAGCGTCCGGCTCGATCTCCAGCACCAGAGCGACATCGTCGTAGTCCAGTTCCGCGACCTCGCGCAGGAGGTAGGCCAGACGCGCGTCGGGCTCCAGGCACTGCAGCGTCCCGCACAGGCATAGGTCGCACATCTCCCGTACCCACAGGTCGTGATCCAGATCAGGCACGTCCGGGGGCGCGAGTTCACCTTCGGCTTCATAGGACGCACTCAGGAAGCGCACGCTGTAGGTGCGTTGGGCTTGCGCGTAGCGGCCCACGACGCGCCGCGCGATGCTGTAGATCCAGGTGGACAGAGCGGACTCGCCGCGGAAGCCCGGCAGGCCCTCCAGGACGGCGAGCCACACCTCCTGCGCCGCTTCGCGTGCCGCGTCCTGATCGCTCGTCATGCGCCAGCAGATCGAGGAGACGAGGCGACCGTACTGCTCCACGACGGCTGCGGGCTGGGGCGGCGCAAGGGTCGTCTGCGAGAGTGTCGTCACGCGAACCTCAGCGACGGTGTTGCGGGACGCCGCCGATTCTAGCACGCGGTCGCAGAAGGATGGCGTTGACGATTCCTGGCCGGAGTTGTCACAGACCGGCGCGTTACGCCACTCACGTACATGACGGCCCTCACAGGACAACAGATGCCAAAGGGGAGAACGATGTCACTCAGGACCTCGCCGAAGACCAGCACAGGATTCACCGAGCGCCTTGCCCGCAGCAGCGCCACCCACCCGTGGCGCACCATGGGGATCTGGGTGACCATCATCGTGGTCGCCGTCCTCGGCACGAGCTCGCTCCTCAGCAGCGGGCTCACGTCGGAGACAAAACAGCACGGCAAGCAGCCCGACAGCACGATCGGTCTGGAACTCATCCAGGACCGCATGACCGGCCCGCAGAAGATGTCTGAGTTCGTGATCGTGCGCTCCGCCGCCCACACGGCAAAGGACGCAGCCTATAAGGCCTACGTGACCGAGCTCGCCGGCGAGATCACGGGCCTCGGCCACGGAATCGTCGAGAGCGTGGCGACCTACTACCAGGCGAAGGATCCGACGCTCGTCTCGAAGGACGGCCGCGCCATGCTCATCCAAGTGGTCATGGCGGGCGACCTGAACACAGCCATCGACAACGTCGACGAGCTGCACGCGGTCGTCACCGCCGGCCAGGGAGGGGACTTCACGCTTCAGCAGACGGGCACCGCCAGCCTGAACCAGATGGGCAACGAACTCGCCAAGAGCGACATGGAGAAGGCCGAGATCTTCGGCGTCCCGGTCGCGCTCATCGTGCTCGTCGTGGTGTTCGGCGCCCTGCTGGCCGCGTTCATGCCGCTGGTGCTCAGCGTGCTCAGCATCGTCCTGGCGCTCACGCTCACCGGCCTAATCGGCCAGCTCTACCCCATGCACACCTTCGTGCTGAACATCCTCACTACGATGGGCCTCGCCGTCGGCATCGACTACACCCTGTTCATCATCAGCCGCTACCGGGAGGAGCGCGCGCGCGGCCTCGAGAAGATCGATGCCGTCGCCGCCACCGGCGCCACCGCCAACCGCGCCATCTTCTTCAGCGGCATGACCGTGGTGCTCGCAATGCTCGGCATGGTCATCGTGCCGCTGGACCTCACCATCAGCATGGGCATCGGCGCGATGCTCGTCGTCTTTACCACGCTGCTCACCTCGCTCATCCTGCTGCCCGCGCTGATGGGCCTGCTCGGCGACCGCGTCAACGCGCTGCACGTGCCGCTCGTGAGCCGCTTCGCCACTCGCCGCGCCAACGGCCACGAGGGCGTCTGGGAGAAGCTCTCCCACAGCATCATGCGGCGGCCGGTGATCTGGCTGGCCACCGCCGTCACCCTCCTCCTCCTGGCCGCATCGCCCATCGTGTTCATGCAGACCGGCAGCACCGGCAAGACCGCGACCGACTACCCGGACGATCGGTATGCCAAGCAGGGCTGGGACATCCTCGACCGCGACTTCTCGCTGGGCAAGGCCAATCCCGTGCAGATCGTCATCGACGGGCGGGCGGACGCCGCGGCCGTCAAGGACGGCACCGCCCGTCTCCAGGCCGCGCTGAAGGCCGACGGGCGGTTCGGCCCGGCGCAGGTCGCCGCGAACAAGGCCCGCGACCTCACCGTGCTCTCGGTGCCGCTCGCCGGCGACCCTGCCGGCGAGGCGACGCAGGACGTCATCAGGCAGCTGCGCGACAGCGTCGTGCCGGCCGCCTTCGGCGCCACCGCCTCCCACGTGTACATCGCCGGCACGACGGCCGGCGTCGTCGACTACCTCGCCTTCTTCGACCACTGGCTGCCCATCGCGCTGGCCGTGGTCCTGAGTCTGAGCTTCGTGCTCCTGCTCGTCGCCTTCCGCTCAGTCGTCATCCCGGCCAAGGCGATCCTCATGAACCTGCTCAGCGTGGGCGCCGCCTACGGCCTCCTCGTGCTGGTCTTCCAGAAAGGCGTCGGCGCCGGGCTGCTGGGATTGACCCAGGTCGACTCCATCGAGGCCTGGGTGCCGCTGTTCCTCTTCTCGCTGTTGTTCGGGCTCTCGATGGACTACCAGGTCTTCCTGCTCACGCGCATCAAGGAACGCTTCGACCACACCGGCGACACGCGCGAGGCCGTGGCCCACGGCATCGGCCGCACCGCCAGCATCATCACCGGCGCCGCGGCCATCATGGTCTGCGTCTTCGGCGGCATGGCGACTGGCGAGCTGGTCATGTTCCAGCAGATGGGCTTCGGCCTCGCCGTCGCGATCTTCCTCGACGCCACCGTCGTGCGGACGATCATCGTCCCGGCCGGCATGGCGCTGCTCGGTGACTGGAACTGGTACCTGCCGCGCTGGCTGCAGTGGCTGCCCAACGTGAGCGTCGAGGGGCGCGTGGACGAGCACGTGCCGGCCGGGACGGCCGGCGCCCCGCGCGACGGTCGCGACGACGGCCAGCCGGAGGGCGTGCCGGCACCGCAGACCGAGCGCGTGCCGGCATTCAGGGCGCCGGCTTACGGGGCCGCCCCGGCCCGCTAGAGCTGAACCCCCGGGCCTTAGGCCCTGTGCGGCCGGGGCCGGCGTTAGCCGGCCCCGGCTGCTCGTTTCGTTACACGCAGCCTTCTTCACTGCCGGATCGACCTGCGCAGGCACAGCGACTTGGGTCGCAGAATGGTCGCAGACGGCGCTCGTCGACCCCGCCCCATCCCGCGCATTTGGGTCGCAGAATGGTTCTAGTTGCCACCGAAGTAGAGTCCCGTCTACGATGCTCGGGTAAAGCCGCTGCAAAGACAGGAGGGGGCAGACGATGTCTGTTGATGACGTAACTCAGAATGTCACCTCTGCGACCAGCGAAGTGTGGAGCAATCACGTCCCCGCCCCAGGAACACCAGAGGGATTCACGGTTCGCACCACCTATCCAACGAACCCTGACGGGGTCGAGGTGATGCTCGAACGCTGGCAGGCGGGCACTGAAGAGCCGCCTCACTTCCACCCAGGCGATGATATGACGGTCGTCGTAGAAGGAAGGATGTCGGTCCAGTTCTACCGCAAGGAAGCGGGCTCGTTGGTCCCCGATGGAAGGAGGATCTTCTTTGACAAGGGCGATGTCGGATATATCCGCGCACGCCGAATCCACGACGCCCAATACATCGAAGCTTGCCAGCTCGTGTATGTCCACAATGGGGCCTTTGGATTCCATCTCCCCGATGCCAAGGTCGGCTGAGCAGGCTGGCGCTGCAGCAGGTCCTCGCTCCGGCAGGCACCAGTCAAAGTCGCAGTCGCCGATGTGCCGCCAGCCGTCCTGAGCCCACGGCGGCAACCGCTCAGTGGTGTCTGATCGGCGCCCTCTGACGGCGGTAACACCGGTTCGAATCCGGTATGCACTACCAGCCCTCGTCAGACGTATATGCAGGGTTTTCGCGGCCACCGACGCGATCGTCGCGCCGACATGTCCTCACCTTTGAGGTCGGCGGGGGGGGCCAGTGCCAGCCTGCGGACAACTCTCCGGGAGTAGAAGCCGCCCCCTGCGTTCAGCGCGCCTGGTCGAAGATCTCGCTGAGGAAATGCGTGATGAGCCAGGTCGCAGTGCGAGCCGTGCTGCCTCCGGGATCGAGCGCTGGATTGAGTTCCGCGACATCGAACCCAACTACCCTTCCCCGATGAGCGACCTGAGCGAGCGCTGCGCGAAGCTGCCGATAGCTCAACCCTCCCGGCTCCGGGAGGCTATGGCCGGGGGTCAGGGAGATGTCGAGGACGTCGAGGTCGATCGAGACGTAGAGCGCGCGCGAGCGGGGCACCAGCTCCGCCACGACGTCGGCGCTCTCACGATCGATCAAGTCGAGGGTCGTCGCCCAGCGCACGCCCGACTCGCGCATCGCGTCGATCTCGTCGCGCTCCACGTTGCGGATGCCGAGCGCCGTGACGCTGCGCACGAAGGGCAGCTCGCTGATGCGCCGCATCTCGCTCGCGCCGCTGAACCGGGAGCCGTCGAGCTCGTCGAGGAAGTCAGCATGCCCGTCGAAGTAGACGACGTCGATCTCGCCTAGCGGTTGCATGCCGCGCGCGAGCGGGTAGCTGACCGAATGATCGCCGCCGACGGCCACCGGCAGCGTACCGCGCTCGGTGATGCGGCGCATGACCGCGGTCATGCGGCTGAAGTTGGACTCGAGCTGGGCCCCCTGGATCTTGACATCGCCGACGTCGGCCATCGTCACCCCGATGAGGCGATCGCGGTCGGTCTCGACGTCGTACCACCCCAGCGATCCGCTGTCGCCATAGGAGAACTGGTCCCGGGAAGCGAGACGTGCGGCGCTGGGCCCGGCCGCCTGGCCGGTGGGAATGCCGGGCTGGGGAGTCCCGGCGTCAAAGGGCACGCCCAGGAAGGCCACCTGCGCGTCGAGATCGCCCAGGTCACTGCAGCTCGGCACCCCGAAGAACGTCCACGGCGCCGTCGAGATCAGCTTGCGCGAGGTGGAGTCATTGATGCGGTTCGGGTCGTTCTCCTGGTTCGGCATGGCATCCTCAGTATCCCGGGAGCCGTCGATCGTGTCCACAGTCTGGGTTGCCTCGCTCGCGAACCGCGCGACCGAAACCACTCGCGATGCACCGCCGCGGCCGGTGGCCGCCCGCGGCCGCCCGATTCTCAGAAGTGAACGATCGGAATGATCAGGATCGCCACGATGTTCTCCGGATACCTAGGAGTGGCTCGGAGATACCTTCCGTGGGCCGCGGAAGGCCTCTCCGGCTGGCGACCATATCAGCTGCTGGGGCCAGCCCGTGACTGGTGCCACTAGCACTCCGGGTCGCGAACCTCGGCGAAGGGGCCGCTGCGCCTCTCTCCACACGAAGGGTCCCCGCCGACGACGTCGCCTGCCCGGCAGGCGCGGGCGTGTTCCATGGCACTGGTTACCACCACGTGACGGGGGAACAAGCCGCTTCAGCAGGCCGACGGCAAAGGGACTATCGACGGCTGCGCTGGCTTCAAACGGGCGTCTTCAGCTTTCCGATGATGGGCACGATCTCGGCTCCCAACGGGGGCCGACCGTTGTCTTTCCGCGCTCTCTGACCCCGGGGGCAGCCCGGAATACCCCCTCGATGTGCGAGAGCTTCTCGGGAGATACCTTCCGTGGGCCACCGAAAGCATCGCCGTGGCGACCAAGACGCCCCGGCTTTCGAATGCACTCGTCTGCGGCCCGGTCAACCCAGCGCAGCCTCTAGCTTCGAGATGGCCTGAGCCTCAGTCGGGCCGGTCCCCTTGGCGGCCTCAGCGGTCGCCTTGGCGACACCAATGATGAAGGCCTTGAAGCCCTCGAGGTCTTCGGGTGCCTTGCTCGAGACGATCTTGATGGCTTCGTTGACACGCTCAATGACCTCGCCCGACACGTCGGTGGGATTGCCGGACACCTCTTTGTCGCGCTTCGTCCGGATGTCCCCCGCTAGCTCGCGGACAAGCACGCTCTCGCTGGTCTGCCTGGCCGCGGCGATGTAGTGGGCCGCCGCGTTGGCCTCCTTGAACATGTCCCAGAATCCCGGGTCGGCCAGCGACAGGTACGTCATCGTGTCGGTGACCGCCCACTGCAGGGTCTGCCACTCGGCCGACGTGAAAGCCGTCTTGGTAGCCATTCAGCCTCCTCTGTCTGCATCTGCGTCGTGTGTGTGCGAGGCGACAGTACCATTGCAGAAACGCCGGTAGTCACTCGGTACTCGGCATGTGTGGCGTACTGTGCGAGCCGGAAGCCTGACACGCGCCGATGGCCAGGGAGGTTGGCATGCCGTATGTGCTGATCCACCACAACGTCCTCGACTACGACAAGTTCCGCTCGGTCTTCGACTTCGACGCTGCCCGACGGAAGCGCCTGGGCTCTCAGGGCGGCCGACTACTTCGCTCCACTGTCGGCCCCAACGATCTCTTCGCGCTCTTCGAGTGGGACACTCTCGAGAACGCGGAGAAGTTCATAGCCGAGTACGAGACCCGCGAGGCATTTGAGTGGGTGCACTCGGTGGAGGAAGTGCGGGCCTTCGCCCTCGAAGACGTCGAGTCGGTGGACTTCTGAAGAGGAGTCAGCCGCGGGCGCGGCCCGTCGGTGGCACGTTTTTTCGTGCTCCTGCACACCCTTAACGCGCCAACGGCGTGAGTCGCGGACTCATTGGGCAGTACTAAGCTCTCTATCAGGCCGGGGCCGGGGACGAGTGGCTTGGTCTCCGGTCCTGCGCGCTGAGAACATGCCGGTGGAAAGGGGAGGGCGATCATGACGGGTCCGATCGATGCGATATTGGCCATCCACAACGCGTTCCGCAAGGACATGGAGACCATCGACGCCGCGGCGCTCGGCGCCGCGCGCGGCACGCCGGGGCTCGCGGCAACCCTGGAGCGCTTCCGCTTCTTCAACGAAATACTGGTGGCGCACGCCCACGGGGAGGAGATCGCCGTCTTCCCCGCCGTCGAAGCGGTCGCGCCTTTGGTCTCCGAGGCCTACGAGAAGGACCATCGCGGCCTTGACGCCGCCTTCGATGCCTTGAACGCTGCCGTCTCCGCGGGCGACGCCCTGGCGACTGCCCGAGCCGCCGCCGCCTTCAAGTTCCATCTCGACATCCACCTGTTCAAGGAGGATACGCACCTGTACCGCATCGTCCGGGAGCGCGTCCCAGCGCCCGACCAGGGCAAGGCGGTCGGCATCATGGCCGCAGAGGTCCCCCCGGAACGCCAGCCGGAGTTCATCCTTTGGATGTACCCCTTGCTGGGCGACGACGACCGCGAGAACATGACCCGCATCCAGCAGATGGTCTTGCCGCCCGAGGCGTTCGCGGGAGTCAAGCAGCTCATCCAGCGGGCGATCGGCGACGACTGGGCGGAGCTGACTCGGCGCATGCCTGAGCTGTCGGCGTAGGACCGAGCACATGACTTCTCAGGAGTCCTCGTGACCGCTTGGCGCCAGGCGGGCCAGGGGGCGGCCTGACAGCCCGACCAGCCCCCGACTCGTCGCCATTGCACCCCCGAACCTAACGGCTGCGGGCGCGGCCGATTTCGCCGGCAGAATGTCGGCAACGAGGGCCTTCAGACGGGATCGGCGAAGAGTGAAGATGCCGATTAGGGGCCGTCAGGCAGGCGCGAGGACTAGCAGCGCCCGGAGCCTTTGCGATCCACCATGCGCCCCGAGAGGCCGCTGCGCACGACGGAGGCGGCACCCAGCACGACCGGTAGCGAGCCCGCACCTACTGGCTGGCCTCAGTACACGAACGCTTCGACGAACTGGTCCAGGCCTGTGACCGGGCCGCCGTCGCGCAGACCGACCACCGGGGCAGTCGAGCCGCGCACGGCGATCGCGCCGCACGAGCCGCTCACGCCGCCGTCGAACACGTTCGTCCAGGATCCGGCGCCGCCCAGCGTCGACCTGCGCACCGTGAGGATCTCCTCATGACCGGGCACCATGGTCACCGTCCCGGCCATGTGGTAGCCACCGCCGGCGTCGGTCGCGACCGACGTGAAGCGGTCGGAGGCGACGCTGGAGATGTCGGCGTGCGTTGTCAAAACGCCGGAGGGGGCGTAGAGCACATAGTGCGGCTGGTACAGGAGGCCCCCCCGAGTCTTCGCCGACCGGATCAGGGGGGCGCCGGGACAGAGATCGAGGAAGGGGAGGGAAGATGGCTGGCGAGGAAGGATTCGAACCTTCAATCCCCTGATCCAGAGTCAGGTGCCTTGCCAGTTAGGCCACTCGCCAGCGATGCCCGAGGGGCAGCCTGAGTCTACCGCGCGGCGGCACCTTCCTCAACACTGGAGCGGAACAGGAGTCAGGGCAGCCGGAAACGGGACTCGACGCCTCCAGATGCGGACTGGCATCGGCTGCCGCCGGCGCGGCCATCTCGGCAGTCAGGCCGTGTCGTGCCGTCCCTGCGCCTGTAGTTTCGCCCAGGTGTCCTTGAGAGTGAGCGTTCGGTTGAACACCAGCGCACCGGGCGCCGAGTGGGGATCGGCGCAGAAGTAGCCGAGCCGCTCGAATTGCACGGTCTCGCCGACCGGCAGGCCGGCGAGCGACGGCTCAACGAGGCAGCCCTGGAGCACTATCTCGGAGTCGGGGTTGAGGTCCTCGAAGAGGTCGCGGCCGTCGGCCCCGGGGTACGGGCTCAGGAAGAGGTGGTCGTAGAGCCGTACCTCCGCGGGCACGGCGTGAGCGGCCGACACCCAGTGGAGGGTCGCTTTGGGGCGGCGGCCGTCGGGAGCGTCGCCGCCCCGCGTGGCGGGGTCGTACGTGCAGCGCAGCTCGACGATCCTGCCTGCGGCATCCTTCACGACCTCGCGGCAGATCACGAAGTACGCGGACCGCAGCCGCACCTCGCGGCCGGGGGCCAGGCGGAAGAACTTCCGCGCGGGCTCCTCCATGAAGTCGTCGCGCTCGATCCAGAGCTCCCGCGTGAAGGGCACCCGGCGGCTCCCGGCGGAGGGATCCTCGGGGTTGTTGGGGACCTCCATCTCCTCGACCTGCCCCTCGGGGTAGTCCTCGATGACGACCTTGAGGGGGGCGAGGACCGCGAAGCGGCGGGGAGCTCTCCGGTTGAGCACGTCCCGCACGGCGTGCGAGAGCATCTCGACCTCGACGACGCTGTCGGCCTTGGCCACCCCGACCATCGTCGCGAAGTCGCGGATCCCCTCGGCGGGGAAGCCGCGCCGGCGCAGGCCCGACAGTGTCGGCATCCGCGGGTCATCCCATCCGCTCACGTGGCCTTCGTTGACGAGGCGCAGGAGCACGCGCTTGGACAGGACGGTGTGCGTGAGGTTGAGTCGCGCGAACTCGTACTGGCGTGGTCGAGACGGCACCGGGAGGTTGTCGATGAGCCAGTCGTAGAGCGGCCGGTGGGGCTCGAACTCGAGCGTGCAGAGCGAGTGGGTGATGCCCTCGATCGCGTCGGATTGCCCGTGCGCGAAGTCGTAGGTGGGATAGACGCACCAGGCGTCGCCCGTGCGCGGATGCGCCGCGTGGACGATCCGGTACAGCACCGGGTCCCGGAGGTTGATGTTGGGCGAGGCCATGTCGATCCTGGCCCGCAGCACGCGCGCCCCGTTGGGGAACTCGCCGGCGCGCATGCGCTCGAAGAGGCCGAGGCTCTCCTCGACCGGCCGGTCGCGCCAGGGGCTGTCCCGCCCCGGCTCGGTCAGAGTGCCGCGGTACTCGCGGATCTCGTCGGCGGTGAGGTCGTCCACGTAGGCCTTGGCGGCCCTGATGAGATCGACGGCCCACTCGTAGAGCTGCTCGAAGTAGTCCGAGGCGAAGTACAGGTGCTCGCCCCAGTCGAAACCGAGCCAGCGGACGTCGGCCTCGATGGCATCGATGTACTCCTGCTCTTCCTTGGTGGGGTTCGTGTCGTCGAAGCGCAGGTGGCAGCGGCCGCCGAACTCCCGGGCGATGCCGAAGTTGAGGCAGATCGCCTTCGCGTGGCCGATGTGGAGGTAACCGTTCGGCTCAGGGGGGAAGCGGGTGACGACGGTCTGGTGCCGGCCCTCGCGAAGGTCGGCGGCGACGATCTCGCGGATGAAGTCGCCGCGCTCGGGCGGGGATGGTGTCTGGATGCCCACGGGGGCCGAGGATAGCATAGGAGGCTGGTGGACACGCGGCTCTGGATCGTGGAACCGAGGTCCGAATCCTCGGATCCGGTACGCGCTACCAGGACCGTGACTCAGGTGAAGATCGACCGCTGCTCCTGGGCCGAGACCACGAGTTCACGGATCGCTTCTGGCAGATGCTCGCGCTGCCATCGGCGTTCGCGGTCAACCGCCATCTTCGCATCGGTCGTCTGGGGCGCCAGACTCAGGGCCCTGACAGCGTAGGCGGCAGCGCCCAGCGAGTGGTCAGCCATGTGCGCGGTCGCGACCGCGTGGCCGGCCGCGCGGGCAGCGGCCGTCGCGGCGCCGTCAGAGGCGCTTCTTGCAGCTGCGTGCGCTTCAACGGATGCCGCACGCGCCTCACCGACGGTCACCTCACCGCGGGACCACGCACGTGTGGTCTCGATCGCGAGGCGTGGTCGGTCGTCGCCCGGATACGTGTCTGCGAACAACGGAAGGACGTGCTCGGCGCAGTCGGCGGCCCAGCGCGCGAGCAGGCGGTGCCGGCGCGCGTCGAGCAGGCCGCCGCGGTGGACGGCCACAAGACGTGCATCCCTAGCCAACGCAGCTCCTTGAGTCACGCCTGACAACGGTTCTGCAGACTGTATGGATTAGTCTACGAGAGAACTCAGGGCCAGCCAGGCTCACTACCCTCAGCGGGCGGGTGAAAGGAAGGGAGAGCCATGTCTGATGTCGATGAGCTCGAGATGAAGGCCAGAGTCCGCGAGATCCTCAACCGCTGGCCGGCAGTCGGACTGGCGGTGGGAGTGGTCCGCTACGGATCCCTCGAGTTCTTCTTCGGACACGGGGTCGCAGATATCGCGTCGAACACACCCGTGACTGAGGATACGGTCTTTCGCATCGCCTCCATCACCAAGACATTCACGGCGATCGCCGTGATGCAGCTCTGGGAGCAAGGGTCGGTCGACCTCGATGCGCCCGCCAACGACTACCTGCGGGCGTATCGGCTGATCCCGGCGAAGGCCAGCTTCCGGCCGGCGACAGTGCGCCATCTGCTGACCCACACGGCCGGAATCCCAGAGGAGCTGCACGCCTCCGACGCGTTCAGGTCGGACTTTGGGGAGAGCTTCAAGCTCGGACAGCCACTGCCGACGCTTGCGGAGTACTACCGCGGCGGTCTCCGCCTGGCGGCCGAACCGGGCACCCGGTTCATATACACCGACCACGGCTTCGCCACTCTCGGCCAGATCGTCGAGGACGTGAGCGGGAAGCCCTTCGACTGCTACCTACGCGAGCACATCTTCGAGCCCCTCGGCATGGCCGACACCGACCTCCTCCGATCCGAGCTGGTCAAGTCCCGCCTCGCGACGGGCTACAACCTGCGCTCCAATGGTGCGAAAGCGGTCACCGACCGCGAGTGGGTGACCGCGGGAGCCTCCTCCATCTACTCGACTCCGAGGGACATGGCACGCTACGTCGCGGCTCTCCTCGGCGGTGGCGCCAACGAGCACGGCTCAGTGCTCAAACCGGCGACGCTTGCCAGCATATTCGAGCCGCACTACCGGCCCGATCCCCGAGTGCCGGGTATCGGGCTGGCGTTCTCCCGGTTCATCATTGGCGGCCATCTCGCGGTCGAGCACGGGGGGATTCTCCCTGGCTTCAACTCTCAGATCTTCGCGGCTCCCGACGACGGAGTCGGTGTGATGGCCTTCACCAATGGGGCCAGGCGTGCGATGTTTTGGCTGCCGGGTGAGGTCGCCGGGCTGCTCAAGCGCCTGCTCGGCGTCCCGGACGAGGTCATCCGGACCGATGTTCCGCAACGCCCTGAGATATGGGGCGATATCTGCGGTTGGTACCGGCTCTCCGCCCGGCTCACGGATGCACGTGCGAGGCTAACGATCGGCGCGGGAGCCGAGGTCTTCGTTCGGCGTGGTCAGCTGATGCTTCGAGGTCTGAGCCCATTACCCGCGCTCTACAGAGGCTTTCCCCTACTCCCGGACGACGACATGGACCCCTATGCGTTCCGCATCGACCTGTCCGAGTTCGGCATAGGCACCGCCCGCGTCCTCTTCAGCCGCGACCCTGGAGGGACGACCGGAATGCACCTCGATCTCATGCCCATGTCACTCCAGAAGCGACGGATCTCGAAGAACCCTAGGTCGTGGGTCAAGGCCTCGAGGTGACGTGCAGCGATGATCTGCCTGCAACCAACCCGGTATCCTAGAGTCAGACCTGGATCGAGAGAGAGCAGGAACGACTGGAGCAGATATGGGAGGTGCTCTGTCAGTTGCCCTCCGGCCAGGAAGGCCCAGTGCTGACTACTACAGCTTCAGGGAGTGCAGCGCCCCGTAGACCAGAAACGCTGGCCAGACTATTGCCTGAAAGACGCCGTAGACCCCATCCCAGAACGAAGTCGCACTCTGGATGTAGTAGACAAGCGCCCCGATGAAGCCGAGGCCGTAGACCGCCCCGCCACCGGCTCCACCCGCGTAGTTGCTGCCTGCCATACCTCCTCCTTGGTTCCCGTCTCCCCGTGCGCGTGCCGCAAGTCTACACGGGCAAGGCAGGAGGCCTTCACGGACGCGTTCTCAAGGACCTCAGATAGAGTCGGGTTGCAGGGCGGTTGCGCTCACCGTAGGAGAGGCGGATACGCCTCTCTACGCTCACCAAGGTCTCTCGGGCTCGACTTCGAGATAGCGCTCAAGATCGATGGCCTCCTTGAAGTTGAAGTGCCCAAGCCATGCAAACGCCCCATCTTGGGTGAACCATCGGTGCCCATGAATCGGCGTGGACGATGCTCAGACGATCTCGACCTCAACGGAAGTCACCGGAGATTTGCGCACGGTGCATGCGACGGGTGAATGAACGTCGCCCCATGTGACCAGTGCACGCAAGTCATCGGGTGCGACGTTGTCTGCCCCGATCCTGACTCGTATACGCATCGTGGTGAATGCGGCGGAGACGCTCTCATCCAGACCGAGCAGGCCGCGTTGATCTGACTCGCTCTCGACGGTGGTCTCAAGCGTCTTCAGGTGAACCCCGATCCGTGCCGCGCGCATGGCAATGACGGTGGCGGTGCAAGAGGCGATCGCTCCACGGAGCAGCCAGCCCGGAGCCGGCGCGCTCGCAGCGCCGCCCAGCGCCGCCGGCATGTCGGTGTGAGCGATCTCACCCGTCGGGCCGGTCACCTCGAATCGGAGCCCGTCCACTAGGCGTGCCGTCGCGGGAGTGCCCTTCGTGTGCGCCTTTTCTGGATCGGCGGCGAATACGTTGCTGATCCTCTGCAGCGCATCGCTGATGCTTGCGGTGCTCATGTCGTCTCCTTGAGGCGGGGCGAACCCGGACTCGCCGGCCGATGTTCGGTTCTCGTCTCCTCTTTGTGCTGGACGAGCGCCTTGCGCAAACCGTAGGGGGGAACGTCGGCAGCGGCAGCAGGTGGCGCTTAGTCACTCCGGGCAGCACTCGACCCCGTTCTCCACGCTCAGGAAGGCTCTCTGAGGCACTCGCTGACACTTCGTCGCAGACTGATCAGTGCCCACTCACAGCCGCCACACCCGTTCGAATCCGGTATGCGCTACCGGCCCCTTCTGGTGCTCATGCGCCGGGCAACTCGCGTTCGGCCGCCAGGAGAACGTCGGCGACGCGCTCGGCTGCTCCCGGCGGGAGTGGAAGGGGCCTGTGCGTGGCTAGGATCTCTGCCGCGCGCTTGGCCGCGCCGTGTATCTCGTCAGGGGCGCCGCCCTGTCGCTCCGAATAGGAGCGTCTGTGGAACAGGTCCGGGAGCCAGTGCTCGCCTGCCCGTATGCGCGTGCGCGTCTCTTTCTGCGAAAGGTACTGCCCGCCGGCGCCGGCCAACCTGATTGCCTCGACGGAGATGTGCTCTCCGTCCACCGCGATACCCTCCATCACACGATCCAGGTACGCCACGATCTCGGCGTCGAGCAGCATCTTGGGCAGCGACACCGCCTGACCGGCCTCGAGGGTCCCCAGGCCGGTCATGATGTCCGGGCAAGCGAGGCGGGTCGGCAGCGCGAACGCCATGTCCTCGACGCCGCCGCGGAACCCCAGCTCGCTGGTGTCGGGCACGAAGCCCACGCTGAGCGCCGGCATGCCGTAGGAATGGGCCAGCTCGATCTGAGCGACGTTCATGAGGATCGTCTCGGGGGTCGAGACGGCGAAACGGGAGGTCCGCATGTCCATGATGCCGGCGTTGGCAGAGTAGATGAGGGGGCAGCCGGGGGCGACGAGCTGGAGGAGCACGGCGGCACTCAGCACCTCGCAGTTGGTCTGCGTGATCGTGCCGGCAAGGGTGACCGGCGCCGTCGCCCCGGCGAGACCGAGGCTGAAGATGTCGATGGGCACGCGTTGGGCGGCCAGAGCCATGGCCGCTTCGATCGCCGGACCGCCGTGCTGCAGGGGCGCGACCGGACAGTAGATGATCGAGAACAAAGGGCGGTCGTCGTCCGCAGCACACAGGCGAACGAGCTCGAGGGCATAAGGGACTTCAGCCGGGCGAGTGACCTGGCCCATCACGTGTTTGCTGGTGGCTGCGAGCATGCGCGCCGTGGCTGCCAGATCGGTCATCTTCGCCGCGGTGTCTGCGGTCGGGCTGACGGAGTACCAGACGATGCCGAAAGCGTCGAGGGCATCGGCGATGCGCGTCACGTCTTCTACGTCGCGCAGTCGCGGAGCCCTGTAGAGCCCGGTGTCCACGTCGACGATATAGGGGCAGATCCCGGCGACGGTCGCGAATGTCCTCGACCCGTCGAGGAGCGCGTCGCGACCGGGGTCGCGGCCGGCCAGAAGGACATCTCTCGGCAGTTGGTCAAGGGCCCACTCCACCAACTGTGCGGGAATGCGCACGATCCCGCCCTCGTGATCGACCCTGCATCCAGCATCCTTGAGAACCTCTCGCGCGTTCGCGCTCTGAAAGCGCACCCCGACTTGGTCGAGCACCTCCAGCGTCCGCTCATGGATGAGATCGCGATCGGAGGGATGCAGCAGAGAGACCCGGGGTGATGGCATGACCGCTCCCTATCTCATTGCCGGCCGTCGGCGACTGGCCTCACGTCGAGGCGATGGCCGTGCCGCGCTCGGGGACCGGACCGGTCAGCGACGTGAGCTTGGGCACATCTTCAAGGAGGCGAATGGTGTAGTCGTCGACGGGATGCGAGAGCACCCGGTCCGTCGGCCCGCGCTCGACGATGCGGCCTTCGTGCAAGACGACGACCTCCTGCGCGATGCTGCGCACGAGGGCGAGGTTGTGCGTGATGAAGAGCAGGCTCAGGCCGCGTTCGTGCTGCAGGCGGCGGAGAAGTTCCACGACCGCCGCCTGCACGGACACGTCGAGCGCCGAGGTGACCTCGTCGCACACCAGCAATCTCGGCTCCACGATGAGCGCCCGCGCGATGGCCACCCGCTGACGCTCGCCGCCGCTGAGCTGGTCCGGGTAACGGCCCAGGAAGTCGCCGCTCAGCGCCACGGCCTCGAGCGTCGTCGACCACCCGCTCCGTGCGCTCGCGCGGCGAGAGCTTGAAGAAGTGCGCCAGGGGCTGCTCGACGAGCTGGCCGATCGTCTTGCGCGGGTTGAGCGAGGTGTAGGGGTTCTGGAAGATGTACTGCACCGAGCGCAGCACCTCGAGGTCGCGCTCCCTCGCCGTGGGCTTGAGCTCCTTGCCCGCGAAGGAGACGCTGCCGGTCCAGTTGCCGTGCATGCCGGTGAGGCAGCGCGCCAGAGTCGTCTTGCCCGAGCCCGACTCGCCGACGACGGCCACGCACGCCGTCTCCGGTATCTCCAGCGAGACGTCGTAGAGGATCTGCTTCTCCGCGTAGTGGCCGTCAAGCCCCTTGACCACGAACAGAGGCGGCTTGGTGGCCCCCGTCTCTACGTCGGCTCGCTCCGCCGCTAGCTGCTCGACGCCGGCCGCTGTCAGGATGAGCTCCTTCGCCCTGATGCACCGCGCTTCGTGGGCGTTGCCGTTGACCGCCTCCAGCCGGGGACGCGCCCTGCTGCACTCGGGGATGGCGTGCGGGCAACGCGGCTCGAAGAGACAGCCCGGGGGTCTTTTGCCCGGCTGGGGAGGCTGGCCCTCCATCCCGATCAGCGAATGGGAGATCTCAGGAGAGGGGATCGCCTTGAGCAGCCCCGCCGTGTAGGGGTGGGCCGGCGATTCGAAGACGGCCTTGGTCGAGCCCAGCTCGATGAGCCATCCCGCGTACATCACCGCCACCCGATCGGCGATCTCCGCGATGACCGCCAGGTCGTGGGTCACGTACACCGCCGCCACGCCGTAGGACCTGCACAATCCTCGTACCGTGTCGAGCACGTGACGCTGGGTGGCCACGTCGAGCCCCGTGGTCGGCTCGTCGAGCACGATGAGCCCGGGGCGGCAGGAGAAGGCCATGGCGAGGGCGATGCGCTGCTGCTGACCGCCGGAGAGCTGATGCGGGTACGAGCCGAGGATCTCCGCGCTGGCCGTCAGGTCGACCTCGGCCAGCACCTGCGCCATGCGTTCCTTGACGTCGGGCAGACCGGAATCCTCGCCGGCGTGCACCTCCAGCGCCTCCTTGAGCTGGTAGCCGACCTTGAGCGAGGGGTTGAGTGCGCTCCCCGGGTCTTGAGGCACGTAGGCGACGCCGCGACCGCGCAGCCGCTTGAGCTCGTGCGGCGACATCGTGAGCACATCCCTGCCTTCGAGGATGACCGTGCCGGCGACCACCTTCAGTCCGCGCCGTGCGTGGCCCAGCAGGGCGAGGGCTACCGTGGTCTTGCCCGAGCCCGATTCGCCCACAAGGCCCACGACCTGGCCGGCGTCGACGGTCAGTGAGATGTCGTCGACGACGTCGACGGTCGACTTGGCCAGGTCGACGCGCAGGCCCTCTACGACAAGGCAGGGCGCCTCGCCCATGTCAGCCTACCGCGTCGAGCGGCCGGCCGATGAGCTGCTCCTCGAGGAGCTGCTGCTCGCCGACGGGACGTTCGACCCCTATCGACACACGAGCCACGGCGTCGGTGAACGTGTTCAGACCGACGGTGAGCAGGGCGATCAGCAATGCCGGCGCGATGACCGCCCAGGGGTTGCTGACCAGCCCGATGCGGTTCTCGTTGAGCATGAGGCCCCAGTTGGGCGCCGGTGGCTGCAAGCCGAAGCCGATGAAGCTCAGCCCGGCGATGATGACGATGGACCAGGTCATCCGCAGACCGGTCTCGACCATCAGCGGCGTGACCAGATTGGGCAGGACCTCCCCGCGAATGATCTTGCGCGATGGCACCCGGATCAGTTCGATGGCCTTGACGAAGTCCTTCTCGCAGATGTCGAGAGCGGAGGCGCGCATGACGCGCGCGACCTGCGGCGCGTGAGTGGCGGCTACGGCGACCACGACGAGCCAGAGCTTGGGACCGGCGATGCTGACCAGGAGCAGGGCGAACACGATGGCCGGAAACGCCAGGATGACGTCGACGATGCGCATGATCAGACCGTCTTTCCAGCCACGATAGTAGGCTGCGGCGATGCCGGCGAAGGCGCCGACGGCGACGCCAAGCACGGTAGCGGCCGCCGCAACCACGAGCAGCAGCCAGCCGCCGTCGAGGATGCGGCTCAACACGTCGCGTCCCAGAACGTCGGTGCCGAGCCAGTACTCGGCGCTTGGCGGATCGAACGTCGAGCTGACGAACTCGGTGGCGGAGTGCGGCGCCACGAAGGGACCGATGACGGCGATGCCGATCACGACGGACGCCACGCACAGTCCGATCTTGCCGCGCCGGCTGCGGGCGGCCGCTCGCAGCACGGCCAGCCACTCGTGTCGGCGCACCCTGGCCTGCCGCCCGCCGTTGGTAGGCGTTCGCGTGGCCTTACCCTCACTCGCCACGATCGACGGTCCTCGTCACGAGCGCGGCAACCGGCGCCGGGGCGAAGCCAGCAGCGCCACCACGTCGGTCAGGATGTTCATGAAGACGTAGAAGGCGGCCAACACCAGGGTGATGAACTGGATCGTGGGGATGTCTCGCGCCGCCACACCGTCGACGAGCCCGGCTCCCATCCCCGGATAGGCGAACACGTACTCGACCACGACGATGCCGCCGGCGAGGTACAGGAGGTTGAGACCGATCACCTGGATGGTCGGCGCTATGGAGTTGGGCAGGGCGTGCACGAGCATGACGCGCCAGCGCGACACCCCCTTGAGCTTGGCCATCTCGACGTAGTCGCTCTCGAGGGCCTCGATCATCGCCCCGCGCATCATGCGGAAGATGTAGGGCACGATGACGATGACCAGCGTGGCGACCGGGAGAACCAGCAGCGAGGGGTCCGCCCACGGCGAGACGCCCGGGGGGATGAACGATGTCCCCGGGAGGACGTGCAGGGCCAGGGAGGCGAACAGCATCACCAGCCCGATCGCGACCACGAACTCGGGCAGCGCCGTGACGGCCAGCGCGAAGACGGAAAGCACGTTGTCGAGCCAGCCGTCACGGCGCGCCGCCGCGATGATGCCCAGCGCGACGCCGATGACCGTGCCGAAGAGGCCGGCGAGCAGCACCAGGACGGCGGAGTTGATGATCCGGGGCCCCACGAGATGACTGACGGCGTCTCCATTGGCGAACGAGGTACCGAGATCGCCCTTGAGCACGCCGGAGATCCACTCCCAGTACTGGACGACCATCGGCTGGTCGAGGTGGAGCTGCTTCTCGAGCGCCGCGACCCTGTCGGGCGTGGCGTGCTGCCCGAGGACCGCGTAGGCGGCGTTGCCGGGCAGCACTTGCGTCGCGGCGAAGATGACGATCGAGACCAGCCACAGGGTGACGATGCCGAGGGCGAGGCGTCGCCCCACCAGACTGAGGATCGGGTGGTGCGTCGGCCTCGCCCGCACCCTCGGCGTCGGCCCTGCTGCAGCTTGTGGGACCGCGGTCACCTGTTTCGCTTCGCCGGGCGGCTCAGCTCAGCCAGTAGTTCATGAAGCGGAAGTTGTCCCAGGGCGCGCCGATCCTGCTCGGCACGATGCCCTGCAGGTTGGGGTTGTAGCCGTCGATGACCGGCGGGAAGAACGGGATGATCAGTCCGCCCTCTTCGTGGTCGATCTTCTGCATCTCGTGCGCGATCTCGGCGCGCTTGGCCTCGTCGGGCGTCGCCAGCGCCTCCTTGTAGAGCTTCTGCGTACGCGCATTGTCCCAGTGCGTCTCGTTGTACGGCGAGTTCGGCAGCAGCTCCGAGGCGACCTGCGGCAGGTAGTACTGGAAGCCCCAGTAGTCGAAGGCGAACGGGTAATTGAGATACGTCCCCCCGAAGAAGTCGGTCACCGTTGTCTTCCGCAGTTTGACGGTGACGCCAGCGGCCTGCGCCTGCTGGGCGTAGACCTGCGCGCTGTTGACCACGCCCATGGCGATGTCGGCCGTGACGAGCTCGACCGTGAGGCCCTCCCTGCCCGCGGCCTTGAGCAGCGACTTGGCTTGCTCGATGTCCTGTTCGCGCTGCGGGATCGAGGTGTCGTAGGCGGGGTCCCAGCGCGAGGTGACGTCGTTGCCGATGGTGCCGTTGCCCTTGAACACGAGATCGAGCATCTGCTTGCGGTCGACCAAGAGCCGCATGGCCTGGCGCACGCGCACGTCGTCGAACGGCGCCACCTGGGTGTTCATGGTGAAGGGGTTCATGCCGCCGCCGGGGGAGATGACGACCTTCTTGCCCTGGCTCTCGAGTGATGGGATCTCGTCGGACGAAAGGAGGCTGACCGTCTCAACCTGGCCGCCAAGCAAGGCGTTGACCTGTGCCGTTATGTCGGCGTACTCGATCATGACGACCTTGTCCAGGTACGGCTTGGGGCTCAGCCAGTAGTTGGGATAGCGCTCGAAGACCGTCTGCTGGGGCGAGAAGCTCGTGATCTTGAACGGACCGGTGCCATTCGGCTTGTTGGGGTTGTAGCCGACGGGGATGATGGGCAGGAACCACGTCGGCTGTACCTGGATGAACGTGCTGTACGGCACCTTCATCGGCACCTTCAACGTCAGCTTGTCCAGCACTTTCATCGCCGGTAGGTCCACCAGCGACAAGAAGCCGGCGCCGTTCTTCTTGTTCTTGGCGATGTAGTTGTAGCTGTAGGCCACGTCGTCGGCGCCGAAGGCCTTGCCGTTGTGCCACGTGATGTCAGGCTTGCACTTGATGATCCACTCAGTGGCGTCCGCGTTGGGCGTCATCGACTCGGCGAGAAGCATGGCCATCTTGCCGTCGGCCTGAATCTCGACGAGCGCCTCGTAGCACATGCAGCAGCGCGCGGCATCTGACTCGGTGACCTCGGCGGTCACGTCGAGGGTGTTCGAGCTCGAGCCGCCGGTGATGCCGGCGCGGACGGTGCCACCCATCTTCGGCGACCCCGCCGTGCTGGCGCTCGCCGTCGGCGAGCTCGAGCTCGTACCTCCACCGCAGGCCGCGAGCAGACTGCCGAGGCTGACGGCAGCACCCGCCACCACGGCACCCTTCACGACTTCGCGCCGGGTGAACCTTCTGTCCAATGCGTCGACCGATCGTGCATCCTCGTCACTCATGGCTCCCCCTCTCGTTCGTCGAGGCGATCACATTTGCTCGGGCGATAGCGCCCTGTCGCAGCTCCGATTGCGTTGACGCTGAACCGTTCAATCCATGAAGGCGCCGCCGTTTATGTTCAGCGCCTCCCCCGTCACGAAGACGGCGTCCGGGCCGAGGAGGAAGGCGATGGTCCGAGCCACGTCGTCTCCCGTCTCGATGCGGCCCAGCGGCGTGCCGTCGATGAAGCTTTGCCGTACCTGCTCTGGCGTGATGCCGCGCAGCTCCGCCTCCCACACGAGCTCGCGCTCCTGCATGCTGGTGGCGACCCAACCCGGACAGACGCAGTTGACGCGGATGCCGTGCGGACCGAGCTCGTAGGCCATGGCTTGTGTAAGGCCGACCACCGCGAACTTGGAGGCGATGTAGTGCGAGAGGTAGGGCACATTCCCCTGCTTGGCGGCCATGGAGGCGACGTTGACGATCGCTCCGGGCCGCCCGGCGCCCACGAGGTGTCGGGCGAACTCCTGGCCGCAGTAGAAGACACCTGACTCGTTGACGTCGATCATACGCCGCCACTCGTCATCGGGCATGTCCAAGAACGAGATCATCGACGAGACGCCGGCGTTGGAGACCCAGCCGTTCGAGCGGACCGAGCTCCGTTTCGGCGGCGGCGATGGCGGCCCGGATGGACTCCCGGCTGCGCACATCGAGCTGCAGATGCACGGTGCCCACACGCCTCACCGACTCGGGCGGCGGCGGCGGCATCGACGTCGGTGACGGCGACCTTCTCGCCGCGAGCGGCGAGCAGTCTCGCCGTCGCTTCACCGATGCCGCCGCCGGCGCCCGTGACCAACACGCTCATGTCAGCACCTCCTTAAGGGCCGGGTACAGAGCCCGGAAGCGCCGGTATCCGCGCTCATAGACGTCGTCGGGATGGGGCTCTATGACTTCGTCGACCGCCACGAAGCGATCGACGTCGCGCCAGTCGGAGAAGGCGCCCACGCCCATGCCCGCGCAGAAAGCGGCCGCGAAGGCCGAACCGCTGCGCAGAGTGACCTTCTCGAGGGGGATGCCGAGCACGTCGGCAGTGATCTGCGTCCAGACCCGCGAGCGTGAGCCGCCGTCGGTCACCCGTGCGCGCAGCGGCCTGCGCCCGCGCTCCGCAAAGACCTCCAGGTGGTGGCGGAAGCCGTAGGCGATCCCCTCCAGCACGGCCCTGAACAGGTGGCCACGGGACTGAGTGAGCTGCAGACCGACCAAGGCGCCGGTGGCCTCCGGGTCGTTGAGAGGCGTCTTCTCGCCGAGGAAGTAGGGCAGGCAGAAGACGCCGCCGGCCCCCGGCGGCAGCGCCGCCGCCTCGTCGTCGAGCTGCGACAGGGTAGCGCCGTCGGCCAGCGTGCGTTGGAACCACTTGATGAGGCTGCCGCTGGTGGCCATGCAGCCGCTGAGCACGAAACGCCCCGGTAGGAGGTGGAAGTCCAGGTACAGCCGGTCATCGACGAACGGCTCGTCGACGGCGAGCATGATATCGCCGGCGCCGCCCAGCTTGACGAGAAGGTCGCCGTCGTCGAGCACTCCCGAGGCGAACGTGGAGCCGATGTGATCGGCGGTGCCGGCGACCACTGGGACGCCTGCCTTGAGGCCGGTCGCGGCCGCTGCCTCAGCGGTCACGGCGCCGACGACGTCGTCGCAGCGGCGGATCGGCGGCAGCAGCTCGGCGCTTCCGCCGCAAGCCTGCAGCACGTCGTCGGCCCAGCGCATCGAGGCGAAATCGAGCAGCCCTGTCTCCAGTGCCCAGTTCGCCTCCACGGTGCGCGAGCCGCTGAGGCGCATCGAGATGTAGTCGTAGGAGCCCATCAGCGTGCGGGTCTTGTCCCACACCTCGGGCTCGTGTTCGGCAAGCCACAGCAGGCGCGGGCCGGTGGACTGCTGGGTGATCGCCGAGCCGGTGCGCTCCAGGACGCGAGTGCCCGCCAGCCGACGATTGCAGCTCCTCGACCTCGTCCACGGAGCGGGCGTCGTTCTGCTGGATCGACCAGCGCAGTGGCTGCCCGCCCGCGTCGAGTGGGATCGTGCAGGGCACCATGCCCGTGACGCCGATGCCTGCCACATCGACGCCCGCGACTAGCTCGCGCGTCGTGGCGCAGACGTTCGTCCACCACTCGTCCGTGTCCTCCTCGGCCCAACCCGGGTTGATCGAGTGCAGCTGGTTGGGACGCTCGGCCTCGGCGACCACGCCCTTCTCCGAGTCGAGCAGTAGTGCCTTCGTGCCGGTGGTGCCGACGTCTATGCCCAGCAGCACGCTCATGCGCGCGCTTCTACCGGCCGTCGTCCGGCGGCGTTCATGAACCTGCCCACCCTGTCGGCGTCGACCTCGTTCCACGTGTATCCGTCGCGCTTCAGGTCCGAGCCGACGATGACACCGTCGGCCTTCTGCAAGAACGACGCCACGTTCGTCGCGTTGGCTCCGGTGTTGGCGAATACCGGCGCCGCGTCGCCGAGCGTCTCTTTGACGAGCACCAACGTGTCCATGTCGGGTTCGGTGCCTTGGCGCGGGCCCGAGATGAGGATCGCGTCGGCCAAGCTGGACCAGACGGCCGAACGCGCCACCTCGGTCACGCTGCGCGATCCCAGCGAGGTGGCGAACTCGGGCGTGACGTTCATGAACATGGCGACGCGATCGGCACCGATGCGGCGGCGCTCGCGCAGGAGCCCGGCGGCGTCGGTGCTCCACAGGCCCATATCTGATTCGTAGGCGCCGACCATGACGCCGCGGATGAACGAGCCACCCGTAGCCGCCGCGATGGCCAGCGCGGCATACGGGTCCCAGAGGAAGTCGATGCCGAACGGCCGGTCCTTCGGCGCCAGCTCGGTCACGACGCGGGTCATGGCCGACACACCGCCGTACCCGGCATTGAACGAGTAGGGAAGGTCGCCTTCGTTGCAGAAGAGCACAGCGTCGAAGTCGGCCGCCAGGATGATCTCGAGGTCGCCTCGCAGGTGCTCCACGATGCCCCCTATGCCGGCCTTCTCGTCGTACAGAGGGGTGCCGGGCAGCGCCCGCAAGTGCGCCATCGCTATCAACGGTCGTCGTTCACCGAACAACTCACTCACGCGTCCCATCAGGCGACCACCACCTCCACGTGCTCCGATTGCAGAGCTTCGATGTCCTCGCGGGCGGCATCGCTGTCGGTAACGACGACCCCGACGCTTGCCAGCGGGCATACCTGCGCGAACGTGACCTTGCCGAGCTTCGAGCTATCCGCGACGACGATGCAGCGACGCACGCTTGCCAGCGCTGCGCGCTTGACGCGTGCGTCCTCCAAGCTGAACTCCGTCACACCCGCCTCTACGTCGATCCCGCCTACGCCCATGAGCAGCGTGTCGAACCGCAGCCTCGAAAACGCTCCTTCTGCCATGTCTCCCACGAGAGAGAGCTCGCCCGGCGCAACGAGGCCACCGGTGACCATGAGGCGGATCCCGGTGTTGGACGAGAGCACCTGGGCGATGCGCAGGCTCGGCGTGAGCACGGTGAGATTGCGCTTTTGACTCATCGCTCGCGCGACTTGAAGCGTCGTCGTGCCCACGTCCAGCACGACGGTCTCTCGGTCCGCCAGCAGTCCAGCCGCCGCTTGCCCTATCCTCTCCTTGGCCGCGACGGCGCGCGTGTTCCGGACCGAGTAAGGCGCCGCGTACCCGCGCGAGGCGAGGCCGATAGCCCCTCCGTGCACACGCCGCACGGCACCTTCCGTCTCCAGGAGCTCCAGATCGCGCCGGATCGTCATGCAGGAAACGCCGGTACGGGCGCTCAACTCGGCGACGCTGACTTCGCCCTGTTCTTGGATCAGCTCGAGTGCGATCGCGCGGCGCGTCTGAACATCCATCATGTGCGAATCTATCCCGGCCGTTGTGAGACTGCAACCGAGAATGCTAGCCTTACGCGGACGTTCGCACATCCACGGTGTGCGATCATGCACAGGCGCGTGTGCGGACCCGCGACATCCGCGCCCGAGCGACGCCGCGCGCGGATGGCGGCGAAGGGATGGCATGAACGAGCGGCTTCGATCGATCAGCCGAGCGGTCCGTGATGGCGACCATCGGGCGACGTGGCCTCGGTGAAAGCCGCGGTGGCCGCCGGCGACTCGCCCGCCGATGTCTTGTCCGAAGGCCTCATACCAGGGATGCAGGAGCTCGGCGACCTCTTCAAAGACGGACAAGCGTTCCTGCCCGAGATCCTTATCAGTGTCCGTGCCATGAAGATGGGCCTCGACGAGCTGCAGCCGCGGCTGGTCGGCCAGGCACCTCTCGGCAAGGGGACCGTGGTCCTCGGCACGGTCGAGGGCGACCTGCACGACATCGGCAAGAACCTGGTGGGCATGCTGCTGAGGGGCAACGGCTTCGATGTGGTCGACCTCGGCGTGGACGTCAGCGCGGAGCGGTTCGTCGCGGCGGCCCGCGAGCACGGCGCCGACATCGTCGCACTGTCGGCGCTGCTTACGACGACGACGCCGCAATTCAAGCGCGTGATCGACGCCTTGGAGGCGGCCGGCGTGCGCGCCGCCGTGAAAGTCATGGTCGGCGGCGCGCCGGTCTCGGCCGCCCTGGCCCGCGAAGTCGGCGCCGACGGTCAGGCCGACGACTGCATCACGGCCGTCGACGAAGCCGCGCGCCTTGTCGCGGCAAGGACCGCGCGGTGACGGAGTTCAGCAGACAGCGTTTTCGCGAGATCTGTCGGGGGGAGCGTCTGGGCGACTTCGGCATCGTCGGCAACGGCGTCCACATCTTCTGGCCTGAGACCCTGCCGGCCTGGGTCGAGCAGGGTGCGCCGGCCAGTTTCGCGCTCGTGGGCGAACAGGACTACGGCACGCCCAGCGATGTCGACCACTTCTTCGGCTTCGACGAGTCGCGGTCGCTGGCCGAGGTCCACAGTGGCATGGACGCCGGCACCGAGATGCATACCTACCTGCCAGGCGTCACGGCACACAACCACTCGTTCCTCGTGTGCCCGCCCCTCGAGCCGCGGGTGCTCGAAGAGGACGAGAAGAGCCTGGTGGTGGTCAACAGCACCGGGATCACAGAGCGGCTGCTCAAAGACAGGCCTTCAACATGCCGATGTGGCTCGAGCATCCCGTAAGGGATCGGGCGTCGTGGGAGAGGTTCAAGGAGAGGCTCGACCCGACCACGCCGGAGCGGTATCCGGCCGACTGGGATGCTTACGCGGCCCGCATCAACGCTCTCGATTGCCCGGTGTCGATGGAGGTCGGCGGGTTCTTCGGCTACATCAACATGTGGGTCGGCACGCAGGACCTCATGTACCTGTTCTACGACGATCCTGGACTCGTCGAAGACATGATGGACACGATCCTCCACCTCGAGCTGGAGATGGTCCGTCGTGTGAGCAGGGACATCCGACTCGACTGGGTCTGGTATTGGGAGGACATGGCCTACAAGAGTGGGTCTATGATCTCGCCCGACATGGTCCGGCGCTTCATGATGCCGCGCTATCGTGTGCTCAACGAGGTCATCCGCGGCGCCGGTTGTGAGGTCATCTACCTCGACTGCGACGGCAACATCGAGCAGTTGCTGCCGTTGTGGCTGGAGGTCGGCATCAACCTGTTCTGGCCGCTAGAGTGCGCCGCGGGCATGGATCCGGTCGCCCTGCGCAAGCAGTACGGCAGGGACATCATCTTGGCTGGAGGACTCGACAAGCGAGAGCTCATGCGCGACAAGGAGTCGGTAAGGCGCGAGGTCATGGGCAAGGTACCGTATCTGGTAGAGACTGGTCCCTACTTCCCAAGCCCGGACCACCTTGTGCCGATCGACATGCCGCTCGAGAACTTCTGCTACTACATCGATCTGCTGCGCGAGATCCGTGGCGACGAGCCACTGGAGTTCCCGGTGGCGCCGCGCGCCTAGAGCCGCCCGCAGAGAGTGTCGCGACCAGGGGGATCGAGAGATGAGACGCTTCGCAGGCAAGAACGTCATCGTCACCGGCGCATCGAGCGGCATCGGGCAAGCGATCGCGGTCGCGTTCGCCGAAGAGGGTGCGCACGTCGTGGCCGTGGGGCGCGACGCCGCCAGGCTGCAGGAGACGCAGTCTCAGGCGCCTGGCGGCGCGATCGAGCCCCTAGTGCTCGACGTGCGCGACCCGGCTGCCGTGCGAGGAGCGGTGGAGCAGGTGCTCGAGGAGCGCCCACGGATACACGCGCTGGTCAACTGCGCCGGCATCGCCCCGCAGACCGGTGTCCTCGACATCACACCTGAGCAATGGCAAGACGTGATCGCCACCAATCTCTCGGGCGTCTTCTACATGAGCCAGGCGGCGGCGCGGAACATGGTGGAGCACGGCGGCGGCGTGATCGTGAACATCTCGTCGTGCAACTCGTTCATCGTCGAGTCACCCTACGCCGACTACAACGCGGCGAAGGCGGGCGTGAACCTGCTCACGCAGAGCATGGCGTTCGAGCTCGCCCACCGTGGCGTGCGCTGCGTCGCGGTCGCTCCGGGCATGACGATGACGCCCATGATGGACTTCACGAACGACCTCGAGACCTACCGCAGCTACATGGAGAAGATCCCGATGCGCCGGCCGGCCAAGCCTCGAGATCAGGCGAACGTCGTGCTGTTCCTCGCCTCCGACGACGCCGCCTACATCACCGGCATCACCATCCGCGTCGACGGCGGCATCATGCACGGCTTCTGGTCCGATCCGCGGATGGCTCCTCCCGTGCCGTCCTTCGGGGAGTAGCAGCCCGGCGCACGGGTGGTCTGGTGCGACGTCCGGGCTGAGACAGATCAAGGCATGAGTGCTCGAGAGGCGATGGACGCGCGCGCAGTTGCCGTCATGCGGGGTTTTCCGCCACCGCCGACCGATCGCGTCGCAGCCGACCAGGTGTACGCCCGGCCGGCTGCGACGCGATGGTTCATGCAGCACGTGCGTGAGGTCGAGCCGACCGCGAACGTCGCCGCGCGCGGGGTTGTGACGCAGCTCCCCGAGGACCCTATCGATCTCGACGACGTCGAGATGGCCGACTCCGCCGGTGGCTCTTGGACAGTCGCCGAGATGCTTGCGGAGACCTCGACCGACGGCATTCTCTTGTGGCACGCCGGCAGGGTCGTCTACCAGCGGTACTTCGGGTCCCTGACCGCTGCTCGTCCGCATCTCTGCCACTCGATCACCAAGTCGATCGCCTCGTGCGTCGCCGCCAACCTGGTCGACCGCGGCGTCATCTCTCCCGACGACCCGGTCACGCGACACGTGCCCGAGCTCGCGGGCAGCGCCTACGGCGACGCTCGTGTGCGCCATCTGCTGGACATGACGGTCGGCATCCGCTACACGGAGGATCACGAGGACGACGAGACGGAGGACGCGCGGCTCGACCGCCTGTGCGGCGTGAAGCCGAGCCGCGCGTCCGACGAGCCGGGCTCCGTCTACGAGTACGCCACCACGACGGTCAAGGAGGGAGAGCACGGCGTTGTACTGCACTACGTCTCGCTCAACACCGACGTGCTCGGCTGGGTGATGGAGCGAGCGACCGGCGTGCCGATGGCGGAGCTCATCGCTCGCGAGGTCTGGTCGCAGCTCGGGGCCGAGGACGACGCCTACATCGCACTCGACGGCGCCGGCAGCGCGCAGCTCGACGGCGGGTTCTGCTGCAGCCTGCGGGACCTCGCGCGCTTCGGTCTCGATGCTCGCGCAGCGCGGCACGCTTGCGGCTCGCAGGGTCGTGCCGGTGTGGTGGATCGACGACATCTGCGACAACGCGACCCGATCGCCTTCGCCAACGCGGCCGATTGCTCCGACTTGCCGCGCGGCTGGGCGTACAGGAGCTGCTTCTGGGTCGGTGAGCCCGGCGAGCAACAGGCGTTCATGGGGCTCGGGATGTATGGTCAGATGCTGTACGTTAGCCCCGCGGCAGGGATCGTCGTAGCCAAGTTCTCGAGTCTGTCGCGACCGGCCGACGACGTCCTCGTGACGCGCACGTATCGCGCCCTGCAATCGCTGACGGCGCACCTGTCGGGATAGGGACGCTGATCGACGGCGGGCCCGGTGCGGGGCACCGACGAAGACGAGTGCTCAGAGGCACAACGAAGATGAAGGAGGCGATGAGCGAGATGAAACGCCACGACCGTGCCGGCTACTCGCGCTGGGACGGGATCGGCATGGCGCCCCTGAGCGAGGGCGACCTGCAGGACATCCACCTGGCGACGCTCGAGGTGCTGGAGCGAACGGGTGTGTGGGTCGAGGCCGACGACGCGATCGACGTGTTCGCCGATGGCGGCTGCCACGTCGATCGCGAGACCCGCAGGGTACGCATCCCGCCGGCGACGGTCGAGGAGGCGATCCGCTCGACGCCGCCCCTGATCCGCTGGTGCGGACGCGACCCCCGCAACGACATCGTCCTCGGCGGCGGGCGCCTCGCCTTCATGAACTTCGGTGAGGCCGTCATGATCAACGACCTCGTGACGGGCGAGAACAGGCCCACCGCGACGCACGACGTCGCCGACGTGTGCACAGTGGTCGACTGGTGCGACGAGATCGACGTCTACGAGGCCGCCATCACGCCGCGCGACTGCCACGAAGAGGTGGCTACCGTGCATCACTTCGCGGCCGCCCTGCCACACGTCACCAAGCCGATGATGTTCGGCCCGCTGTCGAAACGTGAGACGGCCGCCTGTCTCGAGATGGCGGCGGCGGTGAGCGGCGGCAGGGACGCACTGCGCGAACGTCCCATCACCGGTTTCGGCATGTGCTGCGTCAGCCCCCTGCAGCTCACGCAACAGGGGAGCGACGTGTGCCTCGATACAGCTCGTGCGGGACTGCCGCTGAGCATCCTGAGCATGTGCATGGCCGGGGGCTCCTCCCCCCAGACGATGGCCGGCACGCTGGTCCTGCACAACGCCGAGGTGCTGGCCGGCATCACGCTGGTCCAGCTCGCGGAGCGCGGCGCGCCGGTGCTGTACTCGTCCTCCACGACAGGCATGGACCTGCGCCTAGGCACCGCCTCCGTCGGCACACCCGAGACCGCTCTCCTCAACGCCTGTATCGCTCAGATCTCGCGCAGGTACAGCATCCCCTGCTGGGTGGCGGGGTTGTAGGGAGACTCAAAGGTGAGCGACGCGCAGGTCGCGTACGAGAAGACCCTCACCGGACTAGCGCCAGCGCTGGCAGGGGCCAGCCTGATCTACGGTGCGGGGATGCTCGAGTCGGGAATGACCTGCGACCTGGGCCAGATGGTCATGGACAACGAGGCCATAGCGCTCATCCGCCAGTTCGTGCGCGGCGTCGCCGTCACGGACGAGACTCTGGCGGTCGACGTGATCGAGGCGGTCGGGCCGGCAGGCAACTTCATGTCCACTGCACACACCCGCCGACACATGCGCGAGGCGAGTCAGCCGCACCTGTTCAGCCGCGACGTGCGCGACGCCTGGGAGATGACGGGAGGTGCGGACCTGGCGCAGCGTGCGCGCGATCAGGCTCGTCAGATCCTTTCCGAGCACGTGGTCGAGCCGCTGCCGGGCGACGTTCTTGCCCTCATCGGGGGGATCGTGCGACGGGCGGACCGCGACGTCGGCGCCGTCACGGACTGAAGGAGAGGCGTGCCTGCCAACGGTGCGACGATACCCTGGAGGAAGACGTGAGCGAGATAGGTGTGGGACTGATCGGAGCCGGTCTGATCGGCGACCAGCACGCGCTCGCTTTCCAGCGAGTGAAGGGCGCGCGCCTGGTCGCCGTAGCCGATCCCGCCACGTCGCGGGCACGGCGACTGGCCGACACGTACGGCGTGCCGGAGGCCTACGACGACTACCGACGTGTGTTGGAGCGCGCCGACGTCGACATGGTCTGCGTCGGCGCGCCCAACAACACCCACCGCGAGATCGTCGTCGCGGCCGCCGCAGCGGGCAAGCACGTCGTCTGCGAGAAGCCCCTGGCTAGAACGCTGGCCGACGCTCGCGAGATGCTCGACGCCGCGGAGCGTGCGGGGATCAAGCTCATGTACGCCGAGCTGATCTGCTTTGCGCCGCGCTACGTGCGCGCCAAGGAGCTCATGGACGAGGGCGCTTTCGGTCGGGTCTTCCAGGTCAAGCACGGCGAGTCGCACTACGGCCCGCACTCTGACTGGTTCTGGCAGGGCGAGCTCTCGGGTGGCGGTGTCTTGATGGACATGGGGTGCCACAGCATCGAGGTCATCCGCTGGCTCTACGACAAGCCGGCCATCGAGTCGGTCACCGCGGAGCTCGGCACGTTCGTGCACGGTGACCGTACCGACCTGGAGGACCACGCCCTGGTGACTATCCGTTTCGAGGGCGACCGGATCGGCCTGGTGGAGACGAGCTGGGCCAAGCCGGGCGGCATGGACGACCGGCTCGACATCCAGGGCAGCGCCGGCACGTGCCACGGCGACATGATGCAGCAGTCGTCCCTGTTCGCCTACAGCGACGTCGGCTACGGCTACTCGGTCGAAAAAGGCACGACGACCGGGTACAGCTTCGCGATCGCCGAGGAGTACTACAACTACGGGATGCCGCAGGAGATGCAGCATTTCACGGACTGCGTCGTCGAGGATCGGGAGCCGATGGAGACCGGCTTCGATGGCCTCGTCTCTCTGGAGGTCATCTACGCCGCCTACAGGTCCGCGGCGACGGGATGCCGGGTCACGCTGCCGATGCAACTCACGCCGGCCGAGGCAGCGGAGGCGCCCTATCTGCTCTGGGCAAAGTGAAACCGCCTTACCCCGCTGCTTGACGGCAGGGCACCTGGTTTGACGCCTGGCAGGCTGTGAGCCAGCCATCGCGACCGGCGCCGCTGGCGGCGCCGGTCCTTGTCTGTGCAGGGAGCGACAGGTCCGCGGCGTATCACACAGTGACTGGGAGGAAACCAGACGATGGCAGCCTCACGTCGCTCCGCCCTGACAGCCGACACGATCGCCACGGTCACCTCCAGCTTCGAGCTCGACGAGGTGCTCGCCAACGTGGCCGAGCGCAGCGCGCGCCTGCTCGACGTCACCGAGTGCGACATCTACGAGTACTCGGCCGAGCGAGACACTCTCACGGCGCAGGCGCTCTGGACGAGCCTGCCCGGCCCCTACGACGAAGGCTGGGTGGGCACAGCGCTCGACCTCGCCGACCAGCCCTCCTTCCGGCGCGTGCTGACCCGCCGGCAGCTGATCGAGAATCACGTCGACTCGCCACGCCTGCCGCCCGCGGACCGCGAGCGGATGCGCCTCTGGGGTGAGGCCAGCCGCCTGCTCGTCCCCCTCTTCTTCGGCGACACGGCGATCGGATGTCTCGAGCTGGTCGAGAAGCGCCGCAAACGGGCCTTCTCGCGCCCCGACCGCGAACTGGCCGCCACCATGGCGGCCTTGGCCGCGGTCGCGATCCAGAACGCCCGCTACCATCGCCTGCAAGACGATCAGAACCGCCGGCTTCAGTCGCTTCTCACCGCCAGCCGCGCGGTGTCGTCCTCGGTCGTCTACGACGAAGTGCTCGCTCACGTCGCGCGGACCGCCGCCGAGGCCCTGTCCGCCGACATCTGCTACATCTACGAATACGACCGTGAAGGCGACGCGATCATCTGGCAGGCGTACTTTCGCAAGACAGCGAGCGCCGAGCTTCCGGACCCCCCGGGAACGGTGTACCCCCTGAACGAGTGGGAGGATGATCGCCAGATTCTCGAGCAAGGCGTGGTCGTTGAGCAACGCGTCTCCGATCCCGGCGTCCTCGAGTCGACGCGTACTTCCATGGCCGAGTGGGGTCAGAAGACTATCCTTGCGGTGCCGTTGTTGTTCGAGGGGAAGGCGGTGGGACTGCTCGAGATCGGCCAGCTTTCATACGAAAGGCATTTCGATGAGAGTGAGGTCGAGCTCTCGCGCGCCCTGGGCGAGCAGGCGGCCGTGGCGATCAACAACGCTCGTCAGTACCGCGCCGTCGAGGAGCGCAACCAGCGACTCGATCGCTGGTCACTTCTCAGCCAATCCTTGGTCGGCCTCCTCGACCTCGAGCGCATCGGCGCGGAGTTGACACAGGGACTCACCGATCTCTTCCCCGAGCGTCGCTGCGCGGCGGAGTTCGCGGTGCACGGGCGGGATGAGGCGCCCGGCGTAACGGACCCTGTCATCGCTGAGGCACTGGCCGCGAAGGCCCCCAGGCGTGGCGCCGAGGGGGACCCGGGGCGGCTGATCGTGCCCCTCGCGTGGGGAACGGATCTGATCGGGTACATCGACGTCAACAGCGACCCTCCGCGGCCCTTTGGTCACGACGAGATCGAGATCATGGGGATCCTGGGCAACCAGGCGGCAGCGGTGGTCCAGAACGCGCGCCTCTACGACGCCGTGCAGCTGCAAGCGATCACCGACGGCCTCACCGGCGTCTACAACCACCGCTACTTCTACGAGCGTCTCGCTCAGGAGGTCGCGCGCAGTCGCCGGTACGACCTGGCGCTCTCCCTCCTCATGCTCGACATCGACGACTTCAAACACTACAACGACCACTTCGGGCATCCAGCCGGCGACCGCGTGCTCAAGGAGCTCGGCGACCTGCTGTTCCACCAGACGCGCGCTCAGGTCGACCTTGTCGCTCGCTACGGCGGCGAGGAGTTCGCTCTGATCCTGCCCAGCACCGGGACCGAAGGCGCTCAGGCCGCCGGCGACCGGATCAGGCAGAACGCGTCCGCTATGGCCCTCGGCAAACGTATCCTGCGCGAAGTGGCGCACAGGCAGTTCCCGGGGCACGATGAGCACGACCCGGTGCACATCACGGTCAGCATCGGCATTGCCGGGATGCCGGAGCACGCGACGTCCGTGGCGGGGCTGGTCGAGAAGGCCGACAAGGCGCTCTACCTCGCGAAGAAGCTCGGCAAGAACCGCGTCGAGGTCTACAAGACGTAGACGACGCACGAGGTCCGCATTACCGTCCTCGATGTGCTCGAGAGCGGAGAGCCGCCCTGCGGCTATCGGGCGGGCGACTCATGGACGGTCACGGACTTCAACGCCCCCACGGGCGTGTGCACGTGGGCCCTGAGCGCGATCGCCCCCTTCCTCGCGACGCTGCGCTTCGGTGGCGTGCTTCCCTGGGAGAGCGACCCAGACCGCACGGTCGTGTGCTGCCCAGACCCGGCCAACCCGGTCGTCTTCGAGCTGCGCCGAGTGAGCTAGGCCACTCCGCGGGCGCAACTCACGCCGTAGCAGGGCGCCGCGACAGTTGCCGTAGCTTCCCTGAGTCCTACAGATAGCGCTCGACGATCCCCTTGATGAACGGATTGAGGACGTCGTGCGTGTGACCGTAGATCGAGCAGTGGCCCATGCCCTCGAAGAGGTGGTACTCGGCGCTAGGGCACAGCGCGGCCACCTCCTCGCCGTCCTGGGGCGGCGCCTGCACGTCCTGGTCGAAGGCGATCACGTGCAGAGGGACCCGGCAGTCGGGCAGCCGGTCGGTCTGATCGAAGAGCACGCAAGGTTCCCACTGAGCGACCAGCGACTCCTCGTTGGTCTCTGTCTCGTAGTAGGCGAGGTAGCTCTCGCGGATCTTGGGCCATAGCTCACGATCGCCGAGAACGCGCGCGGGATACGACATCGCCGCATAGTGGGCCACAGCCATCATGCCGTCCAGGCGTCCGCCGGCCTTGCGATACTCGATCTCGGCCGTCTGGTAGTCCCAGGTCCAGCCGAGGCTGCGGGCGCCCGTGCCCATGGCGATCGCGCAACGGAGCAGCTCCGGAAAGTCGAGGGCCACCTGCTGCACGATGCCGGCGCCGAACGAGAGACCGACGAGGGCCACGGGGGGATGGCAGGCCGCTTCGATGAGCTCGGCCGTGTCGCGGGCGAAGGCCTCAAGTGACCAGGGCAGAGGCAGCTCGCAGACAGTCGTCCCGACGCCGCGGTTGTCGAAGGTCGTGTTGCGAAAACCCTGCCTGAAGTAGGGCAACTGGTAGGAGTCCCAGTCCTCGGCCAGCCCTCCGCCGCCCGAGACCCACACGATGTCGGGTCCCTCGCCCACCTGCTCGTAGTGGATCGCCGCCTGTGACCCCTGCAGTGTCGGCACGCTGTCCTCCCGTTTCGGCTTGCCCGATCCTGATGCGCGGTGTGGGGCGGTGGGGTGCCGATCGCATCCCGCCGCCCTACACGATCTCTAGCTCTCCTCGAGCGCCGTGCCACGGCGGCGCATCAGAAGCCAGACAAGGCCGATCACGACGAGCGCGACGAGCACGATCACGGCGACGATCCAGTTGGCGCCGCCCCCGCTCTCGGTCGCCGCGGCGGTCTTGGGCCGGATACTCAGGTAGGTCCAGTTGTTCTGCACCGTGCCGGTGCCGGACGGCTGCCGCACCCAACCCTCCCAGTCGGCGGTGTCGTAGACCTCGAGGCTCTGTGGGTAGACGAGGACGACGTACGGTGATTGGGCGTAGACGATCTCCTGCATGCGCCAGATGAGGTCTCTGCGCTTCTGGGGATCGAGCTCGGCGTCTTGTTGCTTGAAGAGGTCGTCGTACTCGACGTTCGACCAGGCGCAGTCGCTCCAGCTGTTGATCTGGCTCGTCAGGAAGACCGAGAGCAGGAAGCCGGGGTCGCTGTCGCCGGTCCAGCCCCAGACGAACAGGTCGTAGTCGGGCTTGAACTTGCCCTCGACCGTGTTGTACGCGCCGGCAGAGAAGGCGCCGTCTTCCATGGTCTGCAGCTCGATCTGCAAGCCGACCTGGTGCAGCGAGCTGGCCATGAGCTTGGCGGCGCCGGTGTACTCGTTCTTCTCGCTGATGGACCAGAGACGGAGCTTGATCGGCTTGCCGTCCTTGCCCTCGCGCACGCCATCGCCATCGGTGTCTCTGTAGCCGGCTGCGTCGAGCTCCTGCTTGGCGCGCTCGAGGTCGAAGGTGTACTTCTGGTCAGCGGGCGGCTCCCAGTGGTAGTCGAGCGACGCCTTCCAGAAGCCGCTGGGCAGGAAGCCGGTGGCCGCCACGGCACCGCCGCCGTAGGCGACGCTGGCCATCGCCTCGCGGTCGATCGCCCAATTGAGCGCCTTGCGGAACGCGGGGTCCTTGAGCGCCGGGTTCCCCAGCGACGGGCCGGTGTAGCAGTTCATGCCCAGTTCCTCGAAGTCGTCTCCCTGCGCTTTGATTGCCGCGACACCAGGGGTGTTCTGCAGGCTCGCGAACTGGGCTTGCGGGATCTTGGCCCACTGGATGGCACCCGCCTTGAAGTCCTGGACCATCGTGTCCTGGTTGGCGTAGAAGCGGAAGATGAGCTGGTCGATCTTGGGCGCCCCGCCCCAGTACTCCTTGTTGGCGACCATGCGCACGAACCCGTCCTTCTTCCACTCCACCACCTGGAAGGGTCCTGAGCCGACGATCGGCGGTAGGTTCTGGAACTTGCTCCCCGCGTCGCCGGGGTCGATCTTGCCCCAGATGTGCTCGGGCAGGATGGGGACCAACATCTGCAGGATGCCGGCCTTGGGCTTGCTGCACTCCATCCGCACCGTGTAGTCGTCGACGGCCGAGGTGTGCTCGAGAGCGTTGGTGTAGGTGGTGAAGGCGCCCATCTCGTTGTCGACGACGTAGTTGAAGGTGAAGGCCACGTCTTTGGCCGTCAGGGGCCGACCGTCCTGCCACTTGATGTCGTGGCGGATGTGGAAGGTCCACGTCTTGCCGTCGGCCGAGTGTTCCCAGCTCTCGGCCACGCCGGGGACCGGCTGGAGCGTCTCGGCGTCGTAGTTGACGAGCGTGTCGTAGTTCTCGTAGAAGACGGCGAAGGCGACGCTGGCGTAGCCGATGAACGGGTTGAGGCTGTCGATGTTCTCATACCAGCCGAACTGCAGAACGACCTTCTCGTTGCCTGCGTTCGGCGACGGGCTCGAGTCAGCGGCCAGCGCCGAGCCGAGGCCCACCAGAAGTCCGATACTGAGAATGAGCGCGGCGCCAATGGCCGCGAAGCGAAGTCGCGCGTTCCCCATAGTCCCCCCTCAGTGTCGCGCGCCCGCGTGACCCTCCACACCGGACGCCGGTGTGAGCCTACTACCATGATGCCTGGCGCGGAAGGGACGTCAGCGCGGCATGGCCTAGCGCGGTCCGCCCAACGCTTCATAGGCTACTCGTGATCGGCCCGCGGTAGCCCGAGGTGGGGCACCTGGAGGTACGTGTAGTAGTCGGCCTTGATGAACCAGTGGGCCCCCGGTGGCCGGGTCCGCAAGATGAGGCGGGAGAGCACCACTCTGCCTCGCCGCACGCACCGGGCAGCCCACCTCTCTCGCGACGGTCATCCGGCGGCGATGAGCGAGACGCCCACGAGGGTGGCGCCGACGCCGGCGAGCTGGTGGGGTGCGATGCGCTCGCGAAGGAAGGCATAGGCGAGGGTCACGGTCACGGCCGGATAGACAGAACCGAGCACGGCCACGATGCTCAGGTACCCCTGCGTCGTGGCCAGGGCGAACATGCCGTTGGCGCCGGTGTCGACCAGACCGACGGTGACGATGCCCGGTACGGCGGCGGCTGTGGCGACTATGCGAGGCCGCACGGCGACGAGGAACAGCGCGAAGAAGGTCGCCGACGAGGCGCGGCCGGCGAGCATGGCCCACACGGGATCGTGCTGCGCGGCCGCATCGTAGCCCAGCAGCGCCAGGCCTATGCACACGGCGGCGACGAGCGACAGGCCGATGGCCTGTCGCTGGGTGCGCCGCCGCTCCGCAGGCGTGCCGGCCTGGTGGACCGACGCGCGCCGCGCGCCGACGGCGGCCTCCGGCTCAACGGCCGGGCCGCCGGGCAGCGCCGGCGCGCCCACGGTCTCGCCGCGGCGCGCCGGCTCGCTTGCCACCAGCAGCACGCCGACCGCCGCCACCGCGGCGCCGGCGAGCTGCGTGACCGACGGCCGCTCGCCGGCCGCCAGCCCCACGGCGAAAGGGATCAGGGCGGACGTCGCACTGATCGGCGCGACGATGCTCATCGTGCCGATGGCCAGCGCCCTATAGAAGGTTGCTATGGCGACGGCGCCCGCGGCGCCGCCGAGCAGCACGGGCCACACGCCGGCGAGCCCGGGCCACGGTCGACCGAGGAGCACGACCACGAGGGCCGCGCCGGCGAGGCCGACGCTCTGGCTCCCGATGACGACGGCCCACAGGCTGGCGCGGCGCGTCGTGAGCCCACCAAGGAAGTCACCCGATCCCCAGCAGACGGACGCGCCCAGCGCGAGGAGGATGGCAAGCATCATCCGAGGCTATCACGCCGACTGTCAGGGGCCGGCGCCCGCCCACTCACCCGAGATCGGCCTGCGCCGATCTCGAACAACGCTTGGTGGGAGTCAAGTGAGCTTGCGGCAAGAACCTCGCGGATGCCTTGAGCGTCCGATCGCGCGCGCGCGGGTCGCCCGGACGAGAGGCGCACTAGCGAGGAGTCCGGGTCAGCCTCGCCCGAGAGCTAGCTCGGCAGGAGTCCGCGTCAGCTCTGCGGCCGGTGGATGTGCGCTGTCGGCAGCCCGCGTTTCACGCGGCAGTCATTACACAAGCAGACCACGCCCTCGGGCGCCAGTACCCAGAGCACCCAGCCGCAATCGTCGGGCGCCGGCAGGGAGCGGCCGCAGTCGCCGCAGGCGTAGGGCGGCGGTGGCGGGCGCCACTCTGTTCCCGACACGACGCGCGCCACGACCGTCACCCGCAGCCTCTCGACGCAGGCCTCGCAGTAGGCGGAGTAGGCCAAGCCGTCGAGCGAGTGTCCCCAGACGATCGTGGGGTCGGACTCCGTCGGCAGGCGCTTCCCACAGGCCTCACACACGGCGGTCCTGTGCGCCAGGTAGCCGAAGGCCGTCACATCGCCAAGTTCGAACATCCTCCCCGGTCCCCCTGGACGCGCGGCTGTGTCACGAGTAGGTATCGGCGGATAGGCCCCGAGACTCCACATCCACCCACGCGCGCGCCTCCTGGGCTAGTATCCATCTCGTCAAGTCATTCGGGAGTTCATGTGTCCGTGGTCGCACAGAGCTCGAACGGCATGCCGACTGCCGCTTGACCGCGGAGATTGTCGAACTCCTTGCATGAGAGCCTGTCCATCTCGGTCAGAGGAGGTCTGACGGCATGACGACCGCAGTGAAGATCCTGGGATGCGCGTGGAGCCCGCGGCACGGCAACACCGAGATCCAGGTGCAGGAAGCGCTGGCGGCCGCGGCCGATATCCCGGGGGTCACAACTGAGTACTTCAGCATCGCAGGCAAGAAGATGCTGCCCTGCCGCTCCACGTACAAGTGCCAGGACAACCCCGACCGCGACAAGCTCTGCCAGTGCTACAAGCCGACCGCCGACGCCTTCCACGAGATCGCCGAGCTGGTGTTCGACGCCGACGGCTTCATCTTCGGCTGCCCCGTGTACTGGATGTCGGTCACGTCCGAGCTAAAAGCCTTTATGGACCGCTCGATGGCCGTGGAGATGCTGGGTCTGCCCTGGCGCAACAAGGCGGCCGGCTTCCTGACCGTCGCCTGGGACCGCCAGGGCGGCCACGAGCACACCATCCAGACGATGACCTCGTGGGCCACGATGCACGACATCATCGTCGTCGGCGTGGGGCCGGAACGCCCAGCCAAGAGCATCGGCGGCTACACGGGCGCCATGGCGCTGGCGGGGTTCCCCTTCCCGGACGAGTCGCTCGATGCCATCCGCCAGGACGAGATGGGTATGTACGCCACTCGCTGCGTCGGCTGGCGCGTCGCCGAGATGACCAAGATCCTCAAGCTCGGGCTGGGCGCGATCGACGAGCACGAGCTCAAATGGCCCAAGCACGGGCTGGAAGGAGGCCCGGACCGGCCGGAGGCGTGATCGAGTCAGGACATCACCGCTCGATCGCCGGCGCGCGCCGCGCCCGGATGGGCGCGGCGCGCGCGACCTTCAACCGTCTGATCAGCTCTCACTTCGGGAGAACGATGAGGCTGCCTTTCATCCCGCTCGTGTCGTGTAGCTGGCACAGGTACTGAAGCGGTCCGGGGGTGACATCGCCGATGACCAGCGAGTAGGTAGTGCCGGGAACGGGGTCCATCAAGCCCGAGTTGTAGTAACCGGTCCTCATCAGATTTGCAGGGACGGACGGGCTGGGCATCAGCACCGCCGGGTTGAAGTAGAGCACCGGCGGTGCGTTCGTCTGCAGGACCGGAATGACCAGGTCAGGCTCGGGGGTGCCGTTGAGAAACGTCACCGTGTGCGGGGCATCGCTGGCGGGCGTCATCTGCCACTTGACGGTGTCTCCGGGGCGGACGAGAAGATGACTGGGGAAGAAGCGCATCAGATCGATCTGTCCCTCGCCGAATCCCAGGTTGACGTAGTGGGTGACCGTGCCATCGGGATTGACGGTCGGCGGCTCGATCTGCTGCCTGGCCTCCCGAAGCACCGCCGGCACGTGGGACATCTTGCGGGCGATCTCGTACAGACCGCGCGCGCGCACCATCCAGGGAGACGCCACGCATTCACGGCCGCCGACGACTCTCACGACGCCGGACATCATCATGCCGTGGACCACGCAGAGGTAGTCGTAGGTGCCCTTCGCGGTGAACGTGAGACTGAACGAGCCGTACTGCCCGGGCTCGCGGCCCATTAAGCCCGAGTTGACGAATGTCGTGTTGTCGCCGAGCGTGCCTGAGGTCGCCCTGTCGACCGCCTTGGGGGTGAACACCAGCGGACCGGGGTCCGCCGGGAAGCCGAGATCGGTCGCCTGCGAGATCAGCGGCGGGACCGGGCTGCCGCCGAGGAAGGTGACGGTGTGGATCTCGTTGGCGTTCTGGACCCAGAGGACGGAATCTCCCACGTGGATCGTGACCCTGCTGGGGAAGTAGGCCATGATGTCGACGCCGCGATGAGCGTTCTCGGCCCCGACCAGGACGGTGTACGTGCGGGGTGCGCGTGCTCTGCAGGCGGTGGCGGCCGCGGGATACGCCAGCACCAGCGCGAGCAACGAAAGCAGCAGAACAGTTGACAATCGGACGAGACGCATCTTGGTACCTCCCCATGGCTGACTGTGTTCAACGCTTTGATTGCCAGATTGCCTGCGTCGTAAGCAGTTGGCCGTTGCCCCGCTGCTGACCATGCGGCATGGTCTCGTCCCACTCGACATCGACGTTGCCGCCGAGGCGACGTGCCGGTGCGCATCGATCTACTGCTCCGCGCGAGCGTGGTGGCCTGACGTCACCTCGCCAATCGGCAGCCCTAGCTCCGGACGGCCGACCGACCGCGGCAAGGGGGTCGGCGCTGCGCGCCGAACCTGAACGGGCAGATGGCTGATCGGCGCATGACAGCGGCGCGCACCACCACCCGCATCGCCCCGCGATGGCGGTCGTGACGTGATCGCGACCGCCAGTTGGGTCTCCGCCCTATCGTGGGCGCTTGTCGCCCTCGCGATCGGTGCGCTCGCGGGGGCGCTGGTACACGTCCTCGTCCTGCGCCGCCTGCGCAGGTACGGCGAGGCGCGCGGCCTGAGATGGCCGGGCGCGGCGGCGGCGTCGCTGGGCGGCATGCTCGAGGTCTGGGGCGCCCTGGTCGGCGTCGCCATCGCCGACCCGAGGGCCTCGCTCTCGCAGACCTGGGACGTCTGGCTCGAGCGTGCCTGGATCGTGGTCCTCGTGCTCTCCGTGACGGTCTTCCTGACGCGCCTGGCCGCCGCGTTGACCAGGGCTCTCGTCGCCTCTGACAAGTCGCGTCTGCCGAGCGCCTCGATCGTCCTCAACATCGTGCGCTTCGTGATCTGGGTGATCGCCTTCATGGTGGCGCTCAACCTGCTCGGCGTGGAGATCGGTCCCCTGCTCACCGCGCTGGGCGTCACCGGCATCGCCGTCTCCCTGGGCCTGCAGGACATCCTGAGGAACCTGTTCACCGGCCTGCAGATCACCTTGACGCACCAGTACGAGCCGGGCCAGTTCGTGCACCTGCAGAGCGGCGAGGAGGGCGAAGTCGTCGACCTGACCTGGCGTGAGACCCGCCTGCGCACGGCGACCGGCGACATCGCCGTGGTGCCCAACTCGGTGATCGGCAACACGGTGGTCACCAACTACTCGCGTGGCGATGAGCTCTACATCCTTGACGTGCAGTTCAGAGTGGTCATCGACGCCGACCTCGACCGCGTCGTGGTCGTGGCGGTCGAGGTCGCCAGCGCCACCGCCCAGGAGTCGCCCGAGGTCGACGCGAGCTTCTCGCCGACGTGCGACGTGGTCTCGCTCGCCGGCGCCGGCGCCACAGTGCGTGACGCGCCTCGGCATCAAGCACTACCGGCGCCGGCGCATCGCCCAGGACGCCTACCTCCGCGGACTCCAGAAACGATTTCAGGCGGAGGGCATCGCGCTGAGCTAGAAGCGCGGGGCGCCCGCAAAGGGCGCCCCGCGCCCGCCGCCGACGCGTAATCGGCTATACTGCCGAGCCAGCAGGAGTATCTGTCGAATCTCAGCCGGTCCGGTTTGTGTGTTCAACGTGAGTCACTTCCCTCCATGCCGCAGTGCACCGCCCCACCGGCTCGTCTAAGCCGCTGCCATGGTGACTGACAAGCCGATCACGACGACGCGCGGGAGACGGTTCTCGGGCGGTCTGCGCTGCCGCACCCCATTCGTCCTGGTGCTCGCCGTCGCACTCGTCTTCCCCGCACTGCTCGGGATCCAGGCCGCTTTCAGCAGCGGCGCGTATACCGTCGTTCCGGAACGCGCCCTGCTGCGCACGGCGCGCGATGACTTCCTGCACAACTCCTACACCGTGGGTCGGCTGAAGCGCCATCCTCCCGACCGCCTGCCGATCTACGTGATCGGGGGCTCGGCGGCGCGCGAGTCCCTCATCTCGGACCGTTCGTTCGCGGACATGGTCCAGCGTGCCAGCGGCGTGCCGGTGCGCGCCTACGTCCTGAGCAACTACGACCAGACGCTCGGCCAGAGCCTGGCCATCATCGACAACCTGCCCCCAGGGCGAGGGATCGTGGTGCTTGCCGTCAACAACAACCGCTTCCACTTCAGTCCCGCCAAGATCGCGCGACAGCTACGTGGTCTACCGCTGCTGCTCGAGTCTCCCTCGCTGCGTGAGTTCGTGGACCGCAATCCGGCGATCGGCGCGCGCTCCGCACGGCTCCCGGGGGCGTTGCCGGGCATCCTGGACTACCTGGTCGGCTACTTGGGTTCACACGCCACTGACTTGGCGCGAGCACGATCACTCGCGCCGGTCTACAAGCCGCACTGGATCACGCAGCGCAGGGTGTGGACCCTGGCCCAGAAGAAGGCCGGCGTCGAGCGGTGGGTCAAGGGGCGCGGGCCGAACTTCTACCGCTACTACCCCTACAACGCTCGTCTCCTCGACGCGGTGGTGGCGCGCGCCGAGCAGCGCGGCTTCAAGGTCGTCCTACTCGAGGAGACCGAGAACACGGACGTGGTCGGCCACTCCTTCGACGCGTTCAAGCGCATCTACAAGCCGATCGTGCGTGACATCGCCGCCAAGTACGGCGTGCCGTACCTCGATCTGCAGGAGAGCCTGCATCTGCCGAACAGCGCCTTCTGGGACTTCATCCACCCGGTCGAGTCGGCCCGTGTGGCCTGGGAACAGGTGCTCGCGAAGGCGCTCAAGCCCGTCGTGCGGCAGGCCGCGCCCGCGTCGTCGCAGGCCGCTCCCGGGTCGTCCCAAGCCACGCCCGTCGGGGGAAGCGTCGGCAGACAACGGTCTGGGGCCGCCCTGGCTCTGCTAGCCCCGTCACGCTGATCGTCGTCTAAGTGACCCCAGACGGCCGCCGCCGCTCAGGCGGCCTCCTCCGCGGGATCGGCCACGGGCTCGACCGAGAGGTGCGGCATGCGGCGATCGACCGGACGCGGCAGCCACCAGTTGGCGCGGCCGAAGAGGTGCATCAGCGACGGTACGAGCACGGTACGCAGCACGAAGGCGTCGAGGAACACCGCGGCCGCCAGCCCGAAGCCGAACTCGGCCACCACCCGCTGGCCGCCGAGGGCGAAGGCGGCGAAGACGCTGATCATGATGGCGGCCGCGGCGCTGATCACGCGCCCCGTGGTCGCCTGCCCGAGCACCACCGCGCGTCGGTTGTCGCGCGAGTGGACCCACTCCTCGTGCATGCGGCTGACGAGAAACACCTGGTAGTCCATGGAGAGGCCGAAGAGGAGCGCGAGCATGATCACGGGCAGGAAGGCCTCTACCGGACCGGCCCGGCCCAGCCCGAAGCGCTCCGAGCCCCAGCCCCACTGGAAGAAGGCGACCACGACGCCGAACGCCGCGCCCGCGGCGAGTAGGTTCATGACCGCCGCCGTAGCGGGCACGAGCAGACTGCGGAAGGCGATCAGCAGGAGCACGAAGCCCAGGCCGACGATGACGGCGATGAAGAGCGGCAGCTTGGCGCTGATGACGGCGGCGAAGTCGTCGAAGATCGCCGTGCCGCCGCCGACGTAGACGCGTAGCGTCGTGCCCTGCTCGGCTGCCGGAATCACGTCGCGGCGCAGGTGCGTGATGAGCGCCGAGGTGCGGGCGTCCTGCGGAGCGGTCGTGGGGATGGCCTGGATCACCGCGACCTTCGCCCCAGGCGCCGAAGGGAAGGGCACGACGGCGGCGATGCCGGGCACCGACTGCAGGTCCTGCGAGAGTCGAGCCAGCGCGGCGCGATCGGCCGCCGAGCCCACCTCGGCGACGAGCAGCAGGGGACCGTTGGACCCCGCACCGAACCCGGCCGCCAGCAGATCGTAGGCCTTGCGCGTCGTCGTTCCGGCGGGATCGTTGCCGGCATCCGAGAGGCCGAGCCGCAGGGCGAGGACCGGGCTGGCCAGGGTCAGCATGAGCGCCACGGCGGCCACGGCCAGGACGACGGGCCGGCGCGAGACGAAGCGCGCCCAGCCCGCCCAGAACCCTTTGTCGTGGCCGTCTTGCGGCCCCTCTGCTGCCAGCCGCCGCCGCTCGCGCCGGCTGAGCACGCGCGCGCCCATGAAGCCGAGCATCGCCGGCAGCAGGGTCAGCGCCGTGGCCATCGTCAGCGCCACGGTCATCACCGAGGCGATCGCCAAGCCGTTCAAGAAGCTCAGGCGCAGCACGAAGAGCCCCAGCAGCGCCACGCAGACCGTGCCGCCGGCGAAGAGTACCGCCCGACCGGCCGTGTTGAGACCGCGCACGGCCGCATCCTCGGGCGGCAGGCCGGCCTTCAGGCCTTCGCGGTAGCGGGTGACGATGAACAGCGCGTAGTCGATGCCCACGCCCAGACCGATGAGGGCGGCCAGCGTGGGAGCGATCACGGCGAGACTCACGGCGTGCGAGAGAAGGTCGATGCCGAAGATCGCCGTGCCCAGCGCCACGACGGCGGCCAGCAGCGGCAGGGCCATGCCGAGTAGCGAGCCGAAGGCCAGCAGGATGATGATGGCCGCCGCGATGAGGCCGATCGCCTCGCTGTTGGAGGGCGGCGTCTGGGTCACGTTCTCGATCGCCTGGCCGCCGATCTCCACCTGAAGAGTCGGCGTGCGCGCCGCGGCCACGAGACTCATGACGTGCCTCACCTGGGACTTGGGGATCAGGTTCGCCAGCTTGGTGAACACGACGGTGGCGTAGGCCGTCCTGCCGTCGCGGCTGATCTGAGCAGCGCCGGCGGGACTGTAGGGACTGCGCACCGCGGCCACCCCGGGCGAGGCGGCCACTCGTTTGAGCAGCCGGTCGATGCGCGCCCGCACCGCGGGGTCGTTGACCGTGCCAGCGTTGACGTGCCAGACGATCTGGTCGGAGTCGCCGGACTGCTTGGGCAGAGCCGACGTCAGCAGGCTCAGCGCCTTCGTCGACTCAGTGCCCGGCAGGGTGAAATTGTTCGAGTAGGCGCTGCCGACGGCGCGCTCGATGCCGACCACTGATACCAGCACGACCAGCCAGGCGATGACGACGATGATGCGGTGCCGGTAGCACCAACGTGCGAATGAGGCCACGGGAGCATCTCCTTGGAACGTCGCTGATTCCCTATCGGACGCGAGAGCCCATCTCGAGTCTCCCGAGCCCGAGTGGCCTCGTTGGAGCTCCATCCCCGGGGGATTCGCTCGTCGCGCCATCGTCACCGTTATCGCGCCAGCGGAAACATCCGGGTCCAGCGGCGACACATCCGGCACGCGCAGGCGCTCTCGCGCAGTCGAGCGGCGCAACGGTGCGCGTGCGTCTGTTACGGTTCACGGCATGAAGACAGCGGAGCCGACCAGAGGGGCGCCGCCGCTGGTCATCGCCAACCCGGCGGCGCGCCGGGGGCGAGCAGCCAAAGACCTCGGGTCCATGCTCGAGGCCTTGCGCAACGCCTTGGGCCGACTCGACTGCCGGGTGACCGAACGGCCGGGTCACGCCGAGGAGCTGGCCGCCGCGGCCGTAGCCGAGCGGCGGCCGCTCGTCGTCAGCCTCGGTGGCGACGGCACGCTGAACGAGGTGGTGAACGGGCTGCTCGGGCAGACCACCGGTGTCGGCGCGCCCGCTGCCGCGGCAGCGGGCGCGCCGACACCCGCCGACGAGTCCCGCACCGCATCAGAGCCGCGGACCCCCCGACCCGCGCCCGAGCTGCCGCGCCTGGGCATCGTCTCGATCGGCACGGGCGGCGACTTCGGGCGCTCGCTCGGCCTCGCGCATCGCTTCGACGTCTACGTCGCGGCGCTGGTGGCGGGGCGCGAGCGGCCGATAGACGTCGGCCGCGCCCGCTTCACGAGCGCCGACGGCGCCGCCCGCGAGCGCCTCTGGGTGAACGTGCTGTCGGCCGGCATCGGCGGTCTGGTCGACATCTACTCGGCCGCCGCGCCGTCGTGGCTCGGCGGCCGCATCGCCTACGGCGCGGCCGCCCTCAGCGGTATCGTCACCTGCCCACGGGTCACGCTGCACTGCCGGTCCGTCCTGCCAGACGGCTCGCCCGACGAGCGCCTCTTGCGCGCGCACGCGGTCGCCGTCTGCAACGGCCACGCCTTCGGCGGCGGCATGAGGATCGCGCCCATGGCGACCCCCGACGACGGGCTCCTCGAGGTGGTGAGCTTCGAGACGAGGACCAAGCTGCAGCTCATCCGCCGCTTCGGGACGGTCTACCGCGGCACCCACGTGCTCGAGCCGGGCGTCAACCACTTCACCTGTCGCTCGCTGGAGCTCACCGCGGTCGAGGTCGACGGCCGGCCGCTGGAGCCGTGGGCCCCGTCCCGCGATGCGCCCTCTCGCCCTTCCCGGACCCCCGGTCACCCCCCGCACCGCCGCTCGCTGAAGCACGGCCTCTTCCCGCTCGACATCGACGGCGATGCCCGCGGCGACGTCCCGGTGCGCATCGACCTCCTGCCCGGCGCGCTCTCGATGCTCGCCTGACGGCCTTGCGGCAGCAGACACCGCCACTGGCGGCGTCCCGGCGCGGCAAAGCCCTCCGCAACACTCCCCTGGGAATCCGCTCCGGCGACTCCGCAGCCAGAAACGCGCATCACGCCTACGGTGCAGCGCTTCCCACACGATGCCTAGTAGAAATAGGCATCTAGACGCACGTCCCATGGGGAAGCCGCGCCACCCGAGCCGATACTGGCTCAAGGAAGTGTACATCCAGCCGACCTTGTTTGGCTGACGTCGAAAGCAACGGAGGCTTGCATGAGCCGGGCTTCATACCCGAAGCGGCACGTCATCACCACCATCCTCGTCCTGAGCACCCTCACGGTCATGGCCGTCTGGGCGAGTCCGGCGCTGGCAGTGCCGGGTGCAGTCACGGGCCTCGTGTCGGCGACTCACCCCGACGAGTCCACCTGGTACTCCTCCAACAGCCCGTCGTTCGCGTGGGATCCGACCGTAGCGGACGGCTGGGCGATCGCCGGCTACTCCATGGTGCTCGACCAGGATCCATCCACCATCCCCGACACCACCAGCGACCGGAACTCCCTCACGTACCTGCCGCGGGTGACCTACACCGTCGGCTCCAGGCCGGCCGAGGCCCGCCTGGTCGACCTGAGCGGCGACGGCGACCTCGATCTCGTGGTGGAGAACTACAACTCCAACACCGTGAGCGTGCTGCTCGGCAACGGCGACGGCACCCTCGCGCCCAAGGTCGACTACGCGACGGCCGCCGGCCCCTGGTCGATGGCCATCGGCGACGTGAACGGCGACGGCCACATCGACGTGGTCACCGGCAACCATGCGGCCAGCTCCGCGACCGTGCTCATCAACAACGGCGACGGCACCTTCCAGGCCAAGGTCGACTACACGACCGGGATCGGCACCAACCCCGAGTGCCTGCGCATGGGCGACGTCAACGGCGACGGCAAGCTCGACATCTTCACGGCGAACGCCAGCACGAACAACGTGAGCGTGCTGCTCAACAATGGAAACGGCACCTTCGGCGCTCCCTCGACCTTCAGCACTCCGACCCACCCGACCTCGATCGACCTCTGCGATCTGAACGGCGACGGCAAGCAGGACCTGGCTACCGCGAACTACTCGGCTGGCAGCGTCAGCGTGCTCATGGGCAAAGGCAACGGAACCTTCGAGGCCGCCGTCAACTACGCGGTCAGCGGCAACCCCCAGATGGTCCTCGCCGCCGACCTGAACCGCGACGGCAAGCCCGACCTCGCGACGGTCAACTGGGGCACCAACACGGCTAGCATCCTGCTCAATCATGGGGACGGCACCTACGCCGCCAAGGCGGACTACGCGATCGGCAATGGCCCCTACGCGTTCAGCGTGATCGACCTGAACCAGGACAGCGCACCCGACCTGGTCACGACGAACAACTCCGCGAACAGCGTCAGCATCCTCTACGGCAACGGCAACGGCACGTTCGCCCCCAAGACCGACCTGGCGACCGGCAGCGGCCCCTGTTTCGTCGCGCTGGGCGACCTCAACGGCGACGGCTACGGCGATTTGATCACGACCGACATGAACGACGGCAAAGTGAGCGTCTTCCGCGGCACGGCCTTCCTGGGAGGGTCGTTCACCGGCAAGGCCGACGGCGTGTGGTACTTCCACGTGCGCGCCGTCAACGCCGCCGGCGATGGCGGATCGACCACCACGCGCGTCGTGCGCATCGACGTGACCGCGCCGGCGACTGACGATGCTTCCACTCCGGCGCTGGCGAGCGACGGCGACAGCGCCTGGCGCACGACGTCGCAGATGGTGAGCCTCGCGGCCGCCGACAGCGGCGGCAGCGGCCTCGCCGACACCTTCTACACGCTCGACGGCGTGCAGCACCCCTACACCGACCCGTTCGAGGTGAGCGGCGACGGCAGCCACGCGATCACGTACTGGTCGACCGACACCGCCGGCAACCACGAGCCGGCACAGACCGGCTGGGTGAACATCGACAGCGGCGCGCCCGTGAGCAGCGACAGTTCGAGCCCGGCTCTGGCCATCGACGCGGTCAGCGGCTGGCAGAACACTCCCCAGCTCGTCACGCTGTCGGCTGCCGACGTGGGTCCGGCCCCGATCAGCGGCCTGGCCGGGATCGAGTACGACCTCGACGACGCCGGCTACCTGCCCTACATGGCCCCGTTCGTCGTCAGCGGCGAGGGCTCGCACACGCTGCTCTACCGCGCCATCGACAGGGCCGGTAACGTCGAGGCCGCTCACGCCGCGTTCGTCAACATCGACGCGACAGCGCCGACCGTCACGAGCAGTGCCGACGCCGACACCTCCTGGCACAGCGGCGACGTGGACGTGACCCTCACGACCGGCGACGGCAGCGGCTCGGGCGTCGACAAGGCGCAGTACCGCGCCGGCACCGGCGGCACGTGGACCGACGTGAGCGGCGACGGCTTCACGATCCCGGCCGCCGGCGAGAACGGCCCGGTGACATACGAGTACAAGGCCATTGACAAGGCCGGCAACGAGACCACCGGCAGTTGCACCCTCAACTTCGACACCACAGCGCCGGCGACCGGCGACGGCTCCACGCCGGCGCTGGCCAGCGACGGCGACAGCGCCTGGCGCACGACGTCGCAGATGGTGAGCCTCGCGGCCGCCGACAGCGGCGGCAGCGGCCTCGCCGACACCTACTACACGCTCGACGGCGTGCAGTACCCCTATACCAACCCGTTCGAGGTGAGCGGCGACGGCAGCCACGCGATCACGTACTGGTCGACCGATGCCGCCGGCAATGCCGAGGCGGCGCACTCCGGCTGGGTGAACATCTGGGCGAGCCCGCCGGTGACGAGTGCGAACGCCGCCGTGTCCGACTCCGCCGACGGCGGCTGGCAGAAGAACGACCCACAGACGGTGACGCTCATGGCGACGGGCGGCCATGGCGCCACGACGATCCACTATCGGTGGACGGCGACTGACTCAGTACGACGTCGAGGGCACCGACGCGGACTTCGCCGTCAGCGGCGAAGGCAGCCACGAGATCGCCTTACTGGTCCACCGACGCCTCGGTAACGTGGAAACGCAGCACACCGGCTACGTCAACATCGATACCACAGCGCCGGTGACCGGCAACACCTATGCCGGCGGCAGCGCCTGGCAGACGGGCCCGGTGAGCTTCTCGCTCACGCCGTCGGACTCCGGTTCTGGCATGACGGGCGGCAGCGCCGGCACCACCTACCAGATCGACGACGGCGCCCCGCAGTCCGGGCACCGACGTTGTGGTCACGGGCGACGGCGAGCACACCGTCACGTACTTCTCCACCGACACCGCCGGCAACGTCGAGAGCGCCAAGACAGTGACGGTCCGCATCGACGCCGCCGCTCCGGTGACCGGCGACGACGCTCCCACGGCCTGGCAGAACGCCGACACGACCGTGACGCTCACGCCGACGGACCTGCTCTCCGGCATGGTCGGCGGCCTTGCCGGCACCACGTTCGAGCTCGACGGCGGCGCGACTGAGGCCGGCACCAGCGTGCACGTCGCCGCGCCGGCCGACCACTCCAACGACGGCGCTCACGTGATCGCCTACCGCTCCACCGACGCGGTCGGCAATCGCGAGACCGACAAGAGCGCTACCGTGCTCATCGACACGCTGCCGCCAGAGACGCGCGACGACATCGCCGCCGGCCCGCCGGCACACACCGACCCCGTCACGGTCACGCTGTCGCCGTCGGACGACAACGGCGCGCGCGACGTCTCGGGCGTCGCCGCGACCCACTACCGCGTCGACGACGGCGCCTGGCAGACCGGCACTTCTGCCGAGGTCACGGGCGACGGACAGCACACGGTGAGCTACTACTCGACCGACAACGCCGGAAACGACGAGGCAGTCAAGACCTCCCGGACGTTGACGATCGGCACGACTCCTCCCGGCGCCAGCACCGACGATGCCCCGGCCGGCTGGGTCAACCATGATGTGACCCTCACGATCACGCCCGGTGAGCGCGCCGTGCGCACGACCTACGAGCTCGACGGCGGCCCCACGCAGACCGGGACGAGTGTGGTCGTCGAGGCGCCGGCGACCCACGCCAACGACGGCGTGCACGTGATCACCTACCGGTCCTCGACCATCGGCGACGTGGCCGAGGACACGAGGACGGCCGTCGTGCGCATCGACACCACGGCGCCGCAGACGAGCGACAACGCGCCGGCCGGCTGGCAGCACGGGCCGGTGACGCTCACGCTCGCCGCCGGCGACGCCTCGTCGGGCGTCGCCTCGACCACGTACGTGATCGATGGGGGCGCACAGCGACAGGGCACGAGCGTCGTGGTGAGCGGCGACGGCACGCACACCGTCACCTACTTCTCGACCGACAACGCCGGCAACGACGAGGCCATCGAATCGGCCACCGTGCAGATCGACGACACCGCACCGCAGGTGACGTGCCCGCAGGCCGGCCGGTGGTTCAAGACCAAGTCGGTGACCGCTCGCTTCACGGCGACCGACGGGGCATCGGGAGTGCGCGACATCGCCTATCGTCTCGGTCAGGGCCCCTGGAAGACGGGCAGCAGCGCCCTCATCACGGGTCTGGGGCGTCACGTCGTCAGCTTCCGGGCCACCGACGCGAACGGCAACGTCAGCGCGGCGAAGAGCTGCGTGATCGGCATCGACAGAGGCCGGCCCAGTGTGACGCGCTGTCTCGCCTCACTCGGCAGGCGCAGCGGCCGGCTCACCCTGCGCTTCCGCGTCACGGATCCCAAGCCGAGCTGCGGCCGCGCTCGCGTGACCAAGGTCGTCATCACCAACAGCCGCGGCAAGAAGGTCGCGACGATCACCAAGGTCGGCACTGTCGTGCGCACGAACGCCAACGTCAAGTGCGCCGTGACGCGCAAGCTGAAGCGCGGCACCTACCGCTTCCGCGTGTACGTGGTGGACATCGCCGGCAACGCGCAGAAGAAGGTGATCGCCGGCAAGCTCGTGGTGAAGTAGCGGCCGCCGCCCCGTCGTGGCTCGGCGGCCGCATCGCCTA